>PHDN01000023.1 GCA_002840975.1 Bacteroidetes bacterium HGW-Bacteroidetes-16
CCGATGAAAAAAACAGCCTGAATTTTGTCCACATGAGAAGAAGTTGTCAAAAACAGCCTGAATTTTGTCTATTATACCGTAAAATATTATCAGGAGTATTCGGTTAAATTTTCGTTAGATTGAGTTGAACTTTTTTACTTTTCATAGTATAATTATCAGCTACAAGCTTATTTAATCGATATAGAAGATAGTTTCTGTACGCAGAGTATAAATCTAGCTTTTTTGGTTTTCTGAAGGTTGGATCGTGAGTTGTAGAAAAATAAATGTGCTGAAATGTACGTTGGCTGTGTCTTTTAGCATGAAACTCAACAACAGACACCTTTCAATTCTCCACCCTCAACGCATCCACCGGTTTGATGCTGACGGCTCTTTTGGCAGGGATGATTCCTGCCAAGGCTCCTGCCACAATGAGTATAATGAGTGCGGTTACTGCGGTGGAAAAATCCACTTCGGGGCGTTCAAACATTTCAGATTTAACCTGAAATTTAATCAAGGCAAGGTTAATAGCCTCCACCAGCGCAACTCCCGCCACCAGCCCGGCATAACCGGATGTGGAAGTCAGAAAAACGGATTCGGTAATCACTTGAACCATGATTTGCAAAGGTGTGGCACCGAGCGCTCGTTTGATACCAATTTCATGTGTGCGCTCCTTTACTATGACCAGCATGATGTTGCTGATGCCGATCACACCGGCCAGCAATGTACCGATCCCCACAATCCAAATCAATCCGGAGATGCCCTTAAACAGACCATTCATTTGTTTAAATTCTTTCGCCAGGTTAAAATGCCCAAAAGCCTCTTTATCATCCGGCGAAATACTGTGGCGGGAGGCCAGGAATTTCATCACTTTTTCTTCTGTCAGTTCCGCTGATTCATCATCCTTTACCGTGATGGAAAACCATCCGACCACATCGCCGTAATTGTATGTTTTTTGCAAGGTAGAAAGAGGAATATAGATGGTCTGTTCTTTTTCGCCACCAAAATTAATCTGGGTATTCAAAGGCTTAAAAACCCCGATTACGGTAAAATAAATACCCTGGATACGGATTGATTGTCCAACGGCATCTTCGTCCTGGCCGAACAGCACTTCCTTTACCCGCGAACCGATTACAGCTACTTTTCTCCTTTCTTTCAAATCGAACGGATTGATAAAACGACCCTCTATTTCCATGGGATCTACCTTGCTCCATTCCGGGTATTCGCCTTTGATAGAAAAAGAGCCTGTCTTGTCTTTTCGCACCGTATTGTTGGTACCATCACCAGCCGACCAGCCCTGGATTTTTGGTGCAATATATTTAATTTCAGTGATATTCTCCTTAAGTGCTTCTATATCATCATTTTTAAAATTGAAATACCTGCCACGGGGAAATCCCTTGTAAGGAATGCTGGTTCGTTGTGCCCAGATAAAGAAGCTGTTGGTGGCAAAATTGCCCATCCCTGACGAAACCCCATGTTCCAGTCCCGAACCCGATCCCAACATAATTATGAGCATAAAGATGCCCCAAAAAACACCAAACACTGTCAAAGTAGTGCGCACCTTGTTCTTTTTAAGGGTTTGAAATATTTCCTGCCAGTTATCGCGACTAAACATGCTTTCGATGTTATATGAATTATTCTTCTTTTAACGCTTCAACAGGGCGGATGGCGGCGGCTTTTCTCGCAGGCACATATCCGGCCAACATTCCGGCAATAACCAAAACGACTACAGCGCCAATAGCCACTCCAAGGTCGGCTTCGGGATTTCTGAAAAACTCTGATTGAATATATGGACTGATTACTTCAAGCAGACCAATCCCTAAGACAAGCCCCACATAGCCTGCTAATCCTGTAATGAGGACAGCTTCCTGCATAATCATATTGACGATGGAACGTGGTGTAGCTCCCAACGATTTTCTAATGCCAATTTCACGCGTCCGCTCTTTAACAGAAATCATCATGATGTTACTTACACCAACCACACCGGCCACAATGGTTCCGATGCCAATTACCCAGATGAACATCCTGATGGCCGCAAACAGGTCTACAAATTTTTTGTACTCTTCCACGGCATTCCAGATAAACATGGCATTTTTGTCTTCTACATCAAAAATATGACGCTCGGCAAAATTCTCTCTGATTTCAGTTTCCATTCTTTTACTGTCGGCTACATTGTTGGAGGCCACTGTCACGGCCAGTGTGCTTATTCTGTCTTGGCCCACAAGTGCTCTCTGAGCAGTGGAAACCGGAAGATAAACCGCACGTTGGTTGTCCTGTCGTCCATCGTCATCCTCATAAACGCCTACTACTTTAAAAGGAATTCCACGGATGTTAATGTATTTTCCCATGGCCTCTTCCTGCTTAAACAAGATCTCCTTAATGGCTTTTCCGATGCAGGCTACTTTTCTGTTTTCCTGAATGTCGAACTTGTTGATAAATCGGCCTCCAATCAGGTTAAGTTTTTCGATGATGCCATAATCCGGATGCACGCTTCGCATCTCAAAATCTCCGAATTCACCCTTATAGGTAACGGTGTTGTCGCCCCATACAAACATCCTTCCCGAAAGGTATTCTACCCCGCTAATGCGGTTTTTCACTTCATCGTAATCTGCATTTTTAAAGCCAATATCACGCCCTGGTTTAAAACCTTTATAGGCCATGCTGGTTTCTCCTCCCCAGACCCATAATGTATTGGTTGCCGAACTTTCAAACTGATCGTGTACACCGTTTTCGAGTCCGTGTCCCGAACCCAGCAGGATGATCAGCATAAAGATTCCCCAGGTGACGCTAAATCCGGTAAGAAAAGTACGCAGCTTGTTCTTGCGGATTACACTAAAAATTTCTATCCATCGATCAATAATATACATTGGTTGGTGGTTAAAACTGGCTCAAAGTTAGTGGAATTTCAAACAGCCAAGGCATAGCCAAAGTAAATATTTTGGGAGAATGGAGATTTAGTTAAAACAAAATGACCCACCAACCGGGAGGTCCATTTATCCTGTCAGGGGTAAGTCGTAATGGATTCTGACAGATCCGGCCCACTTTCTAAAATCAACATGATCATTCCAAAACAGATTAATTTACTTTATCCAAGCAAACTCAAAATTATTATTCCAATAGTATCACAGCGGAGAACCAGATTGTAGTCAGGCAAGTTACAATCCAAAGATCCTTCGACAAATGCCCTGGATTTGGCATTAGATATTTCCACAATAACCTTGAATCAATTTATTTCCTGAATTACACTAAGGGATGACAACCTTCGCGATCGAAGGTTAAAGGTGAATACGATTGATGATTAAAATCAACCATTGGGTATCTTAAAAGTTGATCTGTAAGCAAATAAAACAAAAACTTAACAAATGTTAAAATATTTATTGTTTTTGTTCGTTATCGTTCTACATAAGTCAAATGAGCAATAACCTATCGAAGAACCTCTACTCTAACACAAATTCCTTATTAACCAATACAATTATATTATGAAAAAGCTAGTTCTTAGCGTGTTTTTATTTATCCCGTTTTTTGCCTTTACACAGCAAAATTCAATTCTCTCATCAGCCGACTGGTACAAAATAGTGGTGGAAAAAACTGGAATTTACAAGCTTACCTACGAGGATCTTCAAAATTATGGAATTGATGTCGGCCAGATTAATCCCCATCACCTTTCACTTTATGGCAACCCTGCAGGAATGTTAAACGAATCATTGGTTACACCTGTTTACACCGATCTCCAGCCTCTGGCTATTCAAGTGGTAGGAGAAGAAGATGGCTTTTTTGATCCTCAGGATTATGTGCTCTTTTATGGTCAGGGACCTGATCTTTGGGAATTCGATCAACAATCCCAATCCTATAAACATATTACAAATATTTATAGCCGAAAGACTTACTATTTTTTAACTATAGGCACTGAAAATGGTAAACGCATTCAAATAGAACAAAGTACTGATTTGGAACCCACTGCAACGGTAGACTATTATGATTTACTGATCAACCACGAGCAGGAGTTGGTCAATCCGGGAAAGACCGGTAGAACGTGGCTTGGCGAGGATTTTTCCCAATCAGATTCAATCACTTTTATTTTTGAAACATCTAATACCGAGTTTAACGAAAACACCTACTTCAATGTGTCTTTGGCTTCAAAATGTACCGAACAAAGCCAGATTGATATTAAGGTGAATGGGGCGATTTTACAAACAATTACATTGACCCCTACTACGGGTGACTACGGTTTTTACAGTTTGTCAAACGCTAACTTCAATTGTTCAATGGGTGGAGGAAATACAGAAATCAGATTTATCTATAGTAAACCCAACGATTCAGCTCAGGCATGGATAGACCATTTTGAGATAAAGATGAAAATGAATAAATCGCTTCATGGGGATCAAATGCCTTTCCTCTGCGCTGAGAATGTAGGACCGGGGGCAATCACCCAATTTAGCCTGGCACATAATCCTTCCGAAACAGTTGTGATATGGAATGTAACTGATCCGATGAATGTAAAACAAGAGGCGTTAACTCTGGGAACAAATCAGGTCGATTTCCGTTTGGCTACCGATAGCCTGCTGGAATTTCAAGCATTCAACAATATGTCTTTTTATGCTCCTGAATTTATTGAACTTATTGAAAACCAGAATTTACATGATTTAACTCCACCTGATCTCCTGATTGTTACCTGCCCCGAATTTCAGGATGTAGCCAATCAATTGGCCTCATTTCATAACAATGAAGATAACTTTCTGGCAACAACCGTAACGCTTGATCATATCTACAATGAGTTTTCATCAGGAGCTCAGGACATTACCGCTATTAGGAATTTTGTTAAGTATTTGAGAGATAAAAGTAGCACTGACAATAAACCTGCCTACCTGTTATTATTTGGAGATGCTTCATACGATTACCTTGACCGGGTTGAAAACAACACCAATTTCGTCCCAACTTATGAGTCTGTTTTATCCTCTAATTCCGTTAATTCTTTTGCATCTGACCAATACTTCGGGTTAAATTCAATGGATAATTTCGGGGGCACCCAGGTTTCAGTGGGAAGAATTCCTGTAGGATCCAAAACAGAAGCAAACACAATGTTGAATATCATTGAAAATTATCACTCAAATAATACATCAGGCTCCTGGAAGAATAACATGATGCTGATTGCAGACGATTCTGATTCAAATATACATTTAAACGATGCCGAGCAGTTGGATGAGGTGATCGGAATCAATAGTCCGGTAATGAATATCAGTAAATGTTATCTCGATTTCTTCGAGCTGATTCAATCGAATGAGGGACCCAGGTATCCTGAAGTAAATGAAACCATTACCAATAAAACAAATGAAGGGGTCTTTTATGTAAATTATATTGGTCATGGGAGTGCCGATCAACTGGCCAGTGAGCAGGTTTTATCGAAAAATGACCTGGTAAACTGGACAAATCCTGACAACAGACCATTGTGGGTCATTGCTTCAGGCCCGGTGGGCTGCTTTGATAATCCTGAGTTTGTCTCACTGGGCGAGGCTGTCTATTTAAACCAGGAGGCCGGGGCAATCGCTCTTATCGCAAGCTCAGGAGCTACCTATGCTGCCGCCAATCAACAGATAAATAGTCTAATCGTTGAAAAGCTAACCAATGATTCATTGCAGGGTGGTTTGCGTTTCGGGGATCTTCTTCCACAAAACTATTCCTCAAACAGTTCTACTAAGTGGAATCTGCTTGGCGATCCGGCTTTAAAAATCAATTTTCCTGAATTTAATGTGATAACAACGGCCATTAATGAGGTGGATATTGATTTGTTTACTGACACCATCCAACCGGGAGCATCTATAACTTTGCATGGGCAAATCGTAAGTAAGAGTGATGGTAATCTTCAATATGGTTTTAGCGGGACTGTTTACCTGCAAGTTATGTCTCCCACAACTATTAGGTCAACAAGGGGAAATCAGGAAAGTTCTATGGTTGTTGATGTGGTGGTTCATGACAGCATTCTGGTCAAAAGTAACACCCTTGTTGAAAATGGACAGTTTGAGATTTCCATCAGTTTACCTGCAAATTCATGGGAAGGCTATGGTAATTTAAAGCTATCATGGTATGCTGAAGATGGTGAAACCGATGCCAATGGTTTTTATAGTCAATTAATTTATGGTGGAAATCCAAGTGCTATTAAAGAGTATGGCGAATTTCTGGATTTAGTAAAAGTTTATCCAACTATATTTACCGATTACCTTGATGTGGAGATTCCACAAATGACAGACAAAGAAATTGTTTATCAGGTTTATAACTCCATGGGCGTGGAAGTTTATTCACAGAATTCTGTAACATCCAACAGACTGGAAAGAATTCATCTTTTAGGATTGACTTCAGGAATGTACATTCTGAATCTAAATATGGGTGCCGAATCGAAAAAGTTTAAAGTATTTAAACAATAATTAAAAACTGTCCAAATTTCGATTTAGGCTCCCTGTTAGGAGCCAAATATGGGTAGAAGAATTATTTTTTCTTTATTTCGTCAGCCTCAGGTGGACGATACAAACATTCTAAAATTCATTTTTCTACCCATATGCTTTGTTGTCAAATAGTGCAGATTCAGACTATTTTCACATGATTTGGAAATGCTCATTTTTAAACAAATTTCCCATCCTAAAAGTAAAATCCAGGGTTATATTCCGATAAACAGTCTTCTTTTTCTCTTCAACTAAAATATTAGTTAAAAACCTTCGTTATTACCAAAAACCTATGGGATGAGAGCCTGTAAATTTATACTTATATTCATTGTCTCCACTGCATTTTCGATGGTGCTCAGAAGCCAGGAAACGAAGATTACACCGGCACAACTGGCCAAAATGGATACGTCGTTTCAAGCCTGGATGAGAGAACGACACCAGGCTGCCATATTAAAAAGGGATGCATTCTTCAAAGAACTTAATCAGGCGGATCCCGATACCATCACCCAACTTTCGTTTACCGGGATGGATATTGAAATATTCCCCGATCTTGAAAAATACAATCAGATAACAAGAATCAACGTTTCCGACAATCAACTTAAAAAGGTCCCCGCCACCATCAGTTATTCGCGTCATTTGAAATCCATTGTGCTCACGAACAACCAGATTAAAAGCATCCGATTTAAGAAAAACGATTCAGTTATCAGTCTCAATTTATCTGAGAATAACTTGAAACGAATACCACGTGCCATTAAAAAACTCCCCAACCTTAAAGTACTCACCATCAATAACAACAGAATAAAGCGCATTCCAAGATGGGTGGGCAGTATGCAAAGCCTCAACGACCTGGACGTAAATTATAACTGTTTAAAGCTGACCAAAGCATCCATTCGACGCCTGAAAAACATGGAGATACTACAGATGGGCGGCAATCACCTGACCCGACTACCGGAAAACGTCGGTGATTTGAAAAAGGTAAAAAAACTCAACCTGGGGAAAAATCAACTTACCGATGTACCCGCATCTGTTACACAGTTGGACAGTCTCAATACCCTGATCTTATATTCCAATCATTTTAAAAATATTCCCGTTGCCGTTACACAAATTCCACAACTTCAGGAACTGGATTTGTATTACAATGAATTGCAATATGTCCCCCGGGAGCTGGGAAATATGACCCATCTTAAACGACTTTACCTTGCATTCAATCAATTGAAAGAATTGCCCGATACCATGAGGAATTTAAAAGACCTTACATTTCTATATGTCCATCACAATCAAATTGCTTACATCCCACAATGGATCAACACATTAAGTAACATCGAAATTTTGGACATCAGTTACAATCAGTTGTTCGAGATTCCGGACTTATCTGTTATGCCGGCGCTCAATGAAATAGACATCCAAAGCAACCAAATTGCCTATTTCCCCTGGACCCTGCTTGAAAAGCCAAACCTGAAATTCCTGATCGTAAAAGACAATCCATTTATATTGAGTAAGCAGGAAGTCAAACAGTTGGAAAAGCTTACGGAGGAGTTGCAGACAAGAGGAGTCATAGTCAGAAACTAGTCATTTTCCGATCGGCCACCCTCGTCGACCACCAAACGTGTTCCCGGGTATAGCTGGTTCGCAATTTTTAATACTTTTGCTGTTATATAATAGTAAAACTATGCCTATACTTGGAAGCATCATAAAGAAAGCTTTTGAATTGCGCAGCAAGCCTGTGGAAAAAAAATTGAGTAAATTAAACCCGGTAATAGCTCAGCAAAAGGAATTGGTCAAGCTTTTGAGTAAAGCGCAGTTTACTGCTATCGGCGAACATTATAAATTTTCGAAACTACTCAATTCAACAAATATTGAAAGGGACTTTAAAGCTACTGTTGCCGTGCACGATTACCAGGCGATGTATAAACGATGGTGGTACAGGGCTTTGAATGGTGAAACCTATGTTACCTGGCCAGGGAAGGTAAAATACTTCGCGTTGAGTTCGGGCACTTCCGAGGCTTCGAGTAAATATATCCCGGTAACGGATGATATGCTCAAAGGCATCAAACAAGCCACGCTGCGTCAGCTTGTATCGGCCACCAAGTATGATTTTCCGCTTGATTTTTATGAAAAAGGCATTTTAATGATCGGTGGCAGCACTCATCTACAATACAATGGCACCTATTACGAAGGCGATCTTTCAGGTATTACGGCCGGAAATATTCCATTTTGGTTTCAGCACTTTTATAAACCGGGACGACGCATTTCGAAAACCAGCGATTGGGCCACCAAGCTCAATGAAATGGTAAAAAAGGCACCTACCTGGGATATTGGTATTTTGGTTGGTGTTCCTGCATGGGTGCAGATCCTGATGGAACGCATCATTGAGGAATACAATCTCAAAACCATCCACGATATCTGGCCCAATCTGAAAGTGTATGTTCATAGCGGGGTTTCCTTTAAACCCTATGTTAAAAGTTTTGAAAAATTGGTAGCCAAACCACTGATGTACAACGAATCGTATTTATCGAGTGAAGGCTATGTGGCTTATCAGAACAGGGCGGATGGAGAAGGCATGGAGATGATTTTAAACAATGGGATTTACTATGAGTTTGTTCCATTTACATCTGAAAATTTTGACGATGAAGGCAATTTAAGGGAAAGCCCACAGGCCCTTTCCATAGGTGATGTAGAATTGGGAAAAGAATACGCTTTGCTGATGACCACCAACGCGGGAGCATGGCGTTACTTGCTGGGCGACACCATCAAGTTTGTCGACAAAAAACATTCGGAAATTGTCATCACCGGTCGCACCAAACACTTTATCAGCATTTGCGGTGAGCATTTATCGCAGGAAAACATGAACCGTGCTATTGAATTGATGCAAGAGGATTTA
Organism: Bacteroidetes bacterium HGW-Bacteroidetes-16; assembly: GCA_002840975.1. Taxonomy (GTDB): domain Bacteria; phylum Bacteroidota; class Bacteroidia; order Bacteroidales; family F082; genus UBA6244. Next base: position 9,292 of record PHDN01000023.1, read on the forward strand.
GATATCGAAGTAAAAGAATTTACGGTTGCCGGGGTTCGTCATGGTTCGCTTTTCGCGCATCGATGGTATATTGGCACAAACGATCCACTCGATCCGGATTTGGCACGTCAAAAAATAGACGACCATTTAAAAAACCTGAATGATGATTACCGTGTTGAGCGCATGGAAGCAATTAAGGATATTTTTGTAAAAGTATTGCCTACCCAGGTTTTTTACGATTACATGAAAGAAAAAGGAAAAGAAGGCAGTGCAAATAAGTTTCCAAGGGTATTAAAAAATTCGCGGTTCGATGAGTGGGATCGTTACCTGAAACAGCGCGGTTTGGTATAAATTGTAAAAAACACATTGATGTCTGTATTTCTTGAAGGTACTATCCTGGGGTTTTCATTGGCTTTGTTTTTTGGTTTCGGACCGGCTTTTTTTGCCCTGATACAAACGGGTATCAATCGTGGGTTTTGGCCGGGAGTATTGCTCGCATCCGGAATTTTCATTAACGACATTGTCATTGTCCTTGTTTCACTTTTTGGCGCAACCAGTATTTTTGATGAAAATGCAAAGTACCAGACAATGGGTATAGCGGGAGGCGCTTTGTTGATTATTTTCGGCTTCTTTACCTACAAACGTAAAACACAACTTGAGGTACCGGAGGACCAAAATATGGATGCCAACTCGCCTCACCCATTGGTATATTTTGGAAAAGGATTTCTTTTAAATACGGCCAATCCTTTTATCTGGCTATTTTGGATCAGCATCGTGATGGGTATCACTTCCCGATACGGGGGACAAAAAATCGATTTGTTCCTGTTTTTTGCCGGAACACTTTCAGTGGTGTATATAACAGATATTATAAAAACCTTTGCCGTTTCACGCTTCAAGAAATTTGCAACCCATAAGTTCCTGATTTTAATTAATAAACTTGCAGGTATCGCCCTGGCTGGATTTGGTATATTTTTAATAATCAGATCAATATTCCAATTCTAAAGATAGAATAAGTCCCCTTTTCAATCTTATTTACACTTGATTTTGGCTCTCAAAATAACCAATTTCAACACCCCCAGACCTTCAGATTCTATTGTTATTTTTTCACACAAATCATAAAATCTTATACAATTTATGTGAAATATCATAACAGTTTTGCCTGATCACGGCTGTATCATTGCATCGTCAAAGATAGCGAACGAAACGGCTATCAAGTATAATATTCACTAAATATAATAAGATGAAAAGAGTAATGATTAAAAACCGGATGCTGATCGCATTTACAATCCTCGTACTTGGATTTACCTCATGCGATAAAAAAGAAGATGCTGTCGCCACACTGAACGACACCCTAAACCTTAAAACCAACGAAGCAAGTCAGACTGATCTGGATGGCTTGATTTATATGCGAGAAGAAGAAAAACTGGCGAGAGATGTATATGTTTATCTGAACGAACTGTATCAAATTCCGGTTTTTGAGAATATCGCCAAAAGCGAAGATTTCCACACAAACCAGGTACTTGCCTTAATTAACTTTTACGGTTTAACCGATCCTGCACTTCCGGAATTGGGTAAATTCAGCAATGTGGACCTGCAGGCGTTGTACGACGATTTGATTGTGAAAGGCCAGGATTCGCTGATTGCCGGACTGATCGTTGGTGCCACCATCGAGGAAGTTGACATTCTCGATCTGGAAGCATACCTCAGCCAGACGACTTCTGATACCATCAAAACACTGTATACAAACCTGTTGCGCGCTTCAGGCTACCACCTCAAAGCTTTTAATGCCCAACTGGCTTTCAGGGGAATAACCTATGTTCCTCAGTTTTTAACTCGGGAACAATTTGATGCCATCATCAATTCTAACATTCCTGCCGGTGGAGGCATCTGCCTGGACTCTCTGGTTTATGCCATCACAGATAATGAGGAAGCGGCCTTGCTTTTTATGCGAGAAGAAGAAAAACTGGCCCACGATGTATACGTTAATCTGTTCAATCAGTGGAATGTACCTGTTTTTAACTTTATCTCCAGAAGTGAAAACATTCATACCACACAGGTGCTGTCGCTCATCAACTTCTTTAATCTGGAAGATCCGGCGTCGGTTAATCCGGGAGAATTTAACAACCCCGATCTCCAGATATTATACGATCAACTCCTGGTTCAGGGCAGCGAATCCTTGATTTCAGCATTGACAGTTGGCGCCACCATCGAAGAAGTGGATATTGTTGATTTGACGGACCGCATGGCCCAGTCCACCAACAACTCCATTCTCGCGGTATTTGGTAATTTAACCAAAGGATCCAAAGCACATCTCAGGGCATTTGTGGCACAATTGCAGTTTCAGGGAGTAACTTATGTACCACAATTCCTAACCCAGGAAGAGTTTGATGCCATTATCAATGGTGACTAAACCACTTATAACAGGATAATTTTAGTAGTCTGAATAATTTTGCAGTTAGCTCAACCGCCGTTCTGAATCCGGAATGGCGGTTATTTTTTTTGGAGAGTTGTACCTAATCAATTAAATTCAAGTCACTAACGTGATCAAGCCCACTTTCCAGGAATACTCTGGTTGTTAAAAACAGAGTTAAAATTGAATATCGAACAGCCTTAGTCATTCAAAAAGAACAAGAAGAATAATAAACTCATTACTTTCACACCAAAAAAAAGCCACCACCCTTTCGGGCAGTGGCCGGCAAATAATTGAAACATTTATTTACTGCACAAGAACAGCAGCTTCAGTAGCGATGCTTTCGGTACGGATAGGCTGCGGAGCTGATTTGCGAATATCCAATTCATCAATTAATCTTGTATCACCGGCAAATTTATCGATGATAAACAGCACATAATGAACATCCACACAAATGGTGCGCTGAACCTGATTATTGAATGCGATATCGCCACTCATGGCTTCCCAGTTTCCATCGAAAGCAAGTCCAATCAACTCACCTTTACCGTTCATAACGGGCGAGCCTGAATTACCACCTGTGATATCGTTGTTGGTTAAGAAACAAACAACCAAACGGCCATCTTGTCCATAAGGGCCGTAATCTTGTTTATTATACAATTCCTTCAATTTTGGGTCTACGATAAATTCATCGTTGGTCGGATCTTCTTTTTCCATTACACCATCCAGATAGGTAACAAAGTCGTAATGTACTGCATCGGCAGGATAATAATCTATTACTTTTCCATAGCTAAAACGCAGGGTTGAGTTTGCATTTGGATAGAACTTTTTGTTAGGATACATTTCACGCATGGCTTGTGCAAGAAGTTTTTCCGCTTTTCCAACATCCTCTCCTTCTTTGCGGTACTCTTTACCGGCAGCCATCAGTTTGGCCATATATTCTGCCGCCACTTTCATGGCCGGGTCTTTTTTCAACTCCTTTGCACTGGCTTTGTTAAGAAAAGCCATCGCCTTTGCTTCATTGGACAGGAACGACTTTTCGTAGATATAATTGGCTACTTCGCCGTAATTTCCTTTGTACTTATCAACCAGCTTCTTCAGGTATTCCGGTTGCATATCTGGTGAAAGGTTGATAAAATAAAGTTCGGTCATCTTCGCAAAAACATCTTTATCAGTGGCTTCGTCATAATTTTTATAGGTTTCAGCCAATCCTTCTTTCAATGAAGCTATTTCCGCATCAACCTGTTCTTGTTTTTTGGCCCTTTTATCTTTGTCTTTTTCTTCTTTTACCTTGTCCATTAAACCTTCCAGACCTGAAAATCCCTGAGCGATGCTGATAAGCTCAGCCCCACCAACTCCGGTTGTACTGGCAATAATCAATGGTTTTATTCCTGAGGATTTCTTTTTGTAGTCGGCATCAATCACATTCAGCACATCGCCATACTTTTCAACGCGTCCGGCATCTTTGCCAACCCAAGCCAAAAATGCGTCTTCCTGTGCCTTCTTTTCACCAAACACATCCAGTTTCTTAATGCCTAGTTTTTGGCCGATAAAATATTTCCAGGTATTGGCAATCATGGCATAATTGGAAGCATATTGTATTTTCACCTCTTGGTTGGCATCCATGTGTTCTTTCCAAACGGCCAATTTCTCACCAAACACCTCAATTAAAGAAGGATAATAATATTCCATATTAAACTCAACTCCTGAAGATGTCAGATAGCGGTCGGTTGATCCGGGATAACCCCAAATCATGCTAAATTCGTTTTCCCTTACGGGATCGAGCGAAATGGGCAAAGAATGTTTTGGAATCAAGGGCACGTTGTCTTCTGAATAATCAGCCGGAGATCCATCGGGTGCAGTATACACTCGGAAGATTGAGAAGTCGCCGGTATGACGGGGCCACATCCAGTTATCGGTGTCGCCACCAAATTTTCCAATGGATGAAGGAGGAGCTCCTACCAAACGGACATCCTGATACACAGTATATACAAACATGTAATACTCGTTTCCACTAAAAAAGCTCTTTACCACCACATTGTATTTATCATCTTCGGAGGCTTGTTTCTTCAAACGGCTGGTAATTTCACGAATGGCAGCTGTGCGTTCCGACGCCGACAAAGTGTCGCTTAAAAACGGAACAATGCTATCCGTAACATCGGCCATGCGGTATAAAATCGAAGCCGACAATCCTTCGTTGGGAAGTTCTTCGTCCATACTCATGGCCCAAAAACCATCGGCCAGATAATCGTGCTCAAGTGAACTGTGTTTTTGGATGACATCGTAACCACAATGGTGGTTGGTAAACATCAAACCCTGTTGGCTAACCAGTTCACCAGTACAAAAGTACCCCTGTGGTGTGGCGCCTTCCGAGAGGCCAATAATGGCATCTTTTAAACTGCTTTGATTTACACTGTAAATTTCTTCGGGAGTCAGTTGAAGTCCCATTTTCTGCATATCAACATAATTTAGCCGCTCAATAAACATGGGCAGCCACATGCCTTCATCGGCTTTTACTTTAACCCCGGCAAATACAACCAGGGTCATTAACATAATAATACCTTTTTTCATTAGTTGTGGTTTATTGGATAAGACATTGAGTTATCAGAAATTATACCAACAATTATAAATAATTGAGGGTCTTATTATTGAAAAAATGAGTAATTGTTGCAAATACGAACACTGTCCGTAAACGCCCACAATTCCCCAGCAATCGGACAGTAAACTAAAGACCGAGTACCTGTGGTCCTTGTTCGAAATAGATATCCACAGGAATACCCATTGCATTTACCCGGTCGAGATCCTGTTGTAGCTGGTCAGGAATATTTCCCTGAGCTTCTATCCATTGAGAGGCACCTTCATAATTGCCATCTCCCTGGAGGGTGAGAATTTTATCAATCAGTTCAACGGAAGCCGTTTTCATGGCCTCAAAATTTACTTCATAGGTTCCATCCTCATGACGTGTAAACGCGCCTTTTTCAAGAAAATAATTAAACCTCAACATGTTGGCCATTCCATGGGCACTGCTTGCGCCAAATCTGACCGACCTGAAAATGCCCGCCATAAAAGTAACATAGTTGTCCATGAGATCAGTATCCTTAAACTCACCCATTTCGTTCAGTTTGGTAACCAGATACAAACCCAGCATGTCGGCTTTGCCTTCTTCAATGGATGAATACCTTTCTTTTAAAGCTTTACGAACAGGTCCATTGCCATTGATGGTGTTTTTAATTCCCAGTCCATGGGCCACTTCATGAAACATGGTATTGGAGAAAAAAGCGTTGAAGGTGATATTTTTGCGTTGCGACGGGGTAATGAGTTCGCTGGCGATGGGCACCAGGATTTGGTCGAATTTGGCCTGCATGGCATTCTTAAGCTGCAACTTGCGGGTACCTTTTTCAAGCTGAACGCGTTCGTCGTTGGGCAGGTTGATGGCGATGGTTTTTCCAGCCATGTTGCAATCACCAGCGTAATACACTACATCATAAGCGTTTAACTGTGCATCCATGCCTGGAACTTCGGCCTTATATTCAGGAGCTACCGGAATTCCTTTTTGAAGGTCAGGAAGGAAGGTAGCAAAACGGGCCAGGCGGTCGCTCCACTCAATGTCCTTGATTAAAATAAAAGATTCGTGAGCCGCTTTGTAGCCAAAAAGCTGATCGGTATAGTTTTCGATGGGTCCTATCACCAAATCAACCTTGTTATCTTTCATATCCAGCCAGGCAATATCGCTGGCATAATAATCGTCGGTAAGCAACGCGGTTGCACGCAAGTTTAAATAGTTGGCAAAGCCTTTATCTTCGGCCAGTTCCGCTGCCTGTTGCAACAAAGCAGCCGCCTTTTCAGTCTGCGTTTTAAAACCTTCGTGGTACCATACGCTTTGCAGACCACCTTCCTGGTTGCGAGTAATGAGTGTGTACAAACTTGATTTGTCGGGGTCATCAAACTTTTCAAATTCCTCTTTGGTCATGTCGGCAGGATAGAACTGAGCACCGGCAGGTTTGGCGCCATACTCCGGAATAAAAGGAGCCAGGTTGCTCAACTCATCCCAGGGTCCGAAATTAATGTCGGCATATTGCTTTAAAGCGGGATCGGTAATACCCAACAAAACAGCATTTTTCTCACCCACATTTTCCATCCAGAAAATCTGATCCATCTGGTCGGCAGCCTGGAAGAGCAATTTTAACATTTCCTTTTGGTTCTCGCTCAGGTGACTGATGTTGGCCGTGAGTTTAACCTTTGCATACTTTTTCATTTCGTACGGTTTTTCCGTGGTTTTGCTTTCGCTTTCTTTACCAGTCTGGCAGCAACTTACCGACACGATGGCAACCGCAATAAAAGCAATTGAAAGCAATTGTGTTTTTAACTTCATGTGATTTGGTTTTTATATCAGGCAGCGAAGTTAAGAAAAATGGGGATTTGGAATACTAGGTTTCCAGGATTGATTTTTGTGTTTCAGCTGATTGCAGTCCTTTACCAGCTTTGGTAGAAAGCAGTCCACAGGCTGCATCAATATCCTGACCACGGCTGGCGCGAATGGTGGTAAAAATTCCTTTGGCAACAAGGGTCTCTTTAAAAGCCATCAAACTTTCTTCATTGGTTCCTTGTAGCGGCGTATTTGGGATGGGATGAAACCGGATGAGGTTGACATGACATTTTACCCCATTCAATATTCGGGCCAGCTCCTTTACATGTTTGGGGGTATCGTTCAATCCGCTAAAGACAATGTATTCGAACGAAACACGCCGTTGCCGGTCGAAACCCTGTGTTTTGAGTTCGGTAATGATATCGGCGATGCTGTATTTGTGACTCACCGGCATCAGCATCTTACGCTCTGCCTCGAACGGAGTGTGCAGGCTAACGGCCAGATGTGCTTTGCTTGTTGTAATAAAATGGTGCATGGCCGGGATAACGCCAATAGTAGAAACGGTAATTCGCTTCGGCGCCCAGTTCATCCCCCAGGGTTCGGTGAGGATTTCCAGACTGGCCATCACCGCTTCGAGGTTATCCATGGGCTCGCCCATACCCATGTATACGATGTTGGTGAGTTGTTCCCTTTCGGGAAGACTTAACACCTGGTTGATAATTTCACCCGCTGTGAGGTTGGCCTGCAGACCCTGTTTGCCTGTCATGCAAAACAAGCAGCGCATTTTACAACCCACCTGCGACGATACACACAGCGTATTCCGGTTTTGTTCAGGAATATAAGCCGCTTCTACAGCTCCCTTCTCCCCGACCATATACAGGTACTTTTTAGTCCCGTCCTCAGATGACTGAACCGTTACCGGAGATTTTCTTCCCACCTCAAAACGCTCATTCAGCATTTGTCGGCCCACCTTCGACAAGTTGGTCATCTCATCAATGCTAAGGACTTCCTTTTTATACAACCAGTCAGCAATCTGACGGGCAGTAAATTTAGACAACCCCATTTCGTTGGTGATTTCCAGAAGTTGCGACAAGGTTTTACCTAATAGGGGTTCTTTCATGAGTGAGGGCAGCATTAACAAGATTCAGGCTGCAAAAGTAATAAAGTTTGAAAATGTCGTGATTTTTCACCCAAAAAACCTGGCAAAAAGCTTGTTCAGATTTTCAATTTAGACCCCATCTAATCTTTAAAAATTAATGCATTAGCAACACAGTATCAGGAAAAAAGGAGGTATTTTTGCGCCCATTTTCATCGCACTCAAATCTGTAAAATAATATATCATGGCTTTTTTACAAAAGGATAAGATTTTCAGCAAGAACTGGATTAAAAACTACAGTCTGATCATTATCGGAGCCTTTATCATGGCTTCCGGCTTTGTCATGTTTATCACTCCCTATAAAATTGTCCCTGGAGGGGTTTATGGTATCTCCATAGTACTACACTGGATGCTGGGAACACCTGTTGGATTGGTAGCGTTGTTGTTCGATATCCCGCTCACGATTATAGGAATCAAGGTGCTGGGGCCGCGTTTTGGAATAAAAACCGTGGTAGGTTTTATCTCTACGGCCATTTTCATGGATGGAATCACCTATTTTTATGGCGATCAGCCTCTTGTTGAGGGCGATCCGCTGCTTTCATCCATCTTCGGGGGAGTTTTTATCGGGCTGGGTCTCGGCCTCATCTTCAAAGCCAAAGCTACTTCGGGCGGGTCGGATATTGTGGCCATGATGATTGGAAAATATACCAAACTCCCCATGGGACAACTGATGATCCTGGTGGATTCGGCGATTGTACTGGTGGGTCTGGTGGCCTTTCAGGACTGGAAAATCCCCTTGTACTCACTGATCGTGATTTTCATCACCGGCAAGGTAGTCGATTTGGTGCTGGAAGGAGCCAACTACGAAAAAGTACTTTTTATCATTTCCGAGAAATCGGAAGAAATCCGCAATAAAATCGTCATCGACCTGAACCGGGGTGGCACCTTTTTGAAAGGCGAAGGTATGTGGGGACACAATGAAAAATCGATTATTTTCACGGTAGTTAATCGCCGCGAAATGTCGATGCTTCAGGAATATATTCACCACATCGATCCCAAAGCCTTTGTTACTGTTTTGAATGCAACCGAAATTCTGGGTAACGGATTTAAGTCGCTGAAAGATAAAATAGCGGAGTAGGAATTGGAGGTTGGCGATACGATGGAATAAATTCCATCGTTACAATTTCGGTCGCGCCGATGGCGCTAATATGTTGAATTTCATTTATTTAATCTAATGATAGCCAAGTACATTGCACTCTTTATCCCCAAATTTTGTCTACAGACACATCTACCTTGTCTTCCCACCGGATCATGGCATTGAATAACCTTGCTTTTTTAAAAAACCTCAGGTGCGCGGGCCTGATTTGGGTTGGATGGATTTTCTTCTGCAAAATCAACAGGGCACTGCGCGTGCCTTTTAGCAAGGGCTGATCGGGTGTAAACCAATGATTTCCATCGAAAAAAGCCAGGTTGGCATAGGAAGTATCTGTAAACAATCCGTTTTTAACGATGACCATATCATCACAAGATCCTCTTTGCAACATCAGTTGCTCCAGCTTTTGCCTGTCGGCGAATTTGTGGGCGTAGTTGATCTCATCATCAATAACCAGTTTTAACGACTGTATTTCAGGTAGTTTGTAGGGAATGAAAGTGACTTCCTCCAACTGTTGCGAATAAACCACCCGCATTTTAAAGATTCCGTTATTGAGATTGGATTGATTGCGATTATGAATACTTTCATCCACCAAATCCTGAAGGTTAATCCCGGAGGGCTGGCCAAAGAAATGCTGACACGACTGATCCATTCTGAATTGATGCGCAGCCAGGTTTTCAACCTGAAGGTTTTCCATTCGGATGGTTTCAAGCAACCGGCACATAAATTTTATCCATTAGTTCCTGGTATTCCTCATCGCAACGGCTTCGGGTAGTAATTCCTCCACCACTTTTATAGATTAAACCACCGGGTGTTTGTTCCACAAAACGGATCATCACCGCACTATCGAGGTTTGTTCCATCAAAAATACCCATCACACCCGTATAAAAACCGCGCTCATACTGCTCCGCCTGACGGATGATTTCCACCGTTCTTTTCTTGGGGGCACCGGTAATACTACCTGCCGGCAACATTTTTGACAGGATGGTTCCAATATTTTCATGATAGTCGTGTGATAAGTCCCCGGCAATTTCAGAACTCATCTGTAACAGGCAATTGCGGTATGTTTCAAGACGTTCGATGTACCTGAACCGCTCAACCCGCACGTTTTTTGATACCATGCTTAAATCGTTTCTGATTAAATCGACAATGGTGTAGTGTTCGGCCAGTTCCTTCTCGCTTTCAAGCAGTTTCCGTTCTGCATCTGCGATGGAGGCGTCTATGGTGCCTTTCATGGGAAAGGAGCGGATGATGCTATCCTCTATGGTTACAAAAGTCTCGGGAGAAAACACCACAAACCGATCTTTCATCCACAATTTATAGCGTGCATAGGCCGAATAGAATATTTCCTGAAGCGAATAATTGGATTCTACCACCGACGGCATGGTCAGGTTCAGCAAAAAACTATCGCCATAATGCAGGTGTTGCTGCACCAGCTCAAAGGCCTGCTGATACCGATCACTACTTACGGGTGTAATTCTAAATGTCAGTTTATCTTTGATGGACAAAGGTTTGTCCAGGTTCGATTTTCCATTGAATGAATACAGCATCCGGCTTCGGTCCACCTGATCCAACGGAGTAACAATCACTTGATTTCCATCAAAATCGATGATAAATAGAAAAGGAATACCTTCCTTTCCAAATTGGTTCATTTTTTCAAACCCGGTATTCAATGGTGGCATTTTTCGCAAAAGTAAGCTTTTCGCAAAATACAAAATTCCCTTCCGATTCATCTTACAACAAAATAGGTAGATTCATCTGTGCCCTTTCAATCTCTGTTGCTCTTTACCTTATTTTTGGCGTGTGAAACTACTGATGATCGACAACTACGATTCGTTTACGTACAACTTGATGCAGCTTGTTGAACAGGCTGGCGTGGAGGATGTTCGTCTGATAAAAAACGACCGGTTGATGGTGCTGAACACCGGTGATTTCGACAAAGTACTTGTTTCGCCCGGACCGGGACTGGCCGCCGAAGCCGGAGACCTGATGCCTTTTCTAAGCAAAATCATGTACCAAAAATCCATTTTGGGTATTTGTCTGGGCTACGAAGCCCTGGCAGAACTTTGTGGAGCCTCATTGATACAACTTGAAGAGCCACTTCATGGCATCAGAAATAGCGGAAATGTAACCGTTCCTCATGCCATTTTCGCTGGACTTCCCAGCCGGTTTCACATTGGGCATTACCATTCATGGATTGCCGACGAAAGCACATTTACTCCTGAAATGCAGGTCATTATGCGCGATGAAACAGGCTTAAACATGGCTTTTTCACACCGCAGCCTTTCCCTTACTGGATTGTTGTTTCATCCCGAATCGGTGATGACGGATTTTGGACTGGAGATTATAAAAAACTGGCTAAAGATTTCGGGATAGGCACGACCGACATTGTAGGCCTGGATTGTAATCTACCTCATCGCCACGGCTTCGATTTCCACCAAAGCACCCAGTGGCAATCCTTTAACTGCAATCGTTGCTCTTGCAGGTGGCTGGGTTGGAAAATAAGTTCCATAAACCTCATTCATAGGCACAAAAAGTGACATATCGCTCAGGTAAATGGTGCATTTCAACATGTTGGATAAATCGTTTCCAAAGTCAGCTGCTTTAACAATCGCCTTGATATTTTCCATCACTTGCCGGGTTTGCTCGGCAACACCACCTTCCACAATTTTTCCGGTAGCCGGATCAATGGGCACCTGACCCGAAATAAACAACATGCCATTATTTTCAATGGCCTGGCTATAAGGACCAATGGGCGCCGGAGCATTGTTTGTAAAAATAACTCTCTTCATGATATTTTTGATATTAATAAGAATTCGCAATGGGTCTCAAAGGTACAAAAACTAAATAAATGCTGAATTTACATCATCGAAATAAGCGCTTCACACTCCATATTGCCAGAAACCTTAATTTCCATGCGATGAGAAAGAAATTGTTGTTTCGGGAAGATCGTTTGACAAACTAACAGGTTTGTCCTACTTTTGCAGGCTCAATAAAAATCGACTCATGATACAGAAATGTTTATTCGCTTTGCTGATGGTTATTGGCCTTCAAGGTTATGGCCAATCAATTAACAAAGTAATTATCGACCCGCAGATAAACAAAGAGGTAATGATTGGTTATTGTAACCAAAAAGGTTTTGAAAAGGGCGTTTTTGCCGATTTTTTCAACCCGGGCTTTGAAAAGTATAATCCATCAAACAAATACATTGAGCGACTTAGGCCCATGATTGGTGAGGTAGAGTTCACTGTGGTGCTGGGTACCTGGTGCAGCGACAGCCAGTTGCAGGTTCCTCATTTTTACAAAGTGCTCAAAGAGGCCGGGTACAGCGATAAAAGAGTGAAAGCCATTGGGGTTGATCGAAGTAAGTCCGCTATTGTGGTGGATATAAAAGATTTGAATATCGAGCGGGTACCTACCTTTATTGTGTATAAAAATGGGGTAGAGATCGGTCGTATCATCGAAACTCCTGAAAAATCGATAGAAAAGGACTTGTGGAAGATCATTTCAAATTCCCTTTAAGGAAAAATCATTGACGATGCTTGTATTTAAAACGATTGATGAAACCCGCAAGTTTGTGAGCCAGGCCCGGGAACTGGATCAAACCATAGGTTTTGTACCTACCATGGGCGCTTTGCACCCCGGCCATTTAGAATTGATGCGACGGGCAAAAAAAGAAAACGACCTGCTGGTGGTTAGTATTTTTGTGAACCCCATCCAGTTTAATAACGCGACGGATTTGAAGAAATACCCGCGTGTGTTGTTTAAGGATCTGGAGATGCTGAAAACCATTGATTGTGATGCTGTTTTTGTCCCATCGGTTAAAGAAATGTACCCTGAACCCATCAACAAAACATTTGATTTTGGACCCCTGGAAAATGTGATGGAAGGAGCGTTTCGTCCCGGTCATTTTAACGGAGTAGCCATTGTGGTTGAAAAACTCTTTGAAATAGTGGAGCCTCACAAAGCCTATTTTGGCGAAAAAGATTTTCAACAGTTGGCCATCATTAAAAGCCTGGTGGAGATGGAGAGAATTCCTGTTGAGATTGTCCCCTGTGCCATTGTACGCGAAAAAGACGGACTTGCCATGAGTTCGCGCAACGTCAGGCTTTCGCCCGAAGAAAGAGCAATGGCCCCTCGCATTTTCAAAGTGTTAAAGGAGGTGGCCGGTAAAGCAGGAGAGATGGATCCGGTATTGCTACAGCAGTGGGGGATGAAACAACTGCAGGCCGAGGAGGCTTTTGATGTGGAATACTTTCAAATTGCTGAAGACGCCACCTTGCAAACGATTGTCAACTGGCAAATTGGACAAGGTGCGCTGGCCTTTGTGGCTTTAAAGCTTGGCCAGGTGAGATTAATAGACAACATTCGAATTAATTCATAATTTTGCGGTAGATTATCCACTCAAATTGCTCGTCTGTTCATGAACATCACCATACTAAAATCAAAAATTCACAGAGCTACCATTACCATGGCGAACCTGAATTATATAGGTAGCATTGCCATCGACGAAGACCTCATGGAAGCGGCTAACCTGATTGAAAACGAGAAGGTTGAAATTTTTAATATTAACAACGGGGAGCGTTTGGCCACCTACGTGATAAAAGGCACACGTGGATCAGGCATCATTTCCCTTAATGGTGCAGCTGCCCGAAAAGCGATGGCTGGCGATTTAATTATCATTGTATCGTATGCCACCATGGATTTTGAAGAAGCAAAACAATTTAAACCTTCCATTGTTTTCCCTGATAGTAATAACCAAATAAAATAATTTTTTTGCCAACAATTCTACGAAAAAGAAGCTTAAACCTAACTCAATACCTCTTCTTTCTTGGTTTTGGGATATTCCTGTTGTGGTTGTGTTTTCGTAAGCTGGACATGGCTGAAGTGTGGATCGATATCCTGTCGGCTCATTACAGTTGGTTGCTACTCTCCCTTTTGGTTGCACTAACTTCTCATATTTTTAGGGCATTGAGGTGGAACCTATTGATCAATTCAATGGGCTATAAAACCCGCCTCTCGACCACTTTTTTTTCAGTAATGGTGGGCTACATGGCCAATACCGCAGTTCCAAGGATGGGAGAATTTATGCGTTGTGGCATGTTGTCGAAAAAAGAAAAAATTCCATTTAATGCTTTGTTTGGGACGGTGATTTCTGAAAGACTTTTTGATTTAATAGTTTTGGTTTTTATCATCGTATCATTGGTGATTTTTCAGTTCGACCTGCTGGAGGGATTATTGAACAAAATGTTTGGTGGCATGCAGGATACCTTGTTCTCCGACATGACACTCCTTTTCATATTTGTACTGGCTTTGTCTGTATTTTTCGGCCTCGCGGTTTTCTTGATAAGACGTTATAAGCCAACCATACAAAAGTTCATTATTTACCAGAAAGCACGAACTTTTCTTATTGGATTGATCGAAGGTATTAAAACCATCATCCACCTAAAAGAAAAGCTGTTATTTCTAATTTATACTATCGTCATTTGGCTGGCTTATGCCTTGATGGTGTATCTGCCCGTTTTTATGTTCCCCGAAACCAGCCACCTCGATTTTATTGATGCCATGACATTAATGTCTATTGGAAGTTTGGGCATTGTTGCTCCGGTGCCGGGTGGAATAGGAGCTTACCATTTTATTGTAAAATCGATTCTTTTTGAACTTTATCACATAAATAGTTCCATTGCCGGATCGTTTGCTGCCATTACACATGCAGGTCAGACCTTGTTGAACGTGCTAGTGGGGGCTTTCTCCTATTTTTCTCTCACCATTCTTGCCAAAACACAAAAACCTCTCAATGAACAAAACTGAACTCATTTCCAATAAAATAATGAACCTCGAAACCATTTCCAAAGCCTTGGCAGTATGGGAATTAAGAGGTAAGAAAATCGTTTTCACCAATGGTTGTTTCGACTTGCTCCATCTGGGTCACATCGATTATCTAAGTAAGGCCAAAGATTTGGGCGACATTTTAATAGTGGGTGTCAATACAGATGATTCAGTTAAACGTCTCAATAAGGGAGAAAACCGCCCTATCACCGATGAACTGTCGCGTGCCTCCATCATCGCTTCACTATTTTTTGTGGATGCGGTGGTCCTGTTTGATGAGGATACCCCCCATGAACTGATTAAAATAGTTCAGCCGGACGTGTTGGTAAAGGGCAGCGATTACAAACCTGAAGACATCGTGGGATATGATGTTGTGATGGCCAAAAAAGGGGAAATACGCACCATTGACTACCTTGAAGGGTATTCTACCACTGCCATAGAGCTGAAAATCAGGGGAAACCTTAACAAATAATAGTTATTCTTCGTTAAACTGCAAATTGGTTTTTAAGCCCAATGCCAGGGTATCCGATTCGATTATATCCCAGAAATGTACCGAGCCGGGGCCTTTGTCTTTGTTGGTGAGCACGATCAGGGTTTTGTGGTGCCGCATATCACGAATAAAAAAAGTACGGAATCCTTTCCACCACCCAAAATGATAAACCACACTGTCCATGTCGCTTTTTATCCGCCAACCAAAGCCATAATTGTCCTTTCGTCTCGAGTGCCTCGGGCTGCCTGGTGAAAAGGCCAATTTTAACAGGGAATCAGGTACCAGTGTGCCCTGGTCGAGCGCTTGGTCGAATTTGTACAGGTCTTCGACGGTAGAATACACATTTTTATCGCCCATCACACCGTTCAGGTAGTCGTTCTCCATTTCGCGCCAACGCCTTCCCCGGTGATAGAATCCAGATATCCCTTTTCCAATATATTCAGACATGATTGAATCCCCACGCATGTTATGAACAAAAGAATTTGTCATCCCCAACGGTTTAAAAATCCGCTCCTGAACAAAATCATCAAAATGCTGACCTGAGACGACTTCGACAATTTTAGCCAAAAGAGCATAGTTTGAATTGCAATAATGAAAGCCATTGTTAGGTTTGAAATACACCTCAGGATGATACTTGATCAATAAAGCCATCATATCATCATTATCCATGGGTACATGCTTATTCTCCCACTTGTCATGCGACAAAGTCATGTATCGGGGAAGTCCTGAACGGTGTGTCATTAACATTCGCGGAGTGATTCCTTCATAAGGAAAGTTGGGCAGATAGGCTCTGATATCCTGATCAAAATTTACTTTGCCTTCGTTGTTTAGAATCAGAATGGCCATGGAGGTGAACATTTTTGATACCGAAGCCAGTTGAAAAGCGTCATCAACGGCCAAATCATCCTTGCTCCTCCTGACATCAGCAAAACCATACGCTTTTTTTAGAATAACGTGTCCTTTTTCGGCATATAAGACGGTACCATTAAAACCGGTGACACGCATCAATCGCTCGAAAGTTTTATCAAGTTCGTCCCTTTTTTTTTCGATAACGAGACTATCAAGATAAATTATAGAGGGCGTTTTTAATTTTGGACTCACCTTTGAAACCTTATCTTCAACGGGTTCCTGTTGTCCACACGAAACCATTAAGAAAACCAGGAAAACCAAATAAACAAAGCCAGGTATAAAGGGCGTATTTTTCTTCATTGGCCGCAAAATTAGTAAAACTAACCACAGGCTATTTCAGTTGTAATCTCCATTTTTAAAATAAAATATCCACATTCGGATAATGCTAAAAGTGGAAATGGGAATACCTATAACTAAGAAACTAACCTTCAATTCATTGTTTTTAGCGGCATATGTTTTGCTCTAAAGAAAAAAAATAATTATGTTGACTTCCTTAGCCTTTGGTTATTTTTTAAGTGCGGTTGCTGTTTCCTTGCTCTCATTCGGAAGGCGTATAAGCTTTACAAATGCATTGACAATCAGTATTTTTCTTACTCCGATAAGTGGGTTGATAACAGTTTTGAATATCGGTCGTTCTCTCAGGGTTTCCCGGTATATTACCAAATATCAGTGCCCTCAATGTAAAAAAGTATTTACTGAACCTCATTTTATTTGTCCGCAATGTGAGGAGAAAAAGCTTCAAATTGACCTTCATCAGATCAAGCACCTGCAGATTACCTGAGGTTATCTACCAGTCATCAATTCCAAACCACGCTTTCTATTGAGTTCT
Source organism: Bacteroidetes bacterium HGW-Bacteroidetes-16 (assembly GCA_002840975.1). Taxonomy (GTDB): domain Bacteria; phylum Bacteroidota; class Bacteroidia; order Bacteroidales; family F082; genus UBA6244. The sequence goes on from PHDN01000023.1 coordinate 26,350, forward strand.
TCCCGACAATTTTTGCAAAAACAATTCTTTTTCTGATCAAGATCCTCCACATAGGTGCTCGAACGCATGACGCAGTTCGGATACGGACAATGGATCAGGCCAAATGTATGCCCCAATTCATGAATAATTACTTTCCTGAAACGATCAATCAGCAATGGATTGTTCTGTTCCAGACCGTACAGCTCATTCTTCAGACGGAAAAGTGAGGCTATTCCTGTATTCCCATCTAAAAAGGCCTGCCCGAAAATATAGGTCAGAATAGGAATAAACAAGTCCACTCTGAACAAACCAATTGATTTTATGGAATCAGGTGGTGATATTTCTAATACTTCTTTAAGTATTCCATTGGCATCATATTGTCGGCGCCCGGGATGGTAGTAGCAGCTTAAGTCAAAGCTGTATACTTGTTGAATCACAGGATAATGAAATTCGCGTATAATATCTTCAGAAATCACCCTGAGAACATTTTTCTCAAAATGACCGCCCGAAATGATGGTGATATACTCCTTTTCCAATCTAAAATCCTGTTTAAAAGGTTGAAGTTAGCTTTGCTGAGGTTGTCTGGCAAGTGTTTAAATGAACCATGAAAAGTACATTATTCGTCTAATTTCAGATCGAATTTTTTAATCTTGTTATATAGCGTCACCCTGTCGACATTTAAGGCTTTTGCCGAACGCGAGATGTTCCACCCGTATTTATTCAGGATCATAGAGATGTGCTTTTTTTCCAGGTCATCTAAACTTTCGATGGAACTATTTGCAACTTCCTTGCCCATCGGGAGATCTTTTAGCCTGATTTCTTTTCCATTGCCAATAACGATGGCACGTTCGATCATGTTTTCCAATTCGCGCACATTGCCGGGGAATTCAAACTCTTCAAGATGCTTCAGGGCTGCCGGCTCTATGGAAATTAAATCCCTGCTCATGGAGGTACAGTATTTCTTAATGAAATGATTTACCAGCCGGGGGATATCTTCTATTCTTTCGCGCAAAGGCGGGATTTTAATATTCACCACGTTAAGTCGGTAATAAAGGTCTTCACGAAAAGTGCCATTTTTTACCATGCTTTTCAAATCTCTGTTGGTGGCACAAATCACCCTGAAGTCGGAAGATATTTCTTTGTTGCCTCCCACCCGAACAAAGGTCTTCGATTCCAGTACCCGAAGCAATTCAATCTGCATCTTCGGCGAAATAGTGGCAATTTCATCCAGAAATATAGTTCCTCCATCGGCCATTTCGAACCTTCCCTTCCGGTTGAACGTAGCACCGGTAAAGGCACCTTTCTCATGGCCAAAAAGTTCACTTTCGAGCAAGCTTTCGGTCAGAGCACCACAATGCACACTAATCAATGGAAAGTATTTTCTCGACGAATTGGCATGTATCGCCCTGGCAATTAATTCCTTTCCTGTACCGCTTTCACCTGTAATGATAACGGATGAATTTGATTGGGCCACACTTTCCACCTCCTTTAGTACCTTACTCAAGGCCTCACTCTCCCCGATGAGGTCTTCCACATCGACCAGGGAAGAAATCTTGTTTTTAAGATGCTCGTTTTCAGCCTTCAGGACAATCTGGGTGGTTGCATTGCGTATCAGGTGCGACAAATCATCGGGGTCGAAGGGCTTGGTAACATAGTCATATGCGCCGTTTTTCAGAGCCTGTACGGCCGTATCGACCGAAGCAAAAGCCGTCATGACAATGAAGATGGGTTCTTTGTTTAGCGTTTTTATTCGCTTGTGCATTTCCAATCCATCCATACCTGGCATTTTTATGTCGGCGAGGATGATATCAAAATCCTTTGCTTCGAGCATCGACAAGGCTTTTTTTGCGCTCTCGGCACACTCGACGGCGTAACCATCATCAATAAACCAGTTATACAGGGAATCCCTGACAGATTCTTCATCATCGACGATTAAGATGGAAATTTTTTTTGCCATTTTACTATATTTTAAATCCTGCTGAGCGGGAAAGTGATGGATATGGTGGTTCCTTTTCCAATTTCCGAGTCTACTGATATCTTTCCTTTATGATTTTCAATAATCCCATGTACAATGGCCAAGCCAAGCCCTATTCCACTCGCATCGCGTTTTGTAGAGAAAAAAGGTTCAAAAATATGGGAGAGGTCTTCGGGCGCAATTCCGGATCCATTATCCGATATATCAAGCCTGACGCTGTCCTCATCAGGATTGGATGTTCTGACAAAAATTTCACCCTGTTCCTCAATCGCTTCTGAAGCATTCACCAGAATAGCAACACAGGCTTGCTTTATCTGATTCGGGCTACAAAATATTTGATCTGATTTCGCTTTAAAATCAGTCAAAAAATTGATATCCGCAATCTTGATGGAATGGGTCATTAAGGCATAAGTTGCATCCAATAGCGGATGCAGGTGTGCTACTTCAAAATCATCCTGATCTTTTCTTGAGAAATCAAGCAAACCCTTCACAATGTCACCACAGCGTTTGGTTTCTGTTTCAATAAGTTTGAGGTGCTTTAAAATGGAGTCTTTCTTTGCATGAGTAAACTCAGAATTGTTTAATTGTTTATATATCAATTTTGTATAAACAAGAATCCCTGATAATGGATTGTTAATTTCGTGTGCCACCGAAGAGGATAATTTGCCCAGTGAAGCGATTCTTTCTACATGGATAAGTTCATTTTGCGCTTCAGACAGTTCTTCTGTCTTTCTTTGTACTTTATACTCTAATTGCTGCGACCAATTTTGTAATTCGTGAGTGGCCGTATCGATATTATCGAGCATATTATTAAAAGCGAGAGAAACCATTCTCAAGTCATCCAACAGGTCGGGTTTAATATCCAGCCGGATGCTGTTGTCCCCTTTCGACACCGCTTCGCTTGCACGAATGATTGAATTGAGCGGATTCTTAATCTTTTTCCAGGTGAAAATAATCAGAAAGGTCATCAGCAGGGCCGTGATTAAACTTACCAGGAGCAGGAAATCGGCAGAAGACTTATCTTCAAACGAATCAATCTTATCCAGGGGCAATTTAATAATTAGTGACCCCAGTACTTCATCCTTTTCATCGTGCGCATGACAATCGGCTGTATAACATGATTTTTCATTCAGTATGGGCTTACGGATCAACAAATACCTGCTGCTGTTATCATCTTGTGTAATTCCGCAATCAGGCATGTCACCAACAATGCGATACGATTTTTCCTTTGATGGGAACATGGTTCCAAAATCAGCATGACAGGCACCACAGTCCGGGTTACCGGGACCTTCTTTTTCGGTAGATATGGTGGTAAATGCAAGACTGTCGCGGTCATCATACATGTTTACTTCGTCGATACCCGACATGGTACTGATAATATTCAGGGTTCGCTGAAGCATGCCTTTGTCATTCTCAAGCATGGAATAATACAATGACCCTTCAACAATGGAACTTAAATTGTCTCCATTTTGACGTATAGTGGTATTGATAAAATTAATGTAAACCGACCTAAAGATGATGTTAAACAAAACATAAAGAACCAATATTGATATAACTATAATAAACATGACGCGGCCATAGATAGAAGAGATGAACCTGATATATCTCCTGACGAACTCATTGTCGAGTATTTTACTAATTAACTTTTTTGATATTCCTGCCATTTTAAGGTGTATTATTCAAGTTGAAATGCCATGGTCTCTATCGAAATCGTAAAGGAGGAATCCCTTTGGAAACCTCCTTACAAATTATTTTATCAAGTTCAAATCTCACCATGAACCCCTCACCGTATGAGGTCGAAATTTACGAAAAAAGATTCAATCCACGACACCTGATTCCGTATTTTCAACTTACCTTATCAAGAAAATGTTCCTGGAAATCATGCCATACTTCAGCCGGCATACCGGATAGTGGATTGTCAGCTAATTCACCTCCTTCCTGTAGGATGACCAGGGCTGTTTCCGGAGAGTATTTGTTCATCGACATGGCAATAAAATCTTTGAACCTCAGCAGTTCTGTTTTAAACCAAAGGGAGGCTTCGTTTGCCAGAAAATAAGAATTGGTTTCCTCAGTCCATTTCTCCGGCTTGATTTTGTAAATCCAACCTCCCCCGTATGGGTCGTCGTTAAGTGCAACGACACCTTCGCGGAGTGATTTGTTTACGCCCTGGATCTCACCTGAAATGGGTGACTTTATCATGAGGTGTCCTCCATTTTGTGCAATTTCGGCAATTCGTTCGCCTTTCCTGACCTTATCTCCCGGTACTTTAAAGTTATTTACATGAACCTGTCCGGTGATATGTAATAGAAGGTCATCCAGTCCTACGCTTGCGACCCCCGACTTTTCCAGAAATGTCCACGTATGGTTCCTGCTATAAAATAATCCTTGCGGTACTTTCAGGATATTGGAGGTCAGTACTCCAAGCGTCGACATGACCTTTACCCTCACTGTTAAAGGTTTGTTCAGCGATCGCCAGAAGGGGATCAGCAGCAAAAGAAACCCAATGATAACAAGGTACTCAATTCCCTTTGTATCAAAAATATTGATGTAAGTATACCCGTCCATAATATGAATTTTTAAAGGTTAGATGATTGTTTTTTTACCCACGAAGGCGAATCTCTCAGCACTGGTAAGCGGGTAACTATCCAGCGGAATATCCAGATTTCTACAAACAGGACGGTAAGCGTTACCACAATTTCCATCCAGGAAGGAAAGTAGTGAACGGCAGCGTCCCAGCGGAATCCCACGACAGTTACATTAAGCCGGTTTATAATGACACCTATCATGGTAATAAGCGCTGCCACTTTAATGAGAAATATATGTTGTTTTCGGTAGCTATAGAAAAACAGTCCCATGGGGAGCAATACAAACCCAATCATTTCAGTAAGATACCAATATCCCATCGGGCTGTTAAGCAAATCCCAGTGTTTGCCGTGCACAAATGTAAGTACCTGGAGGAAGAAGTAAATAAATAAAGTAATGGTACATATTTTCGACAACCCGTGGAGTATGCCGTCATGTGATCGGTGGTTCTTCTCACTTATCTGACTGTCAAATACTTTCTGACTGATGGATCCTTCAAAAATGACCATGGAGAGACCAGCAAAAATACTGGATACAAAGAATAATATGGGGATAAACTCCGAATACCATAAAGGATGTATTTTTTCGCTGGCCATCAAATACAAAGCGCCTAAGCCCGATTGATGCAAGGTGGAAAGTGTAATTCCAAAGATGACAGCAGCCAGGGTCATTCCCGAAAGAATCTTTCTGGCTCTTTGGTCTCCAATCCATTCGGCGATGGTTGGAGAAAACTCAATCAGCATGGCAATCATATATAATAGGAAATGCCAAGCCACCAGAAACAGTACCGAACTCACGCCAAAACTGTTTCCAATTATTGGATTGATAACATTCCATGGGCGTCCGAGATCAAGAAGCAATGCCCCTGCATAGAATACATATGCCAGAAATCCGTTCAAGACGGTTACCCTGACAATGGAATGGTATTTTTTCATGTTCAGAATATATACCATGAAGGTAATTACGTAAGCCCCACCGGCAAAAGCGACACCGGTAACCACGTCAAATCCGATCCATAGTCCCCAGGGTACTTCCTGAGTAAGGTTTGTTACAGCGCCAATTCCTTTTATAAACCGAATTACGATGATAACAAACCCCAGTACCATGACAGGTAGCGAGATCATATTAAAAGGAGTAAAAAAAGTTCCTTTTGGTTTGATGGCTTCAGCCAGAAATTTCAATACAGGCATGCCATCATTGTCTTTGGCCAGGATAGTATCTTGATTATTCATATTCTTCTTCTTCAAGGTTATTATTCTTTACCGATTTATGAATCCCGAGCAATACAGCAGGCCACAACACAAAAATGGAGGGAACGCTGTAAAGAAAACCTTTTGTTAATTCTGGATATGGTCTGTTTTGAACAGTGGTGTTGAAACCAAGTTCTTCGAACGGGACAGGGGAGAGGTACAGAAACCCAGTTCCTCCGGCTTCACTTTCGCCGTAAATTTTGTTATAGTACAACCCTGGATCGTTGATGATCCTTCGGTGGGCTTCGGCAGTTAGCTCACGCCTTGTACCAAAAGTAAGGGCCTCAGCCGGGCAGGCTTCAACACAAGCCGGAAGTTTTCCTTCAATAACCCGGTCGTAGCACATGTTGCACTTTACAATTTTCGGATTGGAACTATGGTACTCAAACTTGGGCACATCAAATGGACAGGAAACCATGCAGTAACGGCAACCCATACACTTTTCTCCGTTCCAGATCACGGGACCTTCCTTGGTTTTAGACATGGCCCGCGTCAGGCATGCTGAATCACATGCAGGTTGGTTGCAATGCAGGCATTGATTTTTTACATAGACTTCACCTTTTGAAGTTTCGTAGACATTGACCACCGTGCGTCTGATTTCATTTGCTTTTCTTACGGTACCTGATACCGGAACATCATCAGGTACAGGTTCCGGCAAACCGTGCTCTTCTGCACAAACAGATTCACATCCCTGACATCCCACACAGCGGGTTGAGTCGTACAAGACTCCATAAAACTCGGTTTCATTTCCGATTTTTTGAGCAGCAACCAGCTTTTCACCGGTGTAAAGTGATACGCCCGTCAAGCCAAGCACTGAAAGAAAGTTTCTTCGATTTATATTCATGGTATTTTAGTTTAGGTCAAACATTATTTTTTCAGGAAATCCCTTGTTCGTTAGAACTGTTGATAAACTCATTTTGAAACTCCTCCCACACTTCGGGGCCAAGTCCTTCAAGCAAATGATCCTTCAATTCCCCTCCATCCTGCATCACCAGTTGTAAATCTTTTATTGACTTAGACCTTTCGTTGAACGAAAGAAAATCCTTTAGCCTGGTAAACTCATATTGAATCCACACCCGATAAACTTCACCTATAAATAAGCCTTTAATCTCCTTTAACCAGTTGTCGGAGGCTATCGTGTAAACCCATCCTTCGGAATAAGGTGAAGCGTTTACCATCGACGGATTGGCTTGGAGTTTCGTGTTGTTTTCGAATATCGTGCCCGAAACAGGTGAATAAATATCCAGTTGCTTGCCCTGCTGGATAACCGACAGGAAAGGCTCACCTTTTTTTATCCTGTCACCGGGTTTTTTCATTTTTACTCGTGTAATGATGCCGGTTACATGTTGAAGGAAATCGTCGATTCCGATCCTGACGTGGCCATCCTTTTCCATAAAAGCCCAGGTATGTGATTTGTCAAAAAATAATCCTCCCGGAGCTTTTACAGAATGTTCCCCAAAAACAGGTTCTCCACTTTTTTTTTCAGGTGCCAATTCCTGTTTCCCAGCCCCATAGAATCTGATTATTAAAAACATAAAAAGAATAACTATTAACGATAGCATCACATAAAACAAGATCGCGTAAGCTTGCATCGGTTTATTTTGAATATCCACAACGGGTGTTTGAGCAGCATTTAAACCGTGAATCTTAGATTGCCTTTCGCTGTATACGAGTTCTGAATAACCGTTCGTGTAAAGATATTGCTGCCCATCGGTAAGAATCCAATTCAGAAAAGCCAGTTCATTACTTCCGGTTGGCTGGGTGCCTGCCACGGAATAAATGCTATGAAACATGGCTTTAGGGTATTTACCGATCCAAATGCCACGTGCCAGATCAGCGGAATTGTGATAAATATCTTCAAAAAAATCAACCTTCTGGTTCCCATTCATGTCAATGGGAATCAAGCTTATTCCTTTCACAATTTCATTGCCATTGTCATCAAGAATATCCACCAGCCTGCAGAACCCGATGGCATTGTTATCGTTTTGAATTTCATTTAGAAGTTTATCAATCCCGGACACCTCTTTTATATTCATATTTTGTGAACTTGTTTTAATAAATTCAGCCAGATAAGACCTGATCGAGCTTTCACCGATGTAGTAACTTTTTATTAAAGTTGACTGATCAGAATTAAGCACGTTGCCCCAGGTTTGGTTTGAAGTATCCGTCAATACTTCAGCAAATTTTTCGGGAGAGATACCTCTTTGTGAAATTTCACTGATGAATAGGTTATCAGCACTCATAATTGGAACAACGATGTCGCGTCCTATCGCCAATCTCCACACCGACTTACTTTTGAATTCAGGGACGAACTCATTCGTGACAAAACCAATATGACCAGGGTCGCTGATGATCTGGTTCAACGCAGCCGCATCGGCTCTTTCCAACTTTATTTTTGCCCCGGGGTTCATATATGTGTATTCATCTACCCAAATAGTGGCGACATTAAATAAGTCGGGACTGCTCCAGATATGAATGGTGTCTTCCTCCACATTACCGGGAGTTGCTGACACTGCACTTAAATGTGTAGCAAAGGCTACAACGAGTGTCGCGTAACTGAATAATTTAATTAGCTTTTTCATCTTCGCAATATTTTGAGATTATCCGCAAAAACCCACCTGGTTGATGCTCAAAAAGGGCAAAGTCAAACATGGTGCCAAATCTGCTTTTTGGATGCTAACACGCTGTATACATGCGTATTACAAATATACTCAATAGAATTTGCGGGATTGAATTGTTGAATTTGTTTACACCTGTTCAGATCAATTATAGAGAACTAATTGATGGTTAGGTGCTTGAAGCAAGTGTAGAATAACACAACAGGTGTTGCGAAATTCAACAGTCGGTAATATTAGTACTTAAATTGTAAGTAACTTCAGACTCTAATTTTGGATAGTATATATCAATAAATCAGATTTATAGCTGGTTAAATCCATTTTTCAATCCATTTTCTGGCGTTAACAAAAGCTTCCATCCAGGGAGATACTTCATCATGCTGGTGCATTTCAGGATAGATGGGCCATTGCCAGGGCAAAAAAGAACGCTCCAGATGTGGCATCATGGCAAGGTGCCTTCCATTGTTGGAACAAATAGCGGCCGCTGACCAATCCGATCCATTGGGATTGCCCGGATACAGGTCGTAGCTGTATTTCATCACGATGTGGTAATTATCGCTAAAGCAGGGGAAACTAAATTTACCTTCACCGTGTGCAATCCAGGCACCCAGACGGTTTCCTGATAAAGAATGAAGCATAACAGAGTTGTTTTCAGCAATATCCAGGTTAACAAACCCTGACTCAAATTTTCCGGATTCATTGTGTAACATACGAACCTGCTCAGGATGTTTTGGATAAATCAGGTTTAACTCAGTCATTAACTGACAACCATTACAAACTCCTAAACTCAGGGTGTCTTTTCGGGCATAAAAGTTTTCGAGGGATTTGGCTGCCTTTTCGTTGAATAAAAAGGCTCCGGCCCAACCTTTTGCCGAACCCAGTACATCCGAATTGGAAAAGCCACCCACAAAGACAATCAAATGTATATCGCTAAGATCTTCCCTGCCGGCGATCAGATCAGTCATGTGGACATCCTTTACATCAAAACCGGCTAAGTACATGGCATAAGCCATCTCACGGTCGCCATTCACCCCTTTCTCGCGGATAATAGCAGCTTTGGTTCCGGTGGCTATTCGCCGATGCATATCAATGCCAAAATCGATTGCCTTTCCAGTAAAGGTTTTATTAAAGCTAAAGCTCAGATCTTGTCGCTTGTAATTTTGAAACCGACAACGTGCGAAGCCTTCACCACTTTGTTTTATGTCCAACTGATAGGAAGTTTCGAACCAGACATCGCGTAAGCGATCGATGTCGAGTCTTATTTTTTTGTCATCGGGCCGGATAAAGGTCAATGTGCGTTCACCCACCATTTGCCCGATCTCAATAAAGTCAACTCCCTGATTTAAGAGCAGATCGCAGACTTTTTCACGCTCTTCCACCTGAATAACAATGGCCGGATTTTCACTAAACAGGATTTTTACCGCATCCTGCTCATTAAATACGCACAGGTCGATTTCCATGCCATGATCACAATTGGCAAAATTCATTTCGAGCAGGGTAGTAACCAATCCGCCGGCACTGATATCATGCCCCGACTTGATAGATCCCTGACTTATAAGTGATTGAACGGCGTTAAACGCTTTTATAAAATAATTGGCATCCTTTACATCGGGGGTTTTCTTTCCGATTTTATTTTGAGTTTGAGCAAAACTACTTCCACCTAACTCCATAGGGGACCTGGAAAAATTGATATACAACAAGGGCAGTCCTGCTTTTGGATAGGCTACCGGCCCAATTGCTTGTTTTATATCGGCAACCTGGCCCGCCGCACTGATGATGACCGTTCCGGGAGCAAAAACGGTTTCCCCATCAGGATATTTTTGAGTCATCGACAACGAATCCTTTCCTGTAGGAATGTTGATTCCCAGTTGGATGGCAAAATCACTCAGCGCTTCTACTGCCTGATACAAACGGGCATTTTCACCCGGATTTTTTGCAGGCCACATCCAGTTGGCGCTCAGGCTTACTCCTTTGAGCTGGTCAACGATGGGTGCCCAAATCAGGTTTGTAAGAGATTCGGCTATGGCCAGACGCGACCCTGCACCCGGATCAATCAACCCGCTAATTGAAGCATGTCCTAAAGCGGTAGCCATGCCGGTTTTTCCCTGGTAATCGAGGGCCATCATGCCCAGGTTGTTCAATGGAAGCTGTATACATCCGGCGGTTTGTTGCATGGCTACTTTCCCGGTAACAGAGCGATCAACTTTGTTTGTCAACCAGTCTTTGCAAGCAACCGATTCAAGTCGAAGAACCTGGTTAATGTAGTGCTCAATATTATCTATATTGTACGTAATATCTTCAAATCCACCATTTTCAGTTGTATCATATAGAATCGTTTTTGGAGGCTGTCCAAATAAATATTCCAATTTAAGATCTACCGGGCGGTCATTGTTGTTTGATTGAAAAACCAGCGATTGGTCATCCTTCACTACACCAACCTGATAGATGGGTGCACGTTCGCGTTTTGCCACGGCTTCTAAAAATGGGTAATCTTTTCCTTTGATTACCAACCCCATACGTTCCTGCGATTCATTACCTAAAATTTCCTTAAAGGAAAGAGTTGGATCTCCTACCGGCAACTTGTCCAGGTTGATGACCGCGCCTGATTCTTCTACAAGTTCCGACAAGCTGTTCAGGTGTCCGCCTGCCCCGTGATCGTGAATGGAAACGATGGGGTTTTCATCAGATTCGACCATGGCACGTATCGCATTCATCGTACGTTTTTGCATTTCCGGGTTTGCACGCTGAACGGCATTCAATTCAATTTGGTTGCCAAACTCGCCGGTTGCCACGGAAGAAACAGCGCCGCCACCCATACCAATTCGATAATTGTCGCCACCCAACACCACAATCAGATCTCCTGGCTCAGGTATTTCTTTTTTTGCATCTTTTTGATTACCAAAGCCTATTCCGCCGGCTTGCATGATGACTTTATCGTAACCATAAGTGTTCCCATTTTCGGTATGTTCGAATGTGAGTAAGCTTCCGTTTATCAATGGTTGACCAAATTTGTTTCCAAAATCGGAAGCCCCATTTGACGCTTTGATTAAGATTTGCTCAGGGGTTTGATAAAGCCAGGGACGTGCCTCAACTTTAAACTCCCAGTCACGGTTGGGATTATTCCGCGTATAGGAGGTCATATAAACTGCTGTACCCGCCAATGGTAAGCTGCCTTTGCCTCCTGCCATCCGGTCGCGGATTTCACCCCCGGTTCCTGTGGCCGCACCATTGAAGGGCTCAACAGTAGTTGGAAAATTATGCGTTTCGGCTTTTAACGAGAGTACCGTATCAATGTCGTTGATTTGAAAAAAAGCTGCAGTATTGTTCATTTTAGGTGCAAACTGCTCGATTTTCGGCCCCAGAATAAATGCTACATTGTCTTTATAGGCCGATACCAATGAATTGGGATTGATGGCAGATGTTTTTTTTATCATGGCAAACAAGCTATCCTTCATCGCCACTCCATTGATAATAAAAGTGCCGTTAAAAATCTTGTGCCTACAATGTTCAGAATTAATCTGCGCAAAACCATATACCTCTGAATCAGTCAGTTTCCGGTTGATTTTATCTGAAACCGACTTTAAATAATTCACTTCATCAGGACTTAAGGCCAGGCCTTCCTGTTGGTTGTACAAGGCTATGTCTGCGATGTACCTGATGGGTTCAGGGATTTCGGGAATGTGGAAAATATCCTGGTTTATCCCATCATATATCTGTTGTAACATGGGATCAAATCTGGCATTTTCAATAGTTGTCAGCGTGACCATTTCGATTCGGGAAATCCCTTCAACGCCCATATTTTGACATATTTCCACAGCATTGGTGCTCCAGGGTGTAATCATTTCCTTCCTGGGACCGATAAAAATACCCTCCAGGGTGTTGTCTTTAATATGCTTCGCACCGCTAAACAGCCATTTTAACTTTTTTCGATTAAAATCACTCAGCTCCTCCCTGGTTTGAACGAGGAAGTAGACTTTTGAATCCCGACTAAAAAAATATACCATGATGCAGCGGATTTTGAAAATTCAAATAACAGCTGCAAAGATAGAAAAGCAAAATTGAAGGTTAGGCCCTTTCGTGAAAAAGCATCAACTTTATTTAGGAACCTCTTTGGGGAGTTGTGCTTCCGACACACCAAACACTTCATGAGGCTCTAAATTTCCGATGGGCTCGATGTGCAATATCACATCATAAACTTTTGGTACAACTCGTTTGATTTCGTTTTCAACTTTCTCGCCAATGTCATGTGCCTCATTGAGGGTCATATTACCTTCCATCTCTATATCAAGCACAATCATATATTGGTTGGCCATTTTCCGAACGCGGATTCTATGTGGGTTGGTTGCCCCTTTAATACTTTTTACTGCCGTTAAAATTTGTCTGTAAATTTCCGGCGAATCGACACCATCCATGAGCTCCCTGTTGGTTTCCATGAAAATGCGAAAGGCGACAAACATGATATAAAAGCTAACCGCCAGTGCCGTCAGTGTGTCAATCAGGGGCAATTCAAAAACAAAGGTAAAGATCAGGCCAAGGAGGACTGAGACTGAAATCACCACGTCATTTTTCATATTGCGGGCATTGGCAATGAGCATGGCACTATCCACTATTTTGCCTGTTTTATGAAGATACCACGAGAGTAATAGCTTCCCGAAGATGGAAACGACCACGATATAAAGTGAAATTTTATCTGGTATTGAACGCGTTACCGGATCAATGAGTTGTCCAAAGGAGGACATGGCCAACTGTGCCCCGGCAAAGAAGATAATAAACGACAGGAATTTTGTAGCCAGGGTATCGGCTTTATGATATCCATAGGGATATTTAATATCGGGTGGTCGAGCAACAATATAGGCGGCATACAGTGTGATGAGAGAAGTGATGATATCGCTTGCCGAATCAATACCATCTGCCACAACCGCAAGGCTACCTGCAAACAGCCCAATGCTGATTTTGAGGACGGCCAGCACGGCATTACCCACGATGGCAATGCGTGAAGCAAATATGATTTTTTTTTCGCGAGGTTGCATCAATTTTGAACTGGACTTGGGTTCAAAGGTAAAAAAAACGGCCTCTCAGGATTTTCTAAAAGACCGTTTTAACTTATTTGGATAATTTATTTTTGTTCTCCTAAAAACCGCTCGCTTTCGATAGCCGCCATGCAACCTGTTCCCGCAGCAGTTATGGCCTGACGGTAGTGCTTATCCTGAACATCTCCGGCAGCAAAAATTCCTGGAACATTGGTAGCCGTTGAATCGGGTTTTGTGATGAGATAGCCTACTTCATCCATGTCCAACTTTCCTTTAAAAATTTCAGTGTTTGGTTTATGTCCGATAGCAACAAAAAAACCTTCAATATCGATTTTGCGTTCTTTGCCTGTTTTTCGGTTGACCAGAATAGCACCATTCAGCGACTTGATAAATCCGCTTTCTGTTCCAACAATTTCTTTTACTTCAGTATCCCATACCATTTCAATATTGGGTGTTTTCATCACGCGATTCACCATGGCTTTAGAGGCTCTGAGTTCGTCGCGGCGGTGGATCAGGTAAACCTTATTGACAATATTGGCCAGATAAGTAGCTTCTTCGGCAGCAGTATCTCCACCACCCACTACAGCCACATTCTTTCCTTTGTAAAAGAACCCATCGCAGGTGGCACAAGCACTTACACCGCCACCTTTAAATTTCTCTTCCGACTCCAGACCCAGGTATTTGGCAGTGGCACCCGTAGCAATAATGACCGTTTCGGCCATCAGTTCAGTACCATCATCAATACTTACTTTAAAAGGGCGTTTATTGGTATCAATCCCAACAACCATCCCCCACCGGGTTATTGTTCCAAAACGTTCAGCCTGCCTTTTTAGGTCCTCCATCATTTTTGGACCGTCAATTCCATCCGGGTAACCGGGGAAATTATCTACTTCTGTAGTAGTAGTAAGTTGTCCGCCAGGCTGCATTCCTTCGTATATAACTGGTTTTAAATCAGCGCGTGCTGCATAAATGGCGGCAGTATATCCGGCCGGGCCGGAGCCAATAATTAAACATTTGGTTGTTTCCATTCTATCAAGTTTTATTCTGGTATTCCGTGTAAAGAAAGACTTTTGGCAAAGATAGTGCCAAAATACTACTTGCCGAACCCTTAACCGAACTATGACATTTTGACTGTAAGAAAATTCCAGGCTTCAGCAAATCAAATTCACATTCGAAATTAAAACAGGTTTTCATTCTATTTGTGGTATTCTACTTGTGCAAACAAAAAATGATTATTTTTGCAACTTCAATTCCAAAACCTTTAAACCAGGTTTGTTCTTATGTATCGGGGTGTGGTGCAGTTGGCTAGCATGCTTGCATGGGGTGCAAGTGGTCGCCCGTTCGAGTCGGGCCACTCCGACACATTTTATCTAAAAGAGCCTCTTTCATGGGGCTCTTTTTTTTGCTATTTCTTGCCACAACCCATGTACTTCAATAATTCATACCTTTGCATCTGAACTTTAGTAAAAAGTTAAATGCATATTAAAATGGAAGACCAAGATAATCAAATCTATATAGAACCTTCACGCGGATGTTGCATTATCAATAATGCTGATAATTCCCAATCCGGCATAAATCAGCAGCGCTGTTGCAAACTGGCAAGCAACAATTGGCTTGCGGATTACCCCAACCCTGTTTCTGTAAATGAACCTCAGGTAGCCGAAATCAGATTTAAAAACGGGAGAAAAGAGTTTTTTACTTACCACGCTGAAATGAACCTGAAAGAGGGCGAAATTGTAGCTGTTGAAGCTGCTCCCGGCCATGATATTGGTATCGTTTCAATGGTAGGGGAATTGGTTCGGCTTCAGTTAACCCGAAAAAGGGAAGAAGCAAAAAAACGTGAAATGAAGCAGGTATTTCGACATGCACGGATTGCCGATATCGAAAAATGGATGGAAGTAATCAAACTGGAAGACCCTACCATGCTGCAATCACGCAAAATTACTTCGACCCTTAAATTGGACATGAAGATCAATGATGTGGAGTTTCAGGGCGATAAAACCAAGGCCATATTCTATTATACTGCCAACGACCGGGTTGACTTTAGAGAATTAATACGTCATCTGGCAGAAACATTCAAGGTCAGAATAGAGATGCGTCAGATTGGAGTGAGGCAGGAAGCTGCAAAACTTGGGGGTATCGGTCCTTGTGGCCGTGAGCTATGTTGCGCTTCATTCATGAGCAGCTTTCGAAGCGTTTCGACAAATGCAGCAAGGGTCCAGCAACTTTCGCTTAACCCGCAAAAACTGGCTGGTCAATGTGGAAAATTAAAATGCTGTCTCAACTACGAGGTGGACAATTATGTGGATTCGTTGAAAAGCTTCCCTGATCAGTCAATCCCTTTGAATACCAAGAAAGGGAAGGCTTTTCATATGAAAAGTGATGTATTCAAAAAAATAATGTGGTATAGCTATGTAGGCGATTCAAATAATATGATGGCCATTCAGATAGATCATGTTAAGGAGATCATGAAGCAGAACCGCAACGGGAAACTACCTGCCGATCTTGAAATGTATGCAGAGAAAAATGAGATAAAAGAACCTGAAGGCATCGATCGCGTGAATGATATTTCAGGTTATATTTAGAAGTCTTGATGCAATAAAATTGTTAATAATTCATTATCATACTAATTGATTAAAGATGTTGTATAAGGTTTTCAAACAATGTGTCTTAATCCTATTCGCGATCCTGGTGATGGTTTCATGCGACGTTCATACCCTATACGATCAACAGGTTACCTTGCCGGAGAGCGGCTGGCTTAAGAATGAAGCTGTTAAATTTGATTTGGATATTTCCGATACCATTACTCCATATCATTTTGAATTAACCTTACGCCATACCACCAACTACCGTTATAGCAACCTTTATATTTTTTTAACCACCCGATTTCCAGAAGGAAAAATGAGCCGCGATACCATTGAGCTCCTGTTGGCCGATCCCACGGGACAATGGGTGGGTAAAGGATGGGGTAACTTGCGCGATGATGATATCACCTTGAAATCACCTTTGTTTTTTCCACAAAAAGGTCATTATCAGTTTCTTGTACAGCAAGCCATGCGAACCGATACTTTGAACGAAATAACCCATTTGGGACTCAGGTTAACTACTTATGGCCAATAGTTTAAAACGCGAAAACCTGATCTTAAATTTACCTCAATAAACAGAAATATGGCAAAAGACAATCCCAGGAATAAAAGAATGCTTAATTATCTGGTTAAGTTTTGGTTGATTTGGTTTATGGCTGTGGCGCTTACCGTTGTTTTCTTCGTTGGTATCATTGGCCAATGGTTTGGGCCCATGCCTTCTTTCGAGGAGCTCGAAAATCCCGAAAGCAACCTGGCCTCAGAAGTGTACTCATCGGATGGCGTTTTGTTAGGCACCTATTTTATTGAAAACAGATCCAATATCAATTACAGGGATGTAAGCCCCCATTTAATCAACGCGTTGATGGCCATAGAGGACGTTCGATTCGAAAAACACTCAGGTATTGATGAACGAGCACTATTACGCGTAGCTTTTGGAGTGATCACCGGTAACAACAAAGGAGGAGGAAGTACACTAACACAGCAATTGGCCAAGAACTTATTCCCGCGCGGACAACTTAACAAACCTCAACTGGTGATACGTAAATTCCAGGAATGGGTAACTGCCATCAAACTGGAGCGATATTACTCTAAGCAGGAAATAGCAGCCATGTACCTTAATACCGTCTTTTTTGGACATAATGCCTTCGGTATTAAAGCCGCCACAGCCACTTACTTTGCTAAGGAACCTGATTCGCTCAATCTACAGGAAGCGGCTCTGATGGCTGGCATCGTGAATGCGCCTTCAAGATACAGCCCCATTACACATCCTGCAGCTTCTATGGCCCGCCGTAATGTGGTGCTTAACCAAATGGCCAAATATGGTTTTATTTCTAACCAGATACGGGATTCGGTTAAGCAGCTGCCTCTTGGCGTTTCAAAATTCGCACAAATGGATCACAATCAGGGATTGGCCCGTTATTTTAGGGAGTATCTGCGGGGTCAACTTAAGAAATGGTGTGATGAACATACAAAACCTGATGGAACGGCTTATAATTTATACAAAGACGGATTAAAGATATACACTACCATCGATTCAAAGATGCAGCGCTTTGCCGAAGAAGCCGTACAGGAACATCTGGCCAATGACTTACAGCCCGATTTTTATCAACACTGGAAGGGCTATACACATGCCCCTTTTGCTTTCGACAATGAAAATCCACAAGAGGCAGTACAACAAATCATCGATCAGGCTGTTAGGAGAAGTGAGCGTTACAGAGTGATGAAAAATGCCGGAATTCCTACAGATTCTATTTTGATGTCGTTCAAAATACCTGTGGAGATGCGCGTTTTTAGCTGGGCCGGCGACATTGATACAATCATGACCCCATTGGATTCAATCAGGTATTACAAGTTTTTTCTGCAGGCAGGCTTGATGTCGATGGAGTCTAAAACGGGGTTTGTACGCGCTTATGTTGGAGGAAACGATTTCCGGTATTTTAAATTCGACCATGTTATTCAGGGAAAGCGTCAGGTAGGCTCAACCTTTAAGCCCTTTTTATATACCCTGGCCATGCAGGAAGGTGAATATTCACCTTGCTATAAAGTTTCGAATATTCAATATAGTGTTGAGCTTTACGATGGTACATTTTGGTCGCCTAAGAATTCCAGCGACGAACGTATTGGAGAAGAAGTCACGCTAACATGGGCCCTGGCCAATTCGAACAACTGGATATCGGCCTATCTCATCAACCGGTTTTCACCCCAATCGGTAGTTAATATGGCGCATAAAATGGGAGTAACCTCCGATATTCCGGCTGTTCCATCCATTGCCCTTGGAACGCCTGATATTTCACTGTACGAGATGGTAGGTGCAATGAATACGTTCGCCGATAAAGGCGTATACGTCGAACCAATATTTGTTACGGTGATCGAAGACCACAATGGCAATACCCTAGAAAGATTTGTTGCTAAGAAAACCGAAGCCATGGACGAAATAACCGCATACAAAATGTTGCGATTGATGCAGGGTGTTGTGGAGACCGGAACAGGAATACGCTTGCGTTACAGATACGGATTTGAGAACCCCATTGCCGGAAAAACAGGAACCACTCAAAACCAGTCGGATGGTTGGTTTATGGGCATCACCCCTGACCTGACCACCGGAATTTGGGTGGGAGCGGACGATAGAAGTGTTCATTTCAGGAGCATCAGCCTCGGGCAGGGAGCCAATATGGCCTTACCCATTTGGGCCTTGTACATGAGAAAAGTATACTCAGATCCATCGCTGGGAATTAGCCAGGGAGATTTTGAAAAACCTTTGAAAGATGTCAGCATAGAATTCGATTGCGAAAAATACGATCGTGATCAAAAGAATTCATCAGGTTACAAATCCGATACCGATGAGTTTTAAGTTCGGGCTTTTATCATCATTTCATCTTAATCCTGAGATCACCACAAACCAGCCCAATAAAGTGCAAAATGATTGGCTAATAGGGCAGAATCCTATTATCTTTGTGCTTTGAATCGAAAATTCAGTGGATAAAATAATCAACAGCTTACGACCCAAACGCATCATCTGGCCCATCCTTATAGGTCTGGGTGTAAGCGGATATTTACTGTTTCGCAATTTCGATTCAGACACCTTTAGCTTTATCACATTTTCGTGGAAATTAGTATATTACCTGTTTCTGGCTTTCTTAATGATGGCTGTGCGCGATATAAGTTACATGTACCGCATCATCGTTTTAACCAATAACAAGTTAAGTTGGAAACAAGCCTTTAATGTGATCATGTTATGGGAATTCAGTTCCGCTATTTCACCTTCCGTAGCAGGCGGTACAGGACCCGCAATTTTCTTCCTGTATAAAGAAGGTTTGAGTGGAGGGAGAAGCACAGCCGTTGTTCTTACCGCCACTTTTTTGGATGAAGTTTTTTTTATTGTCTCTGTTCCTATTGTATATTTCTTGTTTGGCGACAAAATTTTCCCACCCGATTCACAATCCTATGAAGAAATCATTGCCGCTTTTTACATCGGTTACGGAATTATTTTTGCTTATACCCTGTTTCTGGCCTATGCACTGTTTATCAATCCCCAGCTTTTTAAATCCGTTCTATCATGGATATTTCTTTTTCCTATTCTAATACGTTGGCGACTTCGTGCCCGTAAGTCGGCCAACCAGTTGATATACACTTCCGAAGCCATTCGGAAAAAACCAATTAAATACTGGCTGAAGAGTATGGGCGCCACGATTTTTGCATGGGTTGGCAGGTACTGGGTGGTGAATTTCTTGTTATTGGCCTTTTTGCAAGTGGAGTTTAGCATCGCCGATCACCTGCTCATTTTGGGTCGTCAGCTAAGCATGTGGATCATCCTTTTGGTAAGTCCTACTCCCGGAGGAAGCGGCATCGCCGAATTTGTGTTCTCTAATTTCCTCGGCGACTTTATTCCAAACGATTCCTGGTATGCCCCACTGGCCATTTTCTGGCGTATTATTTCCTATTATCCCTATCTTGCAATTGGCGTAATTATCCTGCCCATATGGCTTAGAAAGGTTTTTGCCAAAGAAAAGAAAGCAGTTAAAAAACCTTAGCCCATTTTTTTAATCCAAATGTCTCTTTTTTACTAAAAAGAAGTGTTATTTTGCAATCACAAAAAATTCTAACTTATTTATATGGCTGCATAGCAAATGAAGAACACGTATTTTGACCTAGTTGAGCAGAGTTACTATTTCCCCCAGGAGGGATTTGATCTGCGTGATGGATACCTTACTTTTTACGGAGTGTCGCTTAAATACTTGATTGATAAGTATGATACACCTTTTAAATTAATGTACCTTCCCCGCATTGCCGACCAGATAAAAAAGGCTAAGAATCTTTTTAAACGGGCTATGAAAGCCAATGGTTATGCAGGAAAATACAACTATTGTTATTGTACCAAATGCAGTCACTTTCACCATGTAATTGGTGCGGCGTTAAAACATGATGTCGATTTGGAAACATCT
Organism: Bacteroidetes bacterium HGW-Bacteroidetes-16; assembly: GCA_002840975.1. Lineage (GTDB taxonomy): Bacteria > Bacteroidota > Bacteroidia > Bacteroidales > F082 > UBA6244. Next base: position 46,809 of record PHDN01000023.1, read on the forward strand.
TCTTCCTTCGACATTGATTTGATCTTAAGTCTTTACGAAAAGGGCGAAATCGATAAATCCATCACCATCGTTCACAATGGCTATAAAACCGATGAATACATTACCAAAATCATCAACATGCAAAACCGGGGGTTTAAGAATTCGATTATTGTATTGGACAGCCCTACCGAACTGGCAGCCGTTGAACGCCTGGCTGGTAAGCACAAGATCAAGATTGGTGTCAGGATGGCCATCGACGAGGAACCACAATCAGCATATTATACTTCACGACTGGGAATCCGTCACAACGAGATGATGGACTTTTTTGACAAACGCATCAAAGGAAATGAAAAATTTGAATTGGTGATGTTTCACTTTTTTGTGGATTCGGGCATCAAAGACAATTTATATTACTGGGGGGAATTTCAAAAAGCAGTGAAGTTGTTTACCGAACTAAAAAAACAATGCCCCACGCTGGACTCACTGAATCTGGGTGGCGGCTTTCCCATTAGAAATCATCTGGGTTTTGAATATAATTACGAATACATGATTCGTGAAATTGTAAAAAACATCAAAGATGCCTGTGATGCCGAAGGAGTGGACGAACCTGATTTATTTACCGAATTCGGTAAATATACCGTTGGCGAGAGCGGAGCCATCATTTTTAAAGTGATAGAGCAAAAGCAGCAAAATGATACAGAACGCTGGTACATAGTAGATAACAGCTTGATGAATACCATTCCTGACGCATGGTCGTTACACGAAAAGTTTATCTTGTTGCCTATTAATAAATGGGATAATGAATATACCCGGGTTAATATTGGGGGCATCAGTTGCGACCATTCTGATTATTATAACTCCGAAGACCTCAATCAGCAAATTTTGCTGCCTAAATACAATGCCGAAGATGAAGAACCACTCTATATTGGTTTTTTTCATACAGGAGCCTACCAGGATTCCATCAGCGGATATGGTGGTATCAAACACTGCCTGATTCCATCTCCTAAACATGTCATTATCGACCGCGATGAAACAGGTAACGTAATCGACCATGTGTACCGTAACGAACAATCAGTTTTTGAAATGCTAAACATCCTGGGATATACCGAATAAATGATGAAAACTTTCGCAGGAATTGAAGAGAAATATGCCGGCTTCGAAAATGCCTCCATTTTGTTTCAGTCGATCCCCTATGATGGGACCAGCACCTGGGGCAAAGGCGCAGATGGCGCTCTCGATGCATTTTTAGATGCTGCCGAAAACATGGAAATTTATGACATCGAAACCAATTCGGAAGTCTTTAGAAAAGGCGTTTACATGTTTCCACCATTAACAGGACTCACCTCCCCTGAAGTGATGTTTAATAAATCATACGAAAGTGCCAAAAACATGCTTGCCACCGGTAAGTTTGTCACCTTTTTTGGTGGCGAACACAGCATCAGCATTGGTGTGATCAAAGCAGTATATGAGAAATATCCTGACATCACCATTCTACAACTCGATGCACATGCCGATTTGCGCAAAGATTATATGGGCACACCATATAACCATGCTTGCGCCGTCCACGATGCCTCTCGAAACACCAACCTCATCCAGGTGGGAATCCGCAGCATGGATAGCTGTGAACTGGAATACCTCAATCGTGACAAGTGTTTTTTTGCAGAGGACATGTATGGAACGACCGATTGGATGCAACAATCCATCGACCTGATGGGCGAAAAAGTATACATTACCTTCGATCTGGATGGATTGGATCCTTCCATCATGCCTGCTACAGGCACACCTGAACCAGGCGGTCTTGATTGGAATACCACGATCAGGTATCTCAGAAAGGTATTTGAACAAAGGCAGGTTGTCGGGTTCGATTTGGTTGAACTTGCACCCATTGCAGGAAATAAAGCCCCCACTTTCCTCACAGCCAAATTGTATTATAAAATGTTGAGTTACAAATTTTATACTGATGAAAAATAAAGGACCTATATCGCATTTTATCGTTGAGCATTATAAACATTTTAATGCTGCATCGTTGGTTGATGCCGCTGCCGGTTATGAAGTACAACTTGAGAAGGGTAACAAAATGATGATCACTTTAGCCGGAGCGATGAGCACAGCTGAACTGGGTAAGTCGCTGGCCGAAATGATCCGCCAGGACAAAGTGCAGATTATCACCTGTACCGGCGCTAACCTGGAAGAAGACATTATGAATCTGGTCGCACACTCGCACTACAAACGTGTACCAAACTACCGTGATTTAACTCCTCAGCAAGAATGGGACCTGATGGAAAGTGGGCTGAACCGTGTTACCGACACCTGTATTCCCGAAGAAGAAGCTTTCAGAAGATTGCAGAAACACATCTTCAAAATCTGGAAAGATGCACAGGATAGAGGGGAACGTTTTTTTCCACATGAATACATGTATAAAATGCTGTTGTCAGGCGTGTTGGAACAATATTACGAAATAGACCCGAAAAACAGCTGGATGCTGGCCGCTGCCAAAAAAAACCTGCCCATCGTGGTGCCGGGTTGGGAAGATTCGACCATGGGAAATATTTTCGCCTCCTATTGCATCAAAGGCGAATTGAATCCCTCCACCATGAAATCGGGAATAGAATATATGACCTGGCTGGCCGATTGGTACACCAACAACACCAAGAATCAAGGCATTGGATTTTTTCAGATTGGCGGAGGAATTGCCGGTGATTTCCCCATCTGCGTTGTACCGATGCTCTATCAGGATATGGAACGCCACGACACTCCGTTCTGGAGTTATTTCTGCCAGATCAGCGACTCAACCACCAGTTATGGATCGTATTCAGGAGCGGTACCCAACGAAAAGATAACCTGGGGGAAACTCGATATCAATACGCCTAAATTTATCATAGAATCAGATGCCACCATCGTGGCCCCATTGATTTTTGCCTATTTGCTCGGGTGGTAACGCATTGAATATTGCAGAACTGTCAGTCGTAAAATAACTATCTTACTCAATTACCAGGATGAACCAGGAAACCCCGGTCATATACCTTGCTCCATTTCAGGGAATTACTACTTACACTTACCGGGAATGTTACAGCAAACATTTTCCCTTTGTGGATAAATTGTACACACCGTTTTATTCAAGCGTTCCAACCGAAAAGGGCAATGCCTCAAAGGCCAGGGAACTGGAGGTTCTGCAACACAATCACATTCCGGTTATCCCTCAGATATTAAGCAAAAATGCCAGTGAGATGTTGCATTTTGCAAATCATTGTCATCAACTGGGTCACCGGGAAATCAACTGGAACCTGGGCTGCCCTTATTCACGGGTTGCCAACAAAAAAAGGGGCTCCGGAATGTTGCCCCACCCTGAAATGGTGGAAGAGATTCTGAGCGGCTTAATGTCAAACATACCAACCAAATTATCTGTAAAATGCAGGTTGGGTTACCATGCTCCAACCGAAATTGAGTCGTTGATCCCGCTTTTTAACCAATACAATATCAGCGAATTGACCGTACATGCGCGACTAGGCATTCAACTTTATAAAGGCGCGGTGGATTGGGATTCGTTGGCCGGGGTAGTTGATTTGATACAAATTCCTTTGGTTTACAATGGCGATATTTTTTCGTCAGAAGACTATCAAACCTTCAGCAGACAATTTCCTCAAATAAGCAGGGTCATGATCGGACGTGGTTTGCTCACCGATCCATTTTTGCCGGCAAAAATCAAAGGGCTAAGCGTGCCAGGTCTGGAAGATCAAAAAATTCTGGTTAAGAAATTTATGGAAGACCTGTATTTGTCTTATCGCAAACACCTGAACGACAGGCTCAATGTAATCGGTATCATGAAAGAGCTGTGGGCCAACCTGACTTTTGGATTTGAAAATCCCGGTAAGGTATTTGGCGGAATTAAAAAGTGCCACACCTTTGATGAATACGAAACATCCGTAGCCCATGTTTTTAATGAATATCAATGGGTTGGAAGTGATGCCCAATTATTAAAAACATTTGGAAATAACCTGTGAATCACCTAATTTTGACAAAAACTCAACACTATGGTGGTCAAACTCTTTGAAATAACACGGATTATCGCTGTTGGCCTTGGATTTTTCCTGGCCTACTTTTATGGCGGATCTGCTGAAGAAATCATTCATTTATTGCTTCCCTGGCTCATCGTTCCCATCATGGGATTTAGTGCGCTGGAAGGATTGTTTTTTGGAAAAGACGCAGCCAGGGCCAAGGGCTATGGAGCCAATTCGGCTTATCAGATTCAAACAGCCTTGTTTTTTCTTTCCATCACATTCATGTCCATTTGGCTGTATTTTGCCAATTGGGGGGTGTGGTCGGAAATTACCCTGTTGTTTACCTTTTTGTTAAGCCTGTTGCTTTCGGCCATCAACCACACATACCAAGCCGTTGCACATGGTAATTATACCTGGAATAACCTGATCCGACCCATCGGTGTGATTGCTTTGATTGCCTCAGTGTATTACCCGCTAAGTCAGATACTTTAACAAATGTGGTCATTTACCGAGAATTGTCCGCCATTCACCGATTTTTAGTTTGCCACTCCTTAAAATGGAGCTATGTTTGCTATATAAATCAAGAAAAATTACTACAATGGAAACAAAACCTATTGATAAAAGAATCATCGCTGGCGTTTTATTAATGCTGGCTGGTGGATTGTTGTTATTGGACACTTTTAATGTAACAGATTTTCCTCTCAAATATTACATCTTTAGTTGGAAAACCCTCCTGATTGGCATTGGGATTATTTTATTGGCTACCAAAGAGCGACAAACTCCGGGTTATGTGCTTATCGGTCTTGGAATTATATTTTGGCTTCCAAGCCTGGTAGATTACAATATCGATTTACACCAGATTTTTTTGCCTGCCTTGTTGATGGGGATCGGAGTGATTATCTTAACCCGTCGCAGTGGACACCGCAGAAGAAACGTTTGGCATGGAAATCCTCCCAATGGTGTCAATTCCGATTATATAGATGACATCGCCATATTGGGAGGCGGATCGAAGCATGTGCAATCGAAAAACTTTAAAGGGGGCACCATAACCGCCATTTTTGGTGGCTCAGAATTTAATATGAGAGATGCCGAATTGTCTCCTGAAGGATGTACTATTGATGTGTTTAATATGTTTGGCGGATCGAAACTTATTATACCCGAAGCATGGGAAGTCAAATCAGATGTGGTTTCCATTTTTGGTGGATTTACCGACAAACGACTGATTAAAACAGCGCTGACAGAGAGCAAAAATATGATCCTGATTAAAGGAGTGGTGATTTTTGGAGGACTTGAAGTAAAAAGTTACTAACCCTCATTCATTTTGGTCGATCAATCGAACTATTCATGTAACCAGATGTTATGCTAAATCCCCTCTCAAAAAACCGGAATTACTTAATTGCCTATTTAATTGCCTGGCTTAGCATTATGTTGTTGCAAACGTTCATCATCTTTTATTTTTATGAGGTAAACTGGAAAATCAGCATAGTCGATTCCCTGGTTTTCAACTCCTTGTTTGCTTTGGTGGGATATAACCTTTGGTATGTTATCAGGTTTAACCTGAAGGAAACCAGTTCGGTGTTCGACATGTTGGTGAATCACCTGGTGGTGGCCGTGATCATTGTTTCAGCCTGGATTGGTGGATCGTGGTTGCTGCTCACCAACACTTTTTCCGACTCAGCCACCTACCATCAATTTTTAAATGACAGCCTGCCGTGGCGGGTCATTATGGGAGTTTTTTACTACCTGCTTTTCATCATGTATTATTATGTAATGCTTTATTATGAAGACCTTCAGGAGAAATTAAAAATTGAAGGGCAGCTTCAAAATCTGGTTCAACAGGCTGAGTTGAATGCATTGAAATCACAAATCAATCCCCATTTTTTATTTAATAGCCTCAATTCCATCAGTTCACTTACCATCACCAATCCCGGAAAAGCTCAGGAAATGGTGATCAAACTTTCTGATTTTCTCCGGTATTCTCTCAGCCACGATAAAACTGAAAAAGCCAGCCTCAAACAGGAGTTTGAAAACCTACAACGCTACCTGGACATTGAAAAAATCAGGTTTGGAAAGCGGCTAAAGTTCACCACAGACATCCCTGAGAAATGCTCTGGACAACAAATCCCTAACATGATACTGCAGCCTCTTATCGAAAATGCCATTAAACATGGTGTATATCACAGTACTGAAGAAGTGTTGGTAGAACTTAAATGTTCTGAAAAAGATGGGTTCGTCATAATTGAAATCAGCAACGAATACGACCCTGACGCGATAAAAAAAGCAGGCGAAGGCATTGGGTTGTCCAATATAAAAAAACGACTTCAGTTGATTTATCACCGCCAGGATTTGCTTGAAATTCACGCGGAGAAAATGATCTTCAGGGCCCTTATTAAACTTCCAAAATCGCATAGCCATGAATAAACTGCGCACATTGATTATCGAAGATGAAGAACCTGCCCGCGACCTGGTTAAAGCCTATCTAAAGGACAACGAGCATATTGAGCTAATTGGCGAATGTGCCGACGGGTTTACCGGTGTAAAGACCATCAATGAAACCAAGCCTGATCTAGTTTTCCTCGACATCCAGATGCCAAAATTAACGGGCTTCGAAATGCTTGAATTGCTTGATGAAATGCCTGAAATCGTTTTTACAACTGCTTATGATCAGTTTGCCATTAAAGCATTCGAACTCAGTGCCGTGGATTACCTGATGAAACCATTCTCGAAAGCACGCTTTAACGAAGCCATTGAGAAAGTGCTTTACCGGGTTCAGAATAAACAACCTGCTACGGCAAATCTGCAACAGCTTTCGCAGAAGGCTAAAGAAACCAGTACCGCCAAAGTGGAACGCTTGTTTGTTAAAACCGGGAATAAAATAGACGTCATTCCGGTGGACACCATCATCCGTGTTGAAGCCCAGGACGATTACGTTGAAATCCATAACGAAAAAGGAAAGTTTTTGAAATACGATACCATGAACTTTCTCGAAAAATGCCTTCCGGAAGATACCTTCGTGCGCGTGCACCGCAGTCATATCATCAACATCAATTTAATCGAAAAAATGGAGAAATATGGCAAAGACAGCTACCTGATCATCATGAAAGACAAGAGCAAGGTAAATGTAAGTAAATCAAGGGTGAAGGAACTTAAAGAGCAGTTGGGTATTTGATAACCAATCAATTATTAACTGATTACTATTGAAAACCGCTCGGACATTTTTTATGAAAAATCCGGTCCCACAACGAACGTTTCCTGACTCTGTTTTGCTTTTTCTGTAGCTTTTTCATTTTCTTCATTTGTTTTTTGGTTTGCTCGCTTTGACTGTCCATGTGGTGTTGAAGTGCCTTGTTGAATTCGGCCTGATTTTCTTTGGCCATCTGATCAACTGCCTTATCAGCCTGCCTCACCTGCTTACTCTCGTGTCTGCCAAAAATACAACTCTCACACAACAACATGCTGCCAGCTATAAGCAACATCACAATCAACCGATGGCGTCCAGGTATTTTCATCTTCACCGCAAAGGTAACAGGTTGCATCGAATCCTTATGCATGTAAAATAAAAAAGCTGTAAATTCGTTTAAGTTTTCAAACCATCGTTCCATGATCAAATACACAAAAGGGCTGTTATTCATTCTGTTGTTGATGGTTGGGGTGTTTGCCTGCAACAAGAGCAATGTGAACCCCAACATTCCACATGTTGTCATTAACCTGACCCTCGACCCCAATTCGACCATTTTTCAGGAATTAAATACGGTGGGAGGGTGGCTTTATCTGGATGAAGTTCCGGGGATGGTGATTCCATCAGCCAGCAGGGGAGTGATTGTATATAGGCAGGAGTTATATGTGTTTAAGGCCTATGAACGGCAACCCCCAAACGATCCATTTAAATGTTGCGATAACCAGGGAAGAAATTGTGGTAAACTGGTGGTTGGTGAATATTACCCATTTGCCATGGATACCTGTGCCAATAACCTGTATTTAATGAATGATGGAAGCCTGTTTCAGGGAGAAGGACGGTATCCGCTTATCGAATATTACGCGGTGTACGATGGAAACCTGTTGCATGTATACAATTGACCAAAAAACCCCGGCCAAAATAAACCAGCCGGGGTCGTATTTTCAAACCGAAAACATTATGATTTCATTTCCTTGATGGCTTCTATCATTTGGGGAATTACCGTGAACACATCGCCCACAATACCATAATCGGCCACTTCAAAAATAGGGGCTTCTTTGTCTTTATTCACAGCAACTATCACTTTGGATGAACTTACGCCACCCAAATGTTGGATAGCCCCGGAAATACCAAACGCCATGTATAAATTGGGGGCAATAATTTTACCGGTCTGCCCTACATGTTCTGTATGCGAACGCCATCCTTCGTCACTTACCGGACGCGAACAGGCCATCCCCGCGCTTAACAAGTCCGCCATCTCCTCCAGGCCGCCCCAATTGTCGCCACTTTTCATTCCGCGACCACCTGACACCACAATCTCTGCATCTGATAATAACACCTTACCGGTCACCTTGTTGGTTTCCTTCACGGTGGTTGTAAAATCGCTGTCGGCCACCTGAGGGTTAAATGCTTCGATGGTTTCGCTGTGGTGTAATTCTACAGGTTCAAAAGAGTTTTGCGCCAGGGTGATGACTTTAACATTGGCATTTATTTTTACCTCCGCGAAAGCCTTTCCGGTGAATACTTTTTTCTTCACGATAAATGGATCGAATGAAACGGGAAGAGCAACCACTCCTGTCTCCAGACCGGCTTGAAGCCGAACCGCCACCCTGGGAGCCAGGGCTTTACCCAGGTTGTTGTGTGCCAGAATAATCATTTTCGCTCCTTCGGCTTTGGCAGCAGCTACAATCGCCTTCGACATGGCTTTGTTGTCCAATGAGTTAAAACGGTCATCGGTTATTTTAAGCACTTTATTGGTTCCGTAATTGCTCAGCTTTTGTAGTTCGCTATCGGCTACATTGCCAATGGAAAGTGCCGTAACAGTTGATCCGGTTTGTTTGGCTATGGAGGCTGCATACGAAACCAGTTCGAAGCTGAATTTCTTAAACTTGCCATCCCAGTTTTCCGTATATACTAATATTGACATGATTTCAATTTATTTAATGAATGACTATAACACTTTGGCTTCTTCGTGCAGCAGCCTGATCAGCTCTTTGGCATTGTCCTCGGCAACCATTTTACAAGCTGCTTTTTTTGGAGGAAGTTCAAACCTGACAAAAGAAGTTCTGTCCTCCGCTGAAACAGGGGCAGTAACTTTGAGTTCTTTTTTGCGCGCCATCATAATACCACGCATGGCCGGTATACGGGGTTCTTTGGCGATCCCTTTTTGTACGATGGCCACCACGGGTGTAGTAACAGAAAGTACTTGAGAACCACCATCTATTTCCCGGTTAAAAAATAGCTGACCATTTTCGATGTTAATGCCTGAAACGGACGACACTGAAGCAATATCCAGCAATTCGGCCAACATGCCACCTACAGCAGAACCATTGTAGTCAGAAGCTTCAATTCCGGCCATGATCAAGTCATAGTCCCTGGCCACCGAAGCCAGTTGAGTAGCCACTTCGAAAGCATCTCTTGCCTCCACATCAATCCTGATGGCGTCGTCAGCGCCCACAGCCAATGCTTTTCTTAAAGTTGGTTCTGTAGTAGCATTGCCCACGTTGGCTACTGTTATGAGTGAAACCCCTCCCATTTCTTTCAATTCTACTGCACGGGTGAGGGCCAGCTCATCCCAGGGATTAATAATCCACTGAACACCTGCATCATCAAACGCGGTGTTATCAGATTTGAACCTGATTTTTGTGGTGGTGTCAGGCACGTTACTTATTAAAACCAATATTTTCATATTCTGTATTAATTAATGAATTCTATTTTTGGCTATTCTTTTTGGAAAGCAACAAATTTCGTAAAAAATCTTTAATAATCGTTAATCTGGTTCATGAATCGGATTAACTATTTCCTCATCTGGCTGGAGCCGAAAATACCGCCAAAGAAAAAGCTCTTTCTGGTGGAGGCTCCAAAATGTCCCTCGTTGACCTTTTGCACCTCTTCTATGGTATAAAAAGCGTTGGGATTATGCGTATTGATGATTTGAAGGGCTCCATCCAAATCCTTCCTCTTCACAATACTGAATAACATCTTGATTGGTCCGTTTTTACCTTCGGCGTTTACACTGGTCACTCCAAAGTTGGCTTCACGCAAATGCTTTATCAGGTTGGAAGTATCGAATTTGGGTAAAACGCGGATGAGAACTGTACCAATGGACATTTTTTCCACCAAAATAATTCCAATGTAATTCCCCATGGCGAACCCGGCACCATAGCCTATATAGGACATAAAATTATCAAGTTGCTGCATAATCTGTCCGATAGCCAACAACCAGATGATCACTTCCACAAAACCAAGCAAAGGAGCCAGGTACTTGTATCCGCGCGAAACAAAGATCAATCTTACTGTTCCAACCGAAACATCCAGGATGCGGGCAATGGCAATGAGCAAGGGCAAGACAACCCAGTTAAATATGTCAGTACTAATCCATTCAGGTGCAACCATTTAAGTAGTTTTTAAAGTTTTAACATCATGCAAAAGTAGTATATCCGATTCATGAATCGGATATACTACTTGTTTTTTTATACCTTTAACATGTTAAAACCTATCCCATGACCCTATACTTTAACAAATACCGCATTGAATCCAACAGATTGCAGTTTTGGGATTATTCGGCACCAGGCTCGTATTTCATTACAGTTAATACCCAGGATAGATTGACCATTTTAGGTAAAATTGAATATGGCAGAATGATATTGTCTGATGTCGGCAAGATTGTTTCTGAATTTATTAAAGAAATACCCACCTATCATACACGTGTCATCCAGGACGAATAGATCGTGATGCCGGACCACTTTCATTGTATTATCACACTAGGTGCGTATAACTTTGATAACGGAGTTTCAAACGTATATACGGTTCATGAGCCGTATATACGTTCTCAGAAAACAGACCTTCAGGAATACATTAAACTTCGCAGAAGAATGCTGCTTTTCAAAGTCATAGGCAAATTGAAAATGCAAACTTCTAAGCAAATCAACATCCTCTACAACACACCCGGAACCAAAACATGGCAACGCGATTATTACGACCATGTGATCAAAGATGATGGTGAGTTTCAACGGATAAAGCGATACATCCAGGATAACCCACGTAACTGGAAGGGGTTGGGGGAGAGTGGTAGTAAAGCGTAAAGCGAATTCATGAATTCGCTTTACGCTTTGCGCTATACTACTGTAACACCGCCCTTGATATCACGATCTTTTGCACTTCAGAGGTACCTTCATAGATCTGCGTTAGCTTGGCCTCGCGCATCAACCTTTCTACGTGGTATTCCTTTACATATCCATAACCTCCATGTATTTGAACGGCTTCGGTGGTAACCTCCATGGCTATGTCGGCTGCATACAGTTTGGCCATCGAGCCGGCGAGCGTATACGACTTGCCATTGTCCTTAAGCCAGGCCGCCTTCAAACACAAGTTCCTTGCATTTTCTATCTTCACAGCCATATCTGCCAATTTAAAGGCGATGGCCTGGTGGTTGGCAATCAGGGTGCCGAAAGCTTTTCTTTCCTTGGAGTAGGCAACGGCTCGTTCAAAAGCCCCGGAAGCAATACCTAAGGCTTGTGCTGCAATTCCCATGCGGCCCGCTTCGAGCACTTTCATGGCAAATTTAAACCCGAAACCATCGTCACCAATGCGGTTTTCCTTTGGCACTTTTACATCATTAAACATCACCGAGTGGGTGTCGGAACTGCGCATTCCCATTTTGTCTTCATGAGGCCCGAGCGAAATGCCCGGAGTATTTTTTTCAACAATAAATGCATTGATTCCTTTATGACCCTTTTCGGGGTGGGTTTGTGCCATGACGACATAGGTTGAAGCTGAATTGGCGTTGGATATCCAGTTTTTAGTTCCATTGATAATATAATGATCGCCATAATCAACCGCGGAGGTATGCTGATGTGTTGCATCAGAGCCAGCCTCGGGTTCCGAAAGCAAATAAGCTCCAATCACTTCTCCCCGGGCAAGTGGCCGGAGGTACTTTTGCTTCTGCTCTTCGGTGCCATACTTCTCTAATCCATGACACACCAGTGAATTGTTGATGGACATGATTACCGCCACCGAAGCATCCACTTTAGAAATTTCTTCCATTGCCAGTATGTATGACACTGTATCCATTCCTCCGCCATCGTATTTTGGATCTGTCATCATGCCCAAGAAGCCTAATTCACCAAGTTTTTTTATGTGTTCGGTTGGAAAGGTCGCTTTCTCATCCCGTTCAAGTACATCCTGCAACAATTCACGTTGGGCAAAATCGCGGGCAGCCTGTTGAATCATCAACTGTTCTTCTGTAAATTCAAAGTTCATTTTTATCAATATTTATACTGCTGTAATTTGACGAATGTAAACAATATTAGCTTAGTAACTCTTCTAAATTATAAAAGCCATTCATTGCTCATTTTGTTGGCTGTTTTATAAAATTCATTCATCAGGTTTTCAATGAGTTCTGCTGCTGAATGTTCATTGTGAATCAGTGCACAAACCTGACCTATTTCAAGCTCACCATGTTCGATATCTCCGGCAAAAATACCCGCTTTTGCTCTGCCCTTTCCTAATAGGGTCTTTAATTCTTCAACTGTAGCCCCTTGACCTTCGGCCTGAACCACCTGATCAAAGAACGCATTTTTAAGCAAGCGCACAGGGATTAGTTTTTTCATCAATAGTCTGGTAGCCCCATCACCTGCATCAAAAATAGCCTGTTTAAAGTGCCAATGGCTGGATGACTCAACACATGAAGCAAACAAACTGCCTATCTGAACACCCTCAGCGCCAAGTGCCATGGATGCATACATGGCCGCTCCGGAAGAAATTCCACCCGCCGCGATCAAAGGTTTTTTAAGCAGTGGACGCAGTTGCGGAATTAAGACCATCGTGGTGGTTTCCTCAATTCCATTGTGCCCTCCGGCCTCAAAACCTTCGGCTACAATGGCATCAACACCTACAGCCTCTGCCTTAAGGGCAAATTTACTGTTGGCTACCACATGTGCGACTATAATACCATGTGCTTTTAGTAAGGAGGTATATTTTTCAGGATTTCCGGCAGAGGTAAACACAATCTTCACCTGATGACGCAGTATGATTTCGATCAATTCATCGGTTTGGGGATAGATTAACGGAACATTAACCCCAAAAGGCAGGTTTGTCGCAGCCTTGCACTTAATGATATGTTCCTCGAGCAATTCGGGGCGCATTGATCCGGAACCAATCAGACCCAGACCACCGGCATTGCTCACAGCAGAGGCCAATCTCCAACCACTGCACCAGATCATTCCACCCTGAATGATGGGATATTTTATTCCAAAAAGTGAAGTTACTTTATTTGCATTCATATAGATTGCTTCAGATAAGCTCCTTCATCATGGCTTTTACCACATTTACGGCACCCAGCTCAATATCCGGGAGGGTGGCATCCAGCATGTAACAAGGTGTTGTAAAAACCTTAAATTTGGTATCCACTACCACTTCTCCATGAGTTGTTACACGGTGATGACTTCCCATCCCTTCGATGGCTGCAATGGTTCCAGGGTCATCGCCGATGGTAACTTCAACACCTTGCAGCACTTTGGCAATAAAAGCCGGAGCTATACAAAGTGCACCAATGGGCTTACCGGCGCTGACCATTTCCCTGATAGCCCTTTCTACTTCGGGTGTAACCCTGGCATCGGCACCATCAAAAGCCACGGTGGATAAATTTTTAGCAGCACCAAATCCGCCCGGAAAGATTAAAGCATCAAAATCTTCAGGATTGAATTCAATTAAGCGCTTAATGTTTCCTCTGGCAATGCGCGCCGATTCAACCAGAACATTTCTTTTTTCATGCATTTCCTGTCCATCAAAATGATTGACCACATGATATTGTAAGATGTCAGGGGCAAAACATTGATAGGATCCTCCTTGTTTCATAATGGCCAGCATGGTAAGAACCGCTTCATGGATTTCGGCTCCATCATAAACTCCGCAACCAGCCAGAACTACTGCAAATCTTTTCTTTTTCATATAGCTTTTTTTCATAGGATTTCCTCCAAAAAACCAATTATCTCCGGCTGGCAGGAATTCACAAACCTGAGAAACATACAACAATTTCAATGATGCATTTCCGGGGAATCCCCCTTTTTGGTTATCCCCGCTAAAATAGATAAAAAATACAAAGGCTGATAAATTTATGTCTAATTATACTCATTTCAAAATATGCACATTTAGCAAAACGATGGAGCAGTATATGACTAAAATGTTTAATTTTACTGGTGTTATGATTCAATTTCTTTTAAATAATCAGCTCGTAGAAACCAATCTGCCGGGTGGGTCGATCTTACTCGATTTTATCCGGGGCGATCAGCATTTGAAAGGAACAAAAATTGGTTGCCGTGAAGGGGATTGTGGGGCGTGTACAGTTTTGTCAGGATCGCTTTCTGCTAACGATCATATTCATTACAAGACCATTACATCCTGCCTCACTCCCATCATCAATGTGCATGGCAAACATATCGTGACGGTGGAGGGCATTGGCATCGAAGCTGAGTTGAATCAGGTTCAAAAGTCCATGCTGGAACACAATGCCACGCAATGTGGGTTTTGTACCCCGGGATTTGTCATGGCTTTTTCAGGTTATGCACTAAACAAAGAGACTTCCATCACCGGAATTAGAGAGTCCATCAGTGGAAATATCTGCCGTTGTACTGGATATAAATCCATCGAAAAGGCCGCTGTTGATATATTTGAACAATTAAAACACTCACCCAAAGGCCGCAGTCTCGATTGGCTGATAAAACAGCACTTTGTCCCGAAATATTTTCTGCAAATCCCAGAACAACTAAAAAAAATAGTTCCTCTTTCACCTATAAAGGCAGGTGTTTTTGTTGGTGGAGGAACGGATCTCTACGTGCAAAAAGCAGAAGAACTTCAGGGTATGGAAGCCATTCCCGTAGATCAGATGAAAGGTTTAACAGATGTCTTTCAAAACGGAACCAAATTAACCATCGGAGCAGGGCTTACCGCTTCAGATATGTTGAACAACGAACTGATTATGTCAGCGTTGCCCAGATTAAAGGAGTTTTTCCAATTGGTTTCATCGCAGGTGATCCGGAATATGGGCACCCTTGGCGGGAATCTGGTAAATGCTTCTCCCATCGGCGATTTATCTGTTTTGTTTTTGGCATTAAATGCAGATATCACGCTTTTAAACCCTAAAGATGAGGCTTCCAGAAAACTACCCTTGAAGGAATTCTTTAAAGATTATAAAAAAATCGCACTTCAAAAAGATGAATTAATACAATCACTTGCCTTTGAAACAGTTAAAACGATGGCCGTCAATTTTGAGAAAGTAAGTAAACGTACTTACCTCGACATTGCCAGTGTAAATTGTGCCATCAGCATTCAACTAAAGGGAGATGAAATAAAAGAGATTCACATGGCAGCGGGAGGGGTAGCGCCCATCCCCAAATACCTTAAAAACACCTGCGAATTTCTAATGGGCAAAAAGCTGAATGCAGAAAACCTCCGCAAGGCCCATTGTGTTATGAAAGAAGAAATTGCACCCATCAGCGATATCCGCGGTAGTGCAGAATACAAAAGATTGTTGTTGAGACAGCTGTTCTACGCTCACTTTATCCGCCTGTTTCCTAACAGTGTAAAATCTTCTGAACTCCTAAACGTGTCGTAGCCATGAAGAACATTGACTCAACCTCGCACCTGAGCGGTAAATCCATCTTTATCGACGACATGCCCGAAATCCAGGGAACTCTTTTTGCTTCGGTGGTTACCTCACCCATTGCCCACGGTAGTTTGCTTTCGATTGATTTTTCGGAGGCAGAAACACTTCCGGGCATCCTTCGGATCTTTACCTACCGGGATATCACTGGCGAAAACCAAATTGGGGGTATCGTCCCCGACGAGCCTCTTTTTGCTGAAAAAGAATTACATTTTGTTGGTCAGCCTGTTGCGCTTATTGTCGGGAAGTCGGATTTTATTTGTCAGCAGGCCAAACAACTGGTGACCTTCGACATGGATATTCACCATCCGGTGACAACCGCCACCGAAGCGTTTGAGAGAAACCAATTCATATCACCTTCCCGAACCTTTAAAATGGGTGATCCTGAAAACGCATGGAAAGAATGTGCTCATGTTTTTGAAGGAACCGCTGAATCGGGTGGTCAGGAGCACCTGTACCTGGAAACACAGGGTGCTTACGCCATTCCGATGGAAAAAGGAAAACTGAAAATCTATGCCTCCACGCAGGGACCCACAGCCATCCAAAAGCAAACAGCCCGTGTGCTGGGCATTCCCATGCACCAGATTGAAGTGGATGTCAACCGGCTTGGCGGTGGTTTTGGTGGAAAAGAGGATCAGGCAACACCCTGGGCGGTGATGGTGGCACTGGCGGCACATCACCTGAAAAAACCAGTTAAGATGATCCTGAGCCGGCATGATGATATGTACATGACCGGAAAAAGGCATCCATATACCACACATTTTAAAATCGGTCTGTCGAAAGAGAAAAAAATACTGGCCTATGAAGCCAACTATCTGCAAAATGCGGGTGCGGCAGCCGACCTTTCGCCGGCCATCACCGAGCGTACTTTATTCCATTGCACCAACAGTTATTTTATCCCAAATGTTAAGGCTACCGTGCACAGCTGTAAAACCAACCTACCACCCAACACGGCCTTTCGCGGATTTGGGGCTCCACAGGGCATGTTTGCCATCGAATGCGCCATTCATTTGGCTTCAAAAGAGTTGAATATTCCGGTGGAAGAAATCCAGAAAATTAATTTATTGAAAGAGGGGGATGAATTTCCTTATGGACAAAAGGCACAAAATGTAATGCTTGATAATTCATGGTATCTTGCTGATAAACAGTGGAATATTGCAAATTTACAGGAAGACATCAACCAATACAATGCACAACATTCCCTGAAAAAGAAGGGTTTTTCTATCTTCCCAATCACATTTGGCGTGTCGTTTACCAACACGGTGATGAACCATGCCAGGGCTCTGGTGCATATTTATCAGGATGGAAGTGTGGGGATCAGCACAGGAGCTGTTGAAATGGGACAAAGTATAAATACCAAGATGATGCAAGTGGCGGCCGGGGTTTTTTCCATCGACATACATAAAATCAATATTGAATCGACCAACACCACCCGTGTGGCCAACACTTCGCCCTCGGCAGCAAGTTCTACGGCCGATTTAAATGGGAAAGCCGTTCAAATGGCCTGCAATGCATTGCTTCATCGACTTAAAAAAGTGGCAGCAACCATGGTTTCAGGTAATGAAGACGATATCAGGATCAAGGATGAGATGGTTTTCTTACGTGAAAATACAACCGGAGTTGGTTGGGAAAAACTGGTGAAAACGGCCTTTTTGCAGCGGGTGAGTCTGAGCGAAAGCAGCCACTATGCCACACCCGAAATCCATTTTGATAAATCGGCCGAAAAGGGCCACCCATTTGCCTATCATGTGTTTGGACTGGCATTAACCACAGTTTTAACAGACTGTCTGCGTGGAACCTATGAAATAGAAGATGTGAAAATTGTACACGATTTCGGGAAAAGTATGAACCAGGAAATCGATCTGGGACAAGTAGAAGGCGCCCTGATGCAAGGCATTGGCTGGATGACCATGGAGGAAATTGCCTACGACAAAAACGGGATTTTACTGTCGAATGCGCTGAGCACCTACAAGGTTCCCGATCTGTATTCTGCACCCAAATCGGTGGAAATTATTCCGCTTGAAAATGAATCAGACAACCTGGCCATTCTCAAATCGAAAGCAGTAGGTGAACCACCCTTTAACTATGGTATTGGCGCTTACTTCGCCATCCAACAGGCCATTAAGGCTTTTAATCCTGATTATTCAATGGCGTTTAACGCCCCCATGACACCGGAAAAAGTATTGATGGGGTTGTATGAACAAACCTAGAAACCTGATTTTAACAGAGGTTACACCCTGATTTCCGCAACAAAACTTATGAAAAGGGATAACCCCATAAAAGATTTTAAAATATTTGATAAAATGAATCATAACACATTTCAACAAATCCGTCAGCTGGCGGAACAGTATGCAGACTACACAGCAACCAACCTCAGCAAGCTGGTACAGATTAAATCGCTGAGCGCACATGAAAAAGAAGTCCAGCAGGAGCTGAAACGCCAGATGGAAGAGGCTGGTTTCGACGAAGTAAAAATCGATGGAATGGGCAACGTTATTGGTCGCATTGGCAATGGGGAAAAAATATTGGCCATCGATGGTCACATGGACACCGTGGACATGGGAAACATGGAAAACTGGAATTTTGATCCTTTGGGCGGAGAAATTAAGGACGGTTTTGTGCATGGACGTGGCACCGTGGACCAGGAAGGCGGGCCTGCTGCCTTTGTTACTTCCGGAAAAATCCTGAAAGAACTGGGACTGGCCAACGAACTAACCATTTATTTTGTGGGCAGCGTGATGGAAGAAGACTGCGACGGACTTTGCTGGAAATACATCATCGAAGAAGACGGCATCCGTCCTGACATGGTCATCAGCACCGAACCCACCAACCTGAATATCTATAGGGGCCATCGTGGCAGGATGGAGATGCATGTAAGTTTCTTTGGCGTTTCGTCGCACGGATCGGCTCCGGAGCGTGGCAAAAACGCCATCTACATGGCCAGCAAAATCGCCCTTGAAATAGAAAAACTCAACGAACGTCTGGCCGGCGATCCCTTTTTGGGAAAAGGCAGTGTGACCATTTCGGAGTTTGTGTCGGGTAGCCCATCGCTCTGTGCAGTAGCCGACTTCGCCCGCCTCCACCTCGACCGTCGCCTTACCTGGGGAGAAACCAAAGAATCGGCCATTAGTGAAATAGAAGAACTCATCAAAGGCATGAATGCCAAAGTAGAAGTGCTGAATTATCTGGAAACCGCTTATACCGGTTTGGAGTACGGCATGGAAAAATACTATCCTACCTGGAAAATTCCCGAAGACCATCCCATTGTAATTACTGGTGTGAAAGCATACGAAAACCTCTATCACAAAAAGCCGCTGGTCGACAAATGGACATTTTCTACCAATGGCGTCACAATCAATGGGATGTATGGCATTCCTACCATTGGATTTGGTCCCGGAAACGAAGTACTGGCCCATGCTCCCAACGAGAAAGTAGCCATCAGCGATCTGGTGACGGCTTCTGCCTTTTATGCTGCTTTTGCCCTGGAATTTGCATCAGATAAATAGAAAATAAAAAAATATGGAACTCAAAAAAAATATCGAACTGCTCGGACAGTTGAAAACCAACCTATACCACAAAGATTTCCTGCTCACCTGGGAAAAAACCGATGCCGAATTGCAGGCCATCCTGAACATCGCCCTCATCCTGAAAAAGATGCGCGAAGCCAACATTTCACCACGCGTTTACAATTCCGGATTGGCTGTGAGTATTTTTCGCGACAACAGCACGCGCACCCGGTTCTCCTATGCCTCGGCGGCCAACCTGCTTGGACTGGCTGTGCAGGACATGGATGAAACCAAATCGCAGATAGCACATGGAGAAACCGTACGGGAAACCGCCAACATGATTTCGTTTCTCTCCGATTTTATCGGTATCCGCGATGACATGTACCTGGGTGAAGGCAATAAATACATGCGTGAAGTGGGATTAGCACTGGACGATGGCTATCAGCAAGGCGTTTTGTCCTCACGTCCGGGAATTATCAACCTGCAATGCGACCAGGATCATCCCACCCAATCGATGGCCGACCTGCTACACCTGGAACAACATTTCGGTTCTTTGGACAACTTGTACGGGAAAAAACTGGTGATGAGCTGGGCTTATTCACCCAGTTATGGAAAACCACTTTCGGTTCCTCAGGGCATTATCGCACTGATGACCCGTTTTGGCATGAATGTAGAGCTGGCCTATCCCAAAGGATATGAACTGATACCAGAAATCGTGGACCTGGCAACTGAAAACGCCAAAAAAAGTGGCGGCAGCTTTGGCATAACCCACAACATGAAAGACGCCATGCAGGAGGCCGACATTGTGTATCCCAAAAGCTGGGCTCCTTTCCACATCATGCAACAGCGAACTGAGTTGCTGAAAAAATCTGATAAACAAGGGCTGGCTGAGCTGGAAAAAGCCTGTTTGGCCAACAATGCACAGTTCACCGACTGGGAATACAACGCCGATAAAATGCAGGGTACTAAAAATCAGGATGCCTTGTATATGCACTGCTTGCCGGCCGATATTAGTGGAGTTTCGTGCCAGGCGGGTGAAGTTTCGGGTGATGTTTTTGAGAAATACCGTATTCCCACATACGTAGAAGCCGGTTTTAAACCCTATATCATCGCCGCCATGATGTTCGCCAATAAGTTTGAGCATCCGGGACAAACCTTAAATCAAATACTGGAGAGTAATACAAAACGGTTTGGGGTATGAGATGTCTCATCAGCTGAGGCTGATATCGACATGACAAAAATAAGATAACGCTAAAACATGACGAAACTTAAGATTTCCGACCCGCCGGGTTGAAAAAAACCCGGCGGGTCGAAAATTATGATTTATCGGTTTTTAATCATCTATCTTGTCATCATTCAAGTAATTGTTTTCTTTGTAAAAAAACTCATATGAAAAATCGGCTTAATAGACAAAATTCAGGCTAGAAACCGCTGTATCCCTTATAAATATTAGCTTTGATTCAAATCAAAGGTTATGA
>PHDN01000041.1 GCA_002840975.1 Bacteroidetes bacterium HGW-Bacteroidetes-16
TTGCCAGTCTGGTGGCGCTTATAACGGGACTGGCATTCTCCATTGAATGGTTGGTGATGACTGGCATCTTGTTGATGGTGATTACCGCTATCCTTTATTCCCTTAATACCATTGGAATGATTTTTCATAATAAAAAGCAACTAACATGATACAAAAGACTTTTAATGCTGAGGAAACCAAAGTGCGCGAACTTTTAAAACAAATCCCTGACCCCGAAGTCGAAGTCAATATTGTGGATTTGGGTTTAATTTATCACATACGTAAGGATGATGAAGCCAAAACCCTGGAAATAGATATGACGCTAAGTACACCCGGGTGTCCTGTGGGCGACACCATCATTCAGCACGTTCAAAATCTGCTTGACATCAATTATGCTGATTTTAATGTGAGCGTTAACTTGATCTGGGAGCCTGAATGGACCCCGGATTTTATCACTCCTGAAGGAAGAGAACAACTGTATTAACCAATTTCAATGCAGTTTTCGAAAGTTGCCGGGTAGACCGTCAGGTCGATTGTTTTCCTTGCTCCAAATTCTTCTAAAAAAACAGGATCGATGCCTATCACTGGCGCACGTTTAGCCATAGCGTAACGCGTGACTATTGTACCCCATGCTGCCGCCCTTCCAATATCCATCGAAATGCAACTGGCGGGATTGAGAAACCCACTCCTACTCCCGGTTTCACACCTTCGGTAGAAAAGTGAAACTGGCAATACTTGTCTGTCCTGTCGACAGAATGAAGCGAAGCCTGCCCCAACAAATAACACATAAACACATCAGGCCCCATGGCAGGCAGGCGAAATGACGAGACATCTCCTCTAAAATAATATGAATGAAACAACTATCCTCAATAAAACACCCCCCCCATGTAAAACCAATAAAATTAATACATACTTTTACCCCACCAGTACACGATGATCCATTTGCAATGAAAATACTGAATCGATTTAATTATAAACGGTTATAATTGGATAATATAGTGACAATGAGATTAAATGAATACTAAAATATCTCATTCTAATTTATTTTGCAGGAATTTTATTAATCTTATAATTTGGAGACATCCTAACATGAAAACCACCATTGGATTAAAAATCGGCTTTGCTTTTTTTGTTTTGTTATTACTGTTTGGAGCTATAGGGACTAATATATATTACAGTGTTAATAATGGGATGGTCACTCTCGAACAAATTAAGGAAGAAGCCCGGAAGCAAATTAAAGTCGGAAATCTTAGATTCAGAGTTACTCAGGTATTGATGGCAAGCAATGATTACGTTGTAACGAATAAAGAATTTTACAAACAAGAATATCAAAAACAGAATGCTTTGTTAGATAAAGAGTATCATGATTTTATTCAATCCGATTTAACTGATAAAGAAAAACAACTTGCTTATGGAATTAGGATAGACATTGATTCTATTCGAATGTACTCAGAAAGAATTTTTTCTATAATAAATCCGCGTCAATCGGGCTATGCCTGGGAATTAATGGAAATAATGGATTATAATTTTGGAAATGCTGTTAATGCTAAAACAACCCTGATATTTGATGGAGTTTCTGAAAAAATAGAAGAACATCGTTCGAATGCGGAAATGGCAAAACAAAGAATTATTACGTTGGTTCAACGTGCGATATTGATAAGTCTAATTTTCAGTTTAATAATCATATACCTCAGCATAGTTAAAATTGCCCGACCCATTAAGAAAATTACAAAAGCCGCTGACTTTATAGCAAAAGGAGATTATACCAAGAGACTTGAAATTAAAACACATGATGAAATTGCATCACTTGCAGATTCGTTTAACCAAATGTGTGAATCAATACAGCAGTCTCAAAAAGCGCTTGAAGACAGCAAACGATTTGTAGAATCAATCATCGAAGCTGAACCGGAGTGCGTTTGTGTCATTTCTCAAGATGGTACGCTTCAAAGCATTAATCCGGCAGGTTTAAGAATTATTGATGCAGATACATCCGAGCAAGTGGTCGGCAAGACAGTTGATCACATGGTTGCTCCTGAACACCTGCAATCCTTTCAGAACCTGACTGAGAGCGTATACAAAGGAGCCGGGGGAACACTCCAATTTGAAATTGTTGGAATGAAAGGCAGAAGGCGTTGGCTTGAAACGAATTCAGTACCTCTTTACGATGATGCAGGACATATTGTAGGAAAGCTTGGAATCAATAGAGACATCACCGAGCGTAAACTTGCAGAAGAATTTCTATTGAAGTTTAGAATGGGAATAGAGAAATCAGGTGATGCAGTCTTGTTAACTGATACGGATGGAACAATTGTTTATGTGAATCCCGCTTTCGAAAATATTTTAGGATATTCTAAAGAAGAAGCCATCGGTAAAACGCCGAGAATATTAAAGTCAGGCACTTTGAGTATAGAATATTATAAAAACTTCTGGAACGACATTCTTACGAAGAAACCGATAATCCATGAAATAATTAATAAAACAAAGGACGGACGTCTATTAAGTTTTGAATCGTCTGTTAATCCGGTAATTAATGAGAAAGATGAAATTGTTGGATTTCTTGCAATAGAGCGCGATATAACCAAACGGAAACAAAACGAACAAGAGCTGATAGAAGCAAAAGAAAAAGCCGAAGAAAGCGACCGCCTGAAATCGGCCTTCCTGGCCAATATGAGCCACGAAATACGCACCCCGATGAACGGCATTTTAGGGTTTACCGGATTGCTGCTCGAACCCGATTTAAGCAGCGAACAAAAAGAAGAATATATTAAAATCGTTCAACTAAGCGGACAACGCATGTTGAATACAGTGACCGATATTGTTGAAATCTCAAAAATTGAAGCCGGGCTGGTTCAACTCAATTTAACTGAAACCGATGTAAACGGGAGGATAGAAGAATTATTTCATTTCTTCCAACCAGAAGCTGAAAAGAAGGGGATAATACTTAGCCTTGAAATGCTTTTACCCCTGGCGGATAAAAACATTTCAACCGACCAAAATAAACTGGACTCCATTCTTACCAATCTCATTAAAAATGCCATCAAATATACCGATACAGGCGATATTCAAATGGGTTGCCTATCTAATGGCTCTGAGGTAGAATTCTATATAAAAGATACCGGTATCGGAATTCCAAAAGACAGGCAGGAAGCCATTTTTGAGCGTTTTATACAGGCCGATATCACCGACACCAGGGCCTTCCAGGGTTCCGGATTGGGCTTGGCGATTTCAAAATCTTATGTCGAAATGTTGGGCGGAAAAATTTGGGTTGAAAGCCAGGAAGGGAAAGGCTCCACATTTTATTTTACACTGCCGCTGACTAAGAACACAAAAGAAAAACCGGTTGTTTCGAATGAGATACCCATTGATAACGAAAAGAATAAAGTAATACCCGCAACACGTAGCCTGAAAATACTCATCGCCGAAGACGATGAAGCATCACGAAAATATATTTCTCTTATTGTAAATGATTTTTGTACTGAAATATTGGAGGCTGAAACAGGAATTGAAGTCGTTGAACTATGCCGCAACACGAAAGACCTCGATATCATAATGATGGATATTCAAATGCCCGAAATGAACGGTTATGAAGCAACCCGCCGGATAAGGGAATTTAATAAAGAAGTGGTTATTATAGCACAAACCGCTTTCGCACTTTCCAGCGACCGGGAAAAAGCAATTGTAGCGGGCTGCAACGACTATATTTCAAAACCTGTTAACAAAAACGAATTACTGGCACTGATACAAAAGTATTTCGGGAAATAATTTTGAATTAAAAGAAAACTAAACGACAGAATATAAATCACATGGTTATAATAGAGTAGACGGCTCACGGCCAAATGACTGTCAGAGCGGTCCATCTGGCCAGTGCCTCCCACATTTATCTGCCGAAATGCAATGAAGGCATGAACACCGTATTCCAACAGTTCTCCTGAAAGGCAACAGCCTCGTAAGTCTTCTTACATTCAGCAACATCGTTCACACCCGAATTAATTGGAACATAGACCGATGTGTAAGCATTGAACAAACAAAACCAGTAAATTCCCGACAACTTCGTTGTGCAATCAGTCCGTGGCGGGAGATCATGCCCTGTTCACTCCAGACAAAGACCACATTGCACCTTTTGATGATGCTCAGCACCTGTTTTTATCCCCAGAGCTGGAAAGAACGTGGCTATGGGACTCTTACCAGTTTGCCGGCTTCGTCGGGATAATAGCATTCTGAAGCATTTTCATTAATCCGGCATTTTGAGCATCTCTTCATCTCCCCGGTAAAGAATATACTATATTTGTCAATTACTACGCAAAACCTCATGCTGATGAATATTGAATTATATAGAAGATTGCTTTTGCTGGTCACCAGTATCTTTGTTCTGCAATTTATTTACGGTCAAAGTAGCAATCGTTTAGATAGTCTTATTCAGGTACTTCATGACAAACCGGATCACAAAGACAAGGCTCGCCTTTTACTGAAAATCTCAAAAGGAGAAGAATTGAGTGATCCTGAAAAATCACTCAAATTTTCCAGACAAGCACTTCAGGAGTCACGGCTTGCCAGGTTCGACAGTGCTGAAGTTCGCTCTTTGATACAGATCGGAGTAAATCTTTGCCGGCTTAAGAACATCAAGGAGGCTATCGAAACCGGCGAGCAGGTTGTCGAGATGGCATCGGAGTTGAATATGCTGATGGAAGTTGCAGATGGAAGAAGCATAATGGCTGTAGCATACGCCGAGGTGGGTGATTTTGACAACAGTTCTAAACTCTATTTTGAAAACCTTAGGCTTTATGAAAAGCTGAATAATAAAAGGCTTATTGGCAGAACGCTGAGCAATATTGGAGCTGACTTTATTAGCATGCAAAGTTACGAAAAGGCGATGGAATACGTTAATAAAGCACTTTCGATAAGCCAGGAGATCAACAATTTGTCGGCTATTACTGATCAGTATAATAATCTTGCAGCCATTTATCAGATTGGATACAATGATCTTCCTAAAGCTCTCTTTTATTATTCTGAGGCACTCAAAATAGCTCTTAAAATGAATGATTTTCAGCAACAAGGAGTTAATATGCTTAATATTGGCGGGCTCTATCAGCAATTGGATAATCCGGATTCAGCATCATACTTTCTGAATCATGCACTTGAATTATTTGAAAAGGTCAATAATCCGGTTCTGATGGCCGATGGTTACATTGCTCTTGGGAATTTTCATTATAAGAAAAGGAATTATCAGTCTGGCAGGAAACTGGCTTCAAAAGGATTAAGCATAGGTGAAAAATACAAGTTACCACAAACAATTTTTAACGCGTCCGATTTATTGTTTAATATTTGCTTATCGGAGCATGATACAATCGGTGCCTTTAAATATCAGGTTGCCAAAACCCAATCAAAAGACAGTCTGTATTTTCTTCAAAATCAAAATGCGCTTTTCAAACTCGAATTCCAGTACAACCAAGAAAAATTAATTAAAGATCAAAAAATGAGGCAGATGCGAAATATCTTCATCTTTGGTTTCATTATACTTGGACTTATCTCCGGATTGATAATCATTTTTCTTTTTTATTCAAGACAAAAAATTAAAATTAAAAACATGATTTTGGGAAGAGAAAAAATGGAGGCTGATTTAAAGTTTAAAAGCAAGGAATTAAGTACCAATCTTATGTCGCTGTTGAAGAAAAATGAATTAATAGCTGAAATCAATAAAAAACTTACCCACCTTGAGCGCACTTCTTCTGGTAATGATCTCAAAGATTCACTCATCAAACTAAACCGTGAAATTAAAAAAAGTTCTGAAAATAAACTCTGGCAGGAATTTTCTGTTCAATTCAAGGAAACCAACAGCCAATTTTACGACAAATTATTAAAACTCTATCCGGATCTGACTTCAAGAGAGCTCCAGTTATGTGCCTATCTGAGATTAAATATGACCACAAAAGAAATTGCCCAACTTACCGGACAACGCACCGACACACTGGGACAAGCCAGGTACCGCCTGCGTAAGAAATTCGGGCTCAACAACATGGAAAGTGGTTTAGTTACTTTTTTAATGCAAATCTGATTTGAAGTATCTTTTTGTTCCATGCATAATATACGTCTCATGACTCAAAATTAGTACTTTAAATAAACAATCAAGTCAATCAAACTGCCGGGTCAGAACACGCCAAAGTTGTCTGTGATGTACTATCTGGAATTTTCTTCCAAAAAAAGGCAGAGATTGAATTTAGAATACAAAATCCAGCTTAAAACCTCCAAATCAAACAATTTTTAGCCCTGTCATGCACAATTTAGATATTTGTTGAAATCAAAATTCTAACTACTTATCAAACAATGCATTAAAATAAAATGTAGATAAAATGTTGAATTGGCCAAACCTAAACATAGCATTTTTGTATAGCAGACAAACTTGGATCACGGGCTAAATGAAGCCGATATTTGCCGTCAGATTAAACATAAAAAAAATGAAAAAAAAAATCCGTGACAATGATATTCCATCAGAGGCACTTAGTACTGATGATTTGTTTCAAATACGTCTTGAACTACAAAGTAAGGTTTTGAAACAAATGATTGCCAAAGTGGATTCTCCTGGTATTGAGATTGACAACCCCAAAAGTAAAGTTAAAACTAAGAAAATCTCACCAAATGATGTTTAAAACGGAAACGCGTTACACGGATTATTAAATACTTTTTGATGCATTATAACAAATCACATGCTTTATTACAAAATTTTATTCACAACAATTACTAATTTAAAAACACGGAAATTATGAGAAAAATTTTATTAAAAATCCTGGCTGTATTTGTATTAGCAGCTGCCAACTATCCAACTTATGCCCAGGAATGGGAACAGTCGAATGGTCCGAACGGAGGCGCCATTTCCGGATTAACGATTTTGGGAAACAGTACCTATGCAAGTATCGGAAGTACATTATTTTATAAAGAAGCGGGCGGTATTTTCAAAACAGATGACAATGGTTTAAACTGGATACCAATGAATACAGGTTTATTGAATACGAATATAAAAACCGTTTACACCAAAGATACTGTCTTGTTTGCCGGAGCTATTGCCGGTTCTGATGCTGCAGAGGCTGGAGTATTTCGTTCATTTAACGGAGGCCAGACCTGGGAGAGTTGTGGTCTTACTTCACAAACAATAAGTAGCCTGATTCACCAGGGAGATTATATTTTTGCAGGAACAGCAGGTGGCGTTTATCGTTCATCAGATAATGGTAATACCTGGGTAGTAAAAAACACAGGATTAGCTTCGGGAGGCGTACAGGATTTTGCAAAAAATGATACTTATTTATATGTTGTTAAAGGGAGCAGTGTTCACAGGTCCGTCAATTTTGGAGATACATGGACGGCTATTAATACCGGTCTGCCGGGTTTTGGCCCATTCAAGTGGGTAGAGACAATTGCATCAAAAGGTGATACTTTATATGTAGGAACCCGTACTATGACAACCACCCAGGATGGTATTTACAGATCAACAAATAGCGGAAGCAACTGGACTTTGACCGGGTTGAGTAATGTTGGGGTTAATGAAGTTTTTACCAAAGGGAATGATGTCTACGCAGCATTACCGGGAATAGGTGTCAAAAAATCATCAGATAACGGGACAACATGGAATGTAGTTAATTTGCCGATCGGTCAGAACAGTTTTATAGCCAATACAGAAAATATTTTTTCAGGAAATGGCACTATTGGTGTTTTTCGCTCAGTCGATGACGGTCAAAACTGGAACCTGGTCGATAATGGAATGCGAGGGCAATGCATTAGAACGCTTGGGGCTAACAGCAACACAATTTTTAGTGGAACAGCCCTTTGTGGTGTTTATAAGACAACAGACAATGGCCAAAATTGGGTAGCGTCCAATAATGGAATAAACATCAATACAAATACGATTCAGACTCTTGACATATTTGGTTCTAATATATTTATTACTGCCTATGGAGGAGGAACTCTCATACCTTATCGTTCAAATGATGATGGGGAAAACTGGACAGCCCTGAATTTGATTGATCCTCCACAGAGTTATGCTGCTATTGGCGATACAATATTTGCCTCATTATATGTTGCACATTCGTATGATGATACACTCCAGATTTGGCGATCATCTGATGCAGGTGCAACCTGGGAATTAACGCCTGGATTGGGAATAGGCGTGCAGATGACCGGATTATTGACAACAATTAACACCAATTTATTTCTCTTCACCAATAGTAAAGTATATCGTTCGGTAGATAATGCAAACTCATGGACGGAAATAAGTAACCTTAACAGTGCATTCAAAGTTACTGTTTGCAATTCAAAATTATTTTGCAGCACAACAAGCGGGATTTATAAATCGGATGATCTTGGCATTACATGGATGTATGCTAATTTTTCTCAACAAGCAATGCATTTAGTCTCAAATGGCAATAAAGTATTTGCAGAAATTGACCGGGAGATTTATGTTTCTATTAATTATGGAGAATCATGGGTAAGAATTGACGATGAAACAATTGCTTCTACATCGATTTTCCCCTATGTTTATGGATATGCATTGGCTGCTACAAATGACTTTATTTTTACAGGTGTTGGGCACAAATCAGTTTGGAAAAGCGATTTTTCGGAGATGGCAGCTCCCGCGCAACCCGGCCCAATTACAGGTTCAGACACACCCTGCATTGGTTCAACAGTTACATATAGCGTTGCAAACGTATCCGGGGTAACATATACCTGGCAGTTTCCTGCCGATTGGACCCTTTTAGGAGGATCCGGAACCAATGAAGTTACTGTCGAAGTCGGCACACAGTCGGGTATAATAATTGTAACCCCCTCTAATTCCTATGGAACGGGTTCTTCCCAGACCCTGTCAGTTACACCTGTTCCAGTAGTACCTGCTGACGTTTCAATTACAGCCGATAACAATCCAAGTTGTCCCGGTTTTGATGTTACTTTTACTGCCATTCCGGTAAACGGGGGGAACCCTTTCTACGATTGGTATGTAAACGGAGTTTCTGTTGGTACAAACCAGGCAACCTATTCCTACATCCCTGCTAATAATGATCAGGTTTATGTTGTAATGACTTCTGACCTGAGTTGTATATCTAACAATCCTGCAACTTCTAATACTATCACAATGGTAATGAGCGTCTTAAATCCTGTAAGCGTAAGCATTACCGCTGATCAAAATGATGTTTGTGCGGGCACACAAGTTACTTTCACCGCTACTCCGGTGAATGGTGGCAATCCATCGTACCAGTGGTATGTAAATGGCAGTACTGTGGGCAGCGATCAGG
>PHDN01000024.1:0-8905 GCA_002840975.1 Bacteroidetes bacterium HGW-Bacteroidetes-16
TATACAGTAAAAGCACTTTTTTTATTCATAACCTTTGATTTGAATCAAAGCTAATATTTATAAGGGATACAGCGGTTTCCAGCCTGAATTTTGTCTATTAAGCCTATTTTACTCTTTTTCAATACTTTCCTCTTTTATTAACACCGGTTGCCAGGTTTGGTTCTGCCCTCCCTGATCGCTGTCCAGGTTGTATTGGTATAGTGAAACCACGTCCAGGTCGGAACCTGACCAATTACCCGGATTGATCACCAGAAAAGTTCGTGTTTTGTAGTTGGATTGATCCGGATCGATCCAGGATCCCGAGTTGGCATAAATGCCTGTGTAATAGTCTTCCAAAGGAAAAACTTTAATGTCAGGTTCATGCGAATGCCCAAAGGCTACCACTTTCGGCTGATCGGGTGCCAGGTAATCAGTGAGATATTCAAAAAGAGCCGCTCCATATAAGTAGGTTCCGTTCAGGATGGCCAAAAACACATCCAATGGTACTGGAACCTGGTTTATTTGTTGTGTGCCAGGCCAGTTGGCTTCAATGTTGGCAGCATACAGATCGCGGGCTCCGTTGAACGACATTGGCGTTGCATATCCATCCACGCCACTCATTTGCACTTTCGTAGAATCCATTTGAATGGTATCCGCATCCATGTTAAAATGTGCCAGCGTATATCCAAACGCCACCGACCATGCAGTAATAAATTCAATCGCATCATCGGAAGGTTTTTGTTGATTTTTTACCCCGGGCGATGCGTTGGCAAGTCCTGCTGCATACAAACGTGTAACAAAATAACCCGGTGGAATGATATGCCCATCGTTGACGAGCGGCTGAGGACAGTTGAAAAAATCGTAGCGATGGCCGTGTTCC
Source organism: Bacteroidetes bacterium HGW-Bacteroidetes-16 (assembly GCA_002840975.1). GTDB lineage: Bacteria > Bacteroidota > Bacteroidia > Bacteroidales > F082 > UBA6244. The sequence continues at coordinate 860 of PHDN01000024.1, forward strand.
ATGGCGATTTCAGGCACCGGATTGTATTTTCCCAGGCCATTCACCTGACCTTGCCAGCTGATACCGGGAATAATTTCGTTTAAAACCGCTTCTGTAATCAGCATGTCGTGGTTGCCGGGTACATAAACCACCTCCACTTCTCCCGAGGAAATAATTTCATTGATCTGATTGAAAATGGGTTTGTTTACGGTTGAATTGGCAATGGCTTTAAAATAATCACCCGAATTCTTAATGTTGATCAATGAATCAAATGGCGCCACATAATACGGAACCATCCATTCATCAAACAAATCACCCAGAATGACCAGCTCCTTAATCCCGGGATTGTTTTTTACGTAAATGAGAAAATCTTCCAGGGCACCGGCATTTTTAGCAAACCAGGAGTAATGTCGATCGTTTGCCCGCTGATCACCACAATGAATATCGCTGATGCAAGCAATTAAAGTTCTTTGCAAGCTGTCACCACTGGTGCCGGAAACCGTGAGGTCAGACAGATGTTTTGCTGTGGTTCTGAATTGATAGGATTTCTCCACCACCACCGTATTCCCTTCAGCGGACTTTAATCCGGTAAGAATGGTCAGCTCATACTTCCAACCATCTGCCAGGTAAAATCCGGGATGCAGTCGGATAAAAATAATGCTGCCATCCACCACCAGATCATAATTTGCAGAAAGTGACCCGTTCTTATCAGAGAAATCCAGGTTTTCGGCCACGGTTTCTTCCTGAATTTTCTGGTTGAATACCAGTTCAATGGATCTTACGTCATGGTCCAATGTATAATACTGACTGTGCTGAAAGTTCAACAAGGGGAAAGAAACCTTCAGGCTGTCGGGGAGAATGGTTAATTGCTTGCCTTTATTACATGAAAACTGAATGCTGCTAAAGGTGACGATTGTCAGAAAGCAAGCCAGGCTGATAATGGAGTTACTTTTCATAAGCTTTCGGTTTGGCACGATGCTAAATTACTTAAAATCAAAACAAATACAAATCATGAGTCCACTCCGAAAAGTCAAATACCCCTACCTGCCAACCGCAGGCTGGCATCCTCTAAAGGGGACTTTAGATAGTTCATTGATTTTCAACGAATTCCCCTTTAGGGGTCACTTGCTGGCAGGGGGGTAAATGAGTTGAAAATCAATGAACACATACTTTTCGGAGTGGGCTCAATCATTAAACATATGTTTAGTGTTTTTAATAAGAGCCATAAACATGGGTAATTAAAATTCGGATGGGAGAGGAAAATTTAACTTATGCTATTTTAAGAACTCCTGTTCCCTTTCTGAATGAAAACATGGTTAATCATGTGGATAGATTTATACAATAACCCAACTAACCAGTTTTATTCTATATTTGTGTCATTCGAAGCCATAAAAGTAAGTATGTTAAAAAAAATCACTTTTTTATTTAGCTTGATGTCCTTCGTTGTTCAGCTCTCTGCCACAGAGGTAATAGATAGCCTTGAACGTATGTTGGTGCAAAGCGAAGGCATTGATCGTGTTAATGTATTGTGTGATTTGTGTTGGGAGTATCGTTTTGTTTCGGGTGACAGCGCGTTAAGATATGGTAACCAGGCACTTGAATTGGCTGAAGCAATTGATTACGGCAAGGGAGTCGCGCAGGCCTATAATGATATGGGCATTATTCATGTCGACAGAGGTTCGTATACAAATGCGCTTGACTTTTTTAATCATTCGATGGAAATCAGGAAAATGCTCAACGACAGTATAGGCATGGCTTCGCTTTACAATAAAATGGGAATTGTATATCAGAAACAAGGCAAGCTCAAAGAGGCTTTAGAGAATGCTATTCAGGCACTTAATATGTATGAGGCGCTTGGTCAGGAACTATGGGTTGGGTATAGTTTGAACAATATTGCCATTATTAACTACAACATGGGTGATTTATCCACATCCATCGACTATCACCAACGAGCCCTGGTATTTCGTAAAAAACTGTACGACAGATATGGAGAGGCCGGCTCATATGGAAATATTGCCAACGTTTTCCTCGAAATGGGTGACACAACCCTCGCCATTGCCAATTATCAGAAAGCGCTTCAAATAACACGTGAAATTAAAAATGATGAGTCGACGGCTGCTATGTTGGCCAATCTTGGTACCGTCTATTTGTATCTTGGGGAACATAATAAAGCATTAATCTTTCTCAAAGAATCGTTGCAAATTAGAGAGCGGCTTAAAGATCAGAAGGCCATTGCCTCTTCTCTATTAAAGTTGGGCACAGTAAACATGAATCTAAATCATATACAACTGGCCGGAGATTTGCTTTACAGAGGTTTACGAATTGCCAAATCCATTGGCGTTATAGAAGAGGAAATGCAAGCCTATAGAGAAATTGCCAGATGGCATGCCCAACAACGCAATATGGATAGTGCTTTTATATATATGGATTATTACTCGAACACTAAAGATTCGGTATACGAACAAAGACTTTATCAACAAATTATTGATACCCAGGCCAAATATGAAACAGAAAAAAAAGAACAGGCACTGGAATTGTTACAGCATGAGAATCAACTTGTGGAAATAAGCCTGAGACAAAGAAAAACGGAGATCTTGTTGCTCATTTTTATCATTATTTCTCTGGTCGGTGCGGGTATATTTCTCTTCTACAGACGTCAGCACAAGCAAAAACTTGCTCTTGATTTAGCCATTATCCGTCACAACGAACAGCGTATACAAGCTGTGTTGGAGGGTCAGGAAGAGGAACGGCGCCGAATCGCACGCGAATTGCACGATGGGGTTGGGCAGTCACTTTCGTGCGTTAAATTGAAATGGGAAAGTATTTCAGGAACCATTAAAAGCGACACTTTGAGGGAGAACCTGCAAAGTTTATCTGATTTAATTGATGGAGCCGCCACCGAGGTTCGCACCATTTCGCATCAGATGCTGCCAAAAGAACTGGAGCAATTTGGCCTGGTAACAGCGCTCGAAAGTACTCTCCATATTGTTAAAGATTCTGGTGGAAAAGCCTGCACGTTTAATTATCACAACATGAACGAACGGTTGTCAAAGGTGATTGAGTTGGGTTTGTTTCGGATTGCACAAGAACTAATCAATAATATTAATAAACATGCCCAAGCAACTGAGGTTAATGTTCAACTGCTTAGAAGAAGCAAACATCTTGTTTTTATTGTTGAAGATAACGGTAAAGGATTTGATTATGAACTGAACAAAAGTACAGGAATTGGCTTGATGAATATTGAAAGCCGGGTTCAGGGTTTAAATGGCATATTGCACTATGAAAGTAAACCCCGGACAGGCACATTAGTTACCATAAGAATACCATTATGACAAAAGAAATTAAGGTTTTGTTGGTGGATGACCATCAGATCATTATTGATGGACTACAGTCTTTAATTGAAAATGCCGAAGGCATCCGTGTAATTAGTCAAGCCAATAATGGCCGCGAAGCACTTGGAATATTAAAAATATTGGATGTGGATGTGGTATTGATGGATATTGATATGCCTGTTATGAACGGGCTTGATGCAGCAAAAATAATTCATGAAAACTATGCGGCAACCAAAGTGATTATACTATCGATGCATGGTGACAGAGCACTGGTTAAGGAATTAATAAAAATGGGGGTGGATGGATATTTGCTCAAGAATGCCAGTAAGGATGAATTGCTTAATGCCATAAAAATGGTAGCTTCTGGTGACCGGTATTTCTCATCAGATGTAACTGTTTCGCTTATGAACGATGAACCGGCTAACAGTAAAACGCTCACTAAATCTGGCCTTAAACTTACCGTTAGGGAAATTGAGATTCTTAAATTGATTGTCGAAGGATTTACCAATAAAGAGATTGGAGAACAGCTGTTTATCAGCCATCGCACGGTTGATACCCACAGAACAAACCTGATGAAAAAATTGAATATTAACAACGTGGCCGGTTTAATCAGTTTCGCGATAAAAAATGGCATCATTCAATAGTAAAATGGCCAGTTCATTTTGTTGATGGTCTTTAATTGCTCTAAAAGAGTGATTATCAATATTCAAATATACCTTTATTATTAAACTGTTAAACTGTTCTCAAAAGTTTAATAATTTACGGTGAATCGCTTAGTTAAATACGGATATTACTCTATTTCCCACATCATGTCCCATCGTATTTTTGTCTCACTCTTGATAAAAATTTAATACTTAACGACTATGAAGACAAGAAATCTACTTTTGGGAATGCTCGTCGTATTTTGCGTTGGATTGAGTTCCTGCAAAAAAAACGATGATAGTGGTAATCCAAGTACCGGAAATGGTACATTGAGTTTGAAATATGGAGGAACCTCCTGGTCAGCTTCACTGGCTGTTCAAGGTGTAAATACCAGCGGCGTGATAAACGTGACAGGAAGTGACTCTGATGCGCGCCAGGCATCGGTATTATTAATGGGCGTCACTCAACCGGGAACCTATCAAATTACCTCTGGTTCGTTCAATCAATTAAGGTGGACTGAAGGACTGGCTCAGGAGCAAACTTATGTAGCTTCGGGTATTCTTGGCTCCGGAACCATAACTGTAACTGAAATTAGCGACAGCAAGATTGTCGGTATCTTTAGTTTTACGGGGTATAATACAAATGGTGTTACCAAGGAAATTACCGATGGTAAGTTTAGTGCTAATTTTTAGAAACTGTTTAAATCTTGTTTTAGGCTCCGTTAAGAGCCCAATATAGGGAGTATCATACTCAGGGATCAAAATAGGGAACAGTTTATAACATTCCGGGTGGTAAATTTTCAGAACTTGAAAGTCTTATTCAGATTGATGAGTTATAAATTAAGATACAGATATTGGGCAGCGTAGTTTTAAACTACGCTGAGGGGGGTTAATAAATGCGGCGGCCAATTTGCCTAACACTGACCCTAGCCGTTGGGCTTATTTGAGATTTGAGGTAGCCTTCTCTGGATTTTTGTACCCAATTAGTCTATCTTTGACCCTTCAACCTACTGAACTGGAAACGACTAAAATTGACCATGTATGCGAAAGAACCTTTTTTTCTACTATTTTGTCCTTTCAGAGTCTTCTCTCCTATCAGAATTCCCTACCTTAATCTAAACACCACTAAAACTTAAATCCCATAAAAACTTCAATGACACGTTTTGCCCTTTTCCTTCTGACTGCTGTTATGATAACTGCTTGTAACAATATGGACACAACCATTCTTCCTGAAAAGGCAAAAGTCGAAAAGGAACTGGTGGCTGCAAATAACCAGTTTTATGCAGCACTCAACGCCCTGTTTACCGGTGATTTGGAACCGATGAATGCAATTTGGTCACATGGCGACGACATTTCCGATATGGGCCCCTTTGGCGGCAGGCTTGAAGGATGGAAGTCGGTGAGTGAAGAGTTTCAAAAAGAGGCCGGCATGAAGCTGGGTGGAAGAGTGGAGTGTAAAGACTTACTCGTTTTTGCCGGAACCGACGTGGGTTATACTGTCTGCACCGAAGAAGGCGAAAATATGACCGCCGACGGTAAAACCGTGAAGGTAAAATTCAGGGCGACCAATATTTTCCGGATTGAAAAAGGTCATTGGAAGATGATTCATCACCACACCGACCTCTCGGTTCCTTTAATGGAAAACACCGGCAATTCAGTTGAATAATGATGACAAGATATAAGTAAAAGTTTTTGAACGTTTTGAATTTCAAATCTTCCAAAAACCAGCTAGGCTATAGATTTTGGTTTTACCCGCTTACAAAAATCCCTTTAATAATATCCTGGGCCATGCGTGGATTTTCCTTTAAACGACGGGTGCTGTAGGCAAACCATTTTTCGCCGAAAGGCACATACACGCGCATGCGGTAACCCTTTTCGATAATGGATTGACGCAACGACGGGGTAACTCCATACAACATCTGGAATTCACATTTTTCCTTTGGAATCTTGTATTTTTCAATTAGCAGGTAGGCGCCTTCTACTAGTTTTGAATCATGGGTGGCGATGCCGGGATAAATGCCTTTTTGGAACATATATTCCAGGTCTTCGAGATAATGCTGGTTGATTTGCTCGTATTTTTTGTAGGCAATTTTCTCGGGCTCCACATAAATTCCTTTGCACAAACGGTAGTTTACGGGCAACTCTTTGGTATTCAAATCCAACATGTTTTCGATGTCCTGGCGCGTACGTTTAAGATAGGCCTGAAGCACCAATCCTACGTTTTGTGGAAACTCGGCTTTAAGCCTTCTGAAGAGTTTGATTTCCATATCCACACACTGCGAATCCTCCATGTCGATTCGTACGAAGTTGTTGTACGAAGCGGCTTTCTTCACAATTTCACGGATGTTCTTATAACAAGCTTCCTCATCAATAAGCAAACCAAACATGGTAGGTTTCAGCGAGTAGTTCCCATTGATGTCCTGTTTTTGTACATTTTCGATGATCCCCAGGTATTCATCTTTGTTTTGTTTGGCTTCATCCAGTCTGGTAATAAACTCACCCAACAGGTCAATGGTCACCATGGCTCCCTGGCTGTTTAATTCTTTTGAAATCCGGATGGCGTTGTCGATGGTTTTGCCTGCAATATATTTTTTCGAAAAAACCCATACCAGGCCTTTGGGCATAAACGGCAATACGGCAGCGATGATTCGATTAAAAAACATCATAATGTTTAAGATTAAAGTTTGTGGCAAAATTAGCCTTTAATACGGTAGTAAAATCAGTTGGTTATCAATTTATAGCCTATCAAAACAAAATTGCAATCAATTGTATAACAGTAAGCTATCCTCCAAATATAGAAGATGGTTTCTGTTTTTTCTTGATACCTGAGCAATTGCTGTTAATTATTTCACATTTACTCAGCCTATCCTTTAACCCGATCAGGTAAATTTTAAAATTGTTTGTATATCAAAAGAATAATGATTATTTTTGCCGCCCGATTTTAGATGGCATGAAGAGGATGTTGGATTATATTATTCCTGTACAAGGGCTAAGTCTTGGGAAACATCAGTATGTTTTTGAAATCGGGGAATCGTTCTTAAAGCATTTTGAATTATTAGAAGTTGAGCACGGGCATGTAACCGTTGAAGTAACAATGAACAGGGAGTCGAGTTTGATTGATTTTTCTTTCAGGTTGAACGGCGAACTCGAACTGCCATGCGACCGGTGTCTTGACTTGTTTAATTGCCCGGTGAGTGGTGAATTCAGGCTCATTTTGAAATACGGCGAAGCCTATGATGAGATATCCGACGAAGTAGTCGTGATTCCCGCACAGGAAAGCCGCATCGACCTGAGTCAGTACTTTTACGAATACATCAATTTGATGATTCCACTGCAAAAAATGCATCCGGATGATGACCAGGGCAACAGTACCTGCAACAAAGAAATGATAGAAAGACTTAACAACCTCCTGCCTCGCGAGGAAGATCCAAGGTGGGATTCGTTAAAAGACATAGAATTTGAATAGCATACATATAAAATAACCATAAAGGAATCATAAAATGGCACATCCTAAACACAAAATTTCGAAAACCAGAAGAGACAAAAGAAGAACTCATTATAAAGCAGAGGCTCCTCAACTGGCTACCTGTCCTACTACGGGTACTGTGCATATTTACCATCGCGCTTATTTTGTTGATGGCGATTTGTACTACAAAGGAAAAATGATAGTTGAACACGCCAAGGCATAACAGTATTTGGCTCTTTAATTGGTGCAACGATACTTTCCGGTTTGGGAAGAAGACCGGCTAAAAGGGATCTCCTGATAACTACCTGTTACCAGGAGTTTTTTTATAGTAGCCCAGGTTTAGGCATGTGTTAATTAATTAACACAAAATTTGGTTCTGTCAAAAATTAATACCTTTGCGGTCGCAAAATTTGAAAAAATGTTATTATGGGGAAAATCACAGCGGCAATTACCGGAATACAAGGATGGGTTCCGGAAGATGTGTTAACGAATAAAGATTTTGAAAAAATGGTCGATACCACCGAAGAGTGGATCATGACCCGTACCGGTATCAAAGAACGTCACATCCAGAAAGGTGAAGGAAAAGCAACCTCGGATATGGCGGTTGAAGCTGTTAAAGGGTTGCTGA
>PHDN01000024.1:8912-31218 GCA_002840975.1 Bacteroidetes bacterium HGW-Bacteroidetes-16
CAATACAAAACCTGAAGAAGTTGAGTTGCTTATTTGCGCAACGGTTACCCCGGACATGATACATCCTGCAACCGCCAATATTATCAGCGATAAAGTTGGAATAAAAAATGCCTTTAGTTTTGATATGAATGCCGCTTGTTCGGGATTTTTGTTTGCGCTGGTAACGGCTTCAAAATTTATCGAAACAGGTGGATACAAAAAAATAATCGTTGTCGGAGCCGATAAAATGTCATCAATAACCGATTATACTGACAGAACAACTTGTGTTTTATTTGGTGATGCGGCAGGTGCCGTCATGTTGGAGCCAAGTACAGAAGGATTTGGTATACTGGATTCTTCCACTCATGCTGATGGATCGGGCCGCATTTATCTTCATCAAAAAGCAGGAGGCTCACTTAAACCTGCCAGCCATGAAACTGTGGATGCACACGAGCATTTTATCTATCAGGAAGGCCAGGCCGTTTTTAAATTCGCGGTAACCCGCATGGCAGACGTAGCCGCTGAAATCATGGAACGAAACCACCTTGCCTCTGACGACATCGCTTACCTGGTCCCACATCAGGCCAACATGCGCATTATCGATGCCACTGCCAGAAGAATGGGCATCAACAAAGACAAGGTCATGATCAATATCGAAAAATATGGTAATACCACCAATGCTACTATTCCTATGTGTTTGTACGAATGGGAGGATAAACTGAAAAAAGGGGACAACCTGATTTTGGCTGCCTTTGGAGGAGGCTTTACCTGGGGCTCAATTTACCTTAAATGGGCCTATGATGGCAATTAAAGGTCAATGTTAAATCAATTCTAAAAAGTCGTGTATTTACACGGCTTTTTTTTTTGCTCAACTTGTTATCTTTGAAACAAAAATTTCCACATGAAGTACGGAATCACCTTTTGGCTCATTGCCATTGTACTCGTCACTTTCGGTCAGCAATCCGACTGGACAACCTATTTTGAAAAACATCAATACAACGGTACACCAAGGTATGATGAGACCATGGAATTTTGTCGCCGGTTAGCCCAAAATTCCCCCTTCATTTCTCTGGATACCATGGGTATTTCGCCCCAGGGCAGACCAATCCTGGTAGTCATCATCGACAAAAATGGACATCATACCGAGGAGCGTGTTAGGCAATCAGGAAATGCCGTATTGCTTGTTCAAAGTGCCATTCATGCCGGCGAGCCCGATGGCAAAGATGCCATGTTGCAATGGTTGCGCGACATGGTGGTTTATCAAAAGCATGTCGAATTGCTTAATCATGTGACCATCTTATGGATTCCCATTCTAAATGTTGACGGGCATGAACGCTATGGTGCTTATTCACGCATCAACCAAAACGGCCCGGAAGAAATGGGCTGGAGGACCAATGCGCAAAACCTGAATCTGAACAGGGATTATATGAAAGCTGAAACCCCGGAAATTCAATCATGGCTAAAACTTTTTAATCGATGGTTGCCCGACTTTTTTATCGATTGCCATACTACAGATGGTGCCGATTACCAATATCCCATTACCCATTCCATGGAAATTTACGGTAACATGGATCCGGGATTAACCGCCTGGCAAAAAGACACCTATTTGCCTGTGATAGAAGCCGAAATGGAGAAATCAGGATTTCCTGTTTTTCAATATGTAAGTTTCAGGCGGTGGCACGATCCACGCAGCGGACTGTATGCCACGGTGGCGCTTCCCCGTTTGTCTGAAGGTTACACAGCCCTCCAAAACCGACCGGGGTTGCTCATCGAAACGCACATGCTAAAGCCCTATCGAATCAGGGTAGAGAGCACAGAAAGATTGATATTAGTCACGCTGGAAATGCTTAATAATGAATACCAAAACTTAAAGAAACTCAACCTTCAGGCAGATGAATTCTGCGCCAGCGAAGCTTTTAGAAAACTACCCCTGGCAATAGGCTTTACTACCGATTTCAGCGACAGCGTCATGGTCGATTTTAAAGGAATTGACTACGATCGAGTGACCAGCGATTTAAGTGGCGGCGATTGGTTTAGATATGGCAACACGCCAACCCTGTTTTCTTTGCCCATGTTCGATCAGGTGGTTCCAAACGAAACAGTTCAGTTACCAGAAGCATATATCGTCCCGCCACAGTGGTCATCAGTGATTGAAAAGCTTCAGCTACACGGTGTTGAGTTTTACACCCTCAAAAATTCGGCTGAAACGGAAGTTAATTTGTACACCTTTTCTGATTATTCGTGGCAACAGCAGCCGAGCGAAGGAAAACACCCGATGACCAAATTGAAACTAACTGAAAATACGAAGCGCATGAAATTTCCGGCAGGCTCTGTGGTAGTTCCTGTAAATCAACGACGGGCCCGCGTCATTGCTAATATTCTCGAACCAAAAGCCTCCGATTCGTATGTTTATTGGGGATATTTTGATGCCATTACCGAGCAAAAAGAATATTCCGAGAGCTATTCCATGGAGACAATAGCCCGTCAGATGCTTACCGAAGATCCCGATTTGCAGGCGACTTTCGATCTTTGGAAACAAGATAATCCTGTTTTAAGCGAGAATTCCTATGCCATTTTAAACTGGTTTTATCAGCAATCGCCCTGGTGGGATCAGCAAAAGGACTTGTATCCCATTGGGAGAATCATGAGTAAATCCCAGATTCCCAATGCAGAATAATTATCCAAAATAAAATATTCGTCTTCATTTTATTGTATTTTAGCGTTTAAATAAAGCCCAATTCTTATGATATCAAAACGCTTTTCCGATTTTCTGGTTGAAGGAATAAAACATAACTGGAACACAAAAGCCCTCTCCGACTACAAAGGAACCAAGCTCAGTTACCGGGAAATTGCCAAGAGAATTGCCATCATCCAATTTGTTTTTGAGGCTGCCGGTATGAAAAAGGGAGACAAGGTGGCATTGGTAGGAAAAAATTCGGCGCATTGGGGAGTGGTATATCTGGCGAGCGTTCTATCCGAAATGGTGATCGTCCCCATCCTGCCTGACTTCAAAGTGGAAGCTGTTGAGCACATCATTAACCATTCAGAATCGCGTTTGTTATTTGCTTCCGAACAGATGCGAAATGCAATCAAAGCCAACAACATCCCCGGCATTGAAGCAATATTCTCAATTGAAGATCTGGATGTTGTAAGCACAGCCAACGAATCCATTATGAAAGCCTGTTCAGATAAGGAATCCTTATTTAAAAAGAAATATCCCAATGGATTTTCTGCAGAGGCCTTTGTGATCGATCCTGTCGACAACAGTAAAATCGCTGTAATAAGCTATACATCAGGGACCAGCGGCAGGTCAAAAGGAGTTATGCTGTCGCACAACAGCCTGGCCGCCAACATGCAATTTGCGCAACACAACATGCCCTTAAAGTCCGGGGATGATATCGTGTCGTTTTTGCCATTGGCACATGCTTTTGGATGTGCCTTTGAGTTTTTATTCCCTTTTACTTTGGGGTGTCACATCACTTTTCTTACAAAAACACCTTCACCTCAAATCATCATGCAAGCATTTAAGGTCGTCCGTCCACGGTTGATTTTATCAGTTCCATTGGTGATCGAAAAAATCTACAAAAAGCAGATTGTCCCCTTGTTAGAAAAAAAATCCATCAGAATGATGATGAAGATTCCCGGGGTTAACCAGCTGCTTTATTTCAAAATCAGAAGGAAACTGGTAAAGGTCTTTGGAGGCAATTTTACTGAACTGGTAGTTGGGGGAGCTGCTTTAAACCGTGAAACAGAACGTTTTTTCAGAAAAATCGGGTTTCCATTTACGGTTGGATATGGCATGACCGAGTGTGGCCCGCTGATCAGCTACACGGGGTGGAAAACATTTAAACTTGAATCGGCAGGAAAAACCGTTGACACCATGCAGGCACGCATTGATTCAGATGATCCGCAACACATTGAAGGAGAAATTCTGGTAAAAGGTGAAAACGTGATGAATGGATATTTTAAAAACCAAAAAGCCACCGATGAAGTCCTCGAAAACGATGGATGGCTTCATACAGGCGATATGGGACTTATTGACCAGGACGGGATGATTTTTATCAAAGGGCGTGTTAAAAACATGATTTTAGGTGCGTCCGGGCAGAATATCTATCCAGAAGAAATCGAATCAGTGATTAACACCCGTCAGCTCGTGCTTGAAAGTGTTGTGGTAGAAGAGAACGGTAAAATTGTCGCGATGGTGGTTCCTGACCTGGAGGTGATGCGTGCGCGTAGATTAAGTAAGGAAAGACTTCCAGGGATTTTTGAATTTTACAGAAAAGAAACCAACAAGAAACTTCCTGTTTATATGCAGGTCTCAAAGTTCATCGTTCACGAAGATGAGTTTGAGAAAACACCAAAAAAGAGCATTAAAAGGTATATGTATGTGGATTAGGGGAAAAAGTTAGAAGTCGGGAGTCGGAAGTCGGGAGTCGGGAGTCGGAAGTCGGAAGTCGGAAGTCGGAAGTCGGAAGTCGGAAGTCGGAAGTCGGAAGTCGGAAGTCGGAAGTCGGAAGAAAAATGTTTAAAGTTAATTGAAATATCCAAATCATAATCATCATAAAAACCAGCACTTGTCTCGTTATTACAGGGTTCTATCCTTTGCATCTTCTGTTTATTAACCTATAAAGGAAGTTCAATCCAACTGTAGCCTTCAAAAAACAAAGTGGTTGTAAATCCAAACTCCAGCAAATGTTGACGGGCTTCGGCAAAACCCAGATTTAATTCTTCGGGCAAATGCGCATCGGAGCTAATGATGATCGGAATTTTCAACTGGTGTACTTTTTTCAGCGTACTGTGGTCGGGGAAATAGCTGTCGGCACGTTTTTTATAGATACCTCTTGTATTCACCTCAACTATCAGTGATTTTTCTTTGATCAAATCCAGTGTCTCGTCCACCAGGTGCTGAACCCAGCTATCTTCCGGATTAAAAAACCTGCCCGCATTGTGCATTTTTATCTTGTCCAGATGGCCTACCACGTCAAACACCTGGCTTTCTATCATTTGGTTCATCTGGTGATAATATTGAGTAACAGCATTGCGGATATCGCCATCAAAAAACTGATCCAGGCCATCATCATATTTTTGCCGCTCCGGGCCATCGATAAACCATAAATCGTCCGAACTTTCTGGTTTCACAAGATGAACAGAACCAATACTGTAAGCCAGTTGGAGTCTTTCTGATACAGAGGAAAAATCTTCCGTTACACCAGGAATAAAGTCCTGTTCCAATGCCCGGTAAAGTTTTATTTGATCGGCATACTTCCTTGTTAACCGGTTTGTTTCATCCATGTATTCCTGTTCCCGCTGTTGTGGAAGCGCATAATACGTTTCAAACGGAAGTGGAGAATGTTCGGTAAATCCCATGGCCACAAAACCCATTTCGATGGCTTGTTTAACATACTCTTCAGGTGGCATTTTACCATCTGAAAATAAAGAGTGCTGGTGAAAATTAAAGTTGATCATCCGGTACAATTCTGACCGGCAAAAGTAGTTGTTTTAATCCTGATTTTCAATGATATTACCATTACTAAGCAATTCATACTTCCAACCAAAGGCTACCACCCATAACCCCTGTTCAATAATTAAGTTGTTTTTGCAAATAAAAGTTGATCAAAGTATTGCCTACTGACGATAAATGAACTAATTTGGCTGCAAATAACCAACAATACTTTTATAGAATGAGCAAGGTAAATACCGACATTAAATGCGACATTTGTCCAATCAAAGCAAAATACGATGCCAATCCAAAATCGTTTGTCGGAAGGTTATGGAGGTGGCACATTAATTTTTGTCCTGGTTGGAAAGCCTATATGAACTCTATGTCATCGGACGATCGGAAAGCCATTGCCACCCATTACAATCAAAAAAAATACCTGAATTAGTTGGTGTTTGCGAGAATAACTCACAAATTTGATTTTCAACAGTTTGTTTACCCTTAACCCTAAAGGGAGCAAACTGTTGAAAATCACAACTCACTTTAGGAACGAGATTCATTCTTATATTCAACAAAGGAAGTTTAATTGCAAGCACTGGTTAACTCTTCCGCAAGCTTAACGAAACATCATGCGTTATTGACCTGGCTTATTCCCTATCTTTGCACCGAAAATTGAAGGTATGAGCCAGAAAAATATCCGGGTACGTTTTGCCCCCAGCCCAACAGGTCCGCTGCACATAGGAGGTGTGCGAACCGCTTTGTACAACTATTTGTTTGCCAAACACCTGGGCGGCAAATTCATCCTTCGTATCGAAGATACCGATCAAACCAGGTTTGTTCCCGGAGCACAGGAATATATTGTTGATTCGTTTCGTTGGTGCGGAATTGAATTCGACGAAGGCGTTACCAAAGATGGCCCGTTTGGTCCATATATCCAATCGGAACGCCAGGAAATCTATCAGCAGTACAGCGAACAACTTCTCAATTCGGGTCATGCTTACTATGCCTTCGATACGCCCGAAGCACTGGACAACCTAAGGAAAGAGTTTGAAGCAGAAAAAAAGACCTTTACTTACAATGCCGAAGTACGCGGCAAACTTCACAATTCACTCAATATGAGCGCAGAGGAAGTAACCAACTTATTAAAAAAAGATGTTCCCTATGTAGTTCGTTTTGCCATGCCAGAAGACAGAATTGTGGTGATGAACGACCTCATTCGCGGACAGGTGGAGGTGAGCACAAGAGTTCTTGACGATAAAGTGCTGTTCAAATCGGATGGCATGCCAACCTATCATTTGGCAAACATTGTAGACGATCATTTGATGGAAATAAGCCATGTGATCCGTGGCGAGGAATGGCTCCCCTCGTTGCCATTGCACGTGTTACTTTACGAAGCCTTCGGATGGGAATCTCCTGAATTCGCGCATCTTCCACTGTTGCTAAAACCCGAAGGCAACGGGAAATTGAGCAAACGCGATGGAGACAGACTCGGATTTCCTGTATTTCCATTGGCATGGAATGATCCAAAATCGGGTGAAATTTCCAGGGGATATCGCGAGGACGGCTATTTCCCCGAAGCCTTTATTAACATGTTGGCGTTGTTAGGATGGAATCCTGGAACCGAACAGGAAGTATTTTCGATGGACGAGCTGGCCAAAGTATTTTCCATCGAACGGGTTGGTAAGTCAGGTTCAAAATTTGATCCTGCCAAAGCTGCCTGGTTCAACCATCAATATTTAATACAGAAAAGTAATGTAGAGCTGGCGGGGCTTTTCATGCCCATTTTGCAAGAAAAGGGTTTTTTGGCCGAGACAGAATTTGTTGAGAATGTAGTTGGCCTGGTAAAAGAAAGGGTAAACTTTGTTAGCGAATTTTGGGACCAGTCGAATTTCTTTTTCGTCACACCGGAAACTTTCGATCCACTGGCAGTAAAAAAACGGTGGAAAGCCGATTCGTATCAGCAAATGACAGAGTTAAAAACATTGTTGTCAAAAGTAGATGACTTTAGTGCTTCCCACCTGGAAGACATCACCAAGGCATGGCTTGAAGAAAAGCAGTATGGCATGGGTGCTGTGATGAATGCTTTCAGGATCATTGTCGTTGGCGAATTAAAAGGCCCTCATTTATTTGATATCATCGCCCTGATAGGGCAGGAAGAAACCCTCAACCGGCTAGAGCGCGGGCTGCATGAACTGGGTGAAAAAAGCGCTTAACAATGAAAAATATGTCAATCATCTCAATTGAAGGCATGGAGTTTTTCGCTTATCATGGTTGTTTTAAAGAAGAACAGGTGATAGGTACTAAATTCCGGGTGGATGTATTTTTAAAAGTAGATACCACCCTGGCCGAGCAAACCGACCATCTTCACGACACCGTGAATTATCAAGCGGTTTACCGGTTTGTAAAAGAAGAAATGCAGGTCAGTTCAAAGTTACTTGAACACGTAGGTCGTAGAATACTTGACCGCATTAAAACAGAATTTCCAACGGTGGGGAATGCCCGATTAAAAATCCGCAAGCTCAACCCACCATTGGGTGGGAAAATGGAATTTGTAAGCGTTGAATTGGAGGCCTGATCTGATGGAGAAGAAACAAGTGCTGATAGCAAAAGATACCTGTCCCCGATGCGGGAGTGAGTTTTACTGTGGTAAATCAGGAAAATGCTGGTGTTACGAGGTAAGTGTTTCTGCCGAAACCCAGGAAACCATCAACAGTAAATATGACACCTGTTTGTGCCCCGAATGTTTAAAATCGTTGGGTGAAAATCCAGGGCAAATAATATAGTCCTTGGGCAAACCCACATGGTTTGCCCAAAGACTAACCTGCCACTATTTTTTAATAAACTTCACGGTGGTCATGGTTCCGTTCTGTTGTTGAATCATGACAAAATAAATGCCCTCCCTTAAGGAATTCAATATGATTTCCTGATTGTTAGCCACTTCTCCAACAAATACTTTTTCGCCCACCAGGTTTACAATACTGAAGTGAGTCATCCCGGTTAACCCGGAAACCATGAGTTTTTCAGCAACCGGGTTTGGATATATCGAAATCTGTGATTCAGCTGCATCGGAAATTCCGGTAATCAGGTTAAAATGAACAGTATAGGTTTTCTGTGTAATTCCATCCTGTGCAGTAACCAATACATTTCCCTCACCGGGAACGACTGAAGCTTGTGTAACGACCTTAGTAGCCAATGGATCGGAGGTAGTTCCATCAATCACCGGTATTGGATCACCTTCATAAACATCCACTTCGTAATAAACAACCAATGGATCGAAATCGGTTACTGTAACGCCATCGGTGGTCAAATCAGTTAAAGTAGCATCAGTTCCAACAACTAAGAAGGTAACCGTGTAGGTTAACTCATTTACACCATCTTCGGCTACTACGTGCAAGGTGGCAACACCGGGAATTGCAGGAGTCTGAGTAACTGTTAATGTTGCCAAAGGATCGGACGTAGTTCCATCAACTACCGGGACGGGTGTAACGTCTTCAACAATATACTGGTAAACCGTGATGTTGGGATCAAATCCGGGAATGGTCACCCCATCCACAGTAAGATCCGACAAGGTAGCATTGTATCCCAGATAGTAAAAATGAACCGTGTAGGATAAAACCGTAATTCCGTCTTCGGCTGTAACTACCAAAATCGCATCCCCGGGCACAGTCAGACATTGTGTGTCGTTTACCGATGCCAAAGGATCGTTTGGAATTCCCAGAACATATGGCGCCGGTTCGTTGTAGATCACGGCATAGGAGTATTCAAGAACCAACGGGTCGAAACCCTGAATGGTAACGCCTCCAACCTGTAAATCGGCCAGGGTGGCATCCGCTCCGGGCGTATAAAGATAGTTGACGGTATAGATGTTGTTGGTTGTGCCATCTTCTGCCGTAACCAAAACGGTTGCCGAACCGGGCAGATCGCTGGCTTGTGTAATAAGCACCTCTGCTTGGGGATCGGAGGGAGTGGCGCCAACCACCGGAATGGGATTGCCCGTAGGAACCGGATAATCGTAAGTAAAAACATTGGGATCGAATCCCGGGATGGTGGTGCCATCAACGGTGAGGTCGCTCAACAAGGCATCTGCACTTGCCACATAGAAATTGATGGTATAGGTAAGTTCAGTAGTGCCATCTTCGGCGGTAACAAGTACGGAAGATGTTCCCGGAACGGACGTTGTTTGTGTGATGTTCAGGGTTGCGGCCGGAAATGAGGGTGTTGCTCCGGTAATAGGCAATGGGTCGCCGGCAGGAATGGCCACCTGGTAACTGAAGATGGAGGGACTAAAACCTTCTACAGTGGTTCCATTCACCGTGAGGTCGCTCAGGGTGGCATCGTCGCTGATGGGAGGAATGCCCAGCGATCCGTCGGTAAAAATATTTTGCATGTAGATGTCATCTGTGGCAGCGCCTTCTTCCCAAACAGCGATTAGCTGATCGTTATAAAGTCCTGTAATGACATTGTGCACCTTTCCTGTGGTTCTTCCAGCCATCAGGGTAGTGGTCGGGCTCCAGACCATACTACCGGCATTGTCAACAGCCAAAGCTTTAATATGTGAATAAGCGGATGATGTAACATATTCTTCATAAACAATCATGGCGTTGGTACCATCGAAAACAACACCCCCTGTTGTACCTGAAACATCAGCACTCATCGGGATAAATTCAATCCCGGCATTGGTCCATTGCTGTATACCGACAGATGAAAATTTTTGTCCGGCAATAGCGGTTTGTGACTGGTTTCCGTTTTTCTTGCTCCAGGTAACCAGGACTTCATCACTGTTGTTTACGCCTATAATTTGCGGGTTTTGATGGCTATTGGTATTGATGTTGGATACTTCGGTGCCATTGGCCGGCCAGGTGGAAGTTCCATTGCTTAAAATACGGTTCACCGCTGCATTGATGTTGTTATCGCTGTTTCGGTCATCCGTCCAGGCAACGATTACTCCATTGGCACCATCTGAAGCCGTTGTGGGATAATATGCGAATGATGAAATGCCGTTTGAATTGGTTACCAAGACATCAGTCCCCCATACGGGTGCACCGGCAGCACTGAATTTTTGTGTATAAATATGTCTTGTAAGTGCCGGAAAATTTCCTGTTTCTTTGTAAAAAACCATCAGGTATTGATCGTTTTCAACACCTAACAGCCGTGGAGCAGTATAACTTTGTGATCCACTCTGATAGGTAATCCCACTTCCCCAAAGAACCGTTCCTGCAGGTGTAATTTTTTGCATTACGACCTCTCGGTAAGTAGCACCTTGATTTTGCCAGGCAGCTATAACATTGTTTGCCGAGGTCACCGCGAGGCTGGGTAAATAGGTTGCGTCAGTACCATTGGAAAGGGCGATGCCATCAGCACCCCATAAAAAGGTTCCGGAAGGGGATATGGCATATGCATAGATATTGCCGATCCCATTGCGGAAATCCTGGAAGGCCAGGATACAGTTTCCTGTGTTATCGGTTATTAAATCCCAAATAGTGAGTGAACTGTTTTGAGTGTGGTTGCTAACCAAAATTCCTCCCGTGGCCCACTGAGCAACCCCATCAAAATTGTAGTATTGAAGTCGGACATTGTAGTTTCCTGCCTCGTATGAAAAGAAGCCGATATAAAAATTTCCATTGGCATCATAAGCAATAAGAGGGGTTGCCTGTGAGCCTGGCATATCATTTACAACGGTATTTGTCAGCGGGTCGGTCGACCATTGGGCGGTGGCGGAAAACACCATAATGAAACTTATCAGCAAAAGGTAAATGGTTTTTTTCATTGTTTTTTTATATTTTGTAAAAGATTATAAAGTTCAAAGATATGCTTGTAGAAACAAATTTGTTTTCAATGTCCTACTGATAACTTACTGCGAAGTATTATTTCTCCCCTATAATACTACTGCAATGTTCGTTAACATCAAGTAAATCTGCTATTTAAAGCTTCTCCAAAAACTCAAATAAATTGGCGGTTGCAGTAAGGCCAACCTTTTTTCTGATCCGAAATCGGGTAGATTCTACCGTTCTGACCTGTCGGAAAGTGATGGAAGCAATCTCTTTGGTGTTCATGCCCAAACGCAAATAGGCGCATATTTTTTGTTCGTGCAGGGTAAGGTCGGGAGCCACTTGTTTTAAACTGGTGTAAAATGAAGGGTGAACGGCCTCGAAGTACGACCGAAATTCGTCCCATTCTTTTGACGAGCTCAATGGCCGAAGGTGGTGCATCACTTGTTCCAGCTTTTTGCGTGTGGTAGGCTTGATATTGTGTTGATGAAGCAATTCGTTGATTTGTTGCGAAACCACCTCCAGCGATTTACTCTGTTTGAGTGCCGAAAGCGAAAAGGAGGTAAGTTGCCGGTTTTTGTAGTTCAGCTCCTGTTCGAAATTTTCTTCGTTTTTTACACGAATAATTTTTTCCTGTTGGTTGATTTTCTCGTTTTGGATTCGAAGCATTTGATTTGTTTTTAGCTCAAACTGTCGCTTGCGATAAAAAAGGACGGCCAAAATAGTTAAAACAAGTAAAAACCCAATGGAAATCATGATTACAAACCGCTGTTGCCTGATTTGTAATTCATTGATTGACAAACTTTTTTCCAGAACCACATTGCGTTGTTCTTGCAACTTCATTTGATACAAGGTGCTTATCTCAGCGTATTTTACTTTTTCCCAGCTGCTGTTGAGGCTATCCTTTAAAAAGGCAGCCTTTGTTTGAAAATTGTAGGCAGATTGATAATCGCCGAGTTGTTCGTGTAAAGCGGCTTTTTCCGTCAACAACTGAATGTGTAAGCGGGGAATTCCAATGGCATGGTCGATGGTGTCTGCCTTGTACAATACCGAGTCTGTTTTTTGCAACTGTTTCATGCGTCTGTATGTGGTGGCCAGATGTAACAACGCCTCCAACTGAAGTTCGGAGAACGTGTTTTCGAAAGCCAGATTTTCGGCACTTACAAGCGATTTTTCTGCCCTTTTAAGGCTGTCTTCTTTCAGAAACAGTTTTCCAAAGCCAATTTCCACAAAGGACTGGTTGTAAGGGGTGTTTAGATTGATGGACAATTCAAGCGCTTTGTTTCCGCTGAACCTGGCGGAGTCGAAGCTTTTCATTTCCAGATACATGTCCATGAGGTTGATGTAAATGTCGAAAAGCAGGCTTTTATTGTCATTGGTTTCTGCTATTTGTCTCGATTCATCCAAAATGGAGATGGCCTGGGCAGTATTTCCATGAAGATAATACAAAAGACTGATGTTGTTGAGAGCCGCGGTAGTTCCTTCTGTCCAACCCACCGAATCGCAAATGGACAATGAGGTATAGTATTGATCGAGGGCCTTGTCGTATTCACCAAGTTCTTTGTGCAACAGCCCAAACACGTTGGCCAAATAAGCCTTTCGGCGAAAGTCGGTCAGGCTGTGATAACCGACGGAGTCGGACAGTTCGGCAAAACGGTTGAAAATCTCGTAGGCCCTGGCGTAATGACCCTCTTGCCCAACAATATATCCATGACTCGACAGGGCTTCCATGGTGGCCTGAGGTTGGTTTAATTGTTGAGCAATTTTGAGTGCTTTCAGCGAAAAAACCTTGCGTTCTTGCAGGGTAAATTGCTCATCTTTTGATGCTTCCAGATATTTGGTGAACACCGTAATTTGCTGATTTTCAATTAATGTATCAGGAATAACCTGGGCCGGCGAAACCATGGATGCCAGACAAATGACAGAAATGAGCAGAACCTTCATATGGTTGGTTTACAACCGGGTATGCAGGATGGAAATGATGGCTACCATCCAGGTATTACCCGTATATTTTTTGCATGATAAAAGTACTGGAAATATTTGCTTTGAAACAAAGAAAAATGCGAACACATTTCAAAAGCAACTTTTTTTGTTATAATCACTTTAATATAAAATGAAAGTTGTAATTTTGCACTCCCCAACCAAAATGGTACCGTGGCCGAGTGGCTAGGCGGAGGTCTGCAAAACCTTACACGGCGGTTCGAATCCGTCCGGTACCTCTGATTATCAGTCAATAAAAAAGGGAAAGATTTTATATCTTTCCCTTTTTTATTGACAATATATTAAAGTTAATTACGGATAGGCTACTTCATTGGCAGTGGTCTTGTAAAGGTCTTTCATTTGATCGAGTGTGATGTCGAAATTACCAAGCATATTTGAACCTAACGTTCCATAATGAACTTTGTGCTGTACTTCGTTAGGTTTACTCCTTAGAAAGGCACCCAGCGTTTTACCTTCCAGCTCAATATCTACACCATCGATACCATGACAAGCGGCACACTTCTCATTATAATAGGCGGTTCCATTGTCAGCATTTCCGTCACGTCCAATATTGGCAAAAGTGGCTGATCCTGTAGGATAGGTTCCTGTGTAGGTGGCATCATACAATTGACTTACATCAAACATTCCGTCTTTTAAAAATGCCACGATATTCCATATTTGAGCATCTGTTAAAAGCTGGTTGTAGTTAGGCATCTTGTCACCTTCTGTGGTGTTGGTCTCAGGATCATAGGTTAACAGGTCAAATGAGATGTCTCTTCTGTTTTCTGTTGCCTTCATTCCATCAAATAATTCCTGGGCGGTTTTGGTTTGAGCCATTTCGTAGAGGTTTAATGCAGAAACATTTGGACGGGTTATTTTAGGTCCCCTACTGATATAGGCCCCTGCATTTCCCAAACCATCCCAACCATGACATTGTTTGCAGCGGAAAAAGTCGCTGGATGCTGCTAATGTGGCAAGATGTGCATTATTTTGGTCGAAGCCTGATTCTACACTCCAAAATTTGTCGTACATAATGCCACCCAATGAACCTGCACCAACAGGAGGAACTTCATCAGGGAAAGCTTCGGTATCAGCGCAAGCTTTATACAGGTTTTTCATCTCGGTGATGGTAATGGTAAATTGCCCGGTCATTTCAGAACCAAGCTGACCGTAATGGACTTTATGCTGTACTTCGTTTGGTTTGCTTCTTAAAAAAGCACCCAATGTTTTTTCTTCCATTAGCAGGTTGGTACCATCAACTCCATGACAAGACACGCAGTTTGCCATGTAATAGGTATTTCCGGCAACTGCATCGCCATCAAGACCAATGTTTGAGAAGGTGGCAGAGCCTGTTGGATAGGTTCCGGTGTAGGTTGCATTGTATAATTGATTCACATCAAACATTCCTTCTTTCATAAATTTAACCATATCCCAAATTTGGGCATCGGTTAAAATCTGGCTATAGTTCGGCATTTTATCGCCTTCAGTTTTATTTGTTTCGGGGTTGTAGGTCGATAAATCGAATGAAATATCCCTTCTGTCGGTAGTCGATTTCATGGCATCAAACAATTCCTTGGGTGTTTTTGTTTGGGCCATTTGGTAAAGGTTTACGGAAGAAACACTTGGACGACTTGTTTTGGGCCCTCTGTTGATATAAGATCCTTCATTTCCCAATCCATCCCAGGCGTGGCATTGTTTACAGCGGAAAAAATCGCCGGATGCATTGTAAGTGGCTAAATTGGGGTCACTTTGGTTAAAACCGGCCTCTGTACTCCAAAATTTGTCGTACATAATTCCTCCTTTTACAAGCTCTGCTTTTGCATAGGCTTCTACTGACGGGTCTACAGCCGGATCGTCTTTTTTACATCCGGTGAAAATTGCGGCAACAAATAATAGTGCCAATAGATAATGAACTGTTCTCATTAGATAAAATTTTGATTGTTTATGAATAGTTAGTTGAAATTTCTTTTAGTTGGGATTTGGGATGAGGTCGAATAAAGTAGTTGACATCATCTGTGTTTTGATTATGTTATTCAGTTCAAACCAATAATCTTTGGTTGGGCAAATATTAATTTTTTTACATTCGTTTCCGGGGCATGAACAATTTACAAGGGTTAATTCCGGTTCAAACGCCCTATAAACATCATAAACGGAAATTTCACCTGCACTTCTGGTCAAAATATAACCGCTGCTTTTGCCCGAATAATTAACTATTAATCCTGCATTTCTTAATCCTGTAATGATCGAATCGAGGTAATTTAACGGAATATCCTGGTTGGCGGAAATTTCTTTTTGTTGTAAACCAGATGAAGAATTACTGTTGCTAATTTCTATCATAGCCCTTAATCCATACCTTACTTTTGTATTTATTTTCATCACTAAACCAATTCAACCTAATTACTCGAATGGCAAATATACAATAAATTAGATGTGTGGATAATAGATCAGAAGATGTTGACGAAAGAACAGTACGTTTTGTAATTTTTGTATTCGTTTAAATAATTTCTAACCTATTGACAAACAGTATATAAGTAGGATAGAAGGAAGGTAATCAATAAACAATCTAAATTTCAATCGGTTGGTGTTAAATGCAACATCAGTGGTACAATGTGAACCTGACCGGAAGGTTAAACGAAACCCTGACCTTTCTGTTGAATTGCATACCGGGTTTCCAATTGGGCATGGATTGAACCACGCGGACAGCCTCCTCATCACATCCGCCGCCAATGCCACGAAGCACTGTTACATTGGAAATACGGCCATCAGGCTCCACCACAAAATTAAGATGTACGATGCCCTGAATACCTGTTTGCCTGGCCATTTCCGGATACTTTATATTGTCGCTCAGAAAAGCCACCATTTTAGCCAAACCACCAGGAAATTCAGGATCAATTTCAGGAACCGTTACCGGGGTATTGTCGATAATGGGTGCTTCCTCTGGTAATCTGGGCTGAAAATCGGGAATTTCTGTTGCATCGCCCGCATTTACGTCGATGATTGGTTCATCATCTACCTCTACCGTGTTGTCGACAATGGCAATGGGAAAGTTTGGAGTGTGAGGTATGGGCGGAAGTTCTTTTTTCTGAACCGTTACCTCGATAAACTGATCAGGAGTATTGTCTAGTTCACGGATATAAACCCTGGTTGCGTATGGGTCATAACTTTTGTATTCAAAGGCCATGAATACGGCGATCAGGGTGAGGATCAGACCTATTTGAAAGAACAAGGACCGCTTGTTTTCCAGGTCGGCGTTTTTTGATTTTTTTGCTTCCATCTTCGTACGTGTTGATTAATAAATTGAAATCGTCTCCGGGACATTTTCGATAATTATCTGATACTTAGAGTAAAGCTATTTTCATCCTTTAAGGGTTTTATGAACTTACACTATAGACGAAAATGTCGGCCATTTGGTTTCCCGCTCCCTATAAATATTTCTTTTATGAATGAGTCCGGTCTAAAAAGGTGAATCATGAAAATAATTGAAAATCAGTAAGCACCCCTCCCGATATTGACATCGGGACTAAAGGGAGAACTGATTTTCAGCCACTTCCCCTTTAGGGGATTGAGGGGTAAAAGTGGCTGAAATCGTTCTATTACCTTTTTAGACCGGACTCATGAATATTATTGAACGAATTATTGCTAATATTGTCACTGTAACCTCTATAAAAACACACATGGCTTCAGAAATAGTACCCCATAACGATGACTTTTTAAACCGCCTGACTTTCGAGCCCTTATCGAAAAGCAATTGGGAAAAATTTGTTTACCTTTTTGGCGAACGGGGTGCATGCGGCAACTGCTGGTGCATGTGGCCACGTCTTCGGAAAACAGATTTTGTGGAAGGAAAACAACACGATGGCAACAAAAATGCCATAAAAGAATTGGTTTGGGCCGGCAAACCCACCGGGATTCTTGGATTTTATGAAGGTCAGCCCATAGCCTGGTGTGCCTTTGCTCCACGCGAAGACTTCCTTAAACTGGAGAAATCACGTGTTCACAAACGCATCGACGACTTGCCGGTCTGGTCGATTCCCTGCTTTTTTGTCGACAAGCATTTTCGGAGAAACGGCATTTCAGTTCAGCTTTTAGAAGGCGTAATCAATTACGCAAAAGCATCTGGAATTCAAATTGTTGAAGCCTATCCCGCGATTCCCACCAAGGAAAAACTACCCGATTCGTTTGCCTGGATCGGACTCTACAAATCCTTTGAACGGGCCGGATTTAAAATCGTTGACAACACCTCCAAAAACAGGCCCATGGTGAGGTTTTATGTGGAGGAAGCGTGAATAAACCGGTTTTAATTGGTAGTTTTTAACGAAATATAACAAAAAGCAGCCTGAAATTGTAAGTCAAAACTTTCGATTTTGGTTGAGTTTAACCCGCCACCGTATTTTTTTACCAGTACGGTTTTCAATCTCCAATAATCATGTCTATTTTTGTGGCTAAGTAAAATCTATCGTCATGCAAAATCACAAACTGAGTGCGGCCCTGTTGCTGACCATTTTTACGCTGTTCTATTCATGTGAAACAAGAAAACCTTTGTATAGGTTGAGCACCGATTCACCTGATGGAAAAATAAAGGTGGCGTTTACGCTGAATGAAGCCGGAGAGCCTTTGTACGCCGTAAATTACAATGATCAGCCTGTGGTGCTTCGTTCGTCATTGGGGTTTGATCTCGAAGGACAACCTGCGCTGGCAAAAAATTTTGAGGTTACCTCTGCCAAAAGGCTACATGGTTTTAATAAATCGTGGGAGATGCCCTGGGGAGAGAAGAGGGTGGTAGAAAACAATTACAATCAGTCGATTATCCAACTGACCGAAAAATCGGGCTTGCACCGGACCTTCTTTGTCATTTTTATGGTGTACAACGATGGCCTCGGATTTCGCTACATCGTTCCACCACAACCGAATATTAGTGAGATGCATATTACCGAGGAAAATACCCAATTTAACATGGCCGGCGATTACAAGACTTTCTGGGGACCCGGCGACTGGGATATATATGAGCACCTGTACACTACTTCCAACATCAACCAAATCAACGCGTTTAAATATGTAAACAATGGATTGGCACAGTCACATATACCCAACAATGCGGTAAACACTCCGGTGACCATGATCACCGACAATGGCGTCCACATCAGCCTCCACGAAGCCAACCTGACCAATTATTCCGACATGACACTGCTGGTGGATACCATCAACCATCGCTTTAAAAGTTGTTTGGTGGGATCGGATAACCACAAATACAAGGTGATAGGCCGGACACCATTATACACTCCATGGCGCACCATCCAGATTTCGCCTGATGCGGCTGGTCTCATCGAATCAGATCTGATCGTTAACCTCAATGAACCCAATAAACTGGGTGATGTATCCTGGGTAAAGCCCATGAAATACATTGGCATCTGGTGGGACATGCACCTGAACCGAAAAACCTGGGAATATTCCAGTGGTAAACACGGAGCCACGACGGCTTATGCCAAAGAACTCATCGATTTTGCTTCTACTCACCACATTCAGGGATTGCTGGTAGAAGGGTGGAACACCGGTTGGGAACACTGGATTGGTTTTGAGGACCGTGAAGGAGTGTTTGACTTCGTAACACCCTATCCTGACTACGACCTGGAAGAGGTGGTTCGCTATGGAAAACAAAAAGGGGTGGAGTTGATCATGCACCACGAAACTTCGGCAGCTACCCAAACCTATACCAAACAACTGGATACCGCTTTCCGTTTGATGTACAAACTGGGCATCCACGCGGTGAAAACCGGCTACGTGGGGAAAATTCTGCCCAAAGGCGAATACCATCATGGTCAGTATATGGTGAACCATTACCAGCAGGTAATAGATACCGCTGCTAAATATCACGTGATGGTGGATGCCCACGAGCCCATCAAAGCCACCGGTTTGCGGCGTACCTATCCCAACTTTGTTTCGCGTGAAGGACTTCGTGGTCAGGAGTTTAATGCCTGGTCGGCGGATGGAGGCAATCCACCCGAACATTTGCCCATCGTAGCATTTACACGCATGCTGGCCGGCCCCATCGATTTTACGCCCGGAATTTTTAACATCAAACTCGATCCCTATCGACCTGACAACCAGGTAAACACTACATTGGCCCAGCAGCTGGCACTGTATGTGGTAATTTACAGTCCCATTCAAATGGCGGCCGATTTAATCGAGCATTACAAGAACAATCCGGCATTTCAGTTTATTGAAGATGTGCCGGTCAACTGGGAGCAAACCAAGGTGCTCAATGGTGAAGTGGGCGATTATGTGACCATCGCTCGCCAGGATCGCCACAACAACAACTGGTTTGTAGGCGGTATCACTGACGAAAACCCCCGTGACATGTCCATAAAACTTGATTTCTTACCTGCCGGGAAAGCCTACCATGCCATCCTGTACAAAGATGCCCCGAATGCCCATTGGAATGACAATCCTACGGCTTATGAAATTGAAAAGATGGAGGTGACCAGTACATCCACAATCAATGTTCATTTGGCTCCCGGAGGCGGTTTTGCGCTTAGTTTGATGGAATAACTATAACGCTGTCAGATTTTTAAAACCTGTCAGGATTTAAACATTTTATAAAACAATACACAATCACTCATGAAACTCTATCCCATACTCACAGGAAACTTAAAACTCGATGGCGGTGCCATGTTTGGCGTGGTGCCCAAAGTGCTGTGGCAAAACTCCTATCCCTGCGATGAAAATAACTTATGCAATTGGGCCATGCGTTGTTTGCTGGTAGTGGATGGCGACCGAAAAATCCTCATCGACAATGGTATCGGTAACAAGCAGGACGAAAAATGGCTGAGTCATTATTACCTTAACGGTGAAGCCACGTTGGAAAGTTCACTTTCGAAGGTGGGTTATGCTCCTGAAGACATTACTGATGTCATTCTCACCCACATGCACTTCGACCACTGTGGTGGAAGCGTGACCTGGAACGCCGGTAAAACAGGATATGAACTTGCTTTTCCAAATGCCACCTACTGGACCAGCAAACAGCAATATGAATGGGCTTTTAATCCCAATCGCCGTGAAAAAGCTTCCTTCCTTAAGGAAAACATCCAACCTATCAACGAAAGTGGTAAACTAAAACTGATAGATGAAGAAGGCGAGTACATCCCGAACATCGTGTTTAAACTGTATAATGGACATACCGACGGCCAGGTGATCCCACATATTCAGATGAATGGTAAAACCGTAGTTTTTATGGCCGACCTGATGCCTTCCGCTGCCCATATCCCCATGCCCTGGATTATGGCCTACGACACCCGCCCATTACAAACTCTGCACGACAAGGAACGTTTTTATGCGGAGGCTGTTAAAAACGATTATATCCTGTTTTTTGAGCACGATTTGTACAACGAATCCTGTACACTGGAAGATACCCCTAAAGGCGTCCGGGTAAAAAAGGCAGGACAATTGGTAGAATTTATATAGCTGAAAACAGGTATATGAATCCCCGGATACGGATTGAAGTTTGTTGTGGATCAGCACAAAGTGCCATCAATGCTCAGGCTGGTGGTGCCCACCGGGTTGAATTGTGCCAGAACCCGGAAGCAGGTGGCACAACACCTTCTGCCGGTGAAATTCTGATGGCACGCAAGCAATTGTCTATTGCCCTTCATGTACTCATCCGGCCACGCGATGGCGACTTTCTCTATTCTGAACACGAATTGGAGATTGTACGCCAGGATATTCTTTTTTGCAAATCTGTGGGTGTAAATGGCGTGGTGATTGGCTTTCTTACGAAAAATGGAGACATCGATCAACGTCTTACCAAGGAAATGATTGAGCTGGCACATCCCATGTCAGTAACTTTTCACCGGGCATTTGATGTGTGCCGTGAACCCAAAACAGCGCTGGAACAACTTATCGTTATGGGTGTTGACAGGTTACTCACTTCAGGGCAGCAACCAACGGCTGCGGCAGGGTCTGCTTTAATAAAACAATTGGTTCAACAAGCAGGAAAACGCCTGGTGGTGATGCCCGGATCGGGGATCAGGGAGCACAACATCCAGGGGCTTATCGAGATAACCGGTGCCCCGGAATACCATGTGAGTGCCCGCAAAACAGTAGTCAGCAGCATGGAATATTGTCCGGTAGGTGTGCCCATGGGGAAAAATAGCAACAACTTTGGGTACCAGGAAATTGATGGGGAAGTGATTCGCCGTTTGGTGAATACAGTAAATCAAAACGGTTAGAAATCGGAAAAGATGGCGAAGCACAACGAATTGGGCAAAAAGGGGGAGGCGCTGGCAAGAGAATTCCTTCAGCAAAAGGGCTATCGGATTGTAGAAACCAACTGGCATTACGACAAGGATGAAATTGACCTGATTGCCTGGCATGGAGATACCTTGGTGATTGTAGAAGTAAAAACACTCAGCACCGATTATTTCGGCGCACCCGAAGAAGCCGTAAACCGAAATAAAGAAACTCTCCTTATTAGGGCTACAGAGGCCTATCTGGAAGAAAAAAACCTTGATTGCGAATCCCGTTTCGACATTGTGGCCATCGTGATGAACGAAAAGGGAACCCGGATCAACCACATCGAAGAAGCTTTTTTCCCGGAATAATCCAGCCACAGGGACCGATTTAAAAGATTGCTCAGCCCATCATTTAGCGTCCGCTTTTGTTGTACTTTTGCACCCGCTAAAGTATTCAACATGAACCAAAAAAGAAATACAGGTCGGTCGTCGGAAGGATCGGATAATAAAAGACCTTACGGAAAAACACGACCTGAGTCAGGAACATCATCTGATCGTCCGGTAAGTAAAAGATCCTATGGGAAATCAAAATCCGGAGATGAATCTTCGTCTGAGAGACCCACTTACAAGAAAACAGTTAGATCGTCTGGACCTGAAACAGGATCACAATCGGACAAGCCTTTCAAGAAACCGTTCAAATCAGCACGACCCGCATCAGGAACCTCTTCGGAACAATCTTTTAAAAAACCGTACAGGTCATCCAGGCCTGAATCAGGAAGTTCTTCAGAAAGGCCTTACAAAAAAACATACGGAGACTCAAAACCTGATTCAGATTCAACTTCGGACAGGCCCTATAAAAAAACTTTCGGGACTTCAAGGCCGCAAAAAGGACGATCTTATGATGACACTGACAAAAA
>PHDN01000024.1:31260-154291 GCA_002840975.1 Bacteroidetes bacterium HGW-Bacteroidetes-16
CAAGGCCGCAAAAAGGACGATCTTATGATGACACTGACAAAAAGAAGCCTTTTAAATCTTCCAGACCTGAATCAGGAAGCTCTTCAGAAAGACCTTACAAAAAAACATACGAAGGCTCTGATCAAAAGAAACCTTATGGTAAATCCAGACCCGAAACAGGGAATTCTTCCCGGAAGCCATTCAGCAAAGGAAAGTTCGTGACAAAACGAAGAACGGATGAAGAACCTGAAACCGTACAAGGATTAAAATCAGTGATCCGGCTAAACAAATACCTGGCCGACGCAGGCATCTGCAGCCGCCGCGAAGCCGATAGGCTCATCGAAAGCGGTGTGGTTGAAATCAATGGTGTTGTCGTTACTGAACTGGGAACCAAAGTAGGACCCAACGACAAGGTGCGCTATGGAGGGGAATCGCTTAAACGTGAGAAATTGAAATATGTGCTACTCAACAAGCCCAAAGGTTTTATTTCCACTTCTGACGATCCTTTGGATAGGAAAACCGTGATGAGCCTGGTTGAAAATGCCTGCAAGGAGCGAATCTATTCCGTGGGCCGCCTGGATAGAAATACCACCGGTTTGCTATTGTTTACCAACGATGGCGACATGGCCAAAAGGCTCACCCATCCCAAACATGGTGTACGAAAGCTATATCATGTTACACTCGACAAAGCCCTCACAAAAAACGATATGCTTCAGATCCTCAAGGGCGTTGAGCTGGAAGACGGTATTGTTCAGCCTGATAAAATCGACTGGGTGGAGAATGTGGAGTCTAAAACTGAAGTAGGTATTGAATTGCATTCAGGGAAAAACCGTGTTGTGCGCCGGATTTTTGAACACCTGGGCTACCAGGTTGAAAAACTGGATCGGGTTGTGTTTGCCGGATTGACTAAAAAAGATATTCCCCGTGGAAAATGGCGTCTGCTTTCTGATAAAGAAGTAGACATGCTTAAGATGCTGTAATGAAGCTATCAGCGAATTTTCTCTTATGAGTCATTCTATAATGAGGCTTATTAACCTGTTGTTTCATCATTTCCTTTCGGATAGATGATTGAATATTAACATGTTTAGATAATATTCAACTTACTCTGATACCGCTATTTCTTCTACCTGAATCACTGCTTTGGTATCTTCGTGATAGATAAAAGCGACCACATGGCAGTTTTTAGGAACCCATTCGTCAATAAAGTCCAGGGTATATTCCTGAGAGAATTTATCTCCATAACCGACGGAATTCCCGCCATTGATTGATTCTCCCCATATCCCGTTAAGGGTGGTACGCAACATGTGCATATGCACATAGTTTTCATCGATGGGAGTTTCTCCGGCCTCGGGAGTGTTATTCTTTTGAGGAGCGATGATGCTGTCCTGTGTGAGGCAAACCAACAAATTGATGTCGCCTTCAACGGCATCCAAAAAGGTGGTGGTTATTTTGGTGGTAAGTTTTTTGTTTGTATGATCAAACGTGTTCTTCAGGATCAGACTTGCTTTGGCTGGTTGTTGCAATAATGGGGCAATGGCGGTTCCCCAGTTCCCGGGGGTAACCACGAAGTTGTCGTTTATCGGAATGCGGTTTATTAACCCATTTGGATTGCCCTGAGCCCCGTTACCAAAAAAGGTATCCCATGCATTACCGGCTTCAGTTCTAAAATCATCGGCAAACAAAGGGTCATAAGCTGAAGGACGGGCAAAAAAACCAGCATGTACGCTTATAATCACGAGCCGGTCGCAGAAATTTTGCTTCAGGGTGTGTGCCAGCAGGGCGGCACCGGGACAATTCACACATTCGTGGCCGGTATAATCTTCGAGCAGCACTTTTTTATCGCCACTGCAGTAGTCCACTTTTTCTACGTAGGGAGCATCCACCTTGTCGCAGCTGTTTGCTACAAAAACAACTAAAAATGCCAATAATATTAAATATCTTATTTTCATCTTCTTACACATTAAAAGTTACTTGAAAGCGTGATCGAAAATCCGTTGGAGGCAGGCACCTGGCGACAGACACCTCCCACGCATACCACTCCTTCGCGCTGACGGCCATAGGTTACAGCTATCCGGGTAGTTTGGTAGGTGTATCCAAATGATCCTGTGTAGTAGTGCAGGCGGTTGGCTTTGATTTCGTTTCCGTAGTTATACTGGTCGGCAACCGAAAAAAACCAATGCGGGGAGATGGTGTATTCGAGCAAAATGGCAGCCCAATCCTGTTTGTCTTCCTTTGTCCAAAGACCCTGGAATTCTCCTCTTAATGCTTTGTTGGAAGTAAATTTATAGGTCATATCCAAGATGGCGATATTGGCTTTTACATTGGGTTCACCGGTATGTCCCAGTACCACAGCCTGGTTATACTCCTGATTGATGAGGGTAAAAATTCCCTTAACCTTCTTACTGAATTTTTTGTTGATAGCGACTGTCAGGTCACGATTGAACACATCTTTTCCAAACTTGAAGAAGTCGCTTTTGTAACCCAATGTTCCGCTTTGGTTGATTCCGGCTGTATCGTGGGCTTTTTGACGATCGATATCGTTGATTTGTGAAAAATTGACCGACAGGCCCGCTCCATATTTACCACCGATCCAGGTATCTTTCGGGATTTTATAATTGACCTGAATCTGGAATCCAATTTCGCCATTTGGCTGTGTAGCATAAGGATACATCGATGCCAGCATATAAATATGGTCTTCGGTTAACGCAGGCAGGTAATTGATGTGAAGGGCATTTCCGTTAACGGACTGATCGCTTTTGTAACTCATGTTATCGTAGCGTTTAAACATGGCAAAAAGGCCAAGTCCCGCTGTAGAATAACTACCTGTAAACACCAATCCTTGTCCGTCCTTGTAAATGTAGTTGTTAACTGCCGATGGGTCGTTAATTTTATAGGCATACTCCGAAGTGAAATTAAACTTGCCCAAACCCACGTTGAACCTTCCGGCAAATGCGGCCACATTCTGTGGCATTTTATAAAATGGGTTGTCATCAACCTGGTATTTACTCACAGCGCTTCCCCCCAGTGTCAGTTTGAGTTTGGAACCGGCCATGGAGGAAAACAGGTCGTTAAAATTCAACTCGGCATCCACCCCTTTTACAATTCCACGGGCGTTCTTTTCCCATTTGTTCCAAAAGAAACGTTGTGTTCCATACACACCTTTCAGAATCATCCCTTTTACAGGTTTGGCAATCACACGAACCCCATTGATTGAATTGTCGTATCCCAGAGTCCATTCCTGATAGGTGCGCAGCACCATCCCGTTTCCAAACTGTTCGTAGAAATTACCAACCGTAAAGCTATAATTTTCGGTAGCGTAGGTTGCCCAGAGATAGGGAAATCCCTGGCCTTCAAGACGTGGATCAAATCCTGCAATGGGCGGCGCATAGGCTTCATAACGAAACCCGGCCGTAAAATCGCCCAACGTATAAATGATATCGGCAAAAGCGTTAAAGCCAAAGTTTTTACCATTGATAAGTGTATCAGTAATACCCAGGGCATTGTCGGCCTGGTAGAACATTCCATCGGTTTCAAAGCTGCCATGAACTTCTGATTTTTCTAGAAATTCCTGTGCATTTAGCGAAATTCCAATTGCCAGAATAGCGGTGATGGTGAGTAGTGTTTTTTTCATGTCAAGCTTAATTTTAATGAACCACCATGGGTTATTCATTTGGATTTTCACCGGCGGCTACTTTTTGGATGATTTCAAAAATCTCGTCTTCGAGGCCTTCGTAATATGAAGTATGTTGATAAACCACCTCTCCATTACCGTTCAGAATAAAGGTGTGAGGGATCATGTTGACACTCATGGCGCGCTTAAAATCCCCGTTTGGATCGAGGAGCATTTCCATGGTCCAGCCTTTTCCGCTGACAAAGGGCAGCACTTTTGCCGTGGAACGGGCATCATCAATAGAAACTGCATAGATTTTTACACCTGTTTTATCAACCCATTCGGCATAGTTTTCGTTGTAAGCATCCATTTCCAATTTACATGGTTTACACCAGAGCGCCCAAAAACTGATCATAATGGGCTTGCCATCATTTGAAATATCCCGGGTATTAAACGAATTCCCGTCAAGGGTTTTAATGGTTACCGAAGGCAGTTTATTGCCTGTATTGTTTTCCTGTGCAAACAGGACGACGCCAAATAAGACCAAGTAGGCCATTACAAGTATTTTCTTCATGTGTAAGATTTTATCTTCCTTTTTCCACCTATGACAACTCCAGGTTTAGTAATGTTGCACTTTTTTTTGATTAAACCAGATAAACTTCGAGCAGTTTTACGTTCGCTGTTTCGGGTACAAATCTGATTTCCGACATGACAGCAGGCACCAGAATGGCCTCGCCTGTGTTCAACAATATTGAATCCTCTTCCCATTGAAGCTTGCATCTACCTTCTACACCGATATAAATGACAAAGGAATCCATGAGTACCAGGTTTTTTTCCAGTATTTGATCGAAAAGGACGATGTTGGTCGTAAACTGAGGACAATTCACTACTTCTGTCGTGGCATTCTGATGGGGATGGTATTCAGTTTTATAATTTGATTCATGCTTAAAGTCGATGGCTTCCAGGGCTTCTTCGGTATGCAATTCCCTGGAATTTCCCTGGGCATCTTTGCGGTCCCAGTCGTAAATGCGGTAGGTTGTGTCCGAAGTTTGTTGAATTTCGGCCAGTAAGGTACCGGGACCTATAGCATGTACACGACCGGCAGGCATAAAAAACACATCCCCTTTTTCAACGGTCTCGAAATTCAGGATTTCTTTTAAGGTACCTTGTTCCATGTGATTCAGGTAGCTTGCCTGGTCCACAGGCTGATTAAATCCGCTGATTAACTGAGCACTGGGTTGAGCTCCCAGGATATACCACATCTCGGTTTTTCCCTTCCCGATATGGCGCTTTGCCGCCAGTTCATCATCGGGATGCACCTGGATGGAAAGCCAGTCGGCAGCATCGATAAATTTGATCAGCAAAGGGAATTCATTTCCAAATTGTTCGAAGTTTTTTTCGCCCACCAGATCGCCCATATAGATTTCTACCAGCTCATTGAGTTCGTTTCCCTCCAGAAATCCATTATCCACCAAAGTGGGATTGCCTTCCACGCCCGACATCACCCAGGCTTCGCCACAATTGTCGAGTGTACCGTAATCCATGCCCAGTTTGGTTTTTAGTTGATGGCCACCCCATATTTTTTCTTTGAAGACGGGTTTAAATTTGAAAGGATACAGATCGTTCATTCTAAAAGATGTTTAGGGCAAAAATAATGAAAACAGGGAAACGGCAGGAAGATTGTCGGTTTAATATCGGTTAAGCCTATCTGGTGAATGACATGAGAAGATTAAATAAATCCGGAGAGCCGGGCTAAAGCCGCAGCTCAATGGATAGCAGGATTGTTGAGCCGGGCTATAGCCGCAGCTCAATGGATTAGGGACTACATTAGCTGTTCAGAATTCTATGTTACTTCCCTGCCTACCGGCCAGGCAGGTAATTTTAGCTCACTTTTAACTTTAGCTCACTTTTCACTTTAAACTTGAGTCCACTCCGAAAAGTCAAATACCCCTACCTGCCAACCGCAGGCTGGAATCCCCTAAAGGGGACTTTAGATCGTTCATTGATTTTCAACGAATCCCTTTTTAGGGGTCAGGGGTAAATGAGTTGAAAATCAATGAACACATACTTTTCGGAGTGGACTCAAACTTTAATATTCAAACTTTCCCCCACTTTCCCATTAAAAATCACCGTCTGTCTCCTGATGGATTCTTCATGCATCAGGCTTAGGAGGTTTTTCAGGAAAACCTCTTCCAGTCCGAGATGTGTGCCAATGGCCAGACGGTCTTCGATGATGCCGGCCCACCGTTTCATCTGCAGGATGGTGATGTCATTCTTGTTTTTGTACTCACCGATTTCATCGATGATTTCCATGCGCTTAGCCAGGATCTGCAACAATTCGCCATCCAGCTTATCGATTTCGGTTCGTAGCTCTTCCAGCTTGTTTTCAAAGTCAATATTGCCACGCTTTTCGCGAATAACCAACTTATTGATCATTTCCTGCAAGGCTTTTGGTGTGATTTGCTGGGCTGCATCTGTCAGGGCCCTGTCGGGATCGAAATGGCTTTCGATGATCAGCCCGTCCATTTCGAGGTCGAGGGCTTTTTGGGCAATGGATTCCAATAGATCGCGCCGGCCACAGATATGGCTTGGGTCGACGATAATGGGTAAATCAGGAACCAGACGTTTGAGTTCGATAGGGATTTCCCACATGGGAGCGTTGCGGTAGATGGATTTTTCAAAATAATGAAATCCCCGGTGGATGGCAATCATCTTGCGGATTCCCATGGCATGGATACGCTCAATGGCGCCCAGCCACAGTTTCAGGTCGGGTGAAATGGGGTTTTTTACCATCACGGGGATGTCTACACCACGCAAGGCATCGGCAATGGCCTGCACCGAGAATGGATTGGCAACCGTTCGCGCTCCCAGCCAAAGGATATCCACTCCGTGCTTTAATGCCTGTTCCACATGTGAGGCATCAGCCACCTCCACGGTTGTTTTCAGTCCGGTTTCCTGTTTCACACGGGTCAGCCATGGAAGGCCTTTTTCGCCCACACCACTAAATTCGCCCGGACGGGTTCGTGGTTTCCATAAGCCGGCCCTAAACACCGTTACTTGCGGTATTTCTGCAATTCTCCGGGCTGTTTCCATCACCTGAAACTCACTTTCGGCGCTGCATGGACCGGCTATCACCAACGGCTTTCCACCGGTGTTGAGCCAGGAATCCAGAGAAGAAATTTGAAGGTCTGTACTCATGGAGCAAAAGTACATTTTATTTTACGGCCCGAATTACCCGATATCCGTCTCGTATTAAAAATGCCCGGGTTCGGAATTAAACTATTTAAGCAATGATCAACACTACAGCAAAATAGATGCCTAAAACAATCTATTTTTCTTTGCGATACTTCTAAAGTTAATTATTTCCGTATCACTAACGTTTCCAATATCTTCTCCGTCATAGATCAATAAATTATCAATATTTCTTTGAGGATAAATATCTTTTAAATAATGTAAGCCTTTCAGGAATTCCTTGTTGAAGGTTTGCGAAGATTTTATTTCAATTCCCTGTATTTCATTGCCATGAGGAATGATCAGGTCAACTTCATTGCCGTGGTTATCGCGAAAAAAATAATATCTTGCATCCAATCCCCGGTTATACCTTTTTTTATAAAATTCGGCAATCACCATGTTTTCAAAAATATTACCCCGCAACGGATCGCGCGACAATTGGTTTTTATTCTCAATACCAAGGATATACGAAAGAAGTCCTGTGTCGTAAAAGTAAACTTTGGGCGATTTTATGAGACGTTTGTTGATGTTATCGTACCATGGCGGCAAAAGAAAAATGATATAAGAAGCTTCAAGAATGGAAATCCACGATTTGATGGTATGCACCGACACTCCCGTTTCGTTTGCAAGGGCAGAGGCATTAAATATCTGACCAACCCTTCCGGCACAAAGCCTGACAAACTTTTTAAAATCTGAAAGATTTTTGATATTGATCATACTTCGCAGATCACGCTCAAGGTAGGTCTCGTAATAGTTTTGATAAGTACGGTAGGGTTCGAACCGATTAGCGACAACAGCAGGGTAGTAGCCATTCAGTATCAAATCATCAGTTAGTGTGCTTGGCAGTTTGTCTTCTACCTCCGATAGGCTAAAAGGCAGTAGCTTAAAAAGTGCGACCCTGCCAGCCAACGATTCTGTCACCTGATTCATGAGCATAAACTGGTTGCTCCCTGTCAGAATAAACATCCCCGGTTGCCTGACTTCATCAACAATTCCCTGGATATACCTGAGCAGTTCAGGCATCCTTTGAATTTCATCAATCACGGCTCCGTTGGTTAACTTATTAAAAAATGACCTTGGATCCTGTTGAATAATGTCGCTAACATCAGGCAACTCAAGGTTAAAATAAGGTTTGTCACCAAAAACATTCCTCACCAGGGTGGTTTTGCCTGACTGCCTTGGCCCTGTAACCACGATTACAGGAAATTGCCGGGCAAAAGAAACAATAGCCTTTTCGATTTCTCTTTGAATATACATTTGTACAATATTGAATTACAACTTCATATTTGTACAAAAATAATATTTTTTACGATAGTAATGTTATTTAATTGATTAACCTTGAATTTCCATCCGCGTTTCACAATCTCATTAATTTAACAAAATAATTGTCATGAGTTTAGCTTTCATTTTTACTCCCAATCTTAACCAATCTTCCAAAATTTTCTATTAAATTTGGAGGAAATTATTAAAAAATGAAAAAGTACTTATTCTCACTGGCCCTGGCTGCCATAATGATGACAGCCTGCCAACAAAATGCTCAGAAGTCAGCGCAACATGAAAATGACGCTGCCGTCATCACCCAACAGGACAAAGACCTGCTTGCGCAGGCACAACTCTTCTTTAAACCCCTGCCTGCTGCAGCCGAGAATCCCGACAACATGATTACTGAGGCCAAAGTAAAACTGGGGAAACACCTGTATTTCGACAACAGGCTTTCAAAAGATGGAAATCAAAGCTGCAACACGTGTCATAATTTAGACACCTATGGCGTGGACAACCTGCCCACTTCTCCTGGTGACAATGGAATTTCAGGTACACGAAACTCACCAACCACATTTAATGCAGCCTTACGCACAGCCCAGTTTTGGGATGGCCGTCATAAAGATGTGGAGCAACAAGCCGGCGGCCCGGTACTAAACCCGGCAGAAATGGCCATGCCATCGGAAGAAGTTGTCGTACAAAGGCTTTCTGCCATTCCAATTTATCAAAAAATGTTCGCAGAAGCCTATCCTGACGAAATGGTTCCTGTTACCTATGCCAATATGCGCCATGCCATTGGCGCCTTCGAACGCACCCTTATCACTCCAACAAAGTTCGATAGCTATCTGAGTGGCGATGTAACCGCCCTGAACACCCAGGAAAGTCAAGGACTAAAACTGTTTATCGATCAGGGTTGTATCGCCTGTCACACAGGACCTTTGCTTGGAGGAACCATGTTGCAAAAATTTGGTTTGTATGGTGACTACACTCAATATGTGCACCCCACAGTAGCCGATGCAGGTAAATTCAACGAAACCAAAAACGAAGCCGACAAAGACATGTTTTTTGTTCCCGGATTGCGAAATGTTGAAAAAACCTATCCCTATTTCCACAATGGCGGAGTGAGCAATCTGGATGAAGCCATTCAAATCATGGGGAAACTGCAATTGAATAAAGAATTTGAGGATCAACAGGTTGGTGATATGGTTGCCTTCTTTACCACGTTGACCGGCGATATTCCTGAAGAGGTAAAGCTGGCCCCGGCAGATATGTAAGTTGCTGCTGGTACAATGAAATCAATTGATCAGGCTGTTCGTCCCAACTGATTTATTTTGGGATGATCGGCCTGTTTGTTATATGAAAGATCGAACAGCAAAAAAGGTGTTCAACATTACCCGATTTCAAATGAGCATCCTGTTGATCAGCTTATTTATTATATTTGTCAATATCATTGGCCCGGTTTGTTCCACTGAAATGTAACTCACATGAACTCAGACCATCTTCACCACAGTATAAAACATACAAATACCATTTTCCTCATTTCTTTATGCACGGCGCTAAGTTCGTATGTCATTTTGTTTTTTATTTCCGGTTATTCCTCTTTGTATTTTGCTGCCGATTTTGATATTTTGGCCAGGTTGGGACTGGAAGGGGTGGTGTACCTTACTCCGTTATCCGATGCCAAATGGACTTTTGATGCCCTGGTGACTGTTTTTTTATCCAAACCCGTGGCTTCTTTTTCCATTGGTATGCTGGCACTTTTGCTGCTGATGTTTGTAAATCAGAAATCAACCACAGGATTGTATTTTTTGCTGTGGCTGGCCATTTGGGGATTTAATGGTTCAATAGGTACGTTTATTGGTGATGCTATTTTTGGAATGGGCACCTATGCCGTTGCAAAGGCAATGGAGTTCTCCTTTTCCGTGTTGCTGGTCAGCGGTGTCTTCTCAGTTTATTTTCTTTATCTGATAGGTGTGATTGTTGGCCGTTTGTATTTTGCCTATTTGTGTGATGCTCCTTTTTACGGAAGCAAGAAGCGAATATTCTGGGTCACAACTACTATTTTACTCCCCTGGATAGTGGTGATGTTAATAAATTATGCCAACCGGATGCCCGAATTTTCCTGGCCGGAATTCGTAAAGAATATCACGGTTATCATATTGATTCTGCCCATGTTTATCATCAAAGAACAAGTGAAACAATCGGTATTATTAAAAAAATGGAAAATGCCCGACTGGATCGACCTGCCATTGGTTATGGGTTTATTGGCAACCACTATTTGGATTGTTTTTTCTTTAACTCATAAACTTGGATAGCATCCTAGATGCTAAATAAATTTAAGTTGGTTCTCAATATTTTTCTACTTTTAGGCCTTCAAAAAATTACTCATCATTCAAAAAAATATGAAACTACATTTATTATTCAAAGCCATTGTACTTGTTTTCATTTTCATCATGTCCGTAAGTGTGGCTGATGCCAAGAAGAAAGAAGAAACTGTAAAGGATAGCCTGAAAGCATCCACCTTTAGTGGGCTTAAGTGGCGCAGCATCGGACCGGCGTTTTCATCAGGCCGAATTGCCGATTTTGCCGTAAATCCAAACAATTTTAGTGAATATTATGTGGCAGTGGCCAGTGGGCACATCTGGAAAACCACCAATAACGGCACCACTTTTGAACCGGTTTTCGATAATCATGGCGTTTATTCCATGGGCTGTATAACCATGGATCCCACCAACACCAACGTGGTTTGGGCCGGAACGGGGGAAAACAACCACCAACGTGCACTGGGTTATGGTAACGGAGTATACAAAACTTTAGACGGGGGAAAATCGTGGAAAAACATGGGATTAAAAGACTCACGCCAGATTGGCGGTATTTTGATTGATCCCCGCAATTCGTCAGTGGTATATGTGGCCGCGGAAGGTTCAGCCTGGGGACCCGGCGAAGAACGCGGATTGTATAAAACCACCGATGGCGGAAAAACCTGGGAAAAAGTGTTGAACATCAGCGAAAACACAGGAGTCGCCAATATTTGTTTCGAGCCGGGAAATCCTGATGTGATTTATGCCGGGGCCGAACAACGCCGCAGACGGCAGTTTGGTAAAATTGGTGGAGGACCTGAATCCGCTTTTTATAAATCCACCGATGCAGGTAAAACCTGGGACAAACTCACCAATGGAATTCCTGAAGTTGACAAAGGCGGCATGGCCATCGCTGTTTCCCCTGTCAACCCAAACAACGTATACGCGATGTTTGAAGCCTCTAACGACAAAGGAGGTGTTTACCGCTCCACCGACAGGGGAGGATCCTTTTCAAAAGTAAATGATTATTACAGCAGCGGTCAGTATTACAGCGAGTTGTATTGCGATCCCAAAGATGCCGACAAACTCTATTCTGTAGATACCTATACCAAATTTTCAACCGATGGTGGAACAACATGGAGCAACCTGAGCAACAACCAACGCCATGTGGACGACCATGCGCTATGGATCGATCCTGACAATACAGCACATTTCTTTATTGGCGGAGATGGTGGAATCTACGAAAGCTGGGATGGAGGAACCACCTATTTATTCAAAACCAACTTGCCTGTCACTCAGTTCTATCGGGTGAATGCCGATAATACCGAGCCTTTTTACTGGGTTTATGGTGGTACCCAGGACAACAACAGCATGGGAGGTCCCTCGCAGAATACCAACCGGGGAGGCGTAACCAGCGACGAATGGGTGGTGACCCTTGGCGGGGACGGTTTCTGGCAAGCCATCGATCCCAATAACACCAACATCGTTTATTCTGCTTATCAGTATGGAAATATCTACCGGTATGATAAAAAATCCGGAGAACGTCTGAAAATACAGCCTACCCCACGGCAAAACGAGTTAACCTATCGCTGGAATTGGGATGCCCCGTTCATCCTTAGCAAACATGCGCCAACCCGCCTGTATATTGCATCCAACAAGGTTTTTAAAAGCGATGACCGGGGAAATTCCTGGCAGGTGATCAGCGAAGATATTACCCGCAACGAAAACCGAAACCAGTTCTCCGTTATGGGAAAATACTGGCCGGCAGATGCCGTGGCCAAGGATGTTTCTACTTCTCAATGGGGAACCGCGGTAGTACTGGCCGAGTCGCATTTAAAAGCAGGTTTACTGTTTGTCGGTACCGATGATGGGGTGATTCAGATCAGTGACAATGATGGCAAATCATGGAATAAATCGACCTCGTTTGCCGGTGTGCCGGATTATACTTTTGTAAGTGATATTTTTCCTTCAAATTTTAACGAAAACGTGGTTTTTGCATCGTTTAGCAACCTCAAGAGCGATGATTTTAAACCCTATCTGCTAAAAAGCAGTGACAAAGGAACAACCTGGGTTTCCATCGCAGGCGATTTGCCCAAAGATCAGGTAGTGCATAGCATCGTGCAGGATCCCGTAAATGAAAACCTGTTGTTTGCCGGCACAGAATTGGGTATTTATTTTACCCTCGATGGTGGCAACCACTGGATGAAGTTGGGTAGCGGTTTACCCGATGTGGCCGTGCGTGACATCACCGTTCAGGAGCGTGAAAAGGACCTGGTGATTGCTACTTTTGGACGTGGATTATATATTCTGGATGATTATTCCGCTTTACGCGAAATTGATCAGCAAAAACTCGAGACCAATGATGCCTTGTTTTTCCCGGTAAAAGATGCCCTGATGTATGTTCAGGAGGGAAGTCGTTATGGAACAGGTGCGGCCTATTACAAAGC
The DNA here is from genome assembly GCA_002840975.1 of Bacteroidetes bacterium HGW-Bacteroidetes-16. GTDB lineage: Bacteria > Bacteroidota > Bacteroidia > Bacteroidales > F082 > UBA6244. Next base: position 44,088 of record PHDN01000024.1, read on the forward strand.
GGAAAACCCTGAATTTGGGGCCAACTTTACCTACTACATCAAAGAGTTGCCTGAATCGTTGAAATCGAAACGACTGAAATTGGAAAAAGACCTGTTTAAAGAAGGAAAGCCCATTCCACAGCCTTCCCGTGAAGAGCTACAGGCTGAAGAAAGAGAAATTACGCCTTATCTGGTGTTTGACATTAAGGATAACAATGGTAGGACTGTACGTACCTTGTACGAAAAAGCATCCAAAGGCATTCATCGTACAAATTGGAACCTCCGATACGGAAGTCAGTCTCCGGTAAAGGTAGGCAAAGATCAGTTTGATCCAACCAAGGAAAGCGGCGACTGGATGTTGGCTCTTCCGGGTGAATATTCGGTAACAATGTCCATGGTTGAAGAAGGGAAACTAAAACCGCTTACCGGGCCTGTCGTATTTAATGCCGTGGTGTTGAACAATACCTCTATTCCTGCTATCGACAGGAAGGAAATGGTTGAATTTTACGACCAGGTAAATGATTTGTACCGTGTTTATGCCGCTGCCACCGATTTTAGAGAAGAATTGGTGAAAAAAACAGCCTATGTACAGCAGGTATTACAGCAACAAAGCCAAGCTGCCATGGAAATGAAAAATCAGGCACAACAGATCAAACTTCAGTTGGATGACCTGAAATTTGTGTTTGAGGGAACCCCTGCCAAAGCCAGCTGGGAAGAAGTGCCTCCGGAACATATGCCACTCGATGGCCGCTTCGAGGCCATCGCCTGGACAGCCTGGCAATCGACTTCTTCACCTACCGAAACGCAAAAAGAAAATTACCGGATTTTGATGGAAGAGTTTCCGCCGGTATTGGTTAAACTGAAGAAAATCGACCAGCAACTTAAAGAGATAGATAAAACTCTTGACGAGATGAAAGCACCTCATACGCCAGGAAGGATACCGAAGTTTTAAATGGTTAAAGCCTAACTCTTCCCCAGCATTTTCGATATCAGGACTACCACCTTTTGGCGAAGTAAGAAAAACGGATAATCGAATCTTTTTCGTGGTTCAGAAAGAGAAATATCCAGTTTTTCATTGATAAAATATTCATATAGAGCGATGTCCCATCTTAAGACATGCCGCAGCTGATCCATATAATCTTTCGATAAATGAACCCCATGGTGGTCTTTTTTGGTCATGTTACTCGGTCGATAGATTGGTATTTTGGACCAGTTCAGTTTTTTGGATAAAGCATAAACTCCCTTGTCGAACCTGGATAAATCGATCAGGGCGTCATATTGTCTCAAATTTGAAATTGCCTGTTCGAGCATAGAAGCGCCTTCATTTTCCAGGTTGGGAATTGGTATTTCAGGGTCAGCCAGCCATTGAACAGAATTGGAAAAATAGCGGGTAAGCAGGTTATCCTGTCCATGTGCAACAGCATATTCCAGGTACTCCTCTTCGGATTTTAGTTCGCTGACCTCCTTCAGGAAATTTGAGTCAGGGCTTTTTTTAAGGTAATGATATTGTGAAAGAAAAAGAGAAAGAGGGTCTCTTAAAATACTGATTCTAAATGGTTTTATCAACATTCCGGCAAAGAGTCCGGCTCCATGGCCCGAAACAACCCGGTAGATGTTTCTTTCAGGTTTAGTCAGATTTTTAAATTCATCAAGCGATTTTCCAATGTTTTTACTTTGAATAAAGAACACCTTTTCATGACCATATACCCGGTTTAAGATAATCCGAAGGGTAGTCCCTCCTGTTTTTGGGATGTGATTGAATACGAGTTGGCGTTCCATCAACTTAATATTTAAAGCGGCTTAGAAGCGATAAAAGTAAAAAAACCTGTCGAAAATCATCCGGCAGGTTTTTTTATGAGCGGCAAATGGGAGTCGAACCCACGACCCTCAGCTTGGGAAGCTGATGCTCTACCAACTGAGCTACTACCGCCTTTAACGCAGGCAAAATTAGGCAAATTTTAAAGATGATAAAAATAGCGTGAAAAATTTTATCTTTGGGATTCTAAAGACCGCATCACGCGGTATGATTGCTACGCATTCTGCCACGATCAGCGGTGGCGATCGATTATTTATTCCGAACCTTGTAATTGTGCAATGCGTAATTGTTTGCCATGCATCGGTATAATTGATTAAGCTGCGTTATCCCCCGCGGAAAGAGAAAATGTGGATAAATTTTCAGGAGCATATTGATCCCTCACTTCAGCTTTGTTTTATGCAGCACCAAAATAAATCACCAAAATAATAACGTTAAAAATCAAACCATTAGAATAAATCCCTAGATTTACTCCTCTAAACACCTGATGATCCATTTAAAATGAAGTAGAAAGAAACCGATTTGACAAAATATAAATGGCTCTAATTGTATAAAATATTGATAATGCGATTAATTGAATAGCAGAAGGATTTTTAACAACAAAGGCTATATAATGGGCATAGCGACAATTGGCGATAAACAAACGTTGTGCCGCATGCAAAGTAACCGAAGTCTTACAAAATCAGGATTAAGGATAAATGGAAAATAAAAGGAAGAAAAAGGTTCAAAAAGATATAAACGGCCGTGAATTTATAAAGGAGGCTTACTTTGTCGGTGGGAAAATGAAATTCCATAGAATTTATGTAATTGATGGCATTCCTGCCAATGAATTCTACGAGAAATATGCAACTGATTTGGATTTCTTTATGAATGGAGACTATGAATTTATGAGTAGCGAAAAAGATTCTAAAATGCTTCAAAAATCGACAATCGCATTTTAAATCAGTATCTTTGTCCAAAACAATTTGATATGGAACTTACAATTAATATAAAGGAGCAGAGTAAAATAGCGGCATTTCTTAATCTAATCAAAGAAATTGATTACATTGAGATTGTTAATGTGAAAGAAGTATTGCATGAACTTCCAACCGAACATAAGGATTTGCTTGATAAAAGGCTGCAAAGAATAGAAAACGGTGAAACGACTTTTAAAAAATGGGACTTGATTAAAAAGAAATATGACGACAAAGGCGTTTAGTATAGAATTATTAGACGAAGCAGAAGTTGACTTTGATTAATCATATGAATTTTATCTCGAAGACAGCCCTAAAGTTGCAGATATTTACTTTAAGCAAAGTAACCTTGGTTTTGAGAATATCAGGCAAAACCCAAAATCTTTTCCAATTGCTCACAAACATGTAAGAAAATATGTAGTTAAAAAGTTCCCGTTTGTGATTTACTATCGAATTGTCGATGCAATAATACAGGTAATTGCAATTTTCCATACAAGCAGGAATCCTGAAATATGGCATGAACGGATATAAAGCACGACGGCACAACATTCTGTATAAGTAATATCATGTAAAGTGCAAAATATCAAGGTTTGTAACACGCTCAGACTGCGAAGCGGTTTGACAGGAAAGTACCACGCAATCTGACACTACTCATACAAACTACCGCGACAAACACATCCAGAAAAATCACCACCACCAATCGAGTGTATGATTCTATCTGTATCTTTATGATTTGAAAATACCAAATGAAGTCGATCGCGTTTATAGATACAGAGATTGAACCGAAAAGCCAATTGATTCTTGACATTGGAAGTATCAGGGGCGACGGCCATTCTTTTCATTCCGGTTCAGTCACCGGCTTTATTGATTTTCTTACTGGCACACAGTTCATCTGCGGACATAACATCTTTAATCATGATCTAAAATACATTCAAAAAGCCGTTCATGATGCAGGCCTAATACCTTCAAACGTCATCGATACTTTATTTCTTTCGTCCTTACTATTTCCGGCAAAGCCATATCATGCCTTGTTGAAAGACGATAAACTGCAATCAGACGACAACAACAACCCGCTGAACGATTCAATAAAAGCCAAAGACCTTTTCTATGATGAAGTGGCAGCCTTCCATCAAACAGACGAAACACTTAAACAAATTTTGTATTTGTTGTTGAATGACCAAAAGGAATTCCGTTCCTTTTTCCTTTTCATCGGGTATACAAACAGCAACACGAACCTTGAAAAACTGATTCGTGAAAAATTTCAGAATGAAATTTGCGAAAACGCCAACCTCACAAAAATAATTTCAGAACATCCGATTGAATTGGCTTACTGCCTGGCTTTAATCAATTGCCGCAATCGCTATTCAATCACACCGCCTTGGGTGCTAAAGACTTATCCTGAAACCGAAAGTGTGATGATTGCCTTACGAAACAAACCGTGTATACTGGGTTGTGGGTATTGCAATCAGGCATTGGACATTCACAAAGGCCTGAAAACCTATTTCGGTTTTGATTTTTACAGAATATACGCAGGTGAGCCATTGCAAGAGAACGCGGTAAAAGCCGCCATCGACAATAAATCGCTTTTAGCTGTTTTTCCTACCGGTGGAGGCAAATCCATTACATTTCAGGTTCCGGCTTTCATGAGTGGCGTTGCAACAAAGGGTTTGACGGTTGTAATCTCTCCCCTGCAATCGCTGATGAAAGACCAGGTTGATAATCTTGAAAAGATTGGAATCACGGAGGCTGTTACCATCAACGGTTTGCTCGACCCCATTGAAAGAGGTAAATCCTTTGAAAGAGTTGAAGATGGTTCTGCTTCCATCCTTTACATCTCGCCCGAATCGTTGCGTTCAAAAACCATTGAACGACTTTTGCTGGGAAGAAAGATTGTTCGGTTTGTAATTGATGAAGCGCACTGCTTTTCGTCGTGGGGTCAGGATTTCAGGGTCGATTATTTATATATCGGTGATTTTATCAAACAAATTCAGGAGAAGAAAAACCTGGAAGAAACCATTCCCATTTCCTGCTTTACCGCGACAGCCAAGAAAAAAGTGATTGAAGATATTTGTACCTACTTCAAAGAAAAACTTGCTCTTGATTTGGAAATTTTCAGCTCAAGTGCCACCAGAACAAACCTGCAATACAAAGTTTTTGAGAAAAGCGATGAAGAACAAAAGTACAATTCAGTCAGGGATTTGATTGAAGAAAAAAATTGCCCTACCATCATTTATGTGTCAAGAACGAGAAAAGCGTATTCACTTGCTGCGAGGTTAACCGAAGATGGCTTCAATGCAAAGCCCTATCATGGCAAAATGGAGGTGAAAGAAAAAACCGCCAATCAGGATGCTTTTATTCAGGGAGAGGTTCAAATTATGGTTGCAACTTCTGCTTTCGGGATGGGAGTTGATAAAAAAGATATAGGAATGGTGATTCACTATGAGATTTCCGATTCGTTGGAGAATTACATTCAGGAAGCGGGCCGGGCAGGCCGGGATGAAAACCTCACCGCCGATTGTTTTGTGTTGTTCAACGAAGAAGACCTCGGCAAACATTTCATCCTGCTGAACCAAACCAAACTTTCAATCAAGGAAATTCAACAGGTTTGGAAAGCAATAAAAGACATCACAAGATTTCGCTCATCGGTTTCAAATTCAGCTTTGGAAATTGCCCGAAAAGCAGGCTGGGACGACAATGTAGTTGAGATTGAAACCAGGGTTACCACCGCGATTGCAGCCCTTGAAGATGCCGGTTATTTAAAACGGGGGCAGAACATGCCAAGGGTTTTTGCAAACAGCATTCTTTCGAAGAATGCGCAGGAAGCCATTGAAAAAATAAATGCTTCCTATCGTTTTGAGGAGAAGCAAAAAGTTCAGGGAATCAGAATCATCAAGAAGCTTTTTTCGAGCAAGAGCCGGAAGCCATCAAACGATGAAGTGGCAGAATCAAGAATAGACTACATCAGCGACCATTTGGGGATTGTAAAAGAAGAAGTCATCAACATTGTGAACCTTCTTCGTGAAGAAAAAATTCTGGCTGATGCAAAAGATTTGACGGCATTCATCAGAAAAGGCGAGCATATAAACCGTTCATTAAAAATTGTTGAAACATACAGTCAGATTGAGAATTTTCTGTTGCATTTGTTTGAAGAGAAAGAAAAGACTTTTCACATCAAAGAACTGAATGAAGGGGCTGAGGAGAACGGTTGCAAAGAGGTTACACCGAACAAGATAAAGACCATCATCAATTTTTGGGCCATCAAGAATTGGATTAAACGGCACAATGAAGAATATTCAAAAAATCACGTGGTGATTCTTTGTGTTCAACCCAAAGATTCGTTGAAAGAAAAGTTGGAAAAACGACATGAATTGGCCAGGTTTATTGTGGAATTGCTTTATGAGAAAAGCAACCTGAACAAGGCGGAAGGTGAAAAGGAAAAAGAAGAAGTGTTGGTTGAGTTTTCGGTTCACGAACTGAAAGACGCCTATGAGAAAAGCCTGAAACTTTTTCAAATGAACGTTTCAATTGAAGACATTGAAGACACCCTTTTTTATCTTTCAAGAATCGATGCCATAAAAATTGAAGGTGGATTTTTGGTGGTGTACAATCGCTTAACCATCGACAGAGTTGAGCCAGACAACAAACGGAGATACAAAAATGACGATTACCATAAGCTAAATCAGTTTTACGAAAACAAGGTGCAACAAATTCACATCGTGGGAGAGTATGCCAAAAAAATGATTGGCGACTACAAAGGAGCATTGCAGTTTGTTGACGATTATTTCCAGTTGAACTACACCTCGTTTTTGAATAAATATTTCAAGGGTAGCCGACAAAATGAAATCAAAAGAAATTTAACTCCTGCAAAGTTCCGGCAGTTGTTTGGTTCCTTATCACCTGCGCAATTAGAAATCATCAAAGACAATGAAACCAGGAACATGGCCGTTTTGGCCGGGCCAGGCAGTGGAAAAACAAGGGTGTTGGTTCATAAATTGGCCTCGCTGCTTTTAATGGAAGATGTAAAGCATGAGCAATTGCTGATGCTGACCTTTTCAAGGGCCGCGGCAACCGAATTTAAAAAAAGATTGCTATCGCTCATCGGCAACGCCGCCCACTACATCGAAATAAAAACGTTTCATTCTTACTGTTTTGATTTGTTGGGCAAGGTTGGAAGCCTGGATAAATCGGATACCATTTTGAAAACCACCATTGAAAAAATAAAGAACGGCGAAGTGGAGGCAAACCGAATTACGAAAACAGTTTTGGTAATTGATGAAGCACAAGACATGAATGCCGACGAATTTGCCCTGATAACTACTTTGATGGAACAGAACGAAGAAATGAGGGTGATTGCGGTGGGAGATGATGACCAGAATATTTACGAATTCAGAGGATCAAGCTCAGGATACTTGAAGCAGTTTATTGCAGAAAGCAAGGCCGCCAGGCATGAACTCATCGAAAATTACAGAAGCAAAAACAACCTGGTTGAATTTACAAACGGGTTTGTAAAAAAGATTCGCCACCGTTTGAAGGAAACTCCCATTGCAGCAAAACAAACCGACAACGGACATATAAAATTAGTGCATTACCAAAACGGAAATCTCATTTCAGCGTTGGTACAAGACATCCTTTCGACAGGACTTGCCGGAACTACCTGTATATTGACAAAAACAAATGATGAAGCATTACAAATTACGGGTTTACTTTTAAAAAACGGAATGCAGGCAAAGTTGATTCAAAGCAACGATGGTTTTGGTTTACAGAACCTGGCAGAAGTTCGTTTTCTGTTGAATGAGATTAACCTGGGTGATGAAGTGAAAATGGTTAGCGATGAAGTGTGGGCAAATGCAAAAAGTGAAATGAGAAAAAAATTCCAACTTAGTTCAAAGTTGGATGTATGCAACAACCTCATTAAACAGTTTGAGGAAAGCAACTCTCAAAAAAAATACAAATCCGATTTTGAGGTTTTCGTCAGAGAATCAAAACTTGAAGATTTCTACAGTGGAAACGGAGAAACCATTTTTGTTTCCACCATTCACAAAGCCAAAGGAAAAGAGTTTGAAAATGTTTTCATCCTGCTCGAAGACTTCAACGCTGCAACAGATGAAGCCTGGCGCCAGCTGTATGTTGCCATGACAAGAGCAAAACGTAACCTGACAATTCACTTAAACGGAAATTTTCTTGACAACATCACAGCCGAAAATTTGGAACGAGTCGAAGATAGAGAAGAACGTTTATTGCCAAAAGAAATGGCCATGCACTTGTCGTTCAGGGATGTTTGGTTAGATTATTTTATCTCAAGGCAACACCTTGTTTCGCAACTGACCAGCGGAGACACTCTGACAATAAAAGGTGAAGAATGCACGAACGCCAAAGGACAATCTGTTTTGAAATTTTCAAGACAGTTTCTCCATACAATTGAAACGCAAAAACTAAAAGGTTTTTACTTGAAACAAGCAAAAGTGAATTTCATTGTTTACTGGAAAAAAGAAGATGCGGCACAGGAATCGAAGATTATTTTACCTGAATTGATTTTTGAAAGACAAGACAATTGAAATTTCAGGTTTAAGATAAAACTTATCCAAATTTAAAGAAAATTTATAAAACAGAATCAAAGTAAGGCACGCAAAACAATCGCGCGCCAGAGGGGTGTATAGCGATTTTTGAATTTCATATCAGAAATTGCTTTTATTGAAGCAAATAATATTTTATTTAAACTCATTCTAAATTAAAAATTGTACTAATATTGTATTTGGTAAAAATAAATGCCATACCAACTAATTAAACTGCTCTCTTGATGCATTGTTGAACAAGGTAAATTAGTGCAAGAGTAACTAAATATCAATTTCATAAAATGGAAACCTGGGACATTGCTAACAAACATGCTGAAAGTATTGCTAAACTCTTTCCGGATCAGATTAAAGTATTTGATCTGAAAAAAATAAAAAAGTGTGATGCAGTTGATGCACCTACTTTTCTTCATAAACATATTAGAGAACCTCTTACGAAAGAAATATGGGAGACACTGATTTGGGAAGTTGTTGATTTCCTGATGACCAATAAGATGCATAATGTGTATTGTTTTTTTTACCGTCAAAAAAATGATGAATTTTCTGAGGTTATCTGGACCCTTTCTTGCGCCAAATTAAATATTGATGATAAAGGTATTCCTGATGAGATGGTTGTTTTCTCCTATGATTTGAAACTACTTGGCGAAAAATCAAAAAGACTTTACAGGGTATTAGAGAATGATGAATTTATCAAAGAAAATTTTAACAAAGTTTCATCACTTACCAGAAGAGAAAAAGAAATTATCCAATTATTAGCTTCCGGAATGAGCAGCCCGGAAATTGCAAATTCTGTTTTTCTCTCAGTTCATACCGTGAATACACACCGGAAAAATATTATTAATAAGCTTCACATTAAGAATTTTTCTGGCTTATTAAAATATGTTGATCTTTTTGACTTAAACACAACCAATATAATAAGCCTATGATGACAAATTTAACCAATCAGGAGAGTAGCAGCATCAATAGTCAGCAGGTATATTCCCTGGAAAGAAAAATACAAAAGGGTGAATTCTCAATCGAATCCATTGGCGACCATTTGCCAGGAAATGTGTTAGTTACTGATCTCAGCAAACTTGCCACCATTTATATGAACAAGAGTGGATGCAATATCCTAAAGCATAGTGCTGAGGAACTTGCTGCACAAGGCCCGGAATATTTCCAGAGTTACTTTGTCCCGGAAGAAATCGGTGTGATTATTGCAACATATTTAAAAATGCAACAAAATCAGGACTCTACCTGCGTTTACAATTTTGCACACAGGGTTAAGACACAGGATAAATCATCTTATAAATGGTATTTTGCTGCTGCCAAATTACTGTTTACCCCTGGCGATATAGTTTCGGATAAAATACTGCTAATTGTGAATGAAGTAACCTCGATGGGTTATATAGCTGCAAAAATAAACAGTGTCCTTGAGGAAGACGACTGGATGAAAAAGAACTTTTCCAAATTTTGCAGGCTCACCAAGCGTGAGAAAGAAATTATTACACTTATTTTAACTGAGAAAACCAGTTCTGAGATTTCCCGTATTTTCAATATATCCCCTTTCACAGTCAACGCACACCGCAGGAATATCCTCGGGAAATTAGAGATAAATAGCATTTCGGCGCTTTACAAATTTGCATTGGTTTTTGGGATGATAGCTTAAGATTACCAGCCAAATATTTTACCTTTCCTTTCTACAGAACTTGTCACAGGCTCCATCTGTGAATAAAAACATTTTCAATAAAGGCTTATATCCTTTTCAGATTCTTCAAAATCAAGGAGTTAAAAATACCTAAATGTAACTATTGAATTGGGGTGGTCACTCAATCTATATTTGTATCGTTAAGATTGTGCTTTTAAGTAACTAAAATTTGGCTAATAAATTTAATAAACCGATTTCTTAATGTCCAAACTTATGACACCCACCTTAAGACCTTATCGAAGTAAAATTCTACTTTTCATAGTAATATTTGCCATTGCCCTTACATCCTGCAAAAAAGACAACAATGAAACTCCACCTGAGAATGAGGAGTTTATTATTGCATCTAATGCAAAATTTATAATCGACGATGATTGGCAAGCCATGTTTAAAAGTATAGATAGCACTGACTATACCCTAATTTTTGATAAGGAGTTGTTGGATAAATATTCATTTCAGCAAGGTGACCTGATTGTATCTTCTGAAGGTAACGGATTATTGCGAAAAATTGAATCGGTAAATCAAGAAGGCAATAATCTGCAATTTGAAACTTCACAGGCAACCCTTGTCGATCTAATTCAGCAAGGAAATATTGATTATAAGGGTCCTCTCGATTTTTCCAAAATAAAAAGCATTAAGTACTATTATCCGGGCATTCATTTAGATACCCTCAACACAAAAACAACTAATGGCACTATGCTCAATTGGAATATCAATACTGAAATTGCGCCACAAATCAAGTTGAAAGGTAATTTTCAATATTCTTCAAATGTAATTCTTCAAGTGCAAACAAGTATTTTACAAGGATTAAAAAAAGTGAAATTTGGATTAGAAGGAGCAGAAGATTTTAACCTTGCTTTGATTGCAGGAACTGAATTTACGCTTGATAAAGAAATTACTATTGCAACCGTTTCTATGTTACCAATCTTGATTCCTTTGCCAGTACCACCTTTTGCATTGGTGCTTACCCCAATCATAAATGTAAAACTTGGATTGAATGGAACTGCAAATGGAAACATATCAACGACACTTACACAAAACATAACTATAGATGCTGGTTTACAGTACATTAAATACGAGGGTTGGTCAAATTATGAGAATAATGATATAACATTCGACTATACTCCTCCTCAACTGAATGTAAATGCCGGGGCTATGGCATATTTAAAACCCGAAATAAATTTGTTGTTTTATAATGTTGTCGGGCCATATTTTAATGCACAAGGCTACGGAAAGATTGAAGCAGACCTGACCCAAAATCCCTGGTGGAAAATGTATTATGGATTCAAAATGGCGGCAGGAATGAAAGTTACTATACTTAGTAAAATATTATTTGATTATTCCGTTGATGATTTACTGACTTGGGAACAACTGGTTGGACAAGCAGCCAGTGTAACGATTACGACTTCACCTATGATTAATATTACTGCAACCTCAGCTTCTGGAGGAGGTGATATAGTCTCCGACGGTACACCAATTTTAGCCAGAGGCATTTGCTGGAGTGCTATTTCGAACCCATTAATCACAGATTCACATACATCTGATGGTACTGGTGCAGGGAATTTTACAAGTAGTTTGACTGAATTAATAGTAAATACCCCATATTTTGTAAGGGCGTATGCAACAACTGCTAATGATATTGTTTATGGTGCAGAAGTGAGTTTTATTACCACAACAATTCCTGATTCTACTGAAATTTACAGGGCAGCAGCTATAGGAAGCTGGACCGTATCGAATTTAGCCTACCCTAGTGATGCACCTTACGACCTTGAACTCTATTCCGATGGTACTGGAAATTATATTGGACAGGGAGGCCAGCCTTTTCCAAATGGTGGTTATTCTATTACCTGGACAGTAACTAAGTTCAATTACAAATATTACATATATGATTATGGGTTTTGGCATCCTGGTTATAACCAATTTCGTGTAATTGGCAATAATTTGCCCAATGAAAGCTTAACTTACCCTATTACATTTTTCAAGACTTATGACGATGCAGGAAGCGGCCCTGGTGAAGCACTGACTTTCACCAAAATTTAATTCAAATAATCATTTTACACATCAAAATTTACCAATATGAAAAACAAGATATACAAAACGTCGGCCATTTTAAGCCTGTTGTACTTCACCAATGGATTCGGGCAATTCACAAACCCATTTATGAAAGGCAACGACCCGCAATATAACATCAAAGAAATGATTTCGCACTTTCCTGAAAATGACAACCTGGTGACGATGAACAATAATTCAAAGTCGACCAGTTCATTAATCTGGGATTGGAATACTGTTACTGTTTTTAATGAACAGAATAGTTTATCTGAAAAACACTCACAAACATTTGATGCAAATGGTCTTGTTTCGATCTGGCTGAAAGAAATAAGGGTAAATAATGCGTGGGTAAATTCAATCAGAAACACATATACATACAATACAAACGGGACTTTACTCACGAATATTGAGGAGAAATGGTTAAGCAATGCATGGATGAACTAGGAGAAACGTACATTTTCTTATTATGTAAATGGAAACCAGATGACTGAAATAGTGGAAGAATGGACAACTAATGCATGGGAGAACAATTCCAGGTGTACATTAATCAATGATCAATTTCAGGTGGTAAAAAGCTAATAAATTACAAAACTCTCATGCAGCGGAGAAAACTGAGTCTGCAAAAGTTTAATAAATCTAAAGACAAAAAACATGAAAAAGATTTTCTTCTCATTTTTATTATTTGCTTTGGCAGCAACTAATGCAATATCACAATTACATCCAGAGTATAGTCAATGGCTTTTTGTACAGTCTGACAAAGCACTTCAATATCGTATTGCTATTGTAAAACAAGAAGGTCCGGTTGCTACACTACAGATACAATTTAGAGTGAATAATGAAGATGAAGTATATTGTAAAAGTGAATTATGTAATGGAATGTTGCTTTCTCTGAATAATGTAAATGTTGGAGATAAGGAAAGCACTAAATACAGTTTCATCTTCGAAAAGTCTTTTGTAGGGTTGGATAATATATATACTTGGCCAGTACTGTTAACTACAGAGCTTAAAACCTGGCCTGATGGGTCTAAAAGGTATTTGAGTTTTACTAAAGGTATAGTTTATACCACTTCGGATGGCGATGATGAGCGTTCTGCAAATGTCCCCTACTGTTGTGTAGATATAAGGTTGGCGGCAAATCCAAATCAACATCGTTGTGAAAGTCATGGTTTTGATGCTGCCAATGCTATAATTATAAAATAAACACATTGAAAAATGACATAGTAGCTGTTTTGAAAAATGCATCAATTAACATAATTGTTAGTATCTTAAAACTCTAGAAATTATGAAAAACCTAAGTAAGATTTTCATTTGTAGGGTTAACCCTGGAATTGTAATGGCTTTGTTTATATTGGCCATACTATCAAGTCATTTCGTTTCAGCACAGGTTAACTACAGCGGAACGATAAATTATTCCCCGCCCAATGGCGAAGATGGTTGCCTTTACAGTATAAATGTGGCTATTACAATGACGATAATGAGCGGAAGTAATGGAATGGGTATTGACTATGATATAAAAGTTGCTTCTTTTAAAGGGCTGATTATTGACGGAACAACAATCGGCTCCTCCCAGCTACCTGCTTCCGTTGTGCATGAATACGCCAATCCTCCCGCGTTTTATTATTTACCTGTGAAATACACGGTCAAAGGCGGCGGTGCATCAAAGGCCATGAGCTCTAGAACTTCCAATAGTTTAGATTGGTACCTGTTACTTGGTAAAAATTTCACTATGGATGAAAAAATAGATGAACCTATAAAACAACAAGGTATTTCACTTTATAATAGCGGGAGTATAAGTATCAGTGATGTTGCAATTGATGGAGTCCTGGTTTTTAACAAATTGCCCTATGCTGAATATATGGAAAGCCAGGAAAAAAATGAAACAAAGGTAGAAACCAGCAATAATGGAACTTCTTCGAGCAATGCAGAAGATGACTTCTGGAATGATAAAAAATCATCTTCCTCATCTAACAATACAGCAACAACCAATCAACAAAATGATACAAAACAAAAGTCGCCAACTGAAGACGAAATAAATAAAAGTGTTCAAAAGCAGACAGACGATTTCTGGAACGATAAGGCTGAAACCGACAAAAAAATTGAACAACAGTCGGCGCTGAGAATGCAAAATTATAATGATGCAGTTGCTGTACAGGATGCCAAGGATGATCTTAGAGCGACCACTTCTCTTAATGAAACCTATGCTTCGGTTGAAGCACTGATGGCTGATTTTAATGAAAAAATGAGCCAGATCAACAACCAGGTAAGAACCCTCACGGATAACAATAATGCTGAATGGAATAGCAGGGTGGATGCAAGCTTTAACGGTTCCGACGACGCGACCATGAATGAGGGGCTGAAATTAATAGGAGGTATAGTAAATGAGATAAAAGCAGCAGATGATGAAAAATATTATAGGGAAAAATTAGAAAAAGAAAAGGAAGCAAAGTTCTTAGAAATTCAGGAAACCAAGAAACGGATGTTAACCGCAGTACGTACAGAATTGTTTACAAAATTTAAAGAAGGTTCCCTGCCTTTATCGTCAACAAAGGTTGACGCAGGTACACTTTACTATTTTGCCTATGCTTATGACCCTGACCATATGGATGCAGAAACCCCGGTTTTATATTTGTCCAATATCTTTCCCATTGGCCGGTATGGTGATGGTACGTGGCCATTCAAGTCAACGATAGTTGGAGAAATTTCTAACCTTTCACCATACAACGAAACATTAAACGGTTATTACCTCAGCGAAAAGGAAGCAAGTGTTATGCAACAGGGGATGGCTAACATTTTCCAAAAAACGGATGGTGCGATACAATACATAAACTACAAAGGGAAACCAGCTCATGGCAACATTGACCAATCGGGTGATTTTTGGGGCACCGGAGATAATAAAACAAAACCGGAATTAGCCAGTAATACAGCAGATGACTTTTGGGAGACTGGCAGTAAAAAAATAAATTCCGAATCATCTGACAAAAAAGCAGATGATTTCTGGGAAACCGGAACAAAAGAAAAAACGACAGATAACAACCCTGATATATCAGAAACAGAAATAACAGAAGTGGATTATATAGGCGTAAGGGCAATTTATAAAAAAATAAACAGAGGAACAGCCGGATATGATCTTTTTATGAATTTCAAAAACATCACTTCCTCACTTGAAGCCACTCTTACCATAAGTTCAGGCGACAATGTGATTTTTCAGTATAATCTTGGGCCAGGTGCCATTTTCCAGCGGACCATTAATTCAGTGGATATTGACGTGCAGATCACTTACCAGGCGTTCAAGGAAATAAAACCTGAGGCAGATCTCTATTATCTGATAAAGAAAATGGTACAGGATAATGTTACAATAGATAAAAATGCACCCAAATCACACATGAGTCATGCTTGTATGTGTGTAAGAGGATAAAACTGAAATTATGAATAATAATTTATTCGCTATTATTATGAAAAAGAAAATCCTGCTATTACTTGCAACGATCAGCATTTGCGTTTCTATTTCGGCACAAAACGACCTTAAAGCTCGCATGGAATATGATGAAGCTGAAAAAGCTTTTAATGAAAACAACTCTGAAGAAGCAATAAGCCACCTGGATAAAGCACAGGAATATTTAGGCAAATGGTCGGCTTTAATCAGTTACCTGAAAATACTTTCATTAGATAATTTGTGTGATTATAATGATTGCGAATATAGCTACAATAAATTACAGCAATCTGAAGTGAAACAATACCTCGACTTTTCGGATAAAAACGAGGAAATTGTTAACATTGATAAATTTAAAAATGTATACGAAATCGAACAGAAGCTAAAAGAAATGGAGGATAATGCCTCATATCTCAGTATGCCGGAATTAATTAATAGTGCGGATGCATTTAATGCCAAGGATTATTCAAAGGCCAATGATTGGCTTCATAAAGCAGCTGATAAAGGGAACTCTCAGGCTATGTATATAATTGGGCTTTTATACTATAATGGGGAAGGAGTTGATCAAGATTATAATGTGGCATTTATTTGGTCAAAAAAAGCTGCCGATAAAGGGGTGGCCGGGGCTATGAATACTATTGGTGCATGCTATGCCAACGGATATGGCGTTCCTGTTAACACTACCGAAGCAATAAACTGGTATAAAAAAGCGGCCAAAAAAGGAGAAGAAAAAGCACTAGCAAATTTAGGCTATTGCTATAAAAACGGAACTGGTTTGCCAAAAAATGTCTCCGAATCAATAATTTGGTTCACAAAAGCATGTGAAAAAGGAAATTCTGATGCTTGTTTTCAAATTGGCTTTTTATATCATGATGGTGTAGAGGTTAAACAAGATTTTCAAGAAGCCAGAAATTGGTATAATAAATCCATTAGAATCGATAATAATCTCAATGCATTAAAAAATTTAGGCTGGATGTATGAAAATGGACAAGGAGAGCAGCAAAATATTTCTAAAGCATCTGATTGTTACAAAAAAGCAACTGAAAAGAATGATAGTAGGAGTATGTACTTACTTGGGAAAATTTATACCGAGTGGATCTTTAATGGAGTTCATGAAGCAGATGAGGCTATTAAATACTTAACAATGGCTGCGGATAGAGGTGAAATAGATGCAATGGAACTATTGGTAAATATATATTCTCAAGGGTGGAGTAATGTGAAAAAAGACAGACATATGGCTAAAGAATGGACAACAAGAATCCAGGCAGCAAAAGCAAAACAATAAATAATAAACACCATGTATAAGAACCTAATCATGCTGTTTGCGGCGCTAATAATTTTTCAAATTTCAATTGCCCAGACTGCTATTGCCAAATTGAAATTTGAAGATGCAGAGGAAGCATTTAATAATAAAGATTATTTAGCTGCATTAGCAAAACTGGATGAGGCAGAGAAAATTTTGGGAAAGACCAATCCTCCCATGCTCTACCTGCGGATATTAAGCCAGGATAATATGATCACTATCGACCCTTTAAAGGATTTTAAAATACTGGAAAGTGTCCGGGATAATTGTTCCTATTATTTGACTAACTATGAGAACATTGAAAACAATGATGACAAATACAGGGAGATTTATAAGATATCTGAAAGCCTGAAACAATACGCCACCACATTAAAAGATTGGGAAAACGATAAAAAACAAAAAATTGAAGAAGAACGAAAGCGAATAGCTGCAATTTCTGAGAATGAAAAAAAACAAAAAGAAAGGTTCAGAAATTATGTTTATTATAAAGGGTGGGATAGGATTATTGGAAAAACTGTAAGTGAAGCTAAACCCCTTGCTGAATGGTGGTTTAAGAGAACATATAAACCAACTCCTTATGGCCAATATTGGATAATTAGGACCAAGTATTTTAATAATAGTCTATATGTAGGAATACGAGAAAATGATCTAAATGTAATAATAAACAAAAATGATGTAATTATTGGTTATTCTGGTTTGATAGGCCTTCTTAGGGATAATGAACAAGCTAAAAATGAAGCAGATAATCTTGTAAAACAATTAAATATCTTTTTTGGATTTGAATCCGTTATCACACAACAAAATGGTGAGACAAAATACATTTGGGAAAGATATCAAAAAAAAATATCCATTATACTTTCCTATGACATGTTTAAAAGTGACTTGGATTATATTGAAATTTATTCTGTTGATGAGAGCTTTAATTAACATTTTTATTTTAAGAATGACATGTTTATTTACTTAATGATTGAGATTAGAAATAAAGACACGAAACATCATAAATTAATTTTAATCAAATGCATAAGTACCTAATACTGTTTTTTACCGTGCTATTGATTTTTCAAATTTCAATGGCCCAAACTGCTATTGCCAAATTAAAATTTGAAGAAGCGGAAGAAACCTTTGAGAAAAAAGATTACACAACTGTATTAACAAAACTGGATGAGGCAGAGAAAATATTGGGAAAGACGAACCCTCCAATGCTGTATTATGTATTATAGCCCAGAGTAAAAACATCTCCCTTCATGATGATATTGATATTGAGGATATTGCAATGCTTAGAAGCAATTGCACTTCTTATTTAAAAAACTATGAGCATATAGAAGGTATTGAAGAAAAATACAAGGAAGTTTACAAATTATTTGACTCGTATAAAGATTATGAACCCTTTGATGATATAGTTAACGGTGCAAAAGCAGGCAATATAGAGGATATTGTAAGCTTGGGACGTGCATACAAATTGGTTTCAAATACCTGTCACTGGCACGCGTTTTACCAACGCGTGCCTCTACCTGTATCAACTACCATATTCTCAAACTTTAAACAAAATATAGCCTGGTTGGTAGTATTTAACCAGCCTCAGTTTGTTGATTTGCAAATTGTTGTATTAATGGCACGCGAAACATTCGCGCGCCAGAGGTAGGGTTATGTAAGTAATGACGGAGACATCCTCGCTCCCGCTTTCCGATGGCCATAGGATGGCGGGAGATGAGAATAAAAACCCTGATTTTGGTTAAATCGTATGAAGTGTTTCTAATTTTGCAGGCTAATTTACTGAGATATGTTCATCATCGACCTGCCTTATGTTTCGGATCTGCTCAGGCAAACCCTGCTGACCAATCAATTTCCGGTATTGAAAACTCCCGATGCCGTTATGCTCTTACCCAAAGAGGGCATCCATTTTATTTCCGAAAAAAAGGCCATCGAAAAATACAAAACAGGTGAAATTCCTACCATTTATACCTCTTCCGAGAATTCCATCGGCTGGATAGCCAAAAATTTATCTTTTTCTGAACTCCCCGAAAAGGTGGAGCTTTTCAAAAACAAATTGAAATTCAGAAAGCTGGTTTCTGCACTTTATCCGGATCTTTATTTCAGGGAAGTCGATCCTGATAAAATTGAAGATATTGAATACGGTGAGTTGCCCAGGCCATTTATCATCAAACCCAACGTTGGGTTTTTCAGTTTGGGAGTGCACCAGGTCAGCTCGCCCGAAAGTTGGGAAAAGGTTAAAATCAAGATCCGGGAAGAAGCTGAGGTGATAAAAGATACCTACCCCAAAGAGGTGGTCGACACAGCCAAATTCATTATCGAAGAAATAATTGAAGGGGAGGAGTACACCATTGATGCTTTTTATGACAAAAAGGGTGAGCCTGTGATTTTAGGCATGATGCACCACCTTTTTTCGGGAGAGGCCGATACCAGCGACCGGCTGTACACCACTTCTTCAAAAGTACTCAGTGAAAACATGGACAGGTTCATTGATTTCCTAAGGCAACTGGGGAATTTGGTGTGCCTTAAAAATTTCCCAATCCATCTTGAAGTTCGGATTGACCACAGTGGCAGAATTATGCCCATCGAAGGAAACCCGTTGCGCTATGGAGGATGGTGCACGTCTGCCGAACTTACCCATTACGCCTTTGGGTTTAATCCTTACGAATATGTGATGCTTGACAAAAAACCGGATTGGAATACTATCCTCGAACATCATTCCGGAAACTCATTCAGCATCATTATCCTCAACAACAATTCGGGTATTGCGGCAGGGAAAATTGCCCGTTTCGACTATAAAAAACTTACCGGGAAGCTTGGTAAAGTGCTGGAACTGCGTAAAACAGATGTGGTCAAGTTTCACATCTTTGGATTTGTATTTGCCGAAACCACACCCGATCACTTTGACGAGCTTGAGCAGTTGCTGCATGCTGATTTGAGGGAATTTATCATTCAATGATCGGTCAGAGGTTTTACAGAGTCTTGCACAAATAGCATTCACCTGTCAACCCGGGAACTTTCAGCTATGAATCGAAGCCCGTTAAACAATGCCGTAGACAAGACCGACAGTGTAACCTGAAATTTCAATCTCAGGCAAGCAAGCCTGACACACACCAAACCCATCCAATGAATCATAAAAAAAGACCCCTGAAATTCAAGGGTCTTGTTGCCTGACTAGGGGTCGAACCTAGACTCTTCTGATTCAGAGTCAGACGTGTTGCCAGTTACACCATCAGGCAATAAGGGCGCAAAGGTAAAATTTTTGCTCAATACCGATCAAGTTTAACAACTGATTTTTTCTGAAAAAATTTAATGTTTTTATCGACCGGAATATGAGCATTATGCATTGCTCTTTGCCCAGTTATCGCGCAATCCAACGGTCCGGTTAAAGATTAAATGTCCGGGAGTGCTGCTCTTGTCGGCGCAGAAATATCCAAGGCGCTGAAACTGGAATTTGTCGCCTGCCATGGCTTTTTGCAGCCAGGGTTCCAGTTTGGCCTTTGGAATCACCCTGAGTGAATCGGGATTGATAAACTCCTTAAAATCTACTTCTTTATGTCCGGCAGGATCTTCGTCCACGAAAAGACGGTCGTACAGCCTGACCTCGGCATCTACAGCATGTGGTGCCGACACCCAATGCAGGGTTCCTTTTACTTTGCGTTGTGAGCCTGCTTCACCGCTCTTCGATTCTGGGTCGTAGGTGCAATAGATTTCGGTAATGTGTCCGTTGTCATCCTTCTTAAAGTCTTCGCATTTGATGATGTACGCCCCTTTTAAGCGGACTTCCCGGTCAGGAGCCAGACGAAAAAACTTCTTGGGGGCGTTTTCCATAAAATCGTCCTGTTCGATGTAGATTTCCCGGCTAAAGGGCACCTCGTGGCTGGTACTTTCGGGGTTTTCGGGATTGTCTACCAGCATCATATTTTCTGTTTTGCCTTCAGGATAGTTGGTGATGATCACCTTGAGCGGATCGAGCACGGCCATCACCCGATCGGTTATTTTATTGAGGTGTTCACGCACGTTGAATTCCAACAAACCCATGTCAATCACGTTGTCGCGTTTAGCCACACCAATGCGTTCCGAAAAATTTCGCAACGATTCAGGTGTGTAACCTCTGCGGCGCAGACCTGAGATGGTGGGCATTCGCGGGTCGTCCCATCCATTTACAAGCCCCATCTGTACCAGTTCGAGCAGTTTGCGTTTGCTCATCACCGTGTAACTCAGGTTCAGACGTGCAAATTCAATCTGTCGCGGGCGGTAACTGCTGTCGGTGATCTGATCCAGAAACCAGTCGTATAAAGGTCGGTGGATTTCAAATTCAAGCGTGCACACCGAGTGGGTGATTCCTTCGATGTAGTCGGATTGTCCGTGGGCATAATCGTACATGGGATAGATGCACCAATCGTTTCCGGTGCGGTGGTGCTCCTGGTGCAGGATGCGGTACATAATCGGGTCGCGCATGTGCATGTTGGGTGAACTCATGTCAATTTTTGCACGGAGGATCATTTGTCCGTTTTTGAACTCCCCGGCACGCATGCGGCGGAACAGATCCAGGCTTTCGGCTATGGGTCGGTTCCGGTAAGGACTTTCCGTTCCGGGCCGTGTAGGAACGCCCCGTTGTTGGCTGATCAATTCCTGCGGTTGTTCATCAACGTATGCTTTTCCCTGCTCTATCAGCATTTCGGCCCACTTGTAGAGTTGCTCAAAATAATCGGAAGCAAAATAAGGATTTTGATCCCAGCTAAAACCAAGCCACTCGATGTCTTCTTTAATCGAATCAACATATTCTACATCTTCCTTTTCGGGATTGGTGTCGTCGAAGCGAAGGTTGCAAAGACCATGATAATCCTGCGCCAGACCAAAGTTAAGGCAGATAGATTTGGCATGACCAATGTGCAGGTATCCATTTGGTTCGGGCGGAAAACGAAGGTGTACTCGCCCTTCATTCTTGTTGTTCTGCAAATCTTCCTCAATGATAGATTCGATAAAATTCAATGACTTTTTTTCGTTTTCAGGAAATTCCATGGTTGTGATTGCTAGCGGTTGAAAAACAGCTGCAAACTTAGTGAGAAAATAAATAGGAGCATCTGTAAATTGTTTGAATCACTCATTTCATGAATCTTCCTGATGGAAGAAAACGGTATGATGTGTTTGAGTGACTTTCGGATAATCCCTTTCTTCTCCAAATAATGAACACCCATTTTGCCCAATGGAAGCTCATTTGTTAAAATTCGTTAACAGATTGCTAATCAAAAATATATAAGATGTTCGTATATGTACAGGTCTGTTTCAGTGTCGTACAGTATGCTGGTGAGAACAGCTGGCGAATAAAAAGATGTGGTATTTAAAATTCTATATATCAACCAATAACCAACTTTGGCACAGGATTAGTAAAGTGGTTAGTGCAACCATTAATGTAAACTTAAAAAAATTAAAGTCATGAAATCAAGAATTGCAACCATCCTCACCCTGTGTTTGTTTATTACAGCCACAGCTTTTGCCAGCAAACCTGTTCCAGCCTCCAAAGCCGTCAGGGCTTCGGTAGTTGATTTAGTTAAAAAGAGTTTAGATTATCCTGAATTTGCCATTAAGAACAAAACGCAATGTTGCGTGGTAGTCAGCATGGTTATCCAGGATAACGGTACGTTAAAAGTAGATGCTTCGAATAGTATTTCACCCCAAATGCAAAATTATGTGGTAAACACCATTGAAAAAGTGCAAGATAAAAACCTGGTCAATTACGCCGGACAAAGAGTACTGATCAAGGTGAAATTTGAATTGATTTCCTAGCAGGCAATCATAACTCCACATACTTTCAGGGCTTCGGCCTGTGTTTTAAAAAACCGCTTTTATAAGGCGGTTTTTTTATGAAGTAAAAGATGTTTGTCAGAAGGATCTTTCTTGTAAATCGGAGCATCATGAAATCTATCCGTACTAAAACTCATCCTATTGTATATCACTTTAACCAAATGAGACAAATCAAGAGATTCATTGGTAAAACATCCCATCGGTAGAAAAAAGCAGTAATTTCGTGAAAATATTTCTTTGCTGTCATGAATAAATTTAAATATATACTGTTTTTGCTATTATTTACCTGGATTTCGGTTTCGGCTCAGATTCCGCTTCAGGTGCTTGAACTTCCGCAGGGAGATACGCCAACTGGATACGATGAAGACACCTTAAGAAGTTGGGTGCTGAACCGATTGCATGGAGGTGGTGGGATTATTGATACCAACAGCATCAAATTTATTGGCGACCACCAGGCATGTGGTTTGTTTTGGAATGGAATAGATATTGGTTTAAATGCGGGTTTGGTGCTCTCCAATGGAAAAGTAACCAGTGCCGCTACCCCGAATACGGGTGGTTTTAAAAGCGATGTTTTGGGCACTCCAGGCGACCACGATTTGTTAAATATGTACAATTTATTGTTTGGCGCCATGAATCTTAAAGATACCGCCATGCAATACACGGGTGACGCCGCGGTTATTGAGTTTACATACAAACCTTATGGCGAAGAAATTGTAATGGATTATGTATTTGCTTCTGAGGAATATCCCTGGAATAAACAACCGGATATTGACCTGACCGGATTCCCCGTGTCAAATAGCCAGGCTTTTGACCTTTTTGCCATTTCCATCGAACGTCCCAATCAATTTGAAAATTCGGCCATACTCCCCGAAACAGCTCCACCACCGGGTACTCCAAAACCAAGAAGATGGGTAAGTGTTGGTACCGTAAATGCCAATACGCTGTTTTCAGGTCATTTTGTTTCCAACCCGACACCTCCACCAAATTCGCAACCACTTGGAACCCAATTTGACGGATTTACAAAAAGGGCTGGAAACCAGGACCCCATCTATATTCGGAAGAGGGATGTTATTCCATGCACCAACTATAAAGTTAAAATTGCCATTGAAGATTTTTATATGGATTCGGCCACCTATGATCCATTATACGGGTTTACGGTCAATTCTGCTGTTTTTCTAAAGGCCAATAGCCTAAAAGGTGGGATGGACCATCCCGGTTGGGAAGCTGGTTATCACTTTACCAATCCTGCATTCGACGGATTTCTGATAGAAGGTGGTTGTAACAATATCGAAGTGACATTCACGCTTGATGCCACTGCCCCTGTTGATTATTATATTCCTTTCAGGGTGCTTGCCGATGTCAACCGCGATAAAATCCGGGTGAGCAATCTGGCCACAGGGATGGTTATCACAGAAGATTCCATTCGCTTTATTCCCGGCGAAACCGAAATCACCATTTTACTGGAAGCCATCAATCTGACGGCGGACGTTCCCAATGTAACGTTTCAATATGCTACCAATCCTTGCGAAGGACGTCCAACTCCATTTGGTGGTCCAATATATTCCGGACGCATTCCCATGACCCTCCGCAACAATGAGCCTTTTACTTTTACTCAAAATCCAAAAACCTACCAGGCCTACTGCAAAGAAACGCTTGATATTACCATTACCGATATAACTCAGGGAGGCGTTACCCCAATTAATTTCATATGGAACGGACAGTTGCCAGCCATGGATACTTTAGCTTATCAGGTGAATGCAAGTCCTGATTTTGTAACTGTTAATGTGGGCGATGGATGTGGTAACGATTCAACAATACAAGTGAAGATCATCAACAAACCCATTGTGCTGGAACCGGTTTTAGATGCCTTTTTGTGTGGCCCAGGGCAATCGATCGTGATTCAAATAAATGCTGAAACGCCCTCTTTTTCCGATTACACCATCGATCATGTGCGTTGGTACAAATTGCCGGGCAATACGCCTCTTGGCGATCAAAATGGAAATGAAATCACGGTGGTATATGATGACGTGGTGGGCGCTGACCTCTGGACCTGCGGTTTTGAAATCACGGATGTTTGTGGGGGAACACAAACCGGGAGTTTCCTGGTCAACCAATCGGAACTTACACTGGGTAGCGATGTTTGGATTTGCAATGGTGAATCAAAAACACTGACGGCCAATGCGCAAGCCCAGCAATTCGAATGGTATGCCACCAATAATCCGGGAGTTATTTTGTCGACTACCAACAATGTTACTGTCAGCCCTTCGGTTACCACTGAATATGCGTTGCGAATCCTGGATTTATGCAATCATATTCAAACGGCCACCATCACCGTGAATGTCGATTTATTTGTGCCTGCCATTACCATCGATCCGGCCAGTGCCGAAATTTGCCCCGGAACAACCATTACACTTACTGCCAACGATGCTGAATCCTGGGAATGGCAACCCGGTGGACAAACCACCCAAACCATTGTACTCAACCCTGTTACGCCTGACACCTACACGTATACCTTAAACGCCTCTTCATTGTACTGTATTGATAAAGAGGCTACTCAGAGTTTTACCGTATTTCCAATACCCTCTGCTAACTTTTTATTTACACCACCTTCTGAAGCCTGTACCGGCGAGGAAATCTCCTTTACCTATGGTGGAGGTACCCCAGACACCTTGATCTGGGATTTTGGAGATGGAACCACGAGTCGGTTGCAAAACCCCACACATGCCTATACAAATGCCGGTATTTACAACATCAGCCTCCATGTTGATCAGTATATCTGTAGCAACGATACCAGTATTCAAATCAGCATTGACCCGCTGCCTGTTCCTGATTTTCAGGCCGATTTGCTGGAGGGATGTTTGCCTGTGACGGTTCAGTTTACTGATTTTACCGCCGATGCCTTCCCCAATGCCACCTATGTTTGGGATTTTGGCGACGGAGACAGTTCTTCTTTAAAAAACCCGCAACATGAATATACTACCGCCGGGTTATTTTCGGTTAGGTTAAGTGTAAACAACACCAACCGCTGTGCCGGAAGCAACCTCCAATCCAACCTGATTCAGGTAAATCCCAACCCGGAAGCCAATGCCTCCGCCGATCCTTACCTGACCACCCTCGACACACCCGAAATCAACTTTTTCAACCAAAGCATCAGCGATTCAACCATTCAATACTATATTTGGACTTTTGGAGACGGTGATACCAGCCACATGGAGAACCCTTCACATATTTATCAGGCAGCAGGAGATTATACGGTCCAATTGTTTATTGAAACAGTGAATGGTTGTTTGGGCGACACTACCCTGTATGTAGCCTTAACCGAGGAAGTCAGGTTGTTTATACCCAACGCGTTTACGCCCAATGGAGATGGATTAAACGATGTTTTCGAAATCAAGGGAACGCCGGTTGCCGATTTCAACCTCTATATCTTCGACCGTTGGGGAGGCCAGATTTTTAGCACGCACAACTACGAAGAAAAGTGGGACGGTAACAATACTGCGGGTGATCCGGTGCCTGCAGGAACGTACGTGTATCAAATTTCAGGAACAGATTACTTGTTGAGGCCACTCAGCTTTAAGGGAATAGTAACCGTGGTACGCTAGTCCTGGAATTCTTTTGGTTTTTTCAGGACGAAGTTCCTTGAGATATTAAATCCAAAATGGATGTCCCCATTTAACCATTTTCCGGTCGTTTTTGGTATGAAATGTTCTTCAATAATGCCCTGGGAATTGGTGAAGAATAACTGAAAAACATGGCCTCCTGTTTCAATGTCAAAGCCAAGGGTCAGCGAATTGTTGTAATCTTTGGCTGTTTGGGCCGACAACACGTAATAATATTCCACATTCAGACTGACGCGGTTGTT
The DNA here is from genome assembly GCA_002840975.1 of Bacteroidetes bacterium HGW-Bacteroidetes-16. Classification (GTDB taxonomy): domain Bacteria; phylum Bacteroidota; class Bacteroidia; order Bacteroidales; family F082; genus UBA6244. Next base: position 70,530 of record PHDN01000024.1, read on the forward strand.
GAGTTTTACCCTGCCACCTGCACCCAAGGCAAGCACATCGTTGTCGTCGGTGGTTTTTTCAACCAGATTGCGGTGAATATAGGTCGGGCTTAATTGAACTGAAAGTGCATTGCTCAGTTTTCGTGCTATGAGTACCTGACTGGCATACGACAACCTGGACGAAAAATAATTAGTCCTCACAGGGTCGGCCCATTTAAGGGTACTCAATGCAGCATCTCCGAAATAACTGACAGAAACCGGACTGTTTACTTCGCCGGTGCTTTGTCTCAGCAATTTTATTTTTACCCACCCATTCACTGTTTTTTCAAGTGTCGATCGACCAATCCCAACGGCTAGCCAATTGGTAATCCCATATTGAAGTCCAAGCCGCGTGATGGCCTGGTCGAGTCCAAAAAAGTCGTTGAATCCAATATTTGCCGGTCCAAAGTGATGTTGGACATCGAAAATTAAATTCCCTTCCGGCGGATTTTCGACCGATTGTCCCAGTGAAATACGTGTTGATTTGAAGGTCGCATAGGTGTATTCAGTGGTGGGTTTGGTATCGCCAATGAGATCCATCAAATCTTCTTGTCCGGTCAATCGGAATGAACTAACAAAAAAGGTGAGCAAGAGTACGGCAACAGTGGTTTTCATTATTTTGGGATGGTTTGGTTTGGAGAATAGCATGATCAAACTGGTTAAAATTTAAGAGGGTCGAGACGAACATCCACCCTGATTTCAATTTCTTCGGCAATTTTTCCGGCAACTGCCCCCGGGATACTGATGTTGTAGTCGGCCAATTTTATTATAAATACCGATTTGCCAACAATAGCTTCCGTAGAAACTTGAAATGTGCCCTGTTCTTTCACCTGTTTCGTTACCCCGTGGATGGACAGTTTGCCTTCAAGGATGGCATCGTAAGTGCCGGGTTTGGTAAAATCGATGGCTTCCGGGTTGGTAATTTTCCCTACAAAGGTAGCATTGGGAAACTGATCACTTTCGACGTAATTCTCATTGAAATGCTCCTGCATAAGGGCTTTCTCGAAGAGAAACGACTTCATCAACACTTTAAAAACAAAATCCCCTGATTTTACGTCCAGTACCGAGTTCACCTGGTTGTTTTGGGCCTCGATTTTTTCAAGCGGCCCGTCAGAGAAAAAAGAAATTTGACCGTTTTTAGTTAGATATCGCTGTGCATTTCCATATTGGAAAAAGGTGAGCGAAAAAATTAAAAGCAGCACGAGTTTTTTCATGGTTAGTTATTATTAGTTAATGATTGAACATTGCTCCAGAATGATGTATGTTCCATTATAACCCCATTGCCAAAGTGGTTATCAGGAAAAATTTCCATTTTTTCATATCCCGGAGAGATTAGTTGTTTGGAGTTCCATTGGCCACCCATATTTCCAGCTTCCTGATATTACAGTCATCCAGTTGATTCGTGTTTTTTGGCATTGGCGACCAACCTGATTCATGCCTGATGGCTCCCATCAAGCTCCCATTGGTAACTGCTGATACAATATTTTCGTAACTGTCGAGCTGAACATTTCCATTGGCTCCGAACCCCGAATGACATCCGACACATTGTGCCGAAAGAATGGGGAAAACGGTTGCAGAATAACTTACGTTGGTTGTGTCGCAGAGGCTGGTTTGGGGATAAAGCGCTTCTTCGCTGTCGTAATAACAAGCATTCATTAATACCAGGGTAATAAATGCGATGGTCAGGGTAATTGTTCTTTTCATTTTAGTTAGTTGGTGTACCGTTTTCAATCCAAATTTCGATGGTTCTGATTTCACAGCGGGTAAGGGGATCGCTGCCTTTTGGCATGGGGTAGTAACCGGGTTCCCGATTAATTGCACCCACCAAAACCCCATTCTCAATAAAGGCGGAGAGCTGTGCAAAATTACTCAGGTCTAGGTTATAAGCGGGGTTTAGGCCACTATGGCAAGGGTAACAGTATTTTTCAAAAATGGGTAGCACACTTGCTGTATAGGTAATATTTGTAGTATCGCAGTATGGTAGGTTTAAGCATTTATTATTCTTTGCCCCTTGCGAAATCCAGGTGAGTAGCAGGTTTTTTTGCAGATCTGTCCATTGAGGCTTGGGTGAAGGAGGCATGCGCTCATCCGAGCCAATAACTGCCTCATAAATATCGCTTGATGCGGGATTGCCCGTGTTGATCCCTCCTGTTCGCATGACAGAAAGGTAATCAATTAGCACAACGCCTTTTTTTGCTGTACCTATATTATGACATCCGGCGGTTCCACAAGTGGACGAAAGCATGGGCAGAATGTCGTTTTGAAAATACACCGTATCTTCGTAACACACATCACTTACAATAATGGTATCATCGATGATAGGATCAGGCTCGTTTTTACAACCTGAAAATACAGCAAAAATCAGAGCCAGGAAAAGAAATCCTCCCACTCTGGTTGTTAACTCCCTCATAATTTAGATTGATTTTTGAAGATTGCAAATTAACGCCAATAAAATATACATGTTGCAACAAGAATAATATTAACAAAATATTAACATTATGGGTTTTTTTTCCGAATTTATAAACCATCCATAAAAAGTTTACAAATCGGGGAATGATTGAAGCAATAAGAATGTCTAAACTGCAAATCTTAAAACTTTGAAATATGAATAAGCGAAATTTATGGGTAACCACTTTGATGTTACTTTTCTCTTCACTACTGATCGGGCAGAATGCTCAAAGGCAACAAACACGCGAAGAAGTTAAAAAATATTTTGATGAACAGGTGAAACCGTTGCTTATGGAGCAACAAAATATTTATGTACAATCGCTGTCTGCACAGGAGAAAGCCCGGTTAGAGGAAATTCAGACGACCTTTGGCAATGGCAGGTTCGCACAGAATGGTCAACGCGGCAGAAACGCAAATGACGGTAACTTCAATTGTGTTGCCCGGGCCGAAGAAATTACGGCCAATCATCCCGATCAAAACAAATCTTATAGGCAGTTTATTGAAGACCACAAATCGAAATGGGGAGAAGATATAAAAGCCATTCATGAAAAAAACGGGGTCAGTCAAATGAAAAATGCGGATGGGAATACAGGTCCTGAATTTTGGATCGGCCGGTTCGAAAATCCTGAGACCTTGTTGCTGATGAATCCTGACAAGCCCTTCCCTGGATTTGGACAGGGTGCAGGACGTGGCTTGGGCAGAAATGGAAATATGGGGAAAGGCAATTGTCCTAACGGGAGAAATGGAATGCAGTCGGGCGTTAATCCGATGATTAACAATGAAATGATTCCGGTAGTTGCCAAAGAACGGCTTGCCTTCGACAGCAACCTTTCCGATGCAGAAAAAGAAACCATTGATCTAGCCCGCCAAAAGATACAGGTTCGCAAGGCGATGTTTAAAGCCTGGAGGGAAAGCGAAGATTTTGTACCCGGTGCACGTCGCAACGATCCCAACTTCGATGCCATGCGGGCCGATATGCAGGAAAGCATGCAGGCTGTGAGAGATATCGCCTTGAACCACAGCAGCGAAATCAGACAATCGCTTGACGAAATCAGAGGCCTGAATCCTGATTTGATTGATTGCCCAAAATACGGAATGAACAACCACCGCAAAGGCAGCCATTTTAAAGGAAACCAACCCGGACATGGCAACAAATGGAATACGCCTATGGGATTTCTGCTTTTTGATCCTGCAAACGCAGAGGAATCAGCTTCCACAAATTTGGAAAATGAAGCTTTGATTTCGGTTTACCCCAATCCTGTGAAGGAAACAGGAACAGTGAAAATTGGAAATGCCAATGGAAAAAATATAGAGGTGGTACTGTTAAACCAGGATGGAAGCCAACGCGAAAAACTATTTAGCGGACAGGTAAACGACGATTTATATGAAGTAGCTATTCAGGCTTCAGGTTTGGACGAAGGCATTTATTTTGTTCAGGTTATTCTGAACGATAAAACGACCACAAAAAAGATGGTTGTAAAAAGATAGTTTTTTGTTGATTTGTAATTATTTATCAGCAGTATTAATTTAATCCGCAAATCAACCTTTCCCTGAATCACCCTTTAGGGTAAGGGGTAAAATTCAGGGAAAGGTTGATTTGATTAATAAGTTGATGATGACCAGGTGGCTTTCGTTGAGAGCCACCTTTTTTTAGCGTTCATCACCATAGATTTTTACTTCAGCATTTTTATCAGAAGTGATTGTTCCTCTGTACATGCCGGCTGTGTTAAAAGGCATGGATATATTTCCCAATGTATCGAGCGCAATCACGCCCCCCTCTCCTCCGATAGGTTTTAACACCTCAAAAATCATGTACCGGGCTGCTTCATCCAGCGACAGGTCTTTGTATTTCATCAAAGCATTTATTTGAAAGGCCACCACATTGCGAATAAAGAATTCTCCATGTCCGGTGGCGGAAATGGCGCAACCGTTGTTGTCGGCATAGGTTCCTGCACCAATAATAGGAGAATCGCCCACACGTCCTTTCATTTTGTAGGTCATACCCCCGGTTGAAGTGCCGGCAGCCAGATTTCCGTGCTTGTCGAGCGCCACGGCTCCGCAGGTTCCGAAATTTTCTTTAGAAGCTTTTTCGCGTGCTTTTAAATAGCTGTTCCATCGGTTTTCGGTAAAGAAGTAGCTGCTGTCGACAAGTTCGATGCCCTGGTCTTGAGCGAATTTCTCGGCACCATCACCCATGAGCATCACATGGGGACTTTTTTCCATCACCGCCCGGGCAGCTAAAATGGGGTTCTTGATGCGTTTAACACCGGCCACGGCACCGGCCATCAGGTTTTCACCATTCATAATGGAAGCATCCATTTCGTTTATGCCTTCGGCTGTAAAAACAGCCCCTTTTCCGGCATTGAAAAGCGGAGAGTCTTCCATCACATTAATGGCTGCGCAAACCGCATCCAGGCTGGTGCCGCCGTTTTTAAGGATTTCCGAGCCTGCCTGCAGGGCTTCATCCAGTTTTTCCTGATATTGTTGCTCCAGTTCAGGAGTCATACTTTCTTTTGTGATGGTGCCTGCACCGCCGTGGATGGCCAGTGCCCAGGCGGGTTGTTTTGGAGCCTGATGTGGGACACAGCCAAATAGAATCAAGGCCAGAAAGAGGAAAGATAATTTCTTCATGTGCGGAGTATTAAAACCCCAAATGTAGGAAAAAGCGTTGAATCATATCGGATTCGGCAGTCACGCTGTATCTTATTGAAGTTGTGGCAACAATCCGCTAACGACACTTTTAAAATCGTAAATTCCGAACATGTCGGCGGCAGTGATGAGGATGATCACTACGATGACCCATTTCACAAAATCAACGCCTTTGCTTACGGCTAACCGCGATGCAATCAGGGCTCCGGTTACATTGCCAATGGCCAGGGTAAGTCCGTAAATCCAGTTCACCTGGTTATACCACAGGAAAACCAACAAGGTAAAGGGCGAATACGCCAGTACGATAAATACCTTGATGGCGTTGGCTTTTACCAGGTTGAAACCAGCACCGGCCACAATGCCCGCAAGCAAAAAGTAACCTACACCCAGGTGGATAAATCCGCCATAAATACCGATCAGGAAGAAGATGAGCAAGAGTTTCCAGCTAAGGGGTTTGCTTGTAATTTCTGCCCTGCCATAAATGTATTTCTGAGGTTTGTAAAAGATAAACACCAACATCACCAGCATGATAACGCCGATGGCCTTTTCAAAAATGTCCTCCCGAATATCAACGGCCAGCCAGGCACCGATAAGCGAACCTAAAACAGTTGGAATTGACAGGTAGATTGCTTTTCGTAATTCAAGTGCTTTTTGCTGATGGAAACTGGTGGTGGCCGCGAGGGTTTGAATGGTGATGGCAATGCGGTTGGTGCCGTTGGCCACGCCTGCCGGCAAACCCATGAGCATGAGTACTGACAGGGAGATAATGCTGCCACCCCCTGCCAGCGTATTGATGAACCCAACCATCAAACCCGCCGTAATAAGAATGATAATTTCAACCGTGGTCATGCTGCTAAAGATAAATAGGTTGCGAAATGCTATTACTTGTCCGGAAAGAGATCTCTGCTCTTTAAGGCATCCCAACCCTGTGCCCTGAGTGGAATGGATTGGTTGTCGTTGGTAATCAGTCGTTCGCCTTCACTGTCGTCTGTCATGTATCCGATAATGGAGATGCCTTCCATCAATTTTACTTTTTCAAAGTCGGTCTGTCTGATGGTAAACAACAGTTCATAATCATCGCCTCCGTTTAAAGCCGCCACCGAAGGAACGATATTAAATTCCTTAGCCGTGTCGAAGGTGAGTTGGTCGATGGGAATTTTATCTTCGTAAATGGCACAACCTGTCCCCGAAGCCTTGCACAAATGCATGGCTTCTGAAGCCAGTCCGTCCGAAATGTCGATCATTGAAGAAGGCTTTACACCGGCTTCTTCAAGCAATTTCAGGACATTAATCCTGGCTTCCGGTTTTAATTGACGCTCAAGCAGATATTCCTTGTCCGACAAATCGGGTTGCATATTCGGATCGGCCAGGAACACTGTTTTTTCTCTTTCCAATAATAACAATCCCATGTAGGCCGCGCCCAAATCGCCGCTTACACATAGCAAATCATTTGGTGAAGCCCCTTTGCGGTATACAACCTTTTCAGGATCGGCTTCGCCGATGATGGTGAGGCTTAAAAACAAACCAGCCGGACTTGAAGTGGTGTCACCACCAATTAAATCTACCCGATAAACTTCGCAGGCTTTTTTTATCCCGTCATAAATCTCTTTTATGGCTTCGGCAGAATATTTGGAAGAAACACCCAATCCCACCAACAGTTGTTTTGGCGCACCGTTCATGGCCACAATATCTGAAATATTCACCACCGCAGCCTTATAGCCCAGGTGCTTTAAAGGCATGTAAACCATATCGAAGTGAATGCCTTCGATGAGCAAATCCTTTGAAACAAGCATCACTTTTCCGGTTTCCGGCTGAATTACCGCGGCATCGTCGCCCACGCCCATTTTGGTGGAAGCATGAAGGATAACAATACCTTTTGTAAGTTCATCGATGAGTCCAAATTCGCCTAGTGCGGATAAGTCGGTGAGTTTTTCTGTTGAATCAGACATAGGGATATTTTTGCGCAAAAATAAGCTAAAATCATGGTTTAAGGAGGGTGTGTTTTTTGTTACTTTGGAGTCGGTAAAATGTGGTTAATTAAATTTGGCATGGTACGGCGGTTATTGATTCTTCTAATTTTTTTTCTCCTGTTCGGGTGTGTTCCCAATTCGGAAGAGGCTTTTGTTCAGATGAAAACCCTTGAGGGGAACTGGTCTTCGTCCGGTAACGTGTTGATTAACCTGCAATGGAAATCCATTGGCGATTCTGCCTTAAAAGGTCGGATGTACACCTTATTGGTTGCCGACACCACCTGCGTTGAGCAATATATTATTTTTAAACGCAATGATTCCGTATTTGCACAATTGGGGAACTGTGAAGGCTATTTACACCCTCAATTGCTTTTGTTAAGTAAAAGCAGGGGGAATTCGTATTGGTTTGAAAACATGGATCGGCCTTATCCAAACCGGATTGTATTTGAATGGGGAGGTGATTCTTTATTTGTATTCAGGAAAGAGAACAGCCGCGGCAACAAACCCATCGAGTTTCAGATGAAGAGGAATTAGCCTGACCTGCCGGGTTTTTTCCAACCCGGCGGGTCGAAATAAATTGTGTCTATAGAAGCGACTCAATAATCTCAGGGAAGTACCTATATTCCAGTTGATGGATTTTTTCGGCCAGCGATTCGGGTGTATCATCTGGTGTGATTAGGGTATCGGCCTGAAACAGGATATCTCCCTGGTCGTATTTTTCGTTTACAAAATGGATGGTAATTCCTGATTTTTCTTCTTTTGCTGCAATCACGGCCTCATGCACATGATGTCCGTACATTCCTTTTCCACCATAGGCAGGTAATAAGGCGGGATGAATGTTGATAATCCTGTTTCGGAAAGCCCGGATGATTTCGGCAGGGATCAACCAAAGAAACCCGGCCAGCACGATGAGGTCAGGTTGTTCATTCTTTAGCCAGTCAAGTACCTGGTGTCGGGTATAAAAATCGTCGCGGGAAGCGATTTTTGATTTAACACCAAGCCGCTGACATCGTTCCAACACGCCTGCCTTTGGGTTGTTTGTAATTACCAAAGTTACTTCGGCAAGTCCGTTTTCCCTGAAAAAGGTGATGATTCGTTCTGCATTGGACCCATTTCCTGAGGCCAGGACGACTATTTTTTTTTTCATTGGCTGCTTCCCCCTTTAAATTGGGACAAAAATAGGATTTATTGAAAGTCGAAAAGTTAACACAAAGGTTAATTATTCGCTCTACCAACAGGTTATCCAATAAGTGATTACTATCCAATCGCTTAAAAAGTTATCATGACTATTGTTTTTTATTGCATTAATGCCGTTCTTTGCACTGAGTTTAACCAAAAAATACACATATGTCAGACGTACGTTCAAAAGTTGTAAGCATTATTGTTGACAAGCTTGGAGTAGAAGAAAGTGAAGTAACTAATGAGGCAAGCTTCACCAATGATTTAGGTGCAGATTCTCTTGACACTGTAGAGTTGATCATGGAATTTGAAAAAGAATTTAACTTGTCAATTCCTGATGAAGAAGCTGAAAAGATTGAAACTGTAGGTAACGCCGTTGCTTACATCGAAGCACATCAGTAAAATAAGTTGTTATGGAGTTAAAGCGAGTTGTAGTAACAGGTCTTGGTGCAATAACTCCTATTGGCAATAATGTAAGAGATTATTGGACCGCTTTGCTTGCTGGTGTGAGCGGAGCCGGTCCAATAACCCTTTTTGATGTAACAAACTTTAAAACCAAGTTTGCTTGCGAAGTAAAGGGCTTTAATGCACAGGAGTTTTTTGACCGAAAGGAAGTTCGAAAACATGACCGGTATGCACAGTTTGGATTAATTGCAGCCGATCAGGCCATCGAAGATTCCGGGTTGCTTCAGGACGAAAGTCTTGACAAAAACCGTGTTGGGGTTATTTGGGCTTCAGGTATCGGGGGATTAGGCACTTTTTTTGAAGAGGTGTCTGGTTTTATCAAGGGTGATGGAACTCCCCGGTTTAATCCTTTTTTTATCCCAAAGATGATAGCCGACATTGCCGCCGGTCATATCAGTATTAAGTATGGATTCAGGGGACCTAATTTTGCCACTGTTTCTGCATGTGCTTCTTCTGCCAATGCTTTGGCGGATGCCTTGATGTATATCCGTCTTGGAAAAGCCAATGCTTTTATTGCCGGAGGTTCTGAAGCTGCGGTAAACGAGACCGGGGTGGGTGGTTTTAATGCCATGCATGCCATTTCAACCCGAAATGAAGATCCCCTAACGGCCTCGCGTCCTTTTGATAAAGACCGTGATGGATTTGTCATTGGCGAAGGGGGTGGCGGGGTTGTTTTCGAAGAAATGGAACATGCCCTTGCACGCGGTGCCCATATATACGCTGAAATTGCCGGAGCAGGTTTGTCGGGTGATGCCTATCACATGACCTCTCCCCATCCCGAGGGCCTGGGTGCCTACCTGTGTATGAAAGCCGCGCTGGAAGATGCAGGAATGGAAACTACCGATATTGATTATGTAAACACACACGGAACCTCAACCCCCGTAGGAGATATAGTTGAACCAAAGGCCATTGTGAACCTATTTGGAGATCATGCCTTTAAGCTGAATATCAATTCGACTAAGTCGATGACAGGTCATTTACTCGGTGGAGCGGGCGTTGTAGAAGCAATTGCCACCATACTTTCCGTGAAAAACGATATAGTTCCTCCTACCATTAACCACTTTACCGATGATCCGGAAATAGACAATAAGTTGAATTTCACTTTTCATAAAGCACAACCCCGGGTGATTCGTGCTGCTGTGACTAATACTTTTGGATTTGGTGGACACAATGCTTCGATTATATTTAAGAAATTTGTAAAATAAAGCGGCTGATTTGCTATTAGGCAATAAATTACGATCGTATTTTTCATCTGACAGGGCACTGCATCAGGCCATAAGAAATGTTTTTGGGTATTATCCGGGAAACATTTCTTTGTTTAAGCTGGCATTGCGTCATAAATCAGCTTCAAAAAAAATAATACACGGCCTAAAGGTTAACAACGAACGGCTTGAATACCTGGGTGATGCCATTCTGAGCGCAGTGGTAGCCGACTACCTTTTCAGACTGTTTCCGTATAAAGACGAGGGTTTTTTAACCGAGATGCGTTCAAAAATCGTAAGCCGAGTTTCATTGAATAAACTTGCTCAAAAACTGGGATTGACCAAATTAATCAGTATCGGCGGTGATCACCAGCAGAAAGGGAAATCAAGCGGGGGTGATGCTTTTGAGGCAGTCGTGGGAGCCATTTATATTGATAAAGGGTATGATTTCACTTACAAAATCCTGGTAAAGAGAATTATCAAAATACATTTCGATATTGACCAGCTCGTCGACACAGAAATTAGCTTCAAAAGCAGCCTTCTGGAGTGGGCTCAAAAAGAAAAGCATGAACTATCGTTTCCGGTGCTTAGTGAAATAGGACAAAGAAACGATAAACTATACGTGGTAGCTGTAGAAATCGATGGCGAAATCAAGGCCAGGGCTCATGATTACACGATAAAAGGCGCTGAAAAGCTGGCCGCCGAGAAAGCATGGAATGCAATTATTGATAACTCGAATAAAGCGTAACTCTACTGTTCAAAACAGGTACCCGATAAATTCTTTCGGCCAACTGTATTCACAAGGCTAATTGTGTACCTTTGTGAAAGGAGAATTAAACGCCAATACCATGCCCCGAAAACATACACTTGCGTACGTCTCACAGGAAGAGTACAGGGTGATAGCGATTATAAGCAGCCTCAAAGACTACCGGTTTACTTTTTTTCTAAATCAGGTTTTGGGAATTGATTTGATTCATTACGATGACATCGCTTATGCCCGGACAGGTGATGTGATGTGCACCTATTCCTGGTTCTTTTTTCATGATACCCAATTGCATACAAATTACTACCTGATAAGCAATAAACACACCGGAGGTACGTTATTGGCTACTGTGAAAGAGGCTGATTATTTGTTGCTTATAAAAAACCTGACAGACCCTGATCGGGTGCAGCAACTTGTGAGTGACATCAGGACCATTACCAATGTGGTGACAGCTTTTGAAGTTCAACCGCAATCTGTTAAAGACATGAATAACCTATTGGATACGAATGAAAACCATGAGATGGAACAATTAATGAAGAAATGAACTTCCGGCAAGCGTAAATAAAAGTTATAATAACATGATACCAATACCATCAACGTTTAAAAAATATACAGCTTATTTTAACGACCATGCCCTGATGGAAAAAATAAGGCTTGTTGCTGAAAAAGCAGGGGCTATCTTGATTTACTATGCCCTCATTCTTTTTTATTTGCTAAAGGATAAAAATGTACCTGCCAGAAACAAAATGGTAATGGTAGCTGCTTTGGGTTATTTTATCCTGCCAACCGATCTGTTGGCAGACATCATTCCCGTGCTGGGTTTTACTGATGACATCGCATTTTTAAGCTTTGCTGTAAGCACTGTTTCAAGTTTTCTGACTCCTGAAATCAAGAAAAAAGCCATGCAAAAGTTGAACAGAACCCTGGTTAAAGAGTTAACTGAATAATTGAAGTTGATTGCTGTTCAATTATTTGTAAATGCATTAGCTCATCGTCGAACTACCTCAATATTCGATGATACTGATAATAGGGTTGAACCAATATTCCACACTTTCCGTTTTTTTTAGCGAAGCGATTCTCAAGAAAGCTACCGATTTCAAACAATGAACTACCCCAAGGCAGAGCCATAGAGGTATCAAATGCCTTGTTGTCAGACAGACCCGTTGTAGTGAACGTGATGAGGTTAAAACTCTTCTTCCTCAGTAAAATTATCGGCTAAATAGTCCAGATCGGAATATTTATCCTCATAATCATCCCTTGCATCGTCCTTTAAATGACCATTGTCGTCATAGTCATCGTCTTCGCTAATAATTTCTTCGGCTTTTTCGGAAGTCATCCGAACGAGGTAATATATTTCATCTGTTTCGAAAGGCAACGCACTGACAAATTTGCCTTCTTTGTTGGTAAATCGAATCAGATGTTGGCTAAATCCGTAGGGATAAACGAGTTTGATCTGCTCCTGAATTTCCGGGGTCAGTTTCTCAAAATCTTTAATTACCCTGGTTTTATGATCTTTCATTTTGATATAGATTATTACTTTTCAATTCTTAATTTTCGTGTTGAGCGCATTGATTGGTAGAAAAAAATTAATTTAATATTGTATTTTAACCATTACAAAAGCCAATTCAAATGCTGATTCCAAGCGGGCTAAATTATTTATTTTTTTATACGTGGTACCCTGTTTAATATTTTTTTTTAATTTTTTATTCTGCTATGAACCAATCTGATAAACTAGCTACCTTTAATTTTATTGCACAGGGTAAACAAATATAGGTAAGATCGTTTAAAAGTAAGCGCCTCACCAGAGACGAAACCTTAGGACAATAACTTCATCGTGTATTCAGGAAGATTTAGTTATTGATTGGATTACCTCCGGCTTAGATGGCGATAGCTAAGTTTTTTCCAAAGATGTTCCAGTGGCCCCTGTTCAAATTTTTGCAACCAAAAATAGCTCGTCAAAACTTCTGACAGGAATATTAAAATAGCGTAGATCTCAATTTGCGCCGGCTTCTGCCAACCAAAAAATCCCAAGCCCCATCCATAAAAAAGAAATCCAAAGAAAACCGATTGCATTAAATAATTGGTAAGCGACATCCTGCCGGGATAGCTAAGAGGTTTAAGGATTAATCGGGAAGGTTTGAATGAACACATGAGTAAGATCGCAAGGATGTAACCTGAGGCTAAAAAAAGATTCATGATTTCATATCCAAACATATACGCAGCAGTAAGAAATTCGCTTTCAGGCGAAATAATGGTCATCACCAGGTTTTCATAATACAGGTAAGCCAAACAACCTACTGCAAGAATTACACATGTTATCCATAACCATACCCTTCTATGTTGTTCTAATTGCAGGTGCAATTGCAGTCTTGAAGTAACAAATCCAAAAAGTGTGATGCCCATGATTTTTGGAAAATAGTAAATCAGGTTCACCGGAATGAAAGCGGAGTACTCTGTTAAGCGGAGATTAAGAACGGACAGATAGTTGCCTTGGGCATAAACCTCCATTGCCTGGCCCATGCATTCCGGACAAGTGGATGAAAGAGCATTGGGAAGTGGAATCCATACCGAAATTGTTAACCAGAAAATAACGAAGAAATAAAAGAAAGCAGCCAGGGTGAGCAAGATGGTATTTGAAAATTTGCTAAGTGCCAACACAACCATCCCGGCAATGGCATAGGGTATAAGGATATCGCCTGCCCATAAAAACAGAACGTGAGCCATTCCAAACAACAAAAGAACACCCATTCTCCTGATAAAGAATGCGTAAAAGTGACCCTGCCTGACTGTAAAGCGGTGATATTGCATCCAGATACCATATCCAAATAAAAAGCTGAATAAAAAAATGAATTTATCGGCGCAAAGACCAATGATTACCTCGTAAAAGTTTACTTGTGAAGGATCGGGTAGCTGACTATAGAACCCTCCAAAATCAAAAAAAGAGGCGTTAAAACCCAGGATATTGACCATTGCAATCCCCAACAAGGCAAAACCACGAAGAATATCAAGAGACGCAATCCTGTTTTGAGGCTTTACGGCTGTTATTGCGATGTTCGGGTTTATCATGAAGGATCATATTTATCGTGGCGTCGAATGGCGAAAATCAGTTCATCCTCGTACCGGTTATTTTTCCAAATTGTGCGCTCAAGTTTGGCTTCCAGCTTCATTCCGTTTCTTTTTAGCACCAGCTGTGATGCCATGTTCGATCCAAAAGGACGGGCAAATATCCGGTCAATGTCCCAGGTGGCAAAACCATACTCAATCATCTTACCCACAAGTTTGGTGATTATCCCTTGTCCCCAAAATGGTTCGGCAAGCCAATAGCCCATTTCAGCATTCTTTTTGTGGATATCAACTTGAGGGAATATACCAATGGCCCCGCAAGCCTCACCATTGATTTCAATAGCAAATGCTTTAACCGGGTTGTCCTTGCTTACGGTGTTGATAAAATTCAGGCCATCAGATTCACTGTATGGATGAGGAAAAGCATCCGTCAGGTTATTGGCAATGTTGGCATTATTTGCATACTTAACCAATGATTCAAGGTCAGATAAATTCCAGGCCCTTAAATTGACATTGAGAGATTTCATTTGCGCAGGTGTTTACTGCACAAATGTAACAAGCCTTTTATTAATTAAAAATGGCAAACGTTGAATAATTTGATATTATTTCAGGTCGCGCTTAGAAAGAATGGTGATAATCATTGTGAGATAAAAAACCAACCAACCACTTGCAATGGCTATGGTTTTAAATGGAATATTGTCCTGGATTTCCATAAAAACATACCTGCCAAAAGGAACGGTAATCAGGTTGTTGAGCGATTGAATGGGAAAGAAAGCTACCAGCCCTGACCAAAAGCTGTCTTTAAAATAGGGGGCGTTGGTTAAAATGGCACTGGCAACCGGCTCAAACATCATGGTATACAGAAATAACACCACGATAACAAAACCTGCTTTTTTGATTATGAGTGAAAGTAAAAAGGCCAGCGAACAATAAACAATGATATCGAAAAAGTAAGCGCCAAGGAATTCCATCTCGTCAAAAATAAAGCGCCCTTCCCATACATGTGAATAAATAGTCCCGGTAATCATTCCCGTGAAAAATAAAAATAAAGTACTGATACCCGCCAGAACAATAATAAAAATGAGTTTGCTGAGGAGGTATTTTTTTTTACTGATACCATCCACAATATTCTGTCGCAACGTGTTGTATGTGATATCGTTGTTCACTGATATAATGACCACAAAAGCCAGCAGGATTTTAACAAAACTACCCAGGTAGGTCATGTTTTGCCAGATGTCGGGGAAATCATAAATGGGTACGATGGTGGGATCGATGCCGTTAAAATCAGCACCCAGGCTTTTAAGCCATTCAAGAAAAAACACCCCGCCTGCGGCAATAATAGTCAGTGCCAACAAATACATGCCCAATAAAATCCAGAATACACGGTAGTTTCTGATTTTTAACCATTCAAGTTTTATTGCATCAATCATGTTCTTTGAGGATTTTAAGAAATTCTTTTTCCAACGTATTGGTCTGGGTGAGCAGTCTTTTTAAGATGACATGGTTGTCAAAACAATGGCTGTTGATTTCGTGAGATGTAAATCCGGGTTTAAGGGTTACCAGCAATGCGCCGTTGCCATTGGCTTTTATTTCTTCGGTGCCTGCAAAATCATACAGGATATTGGTGAGCTGATCCTGGTCGAAATCTGCTGATATTTCTACTTTGTTCAGCTCTTCAAGGGTTTCTTTTACCAGACCTTCATGTATTTTCACCCCTTTGCGCAGCACACAGAAATGAGTGCATACTTTTTGTACTTCATCGAGCAAATGGCTGGCCATGATGATGGTTTTCCCCTGTTGGGCTACCCGGGTAATGAGGTCCCTGACTTCGGCTATTCCTTCAGGATCAAGTCCGTTGGTGGGTTCATCCAGGATGAGTACAGGCGGATTGCTGAGTAACGCGGCTGCAATGCTGAGTCGTTGTTTCATTCCCAGACTGTAGGTCTTAAATTTGTCGTCTCTACGTTCGTACAGGTTTACCTGTTTCAGTACATCCTCTATATTTGAGGTTCCGCACTGTTTGATGTGTGCCGTGATTTTCAGGTTTTGAACTGCGGTGAGGTAGGGATAGAAACAGGGCGATTCGAGGATGGAGCCTATTTTTTTTCTGGCCTCTTCGTTGGGTGTGTTGTTAAACCAACTATAATGACCATCGGTTGGGGCCACAACATCGAGAATCATGCCCAAAGTGGTGGTTTTTCCACTTCCATTGGGGCCAAGTATCCCAAAAATCTGTCCGCTTTCGATGGTCAGCGACAGTTTATCGACGGCAGTTAAACGCCCAAATTTCTTGGTCAGGTTGTTAATCGTGAGGGTTGTGGCCACGTTGTTGGGATTTTATTTGAAAGATATTGATCAGGTCGCCTTTTTGCAGATTTTGGATCAACGTTGGAATTTTACTCCATTCGACTTGCCCGCTCAGGTAAAAGGCTTGCATTTGATCTTCCTGCTGAAAGACGCCTACATAGTTTCCTCCCTGGTTTTTTTCGCGACCATAAAGAAAAAACTGATTCTTCCCGCCATACATGGCTGCAAATTCCTCATACCCTGATGCCTGGTAGCCTTGCAACATTTTCAGGTATGATTTATCCGCGACAGCGGTGGAGTCGAGTGTGTAAATCACCAGTTTTTCGATGTTGTTCACCACCTGATAGAAGTTGGGGTTTCGGGTGGGATCGAGCATACGAAGTGTGCTGGGATAAAGGCAATAAGTGCGTGTTTTGGTCGAATCGGCATATTCCTTAATGGATTCTTGTTGCGCCCAAAGGGGTTGAATCAACCCCGTCAGGAACAACAGAAATATGATTTTGTAACTACTCATGGTGCATTCTGCCAAGGTTCTCAAGTCCTTCTACTTTCATTTGCTGTGCGATCTTTGAAATGTTCTTTAAATCAATTTCGCCATACAGGCTTAAAAGTACAAATTTATTTCCACCACCAACTACCATGATCAGTTCTTCGATAATGCCTTTGTTTTCTTTTATCGAGAACAACATGCTTTGATCCGGATCGCTGACGGTCATAAGTTCATCATAACCCGCTTTCCCGACATCCGCAATCGCTTTTTTGTAAAGTTGCATGGCATCAGGAAGGCTGTCGGTCATTACAATTTTCAACCCTTTCAATTTGCTTACAGCCGTCATAAATTCCTTTTCAGATTCGCTTCCGGCTTCCATCTCGGTAAACATCGAGAACATTTTACTGCTGACAGAAACTTTGGTGAAGTTGTCGTTGTCGGCATATTGATTAAAGTAAGAAGTAATTACGTTTCCCTGGGCAAAAACTCCGAATGCAAGAAACGCGAACGTGATGATTAAGATTGATTTTTTCATGTTTTTAGTTTTATTAATAGTTTAAGTATGTTATTTATTGTTGTTTCCGCTTAAAATCTCTTTTGGTTTGTTTAGCTGTTGCAGTTGGACTGTTGAGTAATTTTTTCCTTCGTTTAATCCGTCGGAGACCATCATCAGGGCCTGGCGTGTTATTTCCAACGCTTTATCCGGATCGTTAACATTGTAAGCCGCTTGGGTGTAATTATAGCGAAAAAGCCCGCTCACAACCACAATACCAATGATTAGCGATGCTGCGACCGTGTACCACATCATGCGAATTTGTTTGCCGGGGTGTTGAAACGCAAATTCGGGTTTTTGTTGTTTTAGTTTCGAAATGGCTTCAAAGTAATGTGTTTGATCTGATAAATCATGGGCCGAAGACATGAGTTCTTTCAAGAGTTTTTCTTCTTCCGGGGTGGTTTCGGCCCGCCAGTACTTTTCGAGTAGTTGATTAGTTCGCGAGTCCATATGCATCTATTTTAGTTATTAAATCTTTGATTTTTACCCTGGTTCTGAAGAGTGAAATCTTTACCTCCGAGAGAGTTAACGAAAGAATGTCGGCAATTTCCTGGTACGAAAGTTCTTCCACTTCACGCAAGTGAAACACTTCGCGGTGTTTTGGCGGAAGTTCATTGATAATCCGGCTTAACCACCTCTGGCGATCGCTTATCAGCAGACCTTCATCGGTTTGTTGGGTGTCGGCCTGTTCCAACGGAGGCACATTGAGTAAACTGAATCTGTTTACCTTCACCCAGTCGTAGCATTGGTTCCGGGTGATGCGCATGGCCCAGGATTCGGGATTGTCGATGGTTGCAATCATGTGTCGTTTTTTCCAGATTTTCATTAAACATTCCTGTACCACATCATGTGCATTGTCGGGCGTTTTAAGTATCGACAGCGCGTATCGGTACATTTTATTTTGTACCGGGATGATGTGTATATCGAAAAGTTCTTTTGACATATTTGCAAGGAGACGACAGGAATAGAACAAAGTTACAAAGTTGGTGTTTTTTTATTGATGATTTCCGGTCTAAAAAGGTAATAGAACGATTTCAGCCACTTTTACCCCTCAATCCCCTAAAGGGGAAGTGGCTGAAAATCAGAACTCCCTTTAGTCCCGAAAGTGATCGTGATGGCCGCTGATGGATGAAAACATGATAGTTAATACCCCATGCATCCTTTTCCTGTTTATTCTTGTCATGCTGGGGCAAAAGGACTCGACTTATATTAGCAGGAACGATTAAATTATCTTTAACATTTCATTAACAGAGGGATAAGGAATTATGCTGTTTCTTAGCAAAATATCTTTTTACTAAGGTGTGTATTAGGCACTTTAACCGATACCGGATGAATGTACAAAGGTGCCTTTTGCCTGTTAGTCAATTTTAACACCATAACTTAATTTTAACACATGAAAATACGATTTACAACCATGATGCTGATGTTACTGGCATTGGGTGCGTTTACCTTAAATCTGCCCGCTCAGGAAATTCATCCTGAAAAAGTAACCAAGGCAGTCCATTTTGATATGTCAAGACCCTTGGGACAAGTAGATCCCATACCCATGGGTGTTCGCAAAAGAGCCTGGAAAGAGAAAGTGGTTCCCAATAAACTTCACCTGACAAATGAACTGGAGAACACACCACTTCCTACCGGACCAGACCCTGTTTTACAGGATGAAACACGTTGGTTTTCGGGAACACCACAGGTAAATCAAAACTTTAGCGGAATTACCAATACATACGGGGTGGCTCCTCCTGACACCGATGGCGATGTAGGACCTGACCATTATTTCCAGATGGTAAACAGCGGATTCGCCATTTGGGACAAACAGGGAAATCTCATGTATGGCCCTGCCGATAACATCACGCTGTGGGATGGTTTTCCCGGACCCTGGTCGAGTACAAATGATGGAGACCCCATTGTATTGTATGATGAGTATAGCGACCGATGGATTGCCACGCAATTTTCACTTCCAAATTATCCTTCCGGACCGTTTTATGAACTGGTGGCTGTTTCCGAAACCGGTGATCCATTGGGAGCCTGGTATCGTTATGCTTTTGAGTTTGATGCCATGCCCGACTATCCAAAATTTGGTGTTTGGCCCGATGGTTACTATTTTACCACCAATTTATTTAGCAATGGCGGGTTTTCAGGTGGAGGTATCAGCATCTTAGATCGCAATGCCATGCTGACAGGCGATCCTGATGCACAAATGGTCTTTTTTGTGATAGGCACTAACTGGTCGAACCACAGCAGTTTTTTACCGGCTGATGCCGATGGTGAGATGCTTCCCCCTGAAGGATCACCCTCCTACATGGTAAACATGGGAAACAATGTACTGCGTGTTTACGAGGTGGATGTTGATTGGGTTAACACCACCAATTCTTTTATTCTACAAGTGAATACATTGCCAACACAGCCGTTTTCGACCAATGGACTTAATATACAGCAACCCGGCACGAGCCAGTCGTTGAGCACTTTAGCCGGAAGACTGATGTATCGCTTGCAATACCGCAATTTTGGCGATTATCAGGTGATGTTGACCAATCACACCGTGAATGCCGGAAATGGCAAGGCCGGAGTAAGATGGTACGAATTACGCAACTATGGCAGTGGCTGGTCAATTTACCAACAAGGAACCTTTGCCCCTGCCGATGGTGAAAACCGATGGATGGCATCGGTGGCCATGAACCAGGGTGGCGATATCGCCGTTGGATATTCCGTGTCGAGTGCTACTACTTATCCCTCTATTCGCATCGCGGGCCAATCGTCCGGTGCTCCTGCCGGATTGGGTGTACTGGATATTGACGAGGTGTCTATTTTCGATGGTAGCAAATCTCAATCAGGTGTAGACAGGTGGGGCGATTATTCCATGATGTCGGTCGATCCTTCGGATGATAATTCATTTTGGTACACTACCGAATATTCAAACGGAGGCTGGGGATGGAAAACACAAATTGCAAGTGTTTCGTTTGCAGCCCAACCCGTGTGTGATTTCGAGTCGGATGAAACCCTGATCCCTGTGGGTGAAACAGTTAACTTTGCCGATCTCACCGAAGGTATCCCAACCCATTGGAACTGGACCTTTGAAGGAGGTTCTCCGGCAACCTCTGCAGAAGAAAATCCACAAAACATTCAATACAGCGCCGAAGGTGTTTATCCTGTAAAGCTCGTGGCTTACAATGCCATCGGTATCGATAGCATTACCAAAGAATCATTCATAACAGTGAGTGCAACCATATTGCCACTGGTAGATTTTGTTGCCGATAAAAAGGCCATCTGTTTAGGCGAGCCGGTGCAGTTTACTGACATGACGCAATACAGTCCCAATCAATGGAGTTGGGAATTTGTTCCTACAGACATTACCTACGTGAATGGAACCAGCGCTAACAGTCAAAATCCGGAAGTCGTATTTAATTTATCCGGCGATTATCAGGTGACGCTTACCGCCAACAACCTCAATGGCAGCTCTACCACTACAAAAGACGATATGATTAAAGCGGGAGGGAACACACCATATTTTCTGGAAGATTTTGAGACAGAGGGTGTGAAAACAAACGAATGGACCATCGAAAATCCTGATGCCGGCGTTACCTGGGAAGTTTTTGAAACCGAAGGCACTGCACCGGGAAATCATTCTGTGGGCATTAATTTTAGAGAATATTTCGCCATTGGGCAGCGCGACTATTTAATCTCGCCACCTTTTAACTTAGCCAATACATCCACTCCTTCACTGGAGTTTCAACATGCCTATGCTCAATACTATGCCGAGGCAGGCGACTCATTGATCGTTTCGGTTTCAGCCGATTGTGGCACTACATGGAACCGCATTTATGCCAATGCCGAAAATGGAACCGGTAATTTTGCCACGCACGAATTAACCACCGATGATTGGTGGCCGGCTGTGGCTTCTGACTGGTGCCTGGAAGGATGGGGAGCAAGTTGTATTACCCTCGATTTGTCTGCTTTCGCAGGAAACGATCAGGTACGTATTCGATTCGAAACCTTTAGCTTTGCAGGTCATCCCATATTTATCGACAATGTTGCAGTAAGCAGCTTGGTCGGAATACCCGGTAACTCGTTGGGATTAAGCAAAATGAGGGTATACCCCAATCCATCCGATGGAAATTTCCATGTTGCTTTGCCCGAAGGTCATCAATTCGATAAAATTCAGGTGATGAACAATCTGGGACAAATTGTGAAAGAAATACCAGTATCTGCAAAGACTGAAACATGGGTGGTGGAGCGTGAAATTACCTGGCAACCAGGAATTTACTTCTTAAAGGGAATTGGACAGACCAACAGTGAAACAGTTAAAGTGATTATCTATTAATTGTGTTTATTACAATAATCCGAAAGTGGATATAATTTATTTGGTAATTGGAAATTGTTCAAAACCGGATGAATTATATCCACTTTTTGTATGCCGAATAAGCAGATTATCTATCTTTGCGACTCATTTATCCAATTGAATAAATGTACCTTATATTATTAACAGGATCAAAATCATGAAAAAATTTATTACCGCATTTTTAATTTGTACCTTGCTTCTTTTCATTCCGATGACGGGTATGTTTGGTCAAAGCATTCATCCAACCAAAATTGCTAAAGCCGCTTATTTCGATAAGTCACCGGCTTTGCGCGATGTTCAACCAATTCCACTCGGCCAAATTGAGCGCACTTGGAAGGACAAGAAAATCCCCAACATATTCGATTTCGGCAAATTCAACCAGAAGGCTTCCTGGATAAAAGGAGAAGATCCTGCCTTGCAGAAACAACAAGGAAACCCAATGAGTGCTGATGCAGTTATTGATGTCAACGTCGCCGGCATTACCAATATTTATGGTGTTGCTCCTCCTGATACTGATGGGGACGTTGGTCCAAACGAATTTTTCCAAATGGTTAACAACGGCTTCGCCATTTACAACAAATCCGGGGTTAAGACTTATGGCCCGGCGGATAATATTACCCTTTGGAGTGGTTTCCCGGGTCCATGGTCGAACACCAATGATGGCGACCCGGTGGTGTTATACGATGAATATTCCGACAGGTGGATTGCCACCCAATTTTCACTTCCCAATTACCCGAACGGTCCTTTCTATGAATTGGTAGCTGTTTCGGAAACCGGTGACCCGCTGGGTGCCTGGTATCGTTATGCGTTTCAATTCGACAACATGCCTGACTATCCCAAGTTTGGCGTTTGGCCTGATGGTTATTACTTTACCAGCAACCAGTTTGATAGTGGTAACTGGGCCGGAGCAGGCATTAGCATCCTAGATCGTGATGCGATGTTGATAGGTGACCCTGATGCTCAAATGTTATTTTTTGCCATGGGTACAAGCAACGGAAGTCTGCTTCCTTCTGATGCAGATGGTTCGATGCAACCTCCCGCCGGAGCTCCTTGTTACTTTGTATCGGTTGCGGGCGCTTCCCTTAAAATGTGGTCGGCCACCGTTGACTGGAATAACGTGAACAACACGACCGTTGATTATCTTGGCTATATCCCTGTTGATCCCTATTCGAGCAATAACATCAATATTTCGCAACCAGGAACCTCCCAAAAACTGGATGACCTGGCCGACAGATTGATGTATCGTTTACAATACCGCAATTTCGGCGATTATGAAGTTATGCTGACCAATCATACTGTTAATGCCACCGGAGCTGGTCAGGCTGGTGTTCGCTGGTATGAATTAAGAAAATATGACGCCGATTGGGAACTCTATCAGCAAGGAACATTTGCTCCTGCAGATGGTGCCTCGAGGTGGATGGGAAGTATAGCCATGAATGACCTGGGCGACATTGCCATTGGATATTCTGTTTCGTCTTCTACTCTTTTTCCCTCTATCCGCATTGCGGGCCAATCTGCCGGAGCTCCCATGGGACTTGGTGTGCTCGACATTGATGAAATCAGCATCAAGGAAGGAACCAAATCGCAGACCGGTATAAATCGCTGGGGCGACTATTCAGCTATGACAGTTGACCCGGCAGACGGGTTGACATTTTGGTATACTCAACAGTATTCCAATGGCGGTTGGAACTGGCGGACTCAAATTACTGCTGTTAATTTCGCTCAGGCCCCTGCCCCTGATTTTATTGCCGACAATGTATTGATCCCGGTAGGAGAAACAGTTAACTTTTTCGATCAAAGCCTGAACCTGCCAACCGAATGGGCATGGACTTTTAGTGGTGGTCAGCCTGACGCCTCCACCGAGAGAAACCCTGAAAACATACTTTACGCTACTGAAGGGAGTTTTACCGTTGAGTTAACCGCAACCAATGACATTGGAAGCAATACCGTGGTTAAGGAAGCCTACATTACCACCAGTTCAACCATTTTACCCGGAGTAGACTTTGAAATCAGTGCAATAGCTGGCTGTACTTCAGATACTATTTCATTCACCGATTTAACACAATATCTCCCACGGCAGTGGAATTGGGAGTTTAATCCTTCAACCGTTACTTTTGTAAATGGTACCGGACCTTCGAGTCAAAACCCGGTGGTTGTTTTCGACCAGCCCGGAGTTTACTCTATTACCCTGACTGCCACCAACCTGAATGGTTCTTCTTCCCTCGAAAAGCCCGAATTGTTTACTGCCGGGGGAATGATACCCTATTTTGTTGAAACTTTTGAAGACGGGCTTGCTCAAAACAACTGGACCGTTGAAAAATCGACCAGTGAGTTTACCTGGGAAATTAAGCAAATCGGAGGAACCTCCCCCGGAAACAGGGCGGCGGGTATTTTGTTGCGCGACAAACCGGAAGGTGAACGTGACCGGCTGATTTCACCTGCCTTCAATCTCTCGGGATTGTCGAGTGCCTCACTCGAGTTTCAATATGCCTACGCCCAGCGCAACGATCGTTTATATGATTCTCTGATCGTTTATATTTCGTCCGATTGCGGCAACTCCTGGACCAGAATATTTGCCGGCGGAGAAGATGGATTTGGGAGTTTTGCAACCCATGAACTGGCCTCCACTTTTTGGCCTGAAACAGCTGACGACTGGTGTATTTCCGGTTGGGGAGCACAATGTGTCAGCCTGGATTTAACTGCCTGGACCGGCAACTCAGATGTAAAACTGGCTTTTGAATCATACAGTGATCTGGGAAACCCATTATTTATAGATAACATCGCGGTTAGCCAATACTTAAGTGTTAATGAAATCAACAGCAATGCCATCAAGGTATACCCCAATCCTACCAACGGATCGCTTCAGGTTTTGATAGGAGATTCTCCATATACACAAATTCAACTTCTGAATCAGTATGGGCAAGTGGTTTATCAAACCCGGGTGGATAAAAAATCTGCTACCGTCATTATTCCTGATCTGGGATTAAGCACCGGAATGTATTTTGTGGTAGCCCGGGGTGCTAAGGGTATGAGCACCGTGAAACTGATAGCTTATTAGACACTTACGTCAATCCTACTAAAAAGAGCGGCCGGTTCATCCGACCGCTCTTTTTGTTGGGTTCAGCCTCGACACATTGCGGTGCTGCGCAACACGCAGAGTACTATATATTTAGGCTCATTAATTTTTGTCATTTCTCGTCACTCCAAAAGGGATTTTCATATTAAATGAAATATTTCTACCCGGATTGTATAAGTTTACTTCTTTTAATGTCGATAAATGGTCAATATATTTTTTGTCGAATAGATTATTTGCACTGATGCTTAACGAAATAAATTGATCCTTAATTTGGATATTTCCTCCAATGCTTACATCAATCAGTGTATAACCCGCTGTTGTGGTTTCGTCGGGCGCAGCGTTGTTTTGATCAAATGCGGTGAGGGAGTTTACTGAAACGTATGCCTTATTAAAAAACAGCAACTGTTCTTTTTCACTCCTTAATTCGAAACGCAATTTATGAGCCGGCACAAAAGGCAGGTAGTCGCCATTCTGTTGTTTACCAACTACAGACGAATAGGTGGTTTCCAAATGCAACCATTTTAATGATTTGGGATGAACATGTAAACCTGCCTCGCCTCCAAACAAAGTAGAATTCGACTGTTTATATTTGAAAATATCAATCCCCAAAGCCGTCGTGTCGCCGGTTGGTGAAATATAGATGTAATTATTGACAATGTTGTAGTACCCCGCAATGTCAAAAGTGATATTATCTACATGGTAATGAAGGCTCAAATCCGTTTCATAGGCATTTTCGGGAACAAGATTTTGGTCTCCGATTTCGTAACGCAATTCGTGTTGACCGTTTGAGGTAAGTTCAGCCAGGTTAGGAGTCCGGTATGCTGAGGCAAAGTTTGTTCTAAACAATAGTTTTTCTGATAAGTGATAAGTAGCTCCAAGCGACCCACTGAAACTACCAAATGACTTGTCGAGTGGTGCACGATATGTCATTGAATCTGTTGCTGATCCAATTGCCCGGGTGTAAATCGATTTATTATCATAACGAATGCCCGTTTGGAGTTTTAATTTTTTGAAAAAAGTGTATTGTAACAAACCAAAGACAGAATAATTATTTGTCGTAGCATCAGGCAATAATTTAGTTTCTCTGTTGTTCAGATTTGTATTTGTTTGATTATAACCCTGAAAACCGATGATGTATTCTGAGTTTTCCTTCGATGATAAATGAAGTTTGACATCATAAGTTAATGTTGCAAGTTCCATTTGTAATTCATATACACCAACATCGCCAAAATGAACTAATTCCGTATTCTGATATGCTGAATTAATGTCAAGTTTAAATTGACCTAAATACAATTTGTTTTGAGAAGAAATTAAATGAGTATTCAATTCCTGAAACCAAATCTTGTTTTCCCTTCCCCTTTTTGTGATGGCTTCAATTGCTTCGTCTTCAACCAATCCAAGTTTTTGATTGTTGAAGTCATAAAACAATTTGAAAGTGCCAACTTTATCTGTAAATCCGGCATTTGCCTTCATTGACTTTTCGTTGAAACGTGAGTTTGGAACAAAAACACCTCCTCCCTGAAGAAAATCGGAATTTGTTTTTTGTCCAATCCTTAAACCTCCGAAGAACTTTCCTGATGCTCCTTTTATACCAAAATTATTGGTCATGCCCAGCGTGTTTGAATAAAGATGCAAATTGTAATCGCCAATAATACTGCCAATGGGAGCAGGTTTTTCTTTTATAAAATTAATAACGCCACCAATGGCATCCGATCCATAAAGCAATGAAGCAGGCCCTTTGATGATCTCGACATTATCAATACCAAATTCGTCAATCCCGAGAGGATGATGACTCGAATACTGGTAATTCTCAAACCGTACTCCATTATTTAATACTAAAATGTCATTCATTGACAGTCCACGAATTACGGGCTTCGAAACGCCACTTCCTTTCGAAATCATATCAACACCTGGCACTTTTGTAAGTATTTCAGTAAAATTTGGGGTATTCGTAATTTTTAGGGGATCGAGTTTGAGTATTTCAATCTTTACAACATTTTCATGTTGTGCTGAGTTGTATCCACCGGAAACAACTATTTCTTCCATTTCTATTGCTATTTGTCTTAGTGAGATATTCAATTCCAAACTTTCTCCATTTAACTCAACTGTTTCAATGCGATTGGTGTACCCTAGGGTTGAGAATTGAATTTTAATTTTGCCATTCGGCAAATTTGATAAAGCATAAGTTCCATTGGAATTTGAAACGGTACCTTTATTCATATCATGAACAAAAATGCTTGCGCCGATCAACGGCAAATTGTCCTGGTCGGTAATTTTTCCTGTTATTTTATTTTGCGCGTTTGATATGTGATACGACATTACCACCATGCAAATGATCAATAATCTTTTCATTTTATTACGTTTAATTGATAGACAAAATTTTATTCAACACCAAAAATGGTGCTTGTCATTAAATCTGTCTATCTGGTGGAGCACGTAATAAAAATGAAAAGTTGGAAAGTGTAGAATAATTAACAGACTTGTAATGATTGCAATAGTTGGCTAATGGTTGTTTTTTTTGTAAAACGAGATTTTCAAAGTCTGAAGAAAAAACAGAGAATTCAAAATTACAAACGGTGCATTTTTCCTGAAATGCATGGTAATGCATCCCGCTCTTTGACTTGCATTCAAAGCGTTTATGATGATGCTCAAGCTTAACCAATGAAGGTAAAAGAAATACCAACAAGAGTAATAAAGAAGCAATATTTTTCAAGTTTCCAATCATCAAACCATTTGATCCATTGTGTCGTTTTTTTTAAAAGCATGGCCGTTATATGAGATACTTCGGGGAGTCGGTTTTTGTCACAATTAGATGACGCAAACGCTATTGCGGGCAGAATAGTGCATAACCAACTACATTCCAACGTTATCAACATGATAATGAACCTGATTTTCCGGCAGGTGAGCTAACTCCGCCTCCACGGATAATTTCGCAAAAGTAGCGGATTCTTTCAATTCCTGATTATTTTTCAAAAATTGATTGAGAGGAGGAAGAAATATGGTTTTACAATGGTTACATAGAATAACAGCAATTAATATAACACCGGGTTTTGGATTTTATCCATCTTGCCGGAACAGAACTCAAAACAGGACTCCCAAAAACAGGAATCCACTTTCCTTACAAATAATCCAATTCTTTCTTAGTGCATCAACCTCAAACCGGAACATCGCCAGGTGCTGTGTGGTGCTCATATCCCTTGGTTATTGTGTGTTGCTTTTTTTCTATTTCTTACCACTTTTTCAATCGGAGAACGTCAATGTAAAACTGCTTGATTTGATAAGGATAGGTTTCATAAACCGCATTATCCTCATTTATTGTATAGCCCTTCTTAAAGTCAACTTCACATTCCGTTAGGATTTCTTCGGCCAGGTTTGCCCGGCCTGTCCGAAATAGTGACAAGGCCTTATAATATTTGGCGTCTGAAAAGGCCGGGTAGTTCTTTAATGCTTTGTCGAAATACAGAATAGCATCTTGATGCCGGTTTAATTCCTGTGTCGCGATTCCTGCATAAAAAAGGTCCAGAAAATGTATCCAATTTTCTCCATTTGCCTTTTTTGCCTGATCAATACTATTTTCCAAAAAGTACAATGATTTTGAGAAGTCGCCCAACTGTAAGTAGCATAGTCCAATGTAGAAGTCGTATGTGTGATCCATCACAATACCATTTTCACCTTTTATTATTTTTGCCGTTTGAAAGTCCTGAATAGATTCATGATATGTCCGGGCGAAAATACACTTTATAAAAGCTCTGTAGTCAATATATGATTGAGGGTCGAGTTCTACGGCCCTGTCCAGTGACTTAAGTCCCAGTTCGCATTTGCCTTGTTTAAAGTAAGGCATGGCTTTCTGTTGGTACAAATAGGCCAAATTAGGGTTGATGGCGATTGCAGAGTCGAGATACAATTGATATTCAGGTGAAAAATATCTAATTTTCCACGCTCCGTTCTCCAAATACCTTTTAACTAGTTGATCGTCCGTTAATTCGTGCACTTTAGTATCTGAATTATTCTGTCCTGAAGTCGAACATGAAGTCAAAAGGATTATCAGGTAAATAAAATTTCTCATTTTTTATTTCGCTTATACTGCACTGACCAAAAAGAGTTGCACTTGACTGATGAGTGTATGAAGTTTTCTGATTTTATTTTTAAATCAGCACAAAATAATAGCATAAATCAGCCAACTGTTTTTCGTTATGTTGATAATTTATTGACTGTCGCGGCCAACAAACCTGTTTTTGCCGGTTAAAAAACCCATTGCCATTTGCACATTCCTTGTTACACTATCCGCCGACTTTAGGAACGAAATGTAGCGAATTATTTCTTTTTGCCTCGAAGCCGATATTCAATAGCAATATCAATTGTTTCGCCAATTCGTTTTGGTGGATTTTTAAGTATCGTGGTATTAATGTACGACCTTCAATCACCACTGAATTTCACTAAGGTTTGTTTATGTTGATTATTGTTTATAACAATACACTCGGGTATATGCCCTTTGTCTTTCCCGGCCCGGGTGAATAGATCTTTCAGGATTTGTTCAGGCACATAAACGAATGGGTTTATTCCTATTATATCCAATGTGGTTTTAAATTGATGCATCATGGTTGCTGTATGATTTTACGGTTGTACCTTACTTTGTGTATACCGGTTAAAGTGTATCATGCATGCCTCATTAGGACTACTATTTTTCTTAATTAAATTACCCCGGCAAAACAATCCATCTCTACCCATTCAAAGCAAACCTGACAAACAACTCCGTCAATTCTTAACCCCCAATGTAAAACCAATAATATTAATTCCTAGATTTACCCCACCAAACACCCGATGATCCATTTACAATGAAAACCAGAAACTGATTTAACTGATTTTAAACGATTTAAAATAAGTAGGTTATTATGTACAAAGAGGTTAAAATACAGGTATTAAATAGATCATTGCCAGAGCTGGGTTTATACTCTCGTTAGCTGCCATTAAAAGAAACAGTATATGAATTACAATCCATTCAACAAAGACATTTCTGAATTATCCAAAGAAGATTTAGAAACTCTTATTAAAAACGAGATTAGTGAAGGTTGGTACATTGAATATAAAAAAGAAGTCCCCAAATCAAATTCAAATAAATTAGATAATATTAAAATAACTAAATCTATTTCTTCATTCGCAAA
The DNA here is from genome assembly GCA_002840975.1 of Bacteroidetes bacterium HGW-Bacteroidetes-16. Taxonomy (GTDB): domain Bacteria; phylum Bacteroidota; class Bacteroidia; order Bacteroidales; family F082; genus UBA6244. The sequence goes on from PHDN01000024.1 coordinate 100,211, forward strand.
TACCAAAGGTGGATGGATTTTCTGGGGAATTGAATGTAACGATAAAAATATACCAATCCATATTAATGGTTTTGACATTTCAGCTTTCAAAAACTTTGAAGACCAAATATCTCAGATAATAAATTCAAATATTAGTCCTAATCCATATTATCATTTCAAGAGAATCAACATCGACGTAAACAATATTATTTTAGTTATTAAAGTAGATGAGAGTCCAACACCACCATATATAACTAGCCAAGGGATAATTTATCAACGAGAAAACAATGAGAGTAAACCTATCAGAGATAGATATATAATCGAAAAACTAAATGAGAAAACAGTTCGTTATTATGAAGCTATTGAGAGGTTCTCAACTTTTGACCTACCAGAAACAAAAGGACAAGGTGGTTGGAATCAGACGTATTTAGAACTTTATTTATATCCTCTCCCATTCAATGGTTTTAGCTTTGAGAAATTTTATTCCTCTGAGTTTTTTAAAGAAGTTGCAGTACGTTTTTATCAAAATATTGAAGTCCATTTTAAAAATGGAAAAACAGAAGCCCAAATCCCAATTAACCTGAGTTTTAATAGTGTATTTAGTTCAGAAAGGTCAATAATTATCCGACCATTAAATGACAAAAATTTAATATATAAATCAACAACTGTTGAATTTTTTCAAAATGGCAATTTAAAATTTCTAATTCCCCTTTTCGAATTTGATACTAAACGGATTCCTAATCACTATAAAGACTCAGAAACAATGGAATATCTTTTAGATAAGTATAGCCCAAATGAAACAGTTCAACAGACAACATATGGCATTTCAAGACGTTGGGCTACTCCAGCAGAAGACTTTCCTCCTATAACACAAAGAAAGGAGACAGACTTCGTAAACCATGTGAAATTTATCGATGGTGTTGAACTTATCTTCAACATACTTATAATTATCTCAAAATATAAATCTGTTCTTGAGGACAATGATTTTGATTTTGGAAGAGAAGTCGGCTTTAGAGCCAGAATAACGGATTGCTGGAGGAAGTTTGTTTTTTTCGATAATAAAGATTATTTAGAAAAACTCAAGCTATACAATATTCCTCTATCTCCAAAAAATGAAATAGAAATTCCTGATTTTAAGGACGGAAACACATACACTGTAAAACTATCTGAAGATAACACCTATTTGCAAATAGCAAGATTTATCTTAGAAGGAATTGGATTACCAGATTCTGATTCAATTGACTTTTCTGATATATTACAAAAAGGACTTGAAAGATTAAAAAATAACGGCAGCTAACAAAAAATATAATGCATACCGCAGTAAGTCATTCAAAGAAAATGAATTGTAAATTTGAAGATATAGGAATCAAAGAAAACTCATTGAACAAGATGCGGCAAGCATCATATTCAAACCGTTATGCGTCAGTGTAGAAAGAGCCAACTACACAAATGGCAAATCTGGTTTTTGCCGACACACAGTTCAACGCTGAAAAACCAAAAGAGCCATTTTTTACCTACGCACAGACAGATTGAAAAGTAATAAAATGCACATTGCTAAACTTTTATAAAAACAGTTAGAATAGATAAAAATAAAGAATGAGATTTATAGATTTATTTGCAGGACTTGGAGGATTTCATAAAGCATTGCACGAACTCGGATACGAGTGTGTATTTGCAAGTGAACTCGACCCCCCCCCGCTGGCGCAAGTTTGCAACTTGTTCCTTTCCCTCAGCCAAGTGCAATTAAGCAGGGATATCTAATTGGACATAATGTCCAAGTTAATGTTTTAGATGGTGTTTTAGGTAATGAACTTGGACAACTACTTAGACATAATGTCCAAGTTAATGCTCTTGTTAGTGCTTTAGGTAACGAACTTGGACAAGTAACAATTAATAATATCAATCTAATTTGCAGGCACAGTTCATAACAAAACCGTTATTCCCTTCACCCCGTAATCCGATTAACCCCCGTTCCTCATTTCTACCATCGCCACAAAAGCAGTCTTATCATGGGCGGTTTTTTGTCCCCGGTAGAGCCCCTTTACTGATGTGTTGCGTTGAATAACCAGGTGCTCACCCAGGGTACACTCGCTAAAATAGGCCATTTGAACAAAGGTCGGGTTCAGTTTCCCGTTGTCCTGGTGCATGGCATCGGTAAGCCAATCAAAATATTTCCGGGCGTTGGTATGGCCGTTCATGTCCATATCTGAATATTTGGGAATTACCTCAAACAAGGTCTCATAATCGGTGTTTCTGCTCAATGTCGGGATATCACGTGTTACAGCTTGCCGATCCGTGGTGTATAATTCAACATCCACATACTTTTCAATCTGCTGAGGCCGCCTTGAGGTCAGGTCGATGATAAACCATTCTGAAGTGGCCCGGCAGAGGACTTCACCTTCCGGGGTAGTCACAATAAAATCGCGATAAGCGGCAAGTCCTTTTACCACCCGTGGCCAGGTTTCTACCACCACCTGGTCGCACCATTCAGGCATCCGGATCAACTCCAGGTTGATCCTGAACAGCACCCATGAGGCATTGTAAACACTTGTTTGTGTAAATCCAAAACCCAGGTGTTCGGCATGGTAAGTGGCCGCACGCTGCAACATGATATTGAGCCCGGTCAGGGATAGTTTTCCATCCAGGCTGATGTCGTCCCAGTTAACAGCATATTGTTCTTTCCAGATTTTTTTCACTTTTTTTCGGCAAAGGTAACAGATGTCGGCATGCAACAAACAGGATCTCCATCCTGGTTTCTGCTGTCCCTCGCACCAGGTGATTGTGGTGCCGAACCAAATTTTATCTAATTTAGTCATATCAAATGATGCTACATGGTTAGGTGCTTGCACTGTTATTTTCTCTTTATTATCGTAATGACGCTGGTTTCGTGTGAAAACATAATCGAAACCCGACAAGCCGATCATGAGCCTAAAAAAGAAAAACGCCAGGCGCACAAGGTCCTGAACACGATTCTTGAGAAGAAAAAACTAAGGGCTGTTACCAATTATGGTTCTGTCAGTTATTTTATTTACAGGGGAGAACCGATGGGATATCAGTATGAATTGTTAAAAAACCTGTGTGGTTATCTGGATGTGGAACTTGAGTTGATTATTGAAAGTGACCTCAATAAAAGCATCGGGATGTTAAACGACCGGGAGGTGGATTTAATCGCCATGGGTCTGACCATAAACAATAAACGCAAGGAACTGGTTTTGTTTACCGACCCCATTATGACCACCCGGCAGGTATTGGTTCAGCGTAAACCAGAAGGATGGCAGCACATGGCCACTGCCGAAGAAATAGAATCCCGGTTATTGCGGTCGACGTTCGACTTGTCAGAAAAAAAAATCTATGTACAGGAGGGCACTGTTTTTAAGGAACAATTGGAGAAACTTGCCGACGACATGGCCGGTTACATTCAGGTGGTTAGCGATCCGCGGGAAGTGGAGGAGCTGATTGCCGCGGTGGCTTCAGGCGAAATAGAGTACACCATTGCTGATGAGCATGTTGCCATTGTTAACGCGAGGTATTACCCAAACCTGGATGTGGGTACCCAGGTTAGTTTTCAGCAAAAAATAGGGTGGGCCGTTAAAAAAAATCAGACAGCCCTTGTCGATACCATCAATGACTGGCTTCGCAACTTTAACTCGGGGCTGATGTCCAGGTTGTTAATTAACAAGTATTTTAAGAATAGCCGTTCGTGGCGCATTTCGCGAAGTCATTACAACTCCTATAGCGGGAAGCAGCTGTCGCCCTACGATTCGCTTATCAGACAAGGAGCCGCCCGGTTGGGTTGGGACTGGCGGCTGTTGGCTTCGCTGATTTATCAGGAATCGGAGTTTAAACCCGATGTTAAATCCTGGGCCGGAGCTTTTGGCCTGATGCAACTCATGCCTGCCGTACTCGAAGCCTATGGCTTGGATAGCACCGCTACCCCGGCCATGCAAATTGATGCCGGCGTGAGGTATTTGAGCAGCATGGAAAAACAACTGCCACCGGAAATCACCGATTCGTTACAGCGGGTTTTGTTTACCATGGCTGCATACAACAGTGGACTGGGCCATGTGCTGGATGCACGTCGGTTGGCCAAAAAACAGGGCCTCAATCCAAATGCCTGGGTCGACAATACTGATTTGTGTATGCTAAAGTTGTCGGATGCAAACTATTACCGCGACCCGGTGGTTTATTATGGCTATGTGAGGGGAGAGGAAACCTATGCGTTTGTTCACGAAATTGTTGACCGTTATGGTCATTATGTAAATTTAATTGGGAAAAGCCAACTGAACGAATAGGTGTTTTACGACAAAGAATGTGTTAGCAGGAACAGGGAGTCAGATTTACTTCTTATTCGACGTGTCTTCAGTCTTTTCGTGATCATTACTGCCTATGCCATCTTTAAACTCCTTTATTCCTTTGCCTATTCCGCGCATGAGTTCAGGAATTTTCTTCCCTCCAAATAACAACAGGATAACAACAACAATAATAATAATTTCAGGGGTTCCAATCCACCCTGAAAACTGAACTAAGGCATTGGCTGCAAGTATGTTCATGATTTATTTTTTTACAAAAGTTGCAACAAAGATAATCAAAAACAACCTCTTCCTCCTTTTTGTTGTCATTTCATTACTTTTGTATCACCTTTAAAAATTACCATGAAAAAGCGCAATCTGTTTTTGTCTCTGACAATCCTGCTTTCCTTGCAAACGTTGTTTGCACAAAATCAACAACCTGATTATCGAAAGCTGCATTATCTCTCCAAAGAGGAGATGGAGTTGAAGGTTGATTTTTCGAAGGATTTTATTGCAACCGATCCTCCTGAAGGAACCATTTACAATGTGGCGGAGTTCGATCACATGCAGGCCGTGCTGGTACGATACCCTTTTGGAGTGCCCATCGAATTAATACGCGAGATGGCGGAAAATACCACCGTCACAACCATTGTGGCCAATGCCAGCCAGCAACAGACGGTCATTAATACCTATACCAGTAACAATGTAAATCTGAGTAATTGTAACTTTTTATTGGCTCCTACCGACAGCTATTGGGTGCGCGATTATGGTCCCTGGTTTGTTTTTGATGGCAACAAACAGCCCGGTATTGTCGATTTCCCATACAATCGTCCACGCCCAAACGACAACAACATCCCGGCCAGGGTAGCTGCTGAGCTTGAAATCAACCTTTTCGGGATGAACCTGATCCACACGGGTGGAAACTACATGTGCGACGGGTTGGGGATGGCTTCAAGTACTGATCTGGTATTGGATGAAAATCCAACCTTGACTGTCACACAGGTAAACGGGTTTGTTAACGATTACCTGGGAAACTCTCCCTACATGGTTCTGGAAGACCCGTTGGGAGAATATATTAAACACATCGACTGTTGGGGGAAGTTTCTTTCACCGGGTAAGATACTCATCGGACAGGTTCCGGAAACCGACAACCGGTATCAGGATTATGAAAACACCGCCAATTATTTTGCCAACACAACCAGTTCCTGGGGCATTCCGTATGAAGTGGTCAGGGTATTTACTCCGGGCACTTTTCCCAATACGCCTTATACCAACTCCATCATACTCAATAAAAAAGTATTGGTTCCAATCACCGGGAGCCAATGGGACGATGAGGCGTTGGCGGTTTACGAAGCAGCCATGCCGGGTTACGAAATCATCGGGATCATGTATGATGGTTGGGAAAATACCGATGCACTCCATTGTCGCGCGAAGGGTGTTGCCGATATCGGCATGTTGCGCATCCATCATATCCCTTTGATGGGAGAGATGTATTATGCTGACCATTATGAGATAACTGCGGATTTGATTGCTTACAGTGGTGAACAGATTTATCAGGATTCCGTTTTTGTTTATTACCGTCAGGATGGCGGTGCTTTTGAGCAGGTACTGATGCAACACGTGACGGGTGATACCTATACAGGAACCATTGAAAATATTGATCAGGGAGCTACCGTAGAATATTATCTATTTGCCGCTGATGAGTCGGGCCGCAGGTCGTTTTGCCCCTATATTGGAGAACCCGATCCCTTTGAATTTCATGTGGCGGTATTGCCCGGACTGACCTTCCATCCCGATTCAGTGTTGTTTGAAACGGAGGAGGATATGATCATGGGGTTGCCACTACAGGTGGTTAATAACTCAAACGGTGGTATCATGATCAGCTCCATTACAGAGATGGGTGACGAATTTATGTGGTTTGTTGATCAGATGCCCTCGTTGCCCTTGTTTCTCCCATCGGGCGATAGCCTGTCGCTGTTGATTAAATGCGCCATACCCGTAAAATATACCGGAACACTCATCACCGATTCTCTTTTTGTGTCCACGGGATCGGGTCTGTTTGCTGTGAGGATTATGATAGACAGCGACTTGATTTCTTCATCCAATATCATGGGATTTTCACCCAAACCGATGGTGTATCCTAACCCTGCTTCCGTCAGATTAAATTTGAATTTTGAAACTACTCCGGGCGATGTGGTTCAGGTCATCCTGTACCGTCTTTCGGGCGAACAGGAGTTAAATCAATCATTTATCTCTGTCGATAGCCAGGAAATCAGTTTGTTACTTCCCGAAACACTGGGGTCAGGAACTTATGTTTATCGGGTTGTATCATCCACCAACACCGTTGCCGGGAAAGTGTTCGTTATCAGGTAAAGCGGCGATTGTTTAAACCAGCACGAAAGATAGGTAAACCGCAGCTCCCAAGGCTGCCACAACAATCCAAAAGGTAATGAGTGGTGGTAGTTTGTCTTTTTCAGGATCGTAGTCGAAAGGGCTATTTGGCATTGTCGTTTTCTTTTAAGGAAGTTTATCCAATCGTTCACCTGCTTTAAAGGCTACCACAAAAGCGTCTACAATTCCATTGGTGCTCCTCAATTCATTTCTCCTTTCACGGGCCGCTTCATAGTTTGTGAATGAACCGACCGTATAGATAAAGAAACCGTTGTGGGTATTTTGTTTTATTTGCGATGCAGGCAGGTTATACATGCTGCTCAGCTTATCAATAGAAATGGCATTCCCATATTTGGCCCTGATTTGTACCCTGTATTCTATGGCGGAAGTTACTTCTTTTTCTATAACCGGCTTTTCAACGACTTTTTCAACCACTTCTTCCACAACAGGTTCTACAGGTTTTTCCTTTTTTGGTGGTTCCACCGGCTGGCTTAAAACGGGCGGGGCCACAAAGAGCATATCAATTTCGGCAGGCTGAACAGGTTGGTTTTGGGCAGGTTGCTCTTTTTGTGATTTTTTTGAAGATTCGAAGTAATCGAATTCATCTGATTTTGTTCGTTTATTTTGCCCGAATTTAAAGGTGATTCCAAGCGAGGAGTAATTGTACACGTCATACTTAAAGCCACTCTCCCGGCCATCGAGCATATCGGAATTTAATCCGCGGTTAGATGATTCAAGATTGAGCGCCCATTGATCGGACAGGCGAAATTTCAATCCCATGCCGCCAATAAGCATTCCTTCAATGGTTCTGCCATTAATACCATTTCCATTTCCATAACCTACTTTTCGGAGCACTTTTTTTGTCGACAACGCCATCAATTCACTGTTGTAGTTTGTAAGGCCCAAACCGGCGACAAGATACACATCCCAAAATTGATCGTCCTGGTAAGGAAAAAAAATGTTTCGGATACTGATGGTAGAATTCAGATTAAACTCAATGTAACTGGCCTCGAAATACAGATTTGATGGCCTGCGTGTTCCGGCAAGTTGACCAGTTAACCCCTGTGCCCTTACCCCAAAAACAGGGGATATCTGAAAACCGAGTTGCAGACCCCCGGCAAATCTCCATTCATTTTCATTTTTGGTAACGGGCACGTACTGATATTGTTTTATATCACCAAAAAACAGGCTGGTTCCGCCGCTGGCATTGAGCATCCAATGCCTACGAAAATCCGTAGTTGAATTGAACGACTGTGAAAAAACAGGTGTACCTGTCATGGCGAACATGAGTGAGAGAGGTACAATAATCCGTAAAAATGAGCTTTTTAACAGTGGCATAGCGGCAGATTATTATAATGATTAGGCCTATAGATCTGGTAAAACAAGTCCACAGCTTTTTATTGACCCTAAAAATAAATAAAAACCGGGCGCTTTAATTTGCCTTATCCATTAATTATCGCCAACCAATTGTTAATATCTTCGAGTTGAACAGCCGGTATGCTCAACTTATTTTTTTTTCGGTATCCATTCAGTGTCTGCAGGATGACTGTAGGCTTGGCCTCTTTTAGGGCTGCCGGGGAACTGAATCCGGCGGGGGCAAGATGCGGTGCCCAATCGCTGTGAATACCGAGTTTCTCGAAGTCATCGCCTACAAATGATTGCTTCACGATTTCAGGCCGCATCTGAGGGAAAAACAACACTTCCTGAATGGAGGATTGATTGGTCATAATCATCACCAAACGGTCGATACCAATCCCCATTCCTGATGTTGGAGGCATGCCATATTCCATGGCACGTAGAAAGTCCTGATCGATGAACATGGCTTCATCATCACCTTTTTCCGCCAGTTTCATTTGATCTTCAAATCGCTGACGTTGATCGATGGGATCGTTAAGTTCGGTATAGGCATTTGCCAATTCTTTGCCATTTACCATCAATTCAAAGCGCTCTGTTAATTCAGGATTGTTCCTGTGACGTTTGCACAGCGGTGACATTTCAACAGGGTAATCCGTTATAAAGGTGGGTTGTATAAATTTCGATTCACATTTTTCACCAAAAATTTCATCAATCAGTTTACCTTTTCCCATGGAAGGATCTGTTTCAACACCAAGTTTTTTGGCCGTGTCCTGCAACTCTTGTTCGTTCATCCCGCTTACGTCGATGCCGGTGAATTCTTCGATTGCTCCCAGGATAGATAAACGTCGAAAAGGAACTTTGAAATCGATCACCTGTTTTCCAACCTGTACCTGAGTAGTTCCGTGCAGTTCCAGGGCGATTTTCTCGATCATGCGCTCGGTCAGCTCCATCATCCAGAAGTAATCCTTGTAAGCCACATAGAGTTCCATTTGTGTAAACTCAGGGTTGTGGAAACGATCCATTCCTTCGTTACGGAAGTCTTTGGCAAACTCATAAACACCTTCGAAGCCGCCAATGATCAGCCGTTTTAGATAAAGTTCGTTGGCCACGCGCAAATACAGTGGTATGTTTAAGGCGTTGTGGTGAGTCATAAACGGACGAGCGGCCGCGCCACCCGGAATGGCTTGCAAAATGGGGGTTTCTACCTCAAGATATCCCTTATCGTTCAGAAAATCACGCATCGACCTGATGACCCGTGCACGTTTAACGAACACGTCTTTTACCTTGTCGTTCACAATTAAATCAACATATCGCTGGCGATACCGCTGATCAGGATCGGTGAAGGCATCGTATACCACGCCATCTTTTTCTTTTACGATAGGAAGCGGGCGCAATGACTTCGACAAGATGGTAAACGACTGAACATGGACGGTTATCTCTCCCATTTGTGTTGTAAATACATATCCGGTTACCCCGATGATGTCACCGATATCGAGCAACCGCTTAAACACCGTATTGTACAGGGTTTTGTCATCTCCCGGGCAAATTTCATCCCGTTTGAAATAAAGCTGAATTCGTCCAGTGGAATCCATCAATTCTACAAATGAGGCGGCACCCATGATCCGGCGGCTCATGATTCGTCCTGCCATGCATACTTCCTGAAAAAGGCTGTTGTCTTGAGGGTATTCTTTCAATACCTCGGAGGCAAAAGCATTCACATGAATTTCTTCCGGTGGAAAGGCATTGATGTCGAGTTTATTTAGTTCTGTCAGTGCATCACGCCTGATCTGTTCCTGTTCGCTAAGTTGCATGGTATAAAATTTTGGCAAAGATAAAAAAAGCTGCCTGTTCAAAAGAAAAGAACAGACAGCTATTCAAGGTTTAATTACAAACGACTAGAGTACAGTTATTTTTTTACGGATTACCTGATTGGTATTGGTTTTTATATCCAACACATACACTCCGTGGCTCAGGTGGCTGATGTCAACCGTGGTTCCTGAGAAGTTGTTTTTCTGCAATACAACACTACCGGTGGATGAGTACAGGGTAAGCCGGGCATTTACAAGTCCGCTAATGTTTAATTGATCGTGAGCAGGATTGGGATAAACCGAAATCAAAGATAGAGGTGTTTCTTCCGTTCCCACATAGTCAATACTATAGTTTACTTTGTATTGTTTATGAGTAAAGAGATTTTCTGCATACACATCAATCATGGCGGTACCAGGAACGGCAAAAGCCATGCTGGTAAGCATCAGGGCTCCACTGTTCATTGGAACACCCACGATCACTGGTTCTTCAACTGTTCCCTCGGGGAGTTGAATTTCATATTCATAAACGTTGGGATCAAACCCTTCGAGAGGCACACCGTCGAGGGTGATTGAACTGAGGCGTGCTTCATTTGAAAATACAGTGTTCTGTAAGCCGTAGGCCGTTTGTTTCACTTCTTTTGTCGAAGCATCCTGCACAATGACTGCTACCATCAGGTCATCATATTCTTCCACATTGGTGGATGATAGGTCATAATTATATGAAAACTGAATGGGGGTGCCATTAACAAACGACGTGGAAGCTCCATTGGCATCGGGCATCATTTTCATCATGACATGGTGAAATTCCGTTTCGCCGTTCGTTGCCACATTTTGAGTGGTAACCTTTTCAATTACAATGTTAAATACTTTTAATGAGGAGGTGCTGGCAAAAGGAAGGATGTTGGTTGTGATGTTGATGTTTGATCCGGAAATGGTAAAGGTAGAAGCAATATCCAATGTGGATGTTAACTGAATGGCATTGTTATATGCGGTATTAACATTAGAGACATTGGTAGCTACGTTGGCTCCGTTACAAAACAAATCAGGTACAAAGCTCACTCCATAAAATGCCCTGCGTGTACCACCTTCGGCTGTATAATAGGGATCGCCTGAACCGGGCCAGTTCATCTGATATTTTACCAGGGTGATATCATCTTCGTGCGATGTGCACCAGGGTACAAATGAAGAATTAAAGCTTGCACACGGACCACAAGTTGAGCTGGTGAATTCTTCAAAAAGAGGCACTCTGGGTAAAACGACGGTTTGGAATTCGATGGGTTTAACAAGTGTGTCGTTGGATGGATCCAGGTCGGATTGACCATTGACGCTGTTAATAAACATTTTAAGGTTGTGTTGCCCCGATGGGGAAATCCACATTCCATCGAAAGAAAATTCTGCTGTTTGGAGAAAAGAAAGGTTCAACCCCGAGAAAGTAGAGTCGCGTTCAATTCCTGAATAGGAAACCCAGGTAACGTTTACCTCATCAATCACTTTGTTTCCAAGGTTTACAACCGATCCCATCACCGGAACCGGACCGGTAATTACACTGGGGACGAGTATATTGGCCAGTTTACAGTCGAAAGCGGAGGGGGCAAACATCAATACATCATCAATGTACCAGTCTTGAACCGAGGCCATGTTTCCGGTTAAGTAAAAACTAAACCTGAAATTTGAACTGGATATCTGATCACCGGTAAGCATAACACTTATTTCTTCCGGACCAATATCCTGATTTGGGGTTTTTTCCCATACAGATACCCAAGTGCTTCCATTTGCAATGGCCAATCCAATGGTCAATCCCGACCCGGATCTTTTGTAAAAGTGTTTAAACATCAATACGGCGGTATCTACCGAAGTCATGTTGGTATAAGGTGACATCAGACGACAGGTCCCATTATAGGCAAATCCTTCAAACTTGCATTCAGGAGAAGAACCACCAGCCAATGCCGTTGAGCTAATGTCCCAACCGGAAGTTAAAGGAAGTGCTGTCCATCCTGCAGGAGGCATGATACCTGAACTAAAGTCTTCGCTTAATAAGGTCTGTGCATTGAGAAAACCGGTAAGCAATAAACCTACCAGTAAGAAGTACATTTTTTTCATGGTTATTGAATTGTTAGTTAATGAAACACGTGTAAAATTAATCAAAATATCACAAAATGGTTATTAGTATCAAAAAAAGATGCGTCATTTAACAATCATATTTTCTGTAACACTAAAATGATCATTGCTGATGATCAATAAATAACGGCCAGGTTCAACATCAGTAATATAAACAGGAACTTCTAAAACGCTTTCATTTGAAGAATTATCAAGCATCCTGTAAAAGACAACCTTACCAGTTAAATCGTATATGGAAATGGTGAATTTTTTTAAATTTTTATTTTCAATGGAAATAGTAAATTCGCCATTTGATGGATTTGGGTAGAGTTGCATCTCCGGATTTGTCATTTCTCCAATGTTTGTACAATCCACAAAGTTAATGGTTGTTTCGCTTTCGTCCCAACAGCGGTATCCATTGGTCACCTTTAGCTGAATAACCCGTTCGCCATAGCCATTGAAAAGGGTATTGGTATCCACAACGATGAAGTGAGTAACCTCTCCTGTTGACCATTGACATAAATTAAGCGGATAGCCTGAATATAGTGTAATGGACTGATCTCCACACAAAATAGTATCTGCAAACAGGTTAATAACCGGAGAGGGAATCGCTTCGATGAAGATCGAATCCAGGGCAAAAACAGTGTCGTTTCCTGCACGAACGCGGTACCAGGCACTTAGTTCGGCAATGGTTACCGGGTTTTGCTCATCAGATTCAAATCCCTCCGGAACGGAATTCCAGTAATAAGTGAGATGGGTAATTGGTCCAAATGGCTGTGCTGTAAGCTGAAAACTGGTTCCCGAGCACATGGAGGTATCTCCGGTGGCAGTTCCTGCTTTTACCTGTATGGTGGATACATCCAGTTTAACGGGAACATCGGCTCCGGGTATCAAAGGATCATTCGTTAACAAGCGCACCAGAGCAGTATAGGAACCCTTCAACATGGCATGCGTATCAAATTGTACCTCCACCTCAGCGGTATCACCCGGACTAACAATTGTGGTGACCGGATTGATAGTCAGCCATCCAGCCAGATCAATTGAGTAGTCTTCAACTTCTCCCAATGCATATTCTGTACAGGGATCCGGAGTTTCGTCGTTGGTAAGAACAATACGCAATCGCGTGGTGGAACTGACTAAATTTGCCGGAGGAGAGATAATACCTCTGTAAGGCCCGACTCCCGGGCTTCCGTCAAGGGCAATTTTTTCATCAACAGTAAATTCACCATTTTCATTCCAGTCGATCCATGCTCCACATTGATCGGATGGCCAGTTGGGATCGCCATTGGTAATAATTATCGGGTAGCTTTGGCCCAGCTTTACCAAAATGGTCAGGTCGGTAAAATCACCGTAATTTTCCTGTCCCGATCCATGGTTGAATGACCCCACCTGCACTCTTTTGATATACTCATTCAGGCCACCGCCGGATGAAGTGCAATAGGTTGGGTTATTAACTGTTTTGGTCCCAGGAAAAGGAGAAGCATCAATATGCAGGTCAAGTTGCCCGGTATTCACCAATTCAATTTTCTTAACTGACGATGAATCCACGGCCAGGCTTTCGTAAATGCTATCGGTTAATAGAGCGATGTGTGCATCACCCCATTGGGTTGACGTTCGGGAAGCGCCTGATTCTTTGTTTCCCTGATACAAAGCGGTTACTTTATAATCGTAATACCCATAATCGGGCAGCGCATCCTCGAAAACAGTGTCGGTGGTGGTTGAAATCAGGTTGTACCCCCGGTAAAGGTCAAAATGCAAAAAGCCCGGGCTCTGGTCATAGGACCAACTGAGCTGACAGACACCGGTTTCGAAGTCTACAGAAGCTGTCAGGTTTTCGGGTTTAACCATTGGGTTAAGCCTGTATGGTGACGTGTAACTCATGGCGGTACCCGTTCGGTTATCCGTCCATGCCGGATAAACCCAGGCATCCTGAGCCGTTATACCCAAATAATCACCAAAATAATTATCCACAAGTCCAGGAATGGGGATGGGAGTAAAAGCAACATCGCTCACCTTGAAATCTTCCCAGGTTTCGCCTCCGTCATCTGAATTGGCGCAATAAACTTCCAGTTCGGTGACGCTTGTATTCCGGTCGTCATAAAAGATGGCACTTAGCGCTCCATTGGACGGATCGCAGACAATCCACGGAAAAAAGTGTTTTTTGCCCAGGCCGCTTTCATCCTGATTTATTTTAATGGGTTCCGACCAGGTATCACCCTCATCAGATGATTTAATCATGTATACATCCACATCATCTCCGGTATTGATTCCCGGAACGCCTATGTTTGCCCATGTAACATATATATTTCCCTGGTAGTAGCCGTAGCTGATGTCCACGGTGGCCGAAGGAAATGAATTGACTCTGATATTTTTTCCTGCTTCTGTTGTACGAATCCCTTTGATATTATCCAATATCCTGTTGGCAGGCGACCAGGTGGTACCGCCGTCCAGTGATTTTGAAAAGCCGATGGCACTCTCATCAGCAGGCCAGCTGTCGTATACCGCCCAAACGGCGTATACTTCTCCGTGGGGTCCCACGCTCAGGTTTACCCCCTGGTTGTGACTTCCGGCAAGTATGTCTGTACTAATGGCTTTTTTGGAAGTCCAGTTAGCTCCATGATTGTGGGATACAGCGACCGCAATTTCAGTGTCCAGCAGCCCGCCATATTCAGTCCAGGCAACGTATAAGTTTCCAATATAGGGACTTATAGCGATATTGTCAATCCACAGGTGGTTTTTATCGGCCATGATTCCCGGGTTGGGGCTTATCATTTTTGAGGTCCAGGTAGAACCCTGGTTTTCTGAGTAGGAAATCCCCACTCCTCCATAAAGACTAATGTAGTTTATAAACCATTTGCCATCCAGTCCGATGGCTGCTGCCGGATCTCCTGAATTGTCTCCAGAAACGCCCTCAATCTTTCCTTCCCAAATTTCGCCTGCATCATGAGAGTGAAATTCATCTGCTCCATAGATGAAACCAAGTGGGTTTTCGCTGGAATTGTTGCTGTTGAGTACAGTTTCAGGATCGTTTGGGTCAACGAAAACAGAATTTTCACTTTGCGTTGAATTAATGGTGGTGATAGGAACATCCGGTGAGTCTTCGGTTAAAACCCCGGATGCGACTATTTTTGATCCGGTGTACCTTGCCGGGATGATCCTGGTATCAGGATTGTAAGGGACAAGTCCTTGTTTCGCTTTTTCCAGCCAATAATTCAGGTTGTCGATTCGCGTGTCTACCGCCAGATTTTTCTCTTCTTTTGATTGTCGGCTGTTGCCAAATCCCCAGCCGATAGCCAAAGCCACCAGTAATGTGGTGCCTGTAACGAGTGATATATAATATTTTTTCATTTGCACAAAAGGGGATAAAAAATAAATCTTTCGAATACCGGTTGCTAATATACGGACAAAATCTATATATTAAAAGTTGCAAATAATTTATACTCATTTGTTTAAAAATGAGGTTTGGTCAGTCCATGGCGATAGGTATCAATGGCGCGTTGTCGGGCAAAAGCATGGTCGACGATGGGTTTGGCGTATGTTGAAGAATTTAGTTCAGGAATCCAGTGGGAGACATAGTTCATTTCAGGATCGAATTTTTCGGCCTGAATCAAAGGGTTAAACACCCTGAAATAAGGAGCCGCATCGCAACCTGTACCTGCTGCCCATTGCCAGTTTCCATTATTCGACGATAACTCGTAATCGAAAAGCAATGAGGCAAAATAGGCTTCTCCCCAACGCCAGTCGATGAGCAAATGCTTGCATAAAAAACCGGCCGCTACCATACGCACGCGGTTGTGCATAAAACCTGTTGCATTCAATTGGCGCATTCCTGCATCCACCAGCGGATAACCTGTATTGCCACCACACCACCTGCTAAATTCTTCCGGGTTATTCCTCCAGGGTATATGATCGAATGCCGGCTTAAAATTTCGGTCAACAACTTGTGGATAATGAAAAAGAACCTGCATAAAAAATTCACGCCAGATTAATTCTGACAGGTAAACCTGGTTTTTATCGGCTGCCTGGTTGATTAATGTACGAATGCTGATGATGCCAAAGCGCAGGTAGGGGCCCACAAATGTGGTGGCCCGGAGGGCAGGAATTTCGCGCTGCTGATCGTAATTTGAAATTTTTGAAAGATCGAATTCGGGAGGACGCATCCGGCTTTCAGCAAAACCAATGGTGGTAAGTGAGGGAAACGGTGTGTTGTGTTTAAAAAATCCGGATTGGAAATTCAACTCAGCAGATGCATGAAACAGTGGCAATTTTGAAAAAGATTCCAGCCATCGTTTCTTATAAGGTGTAAAAACGGTATATGGCAGACCGTCTTTTTTCAGGATTTCTGATGGTTCAAAAATAACCTGATCCTTAAACGACAACCAGCGGGACCCATTGTTCTTCAGGAACCCTTTTATTTTCTCATCACGTTGAATGGCATGGGGTTCGTAATCACGGTTAACAAAAACGGTGTCAATGTCATATTCGGCAATCAAATCCTGCCAAACCTTTTCCGGATGCCCCACTTTTATCAGGAGACCGCTATGACTTTGCCTGAGTTGAAGGTGGATGGACAGCAGGGAGCGATAAATGAAGCTGACGCGTGCATCGTCGCGTTTGAGTTCGTCAAGGATGGAGGTGTCGAAGATAAAAAGGAGCAACACGGGCAGCTCTTTTTGTAAAGCGGCCTTAAGCGCGGTATTGTCATCAAGTCGCAAATCACGGCGCAACCACACGAGGTTTAATTTCATACCTGGTTTTTAAATCAAAAATTGCAATGCAAATATAAACCCAGAACGACTTGTGGCTCGCAATGTTTCCTGTCTTTTGAAAAGCCTGTTTGCCGGAGTTCGTCACCACAATCTGTCTCAAAATAGTGGGTAGTTACGTCGTAAAACATTAACCCGATATTACCACCCAATATTTTCCGAGTATGCTCAACACTGATTTGCTGCATCTTTTCTTGTTGTGTATTGGAGAGTTTGTCCAGCTAACGATAGATCCGGTGCAATTGTGCATCTTCGTCAAAGTGTGATTTAAGATATTCTACCGTTGCCAACTTGCTCATCGGTTGACATAATCGGGCTATGACCAGTTGTCGAAAAATATCGTCTTCAATTGCGTTAAACCCCGTTAGTTTCAATACTTTATTTAGAATCAATTGTGCTCCATTGAGTAGAATTTTTTCAATATTTGAAAGCAAATACTCCGTAACCTGCTTCTCTTCAATTGCTCTATGAACCTCAAAAACATCCTGTTCACCTAAATGGTGGGATATCCATTGTTTTGACTGATGGCAGAAAGTTCTATCTCAGAAGTATCACTGCTGTTGCCAATGCTCATAATATCCCGGTAAATACCCTTGCGTTTTTCAACAACAACAATACTGGTAGAACCTGAACGATTTTTCTTTTTACATATGAACATACGCAAATAAAGGGTATTTCTGGGTCTGCGCCACCATTTTGGGTGGCGCAAATTTCAGATTCTCATGATATTTAGATTGTTGCAAAATTCATTTATGAAAATTGTCGAAGTCAGGAAAAGAACTTTAATCCAAAATGGGCATCCTGCCAATTATTAACGAGTGTTAACTTCAACCTGTATTTGTTGCAAAAAGGTTAATTTTGCAAAAAAACATGAAAAAAACCGCGCCTACCCAATTCAACATACATTCCAATGCTCGTGAACGCTGGAGTCCGCGCGCTTTCTCGCCCAAACCCGTTGAAAAGGAAAAGCTGCAAAGCCTTTTTGAAGCAGCCCGTTGGGCAGCTTCCGCTTTTAATGAACAACCCTGGCGATTTATTATCGGGTTAAAAAATGACCCTTCATATAAAAAAATACTCGAAACTTTGGGGGATTGGAACCAGCGATGGGCAGGCCAGGCACCGGTTTTAATCATCAATGTGGCCAAACGGACTTTCTCGCACAACGGTACTAAAAATGGGACCTTTAAATACGATTTGGGTCAGGCCGTGGCCAACCTGGCTTTTGAAGCGGTTAATCAGGGGCTGTACTCGCACCAGATGAGCGGGTTCGACCCCGAAAAAGCACGGGAGTTATTTACTATTCCAGAAGACTTTCAGGCCATTTCGGTGATGGCCGTAGGGTATTACGGCAACCCCGACGATCTTCCTGCTGACATGGCCGAAGCCGAAGCAAAACCCAGGATACGCAAATCCTTTAATGAACTCATTTTTACGGAAACATTTGCCAAAACAACTACCTTATTTTAAAAAAATGCACCTAAAGTTAACTACCATCACACTTCTTCTGGTCATCCTGATGTCCTCCTGTGAAAACAATACAGGGTCTGCACGAAAGGGCCAAACAAAGGCTACCGAAAAAAAACTACGGCCCATCCCGTTTAATGCCGATTCCGCATTTCAATTTGTTGCCACCCAGGTGGCTTTTGGTCCGCGCGTCCCGGGTACAGCGGCACATGCAAATTGCGCCCGCTGGCTGACCAATAAACTAAACCAATATGGAGCCCGGGTGACAGAACAGGTTTTCAAAGCACGCACCTATGACCAGGTTACCCGGAACGGGATCAATATTATTGGCTCTTTTAATCCTGATTTTCAAAAACGGATACTGTTGATGTCGCACTGGGATTCACGTCCGTTTGCGGATCACGATCCTGATGAAGCACTTCATAACACACCCATCGATGGGGCAAACGACGGAGCAAGCGGAGTGGGTGTTTTGCTGGAGCTGGCCCGTCAGTTTCAACTAAAAAATCCTGAGGTGGGCGTTGACATCCTGTTGTTCGATTTGGAAGACTGGGGTCCGCCAACACAATTAGAAGTCCAGGAAGAAGAAAACTGGGGTCTTGGATCGCAATATTGGTCGAAAAATCAGCATCAATATGGATACCAGGCTGCCTTTGGTATTCTCCTCGATATGGTGGGGGCCAAAGATGCCTTTTTCAGCAAGGAGTATTTCTCGATGCAATATGCAGGCTTTGTAGTGGATAAAGTATGGAATGTAGCCGCACAGCTGGGATATAGCGGCCAGTTTGTTTATCAAAAAGGAGGCGGGGTTACCGATGATCATCTGCCTGTAAACCGGTATGCCAAAATTCCTACCATCGACATCATTCACCTGGACACGGCCAGTAAGAATGGCACTTTCTTCGATTACTGGCACACCACCGGCGATAATCTGGACCAGATTGATAAAACCAGCCTCAGAATTGTTGGTGAAGTGGTGGGAGCCGTGGTTTACAACGAGTGATCACCGAAAGTACGATACCCGATCCATCCATTTTGTCAAACCAAATCATTTGAATCATGACCATGGAATCCCCCTTACTTGAATATATTGGCTTCGTGGCATCCGTTATCATCGCGCTGTCGATGACCATGAACTCCATCCTGAAATTCAGGTGGATAAACCTGATCGGCGCCGTCACTTTCTCCACCTATGGGTTTCTGATCGGGGCACTGCCTGTTGGCATTCTAAATGGTTTTATCACGGGGGTTGACATTTACTATCTGGCAACCATTTATGGAGCCAAACACTATTTTGAAACACTGGAAGTGCGTGGCGACAATAAATACCTGCTCCGTTTCCTGGAGTTTCACCGCGGGGAAATCGAACGCTTTTTTCCTGGTTTTGTTTATAAACCTGAGATGAACACCGTGAGCTTTTTTGTATTGCGAAATATGGCCGTAGCCGGGTTGGTGCTGGCACACAGGCGTGAAAACGGAGAACTGCGTGTAGGGCTTGATTATGTGGTGCCCCAATACCGCGATTACAAGAACGGGAAATTTGTTTATGACGACCTGATGCAGTCGTTAACCGGGGTTGGCATTCATAAAATTGTGGCCGAAGCCAACTCACCCAAACATGTAAAATACTTGAAAAAGTTGGGGTTTGTTGCCTCTGCTGAGGGTTTGATGGAGAAATCAATGAATTAATGTTAGTTAACCCATATGGCCCCTCAAATGTCTGGGAGAAATTAGCCTGGAAAGTTATCGGTTCGGGTTCCAGGGACAGGAGATGGATACTGAGGTGCATGGAATAGGGAACTCAATAAACTCTTAAGTAACGGGTACATGATTCCCCACAGCCAGACAATTGTAACTAGGCTTTTCTATCATTATCTATTCTTATCTTTGTTTTATGACCACTGCCTGGCAGGCAGGCTCGTTACCGCTACGCTCAAACGAGGACCAGAGAGGGATTAGTTGTTTTATCGATTGAAGAGGGTTGTCAAAATTCCCTTACCTTTGATCTTACAAATCACCCAAAAGGAGTTTACTATTTAAAGGTGGTTTCTTCCTCAGTTGTTACCACGGTTAAAATAGTCAAACTATAAAGTTTATGAAAAATAAAAAAATTGTCTTTATCTTTTTGCTCGGCGTCTTAGGCCTTTGTTTTAGCTGTGAAAAAGACCACCTGACTGGTAAGTTTTTACTGACTGACGAGATGAAAGCGCAAAATCCTTACCAAGGGGGCGAAACCCTGTTTTTCCTTAGAAACAACGAGGATACCATTGTTGTATTTGCAAAGGATAGAGTAAATAAAGTGCATGAAGTTCTTGAAGGAATTAATACAAAAAATTATTTTTTATTAGAGGAGGAAAATATATTTCTGAATATTGATACAATACTTCATGATACTAGTTATTTACACCTAAAGATGATGCCTGACAGAAAGGGTAAAACAACATTCTCAATTGATTTGTTTCAAGGAAACCTGAGAACAGATTTTTCCTTCAAACTGCTTTTATCAACCACCACCACCCCCTGTATCGACAGTCTTTTCGTGATGAACCGTTGGGTAAAAGATGTCTTTACCCAGGAACATGAGATTTTGGATTCAAGAGCTTACAAACTATATTATTCTACGGAATTTGGTATTGTAAGACTTGATTTTGGAGATGGGAGCTATTGGGAGCTGGAAAAAATAGATTGGGCAGATGAGAATTAACAAGATTTGATTCAGATATCCCCACTGGCGCGCGGTGTGCTGTGAGTAAAGAACAATATTTACACTATTACCCATTAATCAACCAGGCGAAGTAGACACCCGAAACATCCTCACACCAGTGGGTTTTGAAGTTTACAACATTCACCACTAAATCCTACCTTTGCCCCACATGAACAATTACGAAGTCATAGTGGTGGGTGCCGGTCCGGCCGGATTGCTGGCTGCAGGCCGGGCAGCAGAACGGGGTTGTAAAGTCCTTTTGTTGGAAAAAATGCGACAGGAAGGACGTAAATTACTGATCACAGGCAAAGGCCGGTGCAACATCACCAACGATGCACCCATTGGCGAGTTTATTACGCATGTATTTCCAAACGGCCGCTTTCTGCGGAATGCTTTTTCGAAATTTTTTTCACGCGATATCATCGTGTTGTTACAGCGATATGGCGTTGAATCGACACTGGAAAGAGGAGGTCGCTATTTTCCTGCCAGCAACAGTTCAGCCGATGTGCTTCAGGGATTGCTTTCATGGGTTAAAGAGCTAAAAGTAGAAATCCGGTGTGGATACCGCGTTGAAAAACTAATTATTGAAGATCAGGTAATCCAGGGACTTCGCGCCAACGGCGAACTGTTTTATGCCCGGAACATCATCCTGGCAACAGGTGGCAAATCCTATCCGGCTACCGGATCGAATGGCGAAGGCTACGAACTTGCCAAAGCAGCAGGGCATACCATTAACCGGGTAATGCCGGCCCTGGTTCCGTTGGAGACGGAAGGAAGCATCGCGCAAAAACTCCAGGGGCTCAACCTGAAAAACGTGCAGGCGGTAGTTTGGTCAAACGGAAAAAAAATGGGAGAGGACTTTGGAGAGATGATCTTCACCCACTTTGGTCTTTCCGGTCCCATCATCCTGACGCTTAGCCGGATTGTGGTGGAAGAATTGCACAAAAAAAACCGGGTTGAAGTTACCATCGACCTGAAACCGGCACTGGATGATCAAAAACTCGATAACCGGCTTATCCGCGATTTGAACGAACATGGCAAGAAAAAACTGGGCAATATTTTCCAGTTTTGGCTGCCGGCCAGCATGGTTCCAGTTTTTATTGAATTGCTCGAAATCGATCCCGAAAAAGAATGTCATCAGGTTTCGGCAAAAGAACGAAAGCAAATCCTCCAACTGCTAAAAAACTTCCGGTTTAAAATCTCACATCACCGTTCGTTCAAAGAGGCCATTATTACCGCTGGCGGCGTTGCTACGGATGAGATTTCGCCAAAGACCATGGAATCGAAACTGGTAAAAGGACTTTTCTTTGCAGGAGAAATGATCGATCTGGATGCGGAAACAGGTGGTTATAATTTACAGATTGCTTACTCAACTGGTTGGCTGGCAGGTAATTCGTGTGAGAAGGATTGAAAGAAAAAGCGCTTCATATCTGGTTTTTCATCTTTTACAACACGTTATAAGCAAGATTTTTCTACATTAGCCCGTCCAATTGCAAAATAGGGATGCTCAAATCAAACCGGTTATACTAAATGCCGACCGCAATGGTTCGAAACCATTGATGTCCCGAATTAAAGATCAGAGCGATGTTTTGGGTTTATTATAAATGAATTGAAAAAATAAAGGATGAAACAGGGAAGTTTATTATTGCTCATAATTTTGATTATAGGAATTAATGCTTGCGATCAGTTCACAATTAACTCCAGTTCAAAGCAAAAGAAAAGCGGAAAAGAAAGCATCCTGAACGGGCAGGGTGACACGGTTATGATGACCTACCGGAAAGATGGATCTTTGGAATCATCTGTCACAATAAAGTACGGCGAACGAAATGGCCCTTCGTATGTCTATTATAAAAACGGGAAAGTACAATTCGAGATTCACTATAAAGATAGTTTTAAGGACAGTATTACAAAATACTATTATGAAAGTGGGATTCTTTACAGGACAACTCATTATAAAAGAGGTTTGAAAGATGGAATTCAAACCTACTATCATAAAACAGGTGAGTTAAAAGCAGAAGTACCCTATCAGCAAGATGAACTCGTCCTGGGAACAAAAGAGTATTCTACTTCAGGAAAGTTAATTGATGATTATCCAAAAATAGTTGTTGAACCCATCGACAAACTTGCCTTTGAAAACAAATATGAACTCAGGATTTCGCTTTATCCAAAGATGAAAAATGTGTCTTTTTACTTCAATAAAAAAATGGATGATAAAAACGTAAAAATAATGCTCTCAGAAAGCGAACAACCTGGCGTTGTATCTTATTCTTATTATGTTCATCCCCGGCAGTCTTTAATGGAAAAAGTGATTATCATGGCGGAAATCAAATCAAAAAGAGGTGTTCCGGTTGTTTTGACCAGAACCTATAACCTGGTTGTTGATAACAGAACTTATTAATTAAGTGCATTTAATCGCGATTTTAGCATGTAGTCATCAGGAACATATTCCAGTCCTTTTTTTAGGATTTCCTTCGCTTTTTTATTGTTTCCTATCATAAAATAATAAGCTGCGCCGGTAGAATAGGGCATTGGAATCCCATTATACAGGTTAAGCGATTGTTTATCAGCACCCTCATAAAGCCCCTCAAACCGATGTCGATAGTGTTCCGCTTTTTCAACATTTTTATTAAAAAAGTAACCATCCATCAAACCAAGACAAACCAAGATTCTAAATCGTTCAAATTGAATTTGATTAGCCAGATTTGGATATTTGGAGGCATATTTGTCACATTCTTCCAATATCCGTTCTCCATACTCTCCCCCCATGTGCCTGCTGTTAATGCTCGAAAGTACTGAACCAACAAAAATTAACTCAGCGTCATGGTTGTTTTGTTTTAGACTATAGGCCATTTCCAGATAAGGTTTTGATTCCGAATAACGTTCCTGATTAAAAAGTAACCTGCCTCTTTCGATGTGATAGATAAACGAAATTTCATTTTTGGTGGCCGAGTCGCTAACTTCCCTCGCAACAATTTGAAACGAACTGTCATATAATCCGGTGTTGCCTTCGTAATTAAGCTGTCGATCGGTAAGTTGCTGAAATAGTCCTATCAGGCGATCGGAGGTGATTGTTTTCCCTTGAAACCTGCATAGCTTACCAAGATATCGGGCATAATCCTTATCGGTTACATTGATATGATCAATGACGTCGCCAAGAGAAGTCAACAAGAAAAATGCATATTTTTTACCGGGGTGCAATACATACCCTTTTTCCACAAAATGAAAAGCCTGAACAAAATTCTGGTTTTGTAATTCCGAAATGGCCAGGTTGTAATACTGCAGACCTGCCAATTGCTTTCTGTCGATGGTCTCAGGTTTCATGTAGTATTTATAAAACAAGCCATCCAGGTTAGAGGTGTCTTGTTCAGTGGAACTTATCAACTTGTTTTCTTTCAGGTAAGTAACAAAATTAGCTTTAAAATGCTGGTCATAGATGACAACCCCCATGGTGGGGTTTGTTGTTTCAACGGTAATGCGGTAAGTTTCAGGATATGCTGATAAAAACACATGGGCGGGTAATTCATTAATGATGTAAGGTATGCCCAATGCGTCAAAAACAGACGCGTAAAGCATTGACCCTGATACACATTGATATACTCCGGTTTTAAATATTTGAGCAAAGGTTGTTAATTCCTCGTATTTGTCCAGAAAGGTGGTATGCGTATTTTTGTAAATCTGTTTAATAAATTTTGGACTCTTTAGTTTTTGGTATGATGGCTGTTCATATTCTTCGATAACCTTGCCAAGCTTTTGTTTGTATGCTTGATAATCGCTCTCATTTATTGCTGAATCAGCACATAAAAACAAGGCAAAATAATCATCGCTTTGGTCATTTAATACAGCAGTGAAAGTTTTTCTTTCAAACGCTGAATGGAAATTTAAATCATTTATTGAGACCAGTGAGTCTGCGCGGCTGATGGTTCCAAATGCGATTAAAAGGATAAACAATAAAACGAAACGGTGATAAAGTCTGTTTTGGCTCATGAATGGGTGTTTATAATAGCAAATATACCAGAATCAATTTAAATGGCAAGTAACCGGGTTCCCTTTTAATAATTAATCCTCAAACAAGGATCATAAATTGTCCTGATAAATTTCCAGGGAGATTATCATGTGTTAATTGATTATATTTCATAAAGTTTTGTTATGTTTGAACCTCCAAAGTGTGAATAAGTCACTACAATAAAAAACACGCCTGCCCCGCTCAGGCTTATAGTAGCGGGGGCGAAACCGAAAAGCCAAATGAGTAGGAGAACAAATCTATAATTATCAATAAATGGAAGCACAAAAAGTAGACATGTTTATAATGATGAACAGCAAATTTTTTGAAGGTCATCATCTAAGTCAAATCAGAGAGCGCCTGCTTGCGATGGACGAATCCAAGTGGGGAATATTGCAAACCCTGCAATTTAAAGACCCGACTACCATATTAATCGTATCCATTCTGGCGGGCAGCCTGGGCGTCGACAGGTTTTTAATTGGTGATACCGGTTTAGGTGTTGGCAAGTTGTTAACCTGCGGCGGACTAGGAATTTGGTACATCGTCGATTGGTTTTTAATCATGGACGCAACCCGCGAGAAAAACCTGGCAAAACTTCAAATGGTACTATATTAAATTCATTGAGCAGGAATAAGTTATACATTTTATTAGCTATTGCCTGTCTGGTTGGATACAGCTGGCTGTTCTTTAATTACCGGTCGGGTGCGGAAACCGACCCTGACGGACCAGGTGTTTGCCTTATCAAAGAAGTCACCCATATTCCTTGTCCATCCTGCGGTTCTACGCGATCGGCGATTTCGTTGTTGCACGGAAATATGACCGATGCTTTGTATTGGAATCCGATAGGCTTTTTACTGGGGATTATTTTGGTGGTTGTTCCCCTCTGGCTACTGTTTGATGTGGTTTTAAAAAAGGACACTTTCTTTCGGTTTTATAAAAAGTCGGAAACCACACTCGAACAGAAGAAAGTAGCCGTTCCGCTCATTATTCTTGTACTGGCCAATTGGATTTGGAATATTTTTAAAGCTTTATGAATACAATAACCCAATTTTACTATTCACCCAACGAGTACGAATCTGAAAAGGCTTCGAACAGTTACCTGATGTCGTTGATAGCGGTGATTGCCGGTTTACCGTTTCCCATCATCAACCTGATTGCTACTTTAGCATTTTATCAGGGCAACCGAAAAGGAACCTATTTTGTGCGGTGGCATTGTACACAGGCGCTGTTGTCGCAATTTTCGCTTTTGCTGATGAACAGCGTGGCCTTTTGGTGGTCCGTCTCGGTATTGTTTGGTCCGGAGAATCTTTCCAACAGCTTTATCGGCTATCTGATTACCGTATTTCTATTCAACCTCACAGAATTTGTTGCTACCATCTACAGCGCCATCAATACCCGAAAGGGATTGCATGTAAAATGGTGGTTTTATGGCGATTTAACCGATATGATTTGTAGTTCCTGATATGAAGAATATACTCCTTCAACTGGTCCTTTTGGTGATCCTCTTTTTTGCCCTGTGGCTTGGACTAAGCAAAATCGACTGGATGGAACTGTTGAATGTGAATTACATAACAAGTAAAACACAACAGAAACTGGGTGAACTCATACTGGATCAGATAAAAAATTCGGGAGAAGAAAATCACGACCCAAAAGTCACCCTTCCTTTGGACAGTATCCTAACCGGAATTTGTATTTCCAATGCGATCGATCGCAGCCAGATTCAACTTCATGTGATAAAAAGCGAGGAGGTAAATGCGTTTGCTCTGCCAAATCATCAACTGGTGATTTACAGCGGACTCATCTTGGAAACCCGAATCGAAGCTGAACTAAGTGGTGTCATTTGTCATGAAATAGCCCACATGGAGCTGGACCATGTCATGAAAAAACTAATCAAAGAAGTGGGTATCAGCGTTTTGATTTCGACGACCACCGGAAACTCCGGTTCTAATCTCATGGGAAACATTTTGAAAACATTAAGCTCAACGGCTTATGACCGCGATTTGGAACGCGATGCAGATATCAGGGCCGTTGATTATTTGATCAGGACCAACATCGATCCCATTCCGTTTGCCCAGTTTTTACGCCGGATTCCGGAATCCAAATCTGCAATCGACCAGCATCTTACCTTGTTGAGCACCCACCCTGATTCGGAGGAGAGAGCGGCCTATATCATTGAATTTGTGGGAGATGTTCATGGAGAGTATCAATCAATATTATCTCCGGACACATGGAAAAATCTTCAACACCAGCTTAAATAGGGGTGATCTGCCTTCCAAAAAAAGTTATTGTTATCTTTCGCCCAAATTTGAAAGAAGACCTTTCAGGAAACACATAAGATAATTTTCAGGTAGTATGTTTAAGATTTTCAAAAATATCGACCGCAAAAACTATAAGCCCAGGTTTGGTGGTTCTGATATATTAAAGTTTATCGGGCCTGGATTGCTGGTTACGGTAGGATTTATTGATCCGGGAAACTGGGCTTCAAATCTGGCTGCAGGGGCCGAATACGGATATGCCTTGTTGTGGATGGTAACCTTGTCGACCATCATGTTGATTTTGTTACAACACAACGTGGCCCATTTGGGAATAGCCACCGGACTTTGCCTTTCGGAAGCGGCCGCCATTCATATCAAACCCGCCTATTCAAAAGTGCTGTTATCGTCCGCGATGCTGGCATCGGTTTCAACTTCGCTGGCCGAAATTCTGGGAGGAGCCATTGCCCTGGACATGTTGTTTGATATTCCTGTAAAAGCAGGCGCTATCCTGGTGACCCTGTTTAGTATGATCATGTTGTATACCAACACTTACCGGATGGTCGAAAAGTGGATTATCGCCTTTGTATCTGTGATCGGGTTATCCTTTATGTATGAACTTTCGCTGGTGGATATCGACTGGAACAGTGCCATCACCGGATGGGTTACTCCTTCGTTTCCGAAAGGCTCCATGATCATCATTATGAGTGTGCTGGGTGCGGTGGTGATGCCACACAATTTGTTCCTACATTCTGAAGTAATCCAAAGCCGGCAATGGAACCGGGAAGATGAAAAAGTCATCAGGAAGCAATTGCGCTTTGAATTTACCGACACTCTGTTGTCCATGGGCATTGGATGGGGCATCAACAGTGCCATGATTTTGCTGGCAGCAGCAACATTCTTTATGACCAAAACTCCTGTTCACGAACTCGAACAGGCCAATCAGCTGCTGGCTCCTTTGCTGGGAACTCATGCTGCGGTTGTGTTTGCCGTGGCACTTTTATTTTCAGGAATTGCCTCCACCATCACTTCGGGAATGGCTGCCGGAAGCATTTTTGCCGGCATGTACAAGGAACCTTACGACATCAAAGACAACCACTCCAGACTGGGGGTGGCCCTGTCGCTTGTGATTGCATTTGGAATTATCCTGTTGATTACCAATCCATTTCAGGGATTGATCATCTCACAGATGATCCTCAGTATTCAACTTCCGTTCACTATTTTCCTTCAGGTTTATTTAACTTCATCCGAAAAGGTAATGGGCAAATACAAGAACTCCACCCTGAACAAAACCATCCTTTATTCGTTGGGGGCTATTGTCACCGGACTGAATGTGGCTTTGTTTGTCAGTCTGTTTTAGTTGATTGTCTTTGCACTTACCATTTTTGAATATATTTGATACGCGATTTCCGCACCCATTTAAATAACTGTGGCTCAAACGATAATAATCCAATGACTAAAACGGAAAATTCAACCTATTACTCGCAAGTAGCCTCTTATTACGATGAAGATGCAGGACTGGGGTTCGAAGACAGGGCTGAGGTAAACACGAGCCTGGATCGCATCAGGCGTGATTTTAGAAAAATCACCGTTCAATTTCCATTTACAAAAGCACTTGAAATAGGATGTGGTCCCGGTTTTGACGTGCATTGGTTTGCTTCGCAATATCCTGACAAGGAATTTGTTGCCGTAGATATTTCTGAAGAAATGGTCAAACTCACCCGGAAACGATTAAATCGGGACCAACTAAAAAATGCCTCCGTGTTTCAATCGGATGAGAGACAGCTGGTGAAACAATATGGTGAGGAGAGTTTCGATCTGGTGTATGTTTATTTTGGCGCGCTTAACACGGTGGAGGACCTGACTTTTTCGGCAAGCCAAATTCACCGGCTTCTCAAGCCCGGTGGCGCAGCGGTGCTTACTTTTGTCAACAAATGGTATTTAAGAGAGTTGGTTGTTCAGGTAATGAAGCTCAATTTTAAAATAGCGTTTGCCAGGTTGGGCAAAGTGTGGGGAGGCTATTCTGTTTCCAGATTTCTACCATCACACTGTTATAGCCCCGGAGCGATTTTAAAGGTGTTTACACAATTTAAATTGTTGCAACGCAAAGGGTACAGCATTGTATATCCGCCCTGGTACAATGATCATCAGGTGAAAAAAAACCCTGAAAAGGCAAACAAAAAGTGGGAATTGGACCAGAAACTGCAGAAAACCTTCCTTTGGTCGAAAGGGGAATATACGCTGTTTGTTTTTCAAAAATAAAGGGGTTACATATCTTCCAACACCTTTTCGATGCGTTTAAAAGGATATTTCTGCAACACCTCCTGAAAATCAGAGTCGAGTACAATGTTTGAGTAAAAAGCTTCCACAGCAGCCCTTTCCAATCCATTGGGATAAAGATTTTTATAGTCGGTAATATCGCAGTTAAACCGGGCAGAAACAAGCCTTGCGAATTCTTTTTGAGTCGGGAGATAAGGAGCGTAAATGTTGTATACGCCGCTATTGAGTTTTTGTTTTGAATAAAGGACCATCAACCGGGCAGCATCTTGAACCGCTATCACCGACAGGTGGTTCTCACCCCGGCCAAATAAAGGTATTTTTTTTTGATCCTGTATATTCTTCAAATAAAACCACGAAAACCACGAGCCTTTTCCCAGCAACCAGGGGAACCGCAGCACCAAAACACGATACTTCTTATTTGAAAAATACTGCAAAAATGGACTTTCACCCCTGATGTATTGTTTCGCATAGCTCAACGGATTAAGTGGTGAACGTTCGCTGTGTGCAACATCGCTATTTCCATACGAAAGACTTCCCGAGGCAAATACCAAAGTGGTAGTTAAACCACTTTTTTCCAATTGTTTCACTAGGTGCTTATTCAGACGTCGTGCTTTTTCGGCAGCCAACATTCTTCCCCACTTTTTAAAATAAGGAAATGTGGGCCGTGCACAATGGAAAATGGCTACCGGTTGGATCGCCAATAAAGTGGCTGCCGATAATCCGGAAATTCCTCCTTCGATCAGGGTAACCCCTTCCACCGGTTCAATAGGACGCTTGCTTCGTGTAGCAAAAACGTTGAACTCACCATCGCTTAGCTCGTTTAACAATGCTGATCCTAAAAATCCGGACGCACCTATCACAATTACGTTGTCCATGTGGGAGGTTTTGAGAGCGGTTTATTATTTTTCAATGCATTTAACACCTGAAACTGAAAGTCGTCAGGATGGTTTTTTGAAACATGCAAACTGGTGTGGAGCGCCTGGTTGTATGTATCCATTGGAAAAGATTTTTTCTTCCACTTTGCACGCCACTTGCGGTCGGTAAGTCGCATAAAAAACTGATTTAACCGCTTTGCCCAGAGAACATTAATAAATGATTCGAGAAACGACTTGAAGAAGCCGTTGTTCATCGGGAGTAAAAATCTTTCGTCCTGGTTGAGGTTTTCATTGGGAAGGAACTCAGCAAACCAACCATTTTGATGCTTTAGTTTAAGGATGGCTTCCTGGTTATAAACCGGGAGAAGGGTTACCAATTCGATGGCCGTATAGATGTTCTTATCACCAATTTCCAACGCCGATTGATCGATAAAATAATTCATGCAGTAGTAATGCTGATGGCCCCTTAAGAAGGTCAGTTTTTTATATAAATGCAACAACGTGCGGGCTATCCAAAGCCGGTTGGTGGTGGTGATAATAAAGTAATCAATATCGGCATCTTTATCAGCATAATACTTTGAGAGAGAACCTGATATTGCAATGGCCTCCACAAAAGGAAACCGCTTTATAACGCGTACAAAACGTGAGGAAAGTTTTAAAAGTTTTTCGGCGCGCTTGTTGCCCATATCTCTTTCAACAGACCACCGCGGCTGATGCAGCCTGCTGTAATATCCCTGTTCCGAACACACTACTTTTCCGTTTTTTTTCATTAAAACCAATTGATCCTCCACATCACTTATCGAACAGACAACGTTCAAAAACCGATGAATTTCAGTAGCGGTAAGGGGATAACTGAACAATTCAAAATAGGTTAAGGTGGATTCGATGTGTTGCTGTAAACTAGGTTTCATCGGAAATGTGGTGTTTAATTTGTCCGTGAAAATAAGATGAATAGATCAAACAAAAGTATACGATTCCCAATTGGCGTTCTAAAGCTGATTCGGTGAGAAAAAATACAAAACAGATAAAAATGATCCATTTCACTGCAAAAAGAGTTGATTTTGGCAAAAAGAAAAGACGAACAAACATGGTCAATAATATCATAAGCCCAATGATACCACTTCTTACTAAAGTTTCAATGTATTGATTATGAAAGTTATAGTTCAAATATCCCGTATCAGAAGTGCCTTCATACCCGGTATACAAACCATACTGCACATATTTTTGATTTAGCTTTTTCTGGGCCTCATGAATGCCAACGCCGGTGATCCAGTCATTGCTTTCGTTTAATATCTCCAATCCAAACCGCCATTGAATCAAACGCAGGTTTAAGCCGTTTAGTGGAGAATCGTATTGGTATTGGATGGCACTAACCTGTTCCAAATGGGGATGTAACAACGTTTTTAACCTTTGGGTAAAGGGAATTAGGGCGAGGAAAGCCAACAGGAGGATCAAAAGGAGTGCTGTTTTTTGATTTTTTACCGAAAGGTGCAACTCCCGGCGGTAATTCCAAATCAACAACGGTATTCCAATGCCAATCAATATTTTAGAAGCGGCCAGTAAAAGCAGCAGTAGAAAAAAGACAATGATGGCGCGTTTCCAGGCGATTTTTCCTGACAGCCATTCTACATCATTTATTTGGAAAAGTGCCGTGAGTAAAAACAAGCTAAAATAAATTGCTCCCGAATCGAATGGAGAAATCAACTGGTGATATGTAAAAGAGGAAAGATCCCATGAATGAAGAAATTGCCAAAATGAAAAGACCAACATCACCGTTCCGGTCATCAATAAAGAGAGAACCAGACCCGTTAAGGACGATTGAGTAAACGCTTTTTTGTTGGTTGAACTCAATAAAAATAAAACCGGTATCACGATAAACGAACCCATTTTCTCCAAACCCTTCATGGCGGTCAACAAGGTGACATTTTGAAAAGCCCCTATTGAATAAGCTCCAAAAAACAGAAATGGAAGAACGAAATGAAGCACCCGCTTTCCGTTGAGGGGATGAGGTTTTCTGATGTATGAAACCAACATAACCAATCCGCCAAATACAATTGCCAGACTATTTAATCGAATGGACAGAGGCAAGCTGAACCAGATGAAAAACCAGGCCCATGCTTCCCAGGAATGAACCTTAAACAACCCGGTAAAACGCGTCCTCATATTGCTTACAAATAAGTTCCCAATTGTACTTGTTTCTGATCGCCCGGATATTTTCATCGATCTGGTTCCTGCTTACCACCGAATCGCTATTTTGGGCGAACAGCGAGCACAATTGCCCGGAATTATCAAAATAGCGACCTCCATATTGCAACACACTCTTATTGAAAATATTGTCGTGAGCCAGGATTCTGCATTGAGCGGCCATGGCTTCAAGAAGTGATGGATTGGTTCCCCCGACCGAATGTCCATGAATATAATAGCGCGAATAATAGCGCAGCGAATTCATCACTTCCGGGTGATAATTGGCCGGATAAAACCGAATTGCAGCATGATGACCGTACGTTTCTTTTAATGCTTCGCCATACTTGTTCGCATTGCCAAAAATAACCAAAGGGAATTCATTTTCTGATTTAATTTTGGCTTGTATGGCCATTTCAATGTTGTTCTCAGGTTCCATGCGGGCAATAAGCAAATCATACTCCATGGCCTTTAACTGATAGGTCGATAGATGGTTCACATCGAATGAAACAGGTATTTCGGCACCATAAGCAATGTAGCTCAAGGGAGTGGGATATTTTTTTTGTAAGTATTGCAGAACACCTTCAGAATCGGCAATGAGCAAATGGCTGTGAAGGGCTGCCCATCTTTCCGCTTTTTTCAGGAAAGCCTGAACTGTGGGTGAATATTTCGATCTTAACCATTCCATACCATCCATGTTGCATACGTGCTTTGCCTTCCGGTCCCATAGCCGGTGCCACACCGAATCGCTGGTATATCCCATGTGGAGAATCACGTCAAAGCATTGTTTCCGGGAATGAAGATTGCAGTTCAAATCATAGATAAATTGTCCACTTGAACCCAGACGATCCTCCGGGTTGTACTGGTAGTTTAGCTCCACCCCCTTCCATGTTTTTTCTTTAAAGGTTTGAAGATGGGAACAATAAACCACCACACGATGTCCCAAAGCTGCCAGTCGGGGTGCCAGTTCCTGCACTGCAGCTTCATACCCACCATATTGATTGGGAATGCCGCGTGAGCCAATGATTCCGATGGAAATTTTTCTAGTCAATTTTTAGTACTTTTTTGTAGGCAGTGAGTGTTTCTTTTGCTGCATTCTCCCAGGTATAGTGGGTTAAAACATGATCTCTGAAAGCAAAATCAGTTGGTTTTTTCAATGCCGTTTCGAGGGCATTTTTGATACTCGCCAAATCATTGGCTTCGCAAAATGAAGCAACATCCTGAAAATAATCCCTTGTGTCACCTCCGGTCCCCACCACCAAATTACAAGCCATGGAAGCAGCTTCGAGCGAGCTGAGACCCGTAGTTTCGAACCAACTGGGAAGCGCGTGAACCTTTGATCGGGCATAATGGTTTACCAATTCGGCCTGAGGCATAAAATCATAAAAATATACCTGAGAATGGGCTATTTTTTTACAGTAGTAATAATAAGCAACGTGATTGGGAGGTGGTTTGCCGATGAATACCAACCGGACATCCATGTCTCTTGTGGCTTCAATGAGTAAGTGTTGATTTTTCAGTCCATAGATCTGACCTACGCAAATAATTTGATTTTCAATGCGTTCTACATTTGGGAGTTCCCGAAATAAATCCTGGTTGATCCCATTATAAACCACATGGAATTCGTTGGCCACTCCATAGTTTTTAAAAAGCCGCTGATATTCTGAATGTGAATTAGGTAACAGCAGACTTGCCCCTGACAAAATTTTTCGGATGGCCCGATGGTGGCCCAACAAATACTCTTTACTCACCAATTTGTCCTGACCTGCTAAAAATCGAAAGTTGTTTTTTAAAAACTCGCTTTTGTCTTTACCCAAAAAGGCAAATATTTTTTTCAGATATTTCCTCCGCCCCAGCACATCAAATGGTGAATAATCGAGGTATATAGTGCTTACAACAAAGGGAATTCGACTTCGGATATGTTTTAAATGGTCGGCGGGCCGAATCACGTTAAACAGGTGCAGCAAATCGTACTCATGGTAGTTTATGGGTTCATAGGCCTTTTTAATTGTGACTTCTACCCCCAGTTTCATGAGTTCACGGGCAGTATTAAAAACCTGTTGGCTATCACCACCCCTCACCTGATCGATGGTAGATCTGACAATAAAGGCTATTTTTAACGGTTTTTTCATTGGAATCATGCAGGAACCTGTGGTTTTGTGATTTCAAATTCAATAAATCGGGTACCAAACACCACGGCCCATATACCCAATTCGGCTACATTGGTAACAAAACTTCCGGTAAACTGATAAATAAAAATAAACATGAACAGCGCCACGGCATAAAGGTTGGAATATATACGCGTCTTGAAAAAAAAGTAGATTTCCAGAAACAATTTAAACACCAATCCATAAATCCCATATATGGTCAGTAACTCTGCCATTGAATTCGGGATTCGCACAATGGTATCAAGGGTTCCCTGGTATTTGTAATGGTTAATAATCATGTCGTGTGCTATAATTTTTATCTGGCCCGGACCTATTCCAAAAAAGGCATGATTCGGCCAAATAATATCGCGTGCAAACATAAAAGAATAAACCAAACGACCCATGGCACTGGTATCATCACCCTGAAAAATGTTTTCAACGCGGTAGTATATAGGGTTTTGTGGCCAAATAACATACAATATAAAAAGTAGCGCGAACATAAATAAACTGCTCAACAGGCTGAATCTCTTTAAGGCAAGAGGGATTCTTCTCCAGTAAAAAATGAGACACATCAGTAAGGCAATTAACAAGGAGCCAATCACTCCAAATGACAAGGACAATAACAATGGGATTGCAGCGGCCAGGAAAATCAGCAAAGGATGTTTTTCTTTGTCGTAAAATACCCGCATGATAAAATACAAAAACACGGGCATCATGATCAAAGAATAGTACGAAGCCTCATAGGTAAATAATTTCAAACGAAGAATCACGTCCAATCCTTTTGAAAAGGGAACATCGTACCAAAACAAATCGCGCAGGCCGGCAAATGGCAATGCCATCAGAGCCAATAGAACAAAAAAAGCATTGATTAGTAGTATTTCCCGAAAAAGTAAATCCAGGATTGCACCGTGTTTTTTAACCAAATAGTAAGCCGTGATGAAAAAAACAAGAACTGTCAACATCAGGATACTGGAAATCAGATAACTCTTCATCTCTACTCCCTGCATCACCTGAAAAGGGATGGGAACAAGTAGTACAAGCATCCACCAATACACTTTTTTTATTTTTTTTTCCTTGAATAAAAAATAGGTCATTACCGGCGTAAGAAGCGTTGTAAACAACAGGCCTTCGGGTAACAAAAAACTGTTAAAGAAAAAATAAACCGCCACATAGATGATCAGTTGATGATATGGTTGCTCTTTCATCATTCCAATAAAAGTTTTATTTTAAATCGCTTTTTGCTCAGGTAGTAAAGGTAATAAACGAACAATGTAATTAAGCCCAAACCAAAGGTGATAGCAATTTGATCGAAGATAATTATCGACGAGATTAAAAATGACGGCAGCATGGTGACGATGGTTTCCAACATCCAATGGTCTTTCAACAGTCTTTGGTTAATTAACAAATATTCAATGGGGATGAGTATCGACAAGGCAACAATCTGACCGATGATGAGGCTTTGGGCCGTGCGAAAAATCCAAAATGACACCACCATTCCCACCAGGATACCTATTTTATACATAAATTCAAGGGAGGTAATGAATTTAAGCAATTTCAACCCGTTCAGATAAAATAAAGGCACAATGGTCATCACCAAGAATGCTTCATATATGAGGAAAAGCCGGAAATAATCGCCCATTTTTTGAAATTTTTCAGACCCGAGCCAAAGGGTAAATAATGGTTCATAAAACAAATAGGCGACAAAAATAGCCAACAGACTAATACCCACCGAAAATCCGCGCAGGGTTTGAAAATAAATGACAATGTTTTCGCCCGATTCCTTTTTTCGGGCCACTTTTGGAAACAACCAACTCACCACGGCCCCAAAGGCCATGTGCATGTGATTGGTGATGGTTGACGCCAAAATAAAATAACCTGCTATGGCCGGACCCAGGAAAATGGCGATGATAAATCGATCTGCCTGATAAGCCACTACGGAAATAATGGTCTGTAACCAGGTCCAGAACCCAAAATGAAACAACTCTTTTCTTTCGTCTCTTTTAATTTGCCAGCTAAACCGATATTGGGGAATTAGCCTGTAAGTAACCACCGCCTGAACATAGACCATGATTGCGTTTAAAATTAAATTGCTTATAAACAGTTCGTAAAGGTCATATCCCCACAACACGATAACCACTTGCGCTCCCAGGACCAGGAGTTTAGAAACAATACTCCACCACGATGCCAGGTCGTATCGTTCATAACCCTTCAGGACACTCTGATACAGAAGTTCCCAAAATTTTACTGAAATCACCCAGGTGGCTACAATTAATATTTTATCCAGGTGATCCTTAAAAATTTCTGCCCCGGATAAATTTAAAAGTCCCCATAATATGGCCATGAGGATGGTCACCATGCTGATCCAACCGATTAATTTGGTAGAAGAATTGACATAAGCCTGAAGTTTGGCGTTGCTTCCTTTACCCAGGGCTTCGGCCACATAGGCGGTAATGGAATTTCCCAGCCCAAAACTGATGATGTTTACAGCGATATATACATACGAATTCACCAGCATCCAGATACCAAAATCCACCTCACCTAACTTATTGATAAAGAAAGGAGTCAGGGCCAAAAAAGCAATGGGATAAAGTAAGATGTTTGCCAGGTTCCACGATGAATTTTTTATGTTCCCGGATGTTTTCTGCATATATTGTCTTGAAATTTGTGTAATAATAATATTTATTTCGTACTTAGCAGAAAAATTATTCAATTAGATTTTAACAGAAAAGAATCAACATGGAAGACCACTCATTTTCTAAATCGAAGGAAGAAGGAAGAAAAATCTGGAAATCATTGCAAAACCAATGGGGAGAAGCCTTTGGTTTTTTTGGTGGCATGTTTTCAAGCCTGATCGGGTTTATAAAGCAGCAGTTTTGGGGATTTCTGATCTTCGCCATCATTTTTGGGGCGATGGGAGGAACCTATGCCTGGATGAAAAAAAATATTTTCCGCGCTGAAATGACCGTTTCCTATGCGCAATTGGAGAAGAAAATATACGGCGATATGCTATTTAAGCTAAATCAATTGCTTGATAGCAAGCAATATGCGAGCCTTTCGGAAAAACTGAACATGACGGAAGCGCAAATTGCCCAAATTCATTCCATCGAAGGGATCAATATCCATAACCAGCCATTGGTTAAAGACATCAGCGTTGAAAAGGTCCCCTTTTATATCGTTGTTGAAGTATATGATGTGGAGGTATTGCCTCAATTGCAAAAATCACTGGTGAAGTACCTGAGTGATTCGGATTTTATTAACGAACGCCTGCTGTTGAATGAGCGCAATTACAAAAATGAAGTGACCCACATGAAAAACCAAATGGTGTACATGGATTCGCTTAAAATGCTTTTGTTGAGAGATTGTAGCAACCTGGATGCAGATGCGGTAATTAATCTTGAAAAACTTAACAAAGACCAGAATGATATATTCGGACGTATCCGTGACCTGGAAGCCGCTTTACAATTCAACAAAAACATTGAGGTGATGGATGGCTTTATCGCTCATCAAAATCCATTTTCCCGGATGATGATCAGGTACATTTTAATGGGCCTTTTTGTCGGAGCGGGATTGCGCCTGCTTTGGTTGATCATAAAGTAAGTAGACTTTCCTCCTGATTTTCATCAACACCTTTAATTACTTGAGGGCTCTGTGGCAGTTGAATGTTTTTGAAATGCCTGTTCTTTTTTATTTCATTTTGCCGTCAGCAATTTCCTTGCTCAACACACTGATTATGACTTACAAAACACAAACAGACAATGTTTAAAATGATATTTCTCCGCTTCTCTGTAGATGAAAAACTTGTGTATCCCGGCAAATTTTACTATTTTGTGCCCATTGCTGATTTAAGAAGGAGATTTTATGTTTCAAACAAAGATGTTTAACCCCGTGAACAAACCAGGGACCATCGAAAAAAAAGAAATTATTGATTTTTTATACCATAATCTGGAAAATTACGGCGACCCTAAGGCCGATATTGAAAAGTGTATTGAATACGCCATGAAAGAAACTCCCTCTTTTGGTGGTTTTGTGCTGGTTTCGTATGATGGTCCAACCATGACCGGGGTGGTAGTGGTTAACCAAACGGGCATGAAAGACTATATTCCGGAGAATATCCTCGTTTATATAGCCACCCATCAGGAGATGAGGGGGCAAGGAATAGGTAAAAAACTCATGAGGGACACCATTCAAATGGCAAATGGAAATATCGCCCTGCATGTGGAACCTGACAATCCGGCACGATTTCTTTATGAGAAAGTCGGTTTTACGAGTAAGTACATCGAGATGAGACTAATCAAATAAAACCTGCACATGGCATTTATCATTTTAAACGCGAAAAAGCTCAAGGCAAACTACGAGTTTCTTGATCAGCTTTTTCTCAAGCACCACATTCAATGGTCGGTTGTCTCGAAAATGCTTTCCGGCAGCAAAACCTATTTAACCGAATTGTTACAACTCGGCATCAGTCAAATATGCGATTCACGGGTTACCAACTTAAAGGTGATCAAGTCCATAAACCCGGAAATTGAAACCATCTATATCAAACCACCCGCCAAACGTGCTATCAGCAGTATTGTAAAATACGCGGATATCAGCATGAACACCGAGATTAAGACCATTCAAATGTTATCCGAAGAGGCCTATAAACAGAAAAAGAAGCACAAGATTATCATTATGATTGAGCTGGGCGAGCTCAGGGAAGGTGTGATGGGTGACGATTTTATCAGATTCTATGAGCAGGTTTTTAAACTCAAAAATATTGACGTTGTGGGCATTGGCGCCAATCTTTCATGCCTGTACGGTGTACTTCCCAACCAGGACAAACTCATTCAGCTGAGCCTGTACGAGCAGCTTATTGAAGCCAGGTTTAACAGGCAAATACCCTATGTTTCGGGGGGTTCTTCGGTAACCATCCCCCTGATATTTCAAAGATTGCTGCCCAGGGCCATCAACCACTTTCGGGTGGGAGAAACCTTGTTTTTAGGAACTGACGTGTACAACAATGTCCCGTTAAAGAAGATGCACACCGATGTTTTCCGTCTTTTTTCCGAAATCATTGAGTTGACACAGAAACCCATGATGCCTTCAGGAGAAACCTCCACCAACGTGGACGGGCTTTCGTTTGAAGTGGATGAAGCATTAATTGGCAAAACCACTTACAGGGCTATTGTGGACATTGGATTGCTGGATGTGGATGAAAAACACATTGATCCCGTGGACAGAAGCATTCGCTTTGTAGGAGCCAGTTCCGATATGCTGGTGATCGATTTGGGTGACAATAAGAAGAATTACAAGGTGGGCGATCTGCTCGAATTTACCATGGACTACATGGGTGCCTTGCGCATTATCAACTCCAAATATATTGAGAAACGGGTGGAACGCTAGTCCATCAGGGATTAGATAAATTACGCGCATTTGGAAAAAATTTATTCCTGTATTCTGCCCTGATAAGTGTTTTCTGGTTATTTTTATGAAGCCGATTTGGCAGAGGCTATTTACTGTTTCAAAGGAGTTATTGTCATTGTAACAAAATTTTAAACCATGGAAACGCTGGTCATTTTTGGAGTGTTAAGCATCGCCGCTATAGCGATCTCATGGAGAACCTTGTTAAACCTTAAGAGTCATGGGTTCTATCGTTTTTTTAGTTGGGAATGCATCATTTGGCTATTTGCCAACAATTATCCATTTTGGTTCGAGCATCCTTTTGGAGTAGAGCAACTGTTTTCATGGATTTTTCTGTTGTTCGCCATTTATTTGGTGCTGGCCGGCGCCAGACTGCTGAATAAGGCGGCGAAGTCAACCCGCCTGCGGAATGATAAAGCACTGTATTCGTTTGAAAAGACAAGTGAATTAATCGATTATGGGATTTTTAAGTACATACGGCATCCTCTTTACTCTTCACTGATATTTTTAACCTGGGGCATCTTTTTAAAAAATCCCTCTGTAATTTTGTTTGTTGTGGCCTTAGGGTCTACTGTATTGTTGTATATAACGGCCCGGTATGATGAGAAAGAATGTATCGGCTTTTTTGGCGAGAGCTACCGCGAATACAGGCAACGAAGCAAGATGTTTATCCCTTTTATTCTGTGAAACCACCCTATGCTAAACAAATCATTTTTATCCAAAATAAAGGTGCCCAAACTGATCCTGATAAAAATACCATGGATGTCTTTATAACATGGCGCATCATGGTGCCTCGTTGATTTCCTTTAAAATCAGCGCTACTTCTTCTTCGGTAGTCCTCAGGGTTTCTTTACAACTTTTTATCAGCCATGCCGCGCGTTTCACCTTTTCCGACAATTCATCCACGCTGATTTCATCGTTTTCAATCTGTTTCACTATCTCTTCCAGTTCAAGAAGGGCCTCGGTATAGGGTATTTTTTTCATTAAAATTAGCTTTTAACAGTTAGTTACAAAGGTATAAAATAGGGTATATTAAATTAGCGACAGTAGGAGATTAAAAAAAACAAAAATGCAACAAAAATGTAAATATAAACATGTTTAAATCTATTTATTATTACTATTTTTGCAGGTATAGATATTATTATGAATAATTTAAACCTTATTCCAACAGAAAAAATAATTGAGCGCCTGCGTTACGAAAATCCCTGGTGGGTATCGAAGCAAATACCGGAGGTTTACAGCACCATGTCTAAGCGATTGTATTTCGATTTGTTTTTCCCTTTTGTAAAAGAAAAAAACGTGCGTAGAGCTGTGGTGCTGATGGGGCCAAGGCGAGTAGGCAAAACCGTAATGTTGTTTCACAGCATTCAGCGATTGATCGAAGAAGAAGTAAATCCACAACAAATTTTCTTTATTGGCATAGATAATCCCATTTATGTGTATTTGGGCTTAGAAGATATTTTAACCCTTTGCAAGCAATCGCTGAATTTAACTCAACTCAAAGGTTGCTATGTGTTTTTTGATGAAATACAATATTTAAAAGATTGGGAACGCCACCTTAAGGTGTTGGTAGATTCCTATCCCGACACCAGGTTCATCGTTTCCGGCTCGGCTGCTGCCGCATTAAAATGGTACAGTACCGAAAGTGGTGCCGGACGATTTACCGATTTTATGTTGCCGCCGCTTACTTTTCAGGAATACATTCATTTAAAAAAAATGAACCACTTAATCTACAACGGCAACATAGATTATGGTGATAAGCCTATTCCATATTGTCTTTCTCACGATATAAAGGCTTTAAACAAAGAGTTTGTGCATTATTTGAATTTTGGTGGCTATCCGGAGGTTGTGCTGTCGGAAAAAATTCAAAGCGATATGGGGCGTTATGTTAAAAACGACATCATTGACAAAGTGCTGCTTAGAGATTTACCCAGTTTATACGGCATCAAAGATGTGCAGGAATTGAATCGGTTTTTTACCTACATCGCTTATAATACAGGCAACGAATTTTCGTATGAAACAATGTCAAAAGAAAGTGGCATTCAGAAAGACACACTGAAAAAATATTTAGAATACCTGGAAGCGGCCTTTTTGATTAAAGTACTGAATAAAGTAGATGTAAATGCCAAAAGGTTAAAAAGAGTAACCAGTTTTAAAGTGTATTTAACCAATCCATCATTGCGAACCGCTTTGTTTTCGCCAATTTCTGAAACAGATAATGAAATGGGCAATATGGTAGAAACGGCAGTGCTTTCACAATGGATGCACCGGGAAAAATTAGATTTAACCTATGCCCGCTGGAAAGAAGGACGAAACGAGGGTGAAGTGGATTTAGTTTTGGTAGACGACAAAAAATTTAAGCCGGTTTGGGGTGTTGAGATAAAATGGAGTAATCGTTATTTCGAAAAACCACAGGAGTTGAAAAGTTTAATCAATTTTTGCAAAACCAATGGTTTTCAAAAAGCGTTGGTTACTTCAATCGACCGGATGGGGATGAAAAAAGTAGAAAACTTACAGTTTACTTTTTTGCCGGCTGCTGTTTTCACCTATAATATTGGAGAGATCACATTAAAAATGAAAAATACAAATTAATACTTGATCAATATTCACGATTAAAGGGGTCAGCATTTGCCGGATTATCAGATTTTCAAATGAAAAAAAGGACGTTATCCGACGACTACTTTTCCAGAAGTCGAGGGTCAATTCGGTGTTCAAAACGAAATAAAAAAATGAATATCGAACAAGTGATTAATCCCCACAGCCCCCCCCCCACGCTCCAAAAATAAATCACCAAAATAATGACTCTAAAAATCAAACCAATAAAATTAATTGTTAGATTTACCCCACCAAACACCCGATGATCCATTTAAAATGAAAACCAGGAACTGATTTAACTGATTATTAACGGTTTAATTGGAGCATATAGTAATATTGAAAGTAAATGAATACCAAAAGGAATTTTAACAACAAAGCCTATAATAGGCGTAGCCACAATTGACGCTATGGTGACGCTAGCACCCATTTAAAAATGTACATTGCAACATTGAATATATGACAATAAAGAAAAAAATACCTCTTGCAGTACTTGAACTATTAGAGCCCTATTTGGCTAAAGGGATTGATTCAATTCGTACTGTTGAACCTGAAACTTCATTACTCAAATTTGTAGATTCTGATGAAAAGTCAGAATTTCATTTTACAATAGAACAGGCAAAATATGAGAATAAACTGTTGTTGGTTTTAGTTGACAGAGAACCAAGAAATAAAGAAATTGTAGCATCTTATAGGACATGGATTGATGCCACTACACTAGAGAATAATTTCAAT
This sequence comes from Bacteroidetes bacterium HGW-Bacteroidetes-16, assembly GCA_002840975.1. Classification (GTDB taxonomy): domain Bacteria; phylum Bacteroidota; class Bacteroidia; order Bacteroidales; family F082; genus UBA6244. The sequence continues at coordinate 143,527 of PHDN01000024.1, forward strand.
GATTGGGTTGGACTAATAAACAGATATAATAACATTAAGTCAATTTATGATGATCCAATTGAAAAGAAATATCAAGATGAATTTTATGCTGACTTCGAAATAATTGAAGAAGATGCAGATGTTTATAGCTTTAATCTCGCTCAGCAGATTTGGATTGACAATTATTTAGATAAAATAATCTTAACGATTGATAAATTTGACATCAAAAATGAGATTTCGGATTTGCAGGAAATTAAAGAGTCATCTCAAGTATTACGAGATGATTTAACTAGACTATCTAAAAAGCAAATAATTCAGAAATTGTCAAAAATTTGGGCTAAAGCTAGAAAACATGGATTAATTATTTTAAAAGAAATCTATATTGAGTTTAGAAATGAACTTATTAAACAATTGATTAAAGGACAATTAAATGGATAAATACGGGTGCTAACAAGTCGCATAATTTAATTGCCGTTCTTGTTAGGACAACTTACTTTTTCAGCCCGCAACAACCTCGTTGCGGCTCGACAGGAAAGCAACCCGCAATCGGCAACTACATATATTTAAGAACGTTATAAACAAGGTTATTGGGACACAGCTAACTCGAATCGTTGTACATATAAACAAGTTTAAAATCGCCTCTATGAACATTGACATTGATGAAATAATTAACACGACAATGACTGAGCTTAAAAATAGCTCAAGCGTTTACATCATGTTTAAGGATTTGACCGTTATGAAAAATCTGACTGATGGAAAAGATTTTGAGAAAATAAGATATATTCTGCTTAAATCTATTCCATTTGAGAGGCACACCGACAACGCAATAAAATTTTCACAAACCGGCATTGAGATACTTAGAAATTTTAAAGACTGGCATGAATATAGAAAATCTCTAAAACCTAAAAAAGATATATTCAAAATCATCTCGGCAGTGACAGGAATTGGAATGTTTATACTTGCCATATTGACCCTTTCAATTTCAAATAAAAATTCAACATTAAAATCAGATTTATCAAATGCAAACTCATTGGTTGACAGTTTGAAAATAGTAATTGAGGAAGCCCAATTAAAGAATGACTCTATTTCAGACAGACTATTAGATTTAGAATCAATACAACAAAAACAGCAAATAGAATTAAAGCATTAATGATCTCGATATGTTTATATATTAGACTTGTAAAATATTTAATAAATTTCGTAATAGACTGACTTATTAATTTAATGAAACGAAACCCTGTTTATAACATCAGCTACCCGTCAAGTGCGGCAGCGGTGGTTTTCGGTGTGCATCTTTCCGCCCGGGCTGCTTTTCGGCTTGATCCCGCAGATGCGGGACCCGCAATCCGCCCCTGCGTGTAGCTTCCTACGTTACCAACAAGCACAAGAAAGAAACGACAGCGGTAATTTTGCAGTGAGAAAATAAGAAAAAATGTACAGCCCACGTACAAAACAACACACCTGCCCGGTCGGCAGGCGGGTTTGCAAGCTCCGACGCACAAGCCGTTGCTTCTGCTTGCAAAAGCGACGGAGTGAGCTTGTCGAATTGAGCTGTTTTTTTGCCAACGCACCGCAGGAAATTGATACATTTGTAGTTATTTGAAACGGATTTGAAAAATGACAATAGAACAATACATTGATAACATTAACAAACGCTACAAATTAGGAAATGCGACTGAACATACATTTCGCGGAGATTTGCAACAACTGATTGAAAGTTTAGTGCCAACAATCCGGGCGACAAATGAACCCAAAAGACAGAGTTGCGGAGCACCTGATTATATTTTGACAAAAAAAGATATTCCCGTTGGATTTATTGAAGCGAAAGACATTGGCGACAAGGACCTTGAAGGAGCTAAAAAGACCGGGAATAAAGAACAATTTGACCGATACAAAGCATCGCTAAACAATCTGATTTTTACCGACTATATACGATTTTATTTATATCATGACGGTGAACTGATTACAAAAATTGAGATTGGAGAAATTACAGATAAAGGAATTAAACCACTTACCGGAAATTTCGTCCGTTTTGAAAACCTGATAAAAGACTTTTGCATACACATAGGGCAAACCATAAAAAGCCCAAAGAAATTAGCAGAAATGATGGCGGGCAAAGCCCGCCTGCTTTCTGAAATTATTGAAAGAGCGTTGACCAGCGATGAAGAAAACGAAGAAAACAGTTCGCTAAAAGACCAAATGACTGCTTTCAGACAAATTCTGATTCACGACATTACACCCAAAGGATTTGCCGATGTTTACGCTCAGACAATTGCTTACGGAATGTTTGCTGCCCGATTGCATGATACTTCATTAAACAATTTTAGCAGACAAGAAGCGTCCGAGTTAATTCCAAAATCAAATCCCTTTTTGCGGAAACTGTTTGGCTACATTTCAGGACCTGATATTGATGACCGTATAAAATGGATTGTTGACAGCCTTGCAGATATTTTCCTGGCAACCAATGTTGAAGAAATATTGAAAAACTATGGAAAAGCCACAAAAATGGAAGATCCGATAATCCATTTTTACGAAACATTCCTGAGTGAGTACGACCCAAAATTACGCAAAGCCCGTGGTGTTTGGTACACTCCGCAACCTGTGGTTAACTTCATTGTTCGTGCTGTTGACGATATTCTAAAAACAGAATTTGATTTACAGCAAGGACTTGCCGACACAAGCAAAACCAAAATAAAGGTTGACGTACAGGGTAAAAAGATAGAACAGGAAGTCCACAAAGTTCAGATACTTGACCCGGCAACTGGTACAGGCACATTTTTAGCCGAAGTAATCAAACACATTCACAAAAAGTTTGAAGGACAGCAAGGCATTTGGAGCAATTATGTAGAAACTCATCTTTTGCCACGCTTAAACGGTTTTGAGTTGCTCATGGCAAGTTATGCTATGGCTCATTTGAAACTTGATTTGCTCTTAAAAGAAACCGGTTACAAGCCAACCAAAGACCAACGATTCAGGGTTTATCTTACAAATAGTTTAGAAGAATATCACCCCGACACAGGAACTTTATTTGCCAATTGGTTAAGCTCCGAAGCCAATGAAGCTAACCACATTAAACGAGACACTCCCGTAATGGTAGTGATGGGAAACCCGCCGTATAGCGTTAGTAGCAGCAATAAAAGTGAGTGGATTGAGAAGTTGACTGCCGATTACAAAAAAGATTTGAACGAAAGGAACAAACAACCACTATCTGACGATTACATAAAGTTTATTCGATTTGGGCAACATTTTATAGACAAAAATGGAAGCGGGGTTTTGTCATACATTTCGAACAACAGTTTTATCGACGGAATTATTCACCGCCAAATGCGGAAACACTTACTTGAAAGTTTTGACTCTATTTACATTCTGGATTTGCACGGTAACAGTAAGAAAAAAGAGGTTTGTCCTGATGGTTCCTCTGACCAAAATGTATTCGACATTATGCAAGGCGTCTCTATCAATCTGTTTGTTAAAACAGGGAAGAAAAAGAAGAATGAATTCGGAAAAGTATTTCATTCAGAAATACAAGGCAAAAGAGAATCCAAGTATGATTTCTTGAATGAAAATTCTTTAGAAAGTATTAAATGGAATGATCTGCAACCAAATTTGCCAAATTTCTTTTTGGTGAAAAAGGATTTTATTAATGATAATGCAGATCTGTTTTTTCAAGTTGATAAATTATTTGGACTTTATAACTCAGGATTAACGACAGAATTTGATGAATTAGCAATACAAGATACCCTGAAAAATAGTACAGTATTATTGGATAATTTAAAAGCAAAAAATTGTCAGGAAATTGAAAGTATTTATCAACTTGGACAAAAGAAATTAAACAAAATAAGTAATGCAATAAAGGATGTCAATTTGAATAAATCGACAATCAAAATTATATACTACCGCCCGTTTGATAATAAGTTTACCATTTATACAGGTAAAACTAACGGAATTATGGGTCGTCCTCGAAATGATTTAATGAAACACTTTTTCAACGCTAACTTTGGTTTGATAGTTGGTCGACAAGGTCAGGCTGTTGGAAGTATGCCCTGGAATGTTTTGACCATTACAAATACGATTGTCGATAGTAATATATTTTATAGAGGAAGAGGAACTGTCTTTCCCCTCTACCTATATCCCAAACCTTCGGCCCAGCACACGTTAGAGCCTGCCGCATCACGTTCGCCCAATCTAAATATAGAAATTGTAAAGCAAATAGCCGACAAATTGGGTTTAACCTTTACCATCGAAAAAGAAACATCAGAAAACACCTTTGCCCCGATTGATATTTTAGATTACATCTATGCCGTTTTACACTCGCCAACGTACAGAGAAAAATACAAGGAATTTTTGAAAATTGATTTTCCGAGAGTGCCATACCCGAAGGACAAAGACACTTTTAGGCAATTGGTAAAAATAGGCGGAGAAATACGGCAAATACACTTATTGGAAAGTTCAAAAGTTGAGCAATACATAACCCAATACCCTATTGACGGTGATAATGTCGTTGAGAAACCAAAGTTTCAAGCCGGGAAAGTTTATATAAACGACACCCAATATTTTGACAATGTTCCGCAAATAGCTTGGGACTTTTTTATTGGCGGTTATCAACCAGCCCAAAAATGGCTCAAAGACCGTAAAGACCGTAAACTTGACTTTGATGACATTTTACATTATCAAAAAATTATTGTTGCCCTTTCGGAAACCGATAGGTTAATGAAAGAAATCGATAAAATTGAGATTGAATAAATTAAAAAACTAATATCATGGCTAAAAAGACTGTACCTGTTAAACCTCACAAAAGGTCTACGCCATAACCGACACCAGGAAAAAATCCTGATGCACCAAAACCAGGACCAAAGACGGTTCCGGTTAAACCACATAAACGAACTCCACCAAAAGATTAAATTAATACTCACTCTTCACAGCCACATACACCTACCCGTCCGGCAGGCGGGTTGCCAAGACCCTGCTTCAGCGTAATTTCATGCCACCATGCCTCCTGCCTCCGTTCCTATGGCAGGTAACCGGCAGACAAGTGCAACTACGATGTCATATTTGGTAGACGCTACGATTCCCAACTTGTGCGCATTTAACCAATCGTAACGTGTAAATTAGTGAAGTTTAACTAACTTGTTACCAAAACCTGACCTGGTGAGTATCCCTTCCATTTCGAATAGTTAAAAAGGTTTTTGTTTTTTACAAACCAACATTAGAACCGATGATTCAGCTTTTTCAAGGCTAAATTCTAATCAGAATTATAACAGCAATATAATCCATACCACCCATTCATAGCAAACCTGACAAACAACTCCATAAATAATTAACCCCCAATGTAAAACCAATAAAATTTATGCCTATATTTATCCCCACCAAACACCCGATGATCCATTTACAATGAAAACTAAGAACTGATTTAACTGATTATTAACGGTTATAATTGGAGTATATAGTGATATTGAAAGTAAATGAATACCAAAAGGAATTTTAACAACAAAGCCTATATAACAGGCATAGCGACAATTGACAGTATGGGGTTGTTCAAACGGACAGTGACAGGATATAAACTATTTAACAGACATTGAAAAATGGACATATTGCAACAAATAATACAACTGGTCATTATACTGTTTTTGTTAAGTATGGTATGTGAAAGAATCGCAGACTTTCTGAAACATTATTTATCTGAAAGCAAACTCTTTCGAATACAAAATGACATTTTTAAGATTGGAGATACCCTTACAAAATACCCTAACGATGATGCTAAAGAACAAGCAAGGGTATATAGAATCCTAAAGATTAATGTATGGAGCGGAATTCTACTAGCAGCAATTTTAAAAGCAGACTTAATCAAAATATTTAACAACATTAATGAGCCCGGAAAAACATTAGGTTGGAGCAATATTTCGGAATATGGGTTACTTGATGCTATATTATTACCCTTTGGAATCATTCTGACAGGATGCTTTATTAGTTTTGGCTCAAAGTTTTGGCACGACCTGCTGGACATACTCTACCAAATAAAAAACACCAAGCGTGTTTTAGCAGATACTGAAACATACAAAGTTGACAACATAAAAACTTTACAAAAACTCTTTGACACATACCAGTCTGATTTTATCAAAGCAGCATATCTTGAAGCAAAGACAAAATTCATGGCTATGGATTGTGTAAAAGCCATTGGCATTAAGAGCAACGATTTAGGATATTATTTTGAAATAACTGTAAGCCGAAATGAACCTGCGATCGAACATTATTACCAGTATTTGTTAGATGATGGAACACCTCAAAACATCCCAATAAAACTTGTTATGCTTGCTGAAAATGATAAAATAATTGCTCTTAGCGTTGACCTTTCTGCAAAAGTATTCGACATCAGTCAACCAGATAATTGGGGAACACTGGGCGTAATTGTAAAACCTTTAGACAATAACTCCGATAAACGATACCTGCTCACTTGTTGTCATAATGTTGTAAAGCCAATTAGGAAAATTCCTGATAGTCAATCAAACCAAATTAAAGCAGGAACAATAGATGTATCCATAACTACAGAAATAGGAAGTGTTTATAAAGCCAACAGAGACCATGAAATGGATGCTGCATTAATTGAGATTGACCCACAAAAAGTTAATGTAAGTAATTACATACCAGATAATGGGATACCACAAGGTGTAAGGGAATTAGTTAACAGCGACAGGAATTTTCTCAAAGGTTATATTTTTGGAGCAAAGTCGGGAGCGAAAGAGGGAATTATAACAAGTCTTTACAATGAAATAAAAATCACATACAACAGCACAGATGAGTTTACCATTGTTGATACGATTGCCATATCAAATAATGGGATGTCTATTACACAAGGTGGAGACTCAGGGGCTTGTGTTGTTGATAATAAGAAAAATGTTATAGGTCTTGTGGTGGCAGGAAACTCCAAAACAACCTATATTTTACCGATTCAAACACTATTATCCAAATTTAATGTTAAACTCGCATAAACTTACGGTTATGAAATCAGCAAAATACTTTTCAATATTTATAGCAATATGCTTTTCAGGATATTGCTATGGGCAAAAACACCAAATAACAATTAATGAATTTAAAGTTCTGGAGATAACGGAATTTATTGATACTGATGGTGATATTATAACGCCTAAAAAACTTAAAGATGGATTTACTTTAAGAATAAAAAAGACATCTCAAATTACAAGAGCTGAAATAAAGGGCAATGATGGAAATTTTGCAGAAAATAATCTACCACCCACTTCTCCTTCCGATGGGACATATAGCAAAATTTACAAAGACATTAAAATTACTGCCAATGCTGATGACGTGATTGAAATTCAGATACAAAAGGATGGTGAGACCCCATTACTTATAAAACTGAAAGTTAGTAAGGATAATGGAAAAACTGCTATGAGTGGTGATTGTGTTCCTTTTAACCGTTCTGAAGATTGTAAGATACAAAAAGATTACGGCAGTAATTTCGGGGAAGATGCTAACTATTATGACAAAAACAAAATAGTGTATGTCTATGATTTCAATAAAGACCCCTCAATAAGAGAGTTTTATAAGATCACTAAGGACAAAGAGTCAAACCAATTAAAAATTGAAGTTGCAAATTTCAATAAGGAAACGCTTACGTCTGGCAAAAACGTAAAATTCAAAATATACAACATCAACAAGTTTATGTATAATGTATCTATTGCCGATAGCGTTATTCATTTTGACAGTGAACCGTCTGCTTTATTTACAAGATTGTTTTTAGGAGACAGCACCTTGTTGGGTAGTTTAATGGGGACATTTTCTGACAAAACTATTAATGCACTAGCTAATGCAGAAATGAGAGAACTATTGAAGGACATTAAGTGCTTTGTAGAAAAATACAATTGGCTACAAAATAAAGTGCTTAATGCTTACGACCCTTGTGGAAAATTTCCTTGTTGTTACTCTATCGAATATGATGAATTGGCAAATTCTCTTGCAGATATAAGAGCAAGAACATCTGAAATTCAGACACAGTTAAATGAAAAAAAATCATTGGTAACAAAGTGTAAAGACGCAACTAAAGCATTTAAGAATAATGAAGCTAAAATCAACAAACTAACATCAGATGTTGAATCATTAAACAATACCATTAGCGTAATCCAAAAAGATATAAAGTCTTTGGATGAAATAATTAAAACATTTAAGGATGACCAAAAGGATGAAAAGAAAAAGAAAGAAGATGAACTGGCAGCAAAGAAAAAAGAACTTGAAGCTAAGCTGGCTGAATTAAAATCGACAGAATCTGCTTTAGGCGATGCTAAAAAACCAAGCGCCGAATTGGATAAAGCACAAAAAGATAACTGCAATGACGATGAGAAGAAAGCTGAAATAGATTTGAAAGAACTTACTGCAATTAATAATCTTCTTGAAAGTTTACCATCAAATAAAGAACTCAAAAAGGTAATTGTATTTCTAAGAAATATGGTTGATCAAAACAATTCGCACACTAGCGATTACATCTCATTAAATGGAAATATGCTTGACCTTACAATTTCAATTGCTTCCAAAGACAGCATCTTCAAATACTTTTCTATTCCCGAATATAAAAACGACCCTTTACAAATTCAGATACCGATAGTAGGAAAACCTTTCGTAAGTTTCAGTTCAGGTTCTTTTATCGCACTTGGAAAGCACTTACAAAACAAGACCTATGCATGGCAGGAAACAGTCGGAAACAACAATACTGCTGATTCATTACGCTATACACTTGTTGAAAGTGGTTACACTTTGCCACCAATGGGCTTCTGTGCCTTGGGAAATGTTGAGTGGAAACTAAGTCGCTCCTTTGGATTAGGCGGTTCAGCAGGAGTTGGTTTATCAATTGAAAAAACTCCACGAATGGCATATTTGGGTGGACTTTCTCTATTTTTTGGCGACTTACGCCAATTCACAGTTACAGGTGGCTTTGTAGGTATGCAGGTAAACAAACTAACCAATAATTTCCAAACAGTTGCGGACAATCAGACTATCTATACATCCAAACCAAATATTGAGTATTACAAAGAATTTAAAGTTGGTGGTTTTATCTCACTAACTTATACCCCATTTAAAGTTTATAAAACTAAAAACGTTAAAAGCAAAAACAAATGACAATGAATAAATCTATTCTCAAATCAATAGCTACAACACTGCCAATATTGGCATGTTTGTTCTTTATTAATTCATGTAGCAAAGAGCCAGATGAACTTAAATCACCACAGCCAGTTGATAGCTCAATTGAATTAATTGCTACAAAAAATGATATTCCATCTGATAATTACTCATTCGGGGAAGTAAGTGCAATTTCGAAATTCAGACCCAGTGCCAATGATGTTATTGTGTTTAAAGCTGACAAAGGCGTTTTTAGCAATAATAGCAACGTGTATTCTGTAAATGTTTCATCTAATGACACAACAAGGGCATTTTTGAAATACAGCAAACCCGATATTGTTAGGGTTACAGCAACAGTTTATAATAAGTATTCCAAAGAGGTATTTTTGAATTTTCTTACCTCCTATCCTACTCAAATTCTAGTAAGCCCTGACTCGAGCAGTTTACAATCTTCTTTCACTTCTAAATGCTTAATTAATTCAAAACTAAAAAGACAGGTCGGTAATGTTTCCGAGGGTTTACTGATTAACTATTATGATTCTGTTGCTAATTCAAGTGGCAGTTCAATTGGGACATTTCTTAATAATACATATTCAGATTCTCAGGGACAAACGACAGTAGAATATTGGATACAAGACACATCGTATCATGGCTTTGTGTTTATCAAAAGTTACATTGACACTGACACGGGGCGAGTAAAGGGATTGAATAAAATCTACATAAGATAACAAGATGAACGAACCGCTAACATAGGTTTGGCAAAATGTCGGGTGACATGATTCTATTACTGAATATTCCGGTGAAAGTGCGCCAGTAAATCCGGAGCAAAGTGCGCCATTGATTTCCAGAGCGAACGCTTTTTTGGGTGAATTTAGCAGAAGATTCATGAATAATTTGGAAATTATAATTAATTGAAAAATAGACCTATACAAAACGATAGTCAGAATCGAGAAAAGTTAATTATTAAGAAAAGTACAGTTAGTAACATAGCCGTTACTATTCTCCCTTCATACCTGAAGCCGATTAAACCCGGAGCTCAATTCTACCATCGCCACAAAAGCAGTCTTATCATGGGCGGTTTTTTGTCCGCGGTACAGTCCTTTTTCTGATGTGTTGCGCTGAATAACCAGGTGCTCACCCCAGGGTACACTCGCTAAAATAGGTCATTTGAACAAAGGTCGGGTTCAGTTTCCCGTTGTCCTGGTGCATGGCATCGGTAAGCCAATCAAAATATTTTCGGGCGTTGGTATGGCCGTTCATGTCCATATCAGAGTATTTGGGAATAACTTCAAACTAAGTCTCATAGTCGGTGTTTCTGAATTTTTCTGTCTCGAAGACGAACATGTAGTCAAAAAGAATATCAGGTAAATAAAATAGCTCATTTTTTATTTCGCTTATACCACTCCCCCCAAAAAAGAGTTGCACACGACTGATGAGCGCATGAAGGGTTCTGTATTTTTCATTTTTATGCGGCTCAAAATAGTAGCCTAAATCCGGCAACTGTTTTATGTTATGTTGATAATTTATGGTTTGTCGCGGCCAACAAACCTGTTTTTGCCTGTTAAAAAACCCATTGCTTTCTGCACATTCCTTGTTACACTATCCGCCGACTTTAGGAACGAAATGTAGCGAATTATTTCTTTTTGCCTCGAAGCCGATA
>PHDN01000003.1 GCA_002840975.1 Bacteroidetes bacterium HGW-Bacteroidetes-16
CGGAGTGTCCACCTGTCATGGACACTCCTTTTAAGCCTGATAATCAACCTCTTTCGAGGGTTTGGGGTGGATGATGGGACTTGAACCCACGACACCCAGAATCACAATCTGGTACTCTAACCAACTGAGCTACACCCACCATTTTTGTGGTTGCAAATATACTAACTTTTTTATGCGACCTCACAGTGCAAAAAAAAAACTAACGGGAAAATATTCATATCTCCTATTTTCCGTTCTTTGAAAACAGTTTAAATACTATGTACAGTAAAATGATCAAAAACATCGCCACCCTCATAATCCTTTGTTCGGTTTATACGGTCCAGGCACAGTGGAATGAAAATGCAGGACTCATTCCTTCATTGCTGGAACATGCTAAGATTACGGCCAGTTCAGGTAATAATGTGTCCTTGTTGATCGACCAAAATATGGACACGTTCTGGGAGTCCGGTAATCCCTTACCGACAAATTATTTAAACCAACCAATCCTTAATATCCTGAGAAATCAGGAATTATTTTCAGTAGCACCGGCGAGTACTTCGCTCGCGTTGGCCATGGATGGCAATACCGATACCAAATCGACCATTATAGGTAAAGAAGTAAAGGTTGCGTTTTACAAACCTGAGAAAGTAAGTTGGTTACATATGAAAATTAAGACAAATGATCCGGTAACGATCACCTTGTTTACTAACTCCCAACCACAACAATTGGTGTTTTTACCTTCAGAAAACTATCAGTTAAAATCCATCGAACTTGATCCTAAAAGCCCCATTGTCGCGTTAAAGCTTTCATGCGATTCACCTTACGACCTGTTTGAGCTTGGTATGATGACCGGAAACCCGGTTGAATTTGTAACATTCGATCTGGGAAAACCCAAGAAGATAGGTTTGGTAAGCACACGACATTACAACGGGGATGGTGTATTAAGTATTCAGATTTTGGGATCGGTCGATGGTCAGAAATGGACGGTATTGGCTAATCCCCAACCTCATGCAACGGCATTTATCCCGGTAATTATCAATCCCGAAATTAATGTCCGGTATATCAAACTGGAGTTTATTCTGGAAGCAAAACCCTACCAAAAGGCGCGCCTCATGGAAATAGCGGCCTACGATAAATATGGGCCATTCGGACCACCACCAACCGCAGTACCAGCTAAAACTAAGTTTGGTGAAAGAATGGGAATTAACGCTTTTTGGGGTTGGGGATATAGCGTTTACAGCGATTTGTTGACTGTTGAACAGGGGCCGGGTTTATTCAATCAGGTCGCCAATCTGGCTAGAAATTATCACCGCATCGATTGGGATATCGAAAACCCGCAACAAACTGCTGACTTTACTCATCGTTCTAAAAACGAAGAGACCTCCGGACCGCGATGGATGAACTGGGATAGAGAATACGTCAAATGGAAAGAAGCAGGTTTCACCATTGATGCCTCCATTACCTTCGATAAAACAACATTTTCTGATAAAGCCTGGAAGAATCCCGAAAAGGAGGCTTATGCCTATGGAAGTGCATTTGCGAAACACTTCGTTAACTCGGAAAACTTCATCTCAACCATCGAAATTGGGAATGAACCTTGGGAATACAGTGGCCCGGTATACCAGGCTGTGCTAAAGGGATTGGGAATGGGAATTAAAGGGGTATCACCTGCTGTAACGATTCTGCCTTGTGCTGTGCAGGCTTTTGACAAGGGTTTGTCCCTGAACAATTATGTATCCAAATATATAACATCCGAAACGGGCCAGGTGATAGATGGGTTGAATACCCATATCTATCCTTATATTTTTGTAGCTGATGGAAAACGGCGGGCTATAAATCCTGAAGATCCGCGTTCTGAAGTATGGTCGCTCAATAACCTTAGCCGTTTTCGCGATGCCAATCTGCCCGGAAAGATGCTGGCCGTAACTGAATACGGATACGATAGCGAGGGTGGTGGTGAAGATTGCACGCACGATGAATGTGTATCTGAGGAGGAGCAGGCGATATATGGAACACGTATGACCCTCATGCTTTCTCGTTTGGGTGCCGATGCATTTTACTGGTATTTTTTTGCCAATGTGGATTACATCTCCATGCTTCATAACCGTTCAGGGCTAACAGCCTCATACAGTGGAGGATTTGAGGAAAAATCGGCTTTTTCTGCTTTTAAAAAGTTAAAAGTGCACCTTGGGAACCTTTATTTTAATAAGATAGTTCTCGAAAATGACCAGGCTTATGTATACGCTTTCGCGGATGGTCAGGGTAAAATAAAAAAACTTATTGCCTGGAGGCCTACTTCAGAAAACCACACCAAAGCCATGTGGATTGATATTCCATTTGAAGCATCAAATATCGATACTGAATTTATTGTTGATACCAAAAGCCAGTCGGGGCAGGTTCCTTCTTACAGCTTGCAAACCAAGGCTATCCGCATTGCATTGACGGGAAATCCTGTGATTATCACCGTTATTGATTAATTTTCCGTCAAATGTTCAGTCGTTTCCGTATTTTTGTGGTATCATTCATCAAACCAAAATAAAAATGAAAAAGATAGCGATAATCAGTTTAGTTTCCACTCTTTTGATTGGCTTTCAACTGACTGCACAACAGGAATCTCCACTTATTGAAAAACAAAACATGACATTAACCAGTGATTTGATGACCCCGGAAGTACTGTGGTCTTTTGGGCGTGTAAGCGATCCACAGGCTTCGCCCGATGGTAAAACCATTTTGTTTGGAGTTTCGTACTATTCTATCGAACAAAATAAAGGCAACCGCGAATTGTATACAGTTCATGTGGCTGGTGGTGAACCAAACCGGCTTACGAAGACAGCGAAAAGCGAATATAACGCCATCTGGCGTCCGGATGGTAAAAAAATTGGTTTTCTTACCAGTGAGAGTGGATCGGTTCAGCTCTGGGAAATGAATCCCGATGGTTCCGACAAAAAACAAATATCTGCCATCGAAGGTGGCATCACAGGATTTAAATATGCCCCTGATCAGACAAAAGTTTTGTTTACAAAGGAAGTCGTTCTCGAAAACAAGTTCGCATCCTTGTATAAAGATCTTCCGCTGGCCACCGGACGTTTGATGAACGACCTGATGTACCGCCATTGGGACGAGTGGGTGGATACCTACAGCCACGTGTTTATTGCCGAATATGATGGCCATGCCCTGTCGAATGAAATGGATATCATGGAAGGCCAGCCATATCAATCGCCACTTAAACCTTTTGGGGGAATTGAGCAAATTGCTTGGACTCCCGACAGCAAAGCGGTGGCTTATACCTGCAAAAAGCTTTCCGGCAAAAAGGCCAGTTTGTCTACCAATTCAGACATCTATCTTTTTGACCTGGGTTCCAAATTCACCACCAATCTCACCCAGGGCATGATGGGGTTCGATGTCGCTCCTTCTTTCTCACCTGATGGCAACTACATGGCCTGGGAAAGCATGGAACGTGATGGCTATGAATCAGATAAGAACCGCCTGTTTTTATTGGATTTAAAAACAGGTAAGAAAACGGATGCTACTGAGAAATTCGATCAAAACGTTGGTGACATTACCTGGACACCTGACAGCAAGAACATCTTTTTCATGAGCGACTGGCATGGTTCATTTCAAATATATCAATTTAACCTCCCGAAAGTAACCATCGACCAGGTTACAAAAGGGGTGCAGGATTATCATGCCATTACCCAGGCTGGTAAGTTATTGGTCACCACAAAACAAACCATGTCGTTTCCAACAGAATTGTTTACCATCGACCCGAAAACCGGTACTTCGACACAGTTGACTTTTACCAATAAGGAATTAACAGCCCAGTTGGCGATGGGAAAAACCGAAGAACGCTGGATAAAAACGTTCGATGGGGAAGATATGCAGGTTTTTGTGATTTATCCTCCTCATTTCGATCCTAAAAAGAAATATCCGGCGATACTCTATTGTAAAGGTGGCCCTCAGGGACCCCTGAGCCACGATTTTCACTACCGATGGAATTACCAGATCATGGCCGCCAATGGATATATTATCGTTGCACCGGCCCGTCGCGGTGTTTCAGGTTTTGGCCAGGCCTGGCAGGAACAAATCAGTGGCGACTATCATGGCAAAAGCATGCAGGACTATCTGACCGCCATTGATGAATTGTCAAAAGAACCATTTGTTGATAGCGAACGACTGGGAGCCATAGGAGCCAGTGCTGGTGGTTACGCGGTTTATTACCTGGCAGGTCACCATGATGGCCGGTTTAAGGCCTTTATCGCCCACGATGGTATTTTTAATGAAGAAGCCCAATATTTGGAAACTGAAGAAATGTGGTTCGAGAATTGGGACAAAGGAGGCCCCTATTGGGATAAAAAGAATAAAATCGCGCAGGAAGCCTATGCGCATTCGCCCCATAAATTTGTTGACAAATGGGATACGCCCATCTTAATTATCCATGGCGAAAAAGACTATCGGGTGGTATTTACCCAGGGCATGACGGCCTTTAATGCAGCTATATTGCGTGATGTACAGGCTGAGTTTCTGTATTTTCCCGATGAAAACCATTGGGTGCTCAAACCACAAAATGGAATCCTGTGGCAAAGGACTTTCTTTCAATGGTTGGATCGTTGGCTCAAGTGATCAAATTGTATTCTTTGAGCCGTCTATTTTAACAGGAAATTGAATGTGGGCTGTTGCCTGATTCAAACGAATCATCTATCTTTGATTCCTTCTAATTAAGTATGTTTATTATCCTCAAAAAGTAATCATGAAAATAACAATTGTTGGAACAGGATACGTTGGTTTAGTAACCGGTGCTTGTTTTTCAGAAGTCGGTATCGATGTGTACTGCGTAGATATTGACGAAAAAAAGATCGAAAACCTGAAAAATGGAATTATTCCAATTTATGAGCCCGGTTTGGAAGAAATTGTACAGCGAAATGTAGCCAAAGGACGTTTGCATTTTAGTACGAACCTGGCTGAGTGTCTTGATGGGGTTAGTGTTGTGTTTGGAGCCGTGGGCACACCTCCCGATGAAGATGGCAGTGCAGATTTAAAATATGTACTTCAGGTCGCCAGACAGGTGGGCGAGCACATGAGTGACTACCTGATTATGGTTACAAAAAGTACCGTTCCTGTCGGTACTGCGGAAAAAGTGCGTAAAGCAATGAAAGAGGCACTCGATGCGCGTCACGTGGATATCCAGTTTGATGTGGCATCCAATCCTGAATTTTTGAAGGAAGGCGCTGCGGTAGATGATTTCCTGAAACCCGATCGCATAGTAGTGGGTGTGGATTCAATAAAAGCCCAAAAAGTAATGGATAAGCTTTACAAACCCTTTACCATGAACGGGCATCCTGTTATTTTTATGGACATCGTGTCGTCTGAAATGACCAAATACACCGCAAATGCTATGCTCGCGACCAAAATCAGCTTTATTAACGACATTGCAAACCTCTGTGAAATCGTGGGCGCCAATGTGAATATGGTTCGAAAAGGAATTGGCTCTGACCGCAGAATCGGGCAGTATTTTATTTACCCCGGAACCGGTTATGGAGGCTCCTGTTTCCCAAAAGATGTAAAGGCACTTATTAAGACTTCTGATGAGAAGGGTTACAGCCTGGAGGTATTGAAAGCAGTTGAAAACGTGAACGAAAGGCAAAAATCAATTTTGTTTAACAAGGCCCTGAATTATTTTAATGGCGATTTAAAAGGAAAAACCTTTGCCATGTGGGGTTTGTCGTTTAAACCACAAACAGACGATATGCGTGAGGCCCCTTCATTGGTTATCATCAATAAACTTCTCGAAGCAGGTGCCAAAGTAAAAGCGTACGATCCTGCCTCCATGCACGAAGCCCAACGTATCCTGGGCAGTTCGATTGAATTTGTTAAAGATCAATACGAAGCCCTCATCGATTCCGATGGATTGTTCCTCGTTACCGAATGGCCCGAATTTAAATACCCTAATTTCAATGTGATGCGTAAACTGCTTAAAACAAATGTTATTTTCGATGGTCGCAATGTGTACGACAAGGCTGACATGAAAGAATTTAAATTTGATTACTTTGGAATAGGCTTTAATAACAACTAAGAAATTAAAAAAACCAAGACTGTTTTGCATTTTGGAATAAGGTACAACCTGGACGATAAAACCTACATAGATGAAACGAATTCTTGTGACCGGTGGTGCCGGATTTGTTGGCTCACACCTTTGTGAACGCCTGCTTGGTGAAGGCAACGAAGTAATTTGCCTCGACAATTTCTTTACTGGACAAAAGCGAAACGTTGTTCATTTGTTGGATAATCCATTTTTTGAACTGGTTCGTCATGATGTGATCAATCCATTTGTCGTGGAGGTGGACGAAATCTATAACCTGGCATGTCCGGCTTCCCCCGTCCATTACCAGTATAATCCGATAAAAACGGTCAAGACTTCCGTTATGGGTGCCATCAACATGCTCGGCCTGGCCAAACGTATACGGGCCAAGGTGTTGCAAGCCTCCACCAGTGAGGTGTATGGCGATCCAAAAGTTCATCCCCAAACGGAGAGTTATTGGGGACATGTGAACCCCATCGGAACCCGCTCATGCTATGATGAGGGTAAGCGTGTGGCCGAAACCCTGTTCATGAATTATCATCAACAAAATGGAGTAAGGATTAAGATCATCCGTATTTTTAATACCTATGGGCCACACATGCATCCCAACGATGGCCGGGTGGTTTCCAATTTTATTGTGCAGGCTCTCAAAGGAAACAACATCACAGTTTACGGTAAAGGTGACCAAACACGGAGTTTTCAATATGTGGATGATTTAATCAATGGGATGGCCAAAATGATGGCTACTTCGGATGACTTTACCGGACCGGTGAATATCGGAAATCCTGGCGAATTTACCATCCTTGAACTGGCTCAGAAAGTCATAACGTTAATAGGCAGTAAATCAAAAATCGTTTACGAGCCATTGCCTTCTGATGACCCATTGCAACGCCAGCCCGACATCTCCCTGGCCAGAGAAAAATTAAATTGGGAACCAAAGATTTCATTAGACAAGGGATTGGTTAAAACCATCGAATATTTTGATCAATTATTAAAAGAGTCATGATACCTATTTTAGTTACAGGAAGCCTTGGTCAGCTTGGTAATGAAATAAAAAAACAGGCGGGCGATTTTCCCGGGTTCCTTTTTTTTTACACCGATATCGACAACCTTGACCTGACAGACGAAAATGCGGTAGCCAATTGGTTCAACAACAATAAACCGGTTGTTTGTCTGAATTGCGCGGCTTACACGGCAGTCGACAAGGCTGAGGATGACCGTGATCTGGCCATGTTGGTGAATAAAACCGCTGTAGCCAATCTGGCAAAAAATTGTAAACGTCACAATACATTGTTGATCCATATTTCAACTGATTACGTCTTTAACGGTATGAATTACAAGCCCTACCTTGAAAACGATGCAACCGCTCCGATTTCATTTTATGGTCTCTCAAAATTGGAAGGAGAAGTGGCCGTTCGGCAGTTTGCAGGCAGGGCAATCATCATCCGGACATCATGGCTTTATAGTGTTCATGGTAATAATTTTGTGAAAACAATGATCCGGTTGGGAAAAGAGCGTGAGAGTTTAAACGTGGTGTTCGATCAAATTGGAACTCCTACTTTTGCCCGCGATCTGGCACAAGTCATGTTGCAGGTAGCAGACCAATATTACGAGCGGGAGGTCATGGATATTTTTCATTATAGCAACGAGGGTGTGATCAGCTGGTACGATTTTGCCAAAGCAATCATGGAAGAAGCAGGTCTGTCCTGCGAAATTAAAGCCATCGAATCAAAGGATTTTCCAACCAGGACAAACCGGCCTTTTTACAGTGTGCTAAACAAGGAAAAAATCAAAAATCAACTTCATATTGAAGTTCCCTATTGGCGCGACAGCCTGCGGAAGATGATGAATGAATTAGAATAAAACCTAAAACAATGAATACACCTATTATTGATCCCCAGGCACTAGCCAAGGCCAACAGTTGGCTTGTCGGAAATTATGATGCCGAAACCAAAGCCGCCATCAGGGAAATGATTGAAAACAATCCCCAGGAAGTTGTTGATTCATTTTACCGCGACCTGGAATTTGGGACAGGAGGTCTTCGTGGCATTATGGGCGTTGGTTCGAACCGCATGAATAAATATACGGTGGGAGCTGCCACACAGGGTTTTGCGAATTATCTCAAAGCTAATTTCCCTGAGCAGCATCCTGTGAAGGTGGCCATCGCGTACGACTCACGCAACAACAGTTCCTATTTGGCTCAAATTACAGCCGATGTGTTTTCGGCCAATGGCATACAGGTTTATTTGTTCAGTGCATTGCGTCCGGTACCGGAGCTTTCATTTGCCACCAGGTTTTATCATTGTCAGGGAGGAATCGTGATTACTGCCAGCCACAATCCAAAGGAGTACAACGGCTACAAGGCCTATTGGGATGATGGCGGACAGCTAATAAGTCCTCACGATAAAAATGTAATTGCCGAGGTTGAAAAAATTACCGATATCAGTGAGGTGAAATTCAAAGCGGTACCTAAATTGATTCAGTTAATTGGTGAAGAAACCGATCAGGCCTACCTCAAATTGGTAAAGCAACTGTCCTTATCGCCGGAAGCCATCAAAAGGCAAAAAGATTTTAAAATTGTATACTCATCCCTTCATGGTACCGGAATTACGCTGGTACCCAGGGCGCTGGCACTTTTTGGATTTGAACAGGTCTTTCTTGTTGAAGAACAGGCCGTGCCGGATGGCAATTTCCCCACTGTCAAATCGCCCAATCCGGAAGAGCCCTCCGCCCTGGCCATGGCCATCGAAAAGGCTAAAAGCATCCGGGCCGATTTGGTGATGGCCACCGATCCCGATGCCGACCGTGTTGGAATCGCCATTCGCAAAGGAGATGATTTCATTCTTCTAAATGGTAACCAGGCAGCCTCACTGCTGATTTACTATTTGCTTACCAAATGGAAAGAAAATGGATTACTCACCGGAAATGAGTATATTGTAAAAACAATTGTGACCTCGGAGCTTCTGGCAAAAATCGCCGATAAATTTCATGTAGTGCATTACGATGTGCTTACCGGATTTAAATATATTGCAGATATCATCAAACGGTTCGAAGGCCAAAAAACCTTCATCGGAGGTGGAGAAGAGAGTTATGGGTACCTGGTGGGCGATTTTGTCCGCGACAAAGATGCCGTTATTTCGTGTACCATGATTGCCGAAACCGCCGCCTGGGCAGCTGATAATGGCGTTGGTTTATACGACCTGTTGCTTGATATGTATGTTGAATATGGTCTTTATAAAGAAAGCCTGATTTCTGTGGTGAGAAAAGGGAAATCAGGGGCAGAGGAAATCCAATCGATGATGACCCAATTCAGGGCGAACCCGCCAACCATGTTGGGTGGGAGCAAGGTGGTGGTTATCAAAGATTACCAATCCCAAAAAGTACATGACCTGACCTCAGGAAGCACCGAAGATATTCTCCTTCCGGCTTCCAACGTCCTTCAGTTTTTTACAGAGGATGGTGGAAAAGTGAGCGTAAGGCCTTCTGGTACGGAACCAAAAATCAAGTTTTACTTTGGTGTGGTGGCCCCTCTTTCCGATAAAAAATACTTTCCTCAGGTAGAGGAGGAGTTGGATAAAAAAATTGCGCAGTATATGTTAGATTTGGGTGTATGATGAATTCTGAAGACCAAACCATTTCAGCCCCTATACTCGACATGCTCACCGTGGCCAATGAGTATTGCTATTTTCTGGAAAACGCGGAAGATAAAAAAAAGGAACAAGTCCTGATGTTTATGCAACGAATTCTTCCACTGTTATATCTGAAGGGGTCGTTGCTGCCATCCATCGAACCTGAATATCCTGAAGCGGATGAAAGGTTTGTTACCCAGGAAAAATGGGAAGTACTCTTCACCGATTTGCGGAAAATATTTGGTGAAGAGGATGAGTTCCTGATTATCGACCCACAACATATCAACGCTGAAGAACCACTTAAAGCCAGTATCTCTGATAACCTGGCCGACATTTATCAGGATTTAAAGGACTTTTTATTGCTTTATCAACGCAACACACACGCTGCCAGAGAGAATGCTGTTCATGACTGCGAAAAACTATTTGCCTCACATTGGGGATTTCGAATTGGGAATATCCTGGGGCGCATCCATTTTATGTTGCACGATGAACCTGAAGAATTCCCCACCTTATAGTGAAAATACCCATTATTAGGTATCCCGAGCCATTCCATTAAACCGTTGCTTTGTACCTTATTCAATCAGGTACTGCCACTACATGAATCTTGCTGATCTTAAAAATGGGGATAGAGCCATCATCCTGAAAGTAAAAGGGCGCGGAGCTTTTCGGAAACGGATTATGGAAATGGGCTTCATTGCCGGAAAGCAAGTGATTGTCATTAAAAATGCCCCCTTGCGCGATCCGGTTGAATACAACGTGATGGGATACAATATTTCGTTGCGCCGCAGCGAAGCCTCCTTAATTGAAGTCCTTCATGGAACGGAGAACGGCAGCCCGGGCAAAGACTTTAACGGCGTGTTCGAGCTTGAACAGGCACTCAGGTTGACTCCCTTAGATGCCAAACGCAAGGTGATCACAGTGGCATTGGTAGGAAACCCCAACTGCGGAAAGACTTCTCTGTTCAATTACGCTTCGCACAGCCATGAAAAAGTAGGGAATTATGGTGGGATTACCGTGGATGCAAAAGAAGCCCGTTTTGAATATGGCGGATATACCTTCAAATTGACCGATTTACCCGGGACTTACTCTATAACAAGCTATACTCCCGAAGAAATCTATGTGCGCGAACACCTGGTGAACGATTTGCCGGATGTCATCCTGAATGTAATAGATACCTCAAATATTGAACGTAACCTTTACCTCACCACCCAGCTCATCGATATGGATTTGAAAGTGGTGATCGCGTTAAATATGTGGGATGAATTTGAAAGCAAAGGAGATGCCTTTAATTATCAGGCACTTGGTCAGATGATGGGTATACCGATGGTACCTACGGTTGGTACCAAAGGCACAGGATTTGAACTTCTGTTTGATAAAATCATTGCAGCCTATAACGACCAGGAGCCGGTAATCAGGCACGTACACATCAATTACGGGTATCAGATTGAACAATCGATCAGGAGACTGCAAAAGCACATAAACCACATTGGAAACGAAGAACTGACCAACAAGGTTTCACCCCGGTATCTGGCCATTAAATTGTTGGAACAGGATGATTCTGAGTTGAAGCGGATTGAGACTTGCTTAAACGCCCGGGAGATCAAGGATGCTGCTACCGAAGAAGCAAAGATCATCAGTGATTTACGCAAAGATACCGTTGAAACCGTTATTACGGATGCCAAATACGGTTTTATTGAAGGTGCCTTGAAAGAAACCCTGAAACCGGCTCCACTCAAAGACAACATTACACGCAGCCGTTTGATCGATAATATCGTTACCAGTCCTCTGTTGAGTTATCCCATCTTTCTTTTCGCCATTTGGTTAACTTTTCAATCTACTTTCTGGCTGGGCGACTACCCCATGCAGGGTGTCCAGTGGTTGATTTCCCGGACCGGTGATTTGGTTTCCGCTATTTTGCCTGATGGTATGTTGAAAGATTTGCTGATAGATGGTATTTTGGGTGGTGTGGGAGGCGTCATCATCTTTCTTCCCAACATCTTGATTTTGTTCTTTTTTCTTACCCTGATGGAAGCGTCGGGTTATATGGCCAGGGTGGCTTTTATCGTCGATAAACTGATGCACCGCATTGGGTTGCATGGTAAATCGTTTGTCCCCATGTTGATGGGGTTTGGGTGCAATGTGCCGGCCATCATGGCTACACGTACCATCGAGAACAAAAACGATCGGTTGGTAACGATGTTGATTATTCCTTTCATGTCATGTAGTGCGCGTTACCCGGTGTATATCCTGCTGATCAGTGCTTTCTTTTCTGAGATGAGAGGGACTATCCTGTTTGGTATTTACCTCTTTGGTATCATGTTGGCTGGTTTTGTAGCCTGGATCATGAAAAAGACCTTGTTCAAGGTCCAAACCATCCCCTTTGTCATGGAGCTACCGCCTTATCGCGTTCCTGCGCTCAAATCATTGTTAAAACAAACCTGGTTTAAAGGCGAACAATACCTGCGTAAGATGGGAACCATCATTCTGGTCGCAAGTCTGATAATCTGGGTATTGGGTTATTTTCCCAAGGGTTCTTCCATCGAAACCAATTATAAAAACCAAATTCAGGAGCTCAATAGCACCTTTCAGAACAAAACGAGCTCACCTGAATTTAAAAAGCAAGCCGACAACCTGAAGATGGAAAATATGAGGTTGAAGCAGGAAAATAGCTTCATCGGGCGCATCGGTAAATGGATTGAACCAGCCATCGAACCGTTGGGTTTCGACTGGAAAATGGGCGTTGCACTGGTGGCAGGATCCGCTGCCAAAGAGGTAGTGGTGAGTACCCTGGGCGTTCTGTACCAATCAGCTGATGGTGATTCACAGGGTCTGGTTCAGCGCATGAAAGACCAGAAATATGAATCGGGGGAACACAAGGGATCGCCTGTTTTTACCCCGCTTGTGGCCATATCATTTATGTTGTTTATTCTCATCTATTTCCCATGCATTGCTGTGGTGGCAGCTATTAAGAACGAATCGGGCAATTGGAAGTGGGCACTGTTTTTAACTGTTTATACTACCATACTGGCCTACCTGATTTCGCTGATGGTTTTTCAGGCGGGTAGTTATTTGGGATTTTAAATACCGGGAATTTTCATTGTTGAATTTATTTTTAAAACCTTTCTGTTCACAACTCCATTGATTGTAAAACTTTTCGTAGTTTTGTTATCGTTGAGATCCTGCGGGATCAGCATTCTGAGAAGTCTGGTAACCATCCATCAATAATGCTGTTTACATGAAGATAATTAACCCTGTACTGTTTAACGATACTTTTCAATACTTTGATAAAGAGATTGTTGTAGAGATAATTGACATATTTATCAATGAATATGCTGAGCGGATGAGTAAAATTCACGAAGCCATTCAAAGCAAGAATTACGCGGATTTGAAGTTTAATGCGCACAGCATGAAAGGGGTGGTGGCAAATTTTGCAGTTCCTGATTTGCAGGCGCTTGCCCGGGATTTGGAGATCGCCGGCTCAGAACAAAACCTCACCAATGTGGAAGAGAAATTTCTAAAATTTTCTGAACAAAGCCAGTGGTTGGTGGACGATCTCAAGGAGATCAGATCTCAGTTTTTATAAGCCCAGCCCGTTGTCATCCAACCGGTTTAATCCCTGCACGGCCAATGGATAATTAGGCAACAATTCAAGTGATTGTCTGTAATATTTTCTGGCACTTTGGTATTCTTCCAGGGCTTCGTGGGTACGACCCAGGTTATAAACTGCCTCCACATAAGTCGAGTCGAGATCAACAGCATGTTGAAATTCCTGCAGAGCTGCCTGAAAGTCTGTTAATTCCACCAAACAAATGTATCCGGCATAATAAAATGCCCGTTTATTTTTTGGGTAATATTGAGTGACCAGGCGGAAGTTCTCAAGCGCCTCTTTAAACTTGCCCCGTTCCTGGTACATCATTCCCAGGAAAAACAAAGCCCGTTCATCCTGCGGTCGCAACCTAAGTGCCTGTTTCAAATAATGTATCGACAGTGTGTCGGCCCGCGCGATGGATATGGCAGCTAATTGCATAAAGCTCATAAAGTTGACCGAATCAAGCCTGACGGATATTTGCAAATTAAGAATGGAATTGGCAGTATCGCCCGCCTGCAGGAGCGAAATCCCTTTTATGTAATATGATTCCGCATGGTTCCGGTCAATCCTGATGGCCTGGTCTGCTGCGGAATTGGCGCCTTCGGGATTGTTCAGTATCAAATATACTTCTGCCAGTTTTAAGTAAGGTGGTACCTGTTCGGGATTTAGCTTGATGGACTTTTTTAATGATGTCAGGCTATTGTCAGTCCTTCCAAGAACAAGGTAAATGTCGGAAAGGATCAGGTAGTATGAAGGATTTTCCGGTTGAATTGTGATGGCTTGGTTTAGATCGCGCAAGGCGGGATCGATGTTTCCATTTTTGAGATAGGCTCTTGCCCTGTCAGCGAACAAATCCGCGCGTGATGAATCCTCCATGATTTGCCTGGTGAGCAGGGCAATGGAGTCCGTCCCGACTTTTTCGGTTGATTCATTTTGCCGCAATGCAGTATCGCACCCTGAAAATAAAATCAGGGCAAACAGCCCTGTAGCTATACAAATTGTGCCGCAAAATTTCATAGTAACATGATTTCTCATACCTGATCATTCAAAAGGAAAAAAAACAGGAGGAGGATGAAAATCCGGCCTCCTGCTTCAACTATATTTATTTGGCCGACATTGTTTCCGTGATTTTCTGGGTAAGTTCCATCACGAGATCCGGATTGTCTGCCAGCAGGCTTTTAACACCATCGCGTCCCTGTCCAAGTTTTGTTTCGCCATAACTGAACCACGATCCGCTTTTCTTGATGATGTTTAATTCAACTCCCAGATCGATAATTTCACCGATTCTGGAAATTCCTTCACCATAAACGATGTCGAATTCGGCTTTTTTAAAGGGTGGGGCCACTTTGTTCTTAACAACTTTCACCCGAACCCGGTTGCCGGAGATGTTTTCGCCATCCTTTATCTGGCTTACTTTGCGGATATCCAGGCGAATAGATGCGTAAAATTTCAAGGCATTACCTCCGGTGGTTGTTTCAGGGTTGCCAAACATCACTCCGATTTTTTCGCGTAACTGGTTGATGAACACACAAATGGTGCCGGTACGGCTGATATTGGCTGTTAATTTACGCAACGCCTGTGACATCAACCTGGCCTGGAGACCCATTTTTGAATCGCCCATCTCACCTTCTATTTCACTTTTCGGTGTTAAAGCGGCCACCGAGTCGATCACCACCACATCAATGGCGGCACTGCGAATCAGGCTGTCGGCAATTTCCAGAGCCTGTTCACCATGATCAGGTTGCGAAACAAACAGGTTTGCTGTATCTACGCCCAATTTTTCGGCGTAAAACCGATCGAAGGCATGTTCTGCGTCAATAAAGGCCGCTATGCCACCTGCTTTTTGTGCTTCGGCGATCAGGTGAAGCGCGAGGGTGGTTTTACCCGAAGACTCGGGGCCATAAATTTCAACAACGCGTCCTTTTGGGTAACCACCTACTCCCATGGCATCATCGAGGGCAATGCTGCCGCTGGGGATGGATGAAATTTTTTCGATGGCTGAATCTCCCAACCGCATGATGGCACCTTTGCCATAGCTTTTTTCAATACTGCCCAATGTGGCTTCGAGGGATTTTAGTTTTTCTTGTCTTAATTTGTCCGCGGTTTCTTTAGCTTTATCTACTGCCATAATCCAAGGGGGTTTAAAGGGTTTTTAATATTTGTTGCGTATGTTCTGCGGTTTTTACTTTGGTGAATATCTGCACGATAACACCAGCCGGATCAATAATAAAAGTGGTGCGAAGGAGTCCTTCGTATTCTTTTCCGTAGAGTTTTTTTGCGCCCCAGGCGCCATAGGCTTTGATTATTTCTTTCTCAGGATCGGCTATTAACGGGAATGGTAAATTGTACTTTGTGACAAATTTGCGGTGCGATTCTCCGGTGTCGGGACTGATCCCCACGACGGAGTAACCTTTTTCAAGCCACATGTCATAATTGTCGCGTAAATCGCAAGCCTCCGCCGTGCAGCCGGGGGTATCATCTTTGGGGTAAAAGTAAAGTATCAGGTTCTTTCCTTTGAAAGTATCGAGCGTAATTAGTTTTCCGTTTTGATCAAAGCCCTTGAATTCAGGAGCTTTGTCTCCTATATTTAGTTGTGGCATCGTGTTTTGATTTTTAACAAAGATATGGATTTTAGCTGAATTCATTGGATTGCAAGAGATGAAATTATGCATTTTTTAAGATATCGCTTTGAAAATACCGGCATACGGAAGTCAATCCGCAAATTCCACATTTGGGTTTTCGCGCCTGACAAACATATCTCCCGTGAAGGATTAACCAGTGATGAGCCAATGGAATGATTTCTTCAGGAAAATATTTCACCAGTTGCTTTTCGGTTTCAAAGGGAGTTTTTGAATTGGTGGATAAGCCAATTCGTGCAGATACCCTGAAAACATGGGTGTCCACAGCCATGGTGGGTTTATTGTATACAACGGACGCAATTACATTGGCCGTTTTACGACCCACTCCGGGGAGCTTTTGTAAATCGTCGATGGATTCGGGAACTTCGCCACCAAATTCATTCACGAGTTTGTGGGCCATACCACTCAGGTGTTTGGCCTTGTTGTTGGGGTAGGAGCAGCTTTTAATCAATTCAAAAATGCTCTCCACGGAGGCTTCCGCGAGATGCTCAACCGTAGGAAACTGGCGAAAAAATTCCACTGAAATGAGGTTTACGCGTTTGTCGGTGCATTGGGCCGAAAGAATCACCGCTACGAGCAATTCGTAGGGAGTACGGTATTCCAGCTCGGTTTCTGCCACGGGCATGTGTTCGGTAAAGTAATGGGTTACAAACTTAAAACGTTCTTTCTTAGTCATGTTATTTTGAGGCTCTGATCATAATGAGCAACACTGGAATAGGGGTAAAAGTAATGTTTTTTTGTAAAATAGTTTTCCTATTAAAACCGGATTAGGAAAAATTTTCCTTTCTTATGTTATCTCCGAAAAAAGTCCTGTTTGTATTTGTATTCCTGACCACAATCATTCGTCATCCATTACCTTGTGGTGAATTCATTATTGAGTCGGGTCTAAAAAGGCATTAGAAAGATTTCAGCCACTTTTACCCCTCAATCCCCTAAAGGGGAAGTAGCTGAAAATCAGTTATCCCTTTAGGGAATGGGTGAAAACTGATTTTCAATAATTTCCATGATTCACCTTTTTAGACCCGACTCATTATTGATTTATATCTGTGCGAGATTTCTATGTAACTTTTTCTTGTACACTATTTTTAAAAGCTACCTTGGCGATACATTCAATGGTGTTGTTTTCAAAGAAATCGCCCACAAAAATGTCTGTAGCGAACCGCGCATTCAATTCAGTTTCGAGCTCAACAGCGGTAATAGAATCCAGACCAAGGGAAAGAATTGGCTGTTCTGATTCAATTTGACGGGGATCGATGCCCAGCTTGGCCCCAAGCCAATTTTTAATCCAGTTCATAATGTGACCAGCGGTCACGGTATCCGCGTCCACATCGCCTAGTTCCTGTATATGCTCCTCTTTTTGCCAGGAAAAAACCATTCTCAGGTTATCCTCCAGGTATAGCTTCCTGCATTCAATCCGTTGGATTTTTCCACTGGTGGTTTTAGGCAGTCCCATCGGATAAATCACAACAATGGCATAAACCGAAAGTTCAAAATGTTCAGCAACTGCACTTTGTATAGCCTGTATAATTTCATCCTGGTTGAAACTATTCATATGAACCCGTTTTATTTCCTGAACAACCACCAGTTGTTCGCTGTTTTCATGCTCTATTGAAAAAACAGCACAACCATTCCCTTGCAGCGCCGGATGACATTTATCAACCACGTTTTCAATATCGTTTGGAATCAAATTCACGCCTCTTACGATAATCAGTTCCTTCAACCTCCCGGTAATATACAATTGGTTATTGCTAAGAAATCCCAAATCACCGGTTCTCAGGCAGGGTCCTTTATAGTTGTCGTTTGTAAAAGCATGGAAAACTTCAGCGGTTTCTATAGGCTTATTCCAGTATCCTTTGCAAACGGAGTCATTCATTACCCAAACCTCCCCAACCATATTCTCTGGCAGCAGATATCTTGTATTGGGGTCAACAATAAGAACTTCGGTGTGGTTCCAGGTTCTTCCGCACGACGAATAGGAGATCATGTTGTGGTAATCAGAAGTTTTCACAACAATCTGATTCGCTGATATTTTAATCCGATCAGCATAAAAGTAACCAGGCTCTTCGTTTTGACTTATCCCGCTAACCATCAAGGTGGCTTCAGCAAGTCCATAACAGGGAAGGAATACCTCGTTTTTAAAATTCAGAGAGCTGAATTTATCTGCAAAGCTGCGAAGGGAATTCTCCCTCACAGGTTCCGAGCCGCAAAACAGCACTTTTAAGGAAGACAGGTTCATGGCGTTGGCATTGGGCTCCGTGATTTTTTCAACACAATAATCCAAACCAAAATTGGGGCATCCTACAGTGGTTGCTTTGTATTTTGAAATAGCTTGGAACCAAAGAGACGGATTTCGGATAAAATCGGAGGGTTGGATGATGATAATAACGCCTCCAACAAAGATGGGTTGCAACATACAGCCAATTAAACCCATATCGTGAAATGGCGGCAGCCATGAAACAGATACCAATTTTGACGTATGGTTAAACGAACGCTTAATAATTCCGGAATTATGAAACAGGTTTTTTTGCGACACCATGATGCCCTTGGGCCTGCCCACCGAACCGGAGGTATATTGCAGAAAAGCAATGTCATCGGGTTGAACTTCAGGTAGCTCATACGAAAGGTATTCAGTGTTTGAAATTTCTACATTGACAATATTTTTAATGTGTGTCGTGTTTTCTGAAGCCTCAAGTTGGCTTTCGACAAGTTCTCTGGTATCGTTTGAAGTCAGCACGCAAACAGGATTTGAATCCTGGACAATGGACCAGAACCTGCTGTTGGGTTTATTTCTTTTTGGCAGGATGGTAGGAACAGCAATAATGCCGGACAGGATACATCCCAGAAACGCGGTGATGAATTCAGCGCCTCCCGGGATGGCAATTAAACACCGATCACCCTTTTTATGGTGCTCAAGCAATTGTTTTGACACGCCTATTGAATTATGAATGAGCTTCCTGTAACTTAGGTTAGAAGTCTCTTCACAAGCTTCGTTTAGTTGAATGAAAACCGTTTTGTTCGGAGTCCTGGTAGCCCTATCAATAATTTTCTCGTTAAATGTAGTGATACAATCGGGCTGTACTCTGTGATAAATTCCCAACTTGTTCATAGCACAATCATATGGTATACAAACAAATATAATGGGAAAGCCTGTTGTTGCTAATAAGAAACTACCTGAACAGGAAAACAAAGGGGGTGAACCATCCTAAACGCTGGTCCAAATAAAAAATACAAACGCGGGTTTCAGGTTTCAAGCCATTTGCGAATCTGCGACGACCTGATTTTACTCATGATAATCTTGTCAGGACTGGCCGGGGATGTTTTGATGCTGTATCGTGAATTAAAGAACAAACCAATTTCCTTGATGTATTTTCGGTTGACGATATATTGCCGGTTTACCCTTTGGAAAAAACCAGGATCGAGCATATTCTCCAACTCTTCCAACGAATAATCGAGGCTGTATTTATCGTTGGTTGAAGTTACTCCGTTTACGATGCCATGGTTAATGTAAAAAAATGAAAATGACATGGTTTCAATAGGAATCAGCCTGTCTTTGTAATGAACCAGAAATGATTTTTTATAATTTTTGTCGATCGGGAGAGTGAATTCCTCCAACAACCTTTTGAGTTTAATTACAGACAAGCTTTCATTTTTCTTATCGAGCGATTTGTACTGATCGATCCCAAATTTTACAGTTTCTACACTCAGTGGTTTCAGGATGTAATCAATGCTGTTCACCTTAAACGCCTTGATGGCATATTCACTGTACGCGGTGGTAAAGATGACAGGGAACTCAATTTCTATTAACGAGAATATTTCAAATACATTGTTGTCAGAGAGTTGTATATCAAAGAACCCCAAATCAGGGGCCAGGTTTTTCTTCAGCCATTGAAATAAATCCCTCACGCTTTCAACAATCGCCAGGACCTCAATTTGGCTGTCAATTTCATTGAGTATCGAAACAAGGTTTTTTGCAGCGGTATATTCGTCTTCAACAATGAGCACCTTCATATTCATTTCATTAATTATTTTGATTTCTCAATTAATGGCAACCTTACAACAAATTTATTTTGAATTTTGTTGATCACGATTTCCTGATCAGTTAATATTTTATACCTCATACTCAGGTTTTGCAAGCCGATTCCCAAACCCGATGAGTCGGAGGTTTTAGGCAGGATATTGTTTTCGATCACAACATTTTTATTTTCAATGTATATTCTGATATTCACCGGGGATGCATCAGAGAACTCATTGTGCTTCATGGCATTCTCGATAAGCATTTGAATGGTCAGGGGTGGTATCTGATAGGTGAGATACTTGTCGGGGATATCGATTTCGGTTACAAACTTCTTATGAAATCTTTTCTCCAGAAGCCTGATATAGGAATGTGCAAAATCAAGTTCAACACTGAGTTCCACCAGATCATGGTTGCTTTGTTCCAGAATGTATCTGTAAACAGAGGCCAGATCGTCAACAAATTTTAGCCCCTCATCTCTGGGTTCATTTCTGATGATACCACTCAGGGTATTCAGTGTATTAAAGAGGAAATGAGGCTTGATCTGGTCTTTTAAGGTAGTCAGCTGAATGGACAGGTTTTCCTCGATAAGCCGGGCATTGGTTAACTCCACTACCCTTTTTTTAACAATTAGCTTTAATAGATACGACAACAAAACTGCGGAAGGTATGAGGTATACATACTTCCACAAATAATACATATAGGTTGGGTGTTCACCAAAAGGATATCCCACAGTAAGACCGGCAAAGTACATGGATGCCTTCAACAAACCATAGGCAATCAACAGGTTATAGATGGTGGATAACGGGAAGGTGATGACCAACGGAGCCTTTTTTGGCAAAAAATACTTTTTCCAGTAATAATTAAATACAAAAACCAACAAAATAGAAAACAAACACTGAAGTGTGTACCAGGTGATGTTAGAGGCAATTTTAAGAATCGACCAGTCGGGTCCCGGAGGATCAAAGGAGGGATTAAAAAACAAAGAATAATACGGCAGGTTGCTTACCAGGGTTAACAGCAATGAGGTTAAAACCAAAAAGGAAATCTCGTATTTCCTTGAATTTATTACATTCATATGAGCAGTATCGTATTGCATATATCAAAATAGTTAACCGGATATCCTCATCAAAAATAAGGGTTATATTTGAGAATCATACTCACTTTTGGCAACTTATGTTTCATTTCGGGGCAGGGCGGGTTGGATTTTCGGAGGGTGAAACTAACAAAATAAAAAAACAGATCTCTGAATATTTATGTGTCTCTCTTTACCAAGGCTTAGGTGGTCGGATGGATACATTTATTATTCATGTCATAACTGCCATACAAAACCAAAATAAAATGATCTTAATTGATAGTAATCAAAAGATTTAATTGCAAAGTTGCTATTATATAGTACCTGGTTCTGATTTTTTGTGTTTAGTAGGTTATTCAAAGAGGCAAACAAAATGAATGCTGATTTCTTAAAACTAAAGTAGCGGGTTAAAGTTAAACTAATGTTATTATAGGATTTGTATTGGGCATTGTTAATATCAGTATAAACAGGAAAATATAAATCGTATTCATCAACAAAGTAACTACTATCGATTCTTGAATAATATAAGCCGGGTCGGGTTATGTAGGTTATAGCTAAATTAAATAATCTGGGATTTGTATAGTTTAGTGTAGTTTTAATGAAATAATTTAGAGAAGGGTCTCCTTTGTATGATTCTCCATCTATAATAGAGGTTTTCTTTAAAAATGTATTTGATAATGAGAATTTTAGTGATTTGAAAATTAATTGTTCAAAGTAAAGTTCAATGCCAAAAATTTTAGTTCGATCAAAAATCAGAAAATCGCTATTGAATTGTTCCCCACTTTCGTTCTTATAGTAAAATGCTGTATTTATTTGCGTGTTTCTTTTTTCATAAGTATAATCCAATGCTATCTGGTAACTGCTCAATAACCTGTATTTATACGAATAAAAATAGGGTTGGGCATAATTATAATATCTACCCATACTAAGGAGCATGGAGTGATGGGCAACTAAATTATATCTCAATCCTAATTGTGAACTGAAATTAAGCCTCTGCTGGTCTACCGGTAAATTTGACCTTATCGCGGCAGATAATATAAGCTTTTTGTTGATATCCCATGTTGAATATAAATAGCCCTCAATGCAATGATTCTTTAGAATTGTATCTGCATATAAATTAGGAGATTTCGGTGAAAAAGCGAAGTACAAAAGTGGGATGCTGTCTTTAAATGCAGCATTTGAAAAAGTATAACTAATACCAATTTGTATAGATGCTTTACTTAAGATTGGTTGTCTGTAATTTAAAGAATTATATAATTGGAGATTTTTATCTCTTGTTATTAGATTGCCGAAATCATAATTTGAAGCACTATAATCAATTCCATTGTTAAAACTGAAAACTCCTTTTGCAGTATAGTATTTAAGTTGATTAAGCGAAAATACTCTTGTTTTATTGGCGTTTGACATTCCTTCATAAGAAAATACTGCGGTTGTTACATTGTATCTTTCATCAATAAAATAATTAAATGTATTAAGAGTAGCGTTTTTTCCTAATTTGATGAAAGAATTGATTCCAATATCGGTGCTGCCAAAATATTTAACGCGTGGCAAGCTTTTCTTATTAAGAGCCAAGAAAACATCACTGAATTGAACATTACCATACACCTGAATAAATGATTCTTTTGCCAGCTTCTGCGATGCGAATATCCCTGCATTTGCCAGCCCTAATGACAATTGTATTTGATTGGTTGATAATTCTTTTTTGGTTTCGATTTCAACCAATCCCGCTGTAGTATTCCCATACGTTAAGGGTGGATTGCTTGCATATACATACTGTTTATCAACGATTTCAGTATTAAACAAACTAAAATTACCTATTCCGTCTACCCGACTGTTTCTTACAGGATTGAGTACAGGAACTCCATTTAAAACAACCAATGATCTATCAGAAGTACTACCACGTAGCGAGGGATTGGCCGTTTCATCCGTATTGGTGGAGGATGGCATTGAAGTTATTGCTTTTAATGGGTCTCCCGATGACACAGGATTTAAGTAAATACCTAATCGATCAATTTTAGTTACCGAGAAATTTTCTGATACAGGATTGCGTGCTGTAATCATGACTCCATCAAGCAATATGATATTATTCTCTAAAGAAATTATTAAGTATTTATTAGTGTCAATATCCTTTACGCAAATTTTTATTTGTTTGTATGATAAATGAGAAATAATCAAAGTATCAGCAATTGAAATACTAGTTAATAACAAAGTAAATTCACCATTAAAATCACTTACTGCCCCACTTGTTATATTATTTTTAAAATAAATGTTGGCAGCAAAGAGTGGTGTATTGTTGTTATCAACAACCCGACCTTTTAAATATTCCTGTGAGGAAGAATTGTTTACAAGAGCAGATAAAAAAAGTACAATCAGAATAACCCTCATTTATTTTCCAATTAATTTTGGAGCGTATTGATTTATTGAAAAGCTTTCAGGAAATATCTCTAATCCTTCCTGATAATACTTTTTTGCTGACCCCCAATTCTCTTTATCAATATAAAAGCGCACAAGCATGGCATAGGATTCTTCTTTGCCCCACGATGGTAAAAATGCACTGATTACTTTCTGATCGGGAAGCGAAATAGCCTTTAGTAAATACTGTTCAACTTTTTTGCCTCCGCCAAATTTTGCCGGAGTGTAAAAATCATTACTTGCACAAACATAATTAGTCCGTAAGTTTGATGGGTCTATATCCAATGCATATCTTAAATATCTTTTTACCTTATCTGAGGCAAAAGAAGCCTTGATACCCGGGCTAAATTGAACTGAAAAACTTTGGAGCATAGCAAGCAATGCATAATCTTCACTGTTTTTCTTTTTCATGTCTTTCAAGATATCAATGCCTTCAACAATCGATTTTTCAGAATTCGATTTGTCATTTATTTTTAAAAAATAGATGGCCTTATAATACAATAAATAACCTTCCCAATACAAAATAATATTATTTGGATTTTCACCGTACAGATTATCTAAATTATCAAAAATGCTGTTCAAAGGACTTACAGATTTATCAATAATACACTTAACAAATGAATTGTATATTTTGAACTGAATGCTATCCAGAGCTGTTTTTTGATTGATTGTGAAGCCCTGTAGTTGTTCATTGTATTCATCGCCTTTCTGATTAGACGGAAAGTTACAACTTATACCCAAACATTGAAGTATTAAGGCTGTTATTAGAAGTTTTTTCATAGCTTTTGTATTATTTATTTTTTTTCTGAATTTCATAATAGACAAGATTTTGAAAATTAGAATAAGTGTACAATTAGTTTTAATTGTTTCTTATTTTCCAACAAGTTTTGATGCGAATTGATTTATCGAATAGCTTCCAGGAAATATTTCAACACCTTCCTGATAGTATTTTTTTGCTAAATCCCATTTTTCCTGCTCAATATAAAACCGTACAAGCATGGCATAGGCTTCTTCTTTGCCCCACGATGCTAGAAATGAATTATTTACTTTCTGATCGGGAAGTGAAATGGCCTTTAATAAATACTTTTCAACTTCTTTCCTTCCGCCATATTTTGCAGGAGTATAAAAATCATTGCTTGCATAAACATAGTTAGCCCGTAAATTTAATGGGTCTATATCGAGAGCTAATTCTAAATTCTTTTTTACTTCACCTGAGATTTCCGAGGCTTTAATA
The DNA here is from genome assembly GCA_002840975.1 of Bacteroidetes bacterium HGW-Bacteroidetes-16. Classification (GTDB taxonomy): domain Bacteria; phylum Bacteroidota; class Bacteroidia; order Bacteroidales; family F082; genus UBA6244. The sequence goes on from PHDN01000003.1 coordinate 24,646, forward strand.
CCTGAAGTAAACTGAATTGAAAAACTCTGGAGCATGGCAAACAATGCATAATCTTCACTATTTTTCTTTTGCATGTCTTTGAATATGTCAATACCCTCAAGAATTGTTTTTTCGGAATTCGATTTGTCATTTATTTTTAAGTAATAAATGGCTTTATAGTACATTAAGTAAGCTTCCCAATATAAAATAGTATTATTTGGATTTTCACGATACAGGTTAGTTAAGTCTCCCAAAATACTATTGAGCGGGTTTGCAGATTTATCAATTATACTCTTAACAAATGAGTTATATATTTTGAATTGAATGCTGTCCAATGCTGATTTTTGCACGTCCTGAATAACAGGAGATTGTTTATTGAATTTATTTTCATTTTGGTTTGAGATATTACTGCAAACCGGACTCATGTAGCTAAACGCTAAAATAATGAATAAGAAATTTTTCATAATTAAATCATTTTTGTTAAAGAAAAAATAATTAAAGTCCATAAAAAGAAATGCAAGTACCAAAATTTACTAAACAAATGTTGGGTGTATGCTTCTTTATATAATGACTTAAAATTAATACTGTTTTTTGATTTCACATAAATTTCTTTGACTATTTGAAGGATTACAAAATCTGAATAAATTGGGTTTGTTTCTATAATAAGTTGTATAGCTAGTGCGTATTTAATAGAAAGGTTAGTGATATTTCCTGAGTAGAAAAATAAACATCCACTCACTATTATCACATATACAAAAAATCCTGAAAGTAGATAAAGAACTTTTTGATAAAGTTTATATGGCCATTTAACAGAAACATAAAAGTGGGGAAGTGGAGCATACGCAACCCCAATTCCTGTAATTTTTAATTTCAATAAGTGTGAGCAGACTACATGTCCTAATTCATGAAGAATTGTAAAACCAAACACCAACATGATAACTTTCAAAAATATCATCTCACAACTTTTAACCGTTTATATAAGAAGTAAAATAAAATGATTGGTATTATAGCCCAGAATGCTAAATGGTAAAACATAATAGTTTCAGATCTTAATAAAGACAAAACAGGGTTAAGAGGCAGAAAATTTGCTAGATTGGCTATCTTTTCATTAAAGGAACTAACCGGATATAATGAATTGCTGGTAAATAGTACTAAAAAGTAAACGAGGTTTAGCAATCCTTTATCTGAGGAACTTATTTTAATGTCAGAGAATGTTAAACACAATCCTAAAAATGAAAATATCCATAAACCAATTAATATCCCTAAAGTTATACCAATGATATCCGTGAACATTAAGCTACAAGAAAATAAAACGACAGAAGTAATATCTAAACAAATAACCAATGCAAATGAAATTATAAACCGGTAAATAATAATACCAGTGAAATAGTATAAAATATTTATTGGCATTTTCTTCAAAATTCGTATAGTCCCGTTATTATAATAGGTTTTTATTGTTGTTCCAATCGCAAACAATCCGTCACTCGCAATAGACATCCCTATTACTCCGGTTAATAAAAAATAGGTATACTCCTTATTAGTAAATGTTCCAAAAATACTACTGAAAATAACGAATATAAACAATGGGAAAACCAGGGACCAAAACACAGCTTGCTTAATTCGTAGAAAAGACAAGAGTTGTATATTTATTGTTTTGAAGATCAGCTTTATCATTTTCTGTAGGTTAAATAGAAATAAACATCTTTTAAAGTGGCATCCAGAATCGAAAAATTTCTTGTTAAGCCTCGTACTTTATTCAGAACTTTTTTGTCACTGTTAAAAATAACAAGTGAATTGTTGTGCACATAATAGCTAAATCCATTCAGATTTTCCTCAACAATCGGACTATATGGGAGTACAATTATTTTATCGGAAGGTAGTTTTTCTTTAAACTTTTTTGGGTCAAAAGCAGGACAAACCATAGTTCCTTCATATAAAAAAATAACTTTATCAGAAACTTTAGCCGCCATTTCCCAATCATGAGAAGTAAATGCGATGGTATTGCGATTCCTCCTAATTGAATTCCAAATTTTTTCGATAATTGTTGGATCAATTCCCGAGAAAGGTTCGTCTAATACAAGTAATGCAGGATTATGAAATATGGCTAAAAGAATTGCCAGTTTTGTTCGCTCTCCTTGAGAAAGATTCTTTATAAGCGAAGTTAAAATCTTTCGTAAACCGAAAATATCTATATACGTGTTATATGCCTTAGCATCAATGTTATAAATGGATGCAAAATAATCAATAAACTCTTTAATTTTTAGAAATGGAAATATTAATTGATTGTCATAAACAATGCCAATACTACCAAACACTTCCTTTTTGCTTGGGAAATATTCAACACTTCCTGTATTCGAGTTAAAATCTTCTAGCATTATACCTATAAGCGTTGATTTCCCTGATCCGTTTGGCCCAAGTATTGACAAAACCTCACCTTTGTCTATATTAAAAGAAATATTCTTCAATATCTCTTTTTGGCTTGCCTTTACACTTACATTATTTATTGATATCAACATCATCGCATTGCTTTTTTCCAAAGATAATTATACTGTGAACGGTCTCGAAAACTCCATCAATTCCAAGGTATTCATTGACTTTGTCATCAATACAACTGCCAATCATGCAAGAGCCTAATCCAATATATTCGCATAAATAACTTATTGCCAAACCAACATAGCCTACCTCTTGTAACATAAACCGGTATCCACGTTCGCCATATTTAATACTGTTACGCTCAATCAAGCCGGTAATGAAAATAACCCCGGATGAGTTTTTAATATTTACGTAAGGTTCCGCATTAATTATTGCTTTAAGTTGATCAAGATGATTCCCTGCTTTAACCAATTCTAAATAGTTATTTCTATCTTGATAATGATAAAGACCAGCCTCAATTTGACTATTGAATAATGTTGTGTATACTTCTAAGGGAAATAATCCTCCGGCAGATGGGACATTTCTATACCCCACATGATAATCAGAATTTGGTATTTTTGTTTGAAAAGTAACGCCATACGAATAAAATAGAATGTGGAAAAGTTCATTAAGTGATACTTTATAATTTGGATCATAGTTTCTTATACTTCTGCGTTTATTGATTACAGATAAAAATGCATCATCTTCTAAATCGTGATGAAACTCATTCAAATCGGTTATCTTATGACCTGGATAAAATTTGTAGGGTTGAATAGATCGCTCAGTTACATATGGGTTTCGGAATCGGCCAATTTCTTCACCTTGCATTCTTGAGGAAAAACCATCAAGCTTTGTGTTCTCGTGGTATAAAATGCTAAATAATTCCCGCACTTTTGTTGTATCGTAAAGAGAATTATCCTTCTGTTTATATTTCAATTTAATATTTTCAAAATTCATGGCGCATTGTTTTAGAGTTTTTGAATAACTTTTAGTGCCTATCTGATGATTATATCAATTTTATGATTAGAAAATCTCTTTGAAATTATGGGAATGGATGGGGATATTTGTTTAATGTTGCGTAACTATTTCTGCCATATCCAAGTAATTCAGGAACTTCATACAATCGTTTACCCCCTGAGAAATAAAACGGGTATCCTCCGGACAATTGAATTAATTGAGGAATTATTATTTTAATACTGAAAGAGCATAATTGTCTTATGTCAGGTGTTGTAATGTCCTTAAAAAGAACGTTGTACCCTTTCGATTTTAAAATATTCAGAATATATCGTATCTCTTCAATTTCATTTTTTTTATTCTGAGCATTGAAATCTATCACATGGTTTTCTGGCTCATTTATCCATTTGTCAAATACGGGCCATAAGTCAGTTCGTTTTAAATAGAAAACCGAATGATCTCCAAATGTTAGAATTTCATTAAAATCATCAGAAGGAATCCATTCTTTTTTTTCTCCAAGAATCCATCTGAAGTAAGGAATAGCCTGACCGATTTCTTGAACTACTTTCCTTGTTGCATCTCCGATTGTGCCTCTGGTTGCCGATCCAACAGTGATAAATTTACCATATTCAGTTTCCCCAAAGCAAATACCAAATACTGACGGAACTTGCAAATCGTATGTCATGTCAAATAAATGCCATTCATAATGTTTTGGAAATAAATCTTCCAGATACAATTTAATTTCATCGGTAATGACGATTTTCCTGGGAACTATATTATTCATCCAGGTAATAACAAAGCTATCTCGTTCAATGCATTCATAAAGTGCCGTTAAAATTGCCTTATAGAAATTCGAATGAGAAGCCAATCCTGTCGAGTTGCTTGCTGTAACATAGTAATTGTCTTTGGAATATGGCATATATATAAATTGACCAGGTATCCATGTTTCTTTACCATTGGTGAGATCTTTACATTCGAACCAGGTTAACTCCACGTCTTCAGTAAATTTTACCATGCTGTATTTTTTCGACTTAAAGTATTCATATTGCTTATCGTGAAATAAAGCATATTCACTAAGTGAAATCGTATTCTTATTCAGATTCTTATAATTACTTTTTATACCTTCAGCCGGATTGCAAAAAGCCGGAGCATATCTTTCAAGCGTTTCGCCAATTGTTCCTGCCAGGGCATACTTCCAGTTGGTTCCGCAAGAACCGCTTCTACCTTCAGATTCTTCTCCTCCAAGTTCTTTGGTATTACATTGCCACACACCATAATTAACGATTCTTGGATCTGAGCTCATTCGTGGTAGTTTTATAGTATGCAACAATATTCCAACTTCATTTGAAATGCCACTCAATCCTTTTATAAAGAAATTTCTATTATTCATAATCATTAAATTATTTTAAGGATATTGTTTCCAGCCAGGGTGAAGGATTATATTCTAACTCAGGCTTGCATGTTTCGCAAAAAGGGACTTTTAATAAGCCATGTTTAGTGACTTCAAAATTGAGGGCATTGATACTTATATAATGTTTCCATACAACGGGCACAGCCCATAATTCATAAAATTTTACTATTTCCAAAACAGATATACTGGCAACTATATCATAGTATAATTCAAGGCGTGGAAAAGTATCAGGTTTTGAACTTAATTTAGCTTCTTTCAGATAGCTTTCATAACTATTAAAGTAGTTAATGTAATCGTGATTGCTTTTAACTCTTTTAATAAGGCAATCATAACAACCAGTTTCTTTGCCATAAAAAATAGGACCTATCTTAAAAAAGTATTCTTCAAGACCTCCAACAAAGAGCCAAGGCTTTTTAAATTGTAATGCTTTTTTGTTGATTTTTTCGATTACGAATGGATTCCATTCTACTCCATCCATGATTAGAAAGTCGTATTGTTCAAATAGGGTATTTAAATAAGCATCATTTGATTCAATTATTTCTGAGGTGCTTATGTTTTTAAATTCTTTAAAATTGATTTGAGAACATTTTTCAATAATCTTTTCCGACAATTTGCTTTCTCCAATCAGTAATAGTGCAATGTTCTCAAGTTTTTCACCTTCAATCCAATAATTTGATGCGACATCATTATTACTTTTCCTTAACTTCCCTTCCATTTCAAAAAGATCACTTTTCGGAAGCATGTCGAAATCGTTTAAATTGGACAAAACATCAATCACTTTAGCTTCTTCATACTTTTCGCTTAATTTTTCAAATAGCTCAAGTAGTGAAATAGATTTATTTTTTGCTTCAAGCAAAAGAGCTTGAAATATTTGATATTTCTCATCACTATCAAATTCAATTGAATAGGTGTTAGCTTTAGTCCTCACTTGATAACAATTGTTTGTGTTATCGTAAAAGATGTCTAAATTCTCGAACATGATTTCTTATTTTATTTGGTAAATAGTAATTGCAACAGGATTTAGTTCATTAACTCAAACTATATCCTTACAATTCTGAATTTTGTAAGGATATAGTCTTGATAGTAACAAATGTTATGTAACCACGATGATAACTGTGGTACTTTCATTTGAATTGCAGCAGCAACAGCTACAGCAGCAGCAACAACAAGGAAGTGCAGCAGCTACTAATGATAAGGAATTTCTCCTTGATAGTTTTGTAATTTTCATGGCTGTGATTTATTATGAAAATTCCGGGCTGCATTTATAGTGGCGTCACCCTTCGCACTTGTTTAGTATAATGGCCAATAGTACTAAAAACGAGTACTAAGGTAAAGAACAAAATCTGGTTTTCGACCAGGTGGTCATCTTGTCTAATAAGTGGTATAGTTTAGCTAATAACTGGTCGGTTTTAATAAAAATCTGGTCATTCATGATTTTAATTTCTTGCGTAATTTTTAAATAAAAATGCCTTTCTCCGGCTTACCTTTATTTCTGAATTGTTTATTTGTATAATTTTCCCGCAAATAGTAGACAGTATTCCGGTAATGAATCTTGGATTTACTATTGATTTGTGGTTGGCTCTTATAAATCCGTACTCAGATAGTTCAATTTCAAATTGTTTAAGCAGTTTCGACACGTCAATTTTTTCATGATTAATGAGGTATATTGTTGTAATATATCCATCACATTCCAAATAAGTAATAGTTTCAATATCAATCAGTCTCGTTTTCCTTTTCTCAACGATTGCTAATTTTTTGCCTGTCTGTTTACTGAAATCTATGACCATATATGTAAAATTTTCTTATATAATTTCAAATTCGGGAGTTGTCCAACCGTATCTCCCGTTTTCAGTAAGAATACTGCCATCACGTTCGATGTATGCGGCTACATCGTAGAAATTGAAGTTGTATTTTAAATAATATCCACCTGCCGAAAAGTCAAATGCACCAATACCTGTATTTTGTGGTGGCATTAACTGTTCATTTACTTTAGGCGCGTCTATGAAAATCTTTTGGTGTGCGGTACTCGAAATAGCGAAGTAGGTGATAGGAACCACCCATTTACCATAAATTTGAATGTGCGAAAACTGGTTGCATTCTGTTGCATTCTGGCATATCTCAAATATGCGGTCATGGTTGAATTGAAAGTAAGGAAAGACCTGTTGATCTCCAACTGTATATGGTAATATAATTGACGCCAATATGTTAACATGATTTTTGAGAGGATTCCCGAATCTTATTTTCATCTCACATCAATTTTTGGGATATATAGGTTCTTCTATCTATATAGTGTAAAGAACAGCAAAAATTCTATGGTTTTTTTGAGATATTTTTACTCTTTGTGCTAATTTATAATGATTCCGAATAGGACAATTGCAGTTGATATAGGAGTTGCTCCTGCTATTAAGCAACAACCGGCCTTTTCTCTTCATGTGCCCACTCCAATTCACTATCACAAAAAAAAGCTACAAACAGCTTTATAATAGACTGTCTGTAGCTTTTAGGCTGAAGAAATAGTTCTTTTACTTCGACTTATCCGGGAATTCAGGGATTACCGGAAGGTCCGGATAGTTTTTCATCTGCTCCAGGATTACCTCAATGGCTTTATTGAGCTGTTGATCTTCACCCGCATACTCTTTGGCAGGATCGTTGTCGATGACGATATCCGGATCCACACCATGTCCTTCGATGACCCAGTTTCCATTTTCATCAAAGGGAGCAAATTCAGGACGGCGCAGGTCGCCTCCATCGATAAACGGCATTGAACCCCGTATGCCCACAACACCACCCCACGAGCGAAGACCAATCAAAGTTCCCATTTTCAGCTTTTTAAACTGATAGGGGAACAGGTCTCCGTCAGAGGCAGAATAATTGTCAAGCAACAACACCTTTGGCCCGCGCATCATTTGTCCGGGTTTGGTGCTTACGCCGAAGTTGCGCGTCATACCATAAAGCGACAGCTCGCGATTCAGTCGTTCGATGAGCATGGGCGAGACATTGCCACCTCCATTGCCTCTGTCATCGATGATGAGTGCCTTTTTGTTCAATTGTGGATAAAAATGCTTTACAAATTCATTCAACCCTTCGGGGCCCATATCGGGTACGTGGATGTAACCCACCTCGCCATTGGTTGCTTCGCTCACCTTTCGGGTATTTTCCATCACCCAGTTGTAATAATATAAACCGGCTTCATCGGCCACGGGAACAACCAGAACATCGCGTGAGCCTTCTGCTTTTGGATCTTTGTTCACCGACAACATCACCTGTTTTCCGGCAGTTCCAACCAACATGCTGTATATATCGGCCACCTCTTTGGTCGATTTTCCATTGATTGCCGTGATGTAATCACCCACGTTCACATCAACTCCTACATCGGTGAGTGGCGAGCGTGTTCCATCAGTCCAGTTTTCCCCTTTCAGGATCTCGTTTATGACAAAATACCCCGATGGGTCTTTGCTGATTTTTGCCCCAAGCAGACCTGTTTTTATACGCTCTGGTGCGGGTTTGTCACCACCAAGCACGTAAGCGTGACCAATGCTTAATTCACCGATCATCTCACCTATAATATAATTCAGGTCGTTGCGGTTTTTTACATAGGGAAGTAACACGGCATATTTATCATGAATGGCTGACCAATCAAGTCCGTGCATGTTGGGAGCGTAAAAGAAATCACGCATCTGACGCCACGATTCGTTGTATATCTGTGTCCATTCCTCTGCCAGGTTCACCAGCACTGTCATGTTGCTCACGTCAACAAATTCATCCGCTTTAATTTTACTTTTCGGCACATCAATCACAGCATACTTGCCCGTCATGTTAACCAGCATTTTACTGCGATCGGACGAAATAACGTACGAATTGATATTTCCCAGCTCAGTCTCTTTTTTATCTTTTAGATTGTAAAGTTTCAACTCGGGTTTTGCTGTTTTGGACGACATATAAATATAATAGATGTCATGATCGATGGCCTGGAGGTTCCAGTAATTTCCTGCTGTTACAGGCAATTCGATAATGCGGTTTAGTATGCCATCGAAATCAATTTTTACAGCAAGAGCTGGTTTTGCTGTCTCAGCCGTGTCTTTGTCCTTTTTATCTTTTTTGTCTTTGGTATCATTGGTAGTGGCTTCTTTTATGGTGACTTCGTCATTTTTTGGTTCCAAAGGCGATGGCGTGTCTTTTTGTAGGGTGACAAAATAGAGCGAACTCATATCCTGATAGGCATGGTTCCACTCGGTATTGCTGTAAATGGGATTAAAGTCCCGTTCTGAAGTAAAAAACAAATATTTTCCATTGTTGTCCCACGTTGGATCAGAAGCATTGTACCAGGTGTCGGTAACCGGATTTGATTCACCGGTTTGTGTATCGAATAGGTAGATCCGGTTCACCGTGAACGACTGCGGTTTGGTATAGGCAATCCATCGGCTGTCGGGCGACCAGCTATAGTCCCTTATTTCCCAGCTTTCTGAGTTACCGGCGACCGTTACTTTTTTTGTAGCGATGTCGAGAACATTAAGATTTCCCATTTTATCGGACCAGAGCAGTCTTTTGCTATCGGGCGACCAGATTGGATTGTATTTGTAGGTTTTTGAGTTGTCGGTAAGCTGAATGGCCGTTTCGAGTCCATTTTGGTTTTGAATATAGATTTCATCTTCGCCGGTTCGGTCGCTGATATAGGAAATATATTTTCCATCAGGCGACCATTCCACGTTCCGGTCGTGAACGCCGGACGACATAGTCAGGTTGCGTGTGATTCCGGTGGTTGCAGGAACGGTGAACACATCGCCACGTGCGCCAAAAGCCACGCGTTTTCCGTCGGGTGACAAGGCCCAGGAGTTGATCAGTTTGCTCGCATCTTTTATCTCATCGCGGCCCGTTGCAAGATCGTTTTGAATGAGTACCTCTATTTTGGATACGGAGCCATCTGCCAGTTTGTAATTATATAGGTAACCCCCATTTTCATAAATAATGGATTCATTCCCTAACGATGGGAATTTAATGTCGAACAAGGTGTAATTGGTGAGTTTTTGGATTTGTTTGGTTTTAGTATCATACACAAACAGGTTCATGGTGCGGTCGCGGTCGCTGAGAAAATAAATTTTATCACCATGCCACATGGGAAATATGTTCTGATTGTCGTTGTTGGTGATGTTCACTGTTTCTTTGGTGTCGAAATCATATACCCACACATCATCTGCCATTCCGCCTTTGTAATATTTCCAGGTACGGAATTCACGGAAGACACGGTTGAAGGCCATTTTCTTGCCATCCGGTGAATACGAACACCAGCCACCGGCCGGCAAGGGGAGTTCCTGAGAGAGGCCGCCGGTTTTGTTTACATCAAAAAGCTGTCCCTTGAAAGAGTTAAAAGCTTGTTTACGTGAGCGATAAATAATTTCATCGTTGTTCTTCCAGGTCATCACAATGTTGTTTGGACCCATGCGGTCGCTGATGTCGTCACGCCCCAGTGTCGCTGTATAGGTCAGCCTTTTTGGGATGCCGCCTTCAGAAGGAATCAGGAAAACTTCGGTGTTGCCATCGTATTGGCCGGTGAAGGCGATGGATTTCCCATCAGGTGAAAACCTGGCGAACATTTCGTAGCCATTCATGTCACTGGTGAGTTTACGTGCAATTCCGCCCTTAAGAGCTACTTCATACAGGTCGCCGGCATAGGTAAAAACTACTTTTTCACCATGTATGGCAGGGAACCGGAGTAAACGCGCTTCGTTTTGAGCACCCAGGTAATGCATGCCAAACAGCATTAAAACAATGGTTAAAATTCTCAATTTCATATAAATGATGTTGGTGTGAATAATAATTGAATTATCAGGTGGTAAAGCCAGCCAAATGTATGCCAAATATTGGTAAATCTTGATAATAGCTTGCTTATGAAAATACCGGAGGATCAACCTGTCCGTAAAGCAACGGCAAGTGTCCGAAATTGAACGGAGGAAATTTATGATTTTCGATTTTGGACATTTTGTCACCTTAATTGTCATGGCACATCGTTTGAGTTAACCCACATCAAAATCAAATAATCAAATCATGACAGTACAAAAAGGTAAAATAGGAATTAAAACCGAGGATATTTTCCCCATCATTAAAAAATTCCTCTATTCCGATCACGAGATTTTTCTCAGGGAACTGGTTTCAAATGCTACTGACGCCACACAAAAACTGAAAACACTGGCTTCGCTGGGTAAATTCTCAGGCGAATTGGGCGATTTAACCATCCATGTAGAAGTTGACAAAAAGAAAAAAACCATCACCGTTCGCGACCGGGGTATCGGTATGACGGCTGAAGAAGTAGAAAAATACATCAACCAGATTGCTTTTTCGAGTGCCGAAGAATTTGTGAAAAAATTTAAAACCAAGAGTCAGGCCGAAACAAATGCCATCATTGGTCATTTCGGACTCGGGTTTTATTCCTCCTTCATGGTTTCAGAGCAAGTTGAAATCAAAACCAAGACCTATAAAAAAGGGGGACAGACCAAAGCCGTGCGTTGGGAATGCGACGGGAGCCCTGACTATTCGATTGAAGAAATTGAGAAAGATGATCGGGGAACGGAAGTCATCCTGCACATCGACGATGAAAACAAAGAGTTTCTTGACGACTACCGGGTAGAGCAATTACTGACAAAATATTGCAAATTCCTGCCAATACCCATCCAGTTTGGAACCAAAAAGGAATTTGAAACCATCGAAGGTAAGTTTGACAAGGATGGAAATCCTGAGAAGCAAGAGGTTGAAAAACCAAATATCATCAACAATCCTGACCCGCTTTGGAAAAAGAAACCCGCGGATGCCACGGATGAGGAATATAAAAATTTTTACCGCGAATTGTATCCTTATACTTTTGAAGAACCCCTTTTCAACATTCACCTGAATGTAGATTATCCTTTTAACCTGACAGGTATCTTGTATTTCCCCAAGCTGAAAAAGGATTATGAGATGCAACGCAATAAAATTCAATTGTATAGCAACCAGGTATTTGTAACCAACTCGGTAGAAGGGATCGTTCCTGATTTCCTCACCCTGTTGCATGGGGTGATCGACTCACCCGACATTCCTTTGAATGTCAGCCGTTCGTATCTGCAAAGCGATGGAGCTGTTAAGAAAATCAGTGGTTACATCACCCGCAAGGTGGCCGATAAGCTGGATGAACTCTTTAAAAAAGACAGAAAGGCTTTTGAAGAAAAATGGGACGATATCAAGATTTTCATCGAGTATGGAATGGTTTCGGAAGAGAAGTTTTATGAGAAAGCAGAAAAGTTCGCCCTGTTAAAAAATACCGAAGGCAAGTACTTTACTTTTGAAGAGTACAAGAAACACATCGAAAAAACCCAGGAAAATAAAGATAAAAAGCTGGTTTACCTGTATGCCACCAACAAGGATGAGCAATACAGCTACATCGACAGCGCCGTTTCGCGTGGTTACGATGTGCTGATGATGGATGGTGTGCTCGACAACCATTTTATCAATTCGCTGGAACAAAAATTTAAAGATTCCACTTTTGCCCGCGTGGATTCCAACACCATCGATAAACTCATCAACAAGGAAGAGGAAATGCCCTCGAAGCTCGACGACAAACAGAAAGAAACCCTGAAGGAAGTGTTTGAGCGCAACATCAACAAGGAAACCTTTCATGTGGTTTTTGAGAGCCTTAGCGAATCGGATCAGCCGGTTACCATTACTCAAAACGAGTTTATGCGCCGCATGAAGGACATGGAAGCGCTGGGTGGAAATGGCATGATGATGGGTATGGGTGGTTTCCCAGAGTCGTACGACCTCATTGTAAATGCCAACAACAACCTGATTACCAAAATTATGGGCGAAAGCGATGCCGCGAAACAGGATCAGTTGGTAAAACAACTGTACGACCTCGCCCGGTTATCCAAAAACTTGTTGAAAGGCAAAGAACTGAATGACTTTGTGAAGAGAAGTGTGAGTATTATCGAGTAAAACACGTATTATCAGAAGATCTAATTGATCTCTGAAAATTTTTATTGGTAAAGCCCTGAAATGTAAAGTTTCGGGGCTTTTTATTTATCTAAAAAAAAGTGTAAACGGTGGGTTATTAAAAGTTTAGTGTAATTTTAACGGCAGATTGTATTTCACGCCTCCCACAAAAAATAATGAACAACAATCTGTTGATACAAAAAAGTAATTTATGAAAACAAAATTTCAACTCATGGTATTCTTTGTGATTTACTGGATTTTTTACACTCCCAATCACGCGTATGCCCAGCGAGCCATTTCGCCGGAGCTTCCAAATACTATTTTTTGTGAGATCAATGCAACCATGATGGACAATGATTCTTCGTGTAAAGTGGATTGGCGCAACCCCTGGTATTGGTATTGGGATGATGGCAGTGGCGATGAATATACTGTATGGGCGGTTCCTGATGGGGAAACCGTAAATAAATTTGAACTTCCGGGCGGACCGGCGCAAGTAGTTGGTGCCGAAATATATGTGGGAGATGGCAGCTTTCCTGCTGGCGGATCATTTCTGGGTACTGATTTTTTATTGGTGGCCTACGACAACGATGGCGAGAATGGCATGCCGGGTACCTTACTGGATTCGGTGGTTATTACAGTAAATAATTACGATTGGGTGCGTTGCGAAGGCTTAAATGCCATTGACGAGGATGGCATCTTATATCTCGGGATGCGGCAATTGTTATATCCACCCAACGTGGCACCAATGGGCATTGATAACGAGATGCCTATCGTGTATAAATCATATGCCAGACAACCTTTTACAGGACAATGGCTATTCTCACCATACCAGGATTTTATGATCAGGGCAATTGTTTGCTTTTCTTGGAAACAAGTAGGTTCATTTATGCTGAAGAACGATACAAATATTGTCGTGTCAAGGATATCAGATTTTAATCCTGTACTTGGCCAAAGGGCAAATCTACCTCAATCCATTTGGGTATCCAGGATATCAGATTTTAATCCCGCGCAGGGTGAAACACCCGAAGATGGGGTGTTAACGGTGATTGATTCTGTATTTGGGATGCCTGCTTTATATTTAGATACCGCCATGGTTTCTCTGCCAGATGGCTATTACGCCTATGGTTTAAAAAGGTTTAATGAAGAAGATTCGACCTATAGCGATTGGAGCTATTCAAATCCGGTGTATCACATTTTAACCTCGATTGAAGACGTAATATCAAAAGAGTTTTTTTCTGTTTACCCAAATCCGACCCATGAACAAGTAGTTGTGCGTGCAGAAGCCGGCGTAAATAACACCATCCAAGTTACTGATATCATCGGACGTATTGTCTTTCGATCAAAACTCCCTTTGTCGGGAGAAATGACAATAAATGTGTCTGATTGGCCCAAAGGATTGTATTTTGTTAGTTTATCGGATCATGGAGTGAGGAATAAAGCGGTTAAGCTGGTGGTTGATTAATAAAAGCCAGTCAGGTTTAAAAAAGTCTGACAGGTTTTTATTAATTTTGTCGAAAGTTTTTTATTGCCATGCAGAGCGACCGCCACATCAAAATCGAAATTCCTACCCGTTTTTTTTCCGATTTAGAAGAAAAACCCTTCGAGATTTGTCAGGTCTGCGGCAAATCGCTTTTAAGAGAAGGGGTAAGCTATGTGGTGGAAAAAGCCATCAAAAACTACCCCGGTCATGATTTTTCGTCCACCATTTACGAAATGGCCATTTGCGTGGATTGTCATAAAGAAATTCAGAAATCCATGTCGCAGGAATCCATGCAAAATCTGCAGCTCTACTATCAGTCGGTGATGGAGAAAAAGGGCCGTCAACCCATGATTATCGATCTGAACACGTTTAATCTGGATACCTGGCTTTCAACGTGTTTTTTTAAAGGAGGCGAGATAAAAGACATGGACGAATACCAGGTGGTGGCGCAGTTTGAAGGCGACAAAATGTTGTTGACCATGCCTCCGATGGTGATCGGGTCGGCGGCCATGGGCGAGATGGCGGCTTTGATGTCGGAAAAAACCACCGACGAAATGAACGATTTCCGAAACCGGTTTATGGGGCCTTCGCCCGAACTGGAAGAGCTGATCCACGGAAAAAAACTCTTCTTGTTATAATTTAACAAAACTTTAAGAAATTTATTTCAATAGGATGTAGTTTGTAATTTACTTTTGCCTTTCAATATCATCAGGATGCAAAAGTTATTTATTTTCTTACTCTTTGTGTTCACCCTCCAGGCAGATTTTTTGCAGGGTCAGGACACTTTTAATTCTCAAATTCAAATGGAAAATTCACATGATCAAACCGCTACATTTGGAACAGGTTGCTTTTGGTGTTCCGAAGCCATCTTTTCACGGCTCAAAGGGGTGGAGGGTGTTACGCCCGGCTATTGCGGTGGAGCCACCAAAAACCCTACCTACAAAGAAGTGTGTACCGGTGAGACGGGTCATGCCGAAGTAATTCAGTTGGTATTCGACCCCGAAGTCATTTCTTACAAGGAATTGTTGGAAGTTTTTTGGAAAACCCACGATCCTACCACCTTGAACCGGCAGGGAGCTGACGAAGGAACTCAATACAGGTCGGTGATCTTTTATCACAACCCTGAGCAGGAACTTCAGGCAAAGGCTTATCTGGAAGCGCTTACACACGCCGGGATATGGGAAGACCCAATCATTACTGAGATTGCCCCTTTCACCGTGTTCTATTCTGCCGAAGCCTACCATGATGATTATTACGCCAACAATCCGGGTAATGGTTATTGTAACATCGTGATTACGCCAAAAATTGAAAAGTTTGAAAAGGTTTTTGCTGATAAGTTGAAGTAAGTGTGTACAAAAAGTTGTCATTGGTGTGTCAACTTGATCAGCGCCTGAGATCAAAATCTTAGGTTAAAATGGCCATCGGGATCGACACGACCGATGCATTAAGCCTGGATTTTAATCCAGGTAATCCAAAGTACCCCCTGTTTGCGCAGAAATTATCAGCGGCATTAGATGTCCAAAATACAAATGATGGAATCAGCACATAAAGAACATCATCAAATCATATGCTATATTGCTGTTTTATAGCCATATAAAAAATATTTCAAAAAAAAAAGTAACCAAATCCATTTGTGCAGGTGAATCATTGCTTGCTTCACCGATAGTAAATAAGGAAGGTGCAGGCGACTTGAGATATCAATGGATAGCTCCCAATGGCGATTCAACCTCAATTGAGTTGCTTTGGATCAACAACATGACAACACAGCAAGCAGGAAAATATTCAATAACCGTTACCGATGCGGTGTATTGTGAAGATTCTGATGCGTTGTTGGTGATTGTAGGCACAGGGCATTCCATCGCCTTTTCAGGTTACGACACCCTGTTTGTGGAACCGGGTTACATCCTGGATGCCGGAAATACGGCCCAAAGTTATTGGTGGAATACCGGCGATACCACCGCCCAAATCGCCATCGACAGCATCGGTCAATACCTTGTGTTGGCCACTTCCTTCGAGAACTGCCAATCGACCGATTCGGTATACATCCTCTGCGCTGGCAAGTCCTTCTTCATCCCCAATGCCTTTACGCCCAATGGCGATGGGTTAAACGATGTGTTTGGCGTTATTCCGCGGCTGGATTATGTCAACCGGTTTCATATCAGCATCTACAACCGTTGGGGACAATTGATCTTCGACACCTCTGACCTCAATCAGGGCTGGGACGGCACTTTCAAAGGCAAAACCTGTCAGGCAGGAGTGTATGTCTACCGCATTGTTTACCAGGATTTTGGCATGGGCACACAGGAGAACAAGGTAATGGAAGGGACGGTGGTGCTGGTGAGGTAGGGGAGCCTGTTTTAAGTTCTTTAATTTGAACACCGAATGTCGGACACCGATTTTTGAATGTCGAAGGAGGTTTCCACTTCTTAATTCATCATTCGTTAATCGATATTCATTATTCACCTGTTTAACTTCCTTTTTGAACACCGAATGTCGAACACCGATTTTTGAATGTCGAAGTGAAATTCCACTTCTAAAATCTTCATTCGTTAATCGATATTCATTATTCACCTGTTTAACTTCCTTTTTGAACACCGAATGTCGAACACCGATTTATGAACTTCGAAGTGGGATCTTACTTCTTAAATCATCATTGGGTGTTCGATATTCATTATTGCATTTATTTTTTCCTTTTTTGAATCCGAAAAGTCCCGATCCCGAAAACATTAGGGATTCGGGATCGGCACGACCGACCTATTAAGCCTGGATTTTAATCCAGGTAATCCAAAGGATCGCCTTCGTGGAAAAGGGAATTGAAAAATTTAGACCAAAAAAAAGCTGTAGAATTTCTACAGCTTTTTTTATTGTATTATCTGAACTATTCTTCAGTTGCAGGAGCCTCTTCGCTGGTTTCTTCCTCAACTACTTCAGGAGCTGCCTCCTCAACGACTACTTCTCTGGCTTTTTTAGCATCCTGTGCTGCTTTCACCTGAGCTTCCAGTTCGGCAGCTTTAATCTTGGCAATTTCAGCCGATCGGGCTTCGTTAACTAAAACTTCAGCTGCAAGTCTGGCTTTATGCTGCGTGCGGGTTTCGTCATTTTTTTCAAGGATTTTCGCAGCATGTTTGGCTTCTTTTTCTTTCTGCCATGCCTGGAATTTTACTTCGGCCTGAGCCTCCGTAAATGCACCTTTTTTTACTCCCTTTACAAGGTGATTTTTGTACAATACGCCGGTATACGACAGAATTGAACGTACGGTGTCAGTTGGCTGAGCACCATTTTGCAACCATGTGAGCGCTTTGTCTACGTCCAGGTTGATTTCTGCTGGGTTATGTACCGGATTGTAAGTGCCAATCTTTTCTATAAATTTTCCATCCCGTGGTGCACGACCATCCGCTACAACGATATGATAAAAGGCAGCGCCTTTTTTACCATGTCGCGATAATCTTATCTTAGCTGGCATAACTAATTGTTATTTAATGATTAAAACTGTTTTTAAAAACGGCTGCAAAGATGCGGATAATTTCGGACAATTGAAAGAATTATCTTAATAAATATAATACTGATATCATGATCAGTATTTAGCCTCTTGTTTTGCCATTTGGAAGAAGAATCAAATCTGAATAGTTCCCAACAATCGTCTTCAAAGTTATTAACACGGTGAGTTCGTACAGGCATTTTATTTAACTTTGTAAGTTCAAAATGAAAATCATAAGTAGCATAAAATCAGTTCGATATAATATTGTTCAAAGACGTACCTTCTGATTGTGCCTGAATCATTTTAACTCATTAATAATAGGAAATTTACTGCATGTTTTTAATTTTTGATACGGAAACCACCGGTTTACCACAACGTTACGATGCACCTTTAACGGATTTTGACAATTGGCCACGCATGATTCAACTGGCCTGGCAATTGCATGATGAGATGGGTCATCTGATTGAAGTGCAAAATTTTATCATCAGGCCCGAAGGATTTGTGATACCGCGTGGATCAGAAAAAATTCATGGAATTTCTACCGAAAGAGCCTTGGAAGAGGGGTTTCCTCTGATAGAGGTGTTGAATAAGTTCAATAAAAGCCTCGAAAAGGCCGACGTGGTTTCGGGGCACAACATCGAATTTGATAACAGCATCCTGGGAGCCGAAATGCTGCGTATGAACCTGGAAACTACTTTGTTTGATAAAACCATTGTAGATACCAAAGAATCATCTACCAATTATTGTGCTTTGCCGGGCGGGCGCGGTGGAAAGTATAAATGGCCCACCCTGGGTGAATTGCATTTAAAGCTTTTTAATGAATCGTTTGGTGCGGCTCACAACGCTTCGGCGGATGTGCAAGCCACGGCCAGGTGCTTTTTTGAATTAATCCGACTGGGCATTATTACACCCGCCATACTGAAAATGGATTCGGATTTCATCCATCAATTTATCGAAGCAAGCGATGGCGTTGTTCAGTCGGTTGGATTTGAGTATGATTCCTATCATGAAGAAGAACCTGATGAGCCGGAAGATTTCTTTATTAAACCGGGCATCGTCTCCGATCGTGACACAGAAGCTCCCTTTACGCACCTGCATGTACACACCCAATATTCGGTGTTGGATGGATTAACCGATATCGGTGGAATGGTGAAGAAGGCCAAAGAAGATGGCATGACGGCACTGGCCATTACCGATCACGGGTATATGTATGGTGCAAAAAAGTTTCACCTGATGGCGACCATGGCAGGCTTGAAACCCATCATTGGCTGCGAAACATACGTGGCCCGGCGTGGCATGCACCTGAAAGAAATTAAAACGGATGGAAAAGGTTGGCACCTGGTATTGCTGGCTAAGAACCTGATCGGGTATAATAACCTGATGAAACTGGTCTCGGCTGCAGCCACTGAGGGATTTTATTATCGTCCACGCGTTGATAAAGCATTGTTAAAAGAACACCATGAAGGGCTAATTGCGCTTACAGCCTGCCTGGGTGGTGAAATAGCCGATAAAATTGTGCATCAGGGCGAAGAAAAGGCTGAAGAAGCCTTGCTGGAATACAAAGAGATTTTTGGAGAGGACCTATACCTTGAAATCATGCGCCATCCCACCGGCGACCCGGAAATGGACAAAAAGGTATTCGATGACCAGCAATATGTAATCAAAGTGATGAAATCATTGTCTCTAAAACATCAGGTAAAACTGGTGGCTACCAATGATGTTCATTTTCTTAATTCCGACGATGCCGCGGCACACGACCAACTGATCTGCATTGGCACGGCCAAAGACCTGGATGATCCAAAAAGGTTTCGATATACCCGGCAGGAATGGTTTAAAACCAGGAGCGAAATGGCTGCCTTGTTTTCTGATCTGCCTGAGGCCCTTGACAATACACATGAGGTGGCCAATAAAATAGAGGTGTATCAACTCGACAAGAGTCCGATCATGCCCGAGTTTACCATTCCTGAGACATACTCCGATGCCAATGATTACTTGAGGCATATTTCCTACGAAGGTGCTCAATGGCGGTATGGGGAAATCAGTGCTGAGATAGCCGAACGCATTGAATTTGAGTTGGGAACAATTAAGTTCATGGGATTTCCCGATTATTTTCTTATCGTGTGGGATTTCCTTAAAGCCGCCCGGGAGATGGGGGTGTC
Source organism: Bacteroidetes bacterium HGW-Bacteroidetes-16 (assembly GCA_002840975.1). Classification (GTDB taxonomy): domain Bacteria; phylum Bacteroidota; class Bacteroidia; order Bacteroidales; family F082; genus UBA6244. Next base: position 44,475 of record PHDN01000003.1, read on the forward strand.
CGTGGGACCGGGAAGGGGCAGTGCGGCAGGTTCAGTGGTGTCGTATTGTTTGCGAATTACCGACATTGAACCCCTAAAATATAATTTGCTTTTTGAGCGGTTTCTAAATCCGGACCGCATCTCCATGCCGGATATCGACATCGATTTTGATGATGATGGTCGTGATAAAGTGCTGCATTGGGTGCGGGAGAAGTATGGCTCAAAGCGTGTTGCCCACTTGATTACTTTCGGGACCATGGCAGCAAAAATGGCCATTCGTGACGTGGCCAGGGTGCAAAAACTTCCGCTTTCCGAAGCGGACAGGTTATCAAAATTAATTCCCGAAGTTCCCGGAATTACCTTGGCCGAAGCCTTAAAACAGGTTCCTGAATTGAAATTTGAACTCGACAAAGGCAAACCCGAGGTTTCTTCGGTTATCCTGAATGCAATTAAACTTGAGGGCTCGGTAAGGAATACCGGTACTCATGCCTGTGGCATTATCATCGGGCGCGAAGATCTCGATCATTACATTCCCGTAACCACGGTAAAGGACTCTGTACTTGAATACGCTTCACAGTATGATGGCAAATTCATCGAGCCGGTGGGTCTGTTGAAGATGGACTTCCTTGGGTTGAAAACCCTTTCCATTATTAAAGACACGCTTAAGAACATAAAAAAATCAAAAGAGATTGATTTAGATATCAATGCCATCTCGTTTGAGGATGAAAAAACGTATAAGTTATTTAGCAGGGGCGATACAGTGGCCTTGTTTCAGTTTGAGTCGGACGGCATGCGAAAGCACCTGAAGAACCTGAAACCTTCCCGGTTTGAGGACCTGATTGCCATGGTGGCTTTGTACCGCCCGGGCCCCATGGAGTATATTCCTAATTTCATCGATCGCAAAAACGGACGTGAAAAAATCGAATACGATGTGCCCGAAATGGCTGAATACCTCGAAGAAACTTATGGTATCACGGTTTATCAGGAGCAGGTGATGTTGCTTTCGCGAAAACTTGGGAGCTTCACGCGTGGAGAATCAGATAGTCTGCGCAAGGCTATGGGAAAAAAGAAAATTGATGAAATGGAGAAGCTTAAAGCGCTTTTCCTTGAAGGATGTAAAGCCAATAACCTGCCTTTAGAGAAGGTTGAAAAAGTCTGGAAAGACTGGGAAGCCTTTGCAAAATATGCCTTCAATAAATCGCATGCCACCTGTTATGCTTATCTGGCTTACCAAACGGCCTTTCTGAAAGCCAATTACCGGGCCGAGTTTATGGCTGCCAACTTAAGCCGTAACCTAAACGACATCAAAAAGATAACCCACCTCATCAGCGAAACCAAACGCATGGGCATCGACGTGCTACGCCCGGATGTCAACGAAAGCTCTATTGACTTTACCGTGACCAAAGACGGGATCATTCGGTTTGGACTGGGAGCTATTAAGGGTGTAGGGACTACTGCCGCGGAGCAAATGATAGAAGAACGCGAGAAAAACGGCCCTTTTACCAATGTATTTGATTTTGCCAAGCGGGTTAACCTGAAATCTGTAAACAAACGCAGCCTTGAAGCACTGGCCAAAGCAGGTGCCTTTGATGCTTTTGAAGGCACACACCGCGCTCAGTATTTCTTTCAGGAAAATGAAAATAGCGGAGTTTTTATAGAAAAAATCACACGACACGGGGCTACCTTTCAGGAACAACGACAATCGCTGCAGGTAAACCTCTTTGGGGACATGGATGATCTGTCCATAAAAGATCCGGAATTGCCTGTTTGTGAGCACTGGACGGTTCCTCAACAGTTGTTTTTCGAAAAAGAAGTTACAGGTTTCTATATCTCCGGTCATCCGCTCGATCCTTTTGCCATGACCATTAAAAGGTTCTGCAACATCACCATCGACGAATTGAGAAATAACATGGTCAACCTGAAAGGACACCAGGTTACTTTTGCCGGACTCATCACTTCTGTTACCCAACGAACATCAAAAAAAGGTTCACTGTACGGACAGTTTACCATTGAGGATTTTTCAGGTGACCTGTCGCTCACCTTATTTAGTGAGGACTATTTAAAACGCAAACACCTGCTGGATGTCGGCAACAATGTATTTATTACAGCAAAAGTGGAAGAACGAAATCACCAGCCCGGAACGATTGAGGTGAGACTTTCGGATATGACCTTGCTGACCGATGTTATGGCAAAACTGGCCGAATCGATTACTGTATTTCTGCCGGCAAAAGAGGTGTCGGATGAAAGCATTAAACAGCTCCTTGGAATTGCTGCTGAAAACAAAGGAGGTTGTGCATTGAAAATTGGGCTGGATGAAGAAGAAGAGAATATCCATCTGATATTGAAATCAGGTACGATAAAAATTGATCCGGAAGCATTTGTAACGGCATTATCCGAGGAAGGGACTTTCTCTTTTTCGATTCAGTAATTTTTAAATAAAATTTTAATCCCCCATAGGATTTCTCTGTATTTTTGCCTTTTTAAATTATTAACAAAAATACTAAACCATGGCATTGCAATTAACCGACGCTACGTTCGAATCACTGGTGTTAAAATCTGATAAACCCGTAATTGTAGATTTTTGGGCAGTATGGTGTGGACCCTGCCGCATTGTTGGCCCCATTGTTGAAGAAATTGGAGAAGAATTTGTCGATAAGGCGGTTGTTGGTAAGCTCGATGTTGACCACAATCCCGAGGTGGCACGTCAATTCGGTATCCGGAACATTCCTACCATTCTGTTTTTTAAAAATGGTGAAGTGGTCGATAAGCAAGTGGGAGCCGTACCTAAACAGGTGCTTGTTTCTAAATTGGAATCATTGCTTTAATTCTCTTTAAATAACTGTTTAAAAGGCTGTTAATTGACAGCCTTTTAATGTATCATCCCATTTGATTTTTGGAAACGCATATTCAACATACGAAAATTGAGGCCTTTAACTCATTGGAGTTAATTGCCAGGCAAGCTGTAGAAGGTTTTATTACCGGCCTGCACAAGAGCCCGTTTCATGGATTTTCGGTCGAATTTGCCGAACATCGTCAATACAATGCGGGAGAATCAACCCGGTTTGTCGATTGGAAACTCTATGGCAAAACCGATAAACTCTATACAAAGCGATTCGAGGAGGAAACAAACCTGCGTTGTCAGCTGGTCATCGATCGTTCATCCTCAATGTATTTTCCTGTTTTAAATTCTCCCACACCCGAGCACCCCAACAAGATTTTGTTTTCGGTGTATGCCGCCGCCGCCCTGGCAACACTCATGAAAAAACAGCGCGATGCTTTTGGTCTGACTTGTTTCTCCGATCACATGGACACCCACACACAGGTCCGTTCGAGTATGGTGCATTACCAGTATCTATTGACCGAGCTTGAGAAGCTAATGCGTTTCGACCAACCAGAAAAAGGTGTTGCTACCGATATTGCGGGCTCGTTACATCATCTGGCCGAAATGATTCATCAGCGCTCATTGGTCATTATCTTCAGTGATATGATGGATCAGACAGAAAACCAGGACATGAATTTTTCTGCACTTCAACACCTGAAACATGCCAAACATGAAGTCATTTTATTTCATGTAAAGGACAAGAACCTGGAGGAAAACCTGAACTTTGATAACCGTCCATACAGATTTGTTGATATGGAGACGGAAGAGGTGATCAAGCTAAATCCCATGGAGATCAAAGAAAACTACCAGAAGATGGCAAAGAATTCGCGCATTGAACTCGAACAACGCTGTGGCCGTTATGGCATCGATTATGTAGAAGCAGATGTAAACCAAGGTTTTGAAGGTATTTTGCTGCCCTATTTTTTTAAGCGTCAAAAGCTATATTGATGAAATCCATTGTGCTGCGGCTTTAGCCGAATACATTAATGTTCCCATGATCTCATTACATCCCCACTTCAATTTTCATCACAGTTTAATCTTTACCTCTGCTTTTACCTCAGTTTTGTATCGTCCAATAATTTCATCTGCTCCCGAACTGATGGTGGTTTTGTTGAAATAGGTGGTTCTGGCAAACCGCAACCAAAAATTGATCCTTTCTGTCAGTTTCCATTTCGCCATCAGGTAGATGCGCTGCCCGTCCCCAAAAAAGGAGGGGATGCTAAATGCGTAGAGCACATCGTTTTCATAGGTGTAGATGCGCGAATCGTAGCCATCGGTGCCAAACAAAGCATACCGAAAAGTAAACTCTACAGGAAATTTTTCGGGGCGGAACAAAATATCCTGAAACAGCATATATCCATTTTCCGAAGGACTGTTTTCCTTTTCAAAAAATACCACATCCAGTCGGTTTTTGAAGGTGACCGAAGGCCAAACCTCATAGGAGATAAAAAACCTGAAATCATTTCTTCTTACACGTGCAAGCGTCTTTGTATAGTCATATGGAAACTGAAAATTTTCCTGCTTGTCTTTAAAGCGCATTTTGAAATATGCATTGTACTTTTGGGCTGGTGAAAAAGTTAGCTGCATCAGGTAATCATGCCCTGAAGAAGGGCCATCCACCCGGTATTTGATCCATGGAAACTGAAAATGGTCGATATACCCCGTCAGGTTGAGCGATTTTGAAATTAAGGCTTTAAACCCAATGTAGAAGCCCTGTTCGTTGACGAGTGAACTACTTTCGTAGAATGGATTTGAGTACAGATTTTGATAGTCGATTCCGTAATTATGGTACAACATGGTGACAATCAACCGGTCAGAAAGAAGGGTGTTTACACCTGCCAATCCTGCTTTTCCACCATTCGATGACATGGAGAACTCACCAAAAACATTGAATTTGTTGAGGTTGAAGCTTGCATCAACACCATAATTGGTCAGTGAATTGCCAGTGAAATTAAAGGTTTTGTAGACTTCGGTGGCCGGGGCAATGGCCGTCCCCATATTGGTTTGATACGAAGTCAGGCCGATTTGTACAATACTGCTCTGATAGCTTGCATGTGCCCCATAAGCCGTTATTTTTAACGATCGTTTATCGATTAATTCGTTGATGGTGCGGTGCAATCCCGTTTCGATGATGGAAGTAACGCCCTCATCCTGATCCGCCACATCGCGCTCGATGTTGCTGTCGACTTTGTTTGATGAATAAAAGGTGGTAAAAAGGATATTTTTATACCCAAGTGTGATGGCCGCCCCCCGAAAAAACCGGTTCTCGTTGGAGGAGCTGTTGGCACGGATGCCCCGTCCGTATTTCTTTAGCTGGACACCATCGGCGGATTTCCCAAACGAAAGGCCGCTCCAGAGCGTAAGCCCCTGACCGAATTCGAGGTGATAGTCACCAAGGGCCACTTGTTTAATCAATCCGGGTGTTTCTGCATACATAAAGGCGCTGATAAAGTCGAAACCCGGAGTGATTTTATCTCCAATCAATCGCTTTAGTGTGTCGGGAAGTTGTCCTTTCGACATCAGTTCTCCGGGGTCCTTGTCGAGTGTAAAACCAAATCTGATCTGGTTCTTGAAATTAAAGGCATAACGGGCAAAATATTTTTGAGGCGATCCCAAATAGGTGGATCCCGGATAGTCGATCGCTGAATCGATGGGGATTTTATAACCGGCCCGTTGTTCCAATACCTGTTCGTATCGCATCAAAAGTTGATGGCTCCCAAATCGAAAAGTGTTTTTTAAGTCGGGCAATTTTTTGGCTTCCGATGGGCCAACCACCACAAAAGGCAGCATGTTATTAATGGTTTCTTCGTCGAATCCCGGTATGTTTTGCAACTCATAAATACTGACCAGCGGACCAAATTCCCTGATGGTTAACCTCAGGTTGTTCAACTGGATGTCGTTTATCAGGTAAAGTGTGCGAAGTTCCTGTATCTCGTTGCCATTGAGGTTGATGGGGTTTTGAGCGTAATACAAGTAATCTTCAAGCAAGTCGCTGTAGTCGAGCTCTAAATCCGACTTTTCGGCCAGGTTTTCGAGCTGGTCGGTAATAAATTCGATGTTCACCACATTGGAAGTGTCGGGTTGTTGAGCTGTACTTTGTTGTGAAATGACCAGTGTCAGCGGGATCAGCAAAATCCAAAGTGGAAAACCACGGAGATATGTTAGATTTTGTTTCATGGATTAAAACTGAAATAGTAAGGAAGCCTGTGGCGAAAATCCAAGTGATTCGTGCATGGTGGCTGCAATGTCGAAGACAAAAGACTTTGACTTAAATCCAAATCCGAGGGTGAATATTTCAATTTTAGTACTGGTTCCGGCCCGGAAAAAAAACCGGTCCCTGATGGCATATTCCATCCCTCCGCTGGCTATAACAGGCTTGACCGAGGTGTTTTTTTCTACTTCGGCTGTTGCCACAAATTGAGGCGATAGTTTCCACTTGATCCCAAAACGATAGATGGCCTGGATTTTTTCGCTGTCGTAATCAGCCAGTTTTACCCGAATGGGATTAAACACCCATACGCCGATGGTAAGCTGTTCATTCACATCGCTTTGAACTCCGAGTTCGAACGTTACATTACCTTTTTTGCCGTACTGATCACCCAGGGTGGTTTGCAGATAGTCAAGCTGCAAGCCTATCCGAAGATAGTCGGCAAAACTACGGGCGTAAACCAGTCCAACCTTCTGCTCATTGTAGAGATTGAATCCGTGATGTTGGTACGATAGGCCCAAAACACCCATCCTGGTAGGCAGAATTAAACCAACACTTTTGGAACTGAGTTCTTTGAGCGAGAACCTGTTTTCGTAGGAAATCCCGACAGAAATCCGGTCGAAGAGTGCAATGCCGGCCTGGTTGTTCAAAAGGCCCCAAAAATCGTTCATGGCAACAGAGGTTCGTCCCATTCCCGCCTGACGGGCACCAACTGCCTTCAGGTCACCAGTGGCATAGAGTTTTAGGTGAAAAATGAACAGAAGCAGGATGATGTAAAGCCATTTTTGAGTATCGTATTTCATAGGTCAATATTTTGGAGAAAAAATTGGGAAGCAATTTTTCTTTTTACTTTAGCACCTTAAAAGTACAAAAAATTCTATATCCGAAAAATATGAAGGAACAAATTATACATTTTCTTTCCGAATTGAAAGAAAATAACAACAGAGACTGGTTTTTGGGCCATAAAACTGCGTACGATAAGGTAAGAGCTGAGTTTTTGTTGACTGTCGATCAGTTGATTTTGTTGTTGGCGAAATCAAATCCTGCCTATGCTCAATTGAAAGCCAAAGACACGGTTTTTCGCATCAACCGCGACATTCGTTTTAGTAAAGATAAGTCGCCTTACAAAACACAGTTTGGCGCTTACCTGGCTGCCGGAGGAAGGAAATCTCCTCTGGGAGGTCATTATTTACATGTGGAACCCGGGAATTGTTTTCTGGCTGGAGGAGTGTATTGCCCCACACCCGAAAACCTAAAAGCCTTGCGCTCGGAAATTTACTTCAATCTGCCTGGGTTTGAGCAGATTGTAAAGACTCCGGATTTTATACAACTTTTCGGGGAAATACAAGGCGACAAGCTAAAGAAGCCCCCGGTGGGTTTTCCAAAGGATTTTGAGGGAATCGACTACCTGAAATTTAAAGATTATACGCTTATACATCGCATTCAGGAGGAAGAATTTTATGCTCCTGATTTTCTTGAGAAAGCCGTTGTTGTGTTTGAGGCCATGAATCCATTCAACCAATTTCTAAATCAGGGGATGGCCAACAAACCTGATGCGCTATAAAACAGGATGTACCAGTCTGTATACCGGTGAAGTTGGTTTTATAAGCAGATCAACCTGTTTGAATTCCAGAAAAATATGGGTGGCCCCAAAACTATAGGGGGCTATTTCGTAGCTGTTGTACACAAATCCAATTCCATTACCATTGATGTAGAGGTTGTGATTTGGCAGGATGCGGTCGACGAAGAAGCCTGCTTTTTTAAGCAAGGTGTCGTCAGGGATTTCGAAGTCGTTTCTGAGCTCTTTTGTCAACAATTGAGAAAGCAGGGTGTCGGCACCTTCCATAAACACATCCTGATAAGTGATGGGCGTTCCATCCTTCAGGTTGACTATCCGGTACGAAGTATTGCTCATGCCATGGGCGCCTCCGGTATAGGCATAACGCTCAAATTCGAGGCATAACACATTGTTTGAATTGTAGGTAACCCCCATGCCGATTTGTTTTTCCCAGCTAAATGAGTGCCCGCCTGTTTCAAGCCATTGGGCATTTTGTTCACGGTAGTTTTTGTAAAATTCCTTTTCAAAGGCCATCAGCATGGAGTCGGGTACCGAAGGGACCAAACCCTCACCAAAAAAGGAAGATTTTATGGTTTTTAGTACCGAATCGGCAACTGTTGGGTAGGCGTACCCCGTTTTGGGATAAATCAAAGTGAGTTCGATATGGGCAGTGGGTGAATTTTTATCCTTCGGATCGAGCATGGTTTCTGAGTGAAGAAAACTCACATCAAAAGCCATGCTTCCTTGCGGATACTTTGCTTTTAGGACAAAACCGATCGACTGCTCTTCGGAATTTGTCCAAACACCTGAAAACTGTTCTGAAGTTAAAATACTATTAAACGCGGTTGTTTTTCGGCCAAATTCTTTTAAATAGGTCGAGTCATTTTTTGCCTGCCCTGAAAGTGTCAATGTTTCAATCAGCTTTTTGCCGCTGGTTTCATATTGAAAATTTCCGGAAACCTGATTAAAACTGCGAATCAGATTAACAGATAAGGTCAATTGATCACCAATTGAGCCTTCATACCGGCCGTAAAAGAGCTGGGGTGAATGTTGTACCTGTGCCTGTAAGGAGACGCTAAACAGGAAAGCAATGAATCCGAATAATATTCTGTTGTTCATGATCACAATGGTTTTGCATGATGATGGTATTCCTCGGCAAATTTATGGATTATTAGTGAAAAGGATTCGTCACTTTGCCAAATCCGAAATTAAAAAGGGATACACAGATCAATTGTACTATTTTTGTTTTTTTGAGAATCATTATGTGCAATACCGATCAGTATTTAACAATCAGGGAGCAGGGGCAGGGCCTATATAAAGAAAAGGGGAGTAAATTTATTTCTATCGCAGTTCATGTTGAGTCGGAGGAAGAGGTGAAAGCAAGCCTGTTGAACATTAAAAAGCAATACCACGATGCGCGTCACCATTGTTATGCCTATCGTTTGGGCGTTACGGAAGAACTTGTTCGGAGCAATGATGATGGAGAACCATCGGGAACTGCGGGCAAGCCCATCTTAAACCAAATCTATTCTTATGAAATGTATCATGCTTTGGTAGTTGTGGTCAGGTATTTTGGCGGGACCAAATTAGGAGTAAGTGGTTTGGTAACCGCCTACAAAACTGCAGCCCGCGAAGCCCTGGAAAGTGCTGGAAAAGAGGTTAAATATTTAACTGTCAGATTTCAGCTTATAATGGATTATCCGATGGTGGATCAGGTAATGCGTTTGATAAAGGAGGAGAATTTAATTGTGGTAAAACAAGAATTTGAAATGAGATGTAAATTTATTATTGAAGTTCGTGCGGGACAAAAAAATTTTGTACTTTCACGCATTGCGTTATGGCATGACGTTGAGCTAAAAGAATTGTAAATCAATAACATAACATTTTTTACCAAATACTGATCGTTATACAACAATAAAACTAAATTGTCAATACATCTACCTGTTTTTTTTTCACTTTTTTTAGCACATTTTTGTTAATTCAATTGAGGGACGTTCCACCTGTAATTGGTTACTTGGTATGTAAGGTTTTAGGAGAAATTGTATTGGTAAAAGGATACTTATTGTAATAGTTTTGCGAAATGATGAAAAGAAAAGCTGATGAATTGTGGTCTCGTTGTTTGTCCGTGATCAAAGACAATGTTCCGGTACAGAATTTTAAAACTTGGTTTGAGCCTATCGTTCCGATAAAGCTTGAAAACGACATTTTGACCATTCAGGTTCCGAGCCAGTTTTTTTATGAATGGCTCGAAGAGCACTATATTGTTTTGATCAGAAAAACCATCAGAAAGGAACTTGGCCCTTCAGGAAGGTTGGAGTATAGTGTCATCATGGATAGCAACTACGATAATTCAATTCCATATTCAGTGAATTACCCTACCACAAATAGAAAAGATACCATTAATAAATCTATGTCGATGCCACTTGATTTAAATAAAGGGAAGTCGCGTGATATTCCAAATCCATTTATCATCCCCGGCCTCAAGAAAATTAAAGTTGATTCACAACTTGTTGATAGTTTGTCATTTGAAAACTATATCGAAGGTGATTGCAACCGTCTTGCCCGTTCCGCCGGATGGGCCATCGCCGAAAATCCGGGCAAAACTGCGTTTAACCCATTGCTGATTTATAGCCAGGTGGGTCTTGGTAAAACGCATCTCGCACACGCCATTGGTCTTCAGGTAAAGCAAAACGACCCCAATAAAATTGTATTGTATGTCAAAACCGATCAGTTCATTAACCAGTTTATTGATTCGGTCAGAAACAACAATCAAAACGATTTTGTACATTTTTATCAAATGATTGACGTGCTGATTATGGATGATATTGAGTTTTTGGCCAACAAGGAAAAAACCCAGGATGTATTCTTTCATATTTTTAACCACCTGCATCAAAACAATAAACAACTTGTTTTAACTTGTGACAAACCCCCTGTTGAACTAAAAGGTTTGGAACCCAGGTTGCTTTCGAGATTTAAATGGGGACTGGCCGCCGATTTGCAGATGCCCGACCTCGAGACACGCATTGCGATTTTACAAAAGAAACTTTATAAGGATGGAATTCAGATGCCTTATGAGGTGATCGAATATATCGCTTATAGCATTACTACCAGCATTCGCGAAATGGAAGGAGCGCTCATTTCCATACTGGCTCAATCAACTCTAAATAAAAAGGCCATTACCCTTGAACTGGCCAAACAGATGATTGATACATTTGTTAAAAGTGCCAACCGGGAGATCTCAATCGATTTTATTCAGAAGGTGGTTTGCGATTATTTTAGTATCGCGCTGGAAACCATCAATTCAAAAACGCGGAAAAGGGAAATAGTACAGGCCAGGCAATTGGCAATGTATTTTTCGAAAAAACATACCAAAAATTCATTGGCCACCATTGGGTTGCACTGTGGCAATAAGGACCACGCCACTGTATTGCACGCATGCCGTACCGTACATAACCTTACAGAAACAGATAAACAATTCAGGGTTTACGTGGATGATATCGACAAGAAATTGAAATTGTAGTAATATTCTTTTGTCAGAACCCTGTGCTTGAAAAATCTGATCGAATGTAGTACCTTTACGCGACTTCAATTTAAATGCGAGACCATGAATATTTTGTTTGTATCCACGGGTAACCTTTGCCGCTCACCCCTCGCCGAGGCGATACTTAAAAAGAAATTTGCCGATCACAGGATCAATGGGGAAGTCGATTCAGCCGGGTTTGAGTCGTTTAACATAAATGAACCTCCTCACACCAAAACCATTGAAATAGGGAAGCGACATGGTATTGAAGTTACCGGGAAAGCACGGTTGTTTGTAAAAGACGATTTCATCCGCTTCGACAGAATATATGTGATGGATGTCCTCAGCTATGATGAAGTGATGGACTTGACACGTTCGGATAAAAAGCAGAAAAAGGTTGATTATCTGATGAATGTCATTAATCCGGGTAAAAATGAGATCATTGAAGATCCAGTAGATAGTGGAAGGGGTGATTGTGAAGCAATTTTTGATTTATTTGATATAATTTCTGATAAGCTGATCGAAGAATTGAAATAGCGTGCAAAATCTAATCCCTTCATCCCAGGAAATTCTCGAAGCCCGGAGCCGCATAAATCCGTATATTCACCGTACCCCTGTAATTACTAGTTCCATCATCAACAGATGGGTAGGAAATGAGTTGTATTTTAAATGCGAAAACTTTCAAAAAGCCGGAGCTTTTAAAAGTCGGGGAGCGGTGAATGCCATTTTATGCCTTACCCCATTTCAACGGGAACATGGTGTGGCAACCCATTCATCGGGCAATCATGCACAAGCGTTGGCCAAGGCTGCCCAACTTTTTAATATTCCTGCCTATGTCGTTATGCCAAACAATGCACCAAAGGTAAAAATCGCGGCAGTAAAAGACTATGGAGGCCTCATCACCTTTTGTGAACCTACGCTCGAAGCCAGAGAATCTACTTTAAAACAAGTGATCGCTAATACCGGGGCAAACGAAATTCATCCCTATGATAATTATGCTGTTATTGCCGGACAGGCGACAGCTGCCGCCGAATTATTTGAACAGGCACCCTTACTTGATTACCTTCTATGCCCGGTTGGCGGAGGCGGCTTGCTCAGTGGTACGGCTCTTTCGTGTGCGTATTTCTCTTCTAAAACTAAAGTAATAGCTTGTGAGCCAGCAGGTGCTGATGATGCATTCAGGTCGTTTAGTTCCGGCAAAATTGTACCAAGCCTGCATCCCAAAACCATTGCCGATGGTTTACTTACCTCACTTGGTGGACGGAATTTCCCGATTATTATAAAATATGTTTCTGAAGTGGTTACCGTGAGCGAGGAAGCCATTGTGGATGCAATGCGTCTTCTGTACGAGCGGGCAAAGATTGTGGTTGAACCTTCTTCCGCAGTACCCCTGGCAGCTTTGCTCGAAAATAATATTTCTGCTAAGAATAGTAAAATTGGCATTATTTTATCGGGTGGGAACGTTGACCTGGCCAATTTACCTTTTTATAATAAGTTATAAACTAGTTTTTATGCAACCAACTATGCCAAGAGGTAAAATTTACCTCATCCCTACCACATTAGGTAGTTACGAAACCTCCGATCAGGTGTTGCCATCCTATAATATCCAAATCATCTTCGGTCTAACTGAGTTTATTGTTGAGCAAGTGCGCACTTCGCGCAGGTTTTTAAGTTTTATAAAACATCCGGTACCCATCGACCAATTGGTTTTTCATGAATTGAACAAAACCACCTTGCATAAAGATATCAGTCAATACCTTGAGTCGATACAAGATGGGAAATCCATTGGCTTGCTTTCTGAAGCGGGAACCCCATGTGTTGCAGATCCGGGTGCCAAGGTAGTGGAGATGGCCCAGGAAAGGGGATATGCTGTAGTTCCGCTGGTTGGGCCAAACAGTTTGATCCTGGCATTAATGGGATCGGGTTTTAACGGGCAGCACTTTGTTTTTCACGGTTATCTTCCCATCGACAAGAGTGAATTAATTAAAAAAATACACGAAATGGAAGGGAATATTTTTAGACGAAGCCAAACCCAACTGTTTATAGAAACCCCTTTTAGAAATGATGCGATGTTCGATATACTCGTAAATAACTGTCAGCCTGTAACCAAACTGTGCCTCGCGACAGATATCACGTTATCCTCCGAAACGATTGTAACCAAAACGATTGCACTGTGGAAAAAAGAAAAACCGGACCTGCATAAAAAGCCAACGGTTTTTCTTCTCTATAAATAATCGGTTATATCAATGGTGATGTCCACCACTGCCATGAACATGTCCATGATTTAATTCTTCGTGGCTGGCACCGCGGACTTCCAGAACGGTCCCTGAAAAGTGCAGTTTTTTCCCAGCAAGTGGGTGGTTAAAATCCATTTTTACTTTTTCATCTCCAATCTCTAAAATGAGACCTTCGAGGGGATTGCCATCCTGGTCCTGCATTGTTAAAACTTTCCCGATAGCAACCAATTCGCTGTCGAATTTTCCATCGACCATAAAAATTTCTTTTTCCAAATCCAGAATGGCTTCAGGAGATTCAACCCCGTAACCTTCTTCAGGGGTCAGTGGGAATGCGAAAGTGTCGCCTGCTTTTAATCCATTCAGGTTTTTTTCAAATGCGGGTAGTAATGATCCGTTTCCAAATAAATGTACAAATGGTCGGTCGGTATCAACCTGCTGGATGATTTCACCATTTTCATCGTCCGACTTTAGAACGTAAGTCATTGTAACTACTTTGTTGTTACTAATTTTCATATTTTCATTTTTTGTGATTGATTTCACCATTTGAATACCGGTTCATTTTAGGGCCGATATTTTCAAAACAGATGGTGTGGTCAACCGATGGTATAAATAGTTGGGCGGCAAAAGTACAAAATATCTAAAATGCTGCTTTTTTTATTTAATATTGTGCTATTTTTATTGTGTGCAATTAATCCTCATTTTAGCTTAATGAAACCCGGAAAAATCGTATTAAAACTGATTATTACGCACTTTTTGCTTTCTGGATGCACTGTTCAGCGCGTAAACGGTTATCATGATGATTTTGCCAATGGTCGTTACGACAGTGAGTTTCCTTCCACTTCTATTTCTGAAAGCCTCGACATGATATCCGAGTCGGTGAAGAAGCTTGACTGTATTGCATTTTATGCCACCTATGCATTTAATCCTGAAGATAGAATTCAACGAAATATGATTTCAGAGGAAGTAATTAACAAGCATTCAATAAGCCAAACGATATCGAATGAATCAGTAAGCGGTACGGCTACCATTGTGTATCACAGGAACAATTTGGTTGGGCTGATCACTTGTGCACATGTAATTGAATTTCCAGATTCTGTATTTACCTGGAGTACAAAGTATCCAGACGCTTTGGCAACTGTTTCGGTAATTGTTAAACAGCAAACGTATGTCACCGGATTACCCGACGGAGAGCCTGTTGAAGTTGTCGCCATGGATAAAGTAAAGGATATTGCGTTGTTATCACGAAAACTTACATCAACTAATTCACCGGTACAGGTTCTTCATTATCCCATTGGAAATACCTCGCTTTTTGAGTGGGGATCGGTTGTATATATTGTGGGATATCCTATTGGTAACCTGATGGTAACCAAGGCTCTGGTTAGCAATCCAAAAAAAAATAACAAAGGGTTCTTTCTGACAGATGCACTCTATAACCATGGTATAAGTGGGAGTCCGGTGTTTGCCATCAAAGATGGATTGCCTAACATGGAATGGGTGGGTATGGCTTCCTCAACGTCGTCAACTGATCTGCTTATCGTTAAACCTGCGACAGACATGGATAAATTGCAAAGTGGAAATCAGCCTTATGATGGGGAAGTTTTCCTTGAAAAAGTTAAATTAATTAACTACGGAGTTACTTATAGTATACCTATTGAAGAAATTGTTACTTTTATCCGCCGAAATAGAGCTGCTATAGAGAAGATTGGATTTGATTTTGATACCTATTTCCAATAAAAAATAAGATACATTGAGTAAAAAAAATATTCCTTTAGATATTAAGTTCGAGACTTGCCGCATTGGAGTTGGTAAGCGCACTTTTGATATCGTATTTTCGCTAATAGCTCTCATCGTTTTTTTTCCCTTTGGGCTTTTGATGGCTCTGGCTATTAAGCTGGACTCAAAAGGTCCGGTTTTTTATGTGACGCAAAGGGTTGGTACAGGTTACGATTTATTTGATTTCTATAAGTTTCGTACCATGATCAAAAATGCGGATCAGCAACGTTCACAACTTTCTGACATGAACCAATACTTGATTTCGCATAAAAAGAGCGGAATCGGATTTTCTACCATTTCTGTTTGTCCTGATTGCATCCCGAGAGGCAAAACGTGTTCTCCCATATTGTTTATCGATGGAGTGGAGATTTGTGAAAATCAATACCTGCGTAACAAACGCGAAAAATTGCTTCATTCGGCATTTTTTAAAGTAAAAAACGATCCGCGTATTACCCGTGTAGGGAAGATTATGAGAACCATTCATTTAGATGAATTTCCACAGTTTTACAATGTGTTGAAAGGGGACATGTCTATCGTTGGTAACCGTCCGCTGCCTTTGTATGAAGCCGAAAAATTAACAACGGATGAATGGTCGTATCGTTTTTTAGCGCCGGCAGGTATTACAGGACTTTGGCAGGTAAGCAATGAAGAAAACCTGGAGGCTGAAGAGCGTATCCGGCTCGATAATCAATATTCTATGGTGTCGGGACCATGGACTGATCTGCTGGTAATTCTTAAGACCATTCCCCGCTTATTCAGTTTTAAGAAAAAATTTTAATGGACGCACTCCTTTGCATTCAGTCGAGAGGTGAATTATAACAAACACCTACCTGAGATGAGGTTGTAAATTGTTTAGTAAGTCCCAAAATATTTTCTTATAAACCATTCGAAGGAAAGCAGGAAAACAAGAAGTATGAATATTGCCGGCATCGATTCGAGTTCAACCAATTTTGTTTCGTAGTTAATACTGCTTTTCAGGTTTTTACTCTTTACAAGTTGTGCAATTTGATCCAATTGATTAGGATAAAGGACGGCACCGTCATGTAGCTCGGCAAGTTGGTATAAAACCCGGTGGTTTGCACGGGTGATCATGGTCTCGGACAGCATACCCGTAACGACAAATTCTCCGGTTTCAGTCCAATTTTTACCCTGACAGTTAGCGGTTGATGTATAGCGATATATTCCTTCGGGCAGATGACCCAGGTCAAGTTTGTATCCTGCTCCTTCGGCTGAAAACAGGTACTGAAAGTGTTCGCCGGATTCGTTTATCAAGGTGAGTGGGATTTCTTCTGAATTTATTTGCTCGAAACTGGCGTTGAAACACTCTGCTCGTAAAACAACAGGATCGAAAATCCTAAAGTCATCCCGGACAATGATTTTAAAGGGCCGTCTGTCGGTTTTTGAAATTAAAAATTGAACACTCTTATTCAGAAAAGTATTAAAAGCGTTGTAATTACCCGTTTTTAAATAATCGTACATGCGCCAGCGCCAAAGCCCTTCACCGGCAATGGCACCTGTTTTTCTTTCAGGAGTTTGATAGAAAAGCACCAAGGGTAAGTCGGTGGCAAACCCTTTTATTATCTGAGTACAAAAAATAATGGAAGAGGGATTGGTTTGATAACTTCCCAAAGGAACCGATAGAGGTGGAAACTGGTTGAACTCCTTCTGATCCTCACCCGAGACTGTGAACAGGTTGAATGCAGGATTGAATTGGGCAATGGCCTCATCAGTCCTGTTAGCGGCGCTTAAAATTTTTAAACCTCCAAAGTATCGGTTAAACACCGACACTTCACTTTGATTTCCTAAGATAAAAAGGGTTGGCAAATGGGCATTTGAAATTTGATCCAACACCCCGGAAGCCCCATGGCCCTTAGCCGGAAGTTGATGCAGGATAACCAAATCAAAATCAGACGGGTTACCCTTAAAATCAGGAAAATAGGAAGTGGTAACCTCCAGGTTTTTGTTGGTTTTTAAAGTTTGGTGTATAGCGGCTACATCCGGATGAGGCGAAAATGCCAGCAATAGAACCTTTTGTTTACTTTCGATCACATCAAGAAAAATGTTGCGGGAATTGTTGTCGGTGTTGAGCTCTCCATCAAAGTCATCTATTACAATTTGAATGCGGTGTTTACCAGCTTTTACAGCTTCGATAGGAATGGTAACTGTTTGGGTTACACGCGTTGTTTTAACAGGATAATTTTGAGAATAGCTCGTTTTTCCAAATCCGGAAACAGTTAAATGAAGCTGTTGACCCATCAATTTCGTCGCTTCGAAGGTTATTTCTACGGGCACTATGTCGTTTAGAAACGCGGTATTGTTCATCCGGATTTCTTTTATTGAAGCATCTGCTTTTTCTGAAGTATCGCCCATGGCTACCGAAATAACAGGTATTTGGAGGTTTTGAGCCACGTAGGCAGGATCGAACCCTGCATTGTAATTTCCATCACCAATCAATAAAATCAAGCCCGTGTTTTCCCCTGTCCACGCCGAATTTACAAAATCAAAAAAAGCGCCGTAATCTGAATTTCCATCCGAAAAGTCCGGCTTGTCACCAGCAATGATCTCTTTGCCAAACAAAAAGGGTACCACCTCGGCATTTTCGCCCAGCAGAGCCAGGGTATTGGTTAACTGCTGTTGAAATTCGTTTTTATAATACAGCGAGTCGCCCGTTTGTATCATAGAGGCTGAATTGTCGATGCCGACAATGATTACCGGTTTTTCAATATGCTTTAAATTCGATTTTAAATAGGGAGAAAGTAATAAAAAGGCCAGCAGGCTTACAGACGAAAACCTGACGATGAACAGGATAACAGTCAGGGCGTTACTAAGTTTGTTCTTCCGGTTATAAAAATACAAGATGCCGGCAAAAGCCAATCCTGTTGCCATAACCGGAATGATGCTCCACCACGAATAAGAAATAATCAGGTCGTTCGCCCACATAAGCATGATTTACTGCAAAAGTACTGAAATGCCTGCTTAGGTTCATATAAAAAAAGCATGAACAATTTGTTCACGCTTTTAATATGATTTCAATTGATTCTCAGGTATCCATACCACCACAAACATTGATTACCTGGCCAGAGACGTATGATGAAAGGTCGGAGGCCAAAAAGACGGCTACATTGGCCACGTCTTCAGGTAGTCCGGCGCGTCGCAATGGAATGTTCTTAATCCATTCGTCACGCACTTCATCCGAAAGCTTATGCGTCATCTCGGTTTGAATAAAACCCGGAGCAATGGCATTGCAACGGATATTTCTCGATCCCAACTCCTGGGCAATCGATTTGGTAAATCCAATCAATCCTGCTTTAGAAGCCGAGTAATTCGATTGTCCTGCATTTCCACTCACACCTACCACAGAGCTCATGTTGATTATCGAACCGGCGCGTTGTTTCATCATGACGCGTTGAACCGCTTTGGTCAGGATAAACGCCGATTTAAGATTAACCGTTAGCACCATGTCCCAATCCTTTTCCTGCATGCGCATTAACAGATTGTCGCGCGTAATACCGGCATTGTTTATGAGGATGTCGATCGTACCAAAGTCCGCAACTACCTGATCGATTAGCTTTTCGCCATCATCGAAAATGGCGGCATTGGAGGCATATCCTTTTGCTTTTACACCCAGAGCGGCAATTTCCGCTTCTGTAGCCATCATGTTGTCGTCGTAGTTTAAATCTGAAAAGGCAACATTTGCACCCTCACTGGCAAACTTCAGCGCGATGGCTTTTCCAATTCCTCTGGCCGCTCCCGTGATAAGGGCTGTTTTACCTGCTAATAACTTCATTTTTTTATTGTTTAAATTCAGTCGCCAAATATAGTACAATATCTATAAAAAGGAAAAAGTCTAAATCCAAGGCCTCCTAATGGGGTCTTTTCATTTTCCTTTTTATCTTTGCAGTTATTGACTAACCCTTCAAAATGAAAACAATTTTAATTACCGGAGCTACCGATGGTATTGGAAAACAGGCGGCAAAATTAATCAGTGCTCAGGGGTTAAGGGTGATTATACATGGACGGAACGCTGAAAAGGTTAATCAAACGGCAGATGAGCTCAAACGACAGGATATTCATGCCAATATCGAGTATTTAATAGCCAACTTCGAGGATTTTAACAGCATCGACCAGCTGCTTGATGATTTGCAAAAAAAACAGCTTAAACCAGATATCCTGTTGAATAACGCGGGAATAATTGAGCTCAATCGGGAGATTTTGCCCAATGGAATTGAGAAAACATTCATGGTGAATTACCTGGCCCCATATTATCTAACACGGCGGCTTATGTCGGTTTTGCTCCAATCGACAAATCCGGGAGTCGTAAACGTAAGTTCCATGGCCCAGGCACGAACCATCGATTTTGATAACCTGGCAGGGAAGAAAAATTATGACGGTTACGAATCCTACGCGCTTTCAAAACTATGTAATGTATTATTTACATATAAGTTACATCGTAAATATGGCGCATCGGGTTTGAAGACAGTTTGTCTTCATCCTGGCATGATCAATACCAAATTATTGCGCGCCGGTTGGGGTTCCGGTGGTGCAACGGTTGAACTGGGTGCAAAACATGAAGTGTTTGCCGCATTAAGTGCAGAAATGCCTGAGTTTAACGGTAAGTATCTGGTGAATAGCCAACCTTCAAAATCGGTTGCAATTTCCTACGACACCAGGGTTCAGGATCGTCTGTGGCAAATAAGCGCTAAATTGACAGGGTTGGATGAGGATGGCTGAGGTTTCAAGAGAAATTCAAAAAAGAGGTCGATCTAAAAAGTATACTGATCCGCCACCATCGTGACCAAAATTTTATTACATTGCAACATCCTTTCTGGCAGTTTGGTCGTAAGATTCAAATGTAGAATGGAGTACCTGAAATCTTAGATGTGGTTATATATGAAACGGTCAACTGTGAAATTTAAAGTATTGGAAATCCGTATTTTGCCTATGAATTTATGTACTCCTTTATTACTCATGAATCTATTATAAATAGTCAGCCCCATGATTAAGCTACTTTCAATCGATGATCAGCGCGACAATCAAATTGTGATAAAAGGTGCCCTTTCATCGGTTTTACTTGATACAGAATTTCATTTCGCATCTTCAGGTAAAGAAGGAATCGCTGAAGCAAAAAAAGAACATCCGGATGTAATATTGCTGGACATTATGATGCCCGGGATGGATGGATTTGAAACCTGCAGACAGTTAAAATCTGATCCCGAATTGAATAATATCCCCATCATTCTATTATCGTCGATAGGCCATAAAACTGAAAACAGGATTAAAGGACTTGAAACAGGGGCAGATGCGGTGATGTCAAAACCTTTTGATCCGGGTGAACTGGCTTCTCAAATTCATGTGATGCTACGAATTAAAAGGGCCGAAGACAAACTAAGGGAAGAAAATACCAAACTGGATGAACTGGTGAATGAAAAAGTGGCACAGATTGTTTATCAGGCTACAGTTTTGGAAAGCGTTTCTGATGCGGTAATTTCATCTGACACAAATTTTTTAATTAAAAGCTGGAATGAGGCCGCTGAACGAACTTATGGCTGGACGGAATCAGAGGTATTAGGCCGGGGATACGGTGAAGTGCTTAAACCTCAGTATGTAGGAACCTCACAGGATGAAGTTGAAGAGCATTTCAGGCGCAAAGGTAGAATTACCAATGAAGTAATTCATGAACATAAAAATGGACATAAACTGAATATACTGACTTCTGTTTCAAAGCTCATAAATAGAAATGGCGAAAATATTGGCACAGTCGCGTTAAACCACGATGTCTCCAAGGAGAAGGAAGCAGAGAAAGAAATCGCCAACCTTACCGCCCGACTGGAATTGGCTGTAAAAGCTGTTGAACTGGGGATTTGGGAATGGGATTTGAATACCAATCAGCTTAATTGGAACGATGAGTTTTCGCTCATGTATGGAATTACTGAATCAGCGCCACAGCATCCCATCAAAATATTTCGCAAATATGTATGCCCGGAGGATATCAACCGCGTCTTAATTAAGATTCGTGAACTCATAAAATCGGGCGATAAAGTTACATTGGAACATAGCGTCAACAATCCGGCCAAAGGAACCCGGTTGGTGATATCGAAAGCTGTGTTGGATAAAGATGATAAAGGCATTGCCATCAGAATTATTGGTGTTAGTTATGATGTTACCCAGCGCATGAAAATGGAAGTGGATTTAAAGCATTCAGAAGAACGCTATAGGACCATGGTAGAAAATTCAAATGATTTGGTATGGGTTACCGATAAACAGGGTTGCTTTACATTTTTTAATCAACATGTTGAAGATGTTACTGGTTTTCAATTTGATAAGTTCATTGGTAAACCATATAACCTGCTCCTGAGAGAGAGCGACAAAGATTGGGTGGCTCAGGAATATGCCCGTGTTGTTGGCGGAGAGAAGCGACAATTTGAAATAATGGTTTTATTTGCCGGTGGAGTAGAGCATATTCTCTGGGTTAATTTAGCGCCGGTTATTGAAGGGAATAAAATTGTGGGTGTTGTTACCTTCGCTCGTGATGTTTCAGATTACCACCAGGCAATAGAGGACTTTAAGATGGCATTAGACAAAGCAAAGGATTCAGACAGGCTTAAATCGGCTTTTTTAGCGAACATGTCGCATGAATTGCGCACTCCATTGAATGCCATCATGGGCTTTTCGAGTTTGATGGATATTAATATGGAAACCGATGAAGTGGGTAAATATGCCAAAATTATAAACGATAGCGGGAAGCATCTGTTATACCTTGTAGAGCAACTATTTGATATCACCCTGATCGATTCGGGACAAATCAAGCTAAGTAAAGAAACATTTGATTTAATTCATTTTTTAACCATCATCCGGGGAATTACCCTCTCCGAACGAGCCGCTCTCAATCGCGACCACCTGGAAGTAATTTTCAAGTTTGAGCCTTCAATGGCTCCGATTTCTATTTATACGGATAAAAAACGCTTACAGCAGATCTTACTGAATTTGTTGAAAAACGCCCTTAAATTTACCGAAGAAGGCACGGTAGAATGTGGATTTGAAAAGAGACTTCAGCATGGCAAACCTGTGATCAGGTTTTATGTTCGTGATACTGGTATTGGTATTCCCCAAGCAAAAAGAAGGTTTATTTTTGACGCCTTTCGACAAGCCGATGACAGCCATACCCGAAAATATGATGGAGTGGGATTGGGTTTGTCCATAGCAAAAAAACTGGCGTTGCTATTGGGTGGGACACTTAACCTGAGTTCGATAGAGGGAGTTGGCTCAACCTTTTGGTTTTCGATTCCTTATTCAGGGTCTGAAGAATCCGGTAAAGAGCGAGGTGCTCATCAACCTGAAATTTCGTTTAAAGGACGAAAAGTGCTTATCGTTGAAGACGATATCGACAGTTATCACCTGCTTGAGTTGGTATTGTTAAAATATGATGGCGTACCTGTTTGGGCGCACAATGGCCAGGAGGCTGTTTCTTACTGCACTGAAAATGAGTTGCCCTGGATTGTGTTGATGGACCTGAATATGCCATTGATGGATGGATTTGAAGCTACCAGGATACTAAAGCAAAGGTTTCCTGATTTACCTATAATCGTTCAAACAGCTTATGCAATGAAAGAGGATGTGCGGAAATCCAAGGAAGCCGGGTGTGACGATTTTATATCAAAACCCCTTATAATCAGCAAGCTGCTTGAGGTCATGCTAAAATATAACCGGTAAGTTTATAGATTGATTTCCGGTTCTAATTATAGTTTCCGCTGTCGGGACGAAATAGTTGCCATTTCTTGTTGAGACCCAACTCGTGTGTTTTGTATTTTCTGCCAATTTGATCAGTCACTACGAATCGAAACGTTCGAAAGGGTAATTCCCCTTTTTCGAGTAATTCGGTAAGTTGTTTGTAATCAATCCTGTATTTGAAACTGTGATTCGATTTTATTCGCATGGGAACATCGATTACAAGCTGGCGTTCTGTTAAATCATAATAATGAAATTCCCTTTTTTTAGTAATGAGCTCAAGGTAAATCGTTTCAATGGTGATGTCATCCAGGGCTTTTATATGAAGGATATTTGCAGCAATTTTTCCAAGGTGTTTTTCGATATACAGACTAAAAACAAGCGTCGGGTAAAGTTGTTCCGAAAGAACATATTGTCTTATTTTGATTCGTTTGTACCTGTAGGTGATAAGTGATACAACCAGGACCAAGCCGATGAACACATAGCTGATGATTGATTCCATGATGATATTAATTATTTGAGTTTAATATGGCTGCCCTTTCGAAGGGGAGCGTACGATCGAAAAGATAACGGTATGTTACATGTGTTTTATAAATCCTGCCTCCAATCAGCTCTACCAGTTTCATCATGGTCGGGTTGAAATCGCCTATCCAGTTCATTTCCATATCTGTATAAGGGAAATCTTTTTGGGTGGCGTTTTCTTCAAATTGCTTTACCAATCCTGCTTCAATGCCTTTGCCTTGAAATTCGGGAATAACGCCAAATATTAATCCAATCACCCGAGAACACTTTTTTTGGACTTTTAATCCATAGAGCAACCTTAACCTATTCAACCAATTCATCTTGCCATGAAATTTACCAATGATCTGGTTTAAATCAGGAATCATGATAAAAAATCCAATTGGTTGGTGTTGGTGGTGTGCCAGAATGATGAGACGGGGATCGATGATGGGTTGTAAAGAATGAATTATTGTAGTCGCGTCATCGGTCGATATGGGTCTTACTCCAGGGAAATTTGCCCACGCTTTGTTAAATACTTCGCTGAATTCCGCGGCAATCAGGTGGTTTGATTTTTTATCATAATTTGAAAAAGTAAATTTCGGATCTCTTTTTAATCTCTCAGCTTTGTAGTGAACGATTGGGCTGACCGATTCGGGTGAGATCAAAACATGATAGGTGTATTGGTTAAAATAATTTTCAAATCCGTATCGGGTAAATAGATCATTGTAATAGGATGGATTGAAGGGCATGTTAAATAATGGCCGATGAAAACCCTCTTTCAAACAGCCCCAAAAAAAATCACGGTTTCCAAAGTTGACAGGGCCATCCATGGCTTGCATCCCCTGGAGTTGCAACCATTTTTTGGCCTGGTCGAAAAGCACGTTGGCAGCTTCCTGATTGTTGATACATTCGAAAAAACCCACACCTCCGGTTGGCTGGTGATGGCTTGATGAGGTAAACTCGTCATAAAATGCCGCTATTCGACCACACGGGCGTTGCTGCGAATCGAATAATATCCACCGAATGGCATTTCCGTGCAAAAACCGCTTGTTTTTGTTAACATTAAATACCTTGCTTATTTCAACATCAAGTGGCCTGACCCATTGTGGGATATTAACGTATATTAAATCAACAACATCCAAAAATTGTTTTTCCAGACGCGGATTGCTTACCTCCTTAAGTCGATATTCGCTCATCTTACTCCTTTAATATCCACGCTTCGCTATAAGCAATGGGTAATTGTTGCTTGGCAAACATGGCTTCTTTTAATGAATTAAACTTATTTAAATAGATCCTGATTTTTCCATTTTTATTGAGTATCCCTGCATCGGTAAAATCATCTTTCTTCAACTTTTTAAGGGCCTCTTTTCCCTCTTGCAAACTGTTGAAACTGCCAAAAATGAGATAGAACAATCCGGGGGAAATGGATTGATTGATTGGGGTGCTCTTTTCTATCACCTCAATACCATCACACGGTTCCGGCGAAGGCAAGGCATCTTTTCTCTGCCCAAACCAAATTGATACATAATGATCGTTGATGCCTATGCCACAACAAGCCCACTTTTTCTTGCCTTGATCTTCCTGGCTAAGTATCAGATTGAGTACTTCTTTGGTGTCAGAAAACAAGGAAATAACCGAGTCGATATTGATCAGGTCATCAAAATAAGTTACCAGCTCATAGCCGTGGTAGGGGTAAGGTGTGAGTTCTTTTGGCTTATCTCTCATGCACTCAGGGGTTGGGATGTACGCGTTGTAGCAACAGGCTTTCCAATTTCCTTTGTCCGACCAGCTCGACAGACCGCAAACCGATGTATCGGGATGATTGGTCATCAAATCATTTACATGAGTCTTAGCAACAAAGGAAAGCGATGCCGACTGCTGAAGGGTTTCCTTACCGTAAGTAACCCTAAGCTCGTTAATCTTAGAAAACAATTGGATTTCATCTGCATTTAAACAAAAATCCTTTGGAAGTTCCTTCTGCCCCCAAATGGGTGATCCAACCAAAATTCCAATGATAAATAGCCATCTTTTTATTTTCCCAACAATCATGAGGTTGTAATTTGGACGTAAAAATACAAAAAATGGATTGCTAAAGTCAGATCATGTTACCAGACAAAGTGTTTCAGATCGTTTTCGCAAGTTTCCCGATAAGCAAGGTATAGTTGTTGTATGAGTGGGTTGTTAACTAAAAATGACTGATCGTCAATAGATTGTATAGGTAAAACCCCAAAGGAGGTACTGGTAAGAAAAGCCGATTGAAACCGGTTTAATTCATCAACATGAATTAGTGTTTCTACCAGGGTGATTCCCATGTTTTGGATGAGTTTGATTAGAACATTACGGGTGACTCCAGGTAGCACCAGTTGGCTTTCCTGGGTGAATATTTGATTCGTCGAAACAAAGAAGCAATTGGAACGACTACCCTCCGTTATCATTCCGTTATTGGTAAGGAGTACTTCACTAAAGCCGGTTTCTTTCAAATATTGTTCTGTATTCTGCCGCAGATCCTGGTACCAAATTTTTACATTGGGAGTGGGCCTGATGGCTTGGTAAAGCCCTGTTTTAACACCTTCTTCAACTTGTGTTTGATTGGGATAATGATGTGGAGTTATCCAACAGTCCCAAATAGCTGGTTTTTTGTTTGTCGCCGAAATTTGAAACCGGATGTTTCCAGTATGTAGGTTGTTTGTTTCAATTAGCCTTTGAATGCTGTTTTTTACAAAACCGATCTCAGGAATGGCTATTTGAAGTATGGATGCTGAATTTTGAAAGCGTAGAAAATGTTCCTCTAAAAAGAGTGGGATGTAGTTAATTACCCTAATTACCTCATAGATAATTTTCCCATCCATTACTTTTTTTCTAGTGAATCAAAATATTCGCGTAGAATTTTTAAGGCTTCGTCCTTAAATTCAGTGGCAACGAATAGCCGAACAGCATCTTCAGGGGAGCCATCAACCCATCCGGCTTGTAGACTTGAGCTTAGCGTATCGCGGCGGATTACGCCAATTCCATTTTCTTCCAGTATTTCTTCCAGAAAAAGACCCTCCACCCGTGAGCCTGTGTAAACCAATCTGAGATCGTCTGACATGATAATAAAGAATTAAATTAATGATTCATTTCACGGTTAAAGATACTTCTTTTTTCTCCACCATGCCAGAGGTTCGGTTTGTTTTATAAAAAAAACTTTTAACTGATTAGTGCTTCAGATTGCTCAACCGAATGATGGCAAAAACCATGACCAAAGCACTGATTATCTGTACCGGGGAAAGTATACTGTTGTTGAACAGGTAGTCGAAAAGAATAGCCGAAATAGGGAAAAGCAACTCACTGATGGTGGCTACAATGGCTTTTACCCGACGAAGCCCATAGTAATAAATGAAAATTGCACCCGATCCGGTGGTAAGGCCAATGATGAGAAAGAATATCCAGTTAATAGAGGTGGTATGATAAAACTCTACATAACTTCCCGAAAGCAATACAAAAACCAATAAGATGAGCGATGTAAAACCATACCTGAAAAAGGTAGCTGTTATAAAATTGTGGTTTTGCAATAGTTTCTTTGAAAAAACCGTTGAACTGCCAAACGAAAACGCAGCTAACACAGCATAAAGTGCCGCGTGGAGGGTATTATCGTCACTGGTTAAGGTTGGAATACTGAGGCCAAAAGCCAAAAAATAGCTGGCTACAATGGCCAGGGCGGCCCACAAAAGAAAATGTTTGCCGATTTTTTCCTTTAGTAAAATGGATGCCAGGATGATGGCAAAAATGGGTTGAAGTTTCTGTAGAAGAACTACCACCGATAATTGCTCAAAGTTTACCAGAAAAAGTGCCTTTACAATGGAAACAGTACCAACGGCTCCCCCAAAAAACGCGATTAAAAACAGCATGAGGTAATCCTGTTTTATAAACGTTTTGAGGTTCTTGTATTCCCTGAACAGGAATAGGTTCATCAGTAAAAAGGGAAAAGCATGAAGTACAAAAACAACCCAATCCACCCCGAGGTTATGCAGTCTTGGCGTGAGCACTACCCCGTCGAATCCCCACAAAATAGCCGAAAAGCTAATGGCGATGGTTCCTTTTAATAATTGGTTGTTCCGAAACTTCATCTTTGGTTTATGAAGGGGCAAAAGTAGGTATTTCCGGGGGATAACAGCTTTTATTAAAAGTAAAATGCAACGAATTTAAGTGCCCTGTTTCTGTAAAAACTCGTTTACTTCATCAGGTTTTACTATTTTTGAAAAAAACGGTTGTGATGAATTTTAAAATAGAAAATCAGGTTTTTGTGGTAGGCGGTGCTGGCAGTGGGTTTGGCAACGCTATTGCAACACTGCTGGCTTCTGAAGGTGCAAAAGTACTGGCAGTAAGCCGAACCCTTTCAAAACTTGAATCCCTGGTGCTGGCTTTTCCAAATCAGGTTGAATGTTTGGCTGGTGATATGATGCGTGATGAGGTACACGATCAGTGTTTGACCTGGATGGCAGAAAACAATGCTTCCGGGGTCGTGTTTAATGCGGGGGGTCCACCGGCAGGTGGTTTTCATCATGTGGATATGCAACAATGGGACAATGCTTATTATGCTGTATTGCGCTGGAAAATTGCATTGGCAAAAAAAGTGGTGCCCTATTTTCAGAAAAAGGGCTATGGTAGATTGCTTTTTATCGAAAGTGTATCGGTAAAGCAACCCATAAAAAATCTGGTATTGAGTAATGCTTTGCGCGCAGCGGTTGTGGGAGCTGTTAAAACCTTATCGCAGGAGGTGGCACATCAGGGAATTACGGCTAACATACTTGCTCCGGGCTATCATCGGACGCCAGCTATGGAAAGGCTTTTTATCAAAAAAAGTGAGATCGAAGGAATCACAGTTAATGAGGCCGCTGCTGCTTTTGAACTGGAAATTCCGGTAGGTGAGATGGGCAAACCTGAAGAAATGGCTACCCTGGCTTTGTGGTTACTTTCACCTTGGTCCCGCTATGTTACAGGGCAAACCTTTACCCATGATGGTGGATTGGTGTCGGGGTTATTTGGATAGTTTAAAAGGGTAACTAGGTCATATAATGAAGATAAAGGAAGCGCAAACTGAGGCTTGTGTCATTCATTGCACCGGGCTTAAGCCCGGTGCAATGAACCACAGGGTGATAACTAAAAAAAGATACCCGTCACAGATCAGGCAATATGCCTGCTCATTATTTCTTTCTTTCAATCCATTCGGTGATACTGTCACTTTCAGGGGTGACCCAGGGATTGATTACCTCCTCAAGAACACCTTGCTCATTGATCAGGTATTTTTGAAAGTTCCACTTAACTGATGAGTTGGAAACACCATTTAGTTCTTTCTCGGTTAGCCATAGATAAAGTGGTGCCATGTCATCGCCTTTCACCGAAATTTTCCCCATCATAGGAAACGTAACACCGTAATTAAGTGTACAAAAAGTTTTGATCTCTTCATTGGTCCCGGGCTCTTGTTCTTTGAAGTTATTTGCCGGGAAACCGATGATAACAAAATTGCTTTCCTTATACTTTTGATATAGTGCTTCAAGTTGCTCGTACTGAGGGGTAAATCCACATTTTGAGGCCACGTTTACCACCATGACCTTTTTGCCTTTTAATTGACTTAGTGCATAAGGGTTTCCATCAATGTCGGTGACTGTAAAATCATAAAACGCGTTTTGTGCTGACAATGTAAAGGTCAGAAGAGCGCTGAATAAAAGGGAGAAGATTATTTTTTTCATCTTATAAATTTTTAGTGTGTTAGTTTAAGTGAGGCTGTTACCGGAAAATGATCGGAGCGTTTAAACCGATGCCTTGCATATTGAGTGGTCTTAAATCCTGAATGCAGGATATAATCGATTCGCAACAAGGGGATCGGTCCTGCAAATGTAATACTGATTCCTTTTCCACGTTCAACGAAACTGTCGTTTAAATGGGATTGAAGCTGATGGTAAACCCACGATGAAGGCGTATCGTTAAAGTCGCCACACAGTAAAATCGGATAGGTAGTGTTCACTATCATATCCTTGAGCAAATCAACCTGTTTTTCACGAAGTAAAAAGGCCTTGTTGAGTTTTTGATAGATTGCCAGTGATTTAACTTTGAGTTGCTCTTGGCTTTCGTTGGTTGGACTTGAAACAAATCCAAGGTCTTCCTTTCCCAGCTTGATGCTTGCCAGGTGAATATTAAAAACCCTTACCGTATCTTCATTGATCAGCAAATCGGTATAAATCCCAAAGGTGCGTGAACCCTCTATTTTCAGTTTGCCCTTGTCCACAGCGGTATATTTGGAAAAAATCACCATCCCTGATAGCAGATCGTATTTAGGATTAAAATAGCTTTCGTAGTAATAAATGCCCGTATTCAGTTCGTCACGTGTGTGTTTGAGTGTCTCATAAATCTGGCGACCGGTTGTTTGGTATTCCTGAAGACAAACGATGTCGGCCTTTTCATTGTTGATAAAGGTCAGGATATCACTCTGAATTCCGGGCTGCGGCGTTTTGTTCCCGTCCCTGAACTGCTGCACATTATAGGTTAATACCTTCACAACTCCTTGAGCGTTATTTGCGGAATCGGTATGAAAAGGCATTTGAAAATTATCGATGAAGTTGTTTGCTCCAAAGATTAAAATGATAACGGGAATAACTGTAAACCAGCTTTTTCTGATCAACCAAAATACCATGAATACGGCGTTGGCAAATAAAATCAGGGGAAAAAACAAACCAAAAATTGGAACATAGCCATTTGATGAAGGTGGTATTTTTCCTGCCATCAACCCAAAAACAAACGCAGCCAATGCAATCAGATTTAGCACAGTGATGATGTAGAGCATTACTTTGACCAAGCTGCTCGTATTGGCGGTGTTTTTAGATGTGTATTTAAAGAAGTTCAATGTTACGGTTAATTTGGGCACTAAAATAAGTCAAAATTTGGCATCCTGATGGAGTGATGAGTGTTAGACTGTCTATTTATCTGAACCTTTTTCCAACTGAATAAGAATTAACCTATTGTAATAAAATATAATCGTGTGGAAAACTACTTTTTATTACTCGATTTAAACAGCAGTTCTTTTTCATCTGGCGACAGGCTTGAATATCCCGATTTACTGATTTTATCCAGTATTTTGTCAATTTGTTCCTGGGTGGCTACGCGCCTGCTGTTGTATTCAACATCTGACAGAGGCTTGCTGTTTCCCGGGCGGCTGGTGGTATATTTCATGGATGTTCTATGGGAGGAGGTCACTGGCTTTTTAAACCAATCGAAGATTCGATAGAAATCGTTTCCTTTTTTTAACTGGAAAGCGTATGCAAATCCCCAAAGTGCACCGCCCAGATGAGCAATGTGCCCTCCGGGATTGCCATGCTGAATACTCAATAAATCGATACCAATAAAGGCGATAGCAAGGTATTTCATTTTTAGACGCCCAAACAGAAACAAATGGACTGTGTAATCAGGAACATAGGTAGCAATGGCAATAAAAATAGCCAGGACGGATGCAGAGGCTCCAATGGCGACTGCTTCGGAGGTAACATGTTGAAAAACAGGAAACAGGTTAAAGGCACCAACGAAGAAGATGGCTCCGGTAATACCGCCAAGTAAATAGGTGGTCAATAATTTACGCTCGCTTAAGTACTCCAGAAATATAGTGCCTCCAAAATAGAGCATAATCAGGTTAAACAATAAATGGAAGAATCCTTCCTGGGTAAACATGTAGGTAATTATCGTCCAGGGCATCTGGCCCAGTGAGCTGAGGTCGGAGGGAAGCGCCAGAAATTGACCAATATAGCTTAACTCGTCATTACCAGACGCTTCCATGCCAAAAAGCCACATGAGCTGACTGATGACATTGATCACCAGAAAAATCAGCGTATTAATCAGAATAAGGCGTGAAAGGATGCCTGGACCTAAAAAGAGGTTCCTGAAAAAGGTGCCTGAATTGACCGGCTGTTGAAATGGCATCATGCTGTCAGTTGTTTTTGATGATTAATCAAACAATTTACCTTTTTTCTTCCAGTACATGATGAGAAAAAAACCGAAAATCATCCCGCCAAGGTGTGCAAAATGTGCCACATTGTCTGTTGGGTTGTTGCTAAAACCCATGTACAATTCTACCGCACCATATCCCATAACGAAGTATTTGGCTTTCACGGGTATGGCAAAGTACAGGTAAATAAGGCTGTTAGGGAACATCATACCAAAAGCAAGCAAGATTCCGAATACTGCCCCGGATGCTCCAACGGTGGGTGTGTTGACGATGTTGTTGAGGATACGCATGGCATCATTGCTATAGTTCATGCCTTGCTTCATCACATCTGCACCCTGCGTATACACAATTTGAATCTCATCGGGGGTCAGTTGGGGCAATATGCCTTGAATTCTGATAAACCCAACAAGCCATTGCACAAGTCCGGCACCAATCCCTGTTACCAGGTAATAGTTTAAAAACCTTTTGGATCCCCAAACATTTTCCAGCACATTACCGAACATCCAGAGTGCGAACATGTTAAACAATACATGGGTAAAACCCGCATGCATGAACATATACGACACCAACTGCCAGACACCAAAATGCTGACTCCCCGGAAAATGCAGCCCAAGATATTGGGTCAGGTCAATTTGAAAAGCGGAGCCAAGAGCCAGGGTAGAAAGGAAAAATAATCCATTGATGATCAAGAGGTTTTTCACTACCGGTGGTAGAAAGCCAAATCCTGAAGGACGATATTGTTGCATAGATAATTCTGATTTGTTATTTCTTAAGCCTTGATAATTCTCAATTTATTAACTTCATGGGAAACTATTTATGGCATCTTAAGGGTGCAAAAATAGTATATTTTAATGGCAAGGGATATGCAATGATGGTGCCAATTGATAAATAACCGTACAACTTGTCATGTGGAAGGTGATTGTACACCAGCTGGTTTTTTGTTGTTTAATTGATTTGATTATTTGAGGAAACCCTCAAGTTCTTCGCTGCTGATAATGCAAAATATTTTTTTGCCGGAGGGTGAAACGGAGGGTACCTGACATGAAAACAAATTATTGAATAGCTCTGACATTTCTTTAATTGATAATTTAAAACCCGCTTTAACGGCCATGTTCATAGCCATCGACTTCGCCAACATAGCGTTTTGGTCGTAGTTCAGACTGCTGGCTTCCTTTTTGTGGTTTTCAACAATCCGCTCAAGCAACGACAAGGGT
Source organism: Bacteroidetes bacterium HGW-Bacteroidetes-16 (assembly GCA_002840975.1). Taxonomy (GTDB): domain Bacteria; phylum Bacteroidota; class Bacteroidia; order Bacteroidales; family F082; genus UBA6244. The sequence goes on from PHDN01000003.1 coordinate 77,043, forward strand.
TCGTTTACATTGGGCGGAGTTCCATTCACCACGAAAGTGTTGGCTCCAAGCGGTTCCAGTATGAAGCCAAGATTTTTTAATTCTGCATCCAGTTGCCTGAGAATGTTGGCATCTTCGGGCGAAAAATGCAGATGTTCGGGGAATAACTGCTGCTGCGAAATGTGTTGGTGATTTTGGAGTTGGTTAACGAAAAATTCATATAAAATCCGTTCGTGTGCTCGTTGCTGGTGAATCAACAACAGACCTGTTCGTACATTGCAAACCAGGTAAGTTTGTCGCACCTGTAAAAAACCGGCATCGCTTTCCGGCACAAGATCGTTAATTGATTCTGTTTTGTCGTGCTCTGGCTGAATTTCTGCAGGGTTCTTTATTGTTTCAAACAAAGCTTCCCATTCAGATTGGGCCGGTCTGTCGTGCGTTTTAAAACCACGGCTGATCTCCTGATTCGACTTAAATGGATTGTAATCCGGGTTCACCCGCACTTCCGGTTGGTTCAGGCTGGTCGAAGGGCGTTGGGAGAAGGCCGCTTCGATGCTGGGATCCACATTAAAATCGATGGTGGGTGTAAGTGCGTGTTTGCCAATGGATTGCTTTATAGCTGCGTGTAAAATGGCGTACACCAACCGTGCATCTTTAAAATTAATCTCCGTTTTGGTGGGATGAATATTGATGTCGATTTCACCAGGGTCGATTTCGATGTTGATAAAGTACGTGGGATAGGCATCTGACGGAATCAATTCAGTATAAGCATTGCTAACAGCATGGTGCAGGTATGGATGCTTGATGTACCGTTTGTTGACGAAAAAATACTGTTCACCTCTTGTCTTCTTTGAGAATTCGGGTTTCCCGATAAACCCGGTAATGGTCACCAATTCCGTTTTCTGTTCTACCGGCAACAATCGCTCATTATAAGGCTGTCCGAACAATCCCACGATACGCGATTTAAACGAGCCGGGAGATAGCTTGTAAACGAGTTTATCGTTATTGAAATAAGAGAAACCAATGTCAAATTGTATTACCGCAATGCGGATAAATTCTTCCAGGATATGTCTGTTTTCCACATTCACGCCTTTCAAAAAATTACGGCGGGCCGGTACGTTAAAAAACAGGTTCCTGACAGAAATACTGGTTCCGGACTGACATTGACACGGGTTTTGTTCTATCAATTTCGAACCTTCAATTTTCAGGCAGGTACCAACCTCGTCATCATGAGGTCTGGTTTTCATTTCCACCTGGGCAATGGCGGCAACCGATGCCAGGGCTTCTCCGCGAAAACCCATGGTTCGGATAGCAAACAAATCATCGGCCTTGGTAATTTTGGATGTAGCATGCCGCTCGAAGCTCATGCGTGCATCCACCACTGAAAGTCCGCTGCCATTGTCAATCACCTGAATAAGCGTTTTCCCGGCTTCTTTGACAATCAGATGGAGGACAGTACCACCTGCGTCCACGGCATTTTCAAGCAGTTCTTTTACTGCTGAAGCCGGACGTTGTATCACTTCCCCGGCGGCAATTTGGTTGGCTACAGAATCGGGAAGCAGTTTGATCGTGTTTAACATAAAGGCTTAGTGTGTTACTCCGAAAGCCGAAAGCAATCGTTCGATAAAATCGGTGAACATAATCAGGTAAACACTACCTAAAATTAAGGTGGCATAAATGGCATAAGTAATGACCTTTGACATGGAAGTGCCTTCCCGAGCGGAACTGCCCCTACGCCATCTTCTCGACATCTGTAACCTGATCTGTTCATGGTGTGTCAATGTGCTGTCAAGCCCCATGGCCGCCTTTTTCTGCTCCAGTGCCAGCTTATCGGGATCGTAGTAACGGGGTATGTAGGTAAACGACTTCGGCTTGGGTGTTTTAAAAACGAAAAAACGCATGGCAGAATAATTAGTTTCTGCAAAAGTACCATTTTTTAAAAGAATTTGGGTCGTTGCCCGGGTGGTTGTTTTTCCAAACTTGGATGATAAACCAACGTAAAATCATTCTGACATTTTTCAGGAAGTTAAACTAAAATTTGGGGTAACAACATACTGGAAAACTGAGAGGAACTTTTTAAACTGACAAAAGGGTCTTCTCATTCAATATAGTAGTGGGTAACCGTCACCAAACATTAAAAATACATGGATTATTGGTGAATCTTGATACATGATTTATGATGACTTACTCCATTTACACAAAGTTCCGTTTTCAAGCAAATCAACAGGTACAGCGTACCGCCAATATTTATAGAAAAAAAATACCTATTTTTTTAAGGTGCAGCGCCCCGACCTATTTTCCCGTTTTTTTAAACGTGTAAGAATTAAAATAGTATCCAATGGAATTTATCTTGTAGCTAAGGCTAATTATAAAAATACATTGGCTTTTGTTAAATCAATATTACGGTGCTCCGCACCTTAATATATTGATAATAAATTGGCTATAAATATTTTCGGTTCGCTGCACCTCAAGATTGAGCCTCAAAACCAATAAAAAATATTCTTGTATATGCTCCACATATTGATTGATGTAATAACCTTTCACTTCGTAATTCCTTTCCGGGAATTGGTCTGTCGTTGTCACTAAAATATAAACCCTTAGGAAAGTCTGATAAATATTTGCCTACTTTTATTATTTAGATTGCTGCTCAGGCAACTTCTCGCCACTTTGGTGTTATTGAGTTGTAACGTATGCATAAACTGTTTGAACCATCGTTTATAAAGCGCCTTAAGAAAGGTGACCGGCAGGCTATTACTGATTGGTACGACCAATCAGCGCCGTCGTTGTTAGGCGTGTGCATGCGGTATGGAACTTCAACACAGGATGCGGAAGATCTCTTGCATAATGGAATGTTAAAGATTTTGGCAGGGCTGCCCCGATTTAATTATCAGGGTCCGGGTCGGTTCGAGGGCTGGATGAAACGGATTATCGTCAATACAGCGCTCAATCACCTGCGTGCCGAAAGTAAAATAAAAAACCTGAGGTTTGAAGAGGAAATTCACGGTAATGCGTTGACCGACACTCCTGATGAAGTGGATGAATTGCCCCCTGCTCCCGAACCTGAGGAGCTGATTGAGTGGATCAGGCATCTGCCACTTGGATATCGTACTGTACTCAACCTGTATGTTTTCGAAGGGTACACGCACAAAGAGATTGCTGACGAACTGAATATTTCAGAGAATACTTCTAAATCGCAACTGTCGAAAGCCAGGGTTCTTTTGAGAAAAAGAGCCTCGGGTAAACTTGTTAATCTTGAATTACAGAAAAATGGATAATTCTAAAACTGATCAATGGCTTCGGTCCTCATTAGAGGATTACCGACCAGTCCCGGGCGGGGATGGGCGTGCAAAGTTTCTGCAGGAAGCCGCACAGATAAATGAGGCAACCCGACTACACCAAAATAATAAAAAATGGTGGCTTCTTGGCCTGTTGATGTTGGTTTCCGGAGCATCATCCATCTACATTTTTTACCTTGCAAACGAGCCTGTACCCGCCCACCGGCTTGCCGTTGATATGACTGTGCCTGCCCAAACTCCGGTTATACCCATTCAAAAGAATGAAACGATCAGCCCGGAACCCGCATCTCCCATTTTAACAACCCCGTCTGTGACTAACGAAACGGGTATTGTTAAAAATGAAAAGCTCGCTTCTTACTCAGGATCAGCTTTACCTGAAATCAACTATCATGAAATGCCTCCTCCTCATCCTGTTAAATTAGAGGAAATGAACGACGTACCAGTGGTAGTTGTAGCGTCAGATGAAATTCAAATCAATAACAGGATCATTGACAATCTATTATCGAAAAAAAGTGATAGCATTCCTGAGAAAGACACCCTTCAAAAGTCACGGGAATCGAGTGTTGGGTTTGCCCCGGAGGATACCCCCTTGAACTTAAAATCAGATACCAGGCAAAAACACCTGGCATACAGTCTTTTTTACCGACCAGAAATCACCTATAACCTCATCCAAAGCAACATGTTAAGTCATCACTTTGGGTTGGAGGTACAATATCGGTTTTTCAACGACCGCTACAGCATCCGAACAGGAGCGGGGCTTTCTGTAAGTAAAGGGTATTATGAATACGCCACTAAATACCAGGAGTATTTGGGCAGCTATCAGAAGCTCGACTCTATTACCTTCGCCTGGGATGAGAGGAAGTACCATTTGTTGCCCACCTATTTTAAGTCGGAAAAGGAGGTGTTCGACGACACGTTGACCACTGAATACGCTAAAGTAATGAAGCAGCACTTTTATCTTCAGTTACCCATGATTTTGGGATATGATTTGATCAAGCAAAAGAACCTCAGGTTTGGATTGCGTGCCGGACCAAGATTGTCACTGCTCATGGAAACGAAAACGTTAAGCCATCTTGTAGATCAGGGAAAAAACAAGGTCATCCAGATTAACCAAATAACACCTGACCGCATCAGGGCCAACTGGCAATTTGTGGCGGCGCTGAACCTGGGACTTTACTCCAAAGGTCGGCTGTTTTACGAACTAGAACCCCAGTTCACCTACTATTTTAATTCTGTATATGAAAGTCCTGATCAACAGAAAAGGCCTTGGAGCTTGGGTTTGCGACTGGCCATCGGATTTAAGTAATGTATTTCAGGCAACTTTTTTAACTTTTGTGGTTATTAGGGTAGATCGATCAAAATTAATTGACCAGAAACTAAAATGATAATAACATGAAAAAAATGATCCTCATTTTACTGCTGATGACAGGCTTCGCGAGCATGGCCCAATCTCAGCTCACCATTATGGGAACCGTGATGGATAATACTCCGATCGGACAACCCATTCCCAACCAGGAAATTACAATTGACGTATATGCCGGTGGGGCACTATTTGTTTCCAATGTGGTTTACTCTGATTCGGTCGGGTATTATGCTGATTTTATCCAATTGAATAACAATCAGGGTGAAGTCATCATCTCTACTCAAGACTGTGACAGTACAATTCTGTCCTATAGCCAAACTTTCTTTGGGGACAGTCTTTTTGTTTATCACGATTTTGTTATATGTGGAAATTTTCCTCCGGGATGTGTGGCCGATTTTCGTTATGAGATACAGGAACCTCTGACGGTCAGTTTTTTGAACCTTTCGCAAGGAGGTGAGTCTTATTTCTGGGATTTTGGCGACGGACATCATTCAAATGAAGAAAATCCGGAGCATACTTACCAGGATGAAGGCTACTATAATATTTGCCTGACCCTCATGAGCAACGATTCATCTTGTTACAGCAAATACTGTCAGACGGTAACTTTAACGGATGACACCCTCAGATGCCAGGCTAATTTTACTTACTTCCCGGTGGGTGATTCAAATAATCCCATCCACGGCTCCCTGACGGTTCAATTTCTTGATATGAGTTTGGGTAATCCCTCACTCTGGTTTTGGCAATTTGGCGACGGAACGGGTGCCTCGGATCCAAACCCAATCCACACTTTTGGTGGCCCGGGTATTTATCAGGTGTGTTTAACCATCCAAAGTGCGGATAGTAGTTGTACATCGACTTTCTGCCAGGATGTCGTTGTTCAGAATGATTCAGCTTCCTGTGTAGCACAATTTGTACACCATCCTGCTGACTCTGCTCAGGGCGATCTGAGTCTTCAATTTATTGACCTGAGCTATGGAAACCCGACCCATTGGTTGTGGGACTTTGGTGACGGGCATTCGTCCACAGAGCAAAACCCCATGCATACCTATGCCAGTGAAGGGGATTATTATGTTTGCCTGACGATTAATGGCCCTGACTGCCAGAGTGTCTGGTGCGAGAATGTATGGGTTGGAGCAGGATCTGATTGTTATAATTATTTTTCCTATCAGGTATTGGATAATACGGTTGTGTTTTCCGGATTTCATTCTGCCAATATCCCGGCCAGCTATGTGTGGGAATTTGGCGATGGTACGTCGGCCATGGGTCAGGAGGTAACCCATTCTTATTCAGGACCCGGTATGTATTATGTGTCGTTGACAACCTTCGACGACAATTTGTGCAGGGCTTTTTCATCTCAACTGGTTGTTGTGGGTGATACCATCGCCTACAACCAGGTATATGGGCAGGTTTTTGAAGGTGACTTTCCTCTCGAACAAGGCGTAGTCATGATTTTTAGCATCGATACCAGCCTCAATTACAATCCTTTTATTGATGTGACCCTGATTGATTCTTCAGGTGTTTATGTTTTTCCTTATGTGCCCTCAGGTGAGTTTGTGATTTATGCGTTGAATACGACTTACAACCAGTATTTGCCCACCTATTATGGGGACGTAATTAACTGGGAGGACGCTGAGGTGGTAGTGCTGGGACAACCCAACAATCCTTATGACATACATTTGGTAAGTGCCGTCACCACTTCAATTGGCGGTAACGGCGTGATTAATGGACAAATATCAGATGAAGTGGTGAGAGGCTCAGGATTTTTAGATAAAATCAATATGCTGCTTTACAACGAGAGCAAAGAAAGCCTTGGGTTTGCTAACGTAACTTCCGATGGCGACTTTAATATGGATAACCTGGCTTATGGTGTGTATTATTTATATCCCGAGTTAACTGGTGTAAGTGCGGAGTTCATCAGGGTTGAGCTGACCAGCGAACAGCCAACTGCCCAGGTCAATATGACTTTTTCCGGGGGCAGCATCACAGGTATTGAAAATCAAAATGAGCTGGTTTTTGCCGGGGAAATTTATCCCAACCCGGTTACCTATATTTTGAAAATTAATATCGAAGCTCTGGAAATGAGTGATGTAGGCCTCAAAATTATAGGCACCGATGGCCGGGTATATCATGCTTCAAATATAAACCTCAATGGTACTACGGAAACCATCCAAATTAATGTAAGTGATCTGCCGAAAGGAATGTTTATACTTCAGATCACCGACCATAACCAGGTGTTTTTGAACAGGAAATTCATCCGCTAAGTATAGGATATAAATGTAATGATTGAAAACAAAAAAGCGGCCCATGGGCCGCTTTTTTGTTTGTCAAATGTTTTTTCATTCACCATTCAAAGTATTATTGAACCAATGAATTCTTGCTTAGCTCATAACAGATAATGGCCGCGGCCATGGAGGCATTGAGTGATTCAGCGTTTCCGGATGATAGGGTTGATCCGGGAGGAATGGTGATGCGGTGTGTTATATGAGGGAGTAAGGTGGTGCTGATGCCATGTGCTTCGCTTCCAATCAGGATGATTCCCGGCCCTGAATGGCGAATTTCATGCAATGAAGTTCCTTCCAGAAGTGCCCCATAAACAGGCAGGTCAACAGGCAGACCTGATAAATAACTTGCCAAATGGGTATATCGGACGCTTACCCTGGCCAGCGAACCCATGCTGGCTTGCACTACTTTGGGACTGTACGCATCGGTGGTAGCCTGTGAACAGATCACCTGGCGAATGCCAAACCAATCGGCGGTGCGAATCATGGTGCCTAAATTGCCCGGATCTTTAATATCGTCCAACATTAAGGTCAGGGTCTCAGGTCTTTTTGGTGTTGCTGTGTGTTGTACAGGCAGTTTAAATAGCGCCAATACTTCTGAAGGTGAGGTGAGTGAAGTGATTTTTTTCATTTCCATCTCACCTACTTCATGAGTCCGGATGTTGCCGATGTCTGAACCATGGAGTTCAATCCAGGTGCCGGAGGCGAAAATTTCTACCGCTTCCAAACCGCCATGCAAAAAGTCAAGTACATTGTTTGATCCTTCAACCCTAAAAAGCTGGTGTTGTTCACGATATTTTTTGTTTAGTAAAGAGGTAATCAGTTTGGTTTTGGCTTTGCTCAGCATGGCATCTTGTATAAAATGAGAAACCCTCTCAGGGTTTCCTGAAAGGGTTTCAAATTTAGTAAAAAGTTTAGATTATTCTGCAACCACGTTGAGTTTGATTTCAACCTGAACGCCTTTGTGCAATTTAATCACAGCCGTGTATTCTCCCACTTCTTTGATGTGGTCGTCATCAAGCAGGATTTTTTTACGATCGATTTCGATGTTTTTGGCTTCCTTAATGGCATTGGCGATAACAACAGAGTTTACCGAACCGAAAATCTTTCCGTTGGCAGCAGCTTTGGTACCAATGGTGAGTTCCAATCCTTGAAGCAGTTCGGCGACAGAGCCCACTTCCTTCAGGATTTTCTCTACTTTAAAAGCCTGTTGTTTTTTTAACTCGGCCAATACTTTTTTTCCTGATTTGTCAGCTAAAACTGCCAGTCCTTTGGGGATCAGATAGTTTCTTCCAAATCCATTTTTCACGATTAACAGGTCATTTTTATCACCTACACCGTTTACATCTTGTTTAAGAATTACTTCCATTTCTTTTCCCTCCTTTATTTTAGTAAGTCAGCTACATAAGGCATTAGAGCCAGGTGACGGGCGCGCTTAACAGCCTGTGCCACTTTCTTTTGGTATTTTGTTGAAGTTCCTGTTAAACGACGAGGTAACAATTTTCCCTGTTCGTTTACAAATTTGAGCAGGAAGTTAGCATCTTTATAGTCGATGTATTTGATGCGACTTTTTTTAAACCGGCAGTATTTTTTCTTTTTAGTGTCGACTGCAATCGGAGTTAAATATTTGATATCTGAATTAGGTTGTGCCATTGTTCTTTAATTTAATTGATGAATAAATTATGCTTCCTTTTCGGCTACTGCCTCTGCGGCTTTGTTTCTCCGTTTTTTCTCGTTGTATGCGATGGCATGTTTGTCGAGTTTAACGGTCAGGAAGCGAAGAACACGTTCGTCGCGTTTCAGTTGAATCTCAATCTTGGCGATCAGATCACCAGGAGCCAGATATTCAAACAGGTTATAAAATCCGGTGGATTTTTTTTGGATGGGATATACGAGTTTGCGTAATCCCCAGTTTTCACGGTGCACAATCTCGGCACCATGGTCGATGAGAAAAGTCTCATACTTTTTTACCGCTTCCTTCATCTGATCTTCAGACAAAACGGGAGTTAAAATGAAAACGGTTTCGTACTGGTTCATAATAAAATAATTAGTTAATTAATTGATAATTAATACATAAAAATTGGAGTGCAAAAGTACAAAAATCTTTGATATTTCAAAACGTTGCATAACATTTTATTTTTGTAATCAGAAGGCTTGCTAATTATGTTTGATATTACTCACCAGCGGACGTTGGAGAGAGATTTGGTATTTCGTCGATTAGCCGAATAGTACGTCAAGTGTTTTTATTGTTATGAACATCTTCCCGCTGTCCGGAAGCCCGATAAAGTCATACTTCTTATAAAACCTTACTGCTTCTTCGTCAATTGGGTCAACCACAACGGCGAATGAACCAATTACTTGTGAGTTATCATAACTCCTTTTTAGTGCATCAATAAGCAAGATTTTTCCAATTCCTTGTCCTTGATACTTTTTACTAATTGCCAATTTACCAAGTAGGGTAGTAGGAACTGAGGTGTAAGACTTAGGAAGTTTTTTTTTAATTTGTTCGGAAAAGCTGCTTAAAGGAATACCGTAGTTTGAAAGTGTGTAAAATCCCTGAATAATGTTAGTATCATTTTCTGACAACACAAAACAAACAGACAATTTTCTTTTTACATCTTGTCCGACTTGATTCTTCAGGTAGTTATTAAGAAGCTCTTTTCCACAGTCAAAATCGTTTCGATTGTGCTTTTTGTCTAATAGTTCAATCATTATTCAATTTTGAGTTAGAGACAAAAGCGTTATAATCATCTAATGCTTTTTTCAAAGTTTTAGAAGGTTTCGCCGGATTTGTAATGGCATCAAAAAAGATTTGACTGTCTCTTTCGCTGGCAATTACCAGTTCCTTTTCTTTGATTATTTCTTTTGCTTTTTCTTGAACTGCCAAAATAACGAATTCAGTTAGGTTTCTATAACCACCTAAGTACGCAGCTCTCTCAAAAAATTGTTTTTGCTTTTTGGGAAGTCTTGCATCAAATCGTGTCTGTTCCTCAATCGATGTAGCCATAATTTTATTCTTTTTGCAAATGTACGGACAAAATACGTACTTGTTGCAAAATATACATTCATTTTTTAGTATGACAGGGTTTTGTTTTTGGTTTTGTGGGGTGATATTGGCTAAGTATTTGTTTAAATGCTACTTACGTGCAATACTATTTTGTCATCTCAAAAGAAGCAGGAGGAGGGACCTGCCTATCGGTAGGTAGGCATCTCCAAAATATTTACCCTAAAATAATCTCACAAATAAACTCCGCTGCCTTCCCATCGCCAAACAACGGCGGAAAATTTAAAGCGGTGCTTGTATCTGAGAAATGAAGGTATGCTTTCCGTATTTTTTCCTTATCAGCATCCACGATGATGGCCGTCTGTTCTTTCACCACTTCAAGCCACTCGGTTTCAGAACGCAGTATTATTCCGGGTTTCTGAAAAAAATACGCTTCCTTTTGCACTCCACCCGAATCGGTGATAACGAGTTTGCATTGACTTTCCAACTGAATCATGTCCAGAAACGAAACCGGAGGTAAAATTTTTATGGTCTGAGTGCTTTGAAGCTTCTGGTACAAATCACTGCCAAGGTTTCGTTCCAGCAATTGCGAAGTTCTCGGATGCAATGGCAAAACAATGGTTTCCTGATACGTTACGGCAATTTCTATCAAAGCAGCAAAGATGGCCTGCAGTCGCTCAGGCAGATCAGTATTGTTGTCGCGGTGAATGGTTCCCAGGATAAATTGGCCATCGGCCAGCCCATATCTTTCAAGGATATCACTTTTCGATTTCGCCAGCTCTTTAAAAAAAAGACTGTTGTCGTACATGACATCTCCACAATGGAAAATTCCCGGATGGTCAGGATGAAAAGGTGCCTTGTGGCCGGGATTAAAGCCTTCACGAACCAGGTTGTCGTAGCCTGTCCGGGTAGGTGAAAACAACAAGGTAGAAGCATGATCGCACAAAATCCGGTTGATTTCTTCGGGCATTTTCTTGTTGAACGACCTCAATCCGGCTTCGATATGAACAATGGGGATATGTATTTTTGAAGCGGCAATGGCGCCTGCCAGGGTGGAATTGGTATCGCCATAAAGTACCAGAAAATCCGGTTTTTCATCCAGCAGGATGGTTTCTAACCCTTCTATCATGCGTGCAGTCTGCAAACCATGCGAGGCACTACCCACATTCAGGTTGTAGTTGGGATTTGGAATGCCAAGCTCATCAATAAAAACCTTCGACATGTTGGTGTCGTAGTGTTGCCCGGTGTGAACAATGACTTCCGTAATCTGATCGCTATAATGGTTGGCAATGGCTCTGCTGAGCGCTGCCGCTTTGATAATCTGTGGTCTGGCACCTATGACGGTTACTATTTTTTTCATGCAGGGGAGTGTGTTATTAATAGCAATGGGCTAGTATTTTTAATTAGAGAAAGAACATAACAAAAGATCATTCCATTATATGATCACCAACTTGTGCCTGATGGCATAGGCCAACAAAGAAATCGCATTCTTGCATCCTGTTTTGGCAAGCAGGTTCGACTTGTGACCTACTACGGTGCGCTCGCTGATGTACAACACATCGGCAATCTGCTTGTTGCTTAAACCTTCTGAAAGCAATTGCAGGATTTCTTTTTCACGCGCGGTGAATTTAACCTCATTATCCCGGTGTTTTTCCTCCGTGGTTACACGTTTAGTGAAAAAATTGAAAAGCTCTTCACTGTAGTATGCTCCGCCATTCATCACTGTTTTGATGGCTTTGTCGAGGGTGTCTTTATTGATATTTTTAATCAGAAATCCCCTGATACCTGCATCTATCATGCTTTGGACATAATCATCATCATTGAACATAGTCAGGGCAATGATTTTAAGACCCGGATTTTCTTTCATGGCAATGGCCGTGGCATCAATGCCCGACATCACCGGCATTTCAATGTCCATCAACACAACATCTGCAGGGGTGGTGCGGATTAAATCCAGGAACTCCTGCCCGTTGGCTGCTTCGCCAACAATGTGGACATAAGGCAACTTGCCAAGTACCATTTTCAGTCCGTTCCGAAAAATTTCGTGATCGTCAACAATAATGATTTTGATGGCTTCTTCCATGAAGGATCTTGTGAATGGCAAAAATAACAAAGAAAAACGAACTGGATGCTGTTTATATCTCGATAATGATTTTAAATCCCTGACCTTCCTCACTGCTGAACTGGCATCTGCCGTTGATTGATTTAATCCGGCTGATGATGCTCTTAAGCCCGATGCCGGTTTTTTTATCGCTCATAATTTTTTCGGTGTTAAAACCGATGCCATTGTCCTTGAATTCAACCTTGATTTTTCCCTCGTTGGCTTCAATATTGATGTTGATGAGAGTAGCTTTCGCATGTTTGATGGTGTTGTTGATCAATTCACTGATGACCCGGAAAAGGATGAGCTGAATATTTTTATCCATGGTTTGATCCACCCCGATGGAATTAAATTCAATTTTTATCCGGTTTGTGAGGTTTATTTTGTTGCAAAAGGCCTGGATGGCTTTTACTACGCCATATTCATGAATGACTCTGGGCATCAGGTTGTTTGATATTTCGCGTGTGCTTGAAACCGCTTCATCGATGATCTCGTTCACCTGTTTGATATAGGATGCTTTTTCCTCTTCCGAAGTATGTGCATCAGCCAATTCGCCTACATACAATTTGACGGTCGATAACATGGGACCAAGACCATCGTGCATATCTTTTGAAAAGCGTTCCCTTTCCCGTTCTTCGGTCTGAATTACAGCGCTTAGTACTTTTCGTTCCAATTCGTTACGCATCTTCAGGTTACGCGAAATACTCAGCACTGCGCTTTGCTGGTTAAAATCCAATAACCTGCTGTTGATTTCAACCGGGATGAGGTTACCCGTTTTGGTGATATACTCCGAATCGAAAATCAAACTACCAGAACGTACTAACTGATCCCGGTTTTCCAGAAACTTTTGACTAAATTTGGCAGGTTTTAAATCCAGGATATTCATTTCCAACAACTCTTCTCTGGTGTACTCAAGTGTTTCACAGGCCATTTCATTCATTTCGATGATATTCCCCTGCATATCCGAAACCAGCATTTCATCGCTGCTGTTGTTGAACAGTGTCCTGAAATTGTATTCACTTTGTCTGAGGGCATCCTTTGCCGACCGCAATTTTATGTTGCTTAACCTAATTGCATTGAGTAACTTGTGAACACGGCGTGTGGTGGTTAACAGCACCATCAGGATAAACAGGATGGAGATAAGCAAGGCGAAATATATAGCAGTTATGATGAGGTTTTTGATCGGGTCATACGTTAACTCCCTTGTGGGGATGATGGCGGCAATGATCAACCCGAATTCATCGTATCGGGCATAGGTTAATAAATATTCACCTTGATTTGAGGATTTGAAAAGATGACCAGTGCCGGAGGTATCACCAATCATATCGTTGAACCATTCTTCATGTGCAACCGATTGATTGATGTCCGGGGCATCAATGATCACTTCCCCTTTTTGATCAACGACAAATATATAACCACTTTGCCCGATTTTTAGTTTCTGTAGAATGCTTCTTAGTTTCTCCAGGTCCTTTTCTTTGTCTCCAACATAAATCATCCCCGCCAGGGTGTCGGAATGGTAAAATGGTTCATACGAAGTGATGTACCAATTATTCACAACATAAGCACGGCCTTCGAATATTTCCCCTTTCATCATGGCTTTTGCAACAGGAGAATCGTTTGGAATAAAGGTGCCAACAGCAGCATGACCGGAAGTATTTAATACATTGGTAGAGATGCGCAGAAATCCCATGTCGGTTTTCTGAAAAATGGTGGTCGTGCCACCAAATAATTGGTAGGTTTCTTCCGGAAATTCAGTCGATTTGTAAACCAGGTTATTGTTGCGCATCATGGCAGGAATGGTCACTATGCTGGTATCTAATGTATGCTGATTGATGGCTTCCACCTGAATTTCCTTGTCGGAAAATGAAATGGGATTCCGGAAGAATAACTCATGCGCCACCTTCAGGTTGGTTTTTACTTTTTCAAGCTTGAGTTCCCGCTCGCGTTCAAACATGTAGCGAATGGTGTTCACCTCCAGCCTCATGTTTTTCTCCGACTGGTTATAAATCTCCTGTTTCGATTTGCTGACAAGAACAACCGTGATGAGGGCAATAGCCACGATGGATCCAATAAATACCGGATAAAACAATTTAAATTTGATGTAAAGGTTGTTGATATTCTTATTTACATCCATGGGTCAATCGTTAGTAAGTCAAATTCATACATAAGTCTGGTCTAAAAAGGTAATAGAACGTTTTCAGCCACTTGTACCCCTCATCCCCTAAAGGGGAAGTGGCTGAAAACTGATTTTCAATTATTTTCATGACTCACCTTTTTTGACCAGGCACATACTTTCTATCCATCTCAATTCCATCTTTTATTTTTTTGAGGCGATGTGCCTTCCTCATCCCGGTTTTCTTATTTAAGGAGCAATTTCGCGCCGTCCCTTCGTCCTGACTATCACCTACCGTCTCTTTTTTAGTAAAACTATTCTTTTTTAAAATCGAGGCTGACAGAGTTTACACAATAGCGCATCCCTGTCGGATTGGGGCCGTCGTTAAAAACATGGCCCAAATGACTTTTACATTGTCCACATTTAATCTCGGTGCGGGTCATACCGTAGCTTTTATCCAAAACTTCCACGATGCTGCTGTCGGCCACCGCCTGATAGAAACTCGGCCAACCGGATCCCGAATCAAATTTGGTGTCGGAGCTGAAAAGTTTCGCCCCGCAGGCGGCACAATAATAGGTGCCATCTTCGTGGTGGTTTACATATTTTCCCGAAAAAGCGGGTTCGGTACCGCATTGTCTTAGAACACGGTATTGTTCAGGTGAAAGCTCTTTCGACCAGTCCTGTTCCGATTTTGAATTAGTTTGAGTAGTTGTCATTGATGAGTTGGTTTGGGCCGACAGAATTGGTTGAAATAATAAGGCAATGGCCATGATAAAAACCAATCTGTATAGCGTTGATTTAGATGTAACTGGTTTATTAATGTGTTGCATAGTAAGTAGGCTTATAAATTGAATTATAAACGGTGCAAATAGAAAAATGGTATTGAAAAACCAGGCATTTCACGTTTTTTAATAAATCATAAACTTCACTCTGGCACCGTCCTCACTCAGCACCACATAGAGTCCGGGGGCAAACTTTCCAATATCAATGGAAGAAATTTGTGATCCCGAAAACATCATTTTGCCTGAAGAGTTAAAAACCCTCGCATTTATCTTTCTGTTTAGATTGACCACTTCGCCTGTTGCCGGATTTGGATATACCATTAAATGAAGTAGGTCGCCGGTTTCATCAATAGCACTGGGGGCATTGGTAGATCCCGGAGTTGAGGTAGTAAAAAACACCAGGGTGGTATCCCCATCTGTCACCCGGCCATAGCTGACATCCTCTGATTGAGCTTCAAAAATAAGCTCATCTACCGCAATCAGCTGCAATGAAAATATCCCCACCGCTTCTCCATCTTTGCTTAGTTTAAAATTGGTATGATGACTGCCAAGTGTTGGATCGCCATCGGCCCAAAACAATTCAAATCCTCCAACAGGGATGCTGATATCAGGCATTTGCCATTTGTTTGGAGAGTCCGGGTTGTCGGTCAGAAAATAGTCGCCCAGGAAAACAGGTTCGCTGTCACCATTGTAAATTTCGACCCAATCGCTAAAAACGCCGTACTCATCCGCAATAACATGTGCGTTGTCAGCCATCAATTCGTTGATAAAAAGCAAGGGAGTGTCACCGGTGGCCGGGTTTATGATCCTGGCTTCACAGGGCAAAATCTGTTCCTGTTCCAAACCATCCGTAACGCTAACCTGATAGCTTACCTTGGTCTCTTCTGAAATATCAGTTAAGGTAACAGCGTAATTTCCATTCTCTTCATGAATCATTTCTGCTTGTTGAATTTCTCCATCATTTAAAGAATACAAAACAGCAACCATCTCCACTACTGTTTGTACATCCACAAAAGCGGTTATCCTGATCTGCTGACCCGATTCACGTTTATGCCGGATATATTTAATCACAGGTGCCATGCTGGTATTTTCGAGTTGAGCATTCATCGAAGTAGCCCTTTCATTCAGGTAAGGGTAAAGTCCTTTCTTTACATGAGCTCCTGTAGACTCGTTGTAAGAGCGTAAAAAGTCATCATACGAATAACCATAATCGAGCGGATAAAAAGGATCATCAGTAACGTAAGGGGCTATCATGTTTTTCCTGATTTCAATACTTTGTATAAGCGAATCTATATTGATTGCCCTGTTAATCAATGCGTCAGCATAGAACGTGAATTGTTTTCTGAGTTCAGGATTGGTCACCAGTCGTGTATAAAGGGGTCTGGGTTCGCCTTCAGGTTGCCAGTTGTAGATATCACGCGTAGCCCAATCGATATTGAACCAATCGATTCCAAAGGTGTTGTCCACATCGTAAGGAATAAACTCCATCTTGCCTGTGGCCGTGTTGTGGTAGATATAATAATTGTTTTTGTTGTAAATATATCCGTCCCAGTCGCCGCAATACAGGTCGGCAGCCATGATCTTTAAATAGTCATAGGTGTTGAAGACTTCATCCAACTGACAGATCAGGTGATTTTCAGACGCGTTGTTCACAATGTTGATCAGGTTGGCCAGATCAGTATAATCGTCAGATTCTTCGTTTGTTTTTAGTTCGTAAACCCTTCTATCACCGGATTCCAGTTTATAATCGTTCGGATTTGAACTGATATAATCCAAATCGGCGGGATAAAGACATTTAAACAAGTTGCCATCATTGTTGCCAAATCGTGATAGTACAAACTCCTCGTCAACATGTTCCACATTAATATAAAGTCCATGATAATTTCCATTGATAAACAGTCTGACATGGTTGGCCCTGGGAGCGGGAACATCAAATTTTCGCAGGATATCCCACATGACTTTCGACCGCATTATGGTTGGGTCGTTGTGTTCACCGTTCAGGTTTATCTTTTCAACGCCATAATATTTTTCCCCTTTCAGAAAAGTATTTAATGAGACTTTGAATGATTTCTTTGCCGAATACCGGGAAGTATTTCCGCGCAAGCGAAAGCCCACCGGGTTGATGGTATCCAATACGGTTCCGTTGTTAAAGACAAACATGGCATGGAATTCGGTTTCACTTTCAGGATTTTCATAAATCCAGGTGAGCGTATCAGGGTCAACGGTGATGTCGATGCGTGGAACAACGGTGTCGATATACAATGGGCCATTTTCTGGAAAAAATCCCTGGGCCAACATCAATTGAGCAACAAAAAGGCTAAGAATCCAGCTAAATAGAATTTTTTTCATGCCGGTATTTTTTTTTGTAAAGGTACGGTTTTATCAGTTTTGAGCGTGTTTTTTTAAAGTGCTTTCCGTATGTTTGCATAAAACTGAGTTTTATGATGCAAAAGATAAATGAAGCAGTTGCTTATTTGCAAAAACAGGGTGTAGGAAGTCCAAAAATTGGTATTGTCCTGGGAACAGGATTGGGGGGAATGGTAAAGAATGTCGTCATCAGCCATGACATCCGCTACCGCGATATCCCGCATTTTCCTGAATCGACCGTTGAATCCCACTCCGGGAAATTGATTTTTGGCTCCATGAATGGAAAACAGGTGGTGGTCATGAATGGTCGTTTTCATTTTTATGAAGGTTACAGTTTTGATCAAATCACGTTTGGTATCCGGGTGATGAAGCTATTGGGCGTTGATACTTTGCTGGTTTCCAATGCTGCCGGAGCTATCAACACCGCCTTCAAACCGGCTTCTTTAATGCTGATCGATGACCACATTAACATGCTGCCTGGCAATCCGTTGGTAGGTAAGAACCTGGACGAACTGGGCACCCGTTTTCCGGATATGAGCGCTCCTTATGATGCTGGGTTAATGGCTAAAATAGAGCAGATTGCCACGGAAGAATCCATCGAACTGAACAAAGGTGTTTATGTTGCCTGGATCGGTCCCAGCCTGGAAACCAGAGCCGAGTACCGGTTTATTAAAACCATGGGCGCCGATGCGGTTGGTATGTCCACCGTTCCCGAAGTGATTGTTGCCCGTCACATGGACATGAAAGTATTGGCCATTTCGGTGATTACCGATTTGTGTGACCCCGACAACCTGAAACCGGGCAATATTGATGACATTCTGGCCAATGCCGCCCTGGCAGAAAAAGATCTGGTTAAACTCTTTACAAGGCTGGTGTTATCATTGTAGATTTTTTTAACTCTTCAAATTGTTGTATCTTTGTGAATCTATTTTGCAATTTATGGATCTTCATTTATCCCTGACTCTTCCCAGGCTATTTCAACAGTCTGTCGACAAGTTTTCTGATTTTCCGTTTCTTTCCTTTGTGGATGAGACC
The DNA here is from genome assembly GCA_002840975.1 of Bacteroidetes bacterium HGW-Bacteroidetes-16. GTDB lineage: Bacteria > Bacteroidota > Bacteroidia > Bacteroidales > F082 > UBA6244. Next base: position 95,362 of record PHDN01000003.1, read on the forward strand.
CCCATTACATACGGTCAGGCAAATATAAAAGTGCTTGCTGTGCAAAGCATGCTTCAGCAAATCGGATTAAAACATGGCGAACGTGTGGCTTTATTAAGCACCAACATGCCAAATTGGGGAATCACTTACCTGGCTATTACCGGAATGGGAGCTGTGGTAGTTCCGCTATTGCCTGATTTTACCCCGGAAGAAATTAAAAATGTGTTGGAACACTCGGAAGCTGTGGCCATTTTCGTGTCTTCAGGGTTGAGAAATAAAATTGCCGATTTTAATGGAATCCACCTTAAAAGCAGGGTGCTTATTGATGACTTTTCTATGATTAGTTCCCACCATCTTTCAGTCGAATTTAAATTGGACAATCGACCCGGATTTGATTATCAGGTAGCGGAAAATGATCTGGCAGCCATTATCTATACATCCGGCACCACCGGGAAAAGCAAGGGAGTGATGCTCTCGCACCGAAATATCTGTTTTACCGCTGTCAAAGGACGTACCATCCAGGCCATTGGCCACAATGACCGCATGTTGTCGGTATTACCACTGTCGCATACTTACGAAAATACCATTGGTTTTATACTACCTATGGTTGGAGGTGCGGCTATTTATTATCTTACAAAACTGCCCACACCGGCAGTATTATTGCCGGCACTTAAACAGGTGAGACCAACGGCCATGTTAACGGTGCCATTGATTATTGAAAAAATTTACAAGTCAAAAATACTACCTGCCTTTAATGAAAAATGGGCAACCCGTGTACTGTATCGAATTCCGGTGTTGCGTAAAAAACTCAATGTGTTTGCCGGAAAAAAACTCATGCGCACCTTTGGGGGTGAGTTAAAATTTTTTGGAATTGGTGGCGCCAAACTCAGCGGAACTGTTGAGCGCTTTCTGATAGAAGCTAAGTTTCCTTATGCCATCGGGTATGGCCTCACCGAGACAGCTCCTCTCCTGGCCGGCGTGGCTCCTTTTGCAGGAAAATGGCAGTCAACCGGGCCTGCAATGGAAGGGGTACAACTTAAAATTGTTAAAAGGGACCGTTGGACCGGAGAAGGCGAAATATGGGCCAAAGGACCAAATGTGATGATGGGATATTACAAAGAACCTATCCTGACGAAGGAGGTACTCACAAAGGACGGTTGGTTCAAAACCGGAGATCTGGGTTTGATCGACACAAATGGGTACCTTTTTATTAAAGGGCGAAGCAAAAATGTGATTATAGGTGCCGGCGGTGAAAACATCTTTCCCGAAGACATTGAGTCGATTATCAATAATTTCAGGTTTGTAGTTGAGTCGGTAGTGGTGGAACAAAAGGGAAAGCTGGTAGCGCTGGTGCACTTTAACCGCGAAGAAATTGAACAACAATATCGCTATATGAAAGATGAGGTAACCTCTTATGTGGAAGCCAAATGCGATGAATTAAAAGTGGAATTGCAAGATTATGTCAATCAACAAGTAAATAAATTCTCTAAAATCCAGTTGGTAGTTGTGTATGCTGACCCGTTTCAGAAAACAGCCACTCAAAAAATAAAAAGGTTTTTGTATACCCAGCCTCCCTTGGAGTGAAAGATTTCAGGGAGTTGAAAGCTGAGACCGGGGAATATTCAGCATCATAGAAGGGGAGTTAAATTGTTACTCCTTTCATTTTCACGGGACGTTCCCGCCTCTCGCCATTAGAAGTCTTCTATTGAAAAATAGCAATAAATTCATAACCCGTTATAATTGAATGTATTCATGAAAAAAAATAACATCGTGGTTCTTGGCGCAGGTCTGGTGGGAAAACCCATCGCCGTTGATTTAGCACAGGACGCCAATTGTTTCGTCACCCTGGTAGACATTAATCCACCTTCACAAGTATTGGCCGATCGCTATGGAATTAAATTGGTTTTGGCCGACCTGAGTAAAAAATCACAGGTGGTTGACGCGGTTCAGGAAGCTGATTTTGTGGTCAACGCAGTTCCCGGTTTTATGGGATTTAATGTCCTAAAGCAGGTGATTGAGGCCGGGAAAGATGCAGTAGACATCGCTTTTTATCCTGAAAATCCAATGGATTTGGATGAATTGGCCAAAAAACAAGGTGTCCGGGTAATTTGTGATATGGGAGTTGCACCCGGTATGAGCCACTTGTTGGTAGGCCATTTCGCCAATCAGCTCGATCACGTGGAACGTGCGGATATTTTCGTAGGAGGCTTGCCAAAAATACGTACCCAGCCATGGGAATACAAAGCCGTGTTTTCACCTGTGGATGTGTTGGAAGAGTACACACGTCCGGCACGTTTGGTAGAGCATGGTCAAATGGTGATAAAGCCGGCACTCACTGAGGTGGAAAACCTGGAATTTGAAGGATTGGGTACTTTGGAAGCTTTTAACAGCGATGGACTGCGATCGTTGGTTTACACCTTGAAAGCAGATGTGATGCGTGAAAAAACCTTGCGATACCCCGGCTATACGGCTAAAGTGAAGTTATTGGCTGATGCCGGTTTTTTTAATCCTGTGAAAATGAGGGTAGGAGGCGTTGAAATTTCACCCTTGTCTCTGACTTCGCAATTGCTGTTTGATCAGTGGAAACTCCATGAAGGTGAAGAAGATATGACCATCATGAGGATAGTGGTGGAAGGCAGTATGAACGGTGTCCGGCATCAATTTGTATGCGATTTGCATGATGAATATGATCCCATCTCAAATGTGCACAGCATGGCACGCACTACAGGTTATGCCGCTTCGGTGGCGTTGCGTTGGTTAATGAGTTCAGCAAAGCTGAAAAAGGGCATCACATTGCCCGAAAAACTAGCGATGGTACATGGTTCCGTCGACTATATTTTGGCCGGTTTGGCTGAAAGAAATGTGAATTATAAATTCACACACAGGCTTTTGTAAAAAAAGTCCGGTTTGATTACCAACTGAATGTGAGCATTTTTATTGATCTATTTGGGAATCATCACTTAGAAATTTAATCATATCTAACCATTCATCCTCTTACTACCTTGCATATCACTACCTAACTATCCCTAACTATTCTCCCACTAACCTGTCGGCCTGTTTTTCAGCCCAATTGATTAAAGTGGCCTTGTTGTCGGCAGACAAAGCAATTTCAGGGTGCTTTTTAACGTAAGACTTTTTTGGCATCCTGCCTTCCTTCACTTCATCTGCAATTTTATGTAACCTGTTCACCTGCTTAGCTTTGGTGAGATTTGCCAGATCATCGAAGTTAAGCTTTGATTTGGGCCTGAACCGTGTCAACCAACAGGCCTGATCGCTGTGGCAAGGCATGCAGGATGTGCTAATGATATTCTGTACATTTTCAGGTACTTCTAATTTCTGATCACTGCTGTTTATTGACTGATCAGGAGATTGAAAGGCGAACAGAAGTGCTCCCAATGGTATGGCGAGTAAAAACAAAAGGTTCTTTTTCATGGTGTGTTATTTTAAATATGAATTGGCCTGGTTATCAGCCCAGTCGGAAATGATTTTAGCTGTTTCATTTGTGAGTGCCATATCGGGATATTCGTCAAGAACTTTTTTTGGAGGCATATCACCTTTGTTAACAATTTCTGAAATTTCAGTTAGTTTTCCAACCAGTCTCGCTTTTGTCAATTCACCCAGTCGATCAAACATCAGTTTCTTCTTGGCTTTGTCATTTTTTGAATCTGATTTGTGACAGCCCATACATGAATTGTCAATGATCTCCTGCACATCTTGAGGAATCTCAAAACCAGTATCCTGAGTGCTGCTTATCGGATGTTGTTTCGGTTGGTTAAGGCTGGCGCCGATGAAGAGTAACCCGACAAAAATGGCCAGAATAAATAATGTAACCCTTTTCATAGTTTAAATTTTATGTTATTTGCACAAAGGTAATTATATTGCTATTTAAAATCGATTTAAACAGTATGAAATTCAAAGATGACATCAAATATTTTTTAGACATCAAGTACAATCAGTATTGCAGACCTGAGTTCATTCAACACGATCCCATCTCAGTTCCTAAAAACTTTGACTGTAAGGAAGATATTGAGATTTCAGCTTTTATCACCGCCCTTATCTCATGGGGCAGGCGACCTTCTATTATTGCCAAGTCAAATCAATTGATGCAATTGTTTGATAATCAGCCTTTACAGTTTATTACACAAGCGAACCCAAACGAATTAAAACAATTGGAGGCGTTTGTTTACCGCACTTTTAATTCCTCTGACCTGTTGTTTTTTATTCATGCATTAAGAGGGATTTATGAGGAGCAGGGGGGACTTGAATTCGTGGCGCAGCAGGCATGGAATACTTATGGAGAAATGAAAATGGTTGTTATCAAAATAAGGGAAACCATGTTGAGCTATCCCCACTTAGCCAGATCAGAAAAACACCTGGCTAACCCGGGAGTCGGATCAGCGGCCAAACGAATCAACATGTTTTTGAGATGGATGGTCCGGCGCAATACCGAAGGAGTGGATTTTGGCATTTGGAAAAATATCCCGATGAGTGAATTGCTCTGCCCGCTGGATGTGCACACAGCACGTGTAGCCAGGCGATTGGGTTTACTCGAACGTACTCAAAACGACTGGAAAGCAGTGGTTGAATTAACAAACAACCTAAAATCATTCGATGCTGAAGATCCCGTCAAATATGACTTTGCACTCTTTGGTCTGGGTGTTTACGAAAAATTTTAATGACCTTCATTTTTGATGAAAATCAGAAAATAGAATCATCACTTCAGAGATCTGTCGGGTCGAAAAATGAAAGAATACACAGATTTGTAGCAATTGCCATCAGGGTGATCATGATGATATTGCTTTGTACTGTAAGAGGTGCGGAAACGCGCTGTAATGTTAACAAAACTTAATGAGTTAAGAAAAAGGTGGTGATTTTATTCACAAAACTGATTTATTATTACTTTTGTCGTGTATAATAAAACATCCGTCCCCATCGGTTGTCATTGGATGACCAACGACGTATGTAAATACTAAATATTAAAATAACAACCAATGAAAAAAATTGTTTTAGCAATTGCAATCATGTTCTCCATGGTGATGGTAAACGCACAGGATGACGCCAAGAAAGCCAATGGACCTGAAATTACTTTTAAGGAAACCATCCACGATTATGGTACCATCTTTGTCGACGATGATGGAGCCTATGATTTTGAATTTACCAATACAGGTAATGAACCTTTGATTCTCAGCAAACCCCGTTCTTCATGTGGATGTACCGTGCCTTCATGGCCAAAGGAGCCCATTTTGCCAGGAGAAACCAATAGCATTAAAGTTACTTATAACACACACAAAGCCGGACCATTCAATAAAACAGTAACGGTGTATTCTAACTCTGCTACTTCGGCCAATGTGATGTTGCGCATCAAGGGAACAGTAAACCCAAAACCAGGTGAAGTACTTCCTGAAAAAGACAACAGCAACGGAACTTCTCCTATTAACGAGTAGGTATAATCATGTGGTAAAACAGTCTTCATTTGCTCAGGTATTCCTGACAGGAAGGCTGTTTTTGCATTTTACAGGAGAAATTGTCTCTTGGAATTCCTGTTTTTAGGGAGATCATTCTGATAAACAGTTTCGGATATCATTAACAAAAATGAATCATCCATAATATAAACCGGATCATGTTAAATATATCAAAAAAAGGGCAGCAAATGCCGGAATCTCCTATCCGAAAGTTGGTGCCTTATGCTGAGAAAGCAAAAAAAAGGGGTGTGTATGTTCATCACCTGAATATTGGTCAACCCGATATTGAAACACCTGAGGTGGCCTTAAAGGCAATAAAAAACTTTCCTGATAAAGTAATTGCCTATAGCCATTCGGCAGGGGTTCTTTCGTTGAGGAAAAAATTAGCCGAATATTACGAAACGGTGAATATCCACTTCGAGCCGGAAGAAATCATCGTGAGTGCAGGTGCTTCCGAAGCCCTGCTCTTTGCCTTTCAGTCCATCATGGATCCTGACGATGAAGTGATTATTCCTGAACCTTTTTATGCCAATTACAATGGGTTTGCGATGAATGCGGGCATTCGGGTAGTTCCCATTTTATCGAGTATTGAAAGCGGATTTGCACTTCCTCCCATCGAAGAATTCGAGAAAAACATAACCCCCAGGACCAAGGCCATTTTGGTTTGCAATCCGAATAACCCTACGGGATATTTATATTCAAAAGAAGAGCTGGAGGTGCTACGCGACATTGTTAAAAAGCATGGACTTTTCCTCATAGCTGATGAGGTTTACCGGGAGTTTACCTACGATGGCAAGACCCATTATTCGTGCATGTACCTGGATGGTATTTCTGAAAATGTAATCCTCATCGACTCGGTTTCTAAGCGTTACAGCGCCTGTGGAGTAAGAATTGGATGGATGGCCTCGAAAAATAAAAAATTGATGGCCACTGCATTGAAATTCGCTCAGGCCAGGTTAAGCCCTCCTTCGCTCGGGCAGGTAGTTGCTGAAGCTGCCGTTGATACTCCAAAGGAATATTTTGTATCGGTAATAAAAGAATATATTGCGCGGCGCAATACGGTGGTTGCCGGAATAAACAAAATTCCGGGTGCGTTTTGCCCCAATCCTGAAGGGGCGTTTTATGTCGTGGCCAAATTGCCTATTGATGATTCCGACCGTTTTTGTCAATGGTTGCTCGAAGATTTTGCTTTTGAAAACCAGACCGTTATGCTCGCACCTGCCTCAGGTTTTTATTCCACCAAAGGCAAAGGAAAGGATGAAGTCAGGATAAGTTATGTACTTAAAGTGAGCGATCTGGAGAAATCAATTCATGTTCTGGAGGAAGCCTTAAAAGTGTATCCCGGCAGGACCAACTAGACATTTAAATCGACCTGTGATGCATGAGTTTTCCATAGCCATTAGTATTATTGAATCTGCTGAGTTGGAAGCCTCCAAGGTCAATGCAACCGAAATTACTGATCTGGTATTGGAAATTGGTACCATGGCCGGAATTGAATTCGAAGCATTGGATACAGCCCTGGAAGCTGCTGTTCGCCAGACAAAGCTCGAAAAAACACGCATTCAGGTGATTAAAATTCAAGCCATTGGCCGGTGTACCGATTGTGATAACGAATTCGAGATAAATGATTTCCTTGATCCTTGTCCCCGATGTGGAGGTTTGTTTCATCGGGTGTTGTCAGGGAAAGAGATGAAAATTAAATCGATTGTGGTGGAGAACTGAATTTACTTACTGATGAGATTGTATAAAAGCAGGCTGGACAACATCCTGCTTTTTTTTTTATCGGTTTTCATGGTCCACCAAAAAAGGGCATGCCATCAACCTGATTAATTTAGTATTTTTGTGTTTCATAATCACACGTAAATGACGCCAAAGGCCAATAAATTAAAATCAAATTCTTTGAAAACGCCCCCCGTGGAACCGGAGATAAAAAAGGGGAATAACAAGACTGAAATAAAAAAGAAGTCGGGCTCAGCATCAGGTAAGTCAATCCATTTATCCGACCCACGGATCGCGAAAGCATTGGGCTTCTTTCTGGTGTTTTTTAGTCTTTACCTTTTTTTTGCATTCACCTCGTATCTGATCAATTGGTTTGATTCCAATCCCGGCAGCATTTTCATGCCGGCAGACTCTGTGTTTTTTAAGGATCATGCCGAAATTGTGGAGACCTGGACCGGCAGATTGGGTTCTTTTCTTTCGGAATGGTTTATATTTAACGGAATCGGTTTAGGTGCCTATCTGATCACTTTGGGTCTGTTTGCCCTTGGCATGAGGCTACTGCTTAAAATAAGCATGATTAAATTTTGGATATGGGTCGAATTGCTGGTGCTTCTTGGATTGTGGATGCCATCGTTTATGAACCTGGTCTTCCCGTCGCATCCTGAGAATATCCTGGGCGGATTGGCAGGTCATCAGTTAAATATTTGGTTGATCAGCTATCTGGGGAATGTAGGACTCATCATGGGGCTCATTTTTGTATTGGCTATTTTTCTGATCATCCATTTTTCTTTTCTTTTTGATAAAAGCTTCTTTACAAAATTCAGTGATCAGGCAAAACTAAACAAACAGAAATCTGTTCAAAATGAAGACCTTTATAATACAGTTGAGTTTTCTGTAGAGGATGAAGAGGATCATGAAGAAGATTTTATCTCTTCAAAAAAGAAAGCAGGGACAAACGAATATAAAATACTGATCGATGACCGTGTGGTTGATCATTCCCCTGATGATGATTTTGAACCAATTGATCCTGCCGTAAAAATCAACACTGAAGATATTGAGCTCACCATTGAACATCCTGTAGAAGAAAACAAACACCCGAAATTGGCGCCCGGAACTCATTTTGGTGTCGATACCGAATTCGATCCAACACTTGATTTGCCCGATTACAAGATGCCACCACTCGATTTACTGGAGGATTACGATTCGGGAAATGTGACTGTTGACAAGGATGAATTAGAAGCCAATAAAAACCGCATCGTCGAAACACTTCAGCATTATGCCATCAACATTACAAAAATAAAGGCCACCATTGGTCCAACCGTTACATTATACGAAATAGTACCGGCGCCGGGAGTGCGCATTTCGCGCATCAAAAACCTGGAAGATGACATCGCGTTGAGCTTATCGGCCATGGGTATCCGCATCATTGCACCCATCCCCGGAAAAGGTACTGTAGGGATTGAGGTTCCCAATCGCAATCCCACCATCGTGTCGATGAAATCCATCTTCTCCTCTGAAAAGTTCCGGAACAACACCTATGATTTGCCTTTTGGTATCGGGAAAACCATTTCGAACGAAAGCTTTGTTGCCGACCTGGCGAAGATGCCCCACGTTTTAATGGCAGGTGCTACCGGACAAGGAAAGTCGGTAGGATTGAATGCCATCATTGCTTCGTTGCTTTATAAAAAACATCCGGCTGAGCTCAAGTTTATTCTGGTTGACCCGAAAAAGGTTGAACTTACCTTATTTTCACGTATCGAAAGACACTTTCTGGCAAAGCTTCCCGATTCTGAAGAAGCCATTATCACCGATACACGAAAAGTAGTTCGCACGTTAAATTCCTTGAGCATCGAGATGGACAATCGTTACGAATTGCTTAAAGACGCTCAGGTACGCAACATAAAGGAATACAACAAAAAGTTTATTTCCAGAAAGTTAAGCCCTCTGCATGGGCACAGGTACCTGCCATATCTGGTGTTGGTGATTGACGAGTTTGCCGATTTGATTATGACCGCGGGCAAAGAAATTGAAAGTCCCATTACTCGTCTCGCACAGTTGGCACGTGCGGTGGGTATTCACCTGATTATAGCCACACAAAGGCCCTCTGTCAACATCATCACCGGAACGATCAAGGCGAATTTTCCTGCTCGTATCGCGTTTAGGGTGATCTCAAAAATCGATTCACGTACCATTCTCGATTCAAGCGGTGCCGACCAGTTAGTGGGAAGGGGTGACATGCTTTTTTCCACCGGCAGCGACCTGATCAGGTTACAATGTGCCTTTATTGATACTCCCGAAGTAGAAAAATTAACAAGCTACATCGGTGCTCAGCGAGGTTATTCTGATGCGCTTCATCTTCCGGAATTTAAGGATGAAGAAAATGATACGAAAGCGGATGTTGATCCTTCGGAACGCGATGAATTGTTCGAGGATGCCGCTTTGATTATCGTGCAAACCCAGCAGGGATCAACCTCTTTGCTCCAGCGTAAATTGAAGCTGGGTTACAACCGCGCCGGGCGTATCATCGATCAGTTGGAAGCGGCAGGAATCGTCGGACCATTCGAGGGAAGCAAGGCACGAGAAGTGAAAGTAGGAAGTGAAATGGCTTTGGAACAATATTTGAAGGATCTACATTCACGGGAAACTCCTCAATCGGATTTCTAGTGGAAAACTCATCAGTTGATATATTACATAAAATCAAAATGAAAATGAAAAATTATTTGTTAGTCCTGTTGGTTGTGGCGATGACGCCTGCCTGGGCTCAAAGTGAAAAAGATGCCGAAAAACTGCTTGAATCGGTCATCAATAAAACCGCTTCTTATTCCAATTTTAAAGCCCAATTGGCTTATACCATGGTGAATGCAGAAATGAATATTGATGAAAAGAAAACAGGCGTTATTTATGTCCAGGGTGATTCGTACCGCATCGAAATGGAGGGACAGCAGATTATCAGCGATGGTAAAACCGTTTGGACCTATCTTCCCGATTCAAAGGAAGTAATGGTTAGTGAGGTGTCGGAAACTGAAGAAAGTTTTTCGCCAACTAAGATACTAACCAAATACAACGATGATTACGATGCACGCTTCGATCCTGACAGTAAATACAAAAATGCCAACTTAAAAGTCATCAACCTCAAGGCAAGCGAGGGTAAAAACTTCGACAGAATAAGCGTTACGGTGAATTCGGATAAGCTTTCGCTCGAGAGTTTTTCGATGTATGATAAAGACGGGAATGTTTTTACTTATCAGATTATTTTGTTGGAGCCAAATCTTAATCTGTCAGCCAATACTTTTGTGTTTAACATAAAAGATTATCCCGGGGTAGATGTGGTGGACATGCGCTAGGTTTTGCTGGTCTGTTTTTTGTGCTTGTAAGTCACTCCCGCAATAAACAGAACTATCCAACCCGCAATCATCACCAATGAACCAAAGGGAGGGAATGCTGAAAGTCCGCTAAATGCCCCGCCCGTAAGTTCGGTAATTGAAGTAAGGTACATCGGAACGGAAAACAGGATAACACCAATTAAAAATAAATAATACATGCTTCTCAGGTAGGCTCTTACCATATAACGGTTCATAAAAGTGATGGCCAATAAAACTACCGTGTAAAACATCTGGTTTAATACACCTGTGTTGAATTCTTGTAAATGAGATTCACTGATGTTTCCCTTAAGAATGAAAGTGCCAACAGCGTCAAGTATCACTGCGGTTGCTCCCAGGACACTGGCGGTGATGAGAAATTGTTTAGTCATTGTTTCTTATTTTTTTCAAAGATAGCAATTATGAAAAACGTGTACCTTTGTAGGGCAATAATTTTATAAGTGATGAACATTTCAGTCGACATTAGTTATTATCCTCTAAAAGAAGAGTTTATACCCCCAATTAAACACTTTATTCGCCGAATGAACCAATATCAGACCCTGGAGGTTCAAACCAATGGCATGAGTACACAGGTCTTTGGCGAATATGACGAGGTGATGGAGGCCCTTACGCGTGAGATAAAGGATTCATTTAACATGCCTCATTCGGTATTTGTACTTAAAATAATCAATGCCGATTTGCAAAAATATGCCTAAGTCTGATTGATGAGCGAATTTTTCCTTTTCTTTCTGCAACCCTATCAATCGGCTACTCCTGGTAATATCATCCTTGAGTTGGTAGCCGCTTTTTTTGGTGTAATCAGTGTATTTTATGCACGAAAACAAAACATCCTGGTGTTTCCAACAGGCATCATCAGTACGGCCATATATGTTTATCTGCTTGCGCAATGGGCTTTGTATGGCGATTTAATTATCAACATTTATTACACACTGATGAGTGTTTATGGATGGTACATGTGGCAAAAAGTGATTAACGACCAACAGCAACATATTTCAATCAGTAGGACGAACAGAGTAGACAAATTGAAAGCGATGGGTATATTTTTATTTACCTCCGTGTTTGTTATCGCAGTTTACAGGTATTATAACGTAATGCCCAATGAACTGGGATTCCTGGATAGTGTGGTGTATGCCTGGAGTCATATCACCTCCGGGAATCTGGATGATTTGAGGGATGTTACACCCTTTCTTGATACGTTTACCACCGGAGTTTTTTTTGCAGCTATGTGGTTGATGGCCAATAAAAAGCTGGAAAACTGGACATTGTGGATTATCGGGGACATCGTATCCATTCCCTTGTATTTTGTTAAAGGGTATGGCTTTACAGGATTGCAATACGCTATATTTCTCACAATTGCCATCATGGGATATCTCGAATGGCGTAAACAAATGAACCTGGCATTCAGCCATGATTAAACGCGTAGCCATCACCGGACCTGAATCTTCAGGAAAGACAGAACTTGCCAGCTACCTGGCTGATCATTTCCTGGATTTATGGGTTCCTGAGTTCTCAAGAGAATACCTGGCCGAAATGGGCTTGGCCTATCGCCTTTCTGATATTGAAACCATCGCCCGAGGACAGTTTCAAAGAGAAGAGCAGATGATATCAAAAGCAAAAAAATACCTGTTTTGTGATACCGACTTCACTGTGACAAAAATATGGAGTGAAGTGGTTTTCGGCCGTTGCCCGGATTGGATCGACACGAGGTTTAAGGAGGATCACTATGACCTTTATTTGCTTTGTTATCCTGATTTGCCATGGAAGCCAGATCCTTTGCGACAAAACCCCGATAACAGGAAAGACCTGTTTTTATTGTACCAAAAGGCATTGGTAAGTATCGGTGCAAATTTTCGGCAGGTTGATGGCGTGGGGGACGAAAGAACACAAAAAGCAATTAGCTTTGTACTCAGCTTGTAGAAGATGACCTTGAAAAAAGATAATATTACGGTATTGCACTTTGCACGTTGGTATCCCAACCGCTACGATCCCATGTATGGACTGTTTATCCAACGACATGCAGAAGCCGTTGCCCTGTATGGTACAGTGGGAGTGATATATGTACATGCCACACCAGACCCTTTAATTCCTAAGCGCATGGAAGTATGTTATCATCGGGAGAATGGCGTACATACTGTCCGTGTATATTATCCGGTTTCACGTTGTAAGCAAAAGCAAATTGGGCAATTGATCGGAATGATACGCTTTTATAAGGCCTGCAACCTGGGGCGCAATAGGATTGCCAGGGAAATGGAGAAACCGGATGTGGTACATATCCACATTCTTACCAGGATGGGGATTTGGGGGTTATATTATAAATGGATGCATCAAACACCATATGTTATCAGCGAACATTGGTCCCGCTATCTGGAACGAACTGGCAGTTATCAGGGATGGTTGCGTAAATTTTTTACCCGAATGGTGGTGATGAATGCATCGTATGTCACTACCGTGACTCAGAATCTGGCCGGGGCCATGCAACGTCACGGACTAACAGGTGTGCCTTATCAGGTGCTGCCCAATGTAGTCGATCCGGTATTTTTTAATCCGCCGCTGATTCAAAGCAAACCCCCAAATCTTAAAACATTCATTCATGTGAGTTGTTTTGAAGACAAGTCCAAAAACATAAGTGGACTATTGCGCGCGGTTAAGCTATTATTTGAAAAAAGGAATGATTTTAAAGTGGTGCTGGTAGGCGATGGAATGGATTTTGACAGGATGAAAAATTATGCCGTTGAGTTGAATCTGAATGGGAAACAGGTGGAATTCACAGGACTTTTACAGGGTGAAGAACTTGTTGCTCAAATGAGCCAGGCAGACATGTTGTTGGTGACCAGCCACTACGAAAACCTGCCTGTGGTAATTCTTGAAAGCTTCGTGTTGGGTATACCGGTGTTGGCTACACGCGTTGGTGGTATTGCAGAAATTGTTGATCCGTGCAATGGATTATTGATTTCTCCCGGCGATGAAAATGAACTGGTTGCCAGGATGGATGATTTCCTCAGTGGGGTTTTTAAGTTTGATTCAGAAATGATTAAGGCAAATTCACGCTTACACTTTACTCCTCAAGCGGTTGGTCAACAACTCATTGACTTGTATAGTCTAATTTTAAGGAAAAACGATGTGGACTGACCAAAGTTACTCGTGCATGGCCAGCATGGGAAGGTCGAGTTTGAAAAAATCTTTTTTGTTCAATTTCTGACTGAACAACGATTTAAAAATATTGGATTTATGTGAAATAAACGCGATGACATCAATATGCTGATGTTCAACAAACGTTTCAAGGGCATCCTGTTTATCTTCGGCGTCTATTACAAAAAAGCGCACCTTGTCAAGCTTTTTTTCCATTGCGAATGCTTCTTTCAGGTCATTGATGAAAGCCACTCCCTGATCTTTTTTATTCTCTGAAACCAGGTGCATTACTGAAATATTGATCGGGGTTTCTTTAAACAGATTGAGCAACAAGTTAATTTTCGCGAAGTCATTTTCACTGGCATTGCTTGCATACATGATGTTATGGATGAGGCACCTTTTGGTTGTCATCGGAACTGCAATAACAGGAATACTTGCATGATCCATGATGCTCTCAGCCATACTTCCTTCCAAAAATCCTTTTTTACCGACTCCGTGAGTTCCCATAACAATAATATCAGGATTAAGATCGTCGCAAAGATTCCTGATTTCCCACTCCGGATCACCACCGGTAATACTATGCGAAAGTGTGATGTTATTTATTTTATTCTCAATAAGATACGCTTTAGTTTCATGTAGCAGACCAGTCATGCGGATTTCAGACTGTTGCTTGAGTTCCTCAATGAATTGCACGTTCATAAAGGCGTCACTATCGATGCCTGAAGGAAAACTGCTGTCAGGAATCATGAGTTGATCAGGGTAAATGTGTAATAAATGAAGTGTTGTCGGGGTTGTTGCTCCTGCAATTTTGATGGCATATTTGCAAGTGATCAGTGAATTTTCAGAGAAATCAACCGGAATAAGCATGGTTTTCATCGCAGTATTTTTTTTTATAAAAATAGTTATTATTTGTTGGTTTGTAAAGATCAAAAAAAAACTAATTGATATTGCATTTTTTCTGGTATTTTTACGCCTGTTAAAAAGGTTTATCGCATTGATAACTTCACTTGAGGATTAAAATCCATCAGAATATGAGAATACATTTTATTGCCATTGGGGGAAGTGCCATGCATAACCTTGCCATTGCCCTCAAACAGGCAGGACACATCATTAGCGGTTCGGATGATGAGATATTTGAACCTTCTAAAAGCCGGCTACAGCACTTTGACTTATTTCCCGGGCAGATGGGCTGGCATCCTGAATCAATCAGCCACAAACTGGATGCAGTGATTCTGGGGATGCACGCCAAGGCTGATAATCCTGAATTAATACAAGCTCAACAAATGGGTATTCAAGTATTTTCATACCCTGAATTTTTAGCACTACATGCACAACACAAACAACGCATCGTTATTGGAGGCAGTCATGGCAAAACAACCATCACCTCCATGGTGATGCATGTGATGAAGCAGCTCCGTTTTGATTTTGATTACCTCGTGGGTTCAAAAATTAAAAACTTTGATGTCATGGTACGTCTCAATGATGAGGCTCCGACCATGATTTTTGAAGGAGATGAATACCTGAGTTCCCCGATCGACTTACGTCCAAAGTTTCATTGGTACAGGCCTCATATTGCATTGATCAGTGGAATTGCCTGGGATCACATGAATGTTTTCCCTACATTTGAGAATTATCTTGATCAGTTTAACCTCTTTATCCGGGGAATTGAACCCAACGGTGTATTGATCTATAGTAGCGATGATGAACAACTGGTGCAATTGGTAAAGAATAATCCTGCTGTCCATTCAATTGGATACGGGGTTCATCCCCATGTTGTTAAGGAAGGTGTTACCCGGTTGCTGACGGAAAATGGAGAAGTGGCTATTGGGTTATTTGGTCGGCACAATCTCCAAAATTTAAATGGTGCCAGGCTGATATGTCAACAGGTCGGGATTTCTGACACTGATTTTTATGATGCCATTGGTAATTTCGAGGGTGCTGCCAACAGGCTTGAGAAAGTACTTGATGAAAAGGGAATGATCTATTTCAAAGATTTCGCACATGCTCCTTCCAAGTTGAAGGCCACAATACAGGCCGTAAGGAACCAGTATCCCGATCGCAAACTACTGGCCTGTTTTGAATTGCATACCTATAGCAGTTTGAATAAAAGCTTTTTATCTGAGTACATCCACACACTCGCCCTTGCTGATATGGCCTGTGTTTATTTTAATCCACACGCCCTGACATTAAAGAAGTTGCCGATGCTGATGAAACGGGATGTATTAAGTGCTTTTGGCAGAGATGACCTGCATGTTTTTGATCAATCATCGGATGTTGTTGACTGGATAAGGAAAAACAAATCTGAAAATACCGTGATTTTGATGATGAGCTCAGGCAATTTTGACGGGATTAATCACATGGAGTTGGCCAAATCGCTTCTCCAATGAAAAGGTGGATTTTCAACATAATACTGGGTCTTCTCCTGGCGGGAAATGCGGCTTTTTCTCAACAGCCGGAAGACGCTTTGCATAAAAAATTTAATTACAGGGTGGGTAACCTGGGTTTCGCTGCCGATAGCATTGATTTGATTATTCCTGATGTCCCGCAAGGAGTGGTCACCAAATATTCCCTCGAGGTATATAATTTCGGAAAAAAGTCCATAGCGTTAGCCGATGGCAGGGCAAGCCGATTTGTTTCATCCAGCCCCAATCCTGCCGTTTTAATGCCTCAAACTTCAGGAACCATCATGGTTGAACTAAACATTGTAAAAGAATTGCCTTTTGGACCATTTAGGGCAGAGGTTTCGTTAGATACAGATGACGCCACTTCCAAATATAAATTTCTCAATCTGTTAACCAATATCGTTGTCAATACGGAAAAGTCAGGAGAATCTATTGGTTTGGATACGATTCCGCGTTTGTTCTTTGATTCGTATAATTATGATTTTGGATATCTGAACCGTGGGAAAAGACTCTATCATTCTTTTCGGTATACCAATGTGGGAGGAATGCCCGTGGTGATTAGCTACATTGATGTTTCTCCTGACTGTAGAATGGTGGTTGCTCCCAACAAAATCATCCAACCGGGCGAGAGTGGCATGATCAGGTTAAAATTGATCCTTCGGGGCAGGGTAGGTGTGCAACACCGATCGGTCATTCTCACCACAAACGATCCTGTAACTCCCGTGATTACTCTTGGTCTCCATGGCAATGTGCGTAAAGATTCCCCTTCAAAAAGTAACCCGAACTTCTGTAACGAAAGTCCGGGTCGCTTTTAATATGCACCAATCAAAAAAGATTAGCTATTCATCGAGATCAGAAATTCCTGATTGCTCTTTGTAAATTTAATTTTATCTTTTAAAAATTCCATGGCTTCTACAGGATTCATGTCTGCCAGGTGATTTCGCAGCACCCAGATGCGTTGAAGCATGTCTTTGTCCATTAACAAATCTTCGCGGCGGGTACTCGAAGCCACAATGTCGATGGCTGGATAGATCCTTTTGTTTGACAGTTTGCGGTCGAGCTGAAGTTCCATGTTACCGGTGCCCTTAAATTCTTCAAAGATCACCTCGTCCATTTTTGATCCGGTATCGATGAGGGCCGTAGCCAGAATGGTGAGCGAACCGCCATGTTCAATTTGACGGGCGGCTCCAAAGAACCTTTTAGGTTTCTGTAACGCGTTGGCTTCAACGCCACCCGAAAGAACTTTTCCGGAGGCCGGTGAAACGGTATTATAAGCCCTTGCCAAACGGGTAATCGAGTCGAGCAGAATGACCACATCGTGACCGCATTCGGTAAGTCTTTTGGCTTTTTCCAGGATCAGGTTGGCGATTTTAACATGCTTTTCGGCAGGCTCGTCAAAGGTAGAAGCAATGACTTCGGCATTTACATTCCTGGCCATATCTGTTACCTCTTCAGGACGTTCGTCGATGAGTAGGATAATCAGATAAACCTCTGGGTGATTGGCAGCTATGGCGTTTGCAATCTCTTTTAGGAGTACCGTTTTTCCTGTTTTCGGCTGTGACACGATGAGCCCGCGCTGACCTTTGCCAATCGGGGCAAACATATCCATCAGACGGGTTGAAATGGTCTCTTGTTTATGACCTGTAAGAATGAATTTTTCTTCAGGGAAAAGAGGTGTCAGGAAGTCAAAAGGAACTCTGTCGCGGACTTCTTCCGGGAGTCTTCCATTGATATGGTCAACCTTTATCAGTGGGAAATATTTTTCTGATTCTTTTGGGGGGCGCACGGTTCCTTCAACTGTATCGCCCGTTTTTAATCCAAACAATTTAATCTGCGATTGCGAAACATAGATGTCGTCAGGAGAGTTCAGGTAGTTATAATCGGAGGAACGCAAAAAACCGTAACCATCTGGCATAATTTCCAAAACTCCTTCTGCCGGTACCATCCCTTCAAATTCAAACGCAAATTCTGCGCGTTGCGGTTGAGGTTTTGGTTGAATTTGATTTATTTCCCTGGTATTTGGATTGTCAGATTTTACGTATGGTTTAGGAGCTCTGACATCGTTTTCGAAACGAGGTCTTTTATCATAAGGCTTCCTTTCTTCCCTGTTTTCGATAGGTCGTGATACGGCCGGTTGTTCGGGTCTTATCACAGTTTCAGAAATTTCAGGTTCTTTTGTCATCGTCACAGTTGAAACGATGGGCAAAGGTTTTCTTTCTATCCGTTCACGTTTTCGGTGCCGGGAAGCATCATTGTCAGATGGTTTCCTTGGATAAGAGGTAACAGGGGAATCTGGTTTCTTTTCCTCGATCGCAGATTCGGTTGGTTTATTATCAGGTGCTTTCACGACAGCCTCAGGAGAGGTTTGTAGAGTTCGCTCTGGAATTGGAACTTCTATCTTTGGCCTATTTTCGATCGGCCTGGTATATTCTTGTTGCTTTTTTGGTTCTGGTTTTATGGGATTATCCTTTAACGGTCTCATTGCAGGCTTTGAGTCGTTTCCCTGAGCTGCCGGTGTTACAGGTCTGTCTTTAATCACCTCCTGTGGCCTTCTGTCATCAGGTTTTCGCTTAATGACAGGGCGTCCACGTTTTTTCTTTTCAATAATTTCTTCTTTCTGGAGGGTCTCCGGTGATGGATTTAAAGCTTGATAATCAAGGATTTTATAAATCAACTCCTTTTTTAAAAGCTTATCTGTTTTTGGAATTTTAAATTCCTCGGCAATCAGCCTTAAATCAGCTACAAGTTTGCCATTAAGTTCCACAATATCGTACATATACGGGGATTTTGTAATATACCGAACTTGATTAAGTTCGATTAAAAATAAATACTTGAATTAATTATACTGGAATTTTCAGATCCTTCTTCTTAGTTCCTTTAGTGCTGCGAAAATACTACAAAAAGCATTGTAATTGAAATTAATAAACATTTATTTTGATTATTTATTCAATTTAAAATCAATTCACATAGAAAAAAGATTTTTAATTACGAGTTTATAAAGATAAATAGTTAGTTATTATAAAATTTTTATTAATGTTGGTTGGGCAGGCATAGGTAAATGATTATTTTTGTGGATCAAATTTACAAATAAATTTATGATACAACGTAAACAATCTGTTTTTTTATTCTTGTCATTCATTTCATTGGCAGGATTGACTTTTCTGCCTTTGGCAAATTTTCTTGGCGATCAGGATTCTTTGGTGATGTATGTATATCAAATTGTCAGCAAAGTTCCGGATTCCATACCCCCCTTTAGTAGTTTGTTTTTATTGCCTTTATTGTCAATTGTGATCATCGCGGCAACGCTATCATTTGGAGCGATTTTCATGTTTAAAAATAGAAGCAGACAGCTCATGGTTGTTCGTTTAATGATTTTTTTACTCATCGTTTTCATCGGATTGTTTTTCTTGTATTATGTAAATGCCCTTGAAGAAATCAGCGGTGGACTTATTGAACCTGAATATGGAATGTACCTGATACCGATGGCACTGGTCTTCCTCTTTCTGGCTATGCGCGGTATTGTGGCTGATGAGCGTTTGGTGCGTTCATCCGAGCGTTTGCGCTAAAACTGACTTTCCCGCTTCAGTTCAAGAATCTCCAGGTCTTTAATCTGTTTTTTATCGACTACAAACCTGACTGCCGTAATCACTTGATGAATTCCGGATGTTCCGGCAGCACCCGGATTAATATGCAATAACTCATGCTGTTTGTCATAGATCACTTTAAGGATGTGAGAATGGCCAGAAATAAACAAACCGGGCCGATTCTCCAGGATTAGTTTTCTGGACTGTTGTGTATACCTTCCCGGATAGCCACCAATATGAATCATGGCTACCAATAAATCTTCACATTTAAAAATCGCTGTTTCGGCGCATGCTGACCTCACTTTGGTGTCATCAATATTCCCAAAAACAGCTACAACGGGTTTATAAAGTTCCAGTTTTTCCAATGTTTTCATGTTGCCAATGTCACCGGCATGCCATATCTCGTCGCAAGAATCGAAAAATGAAACCACCCGGGGAAGCAGGGTTCCATGGGTGTCAGAAAGGAGTCCTATTCTTTTCAAAATTAAAAATTGATGCCTATACCAAGCATCATATTCTCATTAAACTGAGTGCGGGGACCAATAGGCATCCCATTATTATCGTGGAATATCACATCATCATCGTATTTCAACTCTGAGGTAATGTTCACATTTAACCATGAATTTACTTTGAGTAAAAGCCCAACCTGCCAGTTTACATCAATGTTTTGCGGATTATCTAAATAATCGGAATACAATTCGAGTTTAGTTCCAAGGTTGACATTTTTAAATATTTCATATTTGTAGGTCATCAACATTTTAGCGCCAAACATGGTTTTCACTTTTTTAGCATGCTGAATTACAACCCCATTTGTGTCTAATTCTGCCGGGTCAAGTCCAAAAGCACCGGCATCAGCCAGCCTTTCATCGTTTACAATGATCCAGCGCATCGCCGCCGGGGAAATATTCATCAGGAAATGTTCATCAGGAGTGTATTCGAAACCGGGCCCAATGTCGATGGTTGCCGGTGCCATGAACTTAGAAACATAGATGGTTGAATCGACTTTGTAATCATATCCTTTGGCAAACTGGCTCTTGTAAGTGAGTACCATGGTTGCATACCACGATTTCGCTAATTTGTAACCATAGGTCGAAATAAATTCTATCTTATCATCTGTTTTCATGGCCTTGTTTTCGCCGATGATTGAATATCCAAGTGCTAAACTCACCCAGTTAGTCCATTTATGTTTTCCTTTTATATAGTCGGCTGTCAGCGTGTATTTGCCAGAGGTTGCCAATGTGTTTTCACCTCCGGCTGACCAATTGGAGAAATAACTCTGTGCAAAGTTGATGCTGATATTCTGTTTCACTTGCCAGTGCTTGATGGTGTCCTCCTGAGCTTGTAACAAAAAGCAAGATGAAAAGATCAAAACGATTAAAAAGTTCTTTTTCATATTTATAAGCGGTTGGTTAATAACCAGATAAACCTGTAAAGATATGGGATATTAAAATTTGTTTTCATAATAGAGACGAGCGTATTTGAGTTAATTTGATCGCAAAAATAAATATTTATACTGAAATAATGATCACTAAAAAATCCAATCTGATTCAATTTCAGATTCAATTTCATATTCCTGTATTTGATTGATTTGGAATGTGACCGTCCTTATTTTCCCCCTTTTTAAAGAGGATATTTATTTCAAAGTAGGTTCGTACATATTGATTGTCCAACATGCCTGGTATCCATCGTGTTAACTCTAGAAGTCGGATAGCTTCTTCAGTGCACCCTCCTCCAATATATTCCAGCACAACTATATTGGAGGGCAATCCGTTTCGTTCCACAACAAATTTTAACTTCACGGTGCCACTAATTCCAAGTTTTGATGCGTTATCAGGAAAGTTGAGGTGTTCGTGTAAAAAATCCGCCAGGGAAGTACCGCTATCTTGCAATTGAAATTGAGGTGCGGTTTCACATTTTTTCATTGGAAAAATCGTTCCGGAAGAGTCATAAGGGGAGTAGTTTCGGGGAACATGCAGGTAGCCACGCTTTTTCACCAGGCGTCGAAACGCCTTTAGATCAAAATTCAGTTCATAGGTACTTTTACAGGTGATTTTTTTTCCCATGCTTAACCCCGGTTTCCATAATAGATAATCGAAAATGGAAAGGGCAGTACTGTCGATTCCGGGGGAAATACCCCTGGCGATATTTCTATCGATGATCTTTCCTGTATTGTCCGCCGTAAACTCAACAACCACTTTCCCTTCTTCATCACGGTTTATCGATTCCTGAGGATAGTCCATAAATAGTTGCAGGAAGCTTTTATACTCTGGTTTTGCCATCTGCGTGGCAGGTAAAGTGACTACTTGGGTATGTCCCGGCGCAGGAGTTAACCAGAGTGAGAAAACCAGTAATCCAAAGAAGATACATTTCATTTTTATGCCGATTGGTTCACCGGGTGAAATTAAATTAATTTGAGAATATTTGCTAGTTTTACCATAAAAAAAATGATGGGTATCGAAGGAGTGGTCGCGTTGATTATTGGAGCTGCATTGGGTGCCTTTATCATGACATTAATATCAAAAAACCGCCTGCAGCAACTTAAGCAAATGCAGCAGGAAGAAATCAATGGGTTTTTAAATCAACAAATTGAACTCAATAAGGCATTGGCCATATCGAACGAAAAAAGCGATAACCTGGCTAACCGGATGGACCAACTTGACCGGCAACTCGAAAAGGAGCGTGAGTTAAGGCACGAAGCGGAAAAAATACTGGTTTCAAGAGATTCCGAATTGATTAACTTGAAACAACGGTTGGAGGAAGAGAAAAAAAACCTGGAAGCCATCCAGGAACGTTCGCGTGTTGAGTTTGAAAATGTGGCCCACCGCATTTTGAAACAACAAACAGCTGATTTTACTATCACGAGTCAAAAAGGCTTACAAGATATTCTCACTCCTTTAAGAGAGCGGATTCAGGATTTTGAGAAAAAGGTGGATCTTACTTATGAGAAAGGATTGAAGGACCAATCGGACCTGAAAGCAGAGCTGTTGAAAATTTACGACCTGAGTGTTACCCTTGATAAAGATGCCAAAAACCTGACCAATGCGCTGAAATCGGATAGCAAGAGACAAGGTAACTGGGGTGAAATTATTTTGGAACGTGTGCTGGAACGGTCGGGTTTGATAAAGGATCAGGAGTATTATTTGCAGTTTTCATCAAAAAATGAACAGGGAGCCATCATGCGCCCCGATGTGGTGATCAGGCTACCTGAGGACAAACACCTGGTTATCGACTCCAAGGTTTCGCTTACCGCCTATACAGAATATGTGAGTGCTGAAGAGGAACCCTTAAGAAGTAAGAAATTGCGTGAACACCTGGATTCCATTCGTCGTCATATTAAGGAATTAAGTGAAAAGCGCTACGACCAGCTTCTGGGGATTAATTCTCCTGACTTCGTTTTGATGTTTATGCCCGTAGAACCTGCCTTTGGGTTGGCTGTGCAGGCCGATCATGAATTATTCAATTATGCCTGGCACGAACGGGTGGTAATTGTTAGCCCGACTACTTTGCTCGCTACGTTGCGTACGGTGTCTTCCATTTGGAAATTTGAAAAGCAGAATCAAAATGCCCTCGAAATTGCCGACAGAGGAGGCAAATTGTACGATAAATTTGCGAGCTTTGTCAACGATCTGGAAAACATTGGTCAGAACATTGAAAAAGCCGAAAAGGCATATCAGGAGGCACATAAAAAGCTCATTTCGGGCAGCGGGAATTTGATCAGGCAGGTTGAACAAATAAAAATAATGGGAGTAACTACAAAAAAAAGTTTACCCGAAACACTAATTAACGAAGCAGATGAATAGAGAATCAAGGGAAACACCCAACCAGGATTTTATATATGGTGCCTGGCCGGTGATGGAGGCATTAAAAGCTTCAAAAGAATTTGAAAAGGTACTCATTCAGCATGGGTTGCGCAATGAAGTGATAAAAGAGGTCATCAGTGAGTTGAAGCATCTTGATATTCCATTCCAGTTTGTTCCCATAGAGAAGCTGAACCGGGTAACCCGAAAAAATCACCAGGGGATCATCGCTTACCTGTCGCCGGTTACCTTTAGTAGAATTGAACAGGTGTTACCCGAGATTTATGAAAAAGGTGAAGATCCTTTTCTTTTGATCTTGGATAAAATAACGGATGTACGCAATTTTGGAGCCATATTGAGAACGGCTTCATGCACCGGGGTTCATGCCGTTGTCGTTCCTGTTAAAGGCACGGCCTTATTAAACTCTGATACAGTAAAATCTTCTGCAGGAGCTATTTATACCCTGCCAATCTGTCGCAGCGAAAATCTGAAAGATTCCATTGAATACCTGAAGAATAGCGGTTTGAAAATTCTGGCTGCTACCGAGAAGGGAGAGGAAGTGTATTATAACGAAAAACTTACCGGGCCGGTTGCCCTGATCATGGGTTCTGAAGGTGAAGGAATTTCCCCGGAATATTTAAAACGCTCGGATTTGTTGGTAAGAATTCCCATGGCAGGAACCATCGATTCACTAAATGTTTCGGTAGCTGCCGGCGTGTTGCTTTATGAAATCTTCAGGCAAAGGAACCAATAAAAAAACTCCGGTTGAAGAACCGGAGTTTTTTTGTAAGATATAATGTAATCAGATTAAAATCTTTTTTCTTTAATTCTGGCTTTTTTACCGCGCAATCCACGGAAGTAGTAAATTCTGGCCCTGCGAACCACACCCACTTTATTTACCTCTAGCTGACTGATAAAAGGTGAGGAAACAGGAAAAATTCTTTCAACCCCAATATTTCCCGACATTTTACGAACGGTAAAGGTGGCGGTATTACCGCTGCCTGAACGCTGTAGTACAACACCTTGGTATTTTTGCAGGCGCTCTTTGGCTCCTTCAATAATCTTATAAGTAACGGTAATCGTGTCTCCGGCTTTAAAGGCTGGCAGTTCTTGCATCGTTACCGTGTTTTTTACATATTGCAATAATTCATTCTGGCTCATCTTCTTACAGGTTTAGCGTGGTACACTCAAAAAGAGTGCAAATATACAGCTATTTATTTATCTGCAAATAAAAACCACTAAAAAAGTTGGGGATTTATTAAAAGGACATTGTTAGTAATTTTTATTCCCGGTTTTGATAATTAAAAAGGTGTTTGCAATCGGGCAAAGATCATTTAATATCACTCATTTAATAATTCAGGACGGCGTATTTTAGTGCGTTCAACCGATTGATTGTACTTCCATTCTTCAATAATCCTCTCATTTCCCGACAACAAAATTTCCGGGACTACCCACCCGTTAAAATCACGCGGACGGGTGTATACCGGTGGAGAAACCAGGTTGTTTTGAAATGAGTCGCTCAGGGCGGAAGATTCATCTGTGAGCACTCCCGGAATCAATCGGACGATGCTGTCGCTGATGACCGCGGCGGCCAGTTCTCCTCCGGATAAAACATAATTCCCAATGCTGATTTCCATCGTCACCAGGTGTTCGCGGATGCGTTCGTCCACACCTTTATAATGTCCACACAACACTATCAGGTTGTTAAATCCCGACAACCGGTTGGCCAAAGGCTGATCAAGCATCTGTCCGTCAGGGCTGGTGTAAATGACGGCATCATAATCGCGCTCAGCCTTCAGCGAAGCGATACACCGTGCTACCGGTTCAATCATCATCACCATTCCGGCACCTCCCGAAAAAGCATAATCGTCTACCCGTTTGTGTTTGTCGGTGGTATAATCACGCAGCTGATGCAGGTGAATTTCTGCCAACCCTTTTTCAATTGCGCGTTTTACAATGGAATGACTGAAAGGGCCTTCAAACATTTCCGGAAAAAGTGTTATGATATCGATTCTCATATTTTGATGTATCCGGGATTATTTTATCCAAACAGTTTTTACGTTTAAAAATTCTTTGATGCCATAGCTACCCAGTTCTCGTCCAAACCCAGATTGTTTAATTCCCCCGAAAGGGATGCGCGGATCAGATTTGGTCATACCGTTAATGAATACAGCTCCGGCTTCGATCTTTAAAGCCATTTCTTCTGCCAGTTTCAGGTTGTTGGTCCAAATGCTGGCACCCAGTCCCATGTTGGTATGATTGGCAATACGCACGGCATCTTCGGCGTTTTTTGCAGGGACGATGACCGAAACGGGACCAAACGTTTCTTCTTTAAAAACAGGCATTTCGGGGGTGACATTGGTGAGTAGGGTGGGTTGAAAATACAACTGTTGTTGATGGATGCGATGACCGCCTGTTACTAAAGTGGCTCCCATAGAAATGGATTCGTTGATTTGCTTTTCAAGTTGTTCCACTAAATCCATACGGGCCATAGGACCCATGTGAGTTGCGGGATTTGTTGGGTCTCCAACCACCAGGTTTTCCAACAATCTTTTATGCTCTTGAATAAAATCATTGTAAACACCTTGTTCCACAATAAATCGTTTGGCTGAGATACAAACCTGCCCCGCGTTGAGCATTCGGGAACCCACACCCGTACTGCATGATGTGTTAAGGTCTGCATCATTCAATACAATAAAAGGATCGGAGCCACCGAGTTCAAGAACGCATTTTTTCAGGTACTTTCCGGCTACGGCGGCCACTGATTTGCCTGCACGAGCGCTTCCCGTCAGGGTGACACCACAAACTGCCGGATGCGCGATGACATGTTCTGCAAGTTCTATTGAAATGTTGAGGTTGGTGAAACTGTTTTTTGGAAACCCGGCTTCAAGGAACAACGACTGGATGGCTTCGCCACAGCCGAGTACATTGCGTGCATGCCGCAGCACGAAGGTGTTGCCAGCCATCATGGTTGGTACGGCAGCCCTGAACACCTGCCAAAATGGAAAATTCCATGGCATGAGGGCGAACACAGTCCCCAATGGATCGAAGCGAACATAGCAGGTCGATGCATCGCTGGTCATCGCTTCTGTGTTTAGCAAACTAGCTGTGTGTTCGGCATAATACTCACACAACCAGGCGCATTTTTCAATTTCAGCTTTCGATTCCCGCAGGATCTTTCCCATTTCGGAAGTGATCAGCAAGGCCAGTTCATCCATTCGTTCACGAAGCAGGTGGGCCAGTTTAAGAAAAAGATCCCCACGTTCTGAAATGGAAAAATTTTTCCAGTTTAAGTAGGTGTCGTGGTTTAGACTAAGTAACTGATCAACTTCTGCTACGGTTAACAGAGGATAATCTTTTATCTCTTTTTGTGTGGCGGGATTAACGGTGGTGATCATGGTAATGAATTTGTACAAAAATAATGGTTTTCTGTTGATAATAACTACTTTTACACCTCGGTTTTGGCCTTGGTAAATGTGAGCCAATTATAGGATACAAACCCCCTTATTTACGTTAATGTGTTATTTATGAATAAAATAGCTTTTGTTTTATTTTTATCCCTTGGAAATTTTGGGATATTATTATCGGTTTATGGTCAAAATCAGCCTGCACTCCCGCGTGAAATTGCTCAGGCAACAAAAAGCGGAAGTCGCTCTGTGGTTGGGATTCCCGGTCCAAATTATTGGCAAAACAGGGCCGATTATTCTATCAATGTACAAGTAGATCCACAAACAGGCGTGTTGACCGGACATGAACTGATCAACTACTTTAACAACAGTCCTGACACCTTGCGCCAACTTGTTGTCAGACTTTATCCTGATTTTTACAAAAAAGGCAATGCCCGTTCCTGGCCCATCGGTTCGAAGGATCTTACAGATGGAACGATAATCAATTCCTTGTTAATTAATAAGTTAATGGTTGATCCAGCCGACACAAAAGTGGTCAACAGGTCCGCGACCAATATGTACATTCAATTGGTAGAGCCCTTGCTGCCCCTCGATTCTTTAAGTTTAGAAACAAGCTGGACCTTTATCATACCCCAAAACCAGCCCGTACGCATGGGAAAATACAGCGAAAATATCATTTTTGTGGCCTATTGGTATCCGCAGATCGCTGTATACGATGACATTGATGGCTGGGACCAAATCGATTATCTCGGCACCGTTGAATTTTATAATGACTTCAATGACTACCACGTAACTATTTCTGTTCCTAATGATTATAAAGTTTGGGCTACAGGCGAATTACAAAATCCCGGAATTCACTATTCTAAAGCGGTGCTGGATCGGGTGTCAGAGGCCAAACGGTCGGGTGAGATCGTTCGGTTCTTTTCAACCAATGAATGTCTGGCAAATACAGTATTACAGAAACAGAGCGATCAAGCCTGGCAATTTGTAGCCAGGGATGTGCCCGATTTTTCTTTTGGTTTGGCTAAAGAAATTAATTGGGAAGGAAGCTTTGTAACCGTGGATACCCTGTCCGGACGACAGGTACTGGTGGATGCTGTGTACCCTGATTCGGTCTTAACTTTTAATCAAGGTGCCAGGTGGGCTTCCCTGAGCGTCAGGATGATGTCAACCGAAATGCCAGGCGTTCCTTTCCCTTATCCACACATGACTTCTTTTTGTAATGGACGGCGAAATGGAGGTATGGAATCACCGATGATGGCGATAGACGGAGATCCAAAATCGGAATCACAGGCCATGGGTTTGTTTTATCATGAAATTGCTCATACCTATTTTCCATTTTATATGGGTGTCAACGAACGAAAATACGCCTGGATGGATGAAGGTTGGGCTGCCTACACGACCAATGAAATCATGGAAAAGGAGGATCCTGAATATCATTATTTTGATCGTATCGTTTCGGCATTTGAATCCATGAGCGGCCGTGAAAAAGAAGTGCCCATGATGTATTTAAGTTATCAGATTGAGGACTACTCCAGTTACCGCATACATGCGTATAATAGATCTGCTCTGGCTCTGGCTTTTTTGCGTGATGCCCTTGGTGAAACCACCTTCAAAGCGGCTTACCAACAATTTATTGAGAACTGGCATGGCTTGCATCCCGGCCCGTTTGATTTCTTCAACTCGTTTAGCCAAACCGCACAAAAAGACCTATGGTGGTACTTTACTCCCTGGTATTTTAACAGGGCTTATGCCGATTTAGGGATAAAAAAGGTAACTTTTGATAATAAAATAGTAGTAGAAAACCCGGGAGGGCTGCCTCTTCCCATTCGCCTGCTGGTAAATTATACCGACGGGACACAGGAAGAGATTGAAAGGAATACAGGAGTCTGGGCCGATAGTCCGGATGCTGTAGTGGTTCAGGTGGATAATAAAAAACAAATTGAAAAAGTCATTTTGGGTTCCAAAGGAGTTCCTGATGTAAATTTGTCAAATAACACCGTTATCCCTCAATATCAATAAATGCAACGACTTGATGAAAAAATTTGTCAACATGACTAACAATTATTCGAACATGAAATTCATTTCTACACTAGCTGTATTACTTGCTCTGGGAACGATGCTTACCGGACAAGTAGCGCCGGATAAATACTATATCCAGTTTACCGACAAAAACAATTCTCCTTATTCGATCAACCAGCCGGAGGAATTTCTCTCACAGCGGGCCATCGATCGCCGTGAAAAGTATGGTATTGTCATTACCGAAGAGGATTTGCCGGTTAATCCGGCTTATCTTCAGGGAGTTTCCGCAGCTGGGGCTCAATTGCTCAACCCTACTAAATGGATGAATGGGGTAACTGTCTTTACCGAAGATACAACGGTTATTGAATTGATCGGGGCCCTGCCTTACGTTCAAAACGTGGTGAAACTTCCTCAGCCGATACCTACAGGGATTGATAAAGCCTACTTTGCTAACGAGACCATCGCGTTAGCTGAGAAATTGGAATACAACAACCTGAAGAACACGGGTACTTATAATTATGGTGGAGCGGGTCCGCAAATCAACCAGATCAATGGTACTGTCCTACATGATATGGGATATCAGGGTCAGGGAGTGGTGATTGCTGTTTTGGATGGTGGGTTTAGCGGTACAGAGCAACATCCGTTTTTTGATAGCCTGTGGATGAACAACCGGGTGTTGGGCACCAAAGATTTTGTTCATCCCGGAGGAAATGTTTTCACTGAAAGTGGACACGGCAACTCTGTATTGTCGACCATGGCAGCCTATTCGCCCGGGCAGATGATTGGAACCGCCCCACAGGCCGGCTATTGGTTGCTAAGACCCGAAGATGTACAATCGGAAAATGTGATTGAAGAATACAATTGGGTTTCGGCGGCTGAATTTGCTGATAGTGTAGGAGCCGACATCATCAACAGTTCATTGGGTTATATTGATTTTGATAATCCACAGTTTAATCATACCTACCAGGACATGAACGGCGCCACCAATGTGAGCACCCGTGGTGCAGACCGGGCAGCTGAAAAAGGTATCGTTGTGGTGAACAGTGCAGGAAATTCAGGCAATGATCCTGATTTTCCATATATCGGTGCACCTGCGGACGGGTTTAATGTTCTTAGCATTGGCGCTGTTGATCCGGATGGGGTCAGGGCCTCTTTTAGTTCTATTGGGCCAACATACGATGGAAGACATAAACCCACTATTGCTGCAACAGGTCAAAATACTTTTGTTGCTTATGGGATGAGTGATGCCGGCTTTGGAAATGGAACTTCTTTCTCATCACCTGTCATTGCAGGAATGACGGCATGTTTGGTACAAGCTTATCCCGAAATGCCGGTGATTGAAGTTCATAATGCACTTAAACAAAGCGGAAGCCAGGCCCTGAACCCGGATGATATACTTGGATGGGGAATACCGGATTATGGAGTGGCTTATGGACTGCTGTTGGAAATTGCCGGAAATCAGGCAAATGGAAAAACCTTGGTTGAGGCATTCCCAAACCCGTTTAGGTATGAACTCGACCTGAAGCTTAACCTGGATTCTATTGAATTAGTTGTTGTTGAGTTGATAAGTACCTCTGGAAAATTAGTGTATTCAGGGAAATATACCCGCTCAAGGGCTGATCGTATCATCAACCTTGATCGTGTGGTAAACTTGTTGAATTCAGGTGTTTTTTATGTGCGTGTTGTTATTCCCGAAAAAACTGAGGTAATTAAAATTATAAAACAATAAGCAGGATAGGCCTGTTTATCACAGGGGTTATTAACAAAATTCACGTTTTTTCAACAATGAAAGCAGATACAATAGGTCAGAAAGGATTATTGTTAACTTTGAACCATTATTTCGGGGTAAGTAACTAATTAACCAATTTACTTCATCAGAATGGGAGAACCAGAGAATCAGGAAAGAGGGGCCGATTATTATTCAAAGTCGGTAAGGGCAGGAAAACGAACATATTTTTTTGATGTGAAGGCAACAAGAGCAAAGGAGTTGTTTATTACCATTACAGAAAGCAAACGGCGTTTTAATGAAGCGGATGGCCATTTTACCTACGAAAAGCATAAAATCTTTTTATATGGAGAAGATTTTGAAAAGTTCCGTGAGGGACTGGATGCAGCCATTAATTTTGTAGAAAATGACCAGGATGCCATCAGAGAGGATACTACATCAGAAGACGTCAAAACTTCTGCATTAGATGTTTCTTTTGAAGATTTGGGGGGCGAAGATGAAAACTAATATTCGTTAAATTTGTTTTCACTGAATTTACCCGCTTCTGGCTTGTGAATTGTTGGTTAATCATTTAATATTCTTGATGTTAATAAATTCTCATCAATACCTGTTCAATGGTTCGTCCCTGATCAATACATGTTAATAAGTTCGTCTTATCCTTCTTGTTGGCTCAATCCAATATTGTATTTTTGCCACTTGGGGATGGGTTAACAACTGAACAAATACCATGGGAAAAACGATTGCTGTTACGAATCAAAAAGGAGGAGTTGGAAAAACAACAACTTCCATAAACCTTGCTGCCAGTCTGGCGGTTTTAGAATATCATACACTCATTGTTGATGCAGATCCACAGGCGAATGCGACTTCGGGTATCGGGTTCGATCCCAAACTAATACAGGCGAGCATATACGAGTGCATTGTTGATAACCTGGATGTAACCCAGGTGATCCTGCCCACAAAAACACCTCATCTCGATTTATTACCTGCCCACATCGATTTGGTGGGTGCCGAGATTGAACTCATCAACCTGCCAAATCGGGAGATGATGATGAAACAAGTACTTGAAAAAGTGAAGGATAAATATGATTTCATTATCATCGATTGTTCTCCATCACTGGGTTTAATCACCGTGAATGCTTTGTCAGCTGCTGACTCGGTCATCATCCCGGTGCAGTGCGAGTATTTCGCGCTTGAGGGTCTAGGTAAATTGTTGAATACCATAAAAATTGTACAAAGCCGTTTAAACCAGCGACTTGATATTGAAGGGATTTTGCTTACCATGTTCGATGGCAGACTTCGCTTGTCGAAACAAGTAGTTGAAGAGGTGAAAACACATTTTCAGAAAATGGTTTTTGATACCATTATTACCCGGAATACCAAACTTGGCGAAGCTCCCAGTTTTGGCGATTCTATCATCATGTATGATGTGCAGAGTTCAGGAGCAATTAATTATTTGAACCTGGCTCGCGAGATACTGCAAAAAAACAACATGACCTCAATGAATAATGAGGATAAAATAATAGATTAATGCCATGAGCGAATTAAAGGGTAAGCGGAAAGCGTTGGGCAGGGGATTGGACTCCATTTTGCAAAGTCCTGATACTGACATCACCTCAGAAGATATTTCCGGGAATTATGTAGCAGGTGCCATCGCCGAACTCGAAATTTCAAAAATAGAAACCAATCCGTTTCAACCCCGGACCGATTTTGATGGAATGTTGTTGCGTGAGCTTGCCGATTCAATATTATCACAGGGAGTTATCCAGCCCATCACCGTCAGGAAAATGGGATATGATAAGTATCAACTCATTGCCGGAGAACGCAGGCTGCGCGCATCTCAATTGGCCGGTATTGAGCGCATTCCTGCGTTTATCAGGGTAGCCAACGATGAGCAAATGCTTGAACTCGCACTCATCGAAAACATTCACCGTCAGGAATTGAATGCCATTGAGGTGGCTATCAGCTACCAACGGTTGATTGAAGAATGTAATCTTACCCAGGAAAAACTCAGCGAACGCATAGGTAAAAACCGTTCCTCCATAGCCAATGCCTTGCGTTTACTAAAACTCCCCCCATCTGTACAAGTTGCTTTGCGCGATGGGTTTATCACATCCGGCCATGCACGTGCCCTGATTACCGTTGAGGACGGAGAATTGCAAGAGAGTATGTTGCAGATGATTATTAACCGTGGACTCAACGTGCGGCAGGTAGAAGAAATGGTGAGAACATTGGCGAAAGGTGCCGAAGCTGCGAAAAAGACCATCAAAAAGACGAGCCCCATACCCGAGAAATTTAAAGAAACAACCTCCGTGTTAAGCCAGAAACTGGGGACGAAAGTTAGCTTGAAACGCAATAATAAAGGACAAGGATCCATCGTTATCAGTTTTAAAAATGATAATGAACTCGAATCCATTATCAATGTGTTCAGGGAACAACAATAAATTGATAAAGACTCGCAAAAATATCGGTCAACTCATCCTGATTTTCCTCTTTTTCGCGGGAATTTACTCTATACAAGCACAAAACACGGAGATTGAAAAACCCGAGAAAACCAGTGCATTGAGACCACATTCACCCAAAAAAGCCACCTTATATGCTTTAGTTCCGGGCGCCGGGCAGATTTACAATAAAAAGTACTGGAAACTACCCATCGTTTATGCTGGATTTGGGGTTACGGGATATTTTGCCATAGCCAACGGTTCGGAATACAAGAAATACCGGGAAGCCTATACTTGTTCTGCTACTGCAGCCGCCCTGGGTACAGAATGCGATAATCCATTGGCTAAGAAATATAAAACAGAGGACCTGAAATCAATTCGTGATTTCTATCGGAGAAACATGGAATTGTCATATATTGTCATGGGGGCCTGGTACATACTGCAAATGTTGGATGCCACTGTTGATGCCCACCTTTACTATTGGGAAGTGGATGAAAACCTGTCTGTGCGGGTAGACCCGATGATTCAACCACTCCATTTTAATTCGGGCTCATTTTCTGAGCCAGGTCCGGTAACACCAAATGGATTGAGGATCACAGTTAGTTTTTGACCTTGAAAAATAATGTATCATGAACATCATTCTCTCAGGCTATGGCCGTATGGGGCATGAAGTGGAAAAAGCCGCTCAACTCCGGGGTCATCATATCGTGGCTCGTTTAGATAAGAAATCAGACTGGAACGATCTGGAAATAAATAACATGGAAAGACCTGTGGTGATTGATTTTAGTTTGCCGGATGCTGTTCGTGAAGTGTATAGCTATTGCTTTAACCATCAGCTCCCAGTGATTTCAGGAACGACCGGATGGCTTGAAAAATGGGATGAAGTTGTCGGAGAATGTACATCGTTAGGCGGTGCTTTTTTTTATGCATCCAATTTTTCGGTGGGTGTAAATATTCTGTTTTATCTCAATGAGCAACTGGCGCTAATCATGTCGAAGGTGTCGGGATATACGCCAAAAATGAAGGAAATCCACCACATGCATAAACTTGATGCCCCAAGCGGAACGGCCATTACGCTGGCTGACCAGATCATTTCCCGGTTCGGTAATTTAACATCCTGGACTTTGGAACAGCCTGGTGAAAACGGGACATTATCCATAGAAAGTATCAGAGAAGGGGAGGTTCCTGGAACCCACGAAGTTACCTATGACTCGCAACAGGACATCATTTCCTTGGTTCATGAGGCTAAGAACCGCCAGGGATTTGCGTTGGGTGCTGTGCTCGCTGCCGAATTTCTGAGAGGAAAATCAGGGATTTATTCTATGAAGGATTTAATGCAGGATTTGATTTGATGAAGAGATCGGGTCATCTTAGACAGTTTCTCTTGTTATAATTTCTTTACCACCAACTGGGCATTCAGATATCCTACCACCACAATCCTGACACCTTTTTCGATTAACCCTGATCGGGCGGTTGCATCATACAATTCGTTGTCAATCATTATCTTGCCTGCCGGGCGAAGCATGGTGTAGGCTATTCCTTCCTGTCCGATTCTGGCAGTATAATCAGGTGAGGCGGAGGTATACCCTTCATCCACGTTTTGTGTTTTCGTTAATGCCAGATGACCGAAGGCTCTGCTGGTAAATAATTTTTTACTTAGCATGATGCTTACCGTGATGGCCAGAAAGAAGGCAATAACGACGATGGACAAGGCTTTGGTGATCTGTGAGATATTGGCCTCAATATTGATGGGATTAATGTTCCCAACCATACTCAAGGTAAGCCCGATAATCATGAGCACCAGTCCTAAAACACCAATTACGCCAAATCCGGGTATGGCAAATATTTCCACCGCTATTAAGGCTACACCAACGATAAACACGATGATTTCCCAATGATTGGCCAACCCCTCCAGATACAGGGGGGCAAAATATAACATGGCGGCAACGAAGGCTGCTGCCAGCGGAAAACCAATGCCGGGTGTTTGCAGCTCGAAGTAAATTCCGCCGATAATCAGCATAATTAAAATGCCGCTTACAAATGGATTGATCAACCAGCCAATTATATTGTCGGTTGCTGAAATTTCATGTGGTACCACCTCGTAATTCTGAATGCCTGCATGTTGAAGTAATTCGTTTAAGTTTTCAACTTTTGCTTCACAAAACCCATGTTGAATCGCTTCGCTCACGGTGAAAGTCAGCACCTGGCCGGAGTCGCTAATTCCCGGCACATAAACTTTTGGATCCACCATGGCCTGGGCTATTTTCGGATCGCGGTTCTTGGCCTCTGCCGTGGCACGCATCATCGAACGCATATAACTCTGATATTTGTCGGGCATCTGTTCGCCACTCTGGTTAACTACGGTGGCAGCACCTATGCTCGATCCGGGTGCCATATAAATGCTGTCGCAAGCGATGGAAATAAGTGCGCCGGCAGAGGCCGCATTTTTGTCGATAAAGATATAAACAGGGATGGTGCTATTCAGGATTTTTGTCCGTATTGAATCCGCATCATCCAATGTTCCTCCATAGGTATTCATATGGATTACAATCAGATCCGCTTTTTGTTCAACGGCCTTTTCGATGGCGTTTTTTGTTGTTCTCCAAACCGGGGGGGCAATCATTTCCTTCATGTCGAATGTGTATACCATAACAGAAGCACTGTCGGTATTGGCCTTTATTTCCTGATGAACACTGAGGAAAGAAGAAATTAACAAGAGGGTTATGGAAATTAGCTTTTTCATGGTCAGGATTTTTCTGGACGTTTTTTATGAATGCTTTTATATCGCTTGCGCAAAACTTGCCGATGCCAGTATTTCCCCCAGCCAATATTGGTCCATAACCTTTCATGAAGATAATATAAGATCAGTTTGGCGATTATATCAATGGCTGTGATCATTGAGACTGCGCCAATCACATCTTTAAAGGCACTTTGGGTAGCCTGCGTAAATACCGTAAAACTGATGATAAACGTTGCGCCAGACGCTATAAACCGCCAACTAATGGCTTTGAAGAGACTTCTGTATGGACTATCTTTTTCCAGTTCTTCCTGAACAAGCTTCTTTTGGGTCATATCACTTACTTTTATGCAATAATACTAAAATATTGTGAAGAGTTATAAGGATTCGTTTTTGAAATGTTCCTGAAATTTACAGGTGAATTCACTGTGGATTAATATGTTGGATGCTATTAACTGATGCCCGAAAATATATTGATTGCCCTTTTTAAAGTCGGTAACCATACCGCCAGCTTCTTTTACAATCAACGCTCCTGCGGCTACATCCCAAGGCTGGAGGCCATATTCGTAGAAGAGATCAAACCGCCCACAGGCCACATAGGCCAGGTCGACTGCTGCTGAGCCAAGTCGACGTACTCCACGCGAAGTTTGCATCAGATCTTTAAAAAGAGACAAGTAGGGATCGAGAAACGAATAGTCATAATAAGGAAATCCGGTGGCAATCAGAGAATTGTCGAGTTTGTCGGTGCCCGAAACATGAATTGGTTTTCCATTTAAAAAAGCCCCGCCACTTTTCCAGGCATAAAAACACTCTTTCAAATTTACCTCGTACACCACGCCTATTAGCAATTCGTCCTTTTTCATCAAGGCAATCGAAATGGAAAACAATGGAATGCCATGAACGAAATTGGTGGTGCCATCCAGTGGGTCCACAATCCAGTTGTACTCATCACCTCGTGGAAGGTTGCTTTGCTCTTCAGCAATAAACCCTGCTTCTTTAACCAGGGGTGTTAGTGCTGTGATGATGCGTTTCTCAGATTCTTTATCCACGAAAGTGACCAGATTGTGAACGCCTTTTTCAATGACATCCTGATTGGAAAGTTTCTCAACCTGGCTTTTGATAAAATGCCCCGTTTCGATGCATATTTTATTGACATCTAGTGTAATATGTTCAAGGTTCATATAGTCGGTTTCGGCTTTTTAGCTAACAAATAAATAAAAAATCCTAGTCCCAGAATAAAAATCAAAGTAGCAATCACTTCAGCCTGGGTTGCTTTTATTCCCCAGAAATCCAGCACATTGTTCACCCTGATTTGCTCGATCAGAAATCGTTCGATACCATTCAGCATGAGGTAAATGGCAAAAAGAATTCCGGCAGTTTTAAACTGTTTTCTAACCGACCACAAGAACAGAAAAATGAGCAGCGACATGGTGGTTTCGTAGAGGGGAGTAGGAAAAACCGGTTGAGCCAGCTGAAAACAATGGGCGCCCGTGCACCCTTCCATTCTGATGCCTTCGTTGAGGATGTTGTGCGGATAACGATAGGCCCACACCCAGTCGGGTAAAAAAGATAACCACTGCGGCATGGGAGCCAGGTTCACAATTCCCCAATCGCCATCCCCGGCCACCTGGCAACCAATTCTGCCAATTCCATAGGCCAATATCAATGAAGGTGCAATGCTATCGGCCATGCGCTTCCATGGAATACCATGTTTTTCACCATAATAGCCTACCCCGAAGGTGGCAACGATCAATCCGCCATAAAAAGTAAGTCCGCTGAAATTTAACAGGCTTCCCAGGGGATCTGCCGTAAAATCGTTCCAATTTTCGAATTGATGAAATATTTTGGCGCCAATAATCCCAAAAATGACGGCAATAAAAACGATGGCCCAAGTTTGTTCATTGGCGTGAACTTCCACTTCGTTAACCTGTGGAGGGTCAAGCGCTTTTTGTTTCTTTAAATAATATTGGATAAAGGTCAGGGCCGAGGCAAGTATCAATCCGCCAATCCAGTTTCCGGATGATGAAAACACAAAGGCTTGTGGATTATTGACAAATTCCTGGTAATGAATGACTAAGCCGGTTAATTTGAAGCCAATCAACAGGCTGATAACAAAGATGCTGACCAGCTCGAGAAACCCTGCCTTCTGACCTTTCAGCGTTTTGCGTTTGGTTGACCAAACATGCCCGGCTTTTTCCTGCCGGATTAACTCTTTGTTTAATAAGTAGCCCCCACAAACAAACGCCAGGGCAAGAAAGAAACCGTAACTCTGTATGGGGAGGTTTAGGTGGGTACCGAAAACATCGTTAATAAAATCACTAACCCGTGGATACATATCTGGTCAATTTTCTGAAAAACAAAAGTAGCATTAAACTCCATTGAAATAGGGGAGGAGGAAAAATTGAATTAATGGGGTGTCCGATCATCTCCCGTATATAATAAATACCTGGAAATTAAGGAATAAATCTGATCGACTTGCAGTCGGATAAATCCGGATGCAATGGATGTACTTTTAACATGTTCATTGTATATGAATAAAACTGAATAGAATCAATCGATTGCAGTCTGGCTTTAGCCGACTGCAACAACCTCCACCCTTCTGTTTAAGCAACTGTTATATTGAAGCGGTTTATTTAATTTTTGGATTGCTTATTTGCAACCGGAAATTGCTGAATTAAAATACCCCCGATGATGATCAAAAGCCCAATAATGGTTGAGGTGAGAATGGGTTCTCCCACCAGTAGCCGAATGAAAAACAGACCAATAAATGGAGAAAGATAGATCAGGTTGCTCACTTTGGCGGTATTTTCAGAAGTATTCAAGGCTTTAAGCCAGATTACAAATGTTAAGCTCATTTCGAATAGGCCGATGTACACACATCCAGCCAACGTCCAGCCTGTAGGAATAGGAAAAGTCTTTTCCGATAAAGTCATGTAAATCAGTAAATACAGAAGACCAAAGAAAAGGTTCATGGTAATTTTACCGGTATCTTCGCGGGGATCTTTCATATTCAGGATCCAATACAACGCCCAGATAAATGCGCTGCCAACGGCCAGAATAATTCCCAAAGGATGATCCACGTTGATAAAGTTCAAATTTCCCTTTGTACTGATGATCATTAATCCACAAAAACTGATGATCAAGGCGATGTAATTGATGGGTCTGATCTTTTGCTTTAAGATGATTCCTGAAAGCAACACCAAGATCACCGGCCAGGTATAATTTAATGTACCGGCCAATTGGGCTTCTAAAAGTTCATAGGCTTTAAATAAAACCAGGTAGTATAAAAATGGATTGAAAAACCCCATGATGGCCGATCGGCGCAAATCGCCTTTTGTTATTGTGCAGAAATTCAGTCGATTACTTCCAATTTGATTTAAAATTAGTAATGTAAAAAATCCAAAGATCGAAGCCCAAAGGAGCAATTCATCGAAGGCGATGCCTTGCAGTGTTAGTTTAAATGCTGAACTCATGGTGGACCAGAAGACTACCGCCACCAGAGCGAATACATAGGCTTTTTTTTGATTGTGTTTTTGCATCATTGGAGTGAACAAATTAGTGAGCGGGGCTTGCCCACAAAGGCATCTGACCCATCTCGATGTTGAACAAATAGGCACCCCAATAGTATGTGGCCAATGCAATTACTACTACTCCAATCAGATTCAGGATAAAGCCTGTCTTAGCCATATCTCCTACAGATAACTGGTTGGAACCGAATACAATGGCGTTCGGAGGTGTGGCAACTGGCAGCATAAAGGCCATAGAGGCACTGAGCGTTGCCGGCAGCATTAATAGCAGCGGGTTTATCTCAACGCTCACCGATAGGCCTGCCAATACGGGAAGCAACATTTCGGTGGTAGCTGTATTTGAGGTGAGCTCCGTTAAAAAAGTCATAACCAGTGAAATCATAACAATGATCAGAATGACAGGAAGTCCCGCGGCTGCTCCCATCTGCTCGCCAACCCACATCGACAATCCTGAAACTTTAAAGGCATTGGCCAGGGCAAAACCACCTCCGAAGAGCAACACAATATTCCAGGGAAGTTTCTTTGCAGTCTTCCAGTCCATTATTCGAATTCCATTTTTTGCAGAAGTAGGAATAATAAAAAGCAAAATGGCCACCGCTATGGCCACAGTACCGTCATTCACTTGTTCGGGGTGTGGCAGCAGCGCACTCCATCCCGGAAGGGTGAAATTTCCAAGAGCTAAATCAGCTCGCGTTAACCAAAGGACGGCTAGTAATGTGAATAAAATCAGTACGATACGCTCCTCGTAAGAAGCCTTTCCCAATTGATGGTATTCGTTTTTCAGGGCTTCACCTGTGCACGCTGTCTCAAAATGTGCCGGTTTGTAAAGCGTGTAAAGTAACACCCAGGTAGAAAGGAACAATACAAGGCTAATGGGCATGGCAAATATAAACCAGGTACTAAAACTCACTTCAGGAGCACCCGGGAACATAATTTGAAAAATCCTGGCGAACGACAAATTGGGTGGAGTCCCAACCAATGTGGCAATGCCCCCGATGGAGGCACTATATGCAACTCCAAGCAGTAATCCTGTCGTAAATTTTTTGTGTGATTTCTCATCCATGAAATCGTGTAATTTTTTTGAAATGGACAATAAAATGGGCACCATCATCATCGCTGTGGCCGTGTTTGAAATCCACATCGATAAAAAAGCTGTTGCGGCCATAAATCCCAGCAGCACTCTTTTGGGACTGGTGCCGGTGTAAAGCATAATTTTCAGCGCGATTCTTCGATGAAGCTCCCATTTTTGCATAGCCAATGCCACAATAAACCCACCAATAAACAGGAAGATCACGTGGTTAAAATAGGCCGAGGAAACCTCTTTACCATCCATAACTCCTAAAAATGGTAATAAGACAACAGGCAATAGGGAAGTAACCGCCAGAGGTATCACTTCAGTAATCCACCAGCCAGCCATTAATACCGCGACAGCCAGTGTATAAGTTACTTCAGGCTTTCCAGGTGCCAAATCGGCAAACAATACCAACCACAAAAAAATAAGAGGTACCAAAAAAAAGCCGACGAATTGTCTCATTTTAATGCTATTTAATTGATGAGATGATCAAGAAACGCCGCAATTTATAAAACAATTCCATTGTTTACCTGTCAACCGGTAAATATTTTCATTTAACCCGGATTGGCCAATAAATTTATATCAATGAAGATGTCGTGGCAGAATTTGACATTTGATTGTTAAAAAAATCACACTCGAACTCGGTAATAACAATAAAAAGCAGTATTTTTGTCCACAGAATTATTTAAAAATAATGAATATGAGGAAGTTAGCCGTTGTGGCATTCGGAGGAAATGCACTACTTAGGGCAGGGCAGAGTGGAACAATTTCGGAGCAGGAGCAAAATGCAAGCAATGCCAGCAGTAGTCTGGTGAAATTAATAAAGAGGGATTACGCGTTGGTACTAACGCATGGAAACGGTCCACAAGTTGGGAACATATTGTTGGCCAATACAGCCGGGAACAAATTATATGGAGTGCCGGATATGCCACTTGATATTAGTGTGGCTTATTCTCAAGGTTTTATAGGATACATTTTAGAACAGCAGTTACGCAATGTTTTAATGAAGGAAGATCTGGAATCGGATATTATCTCCATTATTACCCAGGTACTTGTCAACAAAGATGATCCTGCTTTTAAAAATCCAACCAAGCCAATAGGCCCCTACTATAAAAAGGAGGAAGTGGAGAAATTGATGGCAGAAACAGGCTCCGTCTATAAGGAAGATGCAGCAGGTAGAGGATGGCGCAAAGTCGTAGCTTCTCCCACACCATTGGTTATTTTTAACAGGAAAACGATCGAGCAAATCGCCAGAAGTGGTCACATCGTGATTGCCGTTGGTGGAGGTGGAATTCCTTGTTATTACCGGGAAGAAAATTTTCTGGAGGGAATCGATGCTGTCATCGACAAGGACCTGGCCTCATCGCTGTTGGCTTCGCAGGTTCGGGCAGATAAATTATTCATTCTCACTGATGTGCCTAAGGTTTGTTTGAATTTTAATACACCTCAGCAGCTTTCACTCGACAGGTTAAATATCGCCGATGCCAAACGATATTTGGCTGAAGGTCAATTTGGTGAAGGTAGCATGGGACCGAAAATAAAGGCAGCCATTCGGTTTGTAGAAACTACCGGAAAAGATGCCATCATTACTGAAACAACTTTACTTGGAGTTGATAATGGAGGAACCCGGGTTACGATGGTTTAAAAAACCAACCGGTTAGTAATAAGATAAATTGTGAATGAAAAAGCCGGGAAACCGGCATTTTTTTTAAATGGTGGTTATATCTTCTTCTTCCAGGGTTTTCATTTTAACATAAAAGGCCACTTTCTCCAGGGTTGTTATCATGTCGTATTCTTCCAAATAAACATATTCGGGCACATCAATGGGTTTGGGAGTATAATTTAGCAAACCTTTGATTCCTGCAGCCACCAGTTCGTTGGCCGTTTGACTGGCATTTTCGGCAGGTACGGTAATGATGGCGATCTGTATCCCCTCTTTTTCGATGATTTCTCTCATTCTGGTGGCTGAATAGCATGGTACGCCATTCATCGTGTTCCCTATTTTGTCGGGATTGGTATCAAATCCTGCAATGATGGAGAGTTTGTGACGTTTCCCGCTGAAATAGTTAATCAATGCCCGACCCAGGTTTCCCATGCCCACGATGGCTACTTTGATGCCTTCTTCGCTATCGATGATATTGCCAATCAAGTTGATCAATTCTTTGATGTTATATCCTTTTCGGAGTGTGCCGGAATAACCAATCAACATGAGGTCCCTACGCACCTGTACTGGCGTAATATGCTGTATGCTGGCTATTTCATGTGAAAAAATATGGCTTTTGCCTCGACTCAGGCAAAGTAACAAGGCCCTGCGATATTGGCTTAGCCTGGCAATGGTCTTGTGTGGTAAATTATCGAATGTCCCCCGATCTTCCATGATATTCTTGTTAATTTAATAACAAGACAAAAGTACAAGTGTTGATTGTTTAATCCAAATAATTGTTAATAAAATAACATTGTTATTTTTTAGCTTCAAAAGGGGCGTGGGTTTCAGGTTGTATTGGCCGGTTAAATCGGTTTTGGATAAACATTAACAATTAGTTGAAAGAAATACAGAATCATGCCATTTCAAGCATGATTAAGCGAGATGATCTGAAATAGACTGTGATCTTTTGTATTTCACTGGTTTTGGATCATCCAAACCATAAAAACCAGATACGAAAAAATGAGGATACTTCCTTCGATGCGGGTAATGGTTTTCGAAGTTTTTCCAACATAGATAAGCAGGGCAATGAAAATTCCGGAGGCAAACAACAGGATGAGTTGCACATTAAGGGAAATATCAAAAGGAATGGGGTGGATTACCGCACTTAATCCCAGAACCAGAAAAATGTTGAAGATATTGCTTCCCAGCACGTTGCCAAGTGCAATATCGGTTTTTTTATTCATCGCGGCAACAATACTGGTCGCCAATTCGGGTAGCGAAGTAGCTATCGCTATCACGGTTAGTCCCATCATCGAATCAGAGATACCAAGTCGCGCACCAATTACAGTGGTGCTGTCGACGATCCATTTTCCTCCAAAATACAGCCCTGCTGTACCCCCCACGATAAATAAGATGGTGCGAATCCACGACATAGTGGCTTGAGAAATGTCAGGGGGCGTATGATCAAGAGTTGATTTGAAAAATATCAGGTAAAGCACATACACACAAAGCGCCAAAAGGATTCCACCATCAACCTGATCAATGATGTTTGACCCCTTAAAAATAAGCCGATCATTGGCCAGCATGATGATTGTGGCGATAGCCAGGAGGTTGAGCCATACATCACGTTTGTAAACACTTTTTACCGCGTATATGGGGTATATGGCGGCAGTAATGCCAACGATGAACAGCGTATTCATCAAGTTACTACCTACCACATTTCCGATGGCCAGGCCCGTGTTGCCTGATATGCTTGCAAAAACATTAATCATCAGTTCGGGCAACGAGGTGCCGATGGCTACGATGGTAAGCCCGATAATCATTTGCGAAAGACCAAGTTTAACTCCTGCCGCAGAGGCTCCGTCAACGAGGTATTTGGCTCCGGTTATCAAAATAATAAATCCTGCAATAAAAAGAAAATATTCTGTCATAGAGTAAGGTGCTGTTAGTAATTGCGTTCACCAAAGATTCCGGTCCCGATCCTGATCAGGGTGCTGCCTGCTTTGATGGCTATTTGAAAATCATCAGACATGCCCATGGATAGTTCTTTGAAAGAGTCCATGGAAGGGAAGAACTCGGATTTTAATTGCCGGAAACAGGTGCCCAGTTGGTCAAACTCCCGGGTCACCTGATTGGTGTCGTCGGTTAAGGTGGCCATTCCCATCACGCCGGTTACCCGGATATTCTCCATTTTTTTGTATTGTTCGGAAGTTAAAATTTCCCTTGCTTCAGCAATAGTTAATCCAAATTTGGTTTCTTCCTCAGCAATATGAAATTGCAGCAGACAATCGATTACACGTTGGTTTTCAGCGGCTTGCTTGTTGATCTCAGCGAGAAGCTTCAAACTGTCAACCGCATGAATCAGTTTAA
This sequence comes from Bacteroidetes bacterium HGW-Bacteroidetes-16, assembly GCA_002840975.1. Classification (GTDB taxonomy): domain Bacteria; phylum Bacteroidota; class Bacteroidia; order Bacteroidales; family F082; genus UBA6244. The sequence continues at coordinate 139,758 of PHDN01000003.1, forward strand.
CAAACGAGGCAATGGCTTTTACCTTGTTGGTTTGCAGGTGGCCAATAAAATGCCATTCGATATCCCGGGGCAACAAGGGGTACTTTGCAGCCATATCCTGTGCCTTGTTTTCACCAAAAATACGCTGTCCGGCATCATAAGCTTCCTGTATGTCTTCCACGGGTTTCGTTTTCGTAACGGCAACCAGTGTTACCTTCGGCGGGAGTAGTTGAATATAATGATTCAGGTTTTGTTGAATACTCATGGGGATATTTTTTGCAAAGATAATCCTTTCGCCACATTTTATAATTGAGCAAGTCGCAACAATAGCGGATTGATTACTTTTGCACGCTGAAGCCTGATTTCAGATTTTCAAACACCGTTGAGATGCCATTTTTCAAACGTACAATTTAAAGTTAACCTGGTAGCCGCATGAAGCAATCGTTTATTTTGATAATCAAGCAATTTATCTTTTGGTTGGTTTTTTTTGCTCTGCTACGCGCCTTGTTTCTGATTTATTATTTTTCTCACCTTCACGTAGCCCACATACCTGTTTGGGAAGTGTTACAAACCTTCTATTACGCGCTTCCGGTTGATATTTCTTCGGCATCGTATGTGTTGGTGGTGCCGTTTTTATTACAATTGGCCGGTTTCTTATTTAACCGGCGGTGGTTGGATGTGACGAACAAAGTATACTCGGCCCTCGTGATATTTGTTTATTTGTTGATTACAACCGGCGAACTGGCGATTTATGGGGAGTGGAAGACCAAATTATCATACAAAGCGCTGTCGTATCTCGAACGTCCCGATGAGGTGTTTAATTCTTATACCACCAGCGGTTTCTTCTTTTTGTCCACAATCCTGTTGATTGGGTTCCTGTTTTTTTTCTGGATTTACATCAAGAAGGTTTATTCAAAACAAGTGACTTTACCAATTAGAAATGGGTGGTCGAAATTATTGTATTTACTAATCGTTCCTTTTCTGCTTTTCTCCGGCATCAGGGGTGGATGGCAAGCCATTCCCATTACGTCAAGTGTTTCTTACTTCTCCAAACAAAACATTCTGAACCTGGCTGCCATTAACAACGGTTATAACCTGGTATTTAGCTTGCTTGAATACCACGAGATGAATCAGCGGAATGTGTTTAGTACACTTCCTTCCCAACAAGCCAATCAGGTTGTGAAGCAGTTACACCAGGTTGAAAAAGACACCACCATCCCTATATTAAACACATCCCGACCAAACATTGTTATCTTGTTGCTGGAAAGTTTTTCGGGTGATTTATTGGAATCGTTGGGTGGAATTCCGGGAATTACCCCGCGCATTCACGAGTTAGAAAAAGAAGGATTGTTATTCACCAATTTTTATGCCACAGGGAACCGCTCGCAGCAAGCCATGGCGAGCATCTATGGTGGACTGCCCGCCTTGCCTGTTGTTACTTTGACCAATTACCCCGAAAAATATGGCTCCGTGCCCAGCCTGATCACGCAGTTACATCCTTTGGGATACCACACTTCATTTTTCTTTGGTGGTCAGCTCAATTATGGCAACATCAAGAGCTTTCTGGTGGCCAATCACTTAGATCTGATTGTGGAAGGGAAAGACCTGGATGCCAGTCTTCCAAGAGGTAAATTGGGCGTACATGATGTCGATTTTCTCAATCATTATGTCAGGGAACTAAACCAGCTGCCCGAGCCGTTTTTTTCAACTGCTTTCACCTTAAGCTCTCATTCACCCTACGATCAGCCCGGTTTACGAACCATTGATTTTGTTGAATTCGAGCGTGCTTTTGTCAATTCGGCCCACTATACCGATTCGGCAGTCGGCCGGTTTTTTAACATGGCGAAACTCCAACCCTGGTTTAGCAATACCCTGTTTATCATCATGGCCGATCATTCGCACAATTCATATCACAATTATCCTTTGGAAAGTTTTGAATACCATCAAATTCCGTTGTTGTTGCTTGGAGGCGCGCTTAAGGACAGCTTGCACGGACTTCAGGACGACAGGTTGTTCAGCAATGTGGATATCACGGCCACTCTGTTGCATCAACTGGGGCAATCTTCAGAGGCTTTTTTTTGGAGCAAGAACATGTTTAATCCCTTTTCGCCGCACTTTGCCTATTTCGACTTGAACGATGGCTTTGGATGGAAGCGCGATGAAGGGTACCTCGTTATGAACATTCAGCAAAGCACCCGATATCATTCAGAGGGTTCAACTGAAATAATTGATTCGTTGGAACTTCAAGGCAGGTCCTATGTTCAGGTATTGTTTGATGAGTTTTTGGGGTATTAAGTATTGCACACCTGTTGATGGCTCTTGCTGGTGGATTCAGGAAAATTCGGTCAGAATGGCTTTATTTAATTCTGAAAGGTTCAATCAAATTCATAAAAGTTTAATTTTGCCGACGGAGAGTTGCCAGAGCGGTCGAATGGGGCGGTCTCGAAAACCGTTGTCCGCGCAAGTGGACCAAGGGTTCGAATCCCTTACTCTCCGCCAGCCATCAAGGCAAATGCAAGAAAACCACCGGATAACTCAATGTTGACGGTGGTTTTTGGTTTTTGGGTGGGGTTCAATCATCCCATACAACGGTTTGCAGCTACCGAAGGGCGGGACTTTTACCACAAAACTTGATTTGAAAAACTAATGTTTGATTAACCACAAAACTGTCTTTGGAACATGAAACCCCGCCTTTTGGGTAGGTGCTGATATATGCGGTTTTTCTTCCTTCGGTCAAGTCGCACGTCAGATTTTAACATTCAATTCAAGTCGTCCGCCAAAACCAAGTTCAATGATTATTTGAAGTGTCGAAATGCGAGCTTCTTTTATGTTGTTCTCTATTTTTGAAATGTTAGATTTGGTTGTCCCAACTTTTTTCGCAAGTTGTTCCTGAGTCATTCCCATTTCTACACGAGTGTCGTGAATCAAAGCCCCGATTTTGAACGCTTCATAACCTGCTTCAAGTTCGTCACGCTCTTTTGTCCCACGTTTGCCGTAGTATTTTTCTTTGAACTCTTCAAGTGTCATTATATTTTTATTTTTTGTTTTCATATTCTGTTTTTATTTTAAGTGCCATTTCTATTTCTTTCTTAGGCGCCTTTTGGGTTTTCTTTTGAAAACCGTTTGCTAAAACAACCAATTGTCCTTGGTCAAAAAAACAGAAAATTCTAATAATGTCGCTTCCTAGTTGAACTCGGATTTAATAAAGTCCTTCCGTGTTCTCTATGTGTTTAAGATATGTTTCCGGAACTCTATGTAAGTCTTCAATCAAGTCAAAAGTCCAAACAATTTTTGCTTTTACTTTTTTGTCTTATTTGGAAAAGAAGTCTTGAAAGTAGTTTTTGAAAAACAATATCTTTCTGTGTTTCTGATTTTTGTCCATTCCGTATGGTTATCGGGACAAAGTAAAATAAGTTATCCTAAAGTGAAACATAAATGGTCATTATATTTTATTGGGGTTCTCAAAATCGGATATAACTACTAACTAACATACTATTGCACTTATTTCCGCTATATGTGTTATACAAGTAGAGTTGCTATAGTTCCTTTTGGTCGTTATTTAATTAATCTCCACTCATTCACGTCCTGGTTTCACCTCAAATAAAAATTCCTTTCGCAACACACAACTTTTCAACAAATTAGTTAGTCTAATGATTGGTATATTGACATAATCAGTCATTTATTCTACTTTTGTAAGGTAAAAATAATCGCAACCATGAAAACAAATTTAATTTTATCACTGGCACTTGCCCTGCTTTTTGGATCGCTATCCGGCCAAAACGTGAGGGCTTACCTCAATTACGCGGCATTTAATACGCCCGACAACAATCCCTACCTCGAAACCTATTTGAATGTGGATGGGCAAAGCATTCAGTATCAGCAATTGCCTAACGGAAACTGGCAAGGGCAAATTAACATACAAGTCATTTTTACGATGAATGATTCCATTGTCGATTTTGCCAAATACAATTTGTTTAGTCCTGAAACCAAAGACACCATCAATCAGACGAATATGATTGATGTTCAACGTTATCCATTACCGCAGGGAAAGTACAAAATGCTCCTGACCCTGATCGATCATTTGAGACCTGCCGATACGGTTTCAAGTATGGTTGAAATTGAAGTGGATTTCCCAACCGGGCAAATGCAGTTTTCTGATATTGAATTGCTGAGTTCGTTTAAGCAAGGTGGCTCGGGACCTATGGTGAAAAATGGCTATACGCTCACTCCCTTCGTATTTAATTATTTCCCGCAAGAGGAAAACCAATTGTCATTTTACCTGGAGCTGTATCATAGCCTGGCAGTGTTGGGTGATCAGCCCTATTTATTGAGCTATTACATCAGGCCTTTCGAGGTGGACAAAAAGATGGATGAGTATTACAAAATGAAAAAAACCAAATCTGAGGCTGTGAATGTGGTCATGTCATCGTTTGACATTTCTCAATTACCCAGCGGGAACTATCTGTTGGTGGTTGAAGCTCGCGATCGAAATAATACGTTGTTGACACAGAAAGAGTTGTTTTTCCAGCGGCACAACCCCAACCTGGAATTTAACCTGAATAGCTTAATGGTGCTCAGTACCGAAAATTCGTTTGCCGGCCGCATCACCAATCGTGACACGCTGGTTCAATACATCAAATACCTGAACCCCATTTCCACGCAATTGGAGCAACAATATGTCAAAACGCAGCTGAATACAGCTGATGTGGCTACCTTGCAGAAATATTTTTTAAATTTCTGGATTCAAAGAAATGAAATGAATCCCGAACTTGCCTGGCAGGAATATTTGGTTCTGGTGGATCAGGCAAACCATAATTTTAAGTCGGTTGCAATGGCCGGTTATGAAACCGACAGGGGACGGGTATATTTGCAGTATGGTCCACCCAATGTCAAGTCGGAAAACTACAATGAACCGGCTGCCTATCCCTATGAAATATGGCAGTATTATCAACTGGGCGATCAGCATGATAAAAAGTTTGTTTTTTATTCTCACGATATGGTGACCAATGATTTTCAGTTGATTCATTCCAATGCCATTGGTGAATTAAACAATTACCGCTGGCAAACCGTCATTTATCGCCGCACCTGGGATCCCTATAGCCTGGATGATGACATGATTCCCGATACTTATGGCGGAGGGGCAACTCAAAACTATTTACAGCCTGGCAGTAGGTAGTGTCGGAGGATTGAACGTTTTCCCCGTATCTACCAGCATCATGACCGATCATGTTCTTGATTTCAATCGTCCTTTTTTCTGAATTGAGACCTCCGTTTCAAGGAATATAAGAAAGATTGCAACTGCATTTGATTTCGACGTAGTTTATTTCGATATTTGTCGGATAAAACGAGGCTATTACATGGCTACATTGGAAGAATGATAAAAATAATCTGAATTGAAGAAAGTTGCCGTTGTTATCCTGAATTATAATGGGAAGGGTTTTCTCGAAAAATTCCTGCCCGATGTGTTGATGCATAGTGAACCGGTAGCGGATGTTTGGGTGGCTGATAATTGTTCTACAGATGGTTCTGTTGAACTGCTTAAACAGAAATTTCCTCAGGTATATCTGATTGTAAATGAATCGAATGGTGGTTTTTCAACCGGCTATAATCAGGCGCTAAGTCAGATAAAGGCTGAATACTATATCTTATTAAATTCTGATATGGAGGTTACTCCAAATTGGATTGAACCGGTTATTCAGCTGATGGACCGGGATACAACAATTGCAGCTTGTCAGCCAAAGATAAGGTCGTATTACAACAAACCGGATTTTGAATATGCCGGAGCCAGTGGCGGGTTTTTGGATAAGTATGGATATCCGTTTTGCAGGGGCCGGCTGTTTCAGCACCTGGAAACCGATCAGCAGCAATATGATGACGCGATTGAAGTGTTTTGGGCAACAGGTGCGTGTTTATTTGTCCGCGCTGAAGTTTATCACCAGTTGGGTGGATTGGATGATGATTTTTTCGCTCACATGGAAGAAATTGATTTTTGTTGGAGAGCAAAAAACAAGGGATATAAAATCATGGTCTGTCCGCAGTCAGTCGTGTTTCACATCGGTGGCGGTACTTTGCCCAAGAGTTCGGCACGTAAAACCTACCTTAATTTTAGAAACAACTTCGTGCTCTTGTACAAAAACCTGCCTGAAAACCGGTTGATGAAAGTATTTATCGCTCGTTTGTTTCTGGATGGGGCTGCTGCGCTTAAATTTTTATTACAGGGCGGCGTAAAGGATTTTGCAGCCGTTATCAGGGCTCATTTCTATTTTTATTCACATTTCGCGTCATTGAGAAAGAAACGCAAGAACTTACCCCAAACCAAGGTGACATGCCTATACAGTGGTAACATTGCCTTTGATCATTATCTTTGGCAGAAAAAGAAGTTTACTGATTTAAATCCGGAACATTTTTCTTGATTATTTCATGAGTCCGGTATAAAAATTGAAAGAACTGAATTTCAGCCACTTCCCCTTTAGGGGATCGAGGGGTAAAAGTGGCTGAAATTGTACTTTTACCTTTTTAGACAGAACTATTTCATCAATTGGAAAAGTGCCAGCCGATACGATCCAAGCCCAAAACCTGCAATCGTACCTATGCAATGAGGTGCTATGTAGGAAGTATGCCTGAAAGTTTCTCTGGAGAAAATAGGACTGATATGCACTTCAATAACAGGAATATCAAGCGATTTAACGGCATCCCCTAAAGCGATTGAGGTGTGGGTATAGGCTCCGGCATTAAGAATAACGGCATCCACGCTTGTGTTGGCTTCCTGTAAAAAATTAATCAATTCACCCTCCACATTCGATTGTGCGTAGCTGATAACCAATCCCTGGAACTCCTCACGAAGCTTGTCCAAATAGTCATCAAAACTCACGTTCCCATAGAGCTCTATTTCCCGTTTTCCTGTCAGGTTTAAGTTTGGTCCGTTTAAAATGAGTACACGCATGGCATTTCTAAGTTATTCACAAAGATAGTGCTTCCAACTTTCCGACACCAAACTAATGGTTAATTTTTAATACCCGGCTAATTGAATAAAATTGTTAATAAAATATAGTACTATGTATAACATAATACATGAGTTTATATTATATTTGCATCGTGAAAGAAGAAAGAAACTATACACAAATGCGAAAGGGTGTACTCGAAATGTGCATACTTTCAGTAATTTCAGGAAATGAGGTCTATACTTCGGATATACTGAAAACATTAAAAGATGCTGATCTGGTGGTGGTTGAGGGCACAATTTATCCCTTGTTATCCAGATTGAAAAATGAAGGTGTGCTCAGCTATAGATGGGAAGAATCGTTGTCGGGACCTCCCCGGAAATATTATCGGTTGACAGAGGTTGGAGAAAATTTGCTCGGTACCTTACGTAATACCTGGCTTGCACTGACCAGTTCGGTAAATCAAATAATGAATCAAAAAAAATCAACAGATGAAAACGATCATTAATTTAAACCTCCGGGGCATTCAATTTCAAGTGGAGGAGGATGCTTACCTGAAACTAAAGCAATACCTCGATTCGATACAATCGCATTTTAAAAACAGTCGGGCATGTGACGAAATCATCAATGATATCGAATCGCGCATCGCGGAATTGTTCCAGCAACAACTGAATAAAGAGCATCAGGTACTTTCGATTAAAGACATCGAAATCATGATGGCCATCATGGGCAATCCGGTTGATTTTGATGAACAGGAAACGGAACATGTGGATCATAGAATTATCTATAACACCCGCCGAAAAAGGCTTTTCCGTGATATGGACCACCGGATTATCGGCGGTGTTTGTTCTGGGTTAAGCGCCTATTTTGATGTAGACCCTACCTGGTTTCGGTTGGCCTTCGTGATAGCTACCTTATCAGGACTAAGTCCTTTTGTATATGTCATATTGTGGATTGTGGTTCCTGCTGCCCGCACCATCGCCGATAAGCTCGAAATGTACGGTGCACCGGTCAATATTTCAAACATTGAAAAAGCCATCAAGGAAGAAATGGGTGACTTACGTGATAAATTTAGTGAATATACCAATAAAGCCAAAGCTACCTTTAGACGCCGGTAGTTGACGGAATGTAATTCTCAATCGAGCAACACACCGTGGCAGCTGTCTGGAGGCCTTTTTCAAGAATCGTTTTCAGTTGATGGAGGTTGATTTCTTGCAGGTTACCAGGATTTATTTCTAAGGTTTGTAAGGCTGAAATCAAACCGGCATTAAACGCATCCCCGGCACCTATGGTACTAACCACTTCAACCTGAATGGCATCCATTTTTACTTCCATGTTTTTGAACCGGGCAATGGCACCGGCTGCGCCCAGGGTCAATATGATCAGTGCATGCGCATTGATCTGAGACAAGGTCTCCAGGTATATTTCCGGTGAATTGTTTCCAAAGAGGTTGGCGCAATCCTCATCAGATGCTTTGATGATATGGGCCAGTCGAAGATTTTCGAGCATAGCGCCTACAACTTGTTGTTCTTCCAGGTGGTGTTTGTGCCGGATGTTGGGATCGTACAGCACCAAACTCCCCGCTTTTTTAGCTTCATGGATACAAGTGAAAATATCTTTTCGGATAGGAGTGGAGATGGAATAAAGTGAACCAAACAGGAGGATATCCCCGGCATGAAACACAGGGGGCAATTTTAGTTTTCTGAGTCCTGGATACGCATTTACAAACTGATAGGATGGTTTTTTTTTCTGATCGAGAAAAGCCAAAGCCACCGAGGTGTTTTCGCCTTTATACTGTGTGATATAGTCGGTGTTTACCCCGTTTTTTTCAAGGAAATCAAGTATCATATCGGCAACCATGTTCGACCCGATTTCGCTGATGTGCATCACCGGCAGGTTCATTCTTCCAAGTGAGACGGCGGTATTTAGCATCGAACCACCGGGTTTTGCGGCCACATCGTTCAGGTTGGTGAAAATGATATCCAACAGCGATTCGCCAAGTGTATAGTTCATGATTGTTTGATAAACTGTTTGATTAATTCGATGTGCCGGGGGAACTGATTCGTTAGTTCGGTATAAGAAGCCATTTCAAAATCATGAAAATCAAAACCGGGAGCAACAGTGCAGCCTGCCAGCGTAAATTTACCCAACGAACGTGCTGCGAACCAATGTCCATGGGGAATGGTTACCTGTGGCATAAAACCTTCTTTCGGGTTTAGCCCCAATAAATTACGTTGATAGTTACCGTCTTGATCGATCACGTGAATTTCAAGGGGGTCACCATCATAAAAATGCCAGGTTTCGTCGGATTTAATCCGGTGAAAAACAGAAAGGTCATCCATCTCAAGCAAAAAGTAGATAGCGGTTGCCATGGAACGTGCCTCAGGAAAGCGACGGGGGAGGCCCCTGTCAGGGATGTTTTCTGAGGAACGATAAACTTCTTTAAACCAACCTCCTTCCGGGTGGTGTTGAAGTTGAAGTGTGTTAATCCAGTCGTGTGCCGTATTCATTTTATTGACTTCTCCTATTTTTTTTGCAATTCCCTGCTTTTGCTCTCGTTAAACACATAGATCAACCGAAGGGTCAAAACTTTGTTGTATTGATCGCGTGTCCAGGTTTCTCCGGTGATGTTATTGAATTCGCGCGTTCGGATTTTTTTCATGCTGTTTTGGTAGCGTGCCGACAATTTTAAAGGGCCTTTCAGCTTAATCCTGACATCGATGATATAGTTAAAGTCGCTTTTATCGTAGGTGTTGCTGTTAAGGGTGGTGGCTTCCACAAGTCTCCCGTGTTCCCATTCCTTTACTCCCACCAATCGTCCGTAAGAAAAACCGGCTCCGATGGTGAGCAAATCCTTATCGGTATAATGAATCAATACGGGAATTTCGGCGTAGTTTAGCCGGACTTTGTAGGCTCCTGTAATGGGTTGCCCGTCAATGGTATCGCGATATTGATTGCCCTCCCTGGCTCCTTTTTGGTTGTAAGTAACCTCGAATGAGAAATCCCAGTTTTTCCCGAAAGGGATTAAGACACCTGCCCCAAGATTGATACCGGGTTTTTTAAAACCGACTACTTCATCTCCTTCCACCTGGGTCAGGTTAAAGCCCGCGATTGCTTCGCTCTTGATGATCTGGCCATTAACATGCGGTAAATAAGCTATAAAAAGAGCAAATACGAAAGTAGAGAAAACATTCTTCATGTGATGGCTGGTTTTTTTACGAACGCAAAATTAGCGGATTAATTGCTTAAAACCGCTGTTTTGTAAGGGTCCTATGAAATATTAAGCAGGCTGAGGGCAATGCGCTTTTTTTCCACATCCACCTCTTTGATCCTGACCATTAATTGTTGGTTAAGGGCCACATAATCAGATGGATTTTTAACAAACTCAGGAGCCATTTCACTTTTATGCAGCAGGGCTGATTCGTGCAGGCCGATATCCACAAAAGCGCCAAAAGCGGTGATATTGGTAACGATTCCCGGAACCACCATGCCTTCCCGCAGGCTGCTGATATGCTTCACATTGGGATCGAAACTAAAGGGCTGAATCTCTCCCCGCGGGTCACGACCGGGTTTTTCCAATTCAGACAGGATATCTTTTACAGTAAAGAGTCCGGTTTCTTCTGTAACCAGCGATTCAGGTTGCAGCGACCGGAGTATTTTCCAATTTCCAACCAATTCTTTTATCGAAATTTTCAAGTCAGAGCTTAACTTGTTGACGAAGGCATAATTTTCGGGATGCACGGCAGAGGTGTCCAGGAGATTGGTGCCCTCTTTAATCCGCAGGAATCCGGCAGCCTGTTGAAAGGCTTTTGGTCCTAATCCGGGAACCTTTTTCAGGGATTCACGGTTGTCGAAATCACCCTTTTGGTTTCTGTATTCAATAATTTGAGCTGCCAGTTTTGGGCCAAGGCCTGAAACATAGGTCAGCAGTTCTTTGCTGGCGGTATTCAGTTCGACGCCTACCTGGTTTACACAGAGTTCCACAGTTGAAGCCAAGCTTTCTTTCAGTAGTTTCTGGTCAACATCATGCTGATATTGTCCAACGCCGAGTGCCTTGGGATCAATTTTTACGAACTCAGCCAATGGATCTATCAGCCGTCGGCCAATGGAAACAGCACCGCGCACGGTAACATCATACTGACCAAATTCTTCCCGTGCCAATGCGGAAGCCGAGTATACAGAAGCGCCATTTTCGCTGACAGAAACGGCTACAATGTCTTTATCAAAGCGGATGTGTTCGATCAGTTGGGCCGTTTCGCGGCCTGCCGTTCCATTGCCAATGGCAATGGCCTCAATGTCGTAGGCCGATACCAGACTTTTTATTTTTTTAACCGCCATGGCTGTATCATGCTGTGGCGCATGTGGATAGATGGTCGCATTATGAACCAGGTTTCCGTTTTTATCCAGACAAACTACTTTGCAACCCGTGCGAAACCCCGGATCAATGGCCAGCACATTTTTCTGTCCCAGAGGAGGCATGAGCAACAACTGCTTCAGGTTGGTTGAGAAAACCCGGATGGCCGTTTCATCGGCATTTTGTTTAATTGTGGCGCGGAGCTCATTTTCCAGCGCAGGAAACAACAAGCGACCCACCGCATCCGCAATGGCCATTGATTTATGTTTCGAGGCTTCCCCTCCTCCTTTTACCAGTTTTGAGTCCAGGTAATGAATCACTTTTTGCTTATCAGGAATCAGTTTGAGTTTTAAAAAACCTTCGTTTTCACCCCTGAACATGGCCAGGGCACGGTGCGATGGAGTTTTGATGGCCAATTCCTGCCAGTCGTGCCAGCTTTGGTATTTATCATCTTCTGCGGCTTTGCTGGCAACAACTTTGGAAGTAAGGTTGGCTTCCTGTTCAAAAATCCGGCGGATATTTTGCCTTACCCAGTCTTTTTCGCTCACCCATTCGGCAATGATATCGCGGGCTCCGCTAATGGCTACATCGGTAGAAAACACCTCTGTTTTGTCGTTTACAAACCTTTGGGCTGCAGATTCAACATCCGAAACATTTTCCGACATGATCATTCTGGCCAGGGGTTCAAGTCCTTTTGAGATGGCTTTTACGCCCCGGGTTTGGCGTTTGGGTTTGTAGGGCAGGTAAATATCTTCCAACAAGGTCAGCGATTCCGATTGTTGTATGGCTTCTTCCAGTGCCGAGGTCAACTGGCCGCTTTCACGCATTGAGTTGAGAATACTTTCTTTTCTGCTGACTAGGCTTTTGTGTTGTTTGTATTTTTTATCAATTTCAATAATTTGCTCATCAGTAAGCGCGCCTGTTTTTTCCTTGCGGTACCGCGCAATAAAAGGAATGGTGGCATCTGAATCGAGCAGTTCGATGGTATTGCTGATCTGCCAGTGACTTACATTTAATTCGGTGGAGAGGGATTCTATAAAATGTTGCATCCTAAATGTTTATCTCAGCAACATCACAGTTCCTCTGTTTTCGATTTCTTTGGCGGCCTGTAGGCTACTTTCAAAGGTGGTAAAAATAGAGTGCCATACATAGATTCCATATGGAGCCATCTCTCCTCCATTGAACTTCCCGTCCCACTTTTGGGTGGGGTCGTTTGTTTCAAAGATAATCAGACCCCATCGATCGAATATCTGGAACCTGTATTCTGCCAGGGATGAAATATCTCCGATGACACCAAACTGTTGGTTTTCGGCAATTGGACTATTGGGGTTAAACGCATTGGGGAAACTAAGTTCAGCAAACTGAATGAATACCTGATCAGTATTGGAACAGCAATTGGTGTCGGTTACTAAAACAGAATACAGACCTTCCTGGGCTACATCCAGATAACGATCGTGGCTTCCTCCCGGAGTCCAGGAATAATAGTCATATTCACCAGCATCGAGGCGGATGGAAGAGTTGGGAAGAATGGATATGGTGTCGGCTCCATTTCCAATGTCCACACCGGGCAATGGATGGATAGTTACACTTCTCGAAAAAGGAACGCTTATCCCGTCCCACGATTCGGTAAACTCTACTTGGTAATCACCCGGTTCGCTGAAAACAAAACCCGGGTTCAACGGATCGGTATACACCAATGTGCCGGAGGGGTCGATCACATCAAAATTCCAGGTGGCCTCCACATTGGCCGTATTTCGAATTTGAAAATCGGTGGTATCGTGGTGACACTTGTTAAAAAAGGAAAAATGGGGAATGTTGAGGTAATCGGTGATAAAGGTGGGGAGGCCAATTAAACTTCCTGCGCCGTTCAGGTTAAACGGTGTGTTTGTCACGTGATCTAAAGTATTGTAGTTGCATGCACTCCCTGGACGATTTGGATTATAGATAACGCTCAGGGTTGGTTTGCCACCTGAAGCGCCCTTAAGAAATTTGCTTACATATATTTTTCCATCTGGTGTAAGCTGTATAGCCCCCATCAAACTATCGTTTGATCCAATGTTACTCCAATTAAATTGATCAATCACAGTAAATGGAGTATTAAACGGGTTTGAAGAGGTGATATCAAACTGGTACAAATAATTTGTACCGGGATCTTTGGGAGAGGTGGAAATGTAAAGTTTTGAGTTATCGGGTGAAAACTCAACACCGTAGGGATAAATAATTTCCCCAGGCACACTGCTTACCGCCCCGCTTAACAATCCTGTTGATTTGTTGAAATCAAACAATTCAACTACACCATTGTCGGGAACTACCAGGGCAATTTTATTTCCGTTGGGTGAGGCTTTCATATACCCACCACTATTGTTAAAATCTCCTGTCTGCAAAAAGCCAACTTTACTGATAATCGGTGTAGGATTTACACCTCCGGTATCCACCAGGTAAGTATAAAAGCTGTCTCCGTTGTTATCGCCAAATCCATGTAAGATCACCCAATAATCCCGTTGGTTTTGATGCATTACTGCACATACCTTTTGAGCATTTTCGTTAAACAGCAACACATTTTTATTAATTACTTCACCCGATGGATTGGAGGTAAAATCAACAGTTGAAAAATTGACGCCTTCGGTGTAAACAGGAGGTAGAAACATATCCAGTGTAAAAATGAAGAGCTGTTTGCTGTTACCGGGATTGGGAACAATAATGGAACTCATGGTCGCGTATGGGTTTCCTATCAGGTTTGTTCCATTTGTCATGTGATTATAACCTCCGTTGAATACTTCCTGACCATTGCTAAAACAGATTAGCTGTCCATTTTTATCAGCATAAGTTGAAATACCAACCGAAACTTCATATTTACCAGGTGTTGGGTTGGCCTGTGTTGGAGATACCGTAAAATCAATTCCACCTTTTTCACCAAAAACCCACTTATCTGCCTCATGAGGTCGGATATAGTCGCAGTACCGGGTGCTTTGTGCAAACGCAGGAAGGGTAAGCCAAATTAATATACCTATAAACAGGGAGGTTGAAAATCCTTTTTTAGAAATCATTCTTTACTACAATTGGATGGTTGAACTTACTGATTATTGTTTTATGACGGCAGCATGATAAAACCCGTTTTTGTGTTTTATATTAACGAGATACATCCCGGCGGGGTATTTTTCCAGGTTAAGAATCACCACATGCGAATTCGAAATACCGGATAAGGTCTTTTGCGATAACAGTATTTTACCATTTAAATCAGTTAAGTCGATATTAAGTTCCCCGCTTACATCAGTAAATTTCAGCTCCACCAATCCTGAAGTGGGATTAGGGGAGATTTTCACGTGATTTTTAAGTTCCCCATTTTCCTCGATACCAATATTACATTGTCTGAAATCGAAAAACAAAACGATAGAATCGCTGCTCTGGCATCCGGTTACGGGATTGATAGTCTTAGCCCAATGGGTTTGGAAATCAATCCAGCTGCCATTTGCAGAAGCCGTGTAAGTTCTGTTGTTTGTACTATTCGACCATATATAATCCATCAACGGAGGATTTAGTGGATCGGTGTTGGCGTCCATAACTACAGAATCTCGCACACAAACCACGATGGTGTCGGTTCCGTATATGGTTGCATTTTGCGGAATCAGGTTGACAACAGGCGTATGGTTTACCAGGATCGTGATTTGACCGGTAATAATTTTATAGGTATCTGTTACTTCGATGGAATACGTGGTTGTTTCCATAGGTGACACGGTCGGGCTTTGTTCTGTAGATTCAAAACCGGAAGCATTGGTCCAACTATAGGTGTAGGTTCCTCCGCCTCCCATGGCATTGGCAAACAATTTTACATCATCTCCCTGACAAATGGTGTTGTCGGCTGCTGAGGATGTGGGTGAAATGCCCAGCTGATCTCCCCCGGCAAATACATACATATTGTCCGGATTGCTGACGCATCCGTTGGCATCGTGTACACTCAACACATATTCCTGACTGTTGTCGAGGATAACGGTTTGCGGATGCAAGGCAGTTGGATCCATCAGCATGTTCATGGGTGACCAGGAATAGGTGAAAACACCTGAACCAGCCGAGGCACTTGCCCCCGTGATGGTTGTATTGGTTCCTACCGTAATGGTCATGTCATTTCCGGCATTTCCAATCGGTTTGGGTTTTACCTGTACAGTAACTGATGCCTGAACTGTGTTTTGACCATCAAAAACACTCACTGTGTAGATGGTTGTTACGTCTGGATAATCAGATACTTCTGCTTCTGACGCACTAAATCCGGGAGGGTTGGAACTCCAGGTAAACTGGTTGTTGCCTGAACCACCCGAAGGCAGCGCCTGCAAATTCACCACATCATCCTGACAAATGACCATCGGATCTGCTGTGGCCGTAGCCTGAAGTGCTCCGCCTGTGACGATAACAGTCATCGAATCGGCACTCAGACAACCTGAGTTGGCATCGGTTACGCCGAGTTTAAATACGGTGGTGGCACCCATATTGACGGTAGTTGGGTCGGTAAGGGTTGGGTCGACCAATAAATTGGATGGAGTCCATAGCACATCATAATTTCCTGATCCTCCGCTCACTTCGCCATTCAAAGTGGTGGTCCAGCCATTGGGAATGGTAATGTCGGTTCCTGCATTTACGTTGGCTGCGCTATTAACATGAACAATGTGGCTAACCGAACGTTCACACAAATGAAAGCCCGTAAAAGTGGTTAATTTTGCAGTGTAAAGGCCGCTGTTACCATAAAGATGAACCTGGTCGGGCCCTACTGCCTGTTGACCGTCACCAAACTCCCAATTCCAGGTGGTAATGTTTGAAGTGGGTGGCTCGATAGTGGATTGGTCATAGAAAAAGGTGGTATCGCCAAAACATGCGTTGTTAAAATCGAATTCAGGATGCGATAATGCGTTGATAACTACTGTGGTTGTAACAGGGTCACTGGCGCTGCCGTTGATGGTGATCACTAAAGTATATACACCCCCGTTTTGTAATCCCACATTCGTAATCACGGGGTTTTGCTGATTCGACATAAAACCGTTGGGTCCTGTCCAGTAATAGGTTGCGTTATTTACATCATCCGCTGTAAGTTGAAGGTTGTCGTGGACGCACAAAGGACCATTGTTCCCCACTGGAGGAGGAAGGATGGTGCAATCTGTTGCTCCGGTTCCTGCTGATTTTTCAAAAGTAATATTACACGGTTGATTTGAATAATTGGTGATGAGGAGTATATAGTATTCCCCAACCTGACCACTTGGAATGTCGCAGTATTCGATTGAGGCTGTAGAGTAACTGCAGTCAACGGTTTTGTTGGCAGTTAGTTGTGTCACACAAGGTGAAATGGGATCTTCAAAAGGTCCCCAGCAAATAAAGTCAATGTCTCTGGAAGGAGTGCTGAACATTTTTATTTGAAGGTATCCGGGTTCGGCAATCTTCATGTGGTACCAGGCCGGATTAGGAGTGGTAGCAAGGCATCCATAATTAGGTCCGGGTTGTCCCTGACCGGTATTTGTTCCTGCCGGAAAGGTATATACATTACTTGTGCAAAATGGGTCGGAATCTGCACACATTCCGGCTTGTGCATAGGTATAGGTTATAGTGCTTATAATCAGGACAAGCACGAGCAGCATTTTTTTCATGACCAATATTTTTTTTTGCGAGGGTTATTTATTACCTGAATACTTATCGTTTTTTAGTAACCATTGTTGTTGCTGTTCTTCATTTATTTGCATGGCTTCGGTATGCACCTGATCAATCAAATCATTTACAAGCTGTTCAATCTCAGTTTCGCTTTTCCCGAGTGAGTTGTTGACGAGGAAAAGTGAATGGGGAGAAGTGGGAGAGGCGCCGATGTTTACAAGCGATTTGTCTGTCGAAATTTTCTCCAGCAACTTGATTTTTTCATATCTGGAACTGATTTTTTCGGTCAGTAAAGCGTAGTAGGTGTTTTTGCTGTCGTGGTAGATGGCTTTAAAAACATCGCTCTTAAAGTCCATGTTAGCCGCTTTTTGCAATAATTCTTCGTGGGTGATATTGGGTTCGGTACCCAGATATTTTGATTCCTGAGATATCAGCGAAAGCGATATCATGCCTAAGATGACAGACATGGCCAACCTGGTTAACCATGCATGTTGATTTTTGAAAATGTACATTATTCCGATCCTCTTAATTAATAAGGGCGCTAAATTAAGTCAAATTAGTTAATTAGACTAATGCAAATTCCAACTTTTTGAAAAAGGAGTAAATAAAAAAATGACAGAATGAAGATGAATTTATAAAACAGGGGTTATTTGAAAAGGTCGAGCACCCTGTTGATGTCATCGACTTTAAACGGTTTTGTAATAAAATCATTCATGCCGACAGCAAAGCAGTTTTCTTTATCTTCCTTTAATGCATTGGCTGTAAGGGCAACAATATAGCTTTTCTGAAGGTGGTGTTCTTGTTCGAATTTTCTTATCTCCCCTGTAGCTGTAAATCCATCCATAACAGGCATTTGGATATCCATCAGGATTAAATCCACAGGGTTTTTTTTATATGATTCTAATCCCAAAGCGCCATTGTTGGCAATGGTAATTTCGTGTCCAAGGTTGGACAAGATACCCTTGGCCACTTTTTGATTAATGATGTTATCTTCTACCAAAAGTATTTTTAAATTCCCGGCTTCTATTTTTCGCTGTGTTTCCAGGGTATTTTGGATTTCCACTAATAGTTCAGGAGAATTCGATGCGTTTTCTTTTATATTGAATAAAGCGGTAAACCAGAATGTTGAACCAACTCCCGGGGTGCTTGTTACGCCAATTTCACCACTCATCAACTCAGTCAGGTTTTTCGCGATGGCCAAGCCAAGGCCGGTACCTCCATATTCGCGTTGTGTAGATTGGTTTACCTGGCTGAACGATTTGAATAGCTTGGTCAATCCTTCCTGGGTTATCCCAATGCCTGTATCGGTGATCTCGAAGTGCAGTTTAACCTCGTCCCTGGTTCTATCCTCCACTCGTATGTTCACCGTAACAGTACCGTTTTTTGTAAACTTGATGGCATTATTGATGAGATTGATGATAATTTGTTTCAAGCGTAACGGGTCGCCAAATAGAAACAGGGGAACATCATTGGAAATGGAATAGAAGAGTTCGTCATTCTGTTCACGGGCTTTAATGTTAAGGATGGTTATCGAGTCTGTGATCAGCTTTTTTAAATCAAACTGAACATATTCCAGGCTAATCATTCCCGATTCGATCTTTGATATATCCAGGATATCATTGATAATGGCCAACAAATTCTCACCGGAAATGGACATAATATTAATTAAATCCAATTGATCCTGGTTGAGGGGTGTTTGCTTGAGCAATTCTGTAACTCCGAGAATGCCATTCATAGGAGTCCTGATTTCGTGCGACATGGTCGCCAAAAATAGGGACTTTAAAAAATTACTTTTCTCGGCAGTTTCTTTGGCTTTTTGTAATTCGGTGTTGGAACTTTGCAGTAATTTTTTTTGTTCGTATAAATCAAGAAAAACCTTGACTTTTCCTTTCAGGATCTTCGGAACAATAGGTTTTGAAATAAAATCCACAGCGCCGGTTTCGATACCCTTGATCACATAACGTTCGTCATTGTATATGGCCGAAACAAATATCACAGGAAAATAGGTTATATTCGGGTCGTTATGAATCAACTCAACTGTTTCATAGCCATCCATTTCAGGCATCTGCACGTCAACTATGGCCAGGGCAAATTCGTGTTTTAGCGTAGCTCCCAATGCTTCATTTCCCGAAAGGGCACGAACGAACTCCACGTTGGCATCACGTAAAACTGTTTCTAACGCGATCAGGTTTTCAAATTTGTCGTCGACAATTAATATTTTTGGTTTTTTGTCCATGGTTATTTATAAAGCCAAACGCGTAGCAACGACAATAATTTTTCAATATTCAGGGGTTTTGCCATGTAATCACTTGCTCCTGCATCGATGCATTTTTGCCGGTCCTCTTTCATGGCTTTTGCTGTAAGCGCAATCACAGGTATATTTTTAAGAGGTCCCATTGCCCTGATTCTTTTTATTGTTTGATACCCGTCAAGCTCGGGCATCATGATGTCCATTAAAATGACGTCAAAATTAGTTTCTTTTTCCAGAATTTCAAGCGCGGTGATCCCGTTATCTGCCCTGGTGACTTTCATTCCTTGCTCACTAAGTACCTTTGTCAAAGCAAAAATGTTGCGCATGTCGTCGTCCACAATCAGTACATTCTTGTCTTTAAAATGATCTGTTTTACTATGTATCTTGTGGATCATGGTTTGTTTACTCTTAGGCATGTCAGAGATCACTCTGTGCATAAACAAGGCAGTTTCATCCAGTAGTCTTTCTTCTGACTTGACTCCTTTAATGATAATTGTTTCAGCATACTTCTGAAGCATCTCATTTTCTTCTTTTGTCAGGTCCTTGCCCGTATAAATGATAATAGGAGTTTTATGAATGGCAGAAGCTTCTATTTTTCTGATCAAATCAAAACCACTCATATCGGACAAACCCAAGTCGAGAATCATACATTCATAATTGTTTTTCGAAAGCAGATCCAGAGCTTGTTCTCCTGTGGTGGCTTCAGTGATGTTCACATCTTTATCACCAATCAGTATTTTGATCGATTTCCGCAAATTGGCATCGTCTTCAACCAGCAATAAACTGCTTACTTTTTTACTCACATATTCGTTAATCCTATTAAATGCCAGATCTAAGTCACCTTTCCTGGCCGGTTTGGTCAGGTAACCGATGGCGCCTTTGCCGGAACTCATGATGGTTTCGTCTTCTCCCGACATGATATGAACGGGAATATGCCTTGTTGATTGGTTTTCTTTGAGTAAGTCAAGTACCTTCCACCCATTAATACCGGGAAGGTTGATATCGAGAATAATGGCAATGGGGGCAGTTTTTACAGCCAATTCATATCCCAATTCACCTGTCGGACTGGCGAGACATTTGAATCCCTTTTCGTGAGATTGTTGAACAAGAATCTTGGCAAAATTCGGATCATCTTCTACAATAAGAATCACTTTATCGCCTGGTTTCCAGTTTTCCAGGTCATCTTTTATGAAATTGATGGGTCCTATTTCGCTTATCATTGTTTGGCTGTCATCTGCAAAAATGGAGGATTCAGGTTCTACATGCACCGGTTTCTTATTTGTCTCCGGGGTTACTTTGGCAGGCACGTTGTCCTCGACAGCAGGGGCTGTAACCGGGATGTAAAATGTAAATGACGATCCTATGCCCTCGGTACTGCTGAGTTGGATTTCGCCTCCTAAAAGTTTGGCCAGTTCGCGCGAAATGGAGAGGCCTAATCCCGTTCCTCCAAATTTCCTTGAAATACTTCCATCAGCTTGTTTAAACGCCTCAAATACCTCGCGCTGTTTGTTTTCGGCGATACCAATCCCGGTATCAGCAACTGATATGGCGATGGTAGTATTTTTATTCAGTGAAGGTCTTTTTAATTCAACATCGTCCCCGACTTTATTAAACCCTAATTTAATACTGCCCTTTGATGTGAACTTGATGGCATTCGACATGAAGTTTTTGAGTACCTGTTCAACTTTTTGTTGGTCTGTTGATATGACCTCCTGAATGTCAGGGTCGATGATTATTTCAAACTCAAGCCCTTTTTGCTGGGTTACATGTTTAAAATAATTATAAATGTTGCTTGAAATCTCATTTAAATTTACGGGTTCAATATTAAGCGACATTTTTCCTGCTTCAATCTTGCTCAGATCAAGGATGTCGTTAATCATGGTGAGCAGATCGGTACCGCTTTTATAAATGATTTCGGCCGATTCCACTTGTTCAGCGGTCAGGTTATTTTCCCTGTTTTCGGCCAGGCTGTTAGAGAGAATAAGTAAGCTGTTGAGTGGTGTGCGCAGTTCGTGCGACATGTTGGCTAAAAACTCGCTTTTATACTTACTGGCTATGGCCAGTTCTTCGGCTTTACGTTCAAGGTCGTTGCGGGTGTTTTCGAGTTGCAGATTTTTCTCAGAGATATCGGCTTTCTGGTGTTCGAGGTAATTGGTTTTTTCGATGAGTTCTTCATTTGTAACCCTGAGTTCCTCCTGTTGTTGTTGGAGTTCTTCAGCCGCCGAACGAAGTGCAGATGACTTTTCCTCAAGCACCTTATTTGCTTCCATCAATTCTTCCTGTTGCGCCCTAAGTTCTTCCGCTTGCTCTTGTGTTTTCGAGAGCAAGATTTTAATTTCCGTGTTTACCCTTAATGTGTTGAACCCAATGGCCAGGTTTTCAGATAACTGACGGATCAATTCCAATTTCTTTTCTGAAATTTCTTCTGAACTGGCCAATTCCAATACGGCCACGCAACGGTTTTGAAAAACGAGTGGAACAACCAGGATATGGGCAGGTTTGGTTTCTCCCAGCCCTGATTTAATTAAAATATAGTCTTCCGGAATCTGGTCATAGGCAATGGTTTTCATCTCCAGGGCAGCTTGCCCTACCAGTCCTTCACCCAATTTAAACTCGCTGATTCCTGATTTTCTGCTAAAATAGGCGTAGGAGCTAATGAGCTTATAAACATCGTCCTGTTCAACGAAAAGTGCACCCATCTGAATAGTTAGAATTTCAGCAAGTTTTGAGAGTATCTGATTTCCGAGGTCAGTGGCGGTTTTGTCTCCCTGAAGCAATTCGCTGATTTTTACAATGGATTCCTGGCGCCAATGGTTGTCGTTATTCTTGCTGCGCAACTCAATCAGGTTTAAACGCATCTGAATAAGGGCATTGCCCAGAATATCGTTTTTGCCCAAAGAGATAAAAGTTGATTCGTATAGCCCTTTTCCAATATCCCGGGCAAATTCAGCACTCTTTTTCATTGCCCCGGTAAGTTTGTTGAGCGCATTGCCCATTTCGGAAAGCTCGTCCCGGGTGGTTAATTTTATTTCCCTCACCTGGTCGATGGCACCAGTCGACAGCACATTTAACTCTTTGGTTGTAAAAATAAGCGGGGTGGTGATTTTCTTGGCTACAAACCAAATTAAAAAGGCCAGAATCAAGATACCAAAAACACCGGTTAAGATGGATATCAAGGCACTTCGGTTGGCTTCCTCGAGGATAATTTTTTCAGGGACAACGATCGCGATATACCAGGGATAATCGAGGTTGTAAATATAGAAAGGTACAAAAGAAACGTAATTTTTATTATCAGAGTTTGAATTATCGGTAAAGCTAAACGGTTTGCCAGTAAGCAGGCTGTCGGATATGTTAAATTGAATAGATTTAGCGATCGGAAAATCATTGATCGTTGTGTTTTCAAATTTTTTACCAGGGCATGAAATAATGGTTCCCTTATTTGAAACCATGATCGAATAGCTATCTTTAAATGGCTTAATATCAGCGATCAGGTCGTAAAAACTGTTCATTTGCATGTCTACTCCCACCAAACCTGAAAAATGATGATCGATCATCAGAGGAACAGCAGCACTTGCTTCTAATATTTGCACGTTTTCATGCCCCTGATACGAAAAATAATAAGGTTCTGTCATGAATTCGCGAGGATTGGCCTTGATGTCGTAATACACTCCGCCTGTAGATTTTCCGTCTGATTCAAGTAACTCCTCAAAAATTCGGAGACTGTCATTTTCTTTCAAATAGGTAATCCTTCTTCTCCCGTTTTCCAGAGGATATCCGGGGTCAAGGGCCTTTAGTTCCCAACTCGCCCATACCGAAAGATAGCGCGGATTTGCAAGCAATATTTTTCCCAGTATTGGGTCGAGATCTGACTTGATGCGCGTGATCTCTTTCTGAGGATAGTTTTGATATACTGTTGCTATTGTTCTGAACAATGCCATGTCACTATCCAATTTTCCCTTCACAATATTGGCCGATTCGCGTGCAGTGGCATCTACATAGGCCGTTGCTTTTTCAACAGCCATGTATTTGGTGTTAAAGACAATATAAATAAGTGTTGCCGAGAAGATGAGGATAGTAGGTGTAAGGATATAAACAAGTAATTTCGTTTGAAGGGTGGTTTTTTTCACTTTTGGAGCTTTAAAATTCATAAAACCTGGATTGAATAAATGGATAACGACCTTTTAATTTCCATGTAAAATTAGGGTATTTTTCAATTCAATTGATGATGTGGGTGGTTTTGGATACAATTATCTCCCCCGGGTTAATCCAGATTACCCAATGATGCTGTTTTTTGCAGACATTTAATGATGATATTAATATCGGTTGAAATGTGAAAATCGATGGTCTCTTGGAGTTTGAATTTTTCTTTAACCCCGGCTAAATACTGTTCCCGAACTCCTACAATAAGTGTCATATTTTTACTTTGAGTTAATAAGTGGAACGAATCATGCCAGATATGGCCTTCCAGCTCAAACCGTCCAATCTCATCGATGAAAAACACAGCAGGTTTGGTTTTTATCGCGTCTAAAATCAGTTGGTTGCCGTACTCAATGGTGGTTTGATTAAAATAAAACCTCCCATACTGGACCGGATTTTGATCAGCAACGAGGGAAGCCAATGGCAGACTGAGCAGCGATGGTAATTCTAATAATTGATAACCTGTTTTTTGCCCATAGTGCCAAACTCCAGGTGCTACAAAACCCTCTGAATCAATCTCCAGCTTAATTATTTCTTTATATATTTCCAACAATTTGGTGGTTTTACCCTCATTTTGTTGACCGAAAAGCAGCATGATTCGCGGACCCATCTATTTTTATGGTATTGATACTTAATCAAGCGAAATTAATCGATTTTGCTCAAGATAAAGTTTAATTTCAGTCCTTTGCACGATGAAATTTAAAAACAACTTGGTAAAACAGCTGGTAAGCGATTATATAGCAGAGCTGACGCCCATCTATAATAAAGAGGAAGCTGCCCACATGGTGTTTTGGTTGATGGAAGATTTTTTTGGTATTTCGAGAACAGGTATGCTATTAAATCCTGAGAAGAAACTCTCGGAATCGGAAATGTTAACGCTCCACTTTGCAGTTAAAAGCCTTAAAAGTCATGTTCCGGTTCAATATATTATTGGAAAGGTAGCCTTTTTAAATTTAAGTTTGAAAGTTACCGGGGCGGTATTAATTCCCCGTCCTGAAACAGAGCAATTGGTAGATTGGATCTTACAAATTGAAACAACGCCCCGTTTAAAAATCCTGGATATCGGCACCGGGAGTGGATGCATCGCCCTGGCTATCAAGCAGGCTATGCCTGATGCCTCCGTTTGGGGGTATGACCAAAGCAGTGAAGCATTGGCTGTTGCCATGCAAAATGCGAAATCGAATGAGTTGGATGTGCATTTTTTTCAAGCCGATATTTTCCAGGAAAACATAGATGCATTGGAACCCATGGACGTGATTATTAGTAACCCTCCTTATGTGTTGCAAAGCGAGAAATATATCATGCATGCTAACGTTCTCGAATATGAGCCCCATTCGGCATTGTTCGTGCCCGACGACACTCCACTTCTTTATTACGAAGCAATACTTAAACAGGTAAAGTTGTTACTAGTGTCAGGAGGTCGGATTTATTTTGAGATCAATGAGAGGATGGGACAGGAAATGGTTGTTTTGCTCCATTCGTGGGATTATAATGAGGTGTATCTTAAACATGATTTAAACGGAAAACCACGCTTTATTTCAGGTCTAAAACAATAAAAAGGCCACTTTTATTAATAGTGGCCTTTTTTTGTTTAGTTCTTTTTCTTGTTGAGTACAACAAAATCGCGTTGCGACTTATATAGATTGAATCCCATCAGGGCCATGTGTTTGCTCTCGTTGAGAATATTCAGGAAGAGGATACTGTTTTTAGTTCCTGAAGCGGCCGTTTTAATTCGTCCAATTTGATTTTTATTGTATCGCTCAATGAGGTGAAGGTATTGATTTAGAATGGCCTGTATATCTTCTTGTTTCGAGTAGTCTTTGCCCTCGATACTCAGTATAATCAGGTTCAAAAAATTAACAATCACCTCCTGAAGCTTCTTTAGTTCAGCAATTTGTTCTTCGCTGAAGGGTTTGTGATTGTTTTCGATGTGCTCGATGGCCGGACGGTTGATGTACGAAATGGCATGAAGCATCTCACGCATATAATCGAGCACCTGAACAAAATAGTAGGCTGTGTCCGTTGAATCCTTTTTAAGTTTGTCAACAATTACGGTGATGTGGTCCTTCAGGTATTTTGTCTTGGCCGTAGTGGCGTCGAGGTCGCGTTGAATTTTCTTTAATTGTTTTCTGTCTTCCAATTCAATTCCTGTGATGATATTACCTATTGCTGTTGAAATCTTTCTCAGGTTCTTAATGACGGTTTTTACTGTTTTTTCACCAATATTTTCATCAGTTAGGTCATAAACCTCCTTCGTGCCTTCAACAGCATTTTCCTCCGATTTGTTGTGATAACGGTGTGATTTATAAATTAAATAGATTACAAATGCCGACATCGCAACAATGGCGTAGACCTGGCCATAATAAAACAAATATATCATGATCAGTGCAACCGTAAAGGCACTAAAGGCAGTCAGGAACCAGCCACCAATAACGGCAAGTACGCCCGATATCCTGTAAACAGCACTCTCCCTGTCCCAGGCCTTATCCGATAACGAAGTCCCCATGGCTACCATAAAGGTTACATAGGTAGTTGACAGAGGTAGTTTTAGTGAGGTTCCCAACGCAATCAGGATGCTCGCGACAGTGAGGTTAACTGAAGCCCTGATCAGGTCAAAAGTCGGCGCGTCCGGGTCTTTCTCCTTTTGTTTAATTGGTTCAAATTGTCGCCCGATAGCGTTTACAAAGCTGTCAGGTAGTATTTTACGGATATTGGTATTGAGATTCATCGATGACCTGACAAGGGCCTTTGAAAGCCAACTGGGTTTAAATCGCTCATCGCCGTCTGCCTGTCGACTTAAGTCAAGGGAAGTCTTGACCACGCTTTTGGCTTTCTTTGAAGTAAACAAGGTAATCACCATGATAATACCTGCCCCGATGAGAAATAGAATAGGAGTCGATACTTTTCCTGAAAGGCCAGTCATCAGGAAATCATTCGCGACACCTCCTTCAGAAGCATTAAAAATCTGCCACGAACTGTAACCTGCCAATGGTACTCCAACGAAATTCACCAGGTCGTTACCAGCGAAAGCCATTGCCAACGAAAATGTACCCACCAGGACAATCACCTTTAAAATGTTTAGATTGAACAATACGTGGAGTAATTGCAGCAAGAGGGTCCATCCTATTAAACTGATAACCAGTATTGTGGCTGTATGGTTCTGAAAGTAATCTATAGTTGCCTCTGAGATGAAGGTAGCATCTTTAACTCCTTTTATCAAAATAAAATAGGTCAGGGCAGTAAAAGAGAGTCCACCCCAGAGAGATCCAAAATATTTCATTCGTTTTTTATAATTAAACGAAAAAACAATCCTGATAAAGTACTGTATCACTGCCCCCACAGTGAACGCAATGACTACCGATACCAATATTCCTGATATGATGGCCAGGGCTTTTGATGAGTTAATGAACTGACTAATACTTGTAATGTTGTCATTCATGATGATTTTTATGGTTGCCATCCCAACGGCAGCCCCAAGTAATTCAAATACGAGGGATACTGTGGTCGAGGTAGGTAATCCGATGGTGTTGTATGCGTCAAGAAGTAGGACGTCAGTGACCATAACGGCCAAAAAGATCAACATGATTTCAGAGAAATAAAACTCCCCCGGATTAAAAATGCCTTTCCTGGCTACCTCCATCATTCCGGATGAAAAAATGCTCCCAACCAGCACTCCTAACCCGGCGATCAGCATGATGATTTTAAATGGGGCGACCTTCGAACCAATGGCCGAATTTAAGAAATTTACTGCATCATTACTTACACCAACAACCAGGTCCGACGCTGCCAGTATAAAAAGCAATATAACGATAAACAGGTAGAATGTTTCCATATTTCAATTTTTCAGTCTGAGTTGCAAGAGTATTCAATTCTCTCATCCACAGAAGGGATTAATGTTAAGAAATGGTTAAGTTATTCGAATACCGGGTGCATATCCAGGTTGTACATGATAAAGCCGTACATGTCCGTTGCTTCATCAATTTGTTTAGAAGTAGGTTTTCCGGCCCCGTGGCCGGCTTTTGTTTCTATGCGCACCAACATCGGATTTTTCCCTCTGTCCTTTTCCTGGAGGGTAGCCATAAATTTAAAAGTATGTGCTGGTACCACACGGTCATCATGATCTGCAGTTATGGCCAGGGTTGCAGGGTAGTTTACATCCGCTTTTATGTTATGCAAAGGCGAATATCCATAGAGGTAATTAAACATTTCTTCATTGTCGTCGCTGCGTCCATAATCAGATGCCCATGCCCAACCAATGGTAAAGTGATGATAACGCAACATGTCCATCACGCCAACGATGGGAATGGCTACTTTGAAAAGTTCAGGCTCCTGAGTCATGCAAGCGCCGACAAGCAATCCTCCATTCGATCCACCGACCATGGCCAGTTTTTCAGACGAAGTATATTTGTTGTTGATGAGGTATTTGGCAGCATAAATAAAATCATCAAATACATTTTGCTTATTTAATAAGGTACCTTGTTTATGCCAGGCTTCGCCATATTCGCCTCCACCACGCAGGTTGACCATCGCGAACACACCTCCCTGTTCAAGAAAAGCAGCACGGCTAATGCTGAATCCGGGTGTCATGCTGATGTTAAACCCACCGTAACCATAGAGCAAAGTTGGGTTGTCGTTGTTCATGTTGAGGTTTTTGCGGTGAACAATGAACATGGGTATTTTGGTGCCATCTTTGCTTGCGAAAAATACCTGCTCGGTTTGATATTGGGTGCCATCGAAATCAACTTCTGAAGCGTGCATTATGGTAGAGATTCCCGTGGTGAGGTCGTACTGGTATACATTCGAAGGAATGGTGAAAGAAGAAAAACCATAAAAAGCGATGGGGTCACCCTTTTCACCATTAAAACCACTTAGTGTACCTAACGTGGGGAGTTCCAGTTCGCGAATAAGTTTTCCTTCCAAATTATAAAAATAAGCCTTGCTGCTGGCATCTTCCAGGTATTGGGTAAACAAAACATCTCCTACCAATCCTGCACCTTCAAGCACTTGCTCTTTTTCCGGAATAAGGCTCTCCCACATTTTTGGATCACTGTTCTTATAATCGGAAAGCACCAGTTTTTGCATGGGGGCTTCATAATTGGTGATGATGATTAATTTGTCACCGATATGATCTATTACCTGAAAATCATTGGCAAATCCATTGGCGATTTTTTTAAAATCTAAATCTTTTAGTGAATTTATTTTAGAAGCATACAGACTGTTTCCGCTGGTGCTTTCTGATTCGCTAATCATTAAAAATGCCTCGTCCTCAGTTGTGTAGGCCGAAAAGGTTCGCAAAGGTTGACTTTTATCCTCATAAATCAACTCGTCGTCATCCTGATTTGTGCCCAGATAATGATAACATACTTTGTGGAATCTGTTTTGTCCTTTCAGCTCTTCACCTTCGTCGGGTTTATCGTACCGGGAATAAAAGAAACCATTTTCTTTCCATGAAATTCCTGAAAACTTAACCCAATTGATCTGGTCCATTAATATTTCGCGTGTATCGATGTCCATGACATAGATTTCGTTCCAATCGGAACCTCCTCGGGCAATGCTATAGGCCAGGTATTTTCCGTTTTTACTAATTCCCATCCCGGCCAAAGCCACAGTGCCGTCTTCTGATAGTTGGTTCGGGTCGAGCAATACATCAGGTTCGCCGTCAAGCGTATTTTGAATATACAGAACACTTTGATTTTGAATACCATCATTTTTAAAGAAAAAGAAATGGGCTCCTTTTCTAAAAGGAACTCCATATTTTGGGTAATTCCAAATGTCAGTTAACCGTTTTCGCAATTGTTCCCTGAACGGTATAGCTGATAAATATTCATTGGTAATGTTGTTTTCTTCTGTTACCCATTCAGCTGTTTCGGCTGAATTGTCATCTTCAAGCCAACGATACGGATCAGATACTGCCTTACCAAAATAAATATCTGTGGTATCGGTTTTTTTTGCTTTTGGATATTGAATCCGGTTTTTTTGATTGTTTTGCACGCAAGCGTTGGTCATCATAAAGCTAAGGGTTACTAACAAAAGGAAAAGTCTTTTCATGGTGATTGGTTTTACTTTTTCACACTATTTTGGTTCTGGATTTAGTTTTAATCTAATTCGCAGTAAAAGTAGAATTGTTCCATGGAAATTGCAAATTTGCAGACAATGATTTTGCAAATATAACAGGCTCGGGGAGATGAATGGTTATACCGGACGATTAAGATAGACCGAATAATCTTTTAAAGTTCGCTGGTAGTTGCTGTTATAAAGTGTTGAGCTAATGATAAAATCAGCAGTTGACCGGTTGCAGGCCGTGGGGATGTTATACAAAACCGACAATCGGAGCAGTGCTTTTACATCCACATCGTGGGGATGCGAAGACATGGGATCCCAGAAAAAGATAAGGAAGTCAATTTTTTCTGTAGCAATGAGTGCCCCCAATTGTTGGTCACCGCCCAATGGTCCCGATTTAAGGCGCGTTACTTTATAATCCTCTCCAAGTGCTTTCTCCACCATGATTCCTGTAGTACCGGTACAGAACAAATCGTGCTTTACCAGATTGCCTTTATTGAATTTAACCCATTCAATCAAATCCGCTTTTCTGTTGTCATGAGCCACCAGGGCGATTTTTTTCATTTTATCCATCGTTTTTTTTGCAAAAATAACACTTCATGTATGTTAAATTGAATCATTGTTGGCAGGATCAGCGATATTAACTTCCTGATTGCTGTGGTTGGGGACTTCATATGGGAAACCCCTTGTGCAATCGTTGCCGGCGATGTGACTTCAGCAATGGCAAGATAAAATAAGCAATTTTTTGTGAATGTTTTCACAATAAACCGACCCGTGTTCTCATTCAATTCACTAATTTTGCACCACAAAAAATCAGATCATGAAAAAGCCATGATACAAAAATCACCGAAGGAACAGGTATTATTGTTAATCATGGTGTTCCTGATAGCTATCGGGAATCTGACCTTTAAAATCAAATTATTATCAGATGAAAAAAACAGCTTTAAATGCGATGCACCGTGAAATGGGTGCAAAAATGGTTGAATTCGTTGGATTCGACATGCCGGTTCAATTTGAAGGAATTAATATAGAACATGAGACGGTTAGAGAAAGACTCGGTGTGTTCGACGTATCGCACATGGGCGAGTTTTGGGTTGAAGGTCCCAAAGCGTTTGAACTGGTTCAAAAAGTAACCAGCAATGATGTAGCAGCTCTTCACGATGGTAAAGTGCAATACAGTTGTTATCCCAATGGACAAGGTGGAATTGTTGACGATTTGCTGGTGTATCGCTTTAACGCGGAAAAATATTTTCTCGTTGTGAATGCCTCTAACATTGATAAAGATTTTGCCCACGTAAGCAAACACAACACCATGGGGGCAAAACTCACCAACGTAAGCAATGACTTTTCCCAACTGGCTGTTCAGGGACCTCTTGCGTTAAAAGCCATGCAGTCACTTACCGAAACCCCAATTACGGATATGGAATATTACACATTCAAAGTCATTGAGTTCGCTGGCGTTAAAGATATTATCTTCTCTACAACAGGATATACCGGTTCGGGTGGATGCGAGATTTACATGAAAAACAAAGATGCCGTGAAAATATACAAAGCGGTATTGAAAGCTGGCGAGGCTTATGGCATAAAACCTATCGGACTGGGTGCACGCGATACCCTTCGACTCGAATCAGGCTTTAACCTTTATGGCAACGACATCGACGATACGACTTCTCCTATTTCTGCCGGACTGGGTTGGATTACGAAATTTGTAGAAGGCAACGATTTCATCGACAGGCCCTTGTTCGAATCTCAAAGAGATCAAGGTGTTGAATATCGACTAAAAGGTTTTGTAATGGAGGACCGTGCCATCCCACGGCATCATTATGAGGTGGTTGATGCAGAAGGAAGGGTGGTGGGTCATGTTACTTCAGGAACCATGTCGCCCATGTTGAAAAAGGGCATTGGCATGGCCTATGTAACCAAACCCTATTGGAAAGAAGGAACCGAAATTTATATTCCTATACGTGGAAAGTCGACAAAGGCTGTTATTACCAAGACTCCTTTTTACAAAGGCTAAAAACAATCATCTATTGAGTAAAAAAAGCATTGGGCTTCAGTCCGATGCTTTTTTCTTGTTAGAAGAATAGCTCGATCTTTCAATAACATGAAAACAGGAAAAAATCCAGTCTCTCAGGACAAATGTGCAACGAAGATAAGCAACACAAATGCGGGACGGCAAGTTAATCCTTAAGACCTTTAACCACATATCTCATAATCTTTCCTATTTTTGCCGCTTATTTAATAATTTCGACGCATCATGGAAATGCCCAGCAAATACAACCCGGCAGCCACCGAGGATCATTGGTATCGGTACTGGATGGAGAAAAAATACTTCCATTCAGAACCCGATGAAAGAGAACCTTATACCATTGTAATTCCTCCTCCGAACGTCACCGGTGTGTTGCACATGGGTCACATGCTGAACAACACCATCCAGGATGTACTGATCCGTCGCGCCCGCATGCAGGGCAAAAATGCCTGTTGGGTACCAGGAACCGACCACGCTTCCATCGCCACCGAAGCCAAAGTGGTAAACAAACTCAGGGCACAGGGCATCGACAAATCCACACTCACACGCGACCAGTTTATGGAGCATGCGTGGGAATGGAAAGAAAAACATGGCGGCATCATCCTCGAACAATTGAAGAAACTGGGTGCCAGTTGCGACTGGGACCGCACGGCCTTCACCATGGACGAATCCCTTTACGAATCGGTGATTGACGTGTTTATCGACTTGTATAACAAAGGGTTGATTTATCGCGGGGTGCGCATGGTGAACTGGGATCCGGGCGCAAAAACCGCCGTTTCGGATGAAGAGGTAATCCACAAAGAAGTTAAATCGAAACTCTACTACCTGAGATATCAAGTGGAGGGCGAAGAGGAATCAATACACATTGCAACCACCCGTCCTGAAACCATTTTGGGCGATACCGCCTTGTGTGTACATCCCGAAGATGAGCGCTATACCCGTTTTCACGGGAAAAAGGTGTTGGTACCTTTAATCAACCGGCCCATTCCTGTGATTGTGGATGAGTACGTGGACCGTGAATTTGGTACTGGGGCGTTGAAAATTACCCCATCACACGATATCAACGACTATGAGCTCGGTTTAAAACACAAGCTGGAAGCCATCGATATTTTCAACGACAATGGCACCATGAGCGACCATGCCGGACGGTATATCGGAAAAGACCGCTTTGAAGTGCGAAAACTGATTGTTGTCGACCTGGAAAAATCAGGCAACCTGGTTAAGATTGAAGATTACATCAATAAAATAGGCTATTCGGAACGTACGGATGAAGTCATCGAACCCAAGCTTTCGCTGCAATGGTTTCTCAATATGAAAGAGTTGGCCAGGCCTGCCCTGGAGGTAGTGGAAAGCGATGAAGTGACTTTTCATCCGGCAAAACTCAAAAATATCTACCGCCACTGGATGGAAAATGTCCGCGATTGGAACATCAGCCGCCAGCTCTGGTGGGGACAGCAAATCCCGGTTTACTACCTCAAGAATGGCGAAATGGTGATAGCCAAATCTCCCGAAGAGGCCTTGCAGAAAGCCCGTGTTGAATTCAACCGACCTGATCTTCAGGCAGAAGACCTGAAACAGGATGAAGATGTGATGGACACCTGGTTTTCTTCTTGGTTGTGGCCCATCAGCGTATTTGACGGAATCCGTCATCCGGATAACAAAGAAATTCAGTATTATTATCCAACCAACGACCTGATTACGGCTCCGGACATCATCTTTTTCTGGGTTGCGCGGATGATTATGGCCGGAATTGAGTACCGCAAGGAAATCCCGTTCAAGAATGTATATTTTACGGGCATTGTACGTGATAAGCTGGGCCGCAAGATGTCCAAGACTTTGGGCAACTCACCCGATCCGCTGGATTTGATTGCCGAGTTTGGTGCCGACAGTGTGCGCATGGGCATGTTGCTCACCGCTCCTGCGGGAAACGACCTGCCTTTCGATCCTTCGTTAATTGAGCAGGGACGCAATTTCAGCAATAAAATCTGGAATGCCTTGCGTTTGGTAAAAGGATGGGAAGTGGACGCCAATCTGAAACCATCAGAGAGTAATCAACTTGGCATTCTTTGGTTTGAAAACAAGTTAAATCATGAGTTGACCCTCATCGAAGATCACTTTGCAAAATACCGCATTTCGGATGCCCTGATGGCGACCTATAAGCTGATTTGGGATGATTTCTGCAGTTGGTACCTGGAAATTGCCAAGCCTGCTTATCAACAACCCATCGATGCCTCTACCCTGGAAGCTACCATTGGTTTCTTTGAGAAACTGATAAAGATGCTCCATCCGTTTATGCCTTTTATTACAGAAGAAATCTGGCATCTGTTGCGTGAGCGCGAAGCAGGAAACGACCTCATGATTTCCCTTCTTCCCAAAGCAGAGGTGGTGGATGAAGAAGTCCTGAATGCCTTTGGGAAAGCCGAAAATATTATCGGTGGTGTACGGGCGGTTCGCAAGGATAAAAACATCCCCCAAAAAGACCCCATACATTTGTTGGTTCAGCAGGGCGAAGAGGCTCAATGCCGATTTTATCCGATGGTGGCTAAGTTGGGAAATATTGAGCAAATTACCTTTGTGGATGAAAAACCCGAAGCCTGCGTATCGTTTATTGTGGGTTCACAGGAATTTTATATTCCACTCTCACAGGAGGTTAACGCAGAAGAAGAGATTGCCCGGTTGGAAGAAGAGTTGACCTATACCAATGGTTTTTTAAAGTCGGTGGTGGCAAAACTCTCCAACGAACGCTTTGTAAGTGGCGCCCCTGCCACAGTGGTCGACAAAGAACGTCAGAAACAGGCGGATGCCGAAGCCCGTAAATCGGTGATCGAAGAGCAGTTGGCCGAATTGAGAAAACCAGCCTGAAAATCAACTTTCCCAAAGTTTAAAACTTTGGGAAAGTTCAACATTGAGTCCACTCCGAAAAGTCAAGAATCCCTGGGTCCTCAAAAGGAGATTTTAAATAGTTGGTTGATTTTCAACGAATTCCCCTTTAGGGATCTGGGGTAAATGAGTTGAAAATCAATGAACACATACTTTTCGGAGTGGGTTCAACATCGGCTACTCAGTCCCTTTCAAATTCTCATACAGGAAATCAGTCATCTTTTTAAACAAGTGGTAGCGGGTGTTTCCACCAAAAATCCCATGATTTTTGTTGGGATAAATCATCAGGTCGAACTGCTTGTCGGCGGCCACCAGCGCACTAATCAGATCCATGGTGTTTTGTGGATGCACATTGTCGTCGGCCCCTCCATGTACCAACAAATAATGGCCTTTCAGTTCTTTCACATGGTTGATGGGCGAATTGTTGTCGTAACCGGATGCATTGTCCTGTGGCTTTTGCATAAAGCGTTCGGTGTAGATGTTGTCGTAATAACGCCAGTTGGTTACAGGGGCTACAGCGATGGCTGTCGAGAAATAATCAGCACCCTGGAAGAGTGCGTTGCTCGCCATAAACCCACCATAACTCCAACCAAAAATCCCGATGCGATTCTTGTCCACATAAGGCAGGGTGGCCAGGTATTTGGCTGTTTCGATGTAATCGAGTGTTTCATATTTACCCAATTCCTTGTAAGTCATTTTCTTAAACACTTCACCACGGGCTCCCGTACCCCGGTTATCTACCGAAATCACCATAATCCCGTTTTCGGCCAGCATTTCGTACCACATCAGGTTGAAACCTCCCCAGCTATTGACCACTTCCTGCGAACCGGGACCCCCGTAAATTGAAAGCAATACCGCATATTTCTTTTCAGGATTGAAATTGGCCGGAAGTATCCTCATGGCATTAAGACTTACCTGTTCACCGGAAGGCAAAGTGATTTCCGGTGTGCTAAAAGTGAAAAACTCCACAGGGCTTATTTTATAATTCTTCAGCTTGTCAACCAATGCTTTATTGTCTTCCAGTACACGGAATTCTTTTCCATCCGATTGATTTACAGTATAAACAGGTGGTGTGTTGGCATCCGACCAGGTGTTGATGTAATAACCAAAATTGCTGCTGAAATTGGCGCTGTTGGTTCCGATATGTGTGCTGATAACTTTGATGTTTCCCTTTAAATTGACTTCACAAACATCACGGTCGAGGGGTGAGCGCTCTGCCGATTGAAAATAAATCTTTTGTGCCACCGCATCGTAGCCATACATTTTGGTTACATCCCAATTGCCCGAAGTGAGCTGTTTCACCACCTTGCCGTCAATGGAATAATAATACAGGTGGTTGTATCCGCTTTTTTCGGAAGACATAATAAAGAATTTCCCATCTGGTGTAAATGTCAGATCATCCGTGATATCGATGTAATAGGGATTGTCTTCGGTATAAATCACAGAAGTGGCACCCGTGGAAGCATCGGCGAGTAAAATATCCAGGTGATTTTGTAACCTATTGAGCCTTTGTACCGCCAGTTTTGTGGCATCTGCCGACCACTTGATGCGTGGAATGTACTGATCGGTTTCGGTTCCTGCATCTACTTTTAGCGCTTTGCCGGTAGCCAGTTCGTAGATGTATATGTCCACCAGTGAATTGTCTTCTCCTGCTTTGGGATATTTGTAGGTTTCCTGTGTGGGATAGAGGTCGCCGTAGTTGGTCAAAGTGTATTCTTTTACCCGACTTTCATCGAAACGATAGTAGGCTATGTATTTGCCGTCGGGCGACCAGAAAAAGGCCTTGGTAAATCCAAACTCTTCTTCATACACCCAATCGCAGGTCCCGTTGATAATGGCATTGTGCTTACCGTCAGTGGTGATTTGCTTTTCATCGCCGGACATCAGGTTTTTAACAAAGAGGTTGTTATCGCGCACAAAAGCCACCTGATCCGATTGTGGAGAAAAATCTGCCAGTTGTTGTTTTCCTCCCTTCGACAGGATTTCCGTGTGTTTCGATTTTAAATCATAGAGATAAAAGCTGGCCCGCGACGAATGGCGGTAGATGGCTTCTTCGTCGGTGGGGATTAAAAACAGGGTTTCATCTGCATTCATGGTAAATTCTGACAATCGAATGGGCGTAGTATCACCTGCAGGCACCAGATCGTTGGCATTAATCAGGGTGGTCACCGAATCACCTGTTTTATAATCATACACCACCAATGATCCTTTTGTAATCATGGTAAATTCTTTTCCGTTTTTCAACGAATTAATACCGTGGACCCCTTTGGGATAAAAGGAATAGGTTTTCCAGATTTGATCCAGGGAAATGATCTTCAGTGTGTCGGTGGTTTGTGCAGAAACGGCCAGAATAAAGAAAAGACCGGCAATGAATAAGGAGATTTTTTTCATCTTTTTACCTTTTATAGCTAATGAAATTGATATGAAATATTAAAAAAATCAAAGATATAAAATTGAGGGGAGTCATTTTAGTCAGGAGGGTTTTTTAATGGATTTTGGATAAAAGAGAGGTAATTTGTGATGGATCGATGGATTTTCATCTTTTGAATTTGAATTTTTTTGTTATTTTTGCCATCCCGATGGGATATTAGCTCAGTTGGTTTAGAGCATCGCCTTGACAGGGCGGGGGTCACTGGTTCGAATCCAGTATATCCCACAAGCAAAAGACGCAGAGATGCGGCTTTTGTTATTTCTATTCTATTATATTTCCCTCTAAAACGGCGAACATTCAATAGGACTATAGCTTTTCGGCTTATTCCCTTGACTGGTGCGCGTTTAGCGATAGCGTAACGCGTGACCTTCGCCACTTTATCAACCACTCTGGCGCGCGTTTTTTCCAACGTGTGCCTTTATCAAAAACCCTAATCTTTAACAACTACCGTTTTCTCAATCTTCTAACAAAACATAGACCGGTTGGCAGAATTGAACCAGCATTCGCTTTATTGACTTGCAAATTGTAGTATTTAAGGCACGCGAAACATTCGCACGCCAGTGGTGGTTTTTTTCAACGTGTTCGTCTTACCCAAATATTGTTTGTTCCTGCCATCCACCCACAAACTAAAAAGGGAGGCATGCCGTGCATACCTCCCGATTTTATGTTTTCAGGAATCTATTCGTAAAATCTATTTCCGACTCATTTCGTCAGAAACAGAAATTTTCTTCCGTCCTTTTGCTCTTCTTCTTTTGAGAACCTTCCGGCCGTTTACCGTTGCCATTCTTTCACGGAAACCGTGTTTATTTCTTCTTTTTCTCTGCGAGGGTTGAAACGTTCTTTTAGTCATCTCTTTCTATGTTTTTTCGGAGTGCAAAAATAGGGTTATTTTACTTAAATCAAAATTGTTTTGTGAATTTATTTCAAATTAAAATACAACCCCGTTTATCCTCTTTGTTTTCAAACTTTTAAAAAAATGAGGGCAACAGCTCTGTTGCCCTCTTCTACACTTATATGCAAGAAATCTTCTTACTTTTTAGGCGCGTTTTTCAATGTCTCGAGTAAAAACTCCCAAAATAAATCCACGGTGGCGATGTTCACTTTTTCGTCGGGTGAATGTGGGTTGCGGATGGTGGGTCCGAACGAAATCATATCCCAATGAGGGTAGGTGGCGCCCAGGATTCCACATTCCAAACCAGCATGGATTACCTTTACCTCGGGCACTTTTCCAAAACGGTTGTTATACACTTCTTTCATTTCCTTGAGGATGGGCGAATCGGGATCGGGTTTCCATCCGGGATATGATCCGTTGCTTTTGGCTGTACCTCCTGCACCTTCGAATACTTTGCGGATGGTAGCGCCCAGTTCATCTTTGTCGGCATCTACCAGACTACGCTGCAATGAGGAGATTTCGATCTTGCCGTTTTCTGATTTTACGATGGCCAGGTTGGTAGAGGTTTCAACGATTCCTTTAACGCTTTCGCTCATTTTAATGGTTCCGTTGGGGCATTCCAGAATGGCTTTGTATAGGTTGGTCTGAGTCGCTGCATCAATCAGGTTTTCCGGCAATGTAACAGGCTCGGCCATAATCATTAAACCACCGTCAGCTTCGGCAAATTCCTCTTGTGCGATCACTTCAAATTCCTTGACAAAAGTTTCGAAATCACCTTTTTTGGCTTCTTCCACGACTACCGTAACAAATGACTCGCGTGGTATGGCATTGCGCAAGCTGCCACCTTCAATCTTTGCCAGACGAACACCGTATTTCTCAGCAGCCTTCATCAACAGCACATTCATGATTTTGTTTGCGTTGCCACGGCCTAAATTGATATCCAGTCCTGAATGTCCGCCTTTTAAGCCTTTTACACTAATTTCGTAAGCAACCATTCCTTCAGGAACCGGCTCGGCAGTATAGGTCCATTCGCCAAAGGTATCAATACCACCTGCACATCCGATATACAGTTCACCTTCATCTTCGGAGTCCATGTTAAGGAGGATGTCGCCATCGAGTAAGCCTGCTTTCAGGTTTTCGGCTCCGGTCATTCCGGTTTCTTCGTCCATGGTAATCAGTACTTCTATTGGTCCGTGCACCAGGTCGGTAGCTTCGAGGACGGCCATGCTGGCAGCAACACCCATTCCGTTGTCGGCGCCAAGGGTAGTTCCTTTGGCGGTTACCCATTCGCCATCAATATAAGCATCAATGGGATCTTTCTCAAAATCGTGTTTGGTATCTGAATTTTTTTGAGGAACCATGTCCATGTGACCCTGGAGGATGATGCCTTTGCGGTCTTCCATGCCTTCGGTAGCGGGCTTTTTGATGATGACATTGCCAATTTCATCCACAATGGTTTCCAGGCCCAGGTCTTCACCAAATTTCTTTAAAAAGGCCCTGACTTGCTCTTCCTTTTTCGAAGGACGGGGTATTTGTGTTAGTTCGTAGAAGTTCTTCCACAAACTTGTTGGTTTTAATGTTAAAATGTCTTTTGCCATTATTGTAATTTTATTAATTAACTATTATTTTTGAATATTCGGTAACTGCAATCCATACCCTTTCTTCTTGTCTTCTGCTTTCAGCAATAAGGCAAAAACGAATGCCAACAAACCAAATCCGGTGAAAATCAGCATCGGTAATGTATAATCATAGGTATTAACACTAACCCCCTCCCTCATAACTTGCCCGGTAATACAGTATTTTTCGAGTACAATGCCAATGAGATATGGAACTCCCATCAAACCCCAGTTTTGAACCCAAAAAATAAGGGCGTAGGCTGTACCCAATTGTCGCTCAGGAATGATTTTTGGAACTGATGGCCACATGGCCGAAGGAACCAAAGAAAAACCAACTCCCAGAATGAGGATGAGGACAATTGCTAAGAATTTCATGTCAAGAAATGGAATGGAGAACATGGCATGAACAAATATGAGCAATACTGAACCCAGGATCATAATGGATGCTCCTTTTCCTTTTCTATCGTATAAATTTCCGAACAATGGAGTCAGCAAAATGGTGCCAAATGGCAGCATGGCAGGTATTGAACCAGCCCAGGACTCGCTGATGCCAAATTTGTTCACCATCAAATCGGAGGCGTATTTCAAAAAAGGAAAAACGGACGAGTAAAACAATACGCACAAAATTGCAATATACCACCAGCCTTTGTTCGTTATTATATTTAGAATATCAGATAATTTGAAAGACTCCTCTTCGGGCTCGAGGCTTTTTGCCTCGGCTTCGGAAGCATCAAGTTTTTTATCCATAAAGATATAAACGATGAACGAAAGCAGACCAATAACAAGTAATATCAAGGCTAAGAGAATTGGTCTTGATAAATCAGTTATCCCCAATGCCTTTGCAATTGGTACTGAAGTTGCCAATGCTGCAGCTGTTCCCAAACGTGCTGTTGCCATTTCAAGACCCATCGCTAAAGCCATTTCTTTTCCTTTAAACCATTTAACGATGATTTTTGAAACGGTAATACCCGCAACTTCAACCCCAACGGCAAATATGGCAAAACCCAGTGAAGCCATAAAAACCTGAGCTTTTACATCGAACCATCCAACATGCCACAACACACCATCAAGCGAGTGTGTCGAAACTGCCCAATATTTTAATGCTGTTCCGGCCACCATTACTGATGCTGCCATGAGGCCGGTGAAACGAACACCCATTTTGTCGAGTATGATCCCACCAATAATTAACATCAGCAAAAACACATTGAACCAGCCATAAGCACTGTTAAAAAATCCGAAGTCTGAACTGTCCCAGGTTAATTTTCCTTCGAGTAAACCCTTGAGCGGAGCCATCACATCGGTGAGAAAATATCCGGTTAACATCATAAAAGACACTATCGCAAGTGCTGTCCATCGGGCGGTCTTCGAGTCCCGCAATGACTTTTTAATTGTTTCTGTCATAAATTTTTTTTTAAAAGATGTGGCGAATTTAAAATAAATAATGGAGGTAACAGATGTATAATCAGTATAAATATCTCACCTTACATCTGTACTTAAACACCAAACTAAAATCCGGGACGGTCAACAGCATGTTTTTTACATCGATTGCGCCACTTTAGCCATTAACGTACAAGAGGTTACTATTTCGCTTTGAAGAAAAATTCGGCATCCTCCATAAAACGATCGAGCAATTTATTTCCGCTATCTAAAAACACAGCCTCTGCATTTTGAGATGAGGTGACAAGGAAATTCAGGGAATCTTGTTGAAATGATTGAATAACTATTTCATCGAAATCTTCTCCTTTTATTTTAACAGCATTTACCAGTGGTAGCGACGGAACCTCATTTACTTCGGCAAACTTCGATCCGTTTTGACGTGAAACCCTGGATAAATATTGCGCAACTTTAGCCGAATCGGCAGCCTGGTCGTTAAACAGCCACCGGTCTCCCTCTTTTACTAAACGATCGATCTCTTGTCCCGGAGTTTCCATGGTCACCTCGAGAATATTGCTTTTATCGATATTTGTAAGGGTTTTGTCCCTAAAGGAATTCACATCTTTTCCAATGCCAAACCCCACTTGTCCATCTACCACGTAAACGGTGGGTTCGCCGGGCAATGCGGCATAAAAAATCATCTCACCCTGTGGTTGACGTCCCGAGGCATCGGGTTGCGCATTCTTTGGCTGAATATAGTCGAACTTGCCCAGGATCAGATTGGCCAGCTTTTTACCGCCTGCTTTTATTTCAACCCGTGTTCCCTTGTCGTTGGTGATGGCAAACTTTTCGTGATCCTCCGTGTTTTGTGAGGCTACCCGTTTTACTTTGGTACCATTGAGTAAGTCGATGGTGTTTTTAACCAGTTTGCGATCGGCAGCGTACTGTTTTCCATCACTGCTTTTAATGGTCCAGTGGTTTCCGCTGCGGCTCAGGGTGAAATCAGGAGCCCCGGCAGC
This sequence comes from Bacteroidetes bacterium HGW-Bacteroidetes-16, assembly GCA_002840975.1. Lineage (GTDB taxonomy): Bacteria > Bacteroidota > Bacteroidia > Bacteroidales > F082 > UBA6244. The sequence continues at coordinate 181,409 of PHDN01000003.1, forward strand.
CGGAAAAATATGCACCTGATCAACGCCTGTTGTATCGAATTGGGCAAGAACAGTCCGGTAATTGCTTTCGTTTTGTGTACCGAATTGTGACCATAAAAAGATCGCCACCACCACTGCAAAAATGACGATTAAGATTGTATTTCTGTTTTTATTTAACATAACCTTCCTCCATTCTTTTTAGTCTTTGTTTTCTTCTCCATTGAAGCCTGAACAATCCATAAATAATTACAAGTATCAGTGGCAAAAGGAAGTTGCCCCATTTCATGGTTGCTTTTTTTGCATCACTCAACTGGTCGAGTGGGCGCGAGGTGATCGTTTTAGTACGCAGATCGATCAACCCGGTGGCATCGCTCATCCAATCGATTGAATTCACCATCAAACTAACGTTGTCGGGCTGAAGCTGGCGAGGGCGTTGTCCGGTACCGTTTACCGCAAAATCGCCGCTGCTCACCACCACGATACGTGCATTGTCATTTCCAAATTTTCCTTCCACCAACGCGGCCACCGTTTGTGGGCCAGCCTTAAAATCGTTTTGAGCCCATTTGTGCTGCACATCGATGCTTACAGGAAGTTCCTGAATGCCGGTGTTTTCTGAAGTTATGGCCAATGGGGTGAACCTGAATGCCGTGTCGCCGGTAAAGGTGATCGGGCTTGGAAAACCCAGCATCACCTGCTCAAGCCCTTTGGTAATGCCCATATCAGCAAAATGCGATACCAGAGGCAGGTAAGGAAATTTTATCGGAGTCTGCATGTTAAAACCACCCATCTGCTGCATAACGTTTACGCTTCCGCAGCTCGCATCCAACACAAAACCATCTTGTACCAGGATTCCTTTTTGTGCCAGCCAGGGTGTCAGGTTGGTGCCCACCTTTTTACCCTGAAGCGTTTGCAAATCACCTTCTACGGTGTTGAAGGCCACAAACAAATTCCCGCCGTTGTCCAGATATTTATCCAGTACACGAAAGGCTTCTAAACTAAAGGTATCGGTGGGGGCACTGATTACCAGTGTGGTAAATTTATTGATGTCCTTGATGGTATCGCTCACTGTAACGGGCTCAACCTGATAAAGTACATCCAGCTCTGCCATCACCTGCTGATAAGCATTGATGGGAGGTTCTCCCTGGCCTTGTACAAATCCGATCAGCGGTTTGTTGGATACACTGAGTTTTTTAATGGCGGTGGTGAGATCGTATTCAATGCTTCCTTCAGGATTGATAAACGGGATCACCTCATTTTGGTTGTTCAGCGAAATAACGGCTCCCATAAACACTTTTTGCTGTTTCATTTCATCCTTTTCACGAGCCTTGAACAAAACAGGACGCACGCCAGCGGAGATTGCTTCATTTTCAGTAACCTGATCCTTGTTCGGATTTTCAAACTTAAACACCACATTGCCATGCGACAGGCTGTTGTATTCGGTAAGCATGTCCTGGAAGTTTCGCTTTACCTTGGCCAAATCCGGTGGGAGATCAGCGGTAAAATAGGCTGTTACCGTAACCGGACTTTCCAGGTTGTTGAGGATGTCTTTGGTAGCTTTGCTCAGCGAATACTGACCGCCTTCGGTGAGGTCGAACCTAAAGAAAAACTTTTCGGAAATTACCGCTACGACAATAAAAATGGCTATTAACAACAAGATTGAAGACAGATATGATTTCTTTTTCATGATTCTTTTCTTTTGGGATTAAGCAAATCGTTTACGGATGAGCATAGATTCAGAAAACACCAGCATCAGGAAGGTGATGCCTGCAAAAAAGAGGATGTCTCTGGTGTCGAGAACACCACGGGTCATCGACTCGAAATGGGTGGAAGTGCTCAGATAATCAAGTACATGACCTGGAATGCCGGGCAGGCTTTGTCCGAGCATACCAAAGATGATTTGAAAGAAGATTCCGAGAAACAACGCCAGCAGATAGCTGACAATCTGGTTGTTACCAATGCTGCTGGTAAACAATCCAATCCCGATCATCATGCTGCTAAAGAGCAAAAGGGCCAGATAGCCGCTAAATACTTCCCCGGCATCGAGGTTGCCCATCGTGGAAACGCTGATGGGATACGAAAAGGTAAGTAAGAGAGCGATGGCAATCAACAGCAACGAGGCTACATATTTTCCAATCAGCACCTGCCAATTGCTCACGGGTTTGGTAAGCAACAATTCGATGGTGCCCATCCTGTTTTCTTCTGAAAGTAACCTCATGGTGAGGGCAGGGATAAAGAAAAAGAGCGTCCAGTAAGCAATGCTAAAAAAGGGCATCAGGGTAGCCTGCTTAATGAAGAAGATGTCGTTTCCGTAAATCCAGGTAAAAAATCCGCTAAATCCCAGAAACAGGATGAGCAGGATATAGGCCATCAACGAATCGAAATAGGCCTGTAATTCACGTTTGGTGATAATCCAAATTTGTTTCATATTCCTTATATTTTAATTCTTGACAGGTGATTCCATGGTTAATTCTTTGAAGATATCTTCCAGCTTGGTTTCAACCGGAATGAGTTCGGTGAGGATCCATCCGTTTTTTACACAGACGTTGAATACTTCTTCCGCCAGGTTCTTCGATTGATCGCCATCCAGATAAAACCGGTTTTGATCTTTGTTGATGAAATCCACTACCTTAACGCCATCAATCTTTTGCAGGGCAGCGAAAATGCTGTCAAGATTTCCACCAAGGATTCGTGTTTTGAGGATGGTCTTACCACTGGCCTGGTTACGTAAGTCCTGGGTGGTGCCGTCGGCCACAATTTTACCCTTGTTGATGATTAGAATCCGGTCGCAGGTGGCTTCTACTTCGGCCAGGATGTGTGAACTCAGGATGACTGTTTTTTCTTTCCCGATCTTTTTGATCAACTCCCTGATTTCCACAATCTGGTTGGGGTCGAGCCCGGTAGTGGGTTCGTCCAGGATAAGCACCTCCGGTTTGTGGATGAGTGCCTGTGCCAGGCCAACACGCTGTTTGTATCCTTTTGAAAGCTCACTGATTTTCTTGTGTTTTTCAGCTTCCAATCCACACAAATCAATTACATTCAACATACTGCCGTGGATTTCCTGTTTCGGAATTCCGTGTAAATCGGCAACAAATTTTAAGTAATCAATTACCGGCATATCCTCGTAGAGGGGATTGTTCTCGGGCAGGTATCCGATGTTTTTCTTCAGCTTTTCGGGATCTTCATGGATGGAATAATTTCCAACATGAATATTTCCCGAATCCGGCACCAGAAAGGTCGTGATGGCTTTCATGGTAGTGGTTTTTCCGGCTCCGTTAGGGCCTAGAAAACCGAGTACTTCGCCGGTTCGTACGCGGAATGAAATATGATCCACGGCCCGCTGCAATCCGTAGCTTTTTACCAGGTTCTCAACAACTATATCCATAATGCTTTCTTATTTTGATAAATGGTTGAATTAATTGATTGCAAAATAAAAAAAATCATTCCTTAAGAAAAAGCCCTGGAACAAGGGTTTAACAAATGTTAACAGTGGAAGACACCATATGTGCAATCAGGTGGGTTTGATTAAATGACCGTGGTAGAAGGGAATTTCAGTTTAGCGGTACAAATGCACGATTTTTTTTGTTTCGAAATAGGTATCCGGAAAATAGTCTGAGATGTTGATGATCCGTCTTTTATAACCACTTACCTGTTTGAGTTCTTCGGTAAGGTCGCCACCTTTCAGGTAGATGATTCCGTTAGGGACTGAATTAAACGATTTCTTATGGAATTTATAGCCGGTCCACCGGACAAAATCACCCAGGTTGGTAACGGCACGACTAATAATAAAATCGTAGGTTTCGTCGATTTGTTCCATACGCGATTGCTCCGCTTTTACATTATTAAGATGCAGCGCGGTAGCTACTTCTGTTACTACTTTGATTTTCTTGCCAATGGAATCCACCAGATGAAACGATGCTTTGGGGAAAAGGATGGCCAGCGGAATTCCGGGAAACCCGCCACCAGTACCGGCATCCAGAATTTCGGTAAAATCCTTGAACGGTGTGTATTTGGCTATGGCCAGCGAATGAAGCACATGATGCACATAAAATTGCTCCATGTCCTTTCGTGAAATCACATTGATTTGTGCATTCCAGTGGACATATAATTCCTGAAGCTGCGTAAACTGGTCGCACTGTGTGTCTGTCAGGGATGGAAAATGGCTAAAAATCAGATCGATACTCATAAACGATTTTGGGGGTAAAATTAACAATTGTAGTGAAACCGGGATGTCTATTTCAACAATCTTTTGTGCAAAAAAGCGTTATCGGTGGGTTATTCTGAAAATTGCAACAGTTACCTTTGTTATTGATTATGGCAAAATTGAGAAAGATATTTCCGTATTTTCAATCTATTGGTTTTTCCTTTTGCATGCTGCTTATTGTAACTGTTCAGGGCCAGCAGCGCATTTCAACCGAGGACTATATTGACACCTATAAAGAAGTGGCCATCAGGAAAATGCATGAATACCACATTCCGGCCTCCATTACCCTTGCACAGGGAATACTTGAATCTGGCAGCGGTAACAGCAAGCTGGCTCACAAAGCCAACAACCATTTCGGCATCAAGTGCCATCAGGATTGGACCGGAAAGACCTACTATATGGACGATGACGAAAAACATGAATGTTTCAGGAAGTACAAACATCCTGAGGATTCGTATCGCGATCATTCCCTTTTTTTAACCGAGAGGGGGAGGTATTCTTTTTTATTTGAATTGAAAATAACCGATTACGAAGCCTGGGCAAAAGGGCTTAAAAAGGCAGGTTATGCCACCAATCCCAAATACCCTGAATTGCTCATTCGCATCATCGAAAAATACAACCTGAGCCAATACGATGATAAATCATACAAGGATAAAAAGGCTGGGGATGAGAGGACGGTAAAACATATAAAAAGGTCCACCATTAAACCCATGACCATCGATCAGTTTCAGATAGATGAACGTTATCCCAGCGGCCGGCAACTTTTTTCAAACAATGGCAAAAAGCTGTTGATTGCAGTAAATGGCGATACCTTTAATAATCTGGCCAAAGAATTCGGCATCTATACCTGGCAGCTATATAAATACAACGATCTGGATAAAGACTATGTGCTCAAAGTTGGTGACATCATTTATCTGGAAAAAAAGAAACGCAAAGCCGATAAGCAGCATCCTGCCCATGAAGTAAAACAAGGTGAAACCATCCGCAGCATTTCGCAGCTGTATGGAGTGCGCGAACAACGGATTTATAAAATGAATAACCTGCCTGATAACATTCAGGTAAGCGAAGGCAAGGTGCTGAAATTGAGATAGGAGTGGTGTTTTAACTGTTTTCCACCAGATTTAGTACCTGAAAATAACGCCCGCTCTCCAAATCCTTGGAGTACCATAAAATGTCGGATCATAAAGTTGCAATTGATAGAGCAGCCGGTAGGAATCAGGGTTGAGCTGATTGTCAATAAAATGCTGGTATTCGGGCGATGAAAGAAATCCGTCATCATCAGGTTTCCCGGTATATGAATACACATTGAATACATTCTGGAAGTTAAACAGATTTTCAATGGTCAGATAAACATTCATCATCACTTTCTTTCCAAGGGAAATATCTTTCTGAATATTGAGATTAAACAGGTTGATATCAGGAGTGTGTTTAACTCCGCGTAATAGGTTTCCTTCAACATTCCGTGAAGCAACATAGGGAATTCCATGGCGATATTGATAATAAACAGTAGCCGAAAGACCATATAATGCCTTGTAGTTGGCCCAGGAGGGACCGCTGAAATTATTTTTACTGCCAAATTGATATCCTGCATTGGCATTGATTACCAGGTCGCTAACTGTTATTTTCAAAGGGTATTCATCATCTGTAAATAGCTTTGTTGCATTTAACCCTCCGAAAAATCCGGTCCCGGTGGTACTTACGTAGTTGATTCGACCTTCAAATCCATTTGTGGTGACCGGTAACGGGTCGTTATACAGTGTAACATAAGTTGACGGATAAGCTCCCATATACTGTTTGAGACTTATCAAATGATGTATTGTCGTCCTTAAAAAAGCCAAATCAACCACCAGGTTCTTCCACACCCTGGATTTTACCCCGGTAAAGAACTTCTCCGCCATCATGGGTTTTAGGTTGGGATTGTCCAATGCCTGAGATTGTGCATAGTAATTCCAAAAATAGTATTGGTCGGGGCGAAAATTGTTATAGCTGGTCGGGTTTTGAGTAAAAGAACTATAATTTAGGTAAAAGTTAATGCGATCGATTAACGTATAATCGATGTTAATTTGTGGCAGGAAATTCGTTGTTCTTTTGTAATCCTGAAAAGTCATATCCGGGGTCCAGTCTCCTTGCAGACTTTGTATTTCAGGATTTTTAAGAGAGGGAGAAATGCCGTTGCCCACATCAAAAATGGTGGGATCTTGTATTTCGAGGCCACTGGCATTATACCACTGATCTCCATTGCGGTAACCAACCACTCTCGATGGTTCATTCACCCTGTCTACATAAACTAAATAGTTACCTCCGATATTAGAGGGCCTGCTAAATTCGATGGCTCCCTGGCTCTGAACCTCAGCAACTGTATTTATTTCAAAAAGTGAGTAATCATCTTTTAATACCGGGCGGTTGGCATCATAAACATCAACACGCAATCCAATAGTTACATGCAGGTTTTTCCAGTTAAATTCGTCCTGCGCAAAGCCGGACCAATAGGTAGGTTTTGAAGCGTTGATACTGAAATCGCTGAAAAAGGAGTAAGGATCGTTTCCTGAAGTCTTTTGCCCGGTATGATCATATCCGGCATAGTTAACCAGTGGAAGGCCTCCGTTAAGTAATTCATTGGCAGTAAACAGTTTCATTGACAATAGGTTATCAGGCGTATGGGCGGTGCGCCTTTTGCCATATTTATCATAGTAATCAATGGTGTTGTTTTCGTTGTCGTACGAATCAATCAGGATGTATTCGAAGCCATCCACAGGCATACCAAGCGCTTTTCGGAGATTTTTTGAAAATTCAGTTTGTGAGACAGCGTCAAATTTTCTATAATAATTAATGGTGTCGACCGACCCCTCCCACATAACGATTTCCGGGTTGGATTTGTCCAGTTGATGCAAATGAAAATTTGTCATGCCACGCATCAATCCCCATAAATTATTGGGGTTGAGCGCATAGTGGCTTCTCGTTTCGCGATTGTATTCACCACCAATGGTAAAATGATGTATTTTGTAATCAGCATTAAACTGCAATTGCGCCCTGATTTTATCATTCTTTGTTTCCTGATAACCAGAGGTAAAGGTGCCTGTATTATTAAATAATCCGTAAACGCTTTGGGGTTGACCACCATTTATGAGTCCGCCATTCAGGATAATCTGATCCATATTCTGAAAATGGCCCTCAGGTTGATCTGCATAAAAGTCATAATAGTTTGTAGTGTAAGCTGCTAATTCAGGATTAATATTGGATGGTTCAAAAGTAACCAGTGTGTCGAAGTCCCATGAATTTAACACCCACACATGGTTATAGACCTGGCTATCAACAGTAACACTTCCTATCTCATAGGTGGGCATTTTATAGCTGGTGAATTTTCCCACATAACCATAGTCGAAGAAATCTTTCCCGTGTTCGGGATCTCCGGTTGTTTGATGGTAACTGGAATATTGCAGGTGGAGGTCATACGATAGGCTGAGTTCCTGATTTACTTTGAATTGTTGCTTCCAGTGGATGAAATTGTCAAAGTTTCTCCGGGTTTGCAATGCATTGCGATTGCTGTTGAAAATAGAATTACCCCGGTTATAAACCTGTGTTTCGTCGATGGTAGAGTAATTCCCCAATTGCAACATCCCGTTTTGAAGGATGGGCAAGCTGAGCTGTATATAAGGGTAAAAACCTGTTCTGCCGCTATTGGCAGGTACCTTTTGATCGGCGAGATCATTTTCGGTAATAAATTCTGCATTCTGAAAAGTACCAGAACCAAGTCCATCCGGCCTGAGTGGATTGGTTTGCAAAGAGGCCAGTGTTTCGCTGCTGAGTTGCTGTGTTTTTTTCCATACAGGATCGGTGTTGTTGGTAGTTGCAAATTTACCTGCAATCAAAAGTCCCTGAACACCCTGATTACCTTGGTCGTTTTTCTTTGACGTGAATGGGATATTCACCAAAATTTCTCCGTTGGTTCCTTGCATGTTATAGGCCTGATCGGTGTTTAAGTCCACCTGCACGAGAAATTCATCGGGATGGAGGGTTTCGATGGCGGTAATTCCGCCCACCGTAAATCCCCTGTTGATGGGTGCCTGGCGGGTATAAAGATTATACGAACTAATCAGTCTGACGGGGAAGTTGGAGGCATCCCGAACTTGCATACCATTAATATAGGTGTTGTCGCCTTCTGAGGCCATGCCATAATAATAGGTGTTGTCGCCCTTCAGCTGATAGGCAGAGGCCGTCATCATCCCAAAAGATGAAAGTTTTTGAAATGTTAATCGCCTGATTTCTGATTGACTGAAGTGGAGTGAATTTCCAATTTCTGCTATACTGACAGTGGAATTGCTTTTTGATGAAGAAACAACAGTATCCTGGGCCATGAGTTCCACACCCAAACCAGCTATCATCCATACAGCCAGCGTAAAAAATAAACGGTAATTCATCATTTTGAATGGTTTTCAGTAAAAAACAAACAAATCTAAGCCTTTATCTGTTCAGTCCGATTGGTTCAGTTTAATTTACTCAAAAGGACTACTGATAGGCCACCAGCCTTGGTTTTGTAATCAGGAAATTCAGCCTGGTCAGCAGGTTCTCAGATGAAAATGTGAGGCCGAAATGGGAAACTCCGGGAGAGGTTACCGGGAAATAAGCTACTTTAAATTCAACGGAGCTGAAAACCAGAAAGTCGTTTTGAACATAAACTCCGGCTCCAAAACTGGATACCAGCCTTCTATTAACGAGTTTTGTGTCCTGTGGACCGATGGTCCCCGCGCTGACAAAACCAATCAGAGCCAGGCGAAATCCTGCGAAATAAAGAGAGGTGTAATTGATTACTGACGTTTCCATGAAAAGTCGTTGTTGTCCGTAAAAAGATTCCTTTTTTAAACCAAGAAATCCATACGCCTCGCCCAGATACAATAAGTCGTTAGTAAACCTGTTGATACCGGTTGTAAATGATATCTCCGACTTCAGTCTGAATTTATTTCTTTTTGTCTCCAGCAAATCGGTTAAGTAAAGAACATTGACGCTGACAGCACCCTGCTGTAATCGATCAATCAAATGACTTCCTACATCCAGTTTCCCAAAAATAAATCCAAGTTTATTGATGTGGGTGGTTATGTAGAAACCCAATCCCATGTATGGTTTTTTCATAAAGTCAGTCCACGAATAACCGGTTGTGATGCTGGCCTGGAAACCATATGGCAAATATTCAGCTTTCCCAAAATTGGTCAGGTAATTGGTTCGGTAGTAACCCTGTTTGGCCAAAACAATGTTTCCCAGTATCATATCGTAATTGTAAAATTGGCTATTGCTGTCGATATCCACCCATGGGTATTCTGAGTAATTCTTTTTGCTGTAGCTGATCCCGGGAATGATATAGAGCTCGTGTTGCCTGATAAAGGGCAGGATTTTTCTTGCCTGAAAGAGGTATGAGGCCCATGCATCGTAAAGCATGTATTTAAAGTAATACAGGCTTTTGTTCACATACGTTGGATCGGTGATGATATTTTGTGATGTTTGAGAAATTTCCAATCCACCCCCCAGGTTCACCTTATTGGGTATCAATTTTCGATCAAACCTGGCCTGATACAATTGATTGTTTTTGTCCACCTGGTAGTTCAGTTCAGCGGCAATCTGATCGTAAACATTGTCCACAGAATAGTTTGCCCTCGAAAGGTATATCTTTGGGGTGCTATTGCTCATATACGTGCCTTCAAATCCCAAACTCTGACCCAGTCCAAAAATATTAGCGTGTTGACCATAGATTCGTACGTTACTCGTACTGATAATATTAGGTACCGCCAGCCAGGGAAATTTGTCTTTTACCAGTACCAGTACTTCAACCGAATCGCCGTGAGCAGGTGACACAATAATCGCTGCATCTTGTAAGTAGCTCAAATCGGCAAGCAGGCGTGTGTTTTCAACCATCAACAGAGGATTAACGGTGTCTTTTTCGTTGAAAAGCAACTTGTTTCTAATCACCCAATCGCGCGAGATAAAATGTGTCGGGTTGAGGCTCCTCTCCACGTAAGTGATGACGGGCCGGTTGGTGTCGGCAATGGTGGGCCCAAATGGCTTAAGCACCTTGATCCGTATTTTGCTGATGGGTTTGCCCGAAAAGCGTTGATATACATCTTCGGCTTTTATCATGTTTTGCTTCTGAAGCACCGTATCCGGCGGGGGGCTTGCCAGCACCATTCTGTATATATCTTTCAGAAACAGATGTTTATCAGATGCAGTATTTAATTTGCTATAAAAGTGGTACCCGTTTTGTTCTGTCAACAGAATGTATTGTTCACAAATCTTAGCGGTAGTATCGTGAAGAATGTGGATGGCTGTATCGCGAAGCAAAAGATAGGAAGGAGCCTTTATTTCAATCGCATTGCAATTCTGCGATTGACAGTTACTTGGAATCAAAATAACTGTTACACAAATGGTTAATATATAATAAAATCTTTTAATCACTTAGTGAACCAGCTAATTGCAAACCAACGAAAATACATCTTTTTTTGCCGGGAAAGTATTGTAAACTTACTGCGGGTTGTTATTTTCGAAGAAGCACCTTTTTGGCAGCTAAAACAACATCTTCTGTATCGAGGCCATAGACTTGCATTAACTCTTCAGGTGTTCCGCTTTGTCCGAATTGATCGTTTACGGCTACATATTCCATCGGGGCAGGAAACTCCAGCGAAAGCATCTGAGCAACACTGTCGCCCAGTCCTCCGTTGCGCTGATGTTCTTCTGCCGTCACCACACATCCCGTTTTCATGATCGATTTGAGTAATAACTCAGTGTCGAGAGGTTTGATGGTGTGGATGTTGATGACTTCCGCTTCTATGCCTTGCAAGTGAAGTTCTTTGGCTGCCTCCAGTGCTTTCCATACCAGGTGTCCGGTGGCTACGATGGTTACATCGGTACCTTCTGTCATCAAAATGCCTTTGCCAATGATAAATTCACTATCGGAAGGAATAAAATTTGCCACTTTAGGACGGCCAAACCTAAGATATACAGGTCCCTGATAGTCTGCTATGGCGATGGTTGCCATCTTTGTCTGGTTGTAATCGCAAGGATTGATCACAGTGAGACCTGGAAGCATTTTCATCAATCCAATGTCTTCCAGTATTTGGTGGGTTGCCCCATCTTCACCAAGGGTAACTCCTGCATGTGAGGCACAGATTTTTACATTTTTCTCTGAATAGGCAATGGATTGTCTGATTTGATCATATACCCGACCTGTACTAAAATTAGCAAAGGTTCCTGTATAAGGGATAAAACCTCCAGTTGCCAGCCCGGCGGCCACCCCCATCATGTTGGCTTCGGATATCCCCATTTGATAAAACCTTTCAGGGAATTCTTCTGCGAAGGCTTCCATCTTTAACGAACCCGTTAAATCGGCAACCAAAGCCACTACAGCGGGGTTGCTATGTCCCAATTCTTTTAGCCCGTCTCCAAAACCGGAGCGGGTATCCCTATAATCGATTACCTTGTAAGTATGCATGAATTAAAGATTTATCCTTGTGGTTTTTAATGTGATAATATCGAAATTGACGGTTTTGCTTTGCAGCGATTGCGATGAAAACCTGGATCGGAAAACCAGACGATAGCTACCGGGTTGCAGGTAAAACGATTCACCATACCCTGATTCAGGGTTCACGTCAATCACCCATTCTTGCATTCCCTTTTCATCCAAACGGTAAATACTTCCATATCCCTTGATGTTTTTCTGAATACTTAAGATTCCCGGATTTTCAAGAGTAATTTGAGTGGTTTTCCCGGCTTCGATGGTTACATCTTTCAGTTTGGTAACGGGAAGGGTCAGTATCTCCAGGTCATAGTTCCCTTGCAGATAGCGGGTCAGCTGATTGGCGTATTGATGATTTATCAGTTCACAACTTCCTGATTGATAAACCATCGTTGCTGGATTTACATTGGTCTGGGTATTGTTTTTTAAACTGATGATCAAATCGCCACGCGGACAACTGACCGAGGCAATGTTGTGTTGACCTTTGGTGAGTTTAACCGAATTGATGGTAACAGGCGGCATGGTATTAACTATTATTTGGTAGGTGATCTCTGCATCAATGATCAGGGTATCCGGTACTCCTTTTGTGTTCAAGGTGTGGATATAGTTTTCAGCAACCTTTCCCGTATTGGTATTTATAAAGGTCAGGTTAACATTGGTTTCGGTGGGTCGGTCAGACAAATCCAACAGGTTGACCTGAAGACTGGTCTTGTTGAGTGCTTTTGAAATAACCACGTTCATCGCCCGGGCGAATTCCTGCTTGTCACTGGCATTTAAATAGGTGCCGGCACAATCGTAATTGCGTTCCATATCTTCTCCCATACCAATAATATAGGGTTTTAAGAAAATATTTTTTTGTTGTAAACGGGCGCTCACCTCGCAGATGTCACCGCCGCATTCTTCAAGTCCGTCGGTAATCAGGATCACGATGTTCCGGCAATGGGAACAAGGAGGAAAATCGTTTTCAGTGCGTTCGAGAGCCATGGCAATGGGAGAAGTGCCTTTTGGTTTAATGTTGCGCAGTGTTTCCTTAATTTTGGCAATACTTCCTTCTCCAAAGGGCACTTCCAGCCTTGTGTCATTGCAATCCTGTGGAGGAAAGGGTTTTAGGTGGCCATAGACCCTAATGGCAACCTCTACATCCTCTTTCTGACTTAGCGAATCCAAAACATCATCAAGTATTTGTCGTGCCACCTGATACTTGCGTTCCCCATGCCATACACCGTACATGCTTTGTGAAGCATCCAGCAAGAACAATATCCTGGTTTTAACTTTGTTTTTCTGAGTTTGTGAAGATTGCCCAAACCCTTGTAAAGTAGAAACAACCGTCAATAAAATAACGAGATAACGCAGGAATTTAAATGCTCTGCCAGGTAATATCCGGTAATTAAACAGGTTCATTAATAGTCGCCCAGGGTTTCTTTCAATTGACTCAAGGCCAACTCTTTCTGTTGATCGTTGGGGGCCGTCCCATGCCATTTGTGTGTGCCCATCATGAAGTCAACACCCATGCCCATTTCAGTATGCATCAGGATTAAATTGGGTTTTCCTGTTCCGGTAGATGACTTCACTGCTTTCAGCGTGCTGACAACTTCATCCATCTTGTTTCCGTTCATTTCGGTTACCTTCCACCCAAAAGCTTCAAATTTGGCACGAAGGTCCCCCAAAGGAAGTATCTCATCGGTTGGTCCATCGATTTGTTTTCCATTGTAATCGATAATTCCAACCAGGTTGTTTATTTGATGAGCACCTCCGTACAATGCTGCTTCCCAAACCTGGCCTTCACCCAACTCGCCATCGCCCATCAGGCAGAAAACGGTGTGCGAATCATGGTTCAACTTTTTTGAAAGAGCAATACCTGTGGCAACAGATAATCCTTGTCCTAGAGAACCGGTGGCAACGCGCACGCCGGGTAATTTTTCCATGGTGGCAGGATGTCCCTGGAGTCTGGAATGAAGTCGTCGAAATGTAGACAACTCACTTACGGGGAAATATCCGCGACGGGCCATGACACTATAATAGGCAGGACTGATATGACCATTAGAAACGATCAGTACATCTTCGTCCCTGCCGCTCATATTAAACGGAATTGGATGATGATCCATCACCTCAAAAAACAGAGCAGTGAACAGGTCAGTGCATCCAAGCGATCCGCCCGGGTGACCCGATTGAACTGCATGAACCATTCTTATGATGTCGCGCCTGACCTGGGAAGCGGTTTTTTCTAGTTGTTCAATATCACTCATATTAATGACAGGTTTTACAGCAAACTAAATCCGAGAGGTGTTTTTTTAATGGCACAAAGGTAAATTAATTTGCGTGTTGAACTTTCCTGTTTTTTATAACAACTGCGTAAAAAAAACTAAATTTGTCCGCAAATCTATAACACCAGCGTTAATGGATGTCCGATACATGAGATGGATTTTTTTTGTTTTTTTTGTTTTAACCGTCAATTGGCTGCACGCGCAGGTGAAAACCAAAGAGTTCTCCCACCAGGAATATTGGGTCGATTCGGTGTACCAATCGTTCACCTTAGAAGAGAAAATAGGCCAACTTTTCTTTGTACGTGCCAATTATCCAACAGGAGGTTATTTGCCTCAGGTGGATACCTTGATTAAGAGGTATAACATTGGGGGAGTCGTATTTTTTAAAGGAAACCCAGTTGATCAGGCCCTTCAAACCAATCACTGGAATACTATGGCCAAGACTCCTTTGTTAATCTCCATCGATGCCGAATGGGGCTTGGGCATGCGGTTATCAAATGTGGTTGACTATCCTTTCCAAATGACACTCGGGGCACTGAGCAACAACCACTTGATTTATGAAATGGGCAAACAAGTAGCCGAACAATGCACCAGGATGGGGATACACATCAATTTTGCCCCAGTGGTTGACGTAAACAGCAATCCGCTCAACCCCGTAATCGGAATGCGCTCCTTTGGCGAAAATCCGGTCCGGGTGGCTGAAAAGGCGGATCTCTACATGCGTGGGATGCAGCGTGGTGGAATATTGGCAAGTGCCAAGCATTTTCCCGGTCACGGGAATACCATTACGGACTCACATGCTGATCTTCCTTTGATCAGCGCGCCCCTAAAGACATTGTTGGTTACCGATTTAGCTCCTTTTCAATTTTTAATCGACAGGGGAGTGGGTTCGGTGATGATCGCGCATTTGAGTGTTCCGGCCCTGGATATAACAAAAAATCTTCCGGCCACCCTCTCAAAAACAATTGTAACCAACTGGTTGAAAGATTCCCTTGGATTTCAGGGGCTGATCATTACCGATGGCTTGGATATGAAGGGAGTTACCAAATATTATCAGGTAGGTGAAGTATCGCTTAAAGCGCTTGAGGCCGGAAATGATATCTTGCTTATACCTGATGATGTGAATTCCTCCATTCAAATGATTAAGCAAGCCTTGTCCCGAAATCCGTTGTTGATGAATCGCGTGGAAGAGTCATGCAGGAAAATCCTGCATGCAAAATATGAGTTGGGAGTTTGGAAAAGGCAAAAAATAGAAACCGATCACCTGCTCGCAGATATAAACCAACCCCATTATCAAAGCACGGCAGATGAAATGATGGAACAGGCCATCACGCTTGTCATGGAGCGGGAGCCACTTCCTCTGAACGGGGTAAAAAAAATGGCTCTGTTGATAACAGGTACGGATGAACCAACCGTTTTTGAAGAAATACTGCAGCAATCAGGTCGTTTTGATGTATTTCACGTAGCACATGACGAGTCCAACCTGAAAAGGCAAATGTTGTTGAAAAAGTTGAGAGCCTATCCATTGGTCGTGGTAGGCATTTTGAATACGAATATATTGGCTTCCAGGCGTTTCGGTATTCCTGAAGAAGAAGTGACGATGCTTGAAACTCTGGCATTGCAGAATAAGGTGGTGTTGGATATTTTTGCAAGTCCGTATACACTCAATTTTTTTCACCACCTTGATCGCTTTTCAACGGTCCTGGTTTCGTATCAGGAACAACCTTCCATGCAAAGAGCCTCTGCACTCAGGTTATTGGAACCTGCCTCAACCTGGGGACAATTGCCTGTCAGTGCCGGCGGTTTTTACCAGGGATGGGGATTGCATTCCCAGGCACAAACATTGTTTGTTTCCTCGCCTGACGAGTTGATGATCAATGATTTTTATCTCAAAAAAATAGACTCCATGGCTTTGGCCGGCATCAATGCAAAAGCCTATCCCGGATGCCAGATTCTAGCTGCAAAAAATGGTGCCGTTTTTTACTCCAGGTCTTTTGGGTTTCATACCTACGATGGTAATGAACCGGTGCAAACTACCGATGTCTACGATCTGGCCTCGCTTACCAAAATTCTTGCTACTACCCCGGCCATCATGAAATTGACAGAAGACAGCCTGATTGATATTCATGGACTTATTTCGGATTACCTTTTGTTGTTGAAAGGGACAAACATTGATAGCGTTACCTTCATGGAAGCGATGGCTCACCAGGCGGGATTTCGGGGTTGGATTCCCTTTTACAAAAGCACTTTCGATTCCGTTGGGCTCAGCCGGGAAATTTACCAAAATACCATCAGTGAGGAATTTACAAAACGTGTTGCTCAAAATCTGTATATCCGCGATGGTTATGACCATGTGCTGATCGACAGCATATTGAAGTCTCCATTGAGGAAAAAAAAATATTACTATTCAGACCTTGCGTTTTACCTTTTTAAAACATTAACAGAACAACTCACCAATAGCGAGTTTGATGATTTTGTTTATAATACTTGGTATAAACCCATGCAGATAAACAGGTTGAGGTTCAATCCCCGTCAATATTTTGAATCCTGGGCCATCATTCCCACAGAAAATGATACAGGGTTCAGGAAGCAGTTGTTGCAAGGTGATGTGCACGATCAGGGAGCGGCGCTGCTGGGCGGGGTTTCAGGAAATGCGGGGCTTTTTGGAAATGCACATGACGTGGCGATGATGATGCAAATGTTAGTAAATGGCGGTGCATACGGCAACCAAAGGTATTTTAAACAGGAAACCGTCGACTTTTTCACCGGTTATCATTTTGTGGCAGACAGCAACCGGCGTGGTTTGGGATTCGACAAACCTTTGTTTGTATACAAAGATCACATGACCAATTGCAGGGATGCTTCTCCCTCCAGTTTTGGTCATTCCGGTTTTACCGGCACTTATGCCTGGGCCGATCCGGAAAATGGATTGGTTTATGTATTTTTGTCGAATCGGGTATATCCCGATGCATCGAATACCAAACTAATGGACATGGATATACGCACCGAAATACATCAATTGTTTTATAAAGCATTAAAGTCTGAAGAAAATCAATTAATTTCTAACCAATAAAAATTTTTCGATGAGTGGTAAAATGAAAAATATCGTACTGTGGCTGGTGGCCATTGTTTTAACTGTGAGCCTGGTCATTTATCAGAGGGCAACCGGCCCAACCTATCCTGTCGGAGGAAAGGTCGAAATCAATGGCGAGATAGTCAAGTACAAATTAATCAGGTCGTTTATGGGCGAAAAAGATGCTGCCATAGAAATTGAAGTACCTAACTCCGACATCACAGGCGAAATCAGGTTTAAGAGGTATAAAAGTCATGATGAATGGAGCACCAAACCGATGACGATGCAGCAGGGAAAATTGGTAACCACCCTGCCCAATCAACCTCCTGCCGGAAAAATCACTTATTTTGTGCAGCTTTTTTATCAGGGGCAGGCCTATCCATTAAATAATGATCCTGTAATTATAAGGTACACGGGAAACGTACCTCTTTTTATCCTCGCCCCACACATTTTTTTCATGTTCTTGTCGCTGCTTTTTGGAATGCGGGTAGGACTTGAATTGTTTTTCAGGAACAAAGAGACGCTGTATTATACAGGAATTGTTGTCATTACGCTATTTTTGGGCGGCCTGGTTTTAGGGCCCATCGTTCAGAAATATGCTTTTGATGCCTATTGGACCGGTTGGCCTTTTGGACACGATTTAACCGACAATAAAACCATCGGATCTTTTATATTGTGGGTTATTGCATGGTTTATATTACGTAAAAACAACGACAATAAGTTGTGGCCCATCATTGCCTTAATCGGGATGATGGCTGTTTACCTGATCCCTCACAGTGCCCTTGGTTCCGAGATCGATTATACCAAAACAGAAAATCAGCCTGTTGAACAAAACCTGAATAATTAATGATATTTACATTCATCATTATCGCGGTAACTCTGATCATTTCCTTTCTGTCGTTCAGCAATGTGGAATTGTTCGATCGGTTGAAATTTAATGCTTATCTTATAAAGAGCCACCACCAGGGTTGGCGGTTTGTAAGCTATGCACTGGTGCACGCCGGTTGGGCCCACCTGTTGATCAACATGTATGTGTTGTATTCTTTTGGCGGGTTTGTTGAGAAAAGTTTTCAAGCCTATTTTGGGCCCAAAGGCCTGCTTTATTATGGGATGTTGTATGTGGGAGGCATCCTGTTTAGTACCCTATGGGATTATGGAAAATATAAAAACGATCCGTATTATAGTGCTGTTGGAGCTTCGGGGGCCGTGTCGGCAGTGGTTTTCTCGAGCATTTTATTAAATCCGGGAAGCAGTATTTTCATTTTCCCCATTCCATTCCCGTTGCCCTCATGGATATTTGGAATCCTGTACCTGATCTATTCTGCCTACATGGGTAAGAAAGGAACGGATAATGTCGGGCATAATGCTCACTTTTGGGGTGCTGTTTATGGATTGGTTTTAACGATCATACTGGTTCCGGGAGTACTTCAGGCCTTTATTAGTCAATTTTTTTAACTCGAAATAAACAGAAAAATTAACCAAATAAAACAAATGAAAAAATATACTTTTTTATTCCTCATGCTTCTGATTGGAATGCATGAGGCGGCAGCACAACAGGTTTTTAAATATGAAACCATTGCAAAAACTAATAATGTTCAACAAGAACGGAATCAACTTGATCTGGGTCTGGGATTGGGTATTGACTTAGGGGGACTGATCGGTGCTCAACTTGAGTACATTCCCATAAAGCACCTTGGTCTGTTCGCTTCAGGCGGGTTTTATTTTATTCAGGCCGGATGGCAACTTGGGGTAAAGGGTTATATCATGCCAAAAATTACGGCGAAACCCTTTCGTGTATACGTCACAGGCATGTATGGAACCAATGCAGCCATTTATATTGTAGGCTCCGATAAATACAACGCAGTTTACACAGGCTCTACTTTTGGTGCCGGGATGGAAATACGGTTTGGCAAGAAAAAAACCAGTGGATTAAATGTGGCCCTGCTTTATCCTCTAAGAGCGCAGGAATATGAAGAAAATCTGAATGCCATGAAGAGCGATCCCGGTATTCAGGATATCCAGGAGCCGTTGCCTGTGGGACTTTCAGTGGCGTATCATTTTGAGTTTTAATTATTGCCATAGATACTCCTATTGAATTACCTGTTACGGGCTTCAGGTTTAATACTTTTCGGAGTCAGCTCAAGGGTATCAATTTCTTTAATTCCGGTCTTGGTAATCGGATGTTTTCCGTTGCTCATAAATTCCTTGGAGCCATAGTCCGGGATAAAAAAATATTACTTTTGCCCGTCTTGTTATCCTAAGGATGACATTGAAATAAAGCAATTTTTTATGATACGTTTTATCCATCTATTGCGTTTCCTTACTCTGCTGTTGCCGGGAAGTTTACTTTGGATATCTTGTGAGCAAACTCCCACAAAAGGAACGCCTGGTTCAGCCAATAATCTACAGGTCAATGCCCTGATATTGAAACCTCAGTATTTCGAGAGTCGTTTTATAGCAAATGCCAACCTGCTGCCTTATGAAGCAACGGAGTTAAAAGCACCCATTTCAGGAACCGTAATGTTCATCGACTTTGAAGAGGGTCAGAAAGTGCTGCAAGGACAACGATTGATTCATATCGATGACCGGATTTGGAATGCGCGTCTCCGGGGATTGAAAGCACAGCTCAGCATCGCGAATAGCGAAGTTGAACGCAATGCCTCACTGATTGAAGTTCAGGGTGTTAGTCAGGAAATAGTGGACAAGGCAATTGCTCGGATCGAAGAATTGCAAGCCCAGATTGATGAGCTACAAATCAATATCAGTCTGGCCAATGTGTCGGCACCTTTTACAGGTAGGGTTGGGATGCGGGATTTTAGTCTTGGTTCTTATCTGGCACAGGGTCAAACCATTACCACCATTGTTCAGAATGACCGACTGAAAGTCGATTTTAAATTGCCCGGACGTTTTCTTCAAAACCTGAAAAAAGGCGAAACGATTAATATGCTTTATCAGGGAGACACCCTGCAGGCTACATTGTATGCCATTGATCCAATGGTTGATCAGGATTCGAGAACGGTACAGGTGCGCGGTGTTATGGCCAATCCCAACGAAAAATATAGTCCCGGCGTTTTTGTCGAAGTCATTATTCCTATAAACAAAGACTTTCAAGCCATGGTGGTGCCAAGCGAGGTCATTATCCCTGACCTGAATGCCCAAACCGTGTACGTATATCGTCAGGGAAAGGCTCACCGTCAATTGGTGGAATTAGGTGGCCGTACAGATGTGAATGTGCAGATACTGAATGGACTGAATCCGGGCGACACGGTTATCACCACAGGTTTGATGGAAGTGAAAAATAATTTACCTGTGGTGATTGGTCATTTAGAAAATCAGACAGCCCTATGACCCTGTCGGAACTGAGCATTAAGCGGCCAGTCCTGGCCACCGTGTTTGCGATCGCTATCGTATTGTTCGGGGTGGTTGGTTTTATGTCGCTCGGTGTGAGGGAATATCCCAGTGTGGATCCCCCTGTGGTAACTGTTTCTACAAGTTACACAGGTGCTAATGCCGACATTATCGAATCACAGATTACAGAACCTTTGGAGGAAGCCATTAACAGCGTGGCCGGCATCAAATCCTTAAGCTCCATCAGTACAGATGGACACAGTACCGTCACCATCGAGTTTTTACCCGGCCTGGACCTCGACAATGCTGCCAACGATGTCCGTGATAAGGTTTCACAAGCCATCCGAAGTCTTCCGCCCGATACGGATCCTCCTGTGGTTTCAAAGGCAGACGCAAACGCCCAGACCATCCTTACCATCACAGTACAAAGTGACCGACGTGATCTTCAGGCCTTGTCGAAGATTGGGAACGATATGTTCAAAGAGCGACTGCAGACTATTCCCGGGGTTAGCAGTATCAGGATTTGGGGTGAAAAGAAATATGCCATGCGCATTGAACTCGATCCATCGAGACTGGAGTCCTATCATCTTACACCAACAGATGTAAAAAATGCGCTGCAAAGTCAGAATGTGGAATTGCCGGCGGGACGGCTCGAAGGCAAACAAACCGAATTAACGGTAAGGACACTCGGACGTTTAAAGACTACCGAAGAATTTGAGAAACTCATTATCGCCCGCCAGGGAGACGCTTTGATTCGTTTGGAAGATGTAGGTGAAGCCAGACTTGGTGC
This sequence comes from Bacteroidetes bacterium HGW-Bacteroidetes-16, assembly GCA_002840975.1. Lineage (GTDB taxonomy): Bacteria > Bacteroidota > Bacteroidia > Bacteroidales > F082 > UBA6244. Next base: position 202,562 of record PHDN01000003.1, read on the forward strand.
TGAAAATGAGAGAAGTATGCTCTATGGCAATGGAGTGATCCCGATGATTGGTATCGCCCTGCAACCACAGCCCGGAGCTAACTATATCGAGATTGTTGACGAGGCCTACAGAAGGGTGGAGCAAATTAAAAAAGAAATGCCACCGGATATTTTTCTCAATGTAGCCCTCGATACTACCGTCAGTATCCGCAAAGCCATCAGCGAAGTTCAGGAAACAGTCCTCATGGCATTCGGACTGGTTTTATTGGTCATCTTCTTCTTCCTGAGAAGCTGGCGTACAACCATGATTCTCATCGTAGTGATCCCTATTTCTTTGATCGGTGTTTTTTCTATCCTTTATATTGCCGACTACTCCATCAATGTGCTGACACTCCTGGGCGTGGTTCTTTCCACCGGCTTGGTAGTTGACGATGCCATCGTGGTGATGGAGAATATTTATTCAAAGGTGGAAGCAGGAATGAAACCTGTTCAGGCAGCTTTCAAGGGATCAAGAGAGGTATTTTTCGCTGTTATCTCAACTTCAGTCAGTTTGATCGCTGTATTTCTCCCCATTTTTTTCTTGCAAGGACTAACCGGGCGGTTATTCCGCGAGTTTGCTATGGTGGTGGCCGGGTCTATTCTTTTCTCCACTTTCGTATCCCTGAGCCTGACCCCGATGATGTCGTCTCTTATTCTGCGCAAAAGCGATCGAACGGGCAAGATAATGACCTTGTTTAAGAACATTGTCGACAGCATGAAGAATGGTTATGGAAATAGCCTGAAAGGTTTCATGGAACACAGGTGGATGGCTATTCCTGTGTTGGTTTTCGCCGCCGGACTCATCTGGTTTTTCTATACCCTGCTTCCGAAAGAGCTTGCACCCATGGAGGATAAAAGCCGAATTCGAATCATGGCCACTGCACCGGAAGGCACTTCCTATGAGGCCATGGACACTTTTGAAAAGAAGTTGTTGTATTTGACCGATACACTGAAGGATAAACAATTCATCCTGGGTGTTACTGCACCCTCTTTTGGTTCCTCCAATTCTGTAAATTCATCTTTTGTCAGGATATCACTCTTGCCACCGTCGCAGCGTAAGAAAACTCAAAAGGAAATTGCCCGTGAACTGAACGGGATACTGAAGAAATTTACTTTCGCCCAGACATACGTTATTCAGGAACCGACTATCAGTGCCAGTCGCAGCGGAAATAGCCTTCCGGTACAATTTATTTTACAGGCACCAGATCTTCAAAGGCTTAAGGAAGTGATTCCTCAATTTATGGCCAAAGCGCAGGCTGATCCGGTTTTTGATTTTGTTACCATCGACCTGAAATTCAATAAGCCGGAATATACCGTGGATATCAACCGCAGCAAAGCCCTGGATATGGGAGTGAGTGTGAAAGATATTGCCGAAACGTTGCAAACCTATCTGAGCGAACAAAGAGTGGCCTATTTTATTAGCGAGGGGAAACAATATAATGTCATTGCCAGTGCCGCTAAAAACAACCGCAAAGAACCGGGGGACCTGGGAGGCATGACGGTGAGAAACAGGGCCGGGGATATGATCGCACTCAGTAACCTGGTTACACTGAATTTGGATAGCCGTCCTCCACAGTTGCTACGTTACAACCGTTACGCGGCTGCCACCATTTCTGCCTCTACCGCATCCGGCAAAACCATCGGCGATGGGATTGAAGCGATGCAAAAAATAGCCCACGAAACTTTAGATGAATCATTTACAACCAGTCTGGCAGGAAGTTCATCCGATTTTGCTGAGAGCTATGGAAATATCGTGATTATTTTCCTTTTTGCCCTCATCCTGGTTTATCTTACATTGGCAGGTCAGTTTGAAAGTTTCCGCGATCCGATGATCATCATGTTTACCGTGCCGCTGGCCATGGCGGGTGCGCTGATGTCGCTGTTTTTCTTTGGACAAACCCTGAATATCTTCAGCCAGATAGGCATTATCGTGCTGATCGGTATTGTTACCAAGAACGGCATCCTGATCGTGGAATTCGCCAATCAGCGCCGCCAAGCGGGATTGAGCACCAAAGACGCCGCCATCGATGCCGCCATTCAACGTTTCCGCCCCATCCTAATGACCAGCATGTCGACCATATTAGGAGCCTTGCCCATCGCCCTTGCATTGGGTGAATCGTCCACCAGCCGTATCCCCATGGGGATTTCTATTATCGGAGGCCTGATCTTTTCACTGATCCTGACGCTTTACGTTATTCCTGCTTTATATACTTATTTATCCGGAAAAATGAATGAAGAACATGTGGAAGATGAAACAAACTAACCTGCTATTGCTGTTGGTTTTTATGTGTCTGCTCTCCTCAGCACAGGAACCCTATAGTCTGCGTCAGATGATTGATAAGGTACTGAGCGAAAACTACCAGGTAAAAATGGTCAGGATCAATGAACAGATGGATGCCAACAACAACACCCTTGGAAATGCAGGAATGCTGCCCGTCATAAGCCTTCAGGGAGGGCAGAATATAGGATTTTACAACACCACCCAAAAACTTTCCTCGGGAGATGTGAGGGAAGCATCAAACGCAAAAAATACCAGCCTGAGTGGGCTGGCCAGCCTGGAATGGATGGTATTTGATGGTTTCAGAATGTTCGCCATGAAAGACCAATTGGAATTGTTGGAAAAGATCGGTACGGTCAATACCCGGTTTTATATGGAACAGACCATAGCTGATGTCGCCATGTTATACCAACAGTTGATCGCAAGCAGGCAGTTGCTGAAAAATGAACAGGCGGGATTGCGGGTTTCGGGGTTCAGGCTTAAAATAGAGGAACGTAAACTCACGGTTGGATCGGGGGATGCCTTGCAGTATAATCAGGCCCTGGTTGATTTTAACGTCGACAGCCTTACCGTGCTTAATCGGCTCAGTATGATTAAGAGTCTGGAAGTTCAGACCAATTTTATGATGAATGTCGAACCTGCGCTTTCGGTGACTACAGCGGATTCGGTGATCACATCCTCAGGACTTCAAGCGCTCGATAGTTTGATTACCATGGCGGAATGGGCCAACAGCGAAATTGAACAATCCACCCTTCGGGAAATGGTGGCAGAGACCAACGTTAGGGTACAACAGGCATCCTTCTATCCCACGGTCGACCTCACCGGACAATATACTTATACCTATACCACCAGTAAAATCGGTTATGCAACTTCCAATAAAAATTACGGGCCGCTGGTGGGTGTAACGGTGCGTTTTAATTTGTTTAATGGCGGCAATGTGAAACGGTCGGTAAAAAATGCGGATCTGGCAGTACAACATGCAGGTATTGAAAAAGTCAACACCTTGGCCCTGATCAGAAGTTCGATCACCGACCAGTATTTTCAGTGGCAGTCGTTACAACAGCAATTGAAACTGGCCAGGGAAAACAGAGCTGCGGCTATGAAGTCGATGCAGGTGGCAGAATTACAGTATGAGAAAGGGCTGATTGACGGGTATAGTTTCCGCTTGACTCAGGTTTCGGTTCTGAGGGCTGCCAATCAGGTTATTCAAACAGAACTGGCTATCAGCCTATTGGAGATCGCCTTACAGCGTCAGTCAGGTGAGGTACTGAAAATTTATGGTTGAATTGGTAAGACAACCTCCAGAATTGGTTGTACCAATCATCAATGAGTTCGGTCTATAAAGGTGAATCATGAAAATAAATGAAAATCAGTTTTTACCCCTCCCGATATTGACATCGGGACTAAAGGGAGAACTGATTTTCAGCCACTTCCCCTTTAGGAGATTCCGGCCTGCCGGTAGGCAGGGAGGGGTAAAAGTGGCTGAAATCGTTCTATTACCTTTTTAGACCGAACTCATCAATAAAACAAGATTCTAACCGTAAAGTTTCAATTCGGACTGACGCAAAGCCTCCTTTTTTATTAAATTTACTGCCAAATTGAGCTTTTAAGAAGTTCACACTAACCGTTTCATGGAGATGGAATAAATTATTCATACATAGTGCCGATAACATGGTTGAAAAATTAAAGCAAGTTTATGATCCTGAAAGTTTCAAACGACTTGGATATGAGATTATTGATTTGTTGACCCATCATTTGGAAGAGGCTCAGAACGAAAAGATCCCCGTAATGACCTGGCAGGAGCCTTCGTCCCAACTCGATTTTTGGAAGAACTATACTTTGGGCAATAAACCACCCTCATCCCTTTTTAAAGAGATTATCGGGAAGTCCATTCACATACACCATCCAAAATACATGGGACATCAGGTATGTCCTCCTGCACCCGTTGCGGCT
>PHDN01000025.1 GCA_002840975.1 Bacteroidetes bacterium HGW-Bacteroidetes-16
CCTCCGTTATTGGCTTGGTAGGCATGTACCACACTTCCGGAATAGTGTCAGAAAAAGTCAAGTCCAACGAAAAGAAAATCGTGGAGGTGCAAACCTTTCACGACAAAGATGTTGAGCTCATCCGCTCCAGCATCAAAGAAATCAAATCCGACCAAAAAGTCATCATGACCGACATCAAACAAATCCTCAAAGAAATCAAATAACTTTTTCACTTTTAACTTTTAACTTTTAACTTTTAACTTCCCATGAAACTTTCCCGTCATCAACAAATCTTCACTCAAAACCTGGCCCTCCTCATCTTAAAGGCAAACTGTCTCGGTATCAACCTCACCCTGGGCGAAGCATACCGCACCATAGAGCAACAAGAACTTTATTTCTATCGCAAATCCATCCGGGTAGAAGACCACGAACTTGAACTCATTTCAGCTCAGAAACGCACCCAGACCATGGCCAGCAACCACCTCAAACGACTGGCCATCGACTTCAATTTTTTTATTCAACATCAGCTGCTTTACAAGCACCCATTAATTGATGAATTGGGTACATATTGGGAATCCCTGGATCCACTCAACCGTTGGGGTGGCCATTTCAAAGGCTTCTATGATGCACCCCATTTTGAAAGACATATCCCATAGTTCAGCTTCCTAACAAGGTGGCTCCTCATTCCTTGCTAAAACAAAATCCCATGAAAACAATCCCCTGGCTTCTCATCATCATATTGCTTGTCGTAATCTTCCTCCAGCGTGAATGCACTCCTGTAGTTGTTTGTCCGGAATGCCCTCAAACCACCTCAGACACCATCCGCGACACACTTATCAAACCAACCGTCCATTACATCCCCAAACCCATTTATACCGATACAGGCAGTACAAAATGGCGTTCTTATCCAGTGGATACAATGCAAATCCTATCAGACTATTTTTCCCGGCATCTGTACCAGGACACCCTGCAGAATGACTCCAATGCACTCATCGTGTTAACCGATACCGTTTCACAAAACCGCATTGTGTACCGCTATCCCCAAATTACACTTTATCCCCAAACTATCAGGCAAATAACTTGGGTTGAGGTTCCACAACCTTTAAAAAACACATTGTATTTAGGCATGTCCATTGGTCGGAACCCAACCAAGTTTGGCCTGGCGCCTTCAGCCATGTTTAAATCCAAAAGAGATCACGTCTATTCATTTTCCTACGACTTGATATCACATGATATGTATGTTGGTATCTATTGGAAGATTTCCTTTAGAAAATAATCAGTCCATTTGTTTGCCGTGTATCCTCTTTCATTTGCCTGTTATAAGCACATGTTTTCTCCTGTAGTCATCCCTTCACCCGCTCAGCAAAACTATTCGCTCCAGCGCAAAATGCAAGGGTAAATAAACGGCGTCAGGGCTTACCCGCAAAAAGCCTTCCCTATTTCCGCCGCCCTTGCATTTCACGCTTCCGCTACATAAATTAGGCAGCTAAGCGGGTAAAGTGATTTTTGTGCCAAAGCGATTAGAAAAATCATTAATTATCAATAAAAAAAGGAAGCTTTCCAGAACCTCAACTGAAAAAATGCAACTATCCATTTTCGGATAGATAATTACGAAAATGGTTATCTAACTATCAGATATTCATTTTATTATAACATTCAAATAATCACAAAATACATCAAATTAAAGTTGCTATTTTGCTTTGTTTTGATTACATTTGCAACAGTTAACAGTACGTTCTTACAAGGTAAATGTATCAAATTGCATGAGACCAATAAGGGACCCAATCTTATCCACCTCTGCAACAATTTGACAATCAACTATTAATAAAAGAGGTTCGAGCCCCGGACGAGTCACTAAAACACTGACAATCAGTAATAAAAACCGCTAATATGTTGAATATTAGCGGTTTTTTGTTTTGGAAATATCCGGGTTTTAATTTTCAATTTCGCCAACATATTATTTATTCTCACTATTTGATCAATTCAAAAAATCAATTTACCTCTTGTTTAATACTATAGGAGATACAATTTAACACACCCCCATGCTGCATGATGCTATCTGGATCGGCATATTGTCGCGGCACCAGATATCATTGGTTTCCTGAAAGTAATTGTGATCGATCTGGTTTTTGTGCTGGTAGTTTTGCCGCTGATTATTACCTTGGTTTTAAGGCAATAATACTTTAAACATATTCTATGACATCAAACTTCGTTAAAGCAATCGTTCTGATTTTGCATCATATGCCAAAAAAAAATCCCGGTTTCCCGGAATTTTCGGAGCGCGAAGCATCCAGTACAACAGTGGAAATTTCAAATTACAATTTTGCTGGCATAATTTATTATTTCTTGTTGTAGGTTTTATGCATCTACCAAAGGAGGTGTCATCCCTAAAGCAAAGTCTATCCGTTTCGACTGCATTTTTATTTCGTATGCTACTCTTCAAGCACATCAATCCATAAGGTGTCGCTGTTGTAAGATGTGAAAATTCCTTTTCCATTAATCACATTCGACTCGGGTTCAGTGAGTCCTTCCAGTGAACTCTGATTCAGTGTTTCGAATAGACTGGCATATTCGGGGTTTATGTGCGAGAGGACAATCTGATATCTTCCAAAAAAAGAAAACTGCATGCTTCGGATGGAGTAAAAATTTACCTGCAGCGGTTGAGAACTAAAGTTGGCAGCTGCTTCGGCATCCTCAATCTCAAATACAGTATTGATAGTATCGTATTCCTCTTCCATATATTGAATGGTAAGTAGGTAGTAATCGCTTTCATCGTTGTCCCAGATAATTTCAATTTCGGTCATGGATGGCATTCCCCCGGGACCGCTATCTTCGGTTATACGGGGTAGTTTGATAAGTGTATCCGAAATTTCAAAATTGGCCGGTTTCGATGGAACCTGTGTTGTTCCAATGACCTCCTGATCGAAGTAGGTAAATTGAAGCTGATAGGTTTCTCCTTCTTCAATCACCAGCCTTTTTGTGGGCTCTTCGTAAGTTCCCGGAGTATCTGTCATTTCAACCAGATTGTAATTTAAATCTCCGACTGAAATGCTGACCTCCATTCCTGAAATCGCATCAGCGATTTCGGTGGTGGTATCCGTTGTAAAAGGAATTACACTGCTTAACTTAATGGATGCCGGATGACCGGGAGCAAGAAATGACTCCACAACAACAACCTGCTCAATCGAAAGAGTACCCTCTCCATTCTCCTGACAGCCGATCATCAGAAACGCAAGCAAAACAACTAATCGAAATATTTTATTCATGTTATTTTAAACTAAATGACAATGTGATATTTGGTGTGATTCCCAGCAAGTTTACATCTGTTTCGATGAGTTGGCCTTCCACCATTTCAAATTCCTTGTACCAGACATTCTTCCGGTTGTAAACGTTGAAAAGTGAGAAACTAATGGCCCCTGTTGCCATGTCGCCGAATTTCATGTTTCTCGAAACAGCCATATCCAGGCGATGATAATTGGGATAGCGGCTTCCATTTTTCTGGCCAACCATTATATATTCCTGAACTGTTCCATCGGGCAGCTCAATTTGATAACCACCCAATGGCTTGGTATAGGGTTTTCCTGTTGCGAAAATCCAGGTCATCGAAAAGGTCCATTTTTTAAGTTTATAAATGCCAACCATTTTAAATTCATGGGTCACGTCATGGCTTGCCGCGAAGGAATTATCACCATAAACGGGAAAATTGTACATCACTTCGCCCAGAGTATATCCCATCCATCCACTCGGGTTCCCAAATTTTTTCTGAACCAAAAATTCAATGCCTTGTGCATATCCGTCACCGGTATAATAAAACTCGTTGTAATCGACCGAACCAAACTGCGGAATATACCTTAAAGTGTATTCGGTAAGTCCGTTCAGTTGTTTATAATAAGCCTCAACATCAAATAGATAGCTCGGCGTTTCGTAAGAGAATCCCACAATATAATGTTCTGCCGACGACACCGAAACATCCTCATCGTTAGCCAGCATCCAAAAATCCTTCGATCCGGATTGGATATCTTCGCGGATCACGCGTTGAGCAAATTGATCATATTCTCCCCAGGCGGCTTTCAGTTTCCACCTTTCGGTAAGCGCATAGGAAGCTGATAATCTGGGTTCAAAGTACGGTTTTTGTGTTCCTGAATAATAAGAAACACGGACGCCCGGAATGATACACAACCTGGTGACAGGGGTCCAGTTGTCCTGGAGGTAAAAAGCAAACAAACTGGCCTGGTCATCCCTGTTTTGAATAGTAATGGTATCGTCGCGCTGATAGTTGTATTTGATATTGAAATAGTTGGCCTGCAAGCCAAATTCAACCCGGTGGGTCAGGTTAATTTCCCATTGGTCATCGGTTTTAAAGGCGAAATCCTGCAGGTCGTTGTTTTCATAGGTTCCCTGCTTCATGGTTTCATATTCATCGTCTTCGTTGATCCTGGTGTTTTCCGAGGTACGGTCGCGGATGCTAAAGTAATTGGAGTACGAAACCAGCGTGTTGGTATAAAACTTCTGGTTCCATTTTCTGGACCATTTTAAACTCGAACCCAGGTTGCCCCAGTCGGTAAGATCGTTTATACTGTTATTCATTTCCATGCCACCAAAGGAGCGGTTGTTTTCACGGGAGTTATCCAGGACGTCCTTTCCATTAAAAATACTCCAGCTGATGATGTCCTTTTTTGAAGGATTATAAGAAATTTTGCTGTTGATATCATAGAAATATGAAACAGGTTCTGCAGTTTCCATTCGTCGACCGAAAGGACGGTTTCCATTGTTACCTCCAAACTGGGTGGTTGTGGTTTCCGAATTGTAATTCTCGAAAAATTTGTTGTACAGAGCCGACTGAAATGACCGTCGAAAAGCGAACAAAACGGTTATATTTTTCCCCAAAGGAAATTCAGTAAACGCGTTAAAGCTTAAGAAACTAAGATCCGCTCCCAGGTTGAAATTGTTTTCGTTCCCATCCTTTCCAACAATATCCATTACGCTTGAAAGCCTTCCGCCATAGCGCGATTCAAATCCGCCTTTAAACAACTTTACATCAATAACCGCATTGGAATTAAAGGTGCTAAACATGCCAAAAAGATGATCGACATGATAAACGGTAAATCCATCATATAAAATCAGGTTTTGATCAGGGGTGCCACCACGAACATACAATCCTGCCGAACCTTCGTTGCTTCCGCTGATGCCAGGCAATAACTGGAATGTGCGAAAAATATCCTTCTCACCCAGGCTCGGCAGTACGGCAATTTCTCTGGGTGTTAAGGCCGTTTCGCTGATTTTTTCAGAGACTTTCATCAAGTCTTTACGCTCGCCCACAATATTCACATCGGCCAATTGAAGGGAACCTTTTACCAAGTCGATAACCAACTTGTTGTTTACCAGACGCGGAGTGAGACTTAGCGTTTTCTTTTCGTAGCCCACATAACCTACCAGGAGTTGTGAGGTATCAGAAGGGACATGAAACAAGGTGAAATAGCCGTCCACATTGCTGGTAGTGCCATTGGTAGTACCTACGACAATGATTTGCGCGAAAGGCAGAATTTCGCCGGTTTCCTGATCGCGGACCAGTCCTGTCAGGGTAAAATCAGCTTTGGGCGCATACTCCTTGTCTTTCAAACTTATCTCGACTGAATTGTTCCGAATCTGAATTTGATTTTCAACAATTTTAAATTTCAGGGCCGTATTGGTTAATATGGTTTCCATAAATCGGCCAAGCGGCATTTCAAAATGCCCTGAAAACACAGCATATCCCTTTACATCCTCCTGATTATAATCCACTTGCAAATTGTAGCTTTTACTCAAATCTATTAACACACTCCTTAAAGTCATGGCATAATAATCTTTATTGATAATCAGTTTTTCTGCTTCCTGTGCCAACACACTAAATTTCAGCAACATCAGAATCAGATAGGGCACGAGTGATTTATGGATCATATCAGGATAGATTTATTCATTAATTTGGGTTTCTGGTGAAAGCATGGCTTTTTTCACTTTGATTTTAAGCTCATTACGTGTGGAAACCTCAGGTAGTTCCTGATTGTTTCCGGTGGGCCGCTTGTGTTGCCTATCCATATGATTCATCGGTTGTTCGCCAGGAGGCATCATTTTTTGTCCTGGTCTGTTTGCCCCCTGACCAGGTCCTGTGCCAGCAGCAATCAGGAATTCAAACGAAAAAAATTGACCTGTCCCTGCAAAGTAGCGCGTTGGATCAGCAAAGACCCTGATAAGTGGGATCTTAACTTCATAACACAGATTTCCGGTTGTATCGATTTTCAATATCACCCCAAAACCATCCGATTGCAGGTTATATCCGATTACCGGTTCTTTTTGCTTCTTTTTGTCAGAAATCTCAACTATTTCGAGCCCCAACAGATAGGTATTGTTGAAATGCCCGATCTCTTCCACGTTTCTCTTTCTGCTATTTGTTGAAACCAACATTTTTGGAAAGTGCCTATTATAATAACCAGAAAACATTTCCTGCCTGGGAAGTGGAAAACCAAGGCTCCATTTATTGCCGGATTTACCTTTAGCCTCGATGGTAAAAGTTAAACCGTGGATCAGGATTTGTTGAATTGTTGGTTCATCATCGGTTTTCATAGCCACATACAGGAACTCACTGTCGTTGGTAACACCATAGTATATCCCGGTGTTTAAATCCATGAGTAAATCAGATTGCCAACACCTTTCAAAACTTCCAATCGTCAGAGGTGGCTTTTGCCAACTACAGATATAGGTCTGTTTTTGGCAACTAACCTCAGGATGAATCCCAAGAAGAAGTGTAATTGTTAATAAGAATATCCAATATCTCATCATCGTAATTTTTTGGCAAAATTGATGTTGCTTTGTTAGGTGGCAAAACATACTCTACAAATGACCTGATCTCATAGACGGAAGTTGTAAATTCACCGACAAATCCAAAAAAAATAAATAGACAACTTACAGAGTTTTTAACCTCATTTAGTTGCAAAATCCATATTTATCTGGTGGTGCAGGCGAAAACCATCCTGTAACAGAGGGATCTCAGATAATGCCAATATCGGCAGTTACAGGCAAATTTTCTGGAAATTGGTCAAATCATCTATGAAATATGCCCATACTTCTATTTCATTTTCAGCAAGAAAATCTCCCGGATACATTTGCAGAAAATATCGTTGAGCAATGAATTATCAACTCCAAAAAATGCTTTTTATCCTTCTGCTTCTAGCTACCGGAGTTACAAGTCCGGCTCAAACCAGAATATGGTCGCTGGACGATTGTATCGAATACGCTCTGGAGAGAAATGTAACTGTCCTAAAATCAAAACTTTCAATTAAAAGTGCCGAACAGAATTACCAACAGGCCAAAAACAACCGACTACCTTCGCTTCAGGCGTCCATCAATCATACAACTAACTGGAACAAACAGCAAAACACCATTGAAAACACCTATGGAAACCTGATCGGTGTCAACAATACCACCTATGGATTTAGTGCAGATGCAATCCTTTTCAATGGTTTTAAGCTGAAAACGCAGATCAAACAACAGGAACTAAATCTGCAAAGCAGCGGTTATTATTCAAAAGTGGTGGCAGAATCCACCGAACTCAGCATTCTGAATGCTTACCTGCAGATATTGTATGCCGAAGAGGAGGTGAAAAATGCAAACAGACAACTTGAATCCACCAGCCAACAATTGGTACTGGCTCAGGAACGTAAGGATTTGGGAGTCATCTCCAAAGTGGACTATTTACAGATTAAATCCGAACTGGCTTCTGAAAAGCTAACCCTGGCCAATGCGGAAAGCAACCTGGCCATGACGCGGGTAACTCTGATGCAACTAATGGAAATGCCTGTAAATGATGACTTTAAAATAGAATCACCCGATTTGGAAAGCCTGATATCGCGTCAGGTAGCTACCGAAGTTTTTCCGATCTACCAACATGCATTAACTATCATGCCCCAGATCATGCAATCGGAACTTAACCTGGCCAGTGCCGGCCTGGATGAAACAATCGCCAAAGCAGAACGCTGGCCTACCCTATCATTAGGTGCGGGTTTAGGCTCTGGATGGAACAGCCAGACATTGAATACATCCTATTTCAACCAACTTAACAACGAGTTCAATCCCTATATCGGATTAAGTCTGTACATACCTGTGTTCCAGAAATATACAGTTCGGTCGGCGGTTAAACTTGCCCAAATCAATGTCCTGACCAGTCAACTGGATGCACAGGAGACCAAAAATAATCTGCGCAAGCAAATTGAGCAGGCCAGTGTGGATGTACTTACAGCCCAATCGCAGTACAGTGCCAGTTCCGGAAAATATGAAGCAGCCATTGAATCGTATAAAGTGGCAACAGAGAAATTTGCTACCGGGATGCTGAGTTCGGCAGACTATCTCATCGAAAAAAATAACCAGATCACAGCCGAAAATGATCTGCTCCAGGCAAAATTCACCTTGTTGTTCAGTTACAAAACTCTGGATTATTATAAAGGAATACCCGTTAGTTTATCAAAATAAGATCTATGTCATGAAGAAAAAAATCTGGTTCTACATTGCCCTTTTCGTCATCCTTATCACGGTGGTAATGATGTTGTATATCGGGTTCTCGAAAAAGAACGAAATCATTGAATTTCAAACCCAGCGAGCCGGGAGAGCCACTATCAGCAATACGGTGACGGCCACTGGCACACTGGAAGCCTCTGTCACCGTAAAAGTTGGCACGCAGGTTTCCGGAAAAATTGAACGATTATACGCCGACTATAACTCCATAGTTCATAAAGGGCAATTGCTTGCGCGCCTTGATACAGAAACCCTGGAGTCGGCTCTAAAATCAAGTAAAGCAGTGCTTGATCAGGCAGAAGCAGAATATAAGTATGAAAAGGCTGATTACGATCGGTATCTTAAACTAATTGAAAAAGAGCTGATTGCCCAACGTGATTTTGATGAGGTGGAATACAGGTATCAATCGGCACTGGCCAGCCTGAGTGCAGCCCGTGCGGCCTATACTAAAAGTGAGACCAACCTGGGCTATGCCTTTATTTACTCTCCCATCGATGGTATTGTGCTTGAAAAAAATGTGGAAGAAGGCGAAACCGTGGCTGCCAGTTTCGAAACCCCTACCCTTTTTACAATTGCCAACGACCTCACTCAAATGCAGATTGAAGCCAGTGTAGACGAGGCCGACATTGGATGGGTAAGATGCGAACAAAGGGTTGAGTTTACTGTGGACGCGTTTCCCGACAATGTTTTTGATGGTCGGGTTGTGGAGATCAGGCTGATGCCAACGGAAAATAACAATGTGATAACCTATGTGGTCATCATAAATGCACCAAACCCGGAGAAAATCCTCATGCCTGGCATGACCGCCAACGCCACCTTTTTTGTAACAGAAAAAAAGGATGTTCTCGTAGTCCCCAATCTGGCACTTGAATTTAATCCCGATCCGATGGCCATGCAAATATACCAAACTACCCATCCACAGACCAAAGTGGTGATGAATACCTTTAAACATGGAGACAACTTACGCGGGCTCTTTAAAATAGTCTGGGTAAAAACCGCTGATTCCATTTTTCCACAATCCATACAGGTGGGTGAGACTGATGAAATTAACTATGAGGTTTTGAGCGGTTTACAAGAAGGTACTGAGGTGATTATCGCCATGACAAATCTCACAGCCAGTGAAACAATTACCATGAAAGAAGAAAGCAAAAGCCCGTTTATGCCAACGCCTCCGGGTAAAACCAATAAAAAACAATAGTGATGTCGCAACCGGTGATCAGTATTAAAGGGATTAAAAAAGATTTCAAAGTGGGTGAAATCACAGTTCATGCGTTGCGTGGTATTGACCTGGAAGTGGAGGAAGGGGAATTTATTGCCATCATGGGTGCCAGCGGTTCCGGTAAATCGACCATGCTGAATGTGCTCGGGTGCCTCGATCAGCCAACAAGTGGCAGTTATTGGCTGGATGGAGTAGAGATTGGTTCCCTGAGCAAAAATGAACTGGCCAGGCTGAGAAATCAGAAGCTTGGGTTTGTCTTTCAGTCATATAACCTGTTGCCACGTACCACGGCGCTTGAAAATGTGGAGCTTCCGCTTTATTACAACAATAAAATAACATCGAAAGATCGAAGGGAAAAAGCGATTGAGGCATTGCATGCCGTTGGTCTGGCCGATCGCATGCACCACATGCCTAACCAGATGTCGGGAGGCCAGCAACAACGCGTGGCCATAGCACGGGCACTGGTGAACGATCCACGCGTAATACTTGCCGACGAAGCCACCGGGAACCTTGACACACGGACCTCCTATGAAATTATGGCCTTGTTGCAGTATCTGAATGAAAAGGGGAAAACCATCATTTTTGTCACCCACGAACACGAAATCGCACGGTTTATGAACCGCAGTGTCCAGTTTAAAGATGGTTTGGTAGCCAGAAAAGACAACTTTGAAAAACGCTTTCTTGCGGCTGAGCTACTTGCCATGATGCCATCGAATCAGAATCTGATATAAAGAACTTCTAAAATGAATTACTCAAACCTGCTTAAAATATCAATGAATGCGATTCTGCGAAACACATTCAGGGCCTTTCTCACCATGCTGGGCATCATTATCGGTGTGGCTTCAGTTATTGCCATGCTGGCGATTGGTCAGGGATCGAAGCAAAGCATTCAGGACGAAATGTCGGAGATGGGCACCAACATGATCTTTATTATGCCGGGAGACGACCGTCCCGGAGGTGTCAGGATGAGCAGCAGCGAATTGCAATCAATGAAACTGACTGATGTGGAGGCCATTAAAAACGAATGCAGTGCGGTAAGCTCGGTGTCACCGGTGGTAAACTCAAATGGCCAGGCTGTTTTTGGAAACAAAAACTGGCCATCCAACATCTATGGTGTCAACAATCAATACCTGGAAATCCGTAAATATCAACTGGCTTCGGGACGCAATTTCACCGAAAGAGAAATTAAAACCTATGCAAAAGTTTGTGTGATTGGAAGAACCATTGTGGAAAATCTGTTTGACGAAAATGAAAATCCGGTAGGTCAGACCATTCGCTTCGGAAGCATCCCTTTTAAAGTCATCGGTGTTTTGACAGAAAAAGGAGAAAATGGTATGGGGCAGGATCAGGACGACCTTATTCTGGCTCCGTATACCACCATTCAAAAACGAATCCTATCTATTACCTACATCCAGAGCATTTTTGCCTCTGCGGCATCAGAGGATTTAAACACCCTGGCCATTGAACAAATCACCGAAACACTTCGCCAAACACACAACATTAAATCCACGAGCGAAGATGATTTCAGCGTTCGGTCGCAATCGGAAATGGTACAGACTTTTACGGCCATCAGTGATATAATGACCGCTCTGTTGGGTGCCATTGCCGGAATTTCGTTGTTGGTGGGTGGTATCGGAATCATGAACATCATGTATGTTTCTGTTACCGAACGCACCCGTGAAATCGGCTTGCGGCTTGCTATTGGTGGACGCGAATCGGATATCATGACTCAATTTCTGGTAGAGTCGTTCCTGCTCAGTGTGGTAGGAGGAGTCATCGGTATTTTACTGGGACTTGTGTCGTCGCAGGCCATCACTTCCATTTTGAGCTGGCCGGTGGTGGTAACGCCCGCCTCCATCATTTTCGCATTTCTGGTATGCTCGGTCATTGGGATCTTTTTTGGATGGTATCCGGCACGAAAAGCTGCAGGATTAAATCCGATAGATGCACTCAGATACGAATAATTACATGAATATAATTGCCCAAAATGCTTTGGATAGCTGATTGTGGTTATATTTGAATAATTTATTGTGTAACATGAAGAAAATAAAATTATCCGACAACAGGTTAGTCATTGCCTTACATGTAATGGCCTGGATAATTATCCTGGTGATCCCCGGCTATCTTGACAATACTTTTGGTGAAGGCAACAAGGAGTTTCTCATTCACATGTATATCAACCTGTCCATTTACGGTGTTCTTTTTTACCTCAATTACCTGTGGCTCGTGCCAAAACTGTTGTTCAGGAGCAAGAAAGCACGCTATTTTTTATCAGCTTTTATTTTGTTGTTGGTGATTTGCACAACAATGTGGTATGCCAATGAAGGATTATTCAAATTCAAACAACCCTCACCGGAGATGATAAAACAATTTGAAAATATGAATCCTGATCATATGATGAAGAAAGCGCCCATCAGGCAGTTTAAGCTGGTGGATTATTTTTACACTTCTTTGTTGATTTTAGGATTTTCGCTAGGATTAAAACTGTTGGAAAAAGTAAGCCGTGATGAGAAAGCCCGCAAGGAACTGGAAAAAGAAAAGCTGAATTCAGAACTGGCCTTTTTAAAGAATCAAATCAGTCCGCATTTCTTTTTCAACACCTTGAATAATATTTACTCACTCATCAACATCGATACGGCAAACGCACGCGAATCGGTATTAAAATTATCAAAATTAATGCGTTACCTTCTTTATGAATCCGAAAAAGGAAGCACCCGGTTGAGCGAGGAAATTGCTTTTTTAAACCATTACATCGATTTGATGAGGTTGCGCCTGACGAGTAAAGTCGATCTTACTGTAAGTTTTCCTGACAATTACCCTGACATTACCATTCCTCCGTTACTTTTTGTGGCTTTTATTGAAAATGCGTTTAAGCACGGAATAAGCAACCGGGAACAATCCTATATTCACATTAAACTGGAAATTGATGAAAAACGTTTGTTGTTCAACATCCGCAACAGCGTGATTAAGAGCAGTATGGCAATTGATGGACGCTATTCCGGGATTGGGCTTGAAAATGTAAAGAAAAGACTCAACCTGCTGTTTCCTGATAAGTACCGATTGGCGATTGTAGAAAAAGACGGCGATTATTCAGTTAAACTGGAATTGGAAATGGATTTAAATCAGGAAATTGTATGAAAACAATCGCTATTGACGATGAGCCGTTGGCTCTGAGCCTGGTAACAGATTATATCAAGAAAACCGGGTTTCTGACTCTTTCAGGCACGTTTGACAACCCGTTGGATGCAATGGATTTCATTGGAAATGAAAGCGTTGATTTAATATTTCTGGACATTCAAATGCCTGATTTAACCGGAATTGAATTTATAAAAACATTGCCCGATCCGCCCAAGATCATCTTCACCACAGCCTACGAAAAATATGCCCTGGAAGGATTCAAGGTAAATGCAGTGGATTATTTGCTCAAACCTTTCAGTTATCAGGAATTCCTGACAGCCGTTCAAAAGGCAAGAAAAATAATAGAACTGGAACGAAATGTTGCATCTACATCCGATTCCGGCAACCAGTTTCTTTTTTTAAAATCGGATTACAAAATCCGTAAAATCAATTTCGCGGACATCTTGTACATCGAAGGACTAAAGGACTATGTAAAGGTGTATGTCGGCCTGGGTGAACCACCCATCCTGTCCATAAACACCATCAAATCGCTTGAACAGAAACTTCCACCGAATCAATTTATGCGGGTGCACCGTTCGTTTATTGTTAACCTGCAAAAAATTGAAACCATCGAGCGAAGCCGCATTGTTTTCGGAAAAAACTATATCCCAGTCAGCGACCAGTATAAAGCTGTATTTCATGACTTTGTAAATAAGAATTTTATATAACCGCGATTGCGAAGAATGGATTTTGTAATAGGTGGCATCATACAATGCCCACTAACTCGATACTGAAATTTTTGAACCATCATCTTTTCAGATTCCATTTAAAATCTGATTTATCCCCCATCCAAATTCTTTTCTACATTTGTGCTGCTTTAAATTACGAATGCAAAGAGAAAACCAATCCCAATCGCCCGGAATGATTACATGGATGCGTTTCAGGCGCAATTCCATCGGTATGGTTGCCCTTGCCATCATCCTTTTTGCCGTTCTGGTCAGCATCCTGGGTTATCTCATCACCCCTGACTCCACCCCTTACAGCAATACCCAGATTCTGGAAATCAGCACACAGAAGCCCGGATTCTCGGTGGATATGTTGCTGGTTCAAAAGGATGAAATGCTGCCAAAGACCAACATTTTCCATAAGATGCTGTTTGGAGCAAAAAGCAACTACACCTCCATTCCTGTGAGCAGCTATGGACTTCAGGGCGACAGCCTCCTGGCTACTATGTTCGATCCTGATGGTATCGGTGAGCCAACGAAACTTGCTCTCCCCGACATCATCTTTCCAGAGGTTTATAATCTTATGCAAACCGGGGACCAGGTCAGTTTTGGATTTTTAAATCAAACAGACACAACAGTTTCTTTGGAAAGACTGCAACAAACGGTTAAAAATAAACACATTAATAACCAAATCTATTGGTTGGGAACGGATCAGTTTGGCAGGGATTTGCTTTCGCGGCTCATCATCGGAACCAGGGTTAGTTTGTCTGTTGGAGCCATATCTGTAAGCATCTCCCTGATTTTAGGTATTTTGCTTGGGTCGTTGGCCGGATATTTTGGAAAGCGGACCGATCAGATTATCATGTGGTTTATTAATGTGGTATGGTCCATCCCTACCCTTCTGTTGGTCATTGCGCTCACCTTCGCCCTTGGACGTGGATTCTGGCAAATTTTTATCGCTGTAGGGCTTACCATGTGGGTTGAAGTAGCGCGAGTGGTGCGGGGCCAGATTCTGGGATTGCGCGAAAAGGAATTTATCGAAGCCGGTTATGCCCTTGGATATTCTCATTACCGTATTCTTACCAGGCACATCATCCCCAATATTTTAAGTCCGGTGATTGTGATTTCGGCGGCCAATTTTGCATCGGCCATCCTCATCGAGGCGGGACTTAGCTTTCTGGGTATTGGCGTACAGCCTCCCATGCCTTCCTGGGGAAGTATGGTGAAAGAATACTATAGCTTTATCATCCTCGATTCAGCCTATCTGGCTATCATACCGGGTCTTGCTATTGTGGTTTTGGTACTGGCATTTATGGCCCTGGGCAATGCATTGCAGGACGCATTGGACGTACGGTTGTAAGCGTATTCAACTCTTCATTGATGGCAATATTTTTGAAAAAATCCTGTATTCTTTATACAAATCAAAGTTCTCAAGTCTTTCAATTTCACGCCTCATCTTATAATTATCCTTCATAATCAAATGGCTGTCGATGGTAGTAAAACCTTTACTTAAAGCCGATTTAAGCAGAAGGTAACCCAGGATTGCATCCAACCCTTTACCCCGCATTTCGTCTGCAATGGCACCCAACAACAAAACCAGTCGTTTTGATTTTCTTCCGGCTAGTAAAATATAAACCCAACCAACGGGAAAAATTCTCCCTTTTGCTTTCCTCAAGCCATTGCTCAAATCGGCCATGGCTACCACGAAAGCCAGTACCTTGCCTTGTTCGTTGGTAATCACTTTAATCAATCTTGGATCGAGCAAAGGAAGAAACCGGGTAATAAACTCATCCATCTCAGCAATGGTGATGGTAGAAAAACCGTAAATATCCACATAGGTTTTGTTTATCAGGTCGAACACTGGTTTAATAAAAGGTACTATGGCACGGGTGGAGGTAAATTCATGAACCACCAACGCATAATTGCGTAGCGCCCTGATGGCGAAAGGCCGATATCTTTCGATGATGTCTTCTGTCAGGCGAACGGAGTACTGGCATAAATCAATATGTGGCTGATAACCGGCTTGTTCGATAAAGGAAACCATATAAGGAAAACTACAATTGGTCACCATCATGGTTTCCCTCTCAAAACCTTTGATCAGAAATCCCTGGGGCTCCTTATCTGAAAACCCCATGGGCCCGATTACTTCGGTGCAATTGTTTGCTATGGCCCAGTTTTCGATATGAGTTATTAATGTGTCGAACACATGTTTGTCGTGATAACATTCGATAAACGCAAACCGTGCCGTTTTCAGTTGATGCTTCTGATTATAAGGATGATGAACGATTCCCATAATCCTGCCAACTGGTTTTGCTCCCTTAAAAGCCAGCAAAAGAATGGTTTCACAATGCTTAAAAGCCGGATTTTTGGTTGCTGAAAACAGTTTCCATTCATCAAGGTATAACGGGGGGAGCCAATTTTGGTGATGCTCATGTATCCTTTCGGGGAGATGGATAAACGTATTTAGGTCACCTTTACTTTTAACTTCGCGAATGGTTAGTTCCATGAACAGCCGGATAAGGATGAGAATTCAATTTTTTGTAGATAAAAAGGTTCAATGACAGCACAATGGGCGTGCTTAGCAGCCCTGCAAGCACATCCACCACATAGTGGGCTTTGATATAAACAGTAGAAAATAAAAGTAGGATTGAAAAGGGTAAATAAATCCAAAAAAGTTTTTTATTCAGAGCGAAAAGTAAAAATAACAAAATGAAGGTGATCCCCACGTGAGAACTGGGAAACGCCCCCGTAGGTACTTCACCTGCCTGTTGTACAAGCTTTACAAGATGTGCCATCGGACCCTGTGCAGAAATTTGATTGAAAGGAAGTTCATAATAATATTGGGGGCCCGCGGCCGGAAATAGGATAAACAGCAAATAATAAGTGAAATAGGCCGAAATCAACAAAAATACAAACCGGTTAAATTGAGCAGGCTTTTTAACCCTCCTGCCTATCGGCCAGGCAGGGATGACAACAAGCGCAATCAAAGGCATGAGATAATACGAAAAATATCCAAAAAACATGAGCTCACTAAACAGCGAATTTCCATATACTTCCGAGAAGCGAATCGCTGGCTGATGACCAAATAACCACTGGTCGATTCCTGCAAGGACAGGGTCAATTTTTGGAAAAACCATTGTGTTTAAAAAAGCTGTTTCGGTATAAAAAAACCCCAATAATAAATAGGCCATGATGGCATCTGCCAGCGCGTTCAATTTTAGAAAAAAAGCAGATTTAGTAGTTAAACGGAAGGCCAGATAAACCATGATAATGACTCTTGGAATTAAAAAATCAAGGTGGTACAGGTAGGAAGGTTCGAACAATGAGATTAAAGTACAGGTGGCTGCCTGATATACAATAATAACACACCAAAGTGGGGTTAAAAGGGCAATAATCTGCTTCAAATTTTGAACTATTTGGTAGTACCAAATGTAGGGATTATTTTTGCACCGGGTTTGATTTGTACCTTTGTTACAAATAACTCATTCCGTTGACACTACAGAAATTTGCAGACATTAATATTTGACAGCATGAAAAAAAAAGCCTTACTTCTTTTCCTTATTCTTAATCAAATAATAGGTTACGCTCAGCACCTGACGGAAGATGAGCGGTATGTTCCAGAAACAAATCCATTGGTCATCGAAAAATTAAATCAATGGAAGAATCTCAAGTTTGGATTGCTCATGCATTGGGGAACATACAGTCAGTGGGGAATTGTGGAGTCCTGGTCGCTCTGTCCTGAAGAATATGGTTGGTGCGAACGTAAATCAGGCAGCGATCCCAACAATTACCAAACTTACAGGAAGGAATACGAAGGGCTAAAAACCACGTTTAATCCGGTAAAATTCAATCCTGAAAAATGGGCCGAAGCCGCTAAAAATGCAGGGATGAAATATGTTGTTTTTACCACCAAGCACCATGACGGCTTTTGTATGTTCGACTCCAAATACACCGATTATAAGGTCACCGATCAGGGGTGTGCATTTTCTGCAAATCCGCGAAGCAACATCTCACTTGAAATTTTTGAAGCATTTAGGGAACAAGGATTATGGACAGGTGCGTATTTCTCAAAACCTGATTGGAATAGCCTATTCTACTGGGATCCAAAATATCCACCGCGTGATAGAAACGTAAATTATGATCCTGAAGAAGATACGGCGACATGGAATCGATTTATCGATTTTACCCACAATCAATTGTTGGAATTGCTGAGTGATTACGGGAAAATTGATATCCTCTGGTTAGATGGTGGGTGGGTATCGAAAAAATCAAAGCAGGAGATTGACCTGTGGTATGAAAAGGAACTGAATACAGCATCCAATGGTTATTTAAAACGCAGGGTGATAAACCAGGACATCAGGATGGATGAATTAGTTAAAAAAGCACGAGAAAAACAACCTGACCTGATTGTGGTGGACAGGGCAGTGTACGGGAAAAATCAAAATTACCTCACACCGGAAAACCATGTTCCCGAAAAGCCACTCCCCTATCCTTGGGAATCATGTATTATTTCAGGTGGTGGTTGGTCATATACTCCCGATGCGGAGTATATGAGTGGCAGGGAAGGAATACAATTATTGGTAGATATTGTGGCAAAAGGAGGAAATCTGTTGCTCAATATTGCCCCATCACCTGAGGGTGAATGGCAACCTGGTGCCTACGGGCTGTTAATGGATTTCGGCAACTGGATGAAAATAAACGGTGAAGGCATTTACAACAGCCATGTGCTGGCGCCTTACAAAGAGGACAACATTTGCATGACGGCTGATCCGGAGGGCAACGCCTATTTCTTTTATTTAAGTAAGGAAAACGAAACCTCATTACCCACGGAGGTGACAATAAGGTCGCATCGACCGGCAGTCGGGGCTGTTGTCACCCTGTTGGGAACTCAGGAGCCTCTAACCTGGATGCCGGAAGGCGTAGGATTTAAGGTGATGATTCCTGAAAGTATTAGAAAAAATCCACCCAGCCAGCATGTTTGGACAATAAAGGTTTCGCAGATTGAGTGAATTTTGTTTTAAAAAGCTTAATCAACTACCTGATTTCGATCGTTTTTGTCATTTGAACGTCCTGTGAAGAGGAACCGATAAACAGGTGATAAGTTCCCTTTGCAATTTGATAATCATTCAGTTGGCTATCCCACAATTTTAAATTATCCATTGGTATTAATAAGTCCACCGACTGCAGGCTGTCGGGAAGGACTTCGATCCTGGCAAAGGCAACCAGCGATTTTTTGGGTATAGACTCTCCAGAAACAGGATAATCACAATAAACCTGAACTACCTCGGTTCCAAGCACCTTACTCGTATTTTTTAATTTAACAGTCAGGCGAATATTTTCACCCTGTTGATAAGCTGTTCGGTCAGTTAAGGCACTTTCGTATTTAAAATCAGCATACGACAATCCAAAACCGAAAGGAAAAAGGGCTTCACCAGAAAAGTACCTGTAAGTACGGCTCTTCATAGAATAGTCTTCATAAGAAGGAAGATCATCGACTGACCTGTAAATTGTTACCGGAAGTTTCCCCGAAGGATTTGCCTCTCCAAACAGGAGGTCAGCAATGGCATTTCCACCCTGTTCACCTGGATACCAGGCCAATAGAATCGCGTCAGCGTATGGCTGAATGGAAGAGATATCGATGGCACTGCCACCTGTTATTACTACAATTATTGGCTTTAAAGGGCAAGTTTTCCTCATCTGGCGAAGGAACCCGATTTGATTTCCGGGAAGCCCCAAATCAATTCGATCGCCCCCATGGTTGCTGAGCATGGCATCTCCATCTTCTCCTTCAACAAGTCGTGTATAACCCATCGAAACTATGACCACATCCGAGAAACCGGCTTGCCAGAATCCATGAAACACAGAATCGCCTGACAACAGGCATCCACGGCTATAATCGGCCATGGTACCGGGATCGAGTCTGTTGGTAATCCCTTCCAGAATGGTAACTAAATTCCCTGAAAAACCATTGTAATTTCCTAATAAGGCATCCGTTTCAGCAGCTGTAGGACCGGTAATGAAGATATTTTTCAATTTAGATTCATCCAAAGGAAGTATGTGGTTTGTATTTTGTAATAATACACACGACTCCAATGCCGCTTTATATGCCAATTGCCTGTGATTTAAGCAGTTTACTGTATCAGGGGATAAGTTGCGCCATGGTGAGACTGAATCAGGGTCAAACATTCCCAATTTAAAACGGGTGACCAAAACCGGCTGAAGCAAGGTATCAACGGTTGCTTCCGTGATCAGTCCTTTTTCTACTGCCTCTGGCAAAAAATGGTAGATACTTCCACAATTCAGGTTG
Organism: Bacteroidetes bacterium HGW-Bacteroidetes-16; assembly: GCA_002840975.1. Taxonomy (GTDB): domain Bacteria; phylum Bacteroidota; class Bacteroidia; order Bacteroidales; family F082; genus UBA6244. The sequence continues at coordinate 19,892 of PHDN01000025.1, forward strand.
GTGCCGGCCCTGGCTGCCAGTGCTGCAGCCTCAATCTCAGAATTCGCCACCTGATGACGCAGCCACATATCGTCCAATGCCCAGCAATCGCTTACAATGTGCCCTTTAAACCCCCATTTTGTGCGGAGCAGATCATGCAGCAGTGGCGAACTTCCACAACAGGGCTCATCCCAGGTTCTGTTGTAGGCACACATCACACTTTCGACACCTGCATCCACTAACGCCTTAAAGGCCGGTGCATAGGTGTTATAAAAATCGGCTTCCGTAGGATTGGCATTAAAATGGTGCCTCCCCGCCTCCGGACCACTGTGAACAATGAAATGCTTGGCACAGGCAGCGGTTTTTAAATGGCTGCCGTCTTTACCTTGAAGTCCTTTAACAAACGATACTCCAATCAAAGAGGTAAGTAAAGGATCCTCACCATAGGTTTCCTGCCCCCGACCCCACCGCGGATCACGAAAAATATTCACATTCGGAGTCCAGAAAGTGAGTCCGGTATATTGGCTCAGATTATCTTTCCGGCGCGCTGCCATATATTTGGCCCGGGCCTCGGTACTAATTGCATCCGCGACCTGAAATATCAATTCTGGATCAAATGTGGCAGCAAGCCCGATTGACTGAGGAAAAACTGTAGCTTTGCCTGCCCTGGCAACCCCGTGCAGACATTCATTCCACCAGTTATATTCGGCAATTCCAAGTCGTGAAACTGAAGGCGAATTATACATGAGTAAGGAACATTTTTCAGCCAATGTCAACCTTGAGGTTAAATCAAGAGCACGAACATTCGGACTGATCGAAACATCCATAAACCGCCATGCTGTATCCTGCGCAAATAAAGCCGTTTGAAGCAAGGTAACAAGTACCAGGATTAGAATTTTCATGAACAAAGTGTTTGACGGACGAAAGTATAAAATTGTGGCTTATCTTTGTTCCTCTGTCACATCAAAAAAATCAGTCATTTCTTCAGACCATTAAACGGTTTTGATTTGCCAGGTCATTTTTAATTTTAATTACCGAGCACATGAATCCTGTTTTTCAATATATAATTGTCGAGAGCGTAAAGCATCAACAAAAAAACAAGCGACAAAAGCTGACTAATGAACAATTTGCTAAAAAAGTAAATGAGGCCAATGCAGATTTTAAAAACATGCTTCACGATGGATTTCTGATATTATCAGGTGTTCTTTCTGCAAATTTTGGTTTGTCGGGTTTTTTACTGCCCAACAGTTTTATTGATGGAGGGGTAACCGGTATCTCCCTGATATCCGCTGAATTGAGTGGGTTTTCATTCTCCATTCTCCTGGTAGCTATCAATATACCCTTTATGATTATGGCCTTTTCAACCATTAGCCGGCAATTTGCCTTAAGGAGCATGGTGGCCATAGTTTTTCTGGCTATTTCGGTTCACCTGATCGAATTCCCGGTAATAACCGATGACAAATTACTGATTTCCGTTTTTGGTGGTTTCTTTTTGGGTATGGGAATCGGATTATCCATTCGTGGTGGAGCGGTGATTGATGGCACTGAAGTTCTGGCGGTGTTTCTCAACAGAAAAACCTCTCTCACCATTGGAGATGTCATTCTCATATTTAACATCCTCATTTTTATGGTGGCCGCCATTATTTTTTCCATAGAAATTGCACTATACGCCATCCTTACATATCTATCCGCATCCAAAACCGTCGATTTTATTGTTTCCGGAATAGAGGAATACATGGGTGTAACCATCATTTCGGATAAAAGTGAAGAGATCAGACTGGCCATTATCGAGAAAGTCGGACGCGGATGTACCATTTATGATGGAAAAAAGGGATATGCCAAAAGAGGACAGCCACTTAAGCCTACTGAAATCGTTTACACCCTGGTAACCAAACTTGAGTTGTCGAAGCTTCAAAACGAGATAGATAAAATTGACAAGGACGCTTTCATCATTATGCACAGCGTTAAAGATGCCAAAGGGGGCATGATAAAAAAACGGCCTCTGGAAAAATAAACTGCGTACCTTAACGTGTTGATTAGAAAGAGGATCTTTTTAACGTTTTATTGCCAAAATTGGAATTGGAGCAGGCTCCTCCAAACAGGCTCCGGCACGAACCTTTACCTAAACTAAATTTAATGGAAAAATAAATATCCAACCCATTCATATCAGCCATGCCCAAATAGGTACCTAACCTTTCGGTGCCAATAGTAAAAAAATAAAAACGGGCAGCAAGACCAACGCGGGGATACCGGTATTCGTAAACCGACAGAGGCACACTCAGTTCAAAAAAACGGGTTTCAAACCTGGGAACAACAGCCAGCTGTGCAGGTCGCCTTAATGCATTCATATTGAATCGAATGGGATGTATCCAGAAACCGGAAACATACAATAATTCTGTGACATGATAATCGGCCTGAATGCTCAAGGCTGTTGGCAAGCCGATTTTAAACGTATTGCCTGAATAAGACGCATTTGGATCTCCATACAGTACCGTACTCAATTCAGTCATCAACTGATTCACAGTGGTATAGCCGAGGGTATCCACTTCATCCCAGAAAACACTCGCATCCTGAACGGTATGTGTTTGGGCATTGTCTTTATAATTAATACGTCCTATATCCAAAACCGAAATACCCAGGCGGTAGATGTAATCATCATAAACCTGCGAACACAATTTACCGCCCCGCCACACACGTGAACTCACTTGTTTCTTTTTGGTATAAACCAACCCCAGGTCCAATCCAATTCCACTTCCTTTAAAAGTACGCCCAACTTGGTTAAATCCGGTTTCATCATAACTCATTGGCAACGAAAAACCCACCTCTGCATTCAGGTTTCTTATACTGATCGTACTGTCGTTCAATACAATATAATCTACATTATTGGTTTTAATTGTAGCACCACTGTATCCCCACAACTTTTTTACAGTAACCCCGAGGGTTAGTTTTTTATCTAAAAACTCATAAATATCATAATTATAGCTGAGACCAACTTCCATCCAGGCGGTAGAATTAAAGTCGAAATTGTAATCCATAAACCTGATGTTGTAGAGTGTATCATAGATTAATCCCTCATATGCAAAAACAGGTACTTCCCAGGGCAAACGACTTCCTGACGTAAAAAAACGGAACCCCGTCTGAAGTCCAAACCCGTGTTTACCTACCTGAATCATGGCAGAAGGGCCAAGTATACGAATGTTAATTGCCGCGTTTTTTATTTTCTCATCGGTATAATAGATGAAATTTTTGCTGCCTTCCCTATAAACCGGAAATGTATAATTTGATTTGAACAAATCCGAGATAGAAAAATCAGCAGCCGGAATATAAGCAAAATTATTCATAAAGAACACATCTGCCGAAACCAGGTGGATATCTAAAAACGACTTGTTGTTGGTGATCATGGCCGGATTGACCATTAAGCCGGGTGTACCACTATAATTGCCCAACGTTACGCCAAGCATTTCCTGTCCTGTCAGTCGTTTATGAAGAGATAAAAATGGAAGGAATAAGAGTATAAAGAGTGCAAGGTTTTTGGAAACACGATGGATCATTGAAAACCAAATTTAGTTGTTGAATAGCAAACGGCAAAATTAGATTTTTGGTGTATGCAACCCAACGTTAACTTTAGCCAAACCCATTTTTGTGGGGGTGGAATAAAAAATCCGGCATACTACAAAATGGCTGAATTTTAAAGAAAACATTAAAATAATCGTATATTTGCACCCCGTTTTACAGCGGTACACATGCGGATGTGGCGAAATTGGTAGACGCGCTAGACTTAGGATCTGGTGCCGCAAGGCGTGGGGGTTCGATTCCCTTCATCCGTACAATTATTTTGAACCAATTACCTAATTTTAGATGAACATCTCTCAAGAATCAAACGGTGAACTAAACGCGATAATTCACCTGAATATCCAGGAAAGCGATTATATTGGCACTGTAAACAAACAACTTACAGATTATAGAAAAAAAACCAATATGCCGGGTTTCCGCCCCGGAAATGTGCCCATGGGTTTGATAAAAAAGAAATATGGCTCAGCTGTATTGGTAGAAGAAGTGAACAAAACCGTTTCGGATGCTTTGAACAATTACCTGATTGAAAATAAGGTTCCGGTGCTTGGTAATCCACTGCTAAACCTGGAAAAAAACAAACAAATTGACTTCGACACACAGAAAGAATTTGATTTTTTCTTTGATATCGGTCTGGCACCTGAGTTCTCCCTCGATTTAGCTAATGAAGACCTGACCATTCCTTATTATACCGTTTTGGTTGATGATGATGAAATTAACAAAGCGGTTGAAGATGTGAAGGTGCGTTTTGGCACCGAAGAACATCCTGAAAACGCAGGCGAAACAGATGGACTTCAAGGACTTTTTTTCAAACTTGATGCAAACGGAAATCGAAATGAAGAAGACCCGGGTAAAAAATCTTACCTTAAATTAGAGACCATTAAAAACGAGGATGTTAAAGCTGAATTGTTGGCCTCTACAAAGGGTGGGATCGTTACCCTCAACCTGATGGGAGCCATTCAGGATGAAACAAAAGTAAGATCATTGCTCGGTTTATCCGCCGATGAAACAGAAGGCTTGAACGCGACCTATCAATTCGAGATTGATGAAATTATTCATCCCGTAGATGCCGTGTTAGGTGAAGAATTGTATAAAAAGGTTTTCCCTGCAAAGGAAATCAATTCAGAAGAGGCCTTTCGTGAAGCGCTTGCAGAAGACATCAGTAAACACTATTCGCGTGATTCGGATCAACAATTTTTGGCCGATACCGTTACCGCCTTGATCAAAAAATCAGCGATCAATCTGCCGGATGCATTTTTAAAACGATGGCTTCTCGAAAGCAACCAGGGTAAAATTACCGCAGAACAAATTGATACCCAATACGAAAACTATTCTCAGACCTTTAAATGGCAGCTTATTGAAGGTAAACTAAGGGAGAAATATGGCGACCAATTGGTGGTAAAAGAAGAAGAAATACGTGGAAAAATAGGTGGCTACTTTCAATCGATCGGTGGTGGCACAGAGCTGACTCCTCAAATTGAAGGGATTATCGACCAGATTTTATCCAGCAAAGATGAAAAGCAAAGGATTCATAATGAGCTGCTCGATGGAAAATTCATTGAATTTTTCAAAAATAATTTAAAAACAAAACCTGAAGAAGTGACCAAAGAGCAATTTTTTGAAATCGCTTCGCAGGCAAAATAAATCACCTTATGGATAGCAGTAAAGAATTTAAAAAATACGCCGTAAAACACCTGGGAATCAATAGCATTTCCCTGGAAAGGTATAGCTCGGCTTACGATGGTTATTACATTTCGCCAACCATTATCGAAGAACGGCAACTCAATGTGGCACAGATGGATGTGTTTAGCCGCCTGATGATGGACCGCATCATCTTTTTAGGTGTTCCAATCGACGATTATGTTGCCAACATTATTCAGGCGCAATTGTTATTTCTTGAATCGAATGATGCCAACCGTGATATTCAGATATACCTGAACACGCCGGGGGGATCGGTTTATGCTGGATTGGGCATTTACGATACCATGCAGTATATCAACCCCGATGTGGCCACCATTTGTACAGGAATGGCCGCTTCCATGGGTGCCGTACTTCTTTGTGCCGGTGCCAAAGGAAAACGCACCGCTTTAAAACATTCACGGGTTCTCATCCATCAACCCATGGGTGGCGCACAAGGGCAGGCCAGTGATATTGAAATTACGGCACGAGAAATTCAAAAGCTTAAAAAAGAACTTTATGAAATTATTTCTGTCCATTCAGGTCAAACCTACAAAAAGGTGTGGGCTGACTCCGACCGTGATTACTGGATGACAGCCACGGAAGCCAAAGACTATGGAATGATTGATGAAGTCTTAATTAAAAATAAAAAATAGTACCAAACAGCTTTAGTTGTACGGCTAATTTGAACATGGCAAAAAAAAACACCCATTATTGCTCATTTTGCGGAAGACCAGAGTCTGAGACCGACATGCTGATTTCCGGTATGGAGGCTAAAATTTGTAACCTCTGTGCCGATCAGGCCATCCTTATTATTAAAGAAGAGATGGGTTCGAAAAAGAAACCAAGCGGGCCACATCACCATAACGAACTAAAACCCACTGAAATAAAAGCTTTTCTCGACACTTACGTCATTGGTCAGGAAGATGCAAAAAAGGTGCTGGCCGTAGCTGTTTACAACCATTACAAACGCATTTCACAGCTTTTCGACGAAAACGAGGTGGAGATTGAAAAATCGAATATCATCCTTGTGGGAGAGACCGGAACAGGTAAAACATTACTGGCCAAGACCATTGCACGCATGCTTCATGTGCCTTTCGCCATCGCCGATGCCACGGTACTCACAGAAGCCGGATACGTGGGCGAGGATGTTGAAAGCATTCTCACGCGTCTGCTGCAAGCCGCTGACTATGACGTGCCTTCAGCCGAAAAAGGAATCATATTTATCGATGAAATTGATAAAATCGCCCGTAAAAGCGACAATCCTTCCATCACACGCGATGTGTCGGGTGAAGGCGTTCAGCAAGCTTTGTTAAAACTGCTCGAAGGTACAGCGGTAAATGTCCCTCCTCAGGGAGGACGCAAGCATCCTGAACAAAAAATGATTTCGGTCGACACAAAAAATATTTTGTTTATCGCAGGAGGAGCCTTTCAGGGAATTGAACGAATCATCGCCAACAGGTTAAGGACCAATGTAGTAGGTTATTCTGTTGCAGGTTCAAAGGATGAAGTGGTTGACAAGGAGAACCTGTTACAATATATTTCACCGCGCGATTTGAAAGGTTTTGGATTGATACCTGAAATTGTTGGCCGAATGCCGGTTCTTACTTATCTCGACCCACTTGATAAAGAGGCGCTAAAGCGTATTCTTACGGAACCTAAAAATGCCATTACAAAGCAATTTGAAAAGCTTTTCGGTATGGATAACGTTCAGCTCACTTTTGAAGATGGTGCTTTGGACCTGATTGTTGAAAAATCCATCGAGTTTAAGCTCGGTGCGCGTGGTTTACGCTCAATTATGGAAGGAATTCTTATTGATGCCATGTTTGAGCTTCCCGGAAAAAAACGCGTGAAAAGTTTAAATATCACGCGTGATTACGCTGAGGAAAAATTCACCCGCACCAATATCACCAAGCTGAAAGCAGCTGTTTAATCTTTAAGGGCATGCTATTTGTTGGTAATCTACCGATGAAGAAATGGCCAATATTCCTATTCATTTTTTTTTGCAGCTCCATTTACGGAATTGCACAACAAGTAAAACCTATGGTGGTGCGTGCTACCGTGGTTATTGGAGATACTATCCCGGTGGTCAGTTTACGTGAAGTTGAAATTTTTTCTTTGCTTACTCCCACCACCCGGCACGAGCGACGTCAATTAACCAAACTCATCAGGGATGTTAAAAAGGTATATCCTTTTGCACGCCTGGCCGGCATCCAGGTTCGTAAATACAGTAAGTTGATCGAGGAAGCCAACAATGAGCGTGAATCCAAACGAATCATGAAGGAGGCTGAACATGAAATCATTGAGCGCTATGGCGATGACTTGAAAAACATGACTTTTTCGCAGGGAAAAGTCCTCATCAAGTTAATCGACCGTGAAACAGGTGATTGCTCTTACAACCTGGTTGAGGAACTCAGGGGAAATTTTACCGCTTTTTTTTATCAAGCTTTTGCCCGTATATGGGGATATAACTTAAAGGTGAAATATGATCCTGAGGGGGAAGACAAACAAATAGAAACCATTGTGAAAATGATCGAACGAGGTCAAATATAAGCCCGCTAAGTCTTCTTTGTTCCGCCTCAATTTTACTACATTTGCCCAAAATTATCCCAACTAATCAACTATGACCCTCATTAAATCCATATCAGGAATACGTGGAACCATTGGCGGTTCACCCGGAGAGAACCTCACTCCCGTCGACATTGTAAAATACACGGCAGCTTTCGCAACCACCATCGTGGAAATCAACCCGGGTAAAAAATTAACCTTTGTCGTAGGCCGGGATGCACGCATTTCAGGCAAAATGGTCGAGGATCTGGTTTGTACCACCCTGATTGGCATGGGAATAAACGTGATTAACACCGGACTTTCCACCACACCAACCGTTGAAATGGCCGTGGTTGGGCATCGGGCTGATGGAGGAATTATCATTACAGCAAGTCACAATCCCAAACAATGGAATGCGCTTAAATTGCTGAACAGCAAAGGTGAATTTATTTCTGCCATCGAAGGAGAGTGGGTACTGAAGCTGGCTGAAGAAGAAGCTTTTCGCTTTGCAGAGGTGGACCATCTGGGAGAAATAACTACTGATACCACCACCATCGAAAAGCATATCGAAGCCATTTTAAAGCTTCCGCTGGTAGATGTTAATGCGATTAAAGAGTCAAACTTTAAAATTGCGGTGGATGCTGTTAACTCAACGGGTGGAATTGCCATTCCGAGGTTATTGAAAGCGCTGGGCGTTCAGGAGATCATCCAATTGTACTGCGAGCCGACAGGTGAGTTTCCGCACAACCCGGAGCCACTGCCGGAGCATTTGACCATGATTTCTAAAACAGTATTGGAAAACACGGCCGATATGGGCATTGTGGTTGACCCGGATGTGGACCGGCTGGCTTTGGTGATGGAAAACGGTCACATATTTGGTGAAGAATATACCCTGGTGGCGGTGGCAGATTATGTCCTGCAAAACCAGAAAGGAAACACAGTTTCAAATTTAAGTTCCACCAAAGCCTTGCGCGATGTAACTGAAAAAATGGGGGGAACCTATCAGGCATCAGCCGTTGGCGAAGTAAATGTGGTAGAAAAAATGAAGGAGGTGCAGGCCGTCATCGGTGGCGAAGGCAATGGAGGAGTCATTTATCCTGAGCTTCATTATGGCCGCGATGCACTGGTAGGCGTGGCTTTAATTCTTACCTATCTGGCCAAAACCAAACAAAGTCTATCGCAACTTCGGGCCACCTATCCAGACTATTTTGTTTCGAAAAACAAAGTACAGCTTACGCCTGAGACAGATGTAGAAGAACTTTACAAACTAGTAATGGATAAATACAAGCACCTCCCCGTCCTAACCATTGATGGTGTGAAAGTGGAATTCCCGGATGGGTGGGTTCATGTACGCACATCAAATACAGAACCCATCATGCGTGTATACGCCGAAGCACCAAGTCCGGAAAAAGCACAGGCCTACGCAGATGAAGTGATGGAGCTATTGAGAACCATGTAAAGGCCCTTTTATTTAGAATAAAAATAAATAATATTGCCCATTGGTTAAAAATGCATTAATTTGCAGAACAATAAATTTAACAGAATCAATGATGTATAATATAATTCAGAATGCCCATTCGGGTATCATGTGGTTGGCCGTAGCCATGCTGGCACTTAGCGTTGTGTTTAGCTTACTGAAAATGATTAAAAATGAAGAACCCATTTCAGACCCTTTGTTTAAACTCTACAATTACACCAAGCAACTGCTGTATATTCAGTTTGTATTGGGGGTTATCTTACTCTTCATCAGTCCTTTGGTGCATTACACCTCAGGGTTTATGAAAAACGAAGCACTCAGGTTCCAGGGATTGGAGCACCCTTTTATGATGTTGATTGCAATTGCTTTAGTAGCGATTGGGTTATTCAAATCAAAAACAAAAACCACCTCCGGACAGAAAAATAAGATGGTTTTTATTTTCTATTCCATTGCATTGCTGGTCATTCTGTTAATGGTACCCTGGACGACCGTATTGTCCTGATTTACCTCCTACCTGAACCAATTATTGTGAGTTAAAACATTCTGATATTTAAGAATGGAATTCTGGTGTCAACAATTCTAATTCAACAATAATGGATATTCAATTCTTTGGTTATCTTTGTCCAAACCAATACATTTCCGGTGATGAAGAAGCGGAAGAAAAAATTCAAATCCATCAGTTTAAAACTTTCGGCGCGACAAATGCGTTCGCTGCTGAACTATTGCGAAGCCAGGAAAACAACTCCCAACAAGTTGATTAAGAATAAAATAAAATATTATACTGATGGATTCGACAAGATAGTACCGCAGAAATTCTACGCCCAACATAACCAACTCGATCTGTTTGATAAAGCTTCCGAAACATTGGATATTTTCGGATAATCACCTGGTTTGGGCAAATGGCAATCGGTTTACAATCGACCTTCCCAACGTAATTTCGTCGGCATACTGCAATTCATCGCCAATGGCCACTCCCCGTGCAATGGTTGTAATCTTTGTTGTGAAGTGGCTGATCATCTTATAGATATAGTAATTGGTCGTGTCACCTTCAACAGTAGCAGGTAAGGCTAGAATCACCTCTTTAATCTGTTCCTCTGCAACACGTTTTATCAGGTGAGAAATGGTAAGGTCATTGGGTCCCAATCCTTCCATGGGATTAATCACGCCGCCCAACACGTGGTACACACCACTAAATTGGGTTGTTTTCTCGATGGCAATTACATCTCTGGTATCTTCTACTACGCAGATGGTCAATTCATCGCGTTTGCGGTTGGCACAGATTTCGCACAGTTCGCTATCGGAAATATTGTGGCACCGTTCACAAAAGCAAATGTCGTTTCTCAGGGTAACCAACGCCTTTGATAAGTTATCGGCATACAAACTATCCTCTTTCAGTATAAACAAGGCCATCCGCAAGGCGGTCCTTTTTCCGATTCCTGGCAACCGCGACAACTCGTTCACGGCATTTTCCAATAATTTTGATGAATATTCGTTCAAACCAATGTAATTTTCACGCAAAGGTAGTATGTTTGAAAAACAATTCGTCCACAACATTAAAAATCAACCAATGAAAAAATCAGCCCTTATTATATTACTTTTTGTACTGGGCAGTACTCTGTTGTTTAGTCAGAATATGGATGAAAAAAACGGGCCCTGGCGCAGCACCTATCCGGATGGCAGTGTTAAAAGTACCGGACAATTCAATCACAATATACCCTATGGCGAATTTATTCATTACTACAAAAGTGGGATTAAGCAATCTGTTACCGTTTTTGATAACCAAGGAATACAGGCACGCAATAGTACGTGGTACGAAAGCGGTAACCTGATGGCTGAAGGAAAATATATTAATAAACAAAAAGACAGTACCTGGTCATATTATGGCGACAGTATTGATCAATTAATTGCTGTTGAACAGTATTCCATGGGAAGGCTGGAAGGCAAGAGCATCACCTATTATCCGGGCACGACACAAGCTGCAGAGGTTATCCTATATCATAATGGAATAAAACAAGGTGAACTGCGTAAATATTTCCCTGACGGGGGAACCATGACTGAGGGGACTTACCTGAATGACAAACTGGATGGGCCTTTTACCTTATATTACCCGGATGGTTCTGTACAACTGAGGGGGATCTATAAAAATGGGGAACAAGCCGGTGAATGGAAATATTACAGCATTAAAGGCAAAGAAATAACTTATGAAGAGTTTATTTATCAGCAAAGCGCTCCCATTGATGCTGAGGATCCTGACAAGGATGGCAAAACCCCACAACCTTTTTAGTTTAATTTCAGAGCCAATGGGCGGTAAAGAAAATTAATTTCCCTGGGCACTACCGTTCTAAAACTGGTTTTTTAATTGGTGTCTTTAGCCTATGATCACTTAATAAATGGATGAAAAACGACCAGAAAGCCATTTGCAACTATTCTGATTTTTCTTCTTTAGGAGGTTTTTCGGCTGCTTTCTTCTTAACCACGGGCTTCTTCTCCATTTCTTTAGGCTTTTCGGCAGCTACTTTTTCCACCTTTACGGCAACTGGTTTTTCAATTGCTTGAACTTCCTCTTTCTTTTTCGACAGTTTTTCGGAAACAGGTTTTGTTTTCTTTGGAATTTCAGCTGTTATTTTTGATTCTTTAAACGTGGTCGGAATAAACGTGGCGGTTCTTTTTTTCTGACGTTTTGCACCATAAGAACCCATAATGATTTTTCCCCTGACAGTTTTTTTATCACCTTTTCCCATAACACAATCCTTTTAAGTTATTATTTTTCCGTAAAATTAAGAAAAAAGTTCAGTGTCAGGGATTAAATTTTGGTATTAATTTTATTCAGCAGTTCTTTTTCAAGGACTAATGACCTGTTGATGGTATTCCGTAACCACTGTAACGTAATATCTGCTTTTTCGTCCGGTGTTAATCTCCAGTTTATTTCTGAACGGTGAAGCCGCTGGGTAATGGTGTATAAACTAAGTGCTGCCGATACAGAGATGTTGTAGCTCTCGGTAAAACCCACCATAGGGACCTGCATGTATTCATCCGCGTTTTCGATGGCATAAGGAGTTAAACCGGTAAGTTCTGTCCCAAAAACCAGGGCTATTTTTTCCTCCAATGCGATGTCGTCCGGGCTAACACATTTAAGGTGCGGAGTTGTAGCCACAATTTTATATCCACGCTTCCTGAGCGACGCATAAGTATCCGGTGTATTATCGTCCGTTGAGTTATATTTCATAATAGAAAGCCACTTGGAAGCACCCAGGGCTACATCCTGATTGACAGTGTAGGTATTGTAGTTTTCGATGATATGAACATCCTGGATACCTGTAAGATCGCATGAACGCAGTACAGCACTGGCATTGTGCGGCTGGAAGATATTTTCGAGTACGATGGTTACATGGCGGGTTCTGAATTCGATTACCTGCTCAAATAATTGTTTGCGATGAGGAGTAACATACTCCGTCATTTTCTCTATTAACCTGATCTTTTCGTTGTAAGACAAATCCATTCTTTTTTATCACTGCTTTAAAATTAGAAGAGCACAAGTTCGTGAATAAGGTCTCTGCCCAGGCGCTTATTCAACTCTTTCACCAGGCGTGTTCTAACCAGGTGAACCTCGCTTCTGATCACGGAAGAGTCGAATGTAGCATACAATATGCCGTTTCGCACCTCCAGCTTTGAAGTATGTTTTGCTACAATTTTACCTACTGCTTTCTCCCATCCTTCCATCAGACGCACGGCATCAATGTGATCCTTCCAGCCATAAATGCGCAACAACTCTTCAATCACGGCTTTTAGAGGTTTATCGGTTTCCTTGTTAATCATGATACTTCACGGGTTACGGTACCGTTTACAACATTAAAAATCCTGTGATCGATATTGATTGTACTAAATATCTTCTCTATCCTATGTCGCTGTGTGTCAGTAATGAAAACCTGTCCAAAGTTGTCACCACTCACCATCTTCACTATTTGTTCCACCCTGCTGTCATCAAGTTTATCAAAAATATCATCGAACAGCAAGATGGGTTTAAAACCTTTTATTTTCCGGGTAAATTCAAATTGAGCCAGTTTCAGCGCGATAACGAAGGATTTCTGTTGTCCTTGAGACCCAAATTTTTTCAAAGGATATCCATTGATGGTAAAATCCAGGTCGTCTTTGTGAATTCCGGTTGATGTATATCGGAGTGCGCGGTCTTTTTCGGTTGACCCGGCAAACAGATCGCTCATCGAAGTGGTGGTGAGCAGGCTATTATAATCGATACCCACCATTTCTGTGTTTCCTGAAAGGAATTGATAATGTTGTTCAAAAAGCGGGTTAAATTCTGTGATAAAGGCATGTCTTTTTTCAAAGATGGGTTTTCCGTGTGTTTGAAGCTTTTCGCTCCAAATACCCAACGAAACAGCATCAAAATATCGTTGTTCGGCCATTTGTTTTAACAAAGCATTGCGTTGTTGCAGCGCTTTGTTATAACTCACCAGTTGATCGAGGTAGTTATGATCGAACTGGGAAATGACGCTATCCAAATATTTTCTACGAAGTTCACTGCCGTCGTTTATCAAATCGCGGTCGTAGGGCGAAATCATCACCAATGGAAAATTCCCGATATGATCCGACAATCTCTCGTATTCTTTGGCATTGGATTTAAATACCTTTCGGTGGTTAAGCTTCACCTGGCAACTGATGTGGTCGGGTGTTTTTTCAGGGTAATGATAGTAACCGTGTAAGGCAAAAAAATCATGGTGATGGAGGATGTTTTGTGCATCCACCACATTAAAATAGCTTTTGCAAAATGAGAGATAATACACCGCATCCAGAATATTGGTTTTGCCAACGCCATTGTTGCCCGTAAAGCAATTGATTTTTTCACTAAACTCAAGCGTTGCCTCGGAATAGTTCTTAAAATTGCTGATGATTAATTTTTGCAAAAACATAGTTTCTGTAGGGATTGAAACGGACAACGTCATGCAAAGTTAATGTTTTTGCTGAATCATAGCAGCCACCTTTTCCATTAGCCACAAAGGGGTAGATGTAGCACCGGTTATACCCATGTGATCAACACCAATGAACCATTCATGGTTAATTTCTTCCAACTCAGAAATAAAATGGGTATTTGGATTAACACTTTGTGCAGCATGAAAGAGTACTTTTCCGTTACTGCTTGATTTTCCTGCCACAAATATGATCAGTTGGTGGGATTTGGCGAAGTCTTTTATTCCGGGAATCCTGTTGCTGACCTGTTTACACACGCTTTTTGTGACGTTCAGCAATTGCTCAGGATCGCCACCAGAAGCAATAATTCGTTCACTAATAATCTGTTGAATCATCCTGTAATCGGCTTCATCTTTAGTTGTCTGTGAGAATAGATGAATCTTTCTGGTAAAATCAATATTGTTGACTTCTGCGGGTGTATTGATGACTATAGCCCGGGAATTGGTTTGCCCTTTTAACCCCACTATTTCGGGATGTTGCTCTTTACCAAACAAAACCACCTGGCCATCTTCGTCCATCAGTTCTTCGTAGGAACAAAACACACGACTCTGAAGCTTTTTTACAATTGGACAAGTGCTGTTTATCAGAATGAGGTTGTTTCTTCTGGCGGTTTCAAAAGTTGAAGGAGGTTCTCCATGCGCCCTGATCAAAACAGTTTCGTGGTGTAATGCTTCAAATTGGGTATAATCGATAACGCTCAGACCCAACTTTTTCAGGCGCTCAATTTCTTCTTCATTGTGCACCAATTCACCAAGACAGTACAACTTGCCTAAACGTCTGAGATGTTCTTCGGCCATAGAAATGGAGGCTTCCACGCCAAAACAAAACCCGGCGTCCGGGTCGATAAAAACCTGCATCTAATTCAGAAATATCAACTACTTACTTACTTTAACAAAGTCCATCGCGTTGGCAAACTGTGGATTGATAATGTATTTGCCGGAAGGATCAATCCATCCCCACTCTCCGGCTTTTCTAACCCTGGCCATTTGATTGTCGAAATTGTTGATTTTTTCGTATTGAGGATTCACAATCCAGGATCCTTTTTGATCGACAAATCCCCAATCCTTTCCTATCCGGGCTCCGGCAATCTTATTACTAAAATCGGTCACCTCTTCAAACTGAGGATTGATGACGTACTTACCGGTTTTATCCACAAATCCCCATTCCTTACCTTTGCGGATAGCGGCCAGTCCGTTGGAAAAGTTGTTTGCATCGTCAAATTGCGGATTAATAATATAAGTTCCTTTCTCATCCACAAAACCCCATGAACCATCCTTTCTAACTGCCGCCAGTCCATCACTAAATGGTCGCACGTATTCAAATTGAGGGTTTATCAAATAAGTTCCTTTGGAATCGATCACACCCCATTCGCCATTTTTCCTGACCATGGCAACCCCATCCGTAAATGGCAAAGCCAAGTCGAATTGATTATTAATGGCCCACGATCCTTTTTTATCAATATAACCCCAAAACTTATCCTTTTTCACAGGAGCCAATCCCTCAGAAAAGTCCTCTGCATCGTTAAACTGGGGATTGATTACATATTTTCCCTCGTCATTGATATAACCCCACTCACCTCCTGATTTTACTCGGGCCAGAGTGTGGTTGAAGTTTGCTGCGGATTCAAATTGCGGGTTGATTACCCATTTACCATCCTTACCCACATAACCCCATTCCTTTTCTTTTTTTACTGCAGCCAAACCATCTGCAAAATCCAACACATCAACAAACTGAGCATTAATTACAAATTGTCCTTTTTTGTCAACGAAACCCCACTCTTTGTTTTTACGAACAGCCGCAAGCCCTTCAACAAAATCACGGACGTGTTCAAATTGCGGGTTAATGACCCAGGAACCATTCATTTGAATGTAACCCCATTCTTTATCTTTACGGGCACATGCAATATACTCCTGTGATACCAGATTAAATGAGAACAAGAGTAAGGTGCTAATAAGCAGACTTGATTTCATAGCATAAAATTTGATTAAACAGGCTAATATAGACCAATTTCTGTGACCATGAATGTTTAGAAGAAAAATATTCGGAAAAAGTAATTATTTGTATCCGGTTCAATCCTTTACTTTCGGGCGAACGAATCCAAGTCGAAAACCAGGGTCAGGTAATTGGGTGAGCCTACCAGATTATAGGCTGATCTTGCATAATTAATTGTGAACTTCGAAATTCTCACCCCAAAACCCCAGCTAAAACCAACCATCCCCAGTTTGTCTTCAATTTTGCCTTCCTGGCGGCGACGGTAGTTGTAGCCGGCACGAAGGGTCAGGTTTTTGCCCAGGTAAAACTCACCGCCCAGGATGATGTGGCGCATCAATTGATCACCAAATTTAGAAAAACCAGTTTTCGCTTGTGCTTCACCCGTAACCGGATCGATTCCCCCTGACGGGTTTAATGGATCTTCATAAGTGAGATCCCATTTCTCGATGTGATCATAAATAGCTAAAAACCTAAATGGTACATGATCAAGTCGTTTTGACATGACTGCCTGTAAACTAAAGGGCAATGGATCACGTGAATTTCCGGTATAGGTAGTAAGTTGGGTTCCGAAATTTCTAGCTACCAACGACATGGTCCAACCCGTCGGGCTTTGATAAGTCCCCGCGACATCTACTGCCAGGCCAAATGAGTTGTAAATTTCATAAGCCGAATAGATGGCCTTGACCGCTGCACCAATCGAAAAAACAGAATCGAGTTGACGACCCCAACCAATGGTGACAGCCATATCGTATGCACTAAAAGTTCCGGCTAGATTACCTGCCTGGTCGGCATAATCCAGTTTACCATAATCCATATATTGCAAGGTAGCCATAAAGCTTCCTGCTTTTTCAAACGTGTTGGCAAACTGAACGCTGCCATAGTTAGTCCCTTCAAACCAATTCACATAATTTAAGGCCATGCTGTTGTCCATTCCTTCATTAATTAACGAAGGATTGACATAACCGATATTCAAATCGTTGTCGTTGATGGCAGCCACATTTCCGCTAAAGGCCGCGATACGGGCAGAGATAGGCTTTTCAAGAAATGAATAGGCGTATTTTCCGCCAACCTGAGCGGTCGCAACAAAGGTACCCGAAAGGAGAAAAAACAGGAGGAGGATAGTTTTATTTTTCACAGGCTATGGCAAATGTTTTTCTGATAACGGTGTTTTAGATAAATTATTTCGCATTATTTTACTTTGGTAATCCGACCTGTTCCATCTATTTTAGCATCAAGCTGAGGATCACCAGAATAGAGTATTTCACCGGATCCATTCAAACGGACTTTTAAATTTTTGAAAGCATTCACCGTAGCTCTACCCGAGCCTGTAAGATCAACATCCATCTTAAACGAATTAAATCCCGCTCCATCAAATGCAGCATCGTTCTTCATTGACAAATCCGCGTTTTGACAATTTCCTGAAATTGTCAATTGAGAATCATCTTCCAGTTTCACATCAATATCATTAACAAAAACATCTAATTTTAATGTGGATGCCCCTTTTGAATGAATGGTTAATTCCTTGGCCGTAATCAGGTTAACAGAAGTTAAATTGACATTTCCTTTCAGTTCGATTTCATCAAAAATCCTGGAAAAGATGGTAATTTTAACAGGAGTATTTGGTTTGAAACAAGAAGTCGTTTTCACAGTCAGCTTGTTGCTCTTAACAGTGACAGATATGGCAGCTCTGATGTTGGGCTGTGCTTCGACAGTCACAGCGGGTTCACCTTTCATCAAAACCACGGTAGCATCAATATCAGCGTTTAATTTTGCAAACGACTCAACATTAACGGTTTCAGCTGTAACTTCGCCCTCCCCTTCAATACATTGCTGACAGGAATTAACAACAAACATACTCAGAGTAATCATCAACAAAGCACTGAATTTAATTATCTTGTTTTTCATCATTTTCCTTGTAATTTAATCAGGTTCAACGCACTTCCTGCCATAAACCACTCAATCTGGTTTTGGTTATAGGTATGATGGACGATGATTTTCTCCGATTTTCCATCAAGATGATGAATCACAACCGTCAGCGGTATACCGGGAGCAAAAGAAGTCAGTCCCAAAATATCAAATGTATCGTCTTCTTTGATCAGGTTATAATCGGTCTTGTTTGCAAAAGTCAGGGCCAGCACTCCTTGCTTTTTCAGGTTGGTTTCGTGGATACGTGCAAATGAGCGAACCAGGACCACTTGAACACCCAAAAAACGAGGCTCCATAGCGGCATGTTCACGCGATGATCCTTCCCCATAGTTTTCGTCACCAACAATAACGGAAGCTAATCCTGCATCGCGAATGGCCTGTGCCGTTTCAGGAACAGGATAATATTGACCGTCCAATGGGTTCTTAATAGAGTTGGTTTTTTCATTGAACTCGTTCAATGCGCCAATTAGCAGGTTTTGGGATATGTTTTCAAGATGTCCGCGGAAGCGCAACCATGGTCCTGCCATGGAGATGTGGTCGGTGGTGCATTTGCCTTTGGCCTTGATCAACAGCTTTAAACCCTTGAAATCATTTCTATCCCATGCAGCAAAAGGTTCCAGCAATTGCAATCGGGATGAATCGGGTTTTACAACCACTTCAATGGTATTTCCATTTTCAGCAGGGGCCTGGTATCCGTCATCTTTAACATCAAAACCCTTGGGTGGATACACAATCCCCTGAGGTGCCTCCAGTTTCACTTTTTCACCATCCTCATTTACCAGGTAGTCCGTTAATGGATTAAAATCGAGCCTGCCGGCGATGGCGTAGGCCATTACCAAATCAGGTGAGGTAACGAAGGCGAATGTGTTGGGATTTCCATCATTGCGTTTGGCAAAATTTCTATTAAAGGAAGTAACAATAGAATTTCTATGTCCATCCTTCACCTCATCGCGTGACCATTGTCCGATACAGGGACCGCAGGCATTGGCCAGGACGATACCGCCCAATTTTTCAAAATCATCTATCAACCCGTCCCGTTCAATGGTATACCGCACTTTTTCTGAACCGGGCGTAATGAGCAAACTGCTTTTAACTTTCAGTTTTTTTGCCACCGCCTGTCGGGCGATGGAGGCTGCTCTGGTAATGTCTTCATACGATGAGTTGGTACATGACCCGATCAAACTGGCTTCAATGTTTAAGGGCCAGTCATTTTTTTTGGCTGTTTCTGACATGTTGCCAACAGTCGTCCTTAGGTCAGGGGTAAAAGGGCCATTTAGTGCCGGTTCCAACTCGCTCAGGTTAATTTCAATCACCTGGTCGAAATATTTTTCAGGTGTCAGATAAACTTCAGGATCACCGGTTAAATAATTTGCAATGGCATCGGCCAACAATGCAACATCAGCTCTTTGGGTTTGCCTCAGGTATTCGGCCATACTTTCATCATAACCAAAAGTGGAGGTGGTAGCTCCAATTTCAGCACCCATGTTACAGATGGTACCTTTTCCTGTGGCTGATAAACTCTTCGCCCCTTCGCCAAAATATTCGACAATGGCACCGGTTCCACCTTTTACGGTTAAAATATCGGCTACCTTCAAAATAACATCCTTGGGTGAAGTCCAGCCACTGAGTTTCCCAGATAGCTTTACCCCGATAATTTTTGGGAATTTCAGTTCCCAAGGCATATCGGCCATTACATCAACGGCATCGGCACCTCCAACTCCAATGGCCAACATGCCAAGTCCTCCCGCGTTAGGGGTGTGCGAATCAGTACCAATCATCAGACCACCCGGGAAGGCATAGTTTTCCAACACTACCTGATGGATAATACCGGCACCCGGTTTCCAAAAACCAATACCATATTTGCCTGATACGGATGCCAGAAAATCGTACACCTCTTTATTCGTATAATCAGCTGTGGCCAGGTCTTTTACCGCGCCTTCTTTGGCCTGAATGAGGTGATCGCAGTGAACACTCGAAGGCACGGCAGCGCTGGGTTTACCGGCCTGCATGAATTGTAACAAGGCCATTTGTGCTGTGGCATCCTGCATGGCTACCCTGTCGGGGCGAAAATCGACATACGAATTGCCACGCGTAAAAGGGGTGGCTGGTGCCGACTCATCCAGATGGGCATACAGGATTTTTTCTGTCAGTGTCATGGGTTTGTTCAATAGCTGTCGTGCTGCTCCCACTCTGGATGGAAATTTAGCATATAGTGCTTTAATCATTTCAATATCGAAGGCCATAATAGTATATTTTTTAATAATAATTCACTCGAATTGATCCTTTTTTAAAGGTTTGCAAATGTACAAAAATCCATTGTTTAATAATAACAGAGAAGGATTATATAACACCTAACCTTTCAGGTTTTTTTCAACCTGAAAGGTTGAAGAGTAGAAAACATAACCTTTCAGGTTTTTTCCAACCTGAAAGGTTAATTGTTACTAAAAAAAATCTACCTTTAACCCAAACCTAAAAATATGACCCCCCATTTAAAAAGCACAAACAAACTGGAAAAACTTATTCCAGGCCACACTTATCATATTTATAACAAAGCCATTGGAAGCGATAAGCTGTTCACAACACATGAAGATTACCACTACTTTCTGCAAAAAATAAACAGGTTTTTATTGCCTGTAGTAGATGTAATTTCGTATTGCCTTATTCCCAATTACTTTCACATGCTGGTTGATATCAAAGCATACGATAAATTACCAATAAAATTACTAAGAAAATATACAGAATAACCTGAATTATATGTCAATCAAGTATTTAGAAATTTTTAATAGTTACACCAAGTCGTTTAATAAGGCACATGAAAGAGCCGGAAGGCTATTTCTATACCCTTTCAAAAGGATATCTGTGGAAGACGAGGACTACCTAAAATACCTGATAAACTATATTCATAGAAACCCAGAACATCATGGATTAACAAAATCCTTTTGGGAATGGAGATATTCGTCGTATCAGGCGATAATCTCAGACAAACCTACAAAAGTTAACAGAGAACTTGCCTTGTCGCTGTTTGGCTCAAAAAGTGAATTCATTTCATTTCACAAAGAAAATGTTACCAAGCCTGAAATGAGGAGCTATTTATTAGAGTAATACCTACTTCAACCTTTCAGGTTTTTTCCAACCTGTAAGGTTAAAGAGCAGAACACCTAACCTTTCAGTTTTTTTCTAACCTGAAAGGTTGAAGAGTAGAAAACGTAACCTTTCAGGTTTTTTCCAACCTGAAAGGTTAGCGGTTACTCCACCAACCCCCGACCAATTTTTTTTATTTTACCTTCTTCTTTAAATTCACGGATGAGGCGATCCAGGACGCCATTGACAAAAGTCTTGCTGTTGGGTGTACTGAAATATTTGGCCAGTTCGATGTATTCATTCAAGGTAACCTTTACGGGAACAGTTTCCATTTCCTGGAATTCGATGATGGCCATTTTGAGCAAAATAATGTCCATCATGGGAACACGTTCATAATCCCAATTGTTGGTTTTAAGCTTTAGAATCTCGGCGAGTTCTTCATCTCGGGTGATTACATGCCGATAAAGCCTTTTAAGGAATTGCATGTCCTCCTCACCGGAACCGTTTTCGGATTTGTAAATATCGGGGAGCAACGATCCGCTGATAAAATCCGACGAAACAGTGTCTATAAATTTGATCAACAGTATGTTAACTAAATCATAACCATCCGTGTAATGAACACTCTTTTCTTCGTAAAACGATTTCAACAAGTCAAAATCAGCCAGGAGTAAATCGACGAGCTTGATCAAAAATCGTTTGTCGTCTTCCAGGCTGAGATTTTCGTTAAGCAGGTAGGCGTTATAAAAGTCTTTTTCTTTGAGCTCGTTAAAAAACTTCCTGACAATTCCCTCCTCGCTTCCCCAATTCGTTTTAAAAGCGGCGTCTTTTCTTTTAAAATCGAGGTTCTGTTCAAGTGCTAACAACACTTTGTTTTGAATAAAGTTCAATCTCGGTTTCAGGTCTTCGTCCGTGGGATAGAATTTTTGCTTGTTTTCTTCCATCCTGACATCGGCAAAGCGCCGCAGTTCGATAATAAACGACAATTGCCAGATAAACAGTTCATATATCTTGTTCACACTTTGAAGCAATTGTTTCTCCCCTGACCCCAGGTCCTCAGCGCTTCCGGTGTACCATGAATAAAGTGCCTGAAGCACTTTGATTCTCAGATGTCTGCGATATAACATAAACTAATAATCGATAAATGAACTTAAAATAAAGCCGCAAAAATACGCTAATTTTGACTGGTTTTGCCGTTTTACTACAATTCTATTCCCACCCCGATAACTTTATCTTGCAGAGTCAAATTATTAATTACTCAAGTTTCGCGGTTAAACCTATTTAGTGAAAATCAGATAATTAATTTATTATCAAACATAAATGACATTGATATATTGTTAATTCCAGATTCAATTCCTATTCAGAAATTCTCTTTGTGAATCTCTGTGACTTCTATGTGCAGCTCTGTGTAACAACTTATTAGCTATGCCACAAAGAACCACAAAGAAGCCACAAAGTGACACAAAGGTCAAAATTAAATTATATGTTATTGACTATCAGATATAAGAGTTCGAAAAATTACATGCGAAACTTGAGTTAATTAAAACAATCGATGGTAACCTATTTCCCTAAATCGCGAAAAGCGTATGCAATGATGTTCAGGTCTTTCCATACTTTGTAATCGCGCGCGTAAAGCAGGTTCAGGTTGGTCCGGGTTTGTGGTGAATGTAGCTTGTGGTGCATAGCATCAATGGGATTCAGCACCCCTTTTCTAATCAGGGGAAGGTGAACCAAAGGTTCTTCAACTGGGCAAAAACCCACCCAACTTTTTTTACCAAAAAGCACCTGAACACAATTGGACAAAAACCCTGTCGGAGATTTCATCACCCACAAGATGAACGGACTTCCAGCCAGTAATACCAGGCTCAAAATGATATCAACCAGACGTTTGTTCCGGCGGTTAGCGGTACTGTCAACAGCATGTATGTCGACGGTATACAGATCTCCTTGCGTATGGATGCTATTGCTTCCAATAATCGACAAGCTGTCTTCGGGAGCAATTTTGTAAGCAACCTGTGCATTTTTCCATTCGGTCATTTTATTAATAATCACCTGATGAGTGATGCTTTTTGAACAAAACACCACTTCGTTGATTCGATAGATGCGAATAATATCCACTACCTGTGAAATATTTCCTACAAAGGCCTTGTCGGCACCTGGTTTTTCGTCAGGGGAAACCCATCCCACAAAGGTAGGCCTGATATAGGATGCATAAAGCAGATCGGATACCCGTTTTGCTTCTACTTTGTCACCAATCACCAAAAAACGCTTGGTCAGGTTATCACCAATTTGAATCCAGGAGATGTGAAAAGCGGCCAATGCCAGTCTAATCAAGGGCAAAGCCAAAATTCCCCATAACGTTCCCAAGAGGATAAGGGCTCTTGAGAATCGTAGCCGTTCAGGCAATAAGGCATACAATACCAGGATAATGACCGTTCCTGCCAATATGCCCTTGACAGAATTGCTCATACGCACCGGACGGTCGTACCCACCCATAAAAAATACAGACAGCAGCCACATCAATACATAGGACGGTATAACAAAATATAAAAATGTGACAGGATAATCGCCGCCATCGGCATAAATCATGCCTCTCCCCCACACTTCTTTTATTAAAAGTGTGCCTCCGAACAAAACACATGCATCAAGTACCGGCAACAAGAGTATGTTCCATACGCGGTATATCAAGGAGAGAAAGGCCCTGAAATAGATAGCCACATTAATTAATGCAGTGTATAAGCGGGCATTCTTCTGCGAAAAATGCTTGTTGGCAAAAATGACCATTGCTTGATAAAAAACCAACACATAGTTCACACTACCTTTTTTTGTGCTTTCGCCCTTATAATGTATGATCCGGGTATCGGGAAAATAATAGTTTTTATATCCCGCTTTGATCACCCGATAGCTCAGGTCGATATCTTCACCATACATAAAAAAAGTTTCATCCAATAAGCCAATCTCATCCAAAACGGAACGCCTGAGCAACATAAACGCTCCTGCAAGGATTTCCACCTCATGAACTTTGTCCTTATCCAGGTGCCCGAGATGATAATGCGCAAATCGCCTGCTGTGTGGAAAAAGCGAGCTCAGTCCAAACATTTTATAAAAAGATGTGATGGGAGTAGGAAGCCCCCGTTTGGATTCAGGCAAAAAATTACCGGCGCCATCTACCATTTTCACTCCCAAAGCTCCGGCCTGTGGATGGGTGTCCATGAATTGGATTACCTTGCTAAAGGTATCATCCTCTACCACCGTGTCGGGATTCAATAATAAAATGTACTCGCCGTGAGAAATATCAATGCCCTGGTTGTTTGCTCTGGAAAAACCCCGGTTGTCTTTGTTGGCGATGAGCCTGACTTCAGGAAACTTTTTCGCAATCATCCTGTTAGAGCCGTCGATGCTGTTATTATCCACAACAATGACCTCACCTTCAATTCCTTTCATGGCTTTGCGCACAGAATAAAGGCATTGTTCCAAAAAAAACTCAACATTATAATTAACTACGACAATAGAAAGTTTCATCAACAGCATCGGATTAAAACCCATAAATAGTGTCACGGGCGATGTAAAGAGCAAAATTAACAAAGTAACGGATTGTGATAATGTTTATTTTTGCTTTTATTGGTTTATGATAAATAAGATACTTGGAACTGCAGGGACCAGAGTCTTGAATGCAATATTCAATCTGGTAATACTCATTGTGCTAACGCGTGAGCTGGGCAGTGCAGGGTTTGGCATTATCACACTCGTAATTCTTGCCATCACCATCTTGCAACTGGTTATCGATCTGGTGGCAGGAAGTGCGGTCATCTATTTCACCACCAGAAGACCAATAAGTCAACTGGTCATCCCGGCTTATGGTTGGATCATCTTCATCCTGGCTCTTTACGCCGGCGTAACTTATTTTGCTCCGCAAAACTTTCCTGAAGCTTTTTATCTTATTGTACCGCAAGGATTTGAATATCATGTATTGTTTCTTACCTTTCTTAACGCTTTCATGCTGACACATTACAACGTACTCATCGGACAAACACGCATCAGAACATACAATCAGATCTTTCTCGTACAAATTTCCGTTTTGATTGTTTCCGTTCTGGTTAGCTATTATCTGCTTGGCGACAAGACGGTATTTTCATTCATTTATAGTTTATACATGGCCTATGGGATGGGTGGTCTGCTTGGCTTTATCGCGATTTTCAAAAGTATGAAAGGATCATCCATCAACGGCTGGACTGCAACAACACGATCGGTTGTGAACTATGGTTTTACCAGCCAGGCAGCCAACATCCTGCACATTGGAAACAAACGAATTTCTATCTGGATACTCAAGTATTTTTCAGGACTTTCGTCCGTAGGGCTGTATGGAGCCGGCGTGCAACTTACCGAAGGATTAAGGTTAATTGGTCAGAGCATCTCTCTGGTGCAGTTTTCCTCTATTGCCAGCCAGGACAGTGAAGAATATTCGCGGCAGCTTACCATCCGGTTGATGAAACTTTCGCTGGTGGTAACGCTGGTAGCGCTTTTATTGCTTCTATTGATTCCTTCATCCGTTTATGTGCAGATATTCAAAAAGGACTTCTCTGATCTTAAGTTGATCATTGCTGCTTTAAGTCCGGGTGTGCTGGCTTTGGCTGCCAACACCATTTTTAGCGGTTATTTTTCAGGGATTGGCCAGCCCAAAATAAGTTTGCAGGTAAATGCCATCGGTTTTGTGGTCACCTTGCTGGCTGCCTGGTTCCTGATTCCTTTACTAGGTTATATCGGTGCGGCACTTACTGCCTCATTCAGCTACAGCAGTTCCGTACTTGCTCAATATTTTATCTTTAAACGTCAAACAGGCACCCTTTTCAGTGAATGGATGCCTGACAAATCTGATTATCTATTTCTTGTTTCGATGGTCCGTAAATTCATGAAAATAAATTAGCAATCGTTTGATAACCAAAAACACCCGCGGAATTTTATTCGCCATCGGAGCAGCTCTATCCATCAGCAATGTTTACGTTTTCAGCAAATTGGCTCTAAACCAAATCCACCTGGCACAATTTGGCGTTTATTGGTTTGGATTTGGAATAATTTGGAACCTGATCTACTTTTTTTCCTTCGGAAAATATAAAACCTTTACAACCCTGACCAGGGCTAATATACGGGGACTGTTCATCATTTCCGTACTGGAAATGTTCGGTACTATTTTCTTTTTTATGGCCATCAAAATTGTTGAAAATCCAACTGTTGTATCTTTTCTGGTGAATATCAATCCGATTTTTGTGGTAGTGCTTGGGATTTTAATCCTGAAAGAACGCTTCAACACCATCGAATTTCTTGGTATGGCCATCACACTTGCCGGAGCCGTTATCATCAGCATGGTTGGCGTTACGGATGCAGGCAGCTTTTTTGTTGACGGCGCTCAATATGTGGTTTTTTCGGCTGTATTTTACAGTTTGAGTATACTCGTTGCCAAAAACCAGATTAAATCAGTAGATGCCTCCTATCTGGCCATTTCAAGGATCACCTTACTTTTTATTGTTTCGCTTATCAGCCTGATATTCCTCGGATTACCCTTAATACCCTCAGCGTCATCTTTAATAAACATTGGAATCGGGTCGGTTTTGGGTCCCTTTTTAGGAACGGTTTTGGGATACATGGCATTAAAACACATTGAAATGTCGAAAGCCACCATGGTTAGAAGTGTACGAAGTTTGTTTGTGCTCACCGGTGCTTACCTCTATTTTGGGACCCTGCCATCCAATTGGCAAATCATAGGTGGTGTATTTACCATGATTGGAGTCATCATGATTTCTTTCGGCAAATTGAAAATCCTTCAGAAACGCCAAAACGTGAATTTGTAAAATCTTTGGGGTTGTTTTTATCGATTTGGTTTAATTTAAATGGGGAATCTGATCATCTCCCATGCTGATTTTCAGTTATTTTCATGATTCACCATTTTTGACCGGACTCATTAATCAATGGGTGGAGCTGCATACAAGTTTATTAGGTATTTGTTTTAAGGATTGATTTTGAGGTGCAGCGCACCGAAAATATTTATAGCCAATTTAATACCAGTAGTTTAAAGGTGCAGAGCACCGCAATATTGATTATACGTTTAAATAAGCGTGAAAATAGGGCGGTGCGCTGCACCTTAAAAAAGTGTGTTCTGGTCTTTCAATAAATATTATCGGTACTCCGTACCTGTTGGTTTGCATCTTAAATTTTATAGCGGGAGATGATCGGATACCGCATTAATTTTATAACCACTGAACAATCTCAATATTTTTATCGCAGAATTGTTTGATTATTATTATGTTTGTGCATCTCTAATAAGTTATGCTATGATAAATAATGTTGGAACAGTTGACAAAGTAATTCGCATTCTGCTGGCATTGGTAATTGCAGCACTCGGATGGTATTATCAAACATGGTGGGGTCTGGTGGCTATTTTGCCTCTGGTCACTGCCTTTGTTGGGTTCTGCCCTGCCTACT
Source organism: Bacteroidetes bacterium HGW-Bacteroidetes-16 (assembly GCA_002840975.1). Lineage (GTDB taxonomy): Bacteria > Bacteroidota > Bacteroidia > Bacteroidales > F082 > UBA6244. Next base: position 47,598 of record PHDN01000025.1, read on the forward strand.
TCCCATTTAAAATCAGTACGGCCAAAAAGAAAAGCTAGGTTTACTTTGAAACAAAGAAAGAGCAGTCGAAAGGCTGCTTTTTTAGTTGGCTGAATGTTAGGGCCGTGCATTTTTCAACAACCAATGTTTTGTAACTTCCTATCCAAAGCCAATAAAGCGCTCGATTAAGTTTCTACTTTTGCCGGCAAACTGGAGAAATATGTCCGCGGAATATACAGACGATAGCATACGGTCATTAGATTGGAAAGAACATATCCGGCTGCGACCGGGAATGTACATTGGGAAATTGGGAGATGGAAGCTCACATGACGACGGGATTTATGTCCTTTTAAAAGAAATTATCGACAATTCGATCGATGAATTTGTCATGGGACATGGCAATTTAATTGAAGTTACCGTCACCGATAAGGAAGTAACCATCAGGGATTATGGCCGTGGAATGCCGCTGGGCAAGGTGATAGAATGTGTGAGCAAAATAAACACGGGCGCCAAATACGATTCAAAGGTTTTTAAAAAAGCAGTTGGTTTAAACGGGGTTGGTTCGAAAGCCGTCAATGCCCTCTCCTATCAATTTCTTGCACAATCGGTACGTGATGGAAAAACAAAAAAAGTCACTTTTAAACGAGGAGAAATCATAAACGATGAGCCTTTGCAGGATACACCATTAAAGCAGGGAACCATCATCACTTTCACGCCCGACCAGGACCTGTTTGGCAACTTTCATTATCTGTTCGATTACATCGAAGAAATGTTGTGGAATTACGTTTTCCTTAACAATGGGTTGACCATTAATTTCAACGGGCATAAAATGTTTGCTAAAAATGGCCTCGTCGATCTGCTGGAGCATAACATTAATGGAAATGGTCCCGTACTTTATCCCATCATCCAAATTAAAGAAGGTGACTTTGAATGTGCTTTCTCACATAGTTCAAAATCGTATAGCGAGGAATATTTTTCATTTGTCAATGGACAACATACGACCCAGGGAGGTACGCACCAAAATGCTTTTAGAGAAGCTATTGTAAAGACCATCCGCGATTTTTATAAAAAGGATTTCGACACCAGCGACATCCGTACCTCAATCATGGCTGCCATCAGCATTAAAATACAGGAGCCTGTTTTTGAATCGCAGACCAAGACTAAACTGGGCTCTCAGCACATTGAAGAAGGCGGCCAGACTGTTCGCAACTACATCCACGATATCATCACCCGCAACCTGGATGACTACCTGCACATCCACACCGAAACAGCCGATTCGCTTTACCGAAAACTGCTACAATCGGAGAAGGAAAGAAAAGACATGGCCGGCATAAAAAAACTGGCCAAAGAAAGTGTGAAGAAAGCCAGTCTGCACAACAAAAAACTCCGCGACTGCAGGATTCACTATAACACCAACCACGAAAACCGCCTCGACTCTACCCTTTTTATTACCGAAGGAGATTCAGCCAGCGGTTCGATTACCAAATCGCGCGATGTACAAACCCAGGCGGTTTTTAGTTTAAAAGGAAAACCGCTGAATTGTTTTGGGTTAAGCAAAAAAATTGTGTACCAAAACGAAGAGTTTAACCTCCTGCAGTCGGCGCTAAACATCGACGAAGATCTTGAAAACCTGCGCTATAACAACATTGTAATAGCCACCGATGCCGATGTGGACGGAATGCACATCCGCTTGTTGTTGCTCACCTTTTTTCTTCAGTTTTATCCCGACCTGGTAAAAACAGGCCATGTCTACATCCTGCAAACCCCCCTGTTCAGGGTTCGCAACAAGCAAAAAACACACTACTGTTATACGGATGAAGAACGTTTTTCGGCCATCAACGAATTAAAACCAAACCCTGAAATAACGCGGTTTAAAGGATTGGGCGAAATTTCCCCCAGCGAGTTCAAACATTTTATCGGACAATCCATCCGGCTCGAACCGGTGATCCTTCGACGTGAATCGTCCATCGAAGATACCCTTTCGTTTTACATGGGAAAGAATACGCCCGAACGCCAGAATTTCATCATCGATAACCTGAGGATTGAGAACGATATGGAGCTGGAGGTGGAGACGAAAGTAGCGTGAGGTAGGAGCGGGAAGTCGGGAGTCGGAAGATGTTGATTCCTAAATAGTGTTGAACTTTTTCACTTACTAAGTAGCTCTTTTAGATTAGCGTATTGGAATTTAGCAGAGTATCTGAGACAGTTTCCCTCTTTGGGTGAATGAGGGGGGAACACCTACGATTCGGCCTAAAGTGAGGATTCAGAAGAATCTAAAAACAAGATCATTCTCTTTAATTTCAATCATAGAGAAACCACACCAACAATTTCCTTAATTTTGGCGCACTGAAATTAGTATGGACAACAAGATTAAAATAAAGAATAAACGCGTTTCGTGGGAGTATTTTCTCATCGAGCGACTGGTGGCTGGTATCGTGCTCACGGGCACAGAGATTAAATCGTTGCGCAATGGAAAAGCCAACCTGGCAGATTCATTTTGTGTTTTTGAAGGCGGAGAATTGTTCGTCAGGGGAATGCACATCTCCGAATACAGCTATGGAACCTACAACAACCACCTGGCCAAACGCGATCGAAAACTCCTGCTTACCGCGCGTGAGTTGAAAAAACTAAACATCAAAGTGAAAGAAAAAAGCATGACAATCGTTCCTGTTACCTTGTTTATCAACGAAAAGGGATTGGCCAAGCTGGAAATTGCCCTGGCTAAAGGAAAGCATTTTTACGACAAACGCGAAAACCTGAAGGAAAAAGACGATAAGCGAGAGATGGACAGGCACTTGAAGAAGTAGGGGGAAGTGCGAAGCTGGAAAACATCTGTCTTTTGCCATCCTGAGGCACGAAGGATCTCATCCCTCAATTAAATTGTTAAGCATTTATTGTAAAAATCCGGATTCCGTTTTTATTCAAAAAAAAAAAAAGGAATGAGATCCTTCACTCCGTTCAGGATGACAAACCAATCAGATAACCCCTCTCCCATCCCGTATAACTTTTTCCCAGAATCAGATTTATTTGGTTCATATTTGGAAAAGTAACTTAAAAACAACTACCAAATTTATCGTATTCTATTGTATATCTTCTTTTTACAATTTCTGGCCTCATATTCGTGATTACCTGTTCAGCTTGTAAAAATTTAACCAATACCTAAAGCCATGATAACCAAAATAGATCCACATATCTGCTTAAGAAAAACCATCGATTATTATTGGATCGAAAAAAACGGGATCAGTAGCGTGAAAATTTTGCCGGATGGCACCACGAGCGTTATTTTTAATATTGGAAGCCCCATTAGCATCTCAGATAATCAGGGTGACTACACTGAACGATCAAATAACCTGATCATTGGTGCCCATAAAAAATACTACCTGATAAAAGAAAACACCGATACATATCTTATTGGTATAAAATTCAAACAAGGAGGCGCGTACCATTTTCTAAAATTACCCATGATGGAATTCAGTGATAAAATCATCAACCTGCACGATGTGCTCAATGGTGAATCAGAACGGTTGAGGGAAATGTTGGTGGACGCAAAAAGTGAGGAGCAGATCAGGATATTACTCAACCAGTATTTTCTGAAAAAAGTGGATATAAAAAGTAAATCTTCTGACATCGTGGACTATGCCATTGCCAATGTAAAAGTGAACGGATCACCTACCTCCATTAAGAACCTATGCGAAAGCGCTAACATTTCGAATAAACACCTGATTACGTTGTTTAACCAAAAAGTCGGGTTTCCTCCCAAGCTCATGCACAGGCTCAACAAATTTATTAAAGTAATTGAATTGATCCAGCAGAAAAACCAGGTGAATTGGCCTGAAATAGCCTTTGAGTGCAATTATTACGATCAGTCGCATTTGATCAATGATTTTAAAGGGTTCTCAGGACTGTCGCCAAAAAATTATTACGAGAATAAAAATGCCCATGGATTGCGTGTAATATTTGGTTAACAAACATATAAAACAGTTAGTATAAAACACCTGTTTTTGCACTAGAAAATATTGCTGTAAATATCTATAAATCATTTGCTTGGTTAATTTTTTCCAATACTTCCAAAAACCATCATTTATCTTTGCATAGTAAACCTGAAAAAGGTGTTAATAATAATGGAGCATGAACTTGATTGTTAACAAAATATGTCTTATATTTGGCGGGTTTAAATGAATGTATTTTCTATTTAGAAGTGTTATATATTAGCCGCTTTAAAATGAAAAAGATAATTAACTGCTAAGAATAAATAAATGGTCAAAATTTACATGAAATATATTGCCTTGTTTTTCACATTCTTTCTCATATGTAATGCTAGCACAATTACATTTGGGCAAGTGGTAAATCATAGCAATGATTTTGAACAAATCTCTTTAAAACCAGAAGCCAGGTTCATGAAAGTGCATGTCGATTACATGAAGAAACAAGATCCTTTATGGCTGCAAATAAATGACTTAAAAAATACCCGGGATAATTTAATCAATCAACTCGACACTATAACAATTTATGGTGTTTCACTTCCTTCACTTCGTAAAACCCATACCTATTCACCAGCGGGGGATCGAATTTATACTTTTATTGAAAAGTTAGACAATGACCAATGGTATCCCTACAAACAGGAAACTTCTACCTTCGATCAGGAAGGGAACAGACTGACCTGGCAAATTGATATTTTTCAGGACGGAGCTTTTATAAATTATCAAAATACCACCAGTACCTACACTACAAATCACAACATGCTCACCTTTACCGAAGAATTTTGGGTTGACGGACAGTGGTTAAAAAGTTTTCATGGAGGCTATACTTACAATACTGCAGGAAGAGTAGTCGCCTTTTTGACAGAAATTTGGATAAACAATGATTGGGCCAATTATTCTTATGAATTATACACTTACGATGAAAATGACAATATGTTGGCTGCCTATGGGCAATTGTGGACAGGTGGTCAATGGGTTAATAATATTCAGTTTACGTATACCTACGATAATAACAGCAACATGCTTACCAGTATCAGTGAACTTTGGGGAGGCGGCAGTTGGATAGGTAACTATAAAGAGAGTTACTCGTACGACATGGCAAATAACATCATTTCTTATACAGGTCAATACTGGGAACCGGGTGCAAATCTTTGGATAAACGATATAAATTACACTTATAATTATAACGCATTCGATTACCTGGAGACCAGCCTTCTACAGGTATGGAACAATGGCGACTGGGAAAATAATGAACAAAGTCAGTATACCTATGGCTCCTTTGGCAGCATGGAATCAGCCCTGATCGAATCCTGGGTCGGTGGAACCTGGGAAAACAAGAGCCTGACCCAGAGTAACTATGATGAATTTGGGAATGGTAAAAATGTATCATATTATGCCTGGAGTGGCGACAGTTGGGTGTTAAACCTGGATGGTCCATTGCCGCTCACCTACAATTACAACAGTAAATCAGAATATTTCAATGGCTCTTATCTTTTGGCACACTATACTTCTCTGCCTGTTGGATTGGAAGATGTGGCCGCTTCTGACCAACCTCAAATGGTATGTCAGCCCAATCCTGCTCATGATAATACTACGATCAGTCTGACGATACCTCAGGAAACAACAGTTCAATTATCGCTATATTCCATTGACGGAACTAAACTGATGACCATTGCCGACCGCACGTTTACCAAAGGAAAGCAACATGTTCAGTTCACAACAAACACGTTGGCTGCCGGACTCTATTTTGTTAACTATCTAACTCTTAAAGAAAACATTACTTATAAACTAATTATAAACTAAATTACTTGTTAATTACAACGCTTTTTATCAAATTGTATCACTAATTACTAAATACTAATGACATGGAAACATTTCTTTACATTTTTAAACGTACACTGATTGCAATCTTCTTTGCAACAAGTGTTACCCTCATGGCACAAATACCACTGCCTTCCATTGCTCTGGAACAACCTGTCGGTGGTGAACAGTGGACCCGTGGAGGCACATACCTGATATCCTGGATGGATAACTTTAATGGCAATGTAGATGCTCTCTACAAATATAAATATGCTTCTCCTTCGAGTTCCCATTTAGAAAATGGTTTAATCCTACACTCTGAGACAGATGATCTTGTTACTCTGATTCAAACAGAATTTGGTACTGATTATACTTTTGCCGACTGGAATGATTTACTGACAATTGCTGATGTAGATACTTGGACAACCGGTATGGGATGGAGTGATGGACAAAGCTACTGGATTACTAAAGATTACCTTGAATGGGATACTGTTAATCCAACCTACCATTTTGTGATTAAGTACTATGATCATGGGGGGGTGTCTCCAGGAAGTGCCTATTTTGACGATATAGATGGTAAAATTTGGCTTGGAGCATGGTTTGGTTTGAGCAGACCAATTCTAGCCAGAAAAACCTGGACCGACTATACCGCCTTTACCCCGGGAGCTGGTGTTACAGGCACAACCACCTATTGGGATACCGATGGACTACCTCTTACACAATATAAAATCAAAGTGCAAAGCCACAATACACCAACCATGTACTACGATGAAACCGGGGAATTCAGCCTGGTTTATCAACAAGATGGTGTAATTGAACTGATTCAACCCAATGGTGGTGAAGTTTGGGCAAAAGGAACAACACATAAGATCTCCTGGACCGATAACCTGGATGAACCTGTAAAGATTGAACTCTACAATGGGACTACCTGGTCTACAATTAAGGCATCTACAACTGCTTCTACCTGGGATTGGCCTATTACTCAGGACGCTGGAAGTTTGTACAAAATTCGTATCTCCTCCACTATTTCCGGGGCAACAACAGCACCGGATATAAGTGCTGCTACATTCACTATTACCTTAGGTGACGGAGAAGATATTGAAATAATACAACCTAATGATGCCATCAATCCTATCATTTGGGCCAAGAACAGCTCACATTTGATTTCATGGAATGATAATGTGGTTGAACCTGTAAATGTTTACCTCGTTCCTTCAGGAGGATCAGTTGGCGTCAATGGTCTTGAAATAGGTACGGCGGTTATAGGATCTACAATGATCTATGATTTTAGCACTACCATAGCAGGCGATTATTTTATTGAGGTTCAAAGCAGCCTGAACCCACTTGTAAGAGGTTTTGGTGTAGATTTTACAGTTGGTGGATCCTTGTCGGGTACCATAGATGTAATTCAACCTGATGATATTGCTATTAAATGGTGGAAAAAGAGCACACAGTTGATCTCCTGGAATGATAACCTAACTGAAAATGTTAATGTTTACCTCGTACCTATGGGTGGAACTGTTGTCCCTGATGGAATTATAATTGATTTAGATGTTTCCGGGACAACCACCTATTTTGATTTCACCGGACAGGCAGCTGGCTTCTATTATGTCGAAGTTCAAAGTAAGCTTGACCCGTCAATTTTAAATCAGGGTGCTTTATTCGAAATTACTGAGTCCTCCGGATCCGAAGTAGTGGTAATTCAGCCGAGTATTACGGGTATCGAGTGGCAGCGGGGTACCAGTCATCTCGTTTCCTGGACAGATGATGTGATCGAACCAGTAGATGTTTGGGTTCAGATAGGTGGCGTTGATGCTGTTCAAATCGGAAACGATGTTGTAGGATCTACTTTGATCTGGGATATTTCTCCGGTGCAGGCAATAGCTTCTAATTATACAGTTGAAGTACGCAGCTCATTGGATGCCACCGTAGTTGGTGAGAGTCTTAATGAATTTGCTATCGTTGGATCAACCGGCACCTATATCACTTTACTTCAACCGGTAGGTGGCGAGGTGTGGTCAGCAAACCTGTCGTACTATATTTCATGGGAAGATGATTTCCTTGAAGGAGTTAATATATATCTTGATCGGGTTGACCCTGCAGAACATACTCTCATTCAAGCCAATGCCATTGGTTCAACCTGGGTATGGGCTATACCATTGGTAACCCCGGCAGATGATGACTATTCTATTTACATCGAATCAGTGAATGATGCTGCTATTTTTGGCGAAAGTGGAGCTTTTACAATCATCCCTTACGTGATGCTAAATGCCTACCCCAACCCTGCAAACCAATCACTCACTTTGCAGATCAATGACCCAACTGGTCAGCAGTGTCAGGTAAGCATATACAACCGCTTTAATGCCGAAGTATATTCAACCAGTGTCAATACAGGTGTGTTCAATACATTGAATATTCCAACCGGTGATTTGCCAAATGGAATATATTTCATTAACGTAACATCAAATACCTCGAATGTTTCACGTAAAATCATTATTAATCACTAGTACCTAAACTGGTGACTGTATTTAGTAATCCAGACCTGCCGGTAATTTTGCCGGCAGGTCTTTTTTTGTGCCAATAATTTTAGTTCGTGTTTTCAAGAATAACAAAACCCTAAGGAAAACCCTCCTGACTTGTCCCTTTTAGTGCGGTGACTCTAATTTTGCGATAAGCTCCATCATTTTTTGAGTTGGTTGGGCTTTG
>PHDN01000042.1 GCA_002840975.1 Bacteroidetes bacterium HGW-Bacteroidetes-16
GAGGCAACGATTCCTCAAACGAACGCAGGAAAAACGACCTGTTGGCTCCGGCCGCCAGAAACCGCCGGGTATCTTTAGAGTCACCGGCCACCAACTCTTCTTCGATTTTAAATGGCTCTTTCAGTTGATCGCCATGCCAGCCATGAACGGCCTCGTCTCCTGGTTTGATATTCGAAATCTTAAGCGCTACAATGGGATGGTCGGCAGAGAATTTTTTAATCAGCATTTCCACGAAAGTGGTTTTGCCCACAAACCTGCCGGTTCCGCCTACCAGAAAAAGGGAAGGGTTTTTTGAGTTCACCTGAATAGGATTGTTATTCGTCATCTTTAAACTTATTTAATCTATAAATATAACCAACAGCCTGATAAACAGCATTTACCGGTATTAATAAGCTCTTTTGTTCACCCCTTCGATGTAGTTGATAAAGGCCTGGTTCACCACCTTGTTGCCTCCGGGGGTTGGATAGTCGCCGGTAAAATACCAGTCGCCCAGGTGATTGGGAATGGCTTCGTGCAACGCTTCTATGCTCTGGTAAATCACCTGAACTTCAGCCTTTACCTCGTGCGCGGTGACCAGCCTGGCAATTTTATCGGAAATCTGTCGTGCCGTAAACGGGCGGTAAATATCCTTCACGTGGTTGATTACCTCTTCTTTTGGAAGGTGCTCCTGGGCCTTGCATTTTTTGTACACCTCGTTGATGATGTTTTCAAGGTGGGTTTCCCGAAGCAATTCAATCGTGGCTTTAAACGCTATAAAATCCCCTAAACGTGCCATGTCGATGCCATAACAATCGGGATACCGGATTTGAGGTGCCGAAGAGGCAATAATAATTTTTTTGGGACTTAACCTGTCGAGGATGCGGATAATGCTCTGCTTCAGCGTGGTGCCGCGAACAATGGAATCGTCCAGTACCACCAGTGTATCAATTCCTTTCCTCACCACACCATAGGTTACATCATACACATGACCCACGAGATCGTCGCGTTGCTTGTCCTGGGTAATAAAGGTTCGCAGCTTCACATCTTTTACCGCGATGGCTTCCACCCGGGGCTTGAAGGCAAACAGTTCGTCGAGTTTTTGTTTGTCAAAAGAGCCTTTTCCGGCGATCAATTCGGCCTTCATTTGCTCGGCTGAAAAATGATGCACATGGTCCATCATGCCCTGAAAAGCTACAGAAGCCGTGTTGGGGATATACGAAAAGATGGTGTTTTTGAAATCGTAATTTATTTCTTCCAGCACAGTTGGGGTGAGGAGCCATCCCAGTTTCTTGCGTTCCTGGTAAATGTCTTTGTCGGTACCGCGCGAAAAATAGATCCGTTCAAACGAACACGCTTTCACAGGCTGAGGATCGACAAATGGGGTCACCGTAATTTCACCATTTTTCTTCACGATCAAAGCGTGACCGGGGGTGAGCTCTTTTACCTGGTTCCAACTTAAATTAAAAGCGGTTTGTATCACGGGTCTTTCGGAGGCGGCCACCAGGATTTCATCGTCCATGTAGTAAAATGCCGGACGGATACCGTTGGGATCGCGCATCACAAAGGCATCGCCGTGCCCGAGCAATCCGCTGATGACATAACCTCCGTCCCAGCGTTTTGCCGATTCCTGCAAAATGTCGGCAATATTGATGTGGTGGGTGATATATTCAGTCAGGTCCTTTTTCTGCAAGCCGGGCTCTTTGTATTTTCGATAGATCCGTTCGTTTTCTTCGTCCAGAAAATGTCCGATTTTTTCCAATATTGTAATGGTATCGCTGGTTTCGACCGGATATTGGCCCAGATCCACGAGGTGCTGAAAAAGTTCGGAGGTGTTGGTCATGTTAAAATTTCCGGCCAGTACCAGGTTTCGGGTTTTCCAGTTGTTGCTTCTCACCAACGGGTGCAGGTTTTTGATGGAATTGCTACCAAAAGTACCATACCGCAAATGTCCCAGGAAGAGTTCCCCGGTAAAGTCGGCATTTCGTTTTAACCAGTTTACATCGTGCATCCTGGTGGGATTGTCCTTGGTAACCAGATGCAGTTTATCGTAGATTTCGTTGAATAAATCCTTGATGGGTGTGCCGGAATTGTTTCTTACACGGCTGATATAGCGTTCCCCGGGTGGAAGGTCAAACTTTATTTCGGCAATCCCGGCTCCATCCTGCCCGCGGTTGTGCTGTTTCTGCATGAGCAGGTGCATCTTCTGAAGGCCGTAGACAGAGGTGCCGTATTTGGCCAGGTAGTATTCGAGTGGTTTTAGAAGCCTGACTAACGCAATGCCACATTCATGGGTAATCCGGTCGCTCATTGTAATGAGAATGGTTATATTTGTGGGCACAAAAGTAGATAAAAAGATGGTTCAAATTCGTCAGTCAAATGAAGAGGACGCGGAAGTCATTACCGGGTTTCAAATAAAAATGGCCCTCGAAACCGAAAACATGGTGTTAGACCCGGAAACGGTGAGCCAGGGGGTGTTGAATGTATACCGCAATCCCGGCAAAGGAAAATATGTTGTCGCGGTTGAAGGGGAGCAAATTATCGGAGGGCTGTTGTTGACTTACGAATGGAGCGACTGGCGTAACAACACCGTGGTTTGGATTCAGTCGGTATATGTGTTGCCAGGGTTTCGAAAACGGGGCGTGTTCAATGCCTTGTACGAAACCGTGAAAAGCATGGTGAACGAGGATCCTTCGTTCGCCGGTATCCGCCTGTATGTGGACCGCACCAACCACAATGCGCAGAAAGTGTACAAGAAATCGGGCATGAACGGCGACCACTACCAGGTGTTTGAGTGGATGAAGTAGGTTTGTTTACCGCAAAGGTGCAAAGGCGTAAAGAATGGTTTTAAGTTTTAACTCTGCGTCTCCGCGACTCTGCGGTTATTTCCATCATTAAAATCAATGTTTATCACCGCAAAGGCGCAAAGAATGGTTTTAAGTTTTAACTCTGCGTCTCCGCGACTCTGCGGTTATTTCATCATAAAAATCCCTGATCATCCCTCCCATCAATGCCTGTACTGTTCGTACGGGGTCATCAGCGTTCCATTAAGCTTGCCTCTGCCAATCCTCAAATCAGCCGTTATCCGGAATCAATATAAATTGCAATGATATTCAGGATGGTAGCCTTTGGCATACAACAATAAAAGTATTTTTACTGTCCCTATTTTTAAATGGGTATGACTTTAATCATGTGGGAAGACCTAAAACGAATCGGTTAGTAATGTTCTAAATGGTGGAATGAAGTGGATGAGCAGTTGAAAGCAATTGGTTTGAACAGGTGGACGTGGTTCCTGTTTTCTTTATTTGCTGTAGTCAACCTCACAGCACAACCGGCCACCTATTTTTTAAAATATATCCCTATGCCGGAAACGGAGCCTCCATCGACTGCAAACCGGATGGCACTATTCCACAGGTAAGCTTAATGGCAAATTAATATGACCATTGAATTTTAATACTTAATTTTGAATGCATCACTTTTGAAAACTTAAAATTTAACCAAATAAATACCTTATAGCTATGAAACAAAAACTACTTACAACGTTGATGCTGGCGGTGATGCTGGTGTTTTTCGGAAAGGGAGTGTGGGGACAGACATACCACAATCTTGCAGGTGGCTCCTTTTCACAAAATTGGACCAATACCGGATTAATCACAACGAATGATGATTGGACGGGCGTACCGAGTATAATTGGTTATCGGGGGGACAATATTACAACTGTTACAGGTGTGGATCCTCAAACTTTACTTGGGGAAGGGACAATAACTATTGATGTTAATGCAAATCAATTAAACCCTAATACCTACACTTCTGGTGGTGTTACGGAATTTGAAATAACGGATCCCGTGGTGGCCTTTCAGGGCTCCGGAACTGCAGATGCTCCCAATATCATTATTTACCTCAACACAACTACTGTAACAGCTATTCAGGTTGGATACAACTTAAGGGATATTGATGGTTCGGCAGATAATGCAATTCAGCCCGTAGCACTACAATATAGGATTGGAACGACTGGCAACTTTGTCAACATTCCCGACGCTTTTGTAGCAGATGCAAGTTCAGGACCTTCTCTTGCTACCCTGGTAACACCGGTAAGTGTAACTTTACCTACTGCTGCTGAAAACCAAAGTCAACTTCAATTAAGAGTTATTACCTCAAATGCCGTAGGTAATGATGAATGGATTGGAATAGATGATATAGTAATTTCTGGCACAGTGGGAGGGAATCCTTTACCTTCGATCACAAATATCACCCACACGCCCGATCTACCCCTCTCATCTCAAACCGTATCTGTTTCTGCAGATGTCACAGATGATGGGACTGTTACTGGAGTAGAATTGCATTGGGGAACGGTATCGGGCAGCTTATCAACCACCATAGCCATGTCTGTTTCATCGGGAGATACCTATACCACCAATACCGATATTCCGGCCCAGGCTGCAGAAACCACCATCTATTATGAAATACAGGCTACAGACGATAACAGTGGAGTGTCTACCTCCAGTGAACAAAGCTACCAGGTGCTGGCCAATGAACCTATTAACCATGTTACTGGCTTTACCGCTACTGCAAACAGCGGCACCACAATCACCGTTTCATGGATAGATTCAGATGCCGACAGTTATTTGGTTACGGGAAGTTTCATCAGCTATGATGATATAGTAGCACCTGTAGATGGTGTGGCAATAGCCGATGGTGCAGGGGTGCAAAATGTGGCTTCAGGTACACAAACCTTTCAATATACAGGTTTAACTCCTTTCACCACCTATTACTTTAAAGTGTATCCTTACAATGGATCGGGAGCTGCTGTTAATTATAAAACAGACGGTATTGTTCCACAACAAACTGCCACAACACTTCCTCTTTATTTCAGGTCTGTGGCATCGGGCAACTGGAATGCTTTTGCCACCTGGGAAATATCCAGTGATAACTCTTCCTGGAGTGCTTCCACTTCCGAAATACCAACTTATGTTAATTCAGATGTCACCATTCAGACAGGTCATTTGGTAACGGTTCCTCTTAGTTATTACAATGGTGCAGCTAAAAATCTGACCGTTGAAACCGGAGCTACCCTTTATGCCAATTCAAGCACCGGGGCTTGTTTTGTTTATGTTTATGGTGATTTTTTAAATGATGGTACCGTTGGAGGCCCAACAGATGTAATTGGTTTCGACATAGAAGGAACTTCCTGTCTTTTAAGCGGAAGTGGTTCATTTATCGCTGCCAGAATTGCAAAATTCACCACGCTTAATACCACTACACATTTTACTATTGATCAGAATGTTACACTTATTTATACGAGTACAACTTCACCTGCCCTTAGAAACGGAACTACAGGAACATCATTCGATATTGTGCTTGCTGCAGGCAGACAACTCACGGTTCCCAATGCGAAAATTGATTTAACAGGTTGCACGCTGACGTTAAAATCAGATGCAACCGGAACGGCTTCTTTGATTGATAATGGTACCATTAATGGAATGAATGGAACAAATGTAGCAGTAGAACGATACATTACAGGTGGTGTATGGCACGACTTATCGGCTTCAACACAAAACCAAACGGTTAACAACCTTTATTTTAACGGAACGCCTGACGTTTGGTTAAACAGCTATGATGAAACAGACAACACACATGACCCCATCACTTCGTTATCTACTCCATTGCCTTCAGGAGCAGGGTTTGAAATCTGGGTGCAATCGGGCAACAATGTAACTGTAAGTTTTGATGGAGCGTTGCAGACCACGGATTTAACATTAACAACAGCGACTACACCACCATTAAGTTTTTCAGGTGCCGAACCCCTTGGTTACAACCTGATTGGTAACCCTTTTGCCAGTCCGCTTGATTGGGATCTTGGAACATGGGCCTTAACAGATATCACCAATACCATTTGGGTATGGGATGGAGCAACCTATAAAGATTGGGCCGGAGGTGCCGGAAGTTTGACCAATGGAATCATCCCCATGGGACAGGGATTTTTTGTTCAAGCTACTTCACCATCCGCTTCAATTACCATTCCTTTGGATGCCAGGGTGCATAGTTCACAAGCTTATTACAAAGGCACAACTTCCGTCCCTGAACACATGTGGTTAAAAGCCATCAAAGGAGAGAAAAGCGACCAGTTAACCATTGTTTTTGCAGACGATGCTACCGAAGGATACGACAACGGAAGAGATGCAAGGAAAATAATGTCTTTCAATGGAAATGCCCCTCAAATTTATGCATTAGAGCAAAACGAGAAATTTGGTATAGATGGATTGCCCATCCTGACCGAAGCCGGTCGAACAGTAAATGTGATGTTCAAAGTAGGTGATAGCGGAGAACAGCAGTTAATGGCTAACATGGAATTTCTCCCTGATGTCAACGTATTACTGGAAGATTTGAAAACAGGTGCACTACAAGACCTAAATGAAAACCCCGTGTATTTATTTGAAGGTCAAGAGGGAGACGATCCAAACCGCTTTATATTGTATTTTAATCCAACCGCAACCACCATCAACAATCTTGGAGATAAATCTGGATTTCATGTATATGCTTTTGAAAATGAAATCATTATTAGAAGTGAGGATCCTGAAGCAAATACTTCAAAAACAATTTGGGTATATGATGTTTATGGACGAATCATACTGAATACCGTGCTAGCCCCATCAACAATTACCAAAATACCACTTGATGTTAAAAACACCACTGTGATTGTAAAAGTAGCAGGATCATGTTCAGTGGTAACTTCAAAAGTATTTATCAATTAAAAAATATACAGCCATGAAAAAGAAGATATTTTCCACGATGATGATTGCAGCCCTGCTGATGTTTCCCTTGTATATAACAGCCCAGACC
>PHDN01000026.1 GCA_002840975.1 Bacteroidetes bacterium HGW-Bacteroidetes-16
TTGCCAGTCTGGTGGCGCTTATAACGGGACTGGCATTCTCCATTGAATGGTTGGTGATGACTGGCATCTTGTTGATGGTAATTACCGCTACCCTTTATTCCCTTAATACCATTGGAATGATTTTTCATAATAAAAAGCAACTAACATGATACAAAAGACTTTTAATGCCGAGGAAACCAAAGTGCGCGAACTTTTAAAACAAATCCCTGACCCCGAAGTCGAAGTCAATATTGTGGATCTGGGTTTAATTTATCACATACGTAAGGATGATGAAGCCAAAACCCTGGAAATAGATATGACGCTAAGCACACCCGGATGTCCTGTGGGCGACACCATCATTCAGCACATTCAAAATCTGCTTGATATCAATTATCCTGATTTTAATGTGAGCGTTAACTTGATCTGGGAGCCGGAATGGACACCGGATTTTATTACTCCTGAAGGAAGAGAACAACTGTACTAACCATTTTCCTTGCATTTTTCGAAAGTTGCCGGGTAGGTTGTCAGTTCGATTATTCTCCCTATCACTGGCGCGCGTTTAGCGATAGCGTAACGCGTGACTATTATACCCCTCCACTCCTACCCCCAGTTTCACACCTTCGCTAAAAAAAAATGCAACTGGCGGTACATGTCTGTCCTGTCGACGGAATATAGCGAAGCCTGCCCTACAAAGTACCTATAAACACAGCAAGTCCCATGGCAGGCAAGCGAAATGATGAGACATCTCCTCTAAAACAATATGAATGAAACAACTATCCTCAATAAAACAACCCTCGAAGTAAAACCAATAAAATAAATTCCTAGATTTACCACACCAAAAAACCGATGACCCAACTACAATGAAGAAGAAAGAAACCGATTTAATTAATCATTACCGTTGAAATTGGGTAATATAATGATAATGAGATTAAATGGATACTAAATGTAATTATATAACCAAAGACTGTATAATAGGCATAACGACAATTGGCGGTATGCAGACGTTATGGGCAAGGCAAATAAAGAGTTCCCATGAGTACAAACATGAGTAATTACTATTCTAAAAAACTGAACTCTAAAAATTTAATGCAATGCTATGAGATTGCGCCTCCAAGAGTTCAGCAGTTTTTAGATGCTGAAATTGATTTTGTTCTGGCTAATATCGCATCAACTGATCATGTTTTGGATTTAGGTTGCGGTTATGGAAGAGTTGCAAAACGATTAGCAGTGAAAGCTAAAAAAATAACAGGAATAGATATATCTGAAGACAATATTGAATTAGCTCAAGAATACGTTCGTCGTAACGAAAATTGTGAGTTCTTTGTAATGGATGCACTGAAAATAGACTTTCAAGACAATTACTTTGATGCAACAATTTGTGTTCAAAATGGAATTTCAGCATTTAAGGTAGATCCAAATAAATTGTTGAAGGAGTCAATTCGTGTGACGAAAAATGGAGGAATAATTCTTTACTCTTCTTATTCTGAGAAATTTTGGGAGTACAGACTAAATTGGTTTCAAATACAATCTGATCACAAATTAATCGGAGAAATCGATCAAGACTTGACGAAAAATGGAATTATTATTTGTAAAGATGGATTTCGAGCAATTACATTTTCCGGATTGGACTTTTTGAAACTTGCCGCAGAATGTGATATTAATTCAGAGATTATAGAAGTAGATACATCAAGTGTTTTTTGTAGAATGAAAGTAAAAAAGCCCAGCCCATAACACTACATATACTTTATGGCGGATTACGTTATGAAAATGAGTATTTTAGTTTCAAATATAAATCATCGTGGACAGAAAGATTTTTCTTTTAAGTTCGCCACAAAGCATATTCTTCCCGTTAAGCGAAAATATAAGAGCAATTAAATCATGAACAAATGAGGGATTACATACTTGTACTATTGTTAACTGCTTTTTCAAGTCAATTGTATTCTCAGACAAATACAAATGAAAAAGAAATCCGTGACAGCACCAGGGCTAAAAAAGTTGAAAATTATTTATCCATAACACTTTACCCAGAATATATCGGGCAGCTAAACATGAATGAAAGACAGGAACTCTTTCTAAACATAGATACTATTAGCTATAACTGGTATGAAAAACCGGAAGAAGAATTATTAGGTCGAAATACACCAGAAATAAGCTTTAAGAAGAGTCCATTAAAAGGAATCTGGATGGAGAAAGAAAATAAAACAGACTTTATAATATTTCACCCTGTTTACGATGGCCAATATCCAATCTTCTATTTACAGTTTGAAAATAGAAATGTAGTACCGCGCAAATATGGAGACGGGCCGTATTGGTATAAACTAAGCGGGAATTATATTCATACAAAGTGGTTTCTTTCAAGCAATTCAAATTTTCAGATATACTACTTTAAAATGTCAGAGGATAGTTCAAGTTTTGACATTAGTATTTTCTACGACAATCCTTATATCGAGAACGACACCTTAACATTTATAAAATTTGAAAAGAACAACTAACCCTGCAACCGTCCCCCGTCTCGTCCTCGTTTGAGCGCAGCGGTAACGAGGATGTAATATTAACCCCATCTCTGGCGCGCGTATTTTTCCAACGCGTGCCTTTACCAATAACCACAACCCCAACTGAAAAGCCGCAACCATGTTGACCCTAGC
The DNA here is from genome assembly GCA_002840975.1 of Bacteroidetes bacterium HGW-Bacteroidetes-16. GTDB lineage: Bacteria > Bacteroidota > Bacteroidia > Bacteroidales > F082 > UBA6244. The sequence goes on from PHDN01000026.1 coordinate 2,625, forward strand.
TATTTTTTTGAATTATTTTTTTTAATGCATTTTGCACCACCTGAATGTCACGTTCTTCATTGCGTATGATTCTATTCTGTGCATCATTCAAAAAATCGGACCAGGAAATTACGACCAGTTCGATCTGATGCTTAGGAAGCAACTCGGCCCTGCGTTTGTCATATAACCGCCTCTGTTCCTCACGTGTGACTCCACTGACGGTTTTCATTCTGGATTTATAAAAAGGGGCGCCGGGGTCGTTGGCCGGCATTTCTTTATACCCTACCACCAACTGTAGTTGTTCGTAAAAAGCATCCACCGGAAGTTTTGTCCTGCTGACGCCATCCTTATGAACATCGCCAAGGAGAAAATCGAACCTCTTTTTGCGGTTGGCTTTCCGGCCCAGCACCTGGTCGCATAAATCAATCACGTAAGTTGCATCGCTTTGCGCACGTGATAACGAATCCTCCTTCCCGGCAGTACCTTTCTCATCCCGCTTGTACGGCGTCGTTGGAACGGTTGTATTGTCAGCAATAAAATACCAATAGGTACTTTGCCCGTTCCTTTCAGCATAAAGCGCGGGTATAAGTTGTAGCTGATTTGCTTCATCCAGTTCCCTGAGAATTTGGCGAATTGGCAACCCGTTCCGCAAGTCTTTTGCAAATATACCCGCACCAATAAAGGCGGGCATCAATTCTTTTACCGGAACAATGGCAGGTGAGCTATGTTCCTTAAAATAGGCTTCAATAACCTGATTGATTTCACTAATTTTTGAAGGATTTACCATATCAAAATGAATTATGAGTTACGCCGGCTATCATCAAAAGCCCCCGGGTCAACGAACTCCGGGATTTCTGTTCTGTACCATCAGTTCAGGATGCACTCCTTCCTAATTCACTACCACCATCTTCTTAAAGTCAGCAAACCGATCCGATTTCAACATCACATAATAAATTCCTGACCGAAGGTTTTGCGGTTTCCAATCGATGGTATAGTCGCCTTTTTCTTTTTGCCCTTTGTCAAGAGTAGCAACCGTCTGCCCTGATAAATTAAAGACCTGAATAATGACCTCAGATTTCACGGTCAGGCTATATTGAATTTGGGTAGAGTTACTAAATGGATTGGGCACATTTTGCTTTAAGGTAAAGTTGCTCTCGGCACCCGGAACAAAAACATAGTCGGGCGAAATCAAGGGGCTTCCTGCCCGGGTCCAGGCGGTATAAATCAGCTCCGATAGCGCATGGGAAGCATTGCTGAACAGGGGAATGGTAAATCCATTTGATTTTTCCCACAGCGCCTGCTTGTATTCTGAAGAACTAGTATTGCCGTTAATCCCTTTGGCATAATCATCAGCAGCCAGCACAGAATCCACGAAAGTATAGTTTGTATACAAATAGTCGAAAATATACTGGTTTACATCTTCAATCTCATTTGTTTCAGCGCCTTCGTAGTTGAACTGAGAGATGTACGCATTGATCATGGTAGATTCGTAGCGTGAATGGATGCCAGTATTTCCCGAAAACTGACCGTTATAATTTCTGGTGATATGCATGGGCATGTGGCCATCAGCTACATAATGCCCCAGATCGGCAGCAAAAAGCACCGCTTTGTCCCAATCGCGGCGTTCAAAACAACGTTCAAGCGAATCAAAAGTAATCATGGTCGCCCAGGGCAAAATACCATTGTCATACACAAAAGCAGCGCCATGAACCGAAATAACTGAATCCCAAGTTTGAGCAATGGACCCATTACTTAAAAACTCAGGATAATTATCGATGTCGATATAATGTTTGGGACCTTCCGTGGGATCCCAGGCTTTGCGGTGATCAGCTTCCGACGCATAATCGGCTAAAGTGCTGATCCATGAGTTAAACTGAGCCATTTCTGAATTAAAAGAAAGCCCCGAAGCTGTATTAATTTTATAGTGTCCTGTCGAACCCCAACTGATGAGTAAGACCGACAATCCAATCCATCCAACGGTAATAAAAAGTTGCTTTTTCAATGGCGCTATGGTTTAATAATGAAGACACCAAAGGTAAGCATATACGATGAGTTATGCCGATTTATTTTCTTTGGTTTCTCCGATCACCATCGGGTCAGGAAAAGGGTTCTCACTTTCGCTATTTTCTATTCTTGGCTTTCTCAACGATCCCGGTCAATTTCTCAAATGAAAACTTGAAATTCCTTTTTAGCTGGTACAAAGGAATCGTTGAACCACCCCTGGTTGGCATACCCAATTGTTGCCGCAAATAGGGTTCGCCAATTTGGTTGGCTTTTGCGAATTCGGCCAGTGTCATGGCGGTGTCGAGAACCACCACATAGCCTGTTTCTGACTGCTGCTTTTCGTCTGTTGCAGGAGTCGGAGCCGTTGAACAGGCCGTAAATAATACGGACAACATAAGTGTTATTAAGAAGTATTTCATCTGATAGGGTATTAATTATAAAAGAGTTCTGTTCCTTGCGAAACAGAACCTGAATAAAACAATTAAATCACAAATTTAATCCCTTGCGCCAAGGGTAAATCCGTGCCAAAATTAATGGTATTGGTTTGCCTGCGCATATAGACCTTCCACGCATCAGATCCAGACTCACGGCCACCACCGGTCTCTTTTTCGCCTCCAAAGGCACCTCCGATTTCGGCGCCGGAAGTTCCCAGGTTGACATTGGCAATGCCACAATCAGATCCTGCGTACGATACAAATGTTTCAGCTTCACGCATGTCCAGTGTAAAACAGGCAGAAGACAATCCCTGTGGCACATCATTTTGGATGGCAATGGCGTCGAGGATGCTTCCACTGTACTTTATAAAATAGACAATGGGCGCAAATGTTTCTTCCTGAACGATCCTAAAATGATTTTCAGCTTCGGCAATACATGGCACTACATAGGTTCCTGTTTCAAAACCAGGACCTTCGCATACCACTCCGCCAAACAGTATTTTTCCGCCTTCTTCGACAACCTTCGTTACCGCATTTTTAAACAATGCAACTGAATTCGTGTCGATCAACGGCCCCACCAGAAATGATTCATCCAATGGATTGCCAATTTTGGGTACGATATTTTCGTAGGCAGAAATGAATTTGCTGCATACCTCATCATAAATATCTTCATGGATTATCACCCTTCGGGTACTGGTACATCGTTGTCCGGCAGTACCAACAGTTCCAAAAACAGTTGACATTACAGCCATCTGAATGTCGGCTTTTGGGGTGATAATCACCGCGTTGTTGCCACCAAGTTCCAGTATAGTTTTACCGAGGCGTTTTCCGACGATCTCCCCTACCCTTTTTCCAACGGCAGTTGACCCGGTTACCGACATAAGCTGAATGCGCTTGTCTGCCAGGAAATTATCACCCATTACAGAAGACTTGGCCACCAGCAGGTTAAATACACCTTCGGGGACCTCGTTCCTGATTAATACTTCTTTAATAATCCGTTGGGTAGCCAGGGCTGTCAGCGGTGTTTTTGACGAAGGTTTCCATATCACCACATCGCCGGCAATGGCTGCTAAGGCTGAATTCCAGGCCCAAACGGCCACCGGAAAATTATAGGAAGTAATGATTCCAACAATGCCCAAGGGCTGGTATTGCTCTGACAATCGGTGATCTACACGCTCCGACTGCAGGTTGACCCCGTTAATCAGGCGCGCAAGGCCAACGGCAAAATCACAGATATCGATCATTTCCTGCACTTCGCCCAAGCCCTCCTGGTAAATTTTTCCCATCTCAATGGTAACCAAAGCTCCCAGCTCTTCTTTGTGTTCGCGCAAGGCACAACCAATCTGTCGAATGATTTCAGCCCGGGCAGGTGCCGGCACTTTACGCCAAACCAGAAAGGCTGCCTGGGCTTTTTTAACCACCATTTCATAATCGTCTAGGGTGGCATTTTTAACCCTTGCAATTTCTTTTCCGTCAATAGGTGAAAAGGAGGAGGTTATATCGCCTGTGGTATCTATCCATTCAGCTCCGGTTGAAACTCCGCAGTTAAGTTCTTTAATTCCAAGTTTATCGAGGATAACCCCGATTTGCTTTACTTCATTCATACAATTTGTTTAACGAATATTTTGTTATGATATTTAAAAGGCCACAAAAGTATAAAAACAGCGGAACCGAACACTCGAAAAACCCTCAAAACGGATAGTTTAAGAAAAGTTAACATTAACTTATTGTATTTGAAGCGGATGACTTTATCGAACGATCATGCGTTTAGAAACAACATCATGCTGGTTTTGCAACCTGATGATATAGACCCCTGGTGACAAATTGGGTATTTCAACCAGTTTTGAATACCCAGCAATAAAGTGGCCTGAAAGACTCTCCTGATAGATCGCCTGGCCTCTGGAATCGTAGACCTCCAGAGACAAATCGTTTAATGGCTCGTTCAAGGTCAGGGTAAATGTTCCACTGTTGGGATTTGGAAAAATACTGACGGCATTGTCCAGATGGTCAGGAATCTCAGGAACGCCAATATTACATTGCCTGAAATCGAACATTATAGTAACACTATCGATGTTCGAACATCCTGTGGTGCCATGCGTTACACGAACATTATGTGTTTGAAAATCAATCCAGTTTCCATTGGTCCGGGCTACAAAATAACGGTTAACATAACTTGATTTTAGCCAATAGTATTCCGTATTGAGCGGATCACCGGCAAAACCTGCGTCTAACACCACAGAGTCGCGAACGCAAGCCAGGATGGTATCGCCCATCATGGCATAACCGTCAGGGATGAGATCAATCACAGGCAGGGTATTTACAGATACAACGGTATGTGCGGTAAATTCATTTCCAAATTGGTCGACAACCAGCAAGTCGTAACGTGTGGTTTCTTCAGGAATCACGCTGAATTCAGGCTGATCGGAAGTAAAACCAACTGGTGAGGAAGTCCATTGGAAAGTATAATTTAAACCACCTCCAGTGGCATTAGCGCTAATCAATGTTGATTCACCTGCACAGATTTCAAAAGGATCGGCTATCGGGAAGGCCGACAATCCATCCCCTGCCGGATTTACCAGCATTTGTGATGGATCACTCGGGCAACCGTTTCCATCTGTAACCAATAAAGTGAATATGGTGGGTTCAAAAAGTGGCAGGGTAGTTGGATTTGGAATATCGTTTTGTACCAACCAGTTCACCGGCTCCCATTGATAAACATATCCTCCCGATCCTCCTGATGCTGACCCATCAAGTGTGGTGATGGTGCCTTCGTTTATGACCTGATCAGGTCCGGCTTCGGCAACAGGAGTTTGATAAACAAGCACATAAACGCTATCGGCAAGCTGTGAATATCCATCGCCTACCTCTACTTTATACCAGGTACTTGTATTTGGATATACAGAAACAGTTGGTTGTGTGGAATTCAACCCGGGGGGATTTGACGTCCATAGGTAAGTGTAATTACCTGAGCCACCTCCGGTATTGGCAACCAGATCGATGCGATCGCCATCACACACCGCACCGGACGAGGCCGTAACACTTAAACCAAGTGGACCACCCACCACGTTTACCCACATGGTATCCTGACTTTGGCAAGCTGATACCTGATCACTCACCAAAAGATAAAAAGCAGTGGAAGTAGTTAAATTGGTGGTTGTAGGGTTAGCGGAAGCGGGATCGTCGAGCAAACCAGCCGGTTCCCAATAATAAGCATATTGTCCCGAACCACCGGAAGCATTTCCCTGCAAGGTGGCGGTTCCGGCATAGGCAACGGATTGATCATCGCCTGCATCGGCATCGGGAGTGTCCAGGCTGATGGAAAAGGGGAAATTGGCCGACTGGGCATAGTTATTACATGCGTCAGAAATGGCACTAAACAAAGTCAATCCTAAAGTAAAATCCCCACCCTGATAAATCGCCGGGCTAATGGTAAGCGTATATTCCCGTTCATTGGCACCTCCCAATTCGCAATTGTAACCTGAAACACTTTCTACCGTATAGGGACCACCTGGGCCATCAAAACTAAAATCTGTTGGCTGCACTGTACTGCATTTCACGTTTTCGTTAAAGCGTACTAAAACCTGGTTGGATCCACAGGCGGTAATGATATCGCCTCCCACATATTCAATGAAGGGTCGTTGGTCATCGAAAATGGCGGCGGTTGAAGCACTAAAATCGAGGGTATAACCACCAGGAGTCTGTGTCCAATCGCTTACTACCAGCACATAGGTATCACCTTGCCATACTTGTAAGTCCGCATTCCATTTAGCTGTTGGCCCTCCACCATTACAATTGGCTGTGCCTCCATTTAATGAACTGATACCCGTGTTTCCCTGATAACCAGGGCCTCCGGCAGCATTACAACTCGAGAGCATCACGCCGGGACTTCCCCATATCTCATTACACGTGTGTTCGGTCAGGTTAAAAACAGACCAATCGTAATCATCTGTTGAAACCTGAGGAGTTATTTCAAAACGAAGTGCACCACTTTCCAGAACGGTAAAGATGTACCACCGGCTATTTTTTTCACCATCCATACAGTGTAAAGGGCAAGTTTGTGTGTTGGGTATTTCGTTGTAATTACCATTACCACTGGCTGTTTGCTCTTCGATATAAATAAAATCGCATACCGGAATTGCACCCAAACAATCCTGGGTGGTTGGTGTTTGGGCAACAGCAACCTGAATAACCATCACAACAACCAGGGTGACCGCATATTTGAACAAGAATTTCATGTGTTATTTTTTTATCCTATTAATGGCACATGGATTAGATTTAACTAACCATCAGTTGATCTTTAGTTCGTGGTTTTGGAAATGGTATTTCATAAATATAAATTACTATTGATCCTTTTCACAAAACAAAATTAGCCTTTTCTTTCTGAATAATCCTAAAACAAAAGCACCAAAAAGGACTAAGGAGGCTATTCCCCTTTAAATACGGGGTGTCTTTTTTCTAAAAAAGAATTTTTTCCTTCCAGAAAATCGTGGCTGTTATATACTTTTTGCCTTAACTCAGCAATTTGCTCAAATACAATTGGATTCATGGGACGTGCCTTGCCCAACAGGTTTAATTGTTGCTTGATAACCGAAATGGCCAGTGGTGAGTTGAATGAAATTTCGCTGGCCATTTTCATGGTAAAAGCTTCCAACTGGTCCGTTGGCACCAGGTGATTAATAATTCCCAGGTTGTCAGCCCTTTCGGAGTTGATGGATTTAGCCGTAAAAAACATCTCTTTGGCGATGTTCATTTCCACAAAGTTTAAAAAGTGCACCAGTCCGGTTGCATTGTATGGAACTCCGATTTTAGCCGGAGTAATAGCAAAGGAACACAGGGGCGAACCAATTAATATGTCGCATGTAAATGCTAAATCGCAACCGCCACCCCATACCGTACCTTCAATCATGGCGATAACCGGGGCGGGGAAGTCTTCAATCTTTCGCATCAACTGTTCAAGGGGATGGTTATAAGGCAACGGATCTTTTCCCGGTTCGGGAAGCTCGCTGATATCAAGCCCCGCTGACCAAACCTTCGCTCCGGGATTGCTTCGGATAATTACAACCCGTGCATGCTGATCCGCCAACTCATCAAAAGCCAGAGAAAACTCCTGAAGCATCTCGAGGCTCAACGAGTTTCGCCTGGTATCGTTGTTCATGGTAATGATGCCGATTTGATCGGCCAGTTGTTTGATAATGTATGTCATTGGTGTTTTTTGGATAAAAATAACCAATATATTCTACAAGCCATGGAATCACTATCTGAATTTCACTAAAGTATCCTTATTCTTAAAAAAATGAAAGGATCAATATTTTTGGAATAAGGAAATGGAGTATTGGCTGTGATAACTACAATCCCTGATCTATTTTGTTTAGAAAACCTCATTTGTTAAAAATTCCTTCCTTTTGCTCACCAAAAGGGTTCTAATACTACTTTTGAAAAAAAATAAATATGATAAGAGCTTTTATTACCGGTTGGATACTTCTTTCTGTTCTTTGTCTTTCAGCCCAGCAAAACCATCAAATAAGCGGCTCATTCTCCGGACTATCCAATGAGAAAATTTACCTGATGAGGGTATCGGGTGAAAATCGGGTGCTGGTCGACACCACGCTTACAGACCAAACAGGTGCCTTTACTTTTTCGCTCAAAGAAGACGCACCAACCGGAATGTACATCACAATTCAAGGCCCGGGGCGAGCCGTAGAATTGATAGTCAACCACGAAGATATCCAATTTGCCACCACAGGTTTTAATGGAGATGATGAGGTTCAAATCATCAGCTCAGTTGAAAATTTGTTGTATTATAATTACCTCTACCTTAAAGGACACAACCTGTATAAGTTGGATTTATTGCGCCCTTTGATTGTTGAATATCCGAAAAACGATCCATTTTATATGGCAGTGGTTGAGCAATATACTTTGATGAAAAACCAATTGGAAGAAAGAATTGAAACAATTATTTCTGATCATCCCAATACATTGGCCTCCAGATTTATAAAAACAGACCAACCCCTTATTGCTCCCACAGGTATGAATGCCGGGGATGAAAACCAATATCTTAAAACCCACTATTTGGATAAAGTAGATTTTAGCGACACGATGCTCATCAGGAGCAGCATAGTGACATCCAAAGTGGTTCAGTATATGTCGCTTTATCAGTTTAATGCCAACAGCCAGGAATCACTGGAAGAAAATTTACTGATGGCGGTGGATTCCGTCCTCAAGAAAGCCGCCGTTAATCAACAGATGTATGAATTTTTAGTGGATTTTCTGGTGAAAGGTTTTGAAGGCATCGGGTTTGAGCGCGGTTTGGAACACATCGCCAATAGCAACCGACTGGAGCAGTTTTGCGAGAACACCCAACGCAAAGCCAAGCTGGCCAACAAGATGGAATTGATCCGCAAACTGGCTCTTGGCCAAAAGGCACCCGTGTTTACCACCCTTGACTTGAATGGAAACGTGGTCACACTCGATTCCATTAAAGCCAAAACAACCGTACTTGTCTTTTGGGCCAGCTGGTGCCCTCATTGCGATGAACTCCTGCCGGTTATCAAAACTTATTACGACCAAACCACACGCAACCAACTGGAAGTAATTGGCGTTTCCGTGGATTATTCAAAGGAAAAACTTCTCCAGTCCATTCAGAAAAATGGCTATCACTGGATCAACGTGGGTGAATTAAAAGGCTGGGACGGACCGCTTATCGATGAATATGGAATTGCCGCAACTCCGTCTGTTTTCATTCTCGACCAGGACAAAACGATTCTTTCCAAGCCACTGAACAAGGAATTGTTGAAAAGTGAACTTCAAAAGCGGGTGATCAAATAATCATTACAGGTCCTTACTCTTCACCGAAAAGGTGACCATCACCCATGCCCAGGACGAAAATGGGTTGTCGCCTGAAACATTTTGGATTACTTTCATGTGATGGCCCGGTAGCATGAACGAATAACCCGTCAGGATATTGATCCCCTTCCAAACATCGGCTTTAAGCCAGAAGTCGAATTCTGAGGCAAGATAGGATGTACCCGAAGCATTTGACGAATTGTCAAGGTAGGAAGGAACCTGATTTAAGTAAAAGGCGTGACAGGATCCAAAAACATCGACTTTTGGAACAATGGGAACACCGATGGTGGCATAGAAATCATTTAGTCCTCCATTTCTGGTTGATTTCCGTAAGTTGTTGAAATAATCCAAATAACCATAATACTTGTGGCGCGCCCCATACAATACATCAAACAAGTGAGTTGTCCCATTTACAGCTTCACTTTGTTTATCGCCCGAAAGCAACGAACAGCCCCCTTGTAACATGAAATATGTAGCTTTAAACTCTGCTTGCAGGTTGAAATTATAGGCAGATGAAGTTTTTACAAGTCCCTGGTTAACATCCTTTCCATACTGATAATAAAAGCTGGAGAACACTTTCCATGGATCGGAATTGAAATTCAGATTGATACCCGAGGTACCTTTCAAATACACCTCCAGGGTAGTATCTGAACGGGTAAATCCTGAAAACATGGTGATTACAGTGGCATTTATTTTAGAATTGATTTTCTGCGATAAATGCAAAAAACCAAGGGATTTCATTTTGACGGGATCATAGGGTTCCATAAAACCTTTATCTGCCTGGTTGTTGTAGGAGATCCCCGCCCGAACATTGGTTTTGTCCGATTGAAAGCTCATGGTGACCGCATCATAAAATAGTGCGTTCTGATTCCAGTCTCGTTTGGCCAGCAAACGTTCATCATCAAACGAAAGTACCTGTCTGCCGGCAGTCAAAGCAAATGACTCTGTAATGTTGAATGATAACCAGGCTTCAGCCAGATCGATACTGGCCACATCACCATGAACACCAGTAGATGAAAACTGGGTTTCATCGCCCCAAACCCTGACGTCCTGAAGGGAAATCTTCGCCTTTAGTTTTTCAGATTGATAGGTGGCTCCCAAACGCGTCCGCTGAGAAGTCGTCAGCACAGGGTCAGTGCCATTTTTGGCTAACTCTTTATAGCCATAACGGTACTCTACGCGTGGGCGAATGGAGGCTTCAATGTTAAACTGACCATAACTCTCTGTCGGAAGAAATCCAATGATCATCGCCAGCAGAAATAAGCAGGAATAGTTTTGATTTTTCATTACAAACTGTTTAATATCACGTTACTACTAATAAAATTGTCCGCTCAAATACGACTTGGTAACCGGATGCTGTGGATTATTAAACAGCTCATCCGGTGTACCTTGTTCAATCACTTCGCCCAGGTACATAAACACCACATAGTCGGCCATACGCCTGGCCTGGCGTAAAATGTGGGTAACCAACACGATGGTATATTGGCTCTTCAACTCCAGGAATTTTTCTTCAATTAACTTGCTCGAAATGGGATCAAGCGATGAAGTAGGCTCATCGGCCAGGATAATTTCCGGATCAACAGCCAATCCGCGTGCCAGGCACAGCCGTTGCTGTTGCCCAATGGACAGCGCGCTGGCCGGATCCTTTAACCGATCTTTTACTTCATCCCATAAATTCACCATTTTCAAATAATGTTCCACCCGCTTATCCAAAAACTGCCGGTTGCGCCTTCCGCTGATGCGGAGTCCGTAAGTAATATTTTTGTAAATATTCATGGGCAATGGATAAGGACGCTGCGCCAGAAGACCCATTTTTTGTCTGATGTCGACCAAATCCTGGTTTCCGTTGAGAATGTTTACCCCATCCAACATGATTTCGCCAGACTGCTGGACGCCGGGTATTAAATCGGTCAACCGGTTTAAGCTTTTTAGCAAGGTAGTCTTTCCACAGCCGGATGGCCCGAGTATCACCGTAATTTTATTTGTTGGTATGTTCAGGCTTACATTTTTCAATATCGGCTGTCGATCAATCGAAAGGCAAAGGTTATGTATGGAAATTTTATTGTTCATACGGTTTGAAGAGTTAGTTACGGCGATTGCCAATAAATCGTGACAACAAGCTAATGATCAACACCATAGAAATTAAAACGGTAGCAGAAGCATAGGCCCTGTCTTGTACCGCCTCGATGGGTGAGCTCAGTTGAAAAAAGATAGATAGTGGCAGAGTAGCCGAAGGTTCCATGAGAGAAGTGGGAATGCGGTCGGTATATCCTGTAGTAAATAATACAGAAGCTGCATCACCAATAGCCCTGCCAAAACTTAACAGAATGGCTGTTATAATGCCCTGAAATGCTTCGCGCGAAAAAATCCTGTATGATATCTCGGATCGGGTTGAGCCCAATGACAAGGCCGACTCAAGCAAACCACGGGGAACCGACTTTAACGATTCATCGATGGCCCTGACCATGATGGGAACAATAAATAAACTCACGGTGATGATTCCCGCAAGCAAAGAAGCCCTGACACCTAAAAACACCATCAGTATGAAACCAAAAGCACCATAAACGATAGAAGGAACTCCCCATAGCACATCAAAAACAAAGCGGATGGCATTCACCAGGGTATGGTGTTTTACCAGATAAACATTCATGTACAAGGCAATGGGCCAACCAATGATAAAAGCAAGAAAGGTAGCCCCAAGCGAAAGATAGATGGATCCGATGATGGCGTTTAAAATTCCCCCTTCTTCGCCAAAGTAAAAGCCCCCTTTTGGAATGGTGGTGAGCATAGTGAAACTTAGGGATGGCAATCCTTTATACAAAACACTGACGACAATAAGCAGCAACACGCCCACGATGAAAATGGTAGAAAGAAACATCAACACCCTGAAAAATTTCTCTTCGGTCTTTGTATTCATAATCAATGTGTTTCAGCTTTTAATATGAGGAACCTGGAGAATACATTAAACATCAACACCACCAGGAATAATATCAGTGCTGCCAGCATCAGGGCCGAATCGTAAAGTGGAATACTGAGCATTTCGCCATAATTGTTGGCGATCAGGGCAGGGAGCGGATAGCCCGGTTGAAATACCCCGGTTGGAATACGTGTTACATTGCCCACCACCATCAACACGGCGATGGTTTCACCAAAAGCACGCGACATTCCCAATCCAAAAGAAGACACAATTCCCGGAAGGGCTTTGCGCACCACCACGAATTTGATGGTCTGCCATTTGGAGGCTCCCAACGAAAGCGAAGCTTCCTGAAGTTCGTTTGGCACCGCCTTAATGATATCGATGAGCATGTTGAGCATGAATGGAATAATCATGATGGAGAGCACAAAAGCACCGGCAAGTATGGAATAACCTGAAACGCTTTTACCAAATAATGGCCCCAATTGATGAGAAATAAAGGGAACAATCACCAATATGCCCCAAACGCCAAAAATAACAGAGGGGATACCCGCCAGGATATCAATTACCGGATGCATGATACGCAACACCCAACGTTTGGCATATTGCGTCAGGTGAATGGCAGTAAGCAGACATACCGGCGCCGATATAAGCAACGACAATATGGTAATCCACAGTGAGCTGACAATAAAAGGAAGAAAACCAAAACGACTTGAAAGCGGGCTCCAATCAGAAGAAAACAACAATTCAAACAAAGGGTGGTTTTCTAACAACAGCATCGATTTCATAATGAGTCCGGCAACGAGTACCAACGGGATGAATAACATCGCCAACAAGGCGATCATCATCCACGACTGGTGAAACACATTGCGCCACTTGCGGTACCTGGTTAATCTAATGTGCTTCATCTTCTAACAACCTCAGTTGCTTCGTAATATGGTCTTCTGACAATCCTACATATCCTGCCCGCGCCACATATTGCTGACCTTTGGTCAATACCCAGTTTAAAAACAGGTTTACAAGTTTGTTGTTCGGTTTTCCTTTGGAGATGAAATAGAGTTCACGGGCAGGAGGTGAAGGATACACTCCTGTGCTGATGGCTTTCATAAGCGAATCCAGCGATTGATACACATTTTCCACGGAATCAATCTGGCCGTTTCCATTAAAATCGATGGGAAGAATTTCGATGCCCTCATACTTTTGTCGTGTATTTACATCATAGGCATAAGCCACGTTGTTATAGCCCATTCCCATTTCATCTTTCGTTACGGCATCTGTCATGCCGGGATCTCCAAAAACGCCAATTCCTTTAAGAGACTCCTGGTCAGTTCCCAAATAAGAGGCCCATACCTGGGCTGCCCCACAGGCATCGGAACGGGTATAAATATGTATAGGGGAACGGGAGTTAATAACATCGTTCACATCGCTCCATAACCATTTTTTTTCCAGGGTATATAACTCTGCAAAAACAGCCTGGGATAAACCTTTCGAGAGCAGTTGCTCTTTGAATGGGTTTTCCGAATTGAGGGTAGGTACGACCGCGTCCTTAGCCACGGCGATGTACCATGCCCCTTTTTCCAACTCAGCGGGTGTCACTTCACGTGAGAACATACCCAAATCCACCATATTAGCCAACACATCTGCCATTCCTTTTCCTGCACCACCCGCACTAACATCCACCTGAATATCAGGATATTCTTTTCTAAACTCTTCTACCCATTTCACGGTAAGGGGATACAAGGCAAAGGCACCTGAAATAGAAAATGTTCCATGTGGCCGGTCACCATACTTTCTTTGCGGTCCCTGACAGGAATATTGAATACTAAAAAATATGCCGAGCAAAAGTAAAAAAGCGCCGACTAAAAACCGTTTTAAATTTAACCTTTTCATGGTAGTATCTGGTTACTTACAAATATGCAAATGTACTGCCTGGCAGTCCATACTTCAAGAGAATTAACACCCCAAGTCCAAGGTAAAAAGACTTGATTTATTATGGGTATATATACTTAAACCGGGTAAATTCATCACAATTATCTCAATAGTAAGTTATCATTTACCTTTGACAGGATGACAATCTGCTTGTTTAAAAATAAACTACCTTATGCATAGAAGTAAATAAACAATTCGCTATTTTTGAAGAAATAAAGGTGCATTCTTTTTGAAAAAGAAAGAAAATAAATCGACTGACCATTAGATAAACAACATCTATGCTGACACAAATTGCCATCATATTATCCATCATTTTACAGCTCATTGCGGTGGCCATTGTGATTAGCCTGATCAAAGGTTCAAAATATAAATCGAGTTGGATACTGCTTTCGATTGGACTATCGATGATGGCTTTCAGGCGTTTGTATGAACTGTATATTTTTTATCAATTATCGACCTCAGAAACGGTAATTCAGATTAACAATTGGTTGGGGGTACTGATTTCGGTTTTAATTGTCATCGGGGTGTTTTTTGTGCGAAAAATATTTGGTTACATGGCTAAAATGCAGGAAATAAGGCAGGAATCAGAAAAACATGTTTTATCTGCAATCATCAACGCTGAAGAAAATGAAAGAAAGCGCATGGCCAACGAACTTCATGACGGTTTGGGGCCTTTGTTGTCGACCATCAAAATGTCGCTTTACGCGTTGGCACCAGATGAATACCATGAATACAAAAAAAAACCCATTTACGAAAATGCCATTGAATCGGTAGATGAGGCCATCAAGAGCCTGCGGGAAATATCCAACAACCTCAGTCCCCAAGTGCTTGAAGATTTTGGACTCATCATAGCCATCAGGTCGTTTATTAGCAAAACAGTCACCGCCACGAACCTTAAAATTGAATTTGTTACCAACCTCAAAGAACCAACCGGGATTAGCAAGGAAACCTCGCTGATTTTGTATCGGGCTTTGTGCGAACTGATTCACAACACCATAAAACATGCCAATGCCCGAAAGATTATGGTGAGCCTATACAAAGAAAACGAAGTAATCAAATTGCTGTTTCAGGACGATGGCATTGGGTTTAACTATGATATGCCCATGAGCCGGGAGCCTCTTGGAATGGGATTACATACCATCCAAAGCAGGATATCTTCCATCGAAGGGAGTTTTCAACTTAAAAGTCAGCCCGGAGAAGGCGTATTGGTCACCATTGAAGTATAATAATAGCCATGGATACAACTAAAACCATTCTGATTGTTGACGATCACACCTTGTTCCGCAATGGGTTAAAGCTGTTGCTTCAACATTATCTGCCTGATAGTGTTATTATTGAATCGTCGAACGGTGAAGAAGCCCTGTTGCGGGTCACCAATAAAATGCCTGATATTATCCTGATGGACATCAACATGCCCGTGATGAATGGGGTTGAGTCCACCCGAAAAATCATTGAGATGAATCCTGAAGCATGCATCATTGCGCTCACCATGCATGGCGATGAGAGTTACTATTATCAGATGATTGATGCCGGAGCGAAGGGTTTTTTATTAAAAAACTCAAAACCGGACGATGTGCTTGATGCCATCAAACAAGTGTGCCAGGGAAAACACTATTTTTCGGAAGAAATCCTCTATTCTGTCATCAGAAACCTGAACAAAAATGATACAGAAATACCGGATATTCAACTCTCCTCACGGGAGACTGAAGTGTTAAAAATGATCTGTACCGGATTGTCAAACCAGGAAATTGGTGACAAGTTGTTTATCAGCAAACGCACTGTTGACAACCACCGGGCCAGCCTGTTGGAAAAAACCCAATCGAAAAACACAGCACAATTGGTGATGTATGCCATTAAAACGGGAGTTATTAAACTATAGATCTTTTTAATGGCATTAGTAAAACCCGCTACTCTGTAACTATTTTCAAATGAGTATTAATACCCCACCTCCCTCCCAAAAGCCCTGATAACCATCTGGGGGATACCCCATTAGTAATACATCCCCGGAAATTAAGGAATAAATCTGATCGTGCAGTCGGATAAATCCGGCTGCAAAGGAGGTCCAAAAAATACATTCTTTGTAGATGAATAAAACTCCTTAGAATCAATCCATTGCAGTCTGGCTTTAGCCGACTGCAACAAAAAACACCTTCTGTTTATGTTCTGAACTTCAAAAACAAAGCAATTTCAACAATACAGCTATATTAAAAATTCTCACTTTCCCTTTAAATATTTCGTCAATTCTCCGTATAAAATTTCCTTGTTAACAGGTTTGGAAATAATACTATCACAACCCGCAGCAAATGCTTTTGATTTATCTTTAGAAAGTGCATAAGCAGTAACCGCGATAACTGGTATATCAGGATGTTTTGATTTAATAATTCGCGTTGCCTCATAACCATCCATAACAGGCATGAATAAATCCATCAGGATTACATCGGGAGGCTCAATCATCTTCTGTATTGCTTCTTTTCCATTGTTGGCTTCAATAACTGTGGCTCCCGTATTCAATACAAATGTCTTAATTAAGTCCATGCTTACCCCATCATCCTCAACAATTAAAATAACCTTTCCTGCAAACACAGGAAAGTTCGGATGCAATAAAATCTCGGAGTCATGAACTTTTGATGTAGCTATTTCTACAGGTAACGTGATATAAAATGTAGTTCCTTTGCCAGGTTCCGATTCAAAATTTAACGTGCCATCCATCTCATCGATAATCTTCTTTGAAATAGCAAGGCCAATACCAATTCCCTCGTATATTCTGGTGTGTGAATCATCGCCCTGGCGGAAAAAATCAAATATCAACGCGTGTTGATTTTCTGGAATTCCAATACCTGTGTCGCGTACATAAAAAGTAATCGATCCGGGTGTTTTTTGATGAAACCCAAATTCAATTGTACCGCTTTGAGTAAATTTGACGGCATTACTAAAGAGATTTGTCAATACCTGGGTAATTTTATTCTTGTCTGCGACAATTTGACTATTAATAAGTTCATTATCAGGATTAAAAACAAGTTCAATTTGATTTTTTTTTCCGGAAGTATCCCGGATTTCGGTAAGTGTAGATCGGCTAATTAAAAAAAGATCGAGTATCTTAAAAGTTTCATTTCTTAGTTTTATTCCTGAAGATTCAGTAATGGCTAATTCAAAGATATCCTCAATCATATTGAGTAGGTGATGCCCGCTTTTATTAATTATACCGGCATATTCAACAGTATTCTCTAGATCAATGCCTGACTGCATTAAATCGCTGAATCCCATAATATGATTCAACGGTGTTCGCAACTCGTGGCTCATGGTTGCTAAGAAAGCGGATTTTAGCCGATCGCTCTCTTCGGCTTTTACTTTGGCTTTTATCAACTCTATCTCTGTTTGTTTGCGGGCCGTGATATCTTCCTTCACTGCCAGAAAATGCGTAATTGCACCATCCGTGTCAAATATTGGTGAAATTGAAGCCAGTTCCCAATACAATTCCCCGTTTTTTTTCTTGTTATGGAATTCACCCTGCCACACTTTTCCCTTGGTGATGGTCCGCCAGAATTGGAGATAAAAATCATTGGATTGTTCGCCTGATTTCAGTACCCTGGGGTTCTGTCCCATGACTTCATCGCGGGAGTATCCGGTTACATCAATAAATTTAGAATTTACATATTCAATTTTCCCTTTTGTATCGGTAATCACAATGGATGCAGGGCTTTGTTCAACCGCACGGGATAGTATCCTTAATTTTTCCTCAGATTGCTTACGTTCGGTAATATTTCTTGTTGCTGTTAATATACCCGTAGGAACCAGATTGGCATCTCTCAAAAAAGAAACTACAATCTCGACCCAGATAATGGATCCGTCTTTACAATACTCTTCAAGTTCGATGGTATCTGTTCTGAATGGGTCGGCATTACGATCCCCCTCCAATGCCATATGTTCGGCAAAGAGCTGACTGATTTTTTGCACAGACGCCGGCGTAAAAATCATTTCCATTGACTGAGTCATTGTTTCTTCAACCGTAAATCCACGCATCTTAAGTACCGATGGGCTGATATATACCATATTTAGATTAAGGTCCAGCACTGAGACTGTATCTGCAGTATTCTCAGCAATCAGTCGGTAACGTTCTTCACTTTCCCGAAGTGCCTTTTCTGCCTTTTCCCTGTTTTCACGAATTTGCAACGCGATAAGACCAAAGGCCAGATCATCTCCCATTTCCTTAAGCAATTCAACTTCCTTATTATCGAAGGCCTCCACCTCGGCTGAGTAAATGGCAATGAGTCCAAAGGTTTGGCCTCCGCTGATCAGAGGTAAAGCAATGAATGACTTATAACCCTGTTTGGTGGCTGATTCAAACCAGATGGCAAAGCATGGTTCTTCCCAAACATTACGCACTACAAATGGTTGTCCTGTACGGATTGCTGTGCCACATGGCCCTTGGCCGCGCTCAACATCTGCCCAGGTTAAGTTAAGCGAATCAATATAACCAGAGTCGAATCCTGCCCGGGCCACCGGTACAATGGTCTTTTCTTCATCGTGCTCCGCAAACCCTACCCAGGCCATGCGATAACCACCATCTTCAACAGCAATCCGGCATACTTCGTTCAGCAGGGCTTTTTCATCGGTAATGTGTATCAGTGCCTGATTTACTTCGCTGAGCATCCGCAGACTGCGATTCATCCGGGCAATTTCCTTTTCTGCCAATCTACGGTCAGTGATGTCGCGACCTATTGCCAAAACACCAATAATGTCCATCTCATTGTTGTGTTCAGGAACCAACCGAATTTGATGTACACGCATTTGTCCTTTGATATCCGGAACCACTATATCAATTTCATCGGCTTGTCCACTTAGTATCACTTGCTGAATTTTTGCCTGATAGTCAACTGTACCTGGATATTTATTACTTTCCATAGGTGTTAGTCCGATTTGGGAAACCACCTCGGAACTTACCGTCAAATTCATGTTTCGATTGATGTAAACAGCCCGGCACTCCTTATCATAACGAATGATATTGTCAGGAGAGCTTTCCGCTAAGGAGCGGAATTTTTGTTCACTTTCGATCAGTTGTTGCTCTGCTTGTTTGCGTTCGGTGATATTACGCACGAATACCATTACCTCATTTGTTGAAAAGGCAATCATTCGACCTTCATAATTTTGGATTTGATCTTTTAATTTAAGATCATATTCAAATGTTACAACCTCATCCGTTTTGAGTGCTTTTTCAATAGCCGGATAGGTAGCATCGGAAACACTAACAGGCAATACATCGCCAATTGACCGGCCAAGGAATTGATCCGATTCAACAAACATATCCATATGCTCCGGCTTTCGGTAATCGGTTATGATGCCATCCCGATTGACCCGAAACAGAAGATCCGGTACTGTATCAACAATCGCACGGTTCTCCGCTTCGCTTTTACGCAAATCACGGTGAATCAACATGCTGGTAAGAGCATCGCTCAAACGTCTTCCTGTCTCCTGAAACAATCGTTTTTCTTCCTTCGTCCATTCTCTTTTGTGCGAACACTGGTGCATGCCAAGCATCCAGGGTTTTCCTGTCTTTGGATAAAGCGGGACCATTATCATTGATTTAACCCCAAATTGTTCTGCACTGACTTTATTAATAGGTTTTTCGGACCCTACCATATAAGTCACAGGATCTGAAGATTCCATTGCTTCACGCAAATTTTGAGCCATGTCCGCGGGCAAAGGCACTTCCTCATTTAATATTCCGGCACCCGGAAACTCGGGTTTGGCAATTTCCATGGGGACACTAAACGATGATGCTTCAGGGTCGCATGGATAAAAGAGCCAGGAGCGATCGCAATCAAATACCAACATCATGGTTTTAAGCACATCCCTCATCAGCTGTTCCATGTCATTGGTTGCCAGAATAGTTTGGTTAATTTTATCCAGGCTTTCGAAATACCACATATTGGATAGACGCTCTTCCTCCAATTTTTTTTGCTTTTGTTCCAGCAGTTTCCGTTTAGCCCGGCTTTCCCAATCACGCAATTCTCTTTCAATGGCGGGCAACAAGCGCATCAGATTATCCTTCATGAGATAATCATTGGCCCCGGCTTTCATCATGTTAACTGCAATTTCTTCACCAATGGTACCTGAGACTACAATAAAGGGTATATCAAGGCCTGTCTCGGTTAAATATGTTAATGCTTCTAATCCATTGAAATGCGGCATTGCATAGTCAGAAATGATGAGGTCCCACTTCTTTTCGAGAAGTGCTGCTTTCAATTGCACTAAAGATTGTATAAGCTCATAATCAACACGGTATCCAGCCTTTTTTATTTGATGCAGCAGCAACAGGGCGTCATCCTCAGAATCTTCAATAAACAATATACGCAGTATTTTTTTCATTTTATAACTCTCCATTTTTTATTGGCGGTAACTCGTTAAGCAGCAACCAGTATAGACCAAGCTGGCTGACCGCTTCGGCAAATTGATTGAAATCGACCGGTTTTCGCACATAGCTGTTCACGCCTACACTGTAACTATTAATAATATCCTGTTCCTCTCTTGATGAAGTTAGAATAACAACAGGGAGGAATTTCGTTAGTTTATTTGCACGGAGACGACGTAACACTTCGAGTCCGTCAATTTTTGGAAGTTTTAGGTCGAGCAAAATAATGGTAGGCATCATCATCAGGTCACGACCTGAATATTTACCTGTACCGAAAAGATAATCGAGGGCTTCCACGCCATCGCTTGCCACCACAATTTCATTTTTAATATTGTTCTTTTTTAAGGCGCGAAGTGTTAAATCGACATCGTCGGGGTTATCTTCTACCAATAGAATAGTTTTACTGCCCATGATATGTATTATTTAAGGTAAAGTAAAATAGAACGTTGATCCACCTGCCTTTCCGGCAGGCAGGTTTTTTTCTTCACTTTCCACCCACAGTTTTCCACCATGTTTATCAATAAATTCATTACAAAGTAATAAGCCAAGGCCGGTGCTGGGCTCTCCTTCGGTTCCTCTCCTATTGGCCTGAACATCGAGATTGAATAATTTACCAATCATTTCCTGACCCATTCCTATACCCGTGTCGCTGATTGATATTATAATGCTTTTGTCGTTTCCGGTTTTAGCCGAAAAATTGATTCGCCCCCCTCTTGGAGTAAATTTAACGGCATTTGAAACAAGGTTTCTGATTACTGTTTGTAGCATGTCACAGTCAGCAAAAGCCTCCATTTCAGATGGAACATCAATAGATATTTCAATACCCTTTATTTTGGCTGATGCCAGGTGCATTTCAATGCATTCATCTACCACCGGCAGCAATTTAAGTGCCTTTGGATTAAAAGGAATTAACCCTTGCTGCATTCTTGCCCATTGAAGCAGGTTTTCGAGCAAGCGGAAAAGATTGGTAGCTGAATTGCGCATACTAACAGAAATCTTGTGTATCTCATCAATTGTCAAATCACGTGTGTTTTCTGTCAATAATTGCGTCAAACCCATAAAACCATTGAATGGGCTCCGAAGATCATGAGCAATGATGGAGAAAAATTTGTCCTTTTCGGCATTAAGCTTTAATAATTGCTCGTTTTTAAGTTTTAATTCTGCCTCAGCATTTCTGCGTTCGGTGATATCTCTAAGCACTCCAACAACAGCAATCACTTCACCTTTATCAGTTATTACCGGCGCAAGGGAAAGTTGAACAGGAAAATCATTTCCATCTTTTTTTGTATTAAGAACTTCACCAGTCCACACTTCCTTCTTTGCTATGGCACAATACAGAGATTTATCAACTCCTGGCAAATTATTCTTTGAAGCAATAATTGATATTGGCTGACCTACTATTTCATCATTTTCGAACCCATAAACTTTACTAAAGGTATCGTTGACAAAAATAATTTTGTAGTCCTTATCCGATATAGCTATACAATCCGCTGAATTTTTAACGGCATGAGCAAGCATATTAATCATTTCTTCGGCATTCTTACGTTCTGTCACATCACGCACAATGACAATTACTTCATCAAAGCTGCAGGGAACCATTCTGGCCTCGTATTCACGAAGTCCTTTTAGTGGCAATAACAGTTGATATTCAAATACCTGCATTTGACGGGTTTGGAGGGTCAGGTTGATTTTTTCATCAACCAGATCGGCAAATTCAGGCGGCATCATATCGCGGTTCTTTTTACCGATTATTGACTCTGCCTGAAATGCAAGATCCTCTTTTGCAGCTTTATAATCAAGATAAACCCCCTGTTTGTTTAGTCTGAATATCAAATCCGGAATGGCATCAATAAGAGCACGGGCGCGGGTTTCGCTTTCTATCAGCGCTTCTTCCGCTTGCTTGCGTTCGGTTATATCAACATCAACTCCCCGGTAACCAATCAGGTTATTTTCATTATCAAGCATGGGAACACCGGAGGTAGAAAGAATAACTTTCCTGCCTTCTTTATGGATGTTACAATTAACAAAATTCCTGAAGCTTTCTTTACGGGCAAACACGCCAAAAGCTCCCTGCTTCATCTCTTCTTTATTTTCCGGTTCAAATAAATCATAAAAATATTTATGACCAATAATTTCTTCAGCTTCATAGCCTAATAACTCTTTAATAACCGGACTTATATATGTGTATAAACCAGTATTGTCAACTTCCCAAATCGATTCTTGCGAGTTTTCTGATATTTGTTTAAATCGCAATTCACTTTTTTTCAGAGCTTCATCCACTTGCCTGCGCTTTGTGATATCTTCCACCGTCCCGTCATAATACATCGTATTTCCTTTCGTATCGCAGATAGTCCGGGCACTTTCACGCACAAAAATAGGTGTACCATCCTTTCGTGTCCAGGTCGACTCGAAGCTTTCTAACTCTCCTGATTGTTCAATATTCCTTATAAATTCTTTTCGCTGCAGGGGAGACACAACACCGTTTTGATTAATATTAATTTTGGCAAGTTCGCCGAATGATGAATATCCGAGCATTTTGATCAGGGCATTGTTTGCAAGGAGTATCGTTCCATCCGGGGTGATTCTGTAAAGGCCGATTTTTACATTATCATAAAGTAATTTATATCGTTCATCGCAGCTTTCGATCCGTTCCTTTTCAGCCTGCCTGAGTTCGGTTATATCTACAACCGTTAAAAAGCATTGCTCACTGTTTCCTGTAACCATACCGGTAAGTTGAACATGTATGAAGGATTCACCGCTCGCCGACAGGGCAACCTCGCACGATTCTTTTGCTTTACCATTAAATACCTTTCCAAGAAAGAGATTGAAAATGGCTTTGGTGTCGTCGGAAACAAATAAACCAAATCTGGTGTTTATTAAAAGTGAGCGTTCTGTACCAAGCATTCCTGCTCCTCTTAAGTTTAACCCAAGTATTTCACCTTTAATTGAAAGTGTAAAATAACCAGTTGGTGCAGAATCGTATAATTCAGTAAATTTTTGAGTTTCAGTTGTTGCTCTCTCATTGGCTAACTCAAGTTCTTCATTCTGCAATTCCAGTTCAATTTGATGAACCATCAGTTCATGTATGAGCTTCTGCATTCCCGCTTCAGTAAGTTGTTGACCAGTTGCCGATGATTTCTCTTTCAACAAAGTTTCTGCCTTTTGGCGGATAATTTCTGAATGAGCAGTTGGATTTACATACTCAGGTTTAATTTTCATTTTCCTTATGTATAAAGGCCTAAAGTTAATCTTTTTTTGATATAAAAAACCGCTTTTTCAACTTTGGTAGATTTATCTGATTAAAAAAATGTTTCTATTGATTTCAATTATGAAATTGTGAAATAAAATGTTGCACCTCCTGCCTTTCCTGCAATCAGGTTTTCAACTTCTCCTTCGGCCCACACCTTACCTTTGTGTCGGTGAATAATCCGCTTCACTATTGCCAATCCGATGCCTGTTCCCGGGAATTCATTTAGTGTATGCAGTCTTTGAAACGGACCAAAAAGTTTTTGTGCATAATTCATGTCGAAACCGGCACCATCATCACGAACAAAATAAACCGGCATCCCATCTTGTTGCAGCATGCCAAACTCGATGCGGGCATTCAGGTGTTTCGAAGTAAACTTCCATGCATTCCCCAGCATGTTAACCAAAACAATTCTTAAAAGATGCTCGTCTCCACGAACCTTAATCCCTTGTTGTACAATGAACTCTACTTTACGCTCTGGTTGATTTTCGTGCAGTTCATTGGCAATTTCCTGAACCATCTCGCTCAAATGAACTTCCTGAATATTCATCTCGCTGCGGTTAATGCGCGAAAGACTTAGCATATCATCAATTAGCTGTGCCATTCTCTGGGTTGCTTTTCGCACACGATGCAAATAATTTACTCCCTGATCATCAATCCTGTCATGATAATCTTCAATCAGCGCCAGACTAAACCCATCGATGCTGCGTAAAGGTGCACGCAGGTCGTGCGATACTGAATACGAAAATGCTTCCAGCTCTTTATTTGTAGATTCAAGTTGAGCAGTACGGTCTTTGACACGTTGTTCTAGTTCCAGATTCAGCTTTAGGATTTCTTCTTCGTCCTGCAAGCGCTCCAGTTCGGCAGCAGCACGTATTGCTACCAGTTGCAGCAATTGGGTGACCGGAGCAGCATTGGTAAGTGGCTTGATACCCATGACGGCGATTAGACCTATCGGACGGCCTGCAGAATCCCACAGCGGGATACCGATATAACTTTCCACACCCATTCCGGGCAACAGGGTATCATCAGGAAACAGCTTTTGAATATTTTGTGGATAAACGCAGAGATCCCTCCCCATAACGTTTTCGCAAGGTGTGCCCTTGAGGGCGTATCGCAGGTTAGGTGTGATCGTGCCTTTGGCATACAGTGCCACTGTTTCCGCTATTTCTGGATTCTCTTCAATCTTGTCGATGAGCACGTAATCCATATCGAGTTTTTCGCCGAGAAACTGAGCAAGCGCATCGAAAAAGTTTTCCTTGCTTGTCTGCCAGCCCCGTTGCGCGAGGAAAAACAAGGTGTCTTCTACAAGTTTGCTATCGGTAATGTCCCGTACTATTCCCATAGAGCGGAGGGGTTTGCCATCGGCATCATACATAGTTTCGCATTGTTCATGAACGTATTTAATCCTTCCGTCTGCGAAAAGAAGCCGGTGATCAATGGTGTAGGGGGTTTTGTCTTTAAGCGAATTGGTGTAAGCCGAGTTTACCAACTCACGGTCATCAGGATGGATCGCATTCAAAAAGGCCTCGTAAGTAGCATCGAATTTTTCGGGATCAATCTCAAACAGCCTGTATATTTCATCCGACCAATGCAGGCTATTGTTAATGATATCCAATTCCCAACTGCCAATATGAGCAAGTTGCTGGGCTTCATTTAAACGAAAGGCTGAGGTTTCAATTGCTTCTTCGGCTCTCTTTCGCTCAGTGATATCCTGAATAACGCCAACTACACGCAAAGGATTACCTTGATCATCCCGCTCTAATTCGGCAATGGATGATATTATTTTTGGTTCAGAGGAATTTTTAGGGCGTATTTCAAATTCCAGGTTATATGGTTTATTTTCCTGAATCAGGTCAACCAATGCCTGATGAACCCGTTCTTTTTCCGTTATACAATTTTCAACCTCTTCAGTTGAGAAAGAGTCATTCTCAAGATCAAATCCATATATTCGTTTGGCTTCATCAGATCCCCAGAAACAGGTTGTTTTAATATTATACTCCCAGTTGCCGGTATGGCTTATGGTTTGAGCCATTCGGTAGCGCCCTTCGTTTATCCTTAATTCATCTTCCGCAAGTTTGCGGTCTGTAATATCGCGCGAAATGCCGATGATGCGATAGATATGTCCGGCTTCATCACGTGCAGGGATAAGTGTAGAATGAAAATAACGACGTCCGGTGGGCAGATCCAATTCCACTTCTTCTTCGATGGCATGAGCTGCATCCACACAATGCCGGTATTTGGCATTGACGATGGAAGCAACATCTTCAGGAACGGTTTCTTCAATGAATTTGCCAATCAATTGTTCGCGAGGTAACCCCGTAGATTTTTCAAAAGCAGGATTTATTTCCAGATTACGGAAACGTTGATCTGATGTTACTTCAAGTAAAAACAAGCTGTCAAGAACATTATCGAATATTTCGCGGTACCTCCACTCGCTTTGACGTAATGCAGCTTCCGCCTGTTTACGGACGGTGATATCAATAAAAGATACTATGATTTGTGCTATTTCTCCTTCGTTCCCTAATACCGGATCTGCATTAACCAGTACCCATACATCATCCTCTTTGTCAGGTCGGTGAACACCCAGAACACAATTTCTAAATGACTTGCGCGTAGCAAGAACCTGGGATACCGGATAATTTTCGAGGGGTGCTGTTGTTCCGTCTTCGAGAAAGAAATGCCAGGCTGAATCAATCACCGTTTTCCCCAATAGTTGATCCTCTGTTAAACCAAGCAGTTCCTGTGCTTTAGGATTACAGGTAATTATTTGGGTATCGGCCCCGTGAACGACAACTGCTGTCTGAATTTTTTGGATTAATGTCCTATATTTTTCTTCGCTTTCCTGAATCGCTTTTTCAGCTTGCTTACGGTCGGAAATGTTACGTGCCAGGGCAAGGTTAAAACCCTGACCATCGTATTCAAAATAATTCGCGCTGATCTCAACAGGATAGTCGTTTCCTTGTTTTGTTTTATGGCGGGTTTCGAATACCATAAATCCATTTTCCTTTATCCAATTCCAATGTTGCTGCCACCTCTCAATTGGAAAATCAGGGTCGATTTCGGTTACATTCATTTTAAGCAATTCTTCCTCACTATAACCCAGGGCCCGACAACTCTCATCGTTGACATAACGGAAGCAAGCATTCTTGTCAATAAGAAATGCTTCATCAGTCACACTATTCAATGCGAAATTCAGAAGTTTGACCTTTTGCTCAGCGAGTTTCTGACTGGTGATATCGCGAATGAAAGCTGTTATCCCAATAACTTCACTATTTTGAAAGATAGGGTTCCAGCTCAATTCATAGTAAACATCCGGCCCTGGTTGATGTTGCACTTCAACAAAGGATTCTCCTTTAAGCACCCTGTCCATGCTGTGTTTTGCTTGTGCCTTTAACAATGGTAAGTTCATACATTCCAGCAGGTTCATTCCAACTTCTATCTCTACATTCCACACCTTTTTCATTTCTTTCTGATGCAATTTGTTAAATGTAGTGTAGCAATAGTTTTTATCTAACGCGAAAATTATCGTGTCGGTTGAGCTGTTGATTAAAGCTAAGAGCAATGCTTGCTGACTTGTTAATGTGTTGAGAAGAACGTTAAATTCGGTGGCAATTGAAGCGGCTTCGTCGGTTCCTTCAATTTTTGAGCGGGCATGATGATTCCCCTTTCGAACTTCGGCAATGGTATTTTGGACTGCATACAACCTTTTAGTAAACCAAATCCCCATCCACCAGGCAATAAGTGAGCCGAATGCAATGGCCATTAGTGCGTAAATTATCCCGCCAAATTTGATTTTAGCTAGTTTTTCAGCCGTTACCAAACGGCTGATACCAACGCAAACCCAACCTATTTGCCGATTGTCGAGTCGCGCCGGTGTGAGAACCTGAATTATTTCAGTAGATTTTGTCACCACCGGTTTGTTGGAGAGTGACGGCAGATCAAGTAGATAGAGCCCGCATTTGTTAGTTTCGGTGTGTGCGAGAATAAGGCCATGTTCATCGGTGAACATGGCAAACATCAGTTCGGGATAAGAATACTGAGATTCGATAAGCTCCTGCAAGCCGGATACATCATCGGATGCGATCCAAACGGCTGCTGATGTTGAAAGCGACTGTGCCAGCGCTGTCGCCTCTTCCACCTGGCGATCAAGAAGGATTTTGCTCTGCCGCATCGTTATATCTATGATGAAAAGAGTCATCATCACAGCATGTATAATTGCCACCCCAAGAATTAGCCGGCCACGTAGTGTCCCAAACATAAAATTTCTGATATCGCTGAGGTTCATCTTATTTCAATTTTTCGGACTTCCTTTTCAAACTGTCCAATATAATCGTGTACTACATTGTAATCAGTATCCGATGCCGGTAGAAAACGGGCGGTTTCCATCCCTGCAAGAATCAATCGTCCTTCCTCGGTGGCATCAAGCTCTGTCAGGAGTTTTTGAACATGCCCGATAATGTTGGATGGGATACGGTTATGCACCATTACAGAGTTATTGATTAAAGGTTCGGTCTCCCAAATAACCTTCAGTTCTGAAGCTTCGTTAGGATGATCTTTCCGGAATGCTCTCCAAGGGGGAGGCCAGGTAGCCCCGGCTACCGTTAGCTTCATATATACATTCATGATTGACGATTCCTGTGAACCCACATATTTGTTTTCTATATCGGTAGAAACATTAAGGCCTGCACGGTACAAAAAATATTGAGGCATAATGCAAGCGGCCAATGCTGTGGGAGCCGGATAGCTCACCGCTTTCCCTTTCAAATCCTGAGGTATTCTGATTCCCCCATCCTTTCGGACGATAAAAATTCCTTTGAAATCGTTTGGTTCACCGGCCATTGCAATAACAGTGTACCCAAAATTCATCGCCTGAAGAGTTTGCCATGGGTTAGATAACAAGAAATCAGGTTTCCCTGACTTGTATTTTTCTTCAAAAAGGGCATAATTGCGCGATGCTTCAATCGTAAACTTCGCACCTACTTCCTTAGCGTTCAAATAGTCTATCAAAGGTTGATAGTCATGAATAAGTTTGCTCGGGTTATGCAAAGGATGAACGGCGAAACTATAAATAGGAATTTCAACGTCGTCTGGCTCTTCACCATAACGTAGCACCTGATTTCCAGGTTTATGTACACAGCTCAATACTGACAATATGAGCAGTAAGAAATATTTTCGATGCTTTTTCATGGTTTAGGTGCGCTGATTTCAGATGGTTTCACATCATACAATCTTCTGATTTGATCCAAACAAAAAAGTTGATCGAAATGGTGTGAAAAATATGAGAGAAAACACCGTAACCGCAATAACATAAAGATAACCTGGTATTCATTTTTAATACTCAACTTGGATAAATTACCGCTTTTTCCCAAGTTTTGGAAATGGTGATTAAAATGAATTCTTCTGAAAAAACGTTCCTGTACCATACTATTCAGGTAATCAATATCAACATAGACCGCTCAAAATAGGCACAAATAATCCTTAACCTTAATTACAAATATACAACTATTGATGGGAAATATATATATTTATTTTGCTCAACATGGTTGCCGTGACACTATATTGAAAATTTTTTCAACCATGCAGTCAAGGCGGGAATCTCAAAAATTTAACCGGACACCAATGTACTTTTAAGCTAGAAATGCAAAGTTAAGTCTATTGGTTGCATGATGAGATAACCTGGAAAGGATACTCACAAAAAAAAAGAGAAGCCTTAAAAAAGGCTTCTCTTTTCAATAATTCTGATAAATGCGGTTTTGACTGGAATGTCAATGCATCTTACTAAGCTAATTTAATATGACGTCGATAACGAACGATTAAACTGATGAGGATGAGCGCACCACCTAATGCCAATGCCCATGTGGAAAGTGGAATAGCTGGCGCCGAAGCATAAGGTACAAGCGCGTAATCGCTGGCTGTGAAGGATCCTCCAACAGCAGTAGCTGTATTTAAAACGAAACCATTATCAATATCTGTTTGGGTAATAATGTAGGAAGTTGGATGGGTATCGCTTTGTCCTGCCAAAAGTGTTATGATCCATGAGGTAGCCGTAAGGTCATCGGAGACATTGATGTCCGACAGAGTTACCGCACCAATGTTTTCAACCACTATGTCGTAATTGATCACATCACCCACAGCAGAAAAGGACAAGGGACTGGCGGTTTTGGTCAAGGTTAGGTCACCAGATCCAGGGGACGACTCACCAGGTTTGTTCAATGTGCTTAAACCGGCCAGTGTTACAGCACCATTTCTGGCAAGTAACCTTCCGTCTATAGTAGAACCAACATTCATGGTAATGGAAGTCAAGGCCATAATATTGCCTTTAAAATCCGTATAATCGCCAATAACGGCTGAAGAGCCAACCTGCCAATAAACATTATTCGCCACAGCACCACCCGTAAGCAATACATTGCCCCCTGAGGGAGATGGGTTGGGGCTTCCTCCAATGGTAGTGAAGTCTGATGCAATCTGGAATATCCATACGGCACTTGCATCACCCTGGGCATCAAGCGTTAAATTACCTGATTGAATTAAAAGAGTAGAAGCTGATTTATATATTCCCGGGTAGAGTGTTGTCCCTCCCTGATCACCAGCAATGGTTGCCGGGGCAGGTGAGGAAGCAGCTGCCGCATAAAGGTAGGCATCCCTCAGGTCCTGTTTGGCCTGTAAGAGCATGGCTGGCACGCCGGGAGGTGCAATATCGTCGGCAGCATAAATTGCACCGCCTACCACGGTGGAAGGAGGAAATCCTGTAATGAAAGAACGAAATCCGGGGCTTAATCCTACGTCCATATTATTGATCACACTCGGCGTGCCGGCGCTGGTAATGGCGGTACCTGCTAGTATTCCGAAGTTAGCGGCTGAGTTCAGATCAGGGGCAATCTGTCCGAAATTTACAGTTGGCACTAATAAAAGTGCGGCAACAATTAATGTGTTAAAAAGCTTTGTTTTCATCAGGAGTAATATTTAGGTATGATTTTTAAAAATGCAACAGTAAAAAACGCATTTTAAAATAAATTATCTGTTACACAATTTCGAAAAAAAGTTACATCTTTCACAGGTTTTTTTTAGATGAAAATAACTTGTCTGTGCTGTAGAGGAAAGTTCCTCGCTCACCATTATTACCTTCGTATTTCTATCCATAATTCCTAAACAGAGATTTATACCTTGTTTCTGATTCTCTCTCTCCTCATATTAATCTATTCACTAACAAAAATTCCAACCGGTTGATATTGAAGTGCAAGAGAGTCATATAAGGCAGGCACATGCATACAGGAACCCGGAAGAGGGTTGTATCATGTTGATTTATACAATTTTAA
Source organism: Bacteroidetes bacterium HGW-Bacteroidetes-16 (assembly GCA_002840975.1). GTDB lineage: Bacteria > Bacteroidota > Bacteroidia > Bacteroidales > F082 > UBA6244. The sequence continues at coordinate 33,703 of PHDN01000026.1, forward strand.
TACCCCGACGCCAGCACATCCACCACATGCGCTATTTTCAAAGGTATGGCTTGTTTTTTAATATACGTATCGAGATGCAGCAAACAACCAGGATCGTTGCTGACCAAATACTCTGCACCACCGTTGATGGCGTTTTCCACTACCTGTTTGCTCATGGCAACGGCAATGGGTTCAAAACGGTTGGCAAACATACCGCTAAAACCACAGTAGTCTTCGCAGTTTTCCAGGTTCACCAAAGTCAATCCATGTACATTCCTAAGCAATTGCAAAGGCTCATTTTTCTGCCCATAGCTTCTGGTAGCAGCACAATTTTCCACGAACGCCACCTTGTGGTTAAAAGTGGCCCCAAAAGTGGTTTTATTTAACACATTCACCAGGAAATCAGTAATTTCAAATACATTCCTTTGCAATTGGCGGTACTCATTGTGGTAGGCACCATTGTAAAACAGTTCGTCAAAGTGGCTTTTTATATATCCCAGGCATGCTGGTGAAGCACTTACTACCATCCGGTTGTTGCTAAATTCGGTGATCAGTTTTTCACCCAGGATCTTGGCTTCTTCCCAAAATCCCTCCACAAATGCCAATTGTCCACAGCAGGTCTGTCCTTCATGATAATGAGTGGTTACTCCTGCCTTCTCAAGCACCTTCAACATGCTGAATCCCATTTCGGGATAAAACTGGTCAATTACACAGGGAATATGAATATCAACTTCCATAGCTTAATTTTCGATAAATTTAAACTGTTTTGGTTTCGGTGAATACAGCAAAACCAAGTTTATTTATTTCAGTCCAAAATCCGGGGTAAGATTTCGTCACCACCTCAGCATCCTTGATCTGAATTGTTGGGAACCTGAGTACCAAAGGAGCCAAACTCATGGCCAACCGGTGGTCGTGGTAGGTATTGAAAATCAGGTGATCAAGGCTACTTTTTTCAGTAATCGAAAGGGAACAGGTATCCTCCTTCTGATGCAAGTGAACCCCGATTTTTTCCAATTCGATACCCAGGCTCTCCACACGATTCGATTCTTTGTATTTGAGATGGCTTATACCCGTAAAAACGGCTTTAGTTCCAAGGACGGCACAGGTAGTAATTACCGGTAATGCCAAATCAGGACAATCTTTAAAATCAAATGAAACTTTCTTTGGAATCTCACCTGTCGACAGCAACCGTAATCCATTGGTTTCGTAAAGGGTTTTTACGCCAAGAGTGGTATACATTTCCGCCAGCACGCGATCGCCCTGGATGCTTTGCTCGTAAAGACCCGGGATAAAAATATCAGCTTGTTCGGAAAGTGCCGCAACCTCGTACCAATAGGCTGCCGATGTCCAATCGGATTCCACTTCATAATCTATTTTATTGTATGGATGAGGGTCTACTACAACACAATCATCGAAAAGCGAAACATGCGCTCCAAATGTCTTCATCATGTCCACTGTCATTCCAACATAGGGCTGAGAAACAACCTGTTTTGAAAAATTTATTTTCAATCCCTCTTCCAGGTATGGGCCGATCAATAATATGGCCGTTACAAACTGGCTACTCATGGAAGTATCCACCCTGATCTCACCGCCATAAATCTCAGTTCCTGTGATATGAATGGGCAGGAATCCGTTTTTTCCACAATATCTGATTCGAGCGCCCAGACTAACCAAACCTTCCACAAGTGCACCAATGGGACGCTCTTTCATTCGTTGACTTCCCGTGACGAGCCACTCGCCATCATGAGAAACGAGAAAGGCTGTTAGAAATCGGGCTACCGTTCCGGCGTTATCAACATCCAAAATCGCGGGTATGTCACTAGCTCCCCAGAACCGGATAAATTCCAAATGGCGTTTTAACAACCGGGTGTCATCAGCCTCTGATAACCTCTCAATGGAGCTATCCTGGCCCGACAATTCAGCAATAATCAACGCCCGGTTGCTGATGCTTTTCGAGCCAGGGAGTTCAACAGTCCCAATCGCGTGTTTCGATTTTTGTGTGAGTTTTACCGTTTGCACGTGAGGTTTGATTAATTACACTTTTCCATTAAAATAATACCGAAGGCTGTCTTCGATGAGATGAGGGCTCACTTCCACATCATGTGTTGCCTTTCCAAGCCTGCGTAGTAAACTGAAAAGCAGTTTATTTCCACGCATTTTTTTGTCCTGATGCATCAACTCAATGATCATAGGGATTTTACTTTCGTCAAAAGTAAAGCGTTCAAAGTTTTTATCAATCATGGTCACAATTTCAACCAGTTGTTCTGCATCAAATTCAAATATTTTGGCCGATATCCATGCTTCGCAGATCATGCCTGCAGCAATGGCCATTCCATGAGTAGTTTCGCTATGGGTCCTTAAGAAATACGACTCCAGGGCATGACCCACGGTATGTCCAAAATTCAGGTTTTTCCTTACCCCACGTTCGGCAGCATCAAAACGGACAATGTCAATTTTGTCTCTGGCGGCTTTGGTGATGATGGTACTCCAATCTTCTACCTCGGAAAAGTGTTTTCCATGAACCCTGCCCCACAAGTCTTTGTCCATGATCAGCGCATATTTCAAGACCTCGGAAAAGCCCGACTGCCATTGTCGTTGATCCAGCGTTTTCAGGAAAAGGGGTTCAATAATCACTCCAACCGGATCGACAAACAAACCCACCTGATTCTTGAAGTCATGAAAATCAACGCCTGTTTTTCCTCCTATGGCTGCGTCCACCATACCAAGCAAAGTGGTAGGAATATTGAGGAACCGCATACCGCGTTTAAAGGTAGCCGCCGCAAAGCCACCTGAATCGGTGATGACACCTCCCCCCAGGTTGAGCAACAAATGATCGCGATCCGCCTTAAGTCGTGTTAGCTCGTTCCAGATGTATGACGACTGTGCAATATTTTTGTTTTTCTCGCCACTGGAAACACGGATCACCTCACAGCTTTTTAGTTCAGGTACCAATTCATGTAAAACCGGAAGACAATGCTGTTGGGTATTTTCATCCACAAGAATGATAATGCGCTTAAATCCTTCGAGTTGATGGACTGATTTCACCAGCGATCCATCTCCAATGGCATACCAAACAGTATCGGTGTCGAGTGTAAAAGGTAGATTTATCATCACGGCAAAGATAGCACATTCTGCAAAATTCAGCCAAATAGTTTCTTTGAGACATAAAATTCAGGATACTAAATAACCCACACAAATTTACTTACGACGCAACTGTTTTACAGGGGAGTTGTCCAGTTATAAGTATATTTGCATGTTCAAACCACAATTTTATGAAAAAGATTTATTCGCTGGTTTTCCTGGTTTTTCTGAGCACAGTCATTTTGGCCGGAACCATTAGCCACACCTATCATTTTTCAACTCCCCTGATCATTCAGAAAGGACCGTACAACTTGATCAGTTTTGATGGAACAATGCAGACCGCCAGGGCAGGCGAGCCTTCTCTGCCCTATTTTCCGGTTAAATTGCTGTTGCCTCCGGGCGAAATGGTCGTCAGTATGGAAATTATTCGCGAAAGCGAACAATTCATTGAGGGAGATTACCAACTTTCACCTTATCAGCCGTCGCGTCCTTTATCCTCAACTGAATCCCCTGATTTTTATTTCAATTCATCCGTTTACCAGTCAACAGCAAACTACCCGAAGGAGGCTGCCAGAACCCCCGGCACACAATTTATGAACGGTTTTGGTTTTGCCATTGGGGCCTTCACACCCATCAACCTGATTCCTGTAACCGGCAAATTGAGTTTTTTCGCAAAAATAACTATCGTGGTACATACCACACCAGATACTAAAGCAATTGATGCACTTCAAAACCTGCAACCCTCACCAGCTTTCAAACTCCACGCACAAAATTTTGCCGATAACCCGGATGAAATCAACCAATATCAAATTCCTTCCGAGCGTGATACAGATCAATACAAGCTGCTGATTATTACACCTGAACAGTTTGAGGACGGCTTTTCCGCACTGACATCAATGTACCTGGAAAGGGGAATTCAGTCACAAGTCACAACCACGGAAACCATCCTGCAAAATGAAACAGGGATGGATTTACAAGAAAAGATACGCAACTATATCACCGATCAATATCAAAATCAAGGAGTAGAATTTATACTCATTGGCGGTGATGTGGAACTGGTTCCTTACCGTGGGTTTTATTGCTATGTTCAGTCGGGCGGAGGTTATCAGGACAATGGAATCCCTTCCGATTTGTATTATTCTGCCCTCGACGGCAATTGGAACGACAACGGAAATAATCTCTGGGGAGAACCTGATGAAGATGATTTGTTGCCTGATGTGGCAGTGGCCCGTTTCCCATTTAACACCCCCGATGAACTGGAGAACATGGTGCACAAAAGTCATTTTTATCAAAATTTTCCGGTAACGGGTGAATTGACCAATGCCCTGATGGCCGGAGAACATCTTTATAGTGACCCGGAAACCTGGGGCAGCGATTATTTAGAACTGCTCATCGGCGAACGCAGCGACAATGGGTACACCACTACCGGAATTCCTGAAGTTTATAACTTTCAAAAACTTTATGAAGAAATTCAGCCCTGGTCAAAGTACGACCTGATGGCGGCCATCAATTCAGGCAAGCAGTTCGTTCACCATGTGGGTCATGCTTCTCAAACCTATGTGGCTTATATGACCAACAGCGATATAACCAATGCCAATTTCTCTGGTGCCAACGGTATTGATCACAACTACACTTTACTACAAACACATGGATGCGATTGTGGTGCCTTTGATGCCAGCGACTGCATCCTTGAGAAAATGGCAACCATCGACAATTTTGCAGTAGCAGTGATGGGAAATTCGCGTTTTGGATGGTTTAATGAAGGCCAAACGGAAGGCCCGGCTGCTCACCTGCACCGTGAAATGATGGACGCCTTGTATGGCGAAGAAATGAGATTTTTAGGCAATGCCTTTAAAGAGAGTAAGATACAAACCGCACCCTGGGTTGAAGCTTCCGGACAATGGGAAGAAGGTGCTCTTCGATGGAATTTTTATGACCTCAACACTTTTGGCGACCCGGCCATGAGTGTCTGGACAGATGAGCCTGTTTCAATCGATGTAAGTTATGAAGATGAAATTGTTATCGGATCTGCTTCCACCGAGGTTAGTGTGCTATCGGACGGAATTCCCATGACAGGGTTCACCTGCTCCGTCCTGAAAGAAGGTATTCTATGTGGGACAGGAATCACCAACACATCGGGTACAGCGACTATTGTCTTTGATGAAGACATTACCCAACCCGGCCCTGCCACGCTGTTTGTAGTGGGAAGAAATTGTCTGCCAACCAGCTTTAGCGTGCAGTTTATCCCCGCTGAAGGTGCATACGTGGTATTCAGTGATGTTCAAATCAATGACGAATCGGGTAACAACAATCAGCTGGCCGATTATGACGAAACCATTATGCTGACGGTAACTGTTGGAAATGTAGGATTGGGTGACGCCAATAACCTGACCGTTACTCTTTCTTCCACCGATCCGTTCGTGACCATCACCGACACCATCGAAAATTATGGAAATGTGCCGGCCGGACAACAAGCGACTATTGAAAATGGGTTCACCGTGTACTTGCACGACAGCATTCCCGATCAGCACAGCATCGCCTTTACGCTACATTGCCAAACCGAAACCGACAGTTGGGATTCGGGTTTTGGAATCACAGCCCAGGCTCCCGCTCTGAGTTTGGGATCACCCGTTATTTTCGACGCGATTGGCGGCAACAACAGTGGATCTCTTGATCCAGGAGAATCGGATACACTCGCAATTGATGCATCCAACTTCGGCCACAGCGACTGTTTTAATGCGCAAATCAGCCTGTCCGCCGCAAGTCAGTATGTAACCATAAATCCTTCTTCGCTTTCATTGCAAGACCTGCTCACAAACCAGTCAAAAACAGCTGGTTTCGAAATTAGCATCGCAGAAAATACGCCGGTGGGGTCATTGATTGAATTCAACTACTTACTTTCGAGTGGTGCCTATCAACTGGCGGCGACCTATTATATCCCGGTAGGACTGGTAATGGAAGATTTTGAAACCGGGGATTTTTCTCATTTCGAATGGCAGCATGGAGGCAATCAGTCATGGATGGTTAGCGGTACAGATCCATTTGCCGGGGATTTCTCGGCTAAATCAGGAACTATAGGTAATGAACAAACATCAGAGCTAATCATTGAACTGGAGGTTTTGTCTACAGATAACCTGACCTATTGGCGAAAGGTTTCCTCTGAAGCGGATTACGACTACCTCCGTTTTTATATTGACGGAACTCTGGCTGGCGAATGGTCCGGTGATTTCGATTGGGCTGAAGAAACTTACTCCATTTCATCCGGAGTACATCTACTCAAATGGTCCTACGAAAAAGATATCAATACTTCAGGGGGCGCAGACTGTGCATGGCTTGACAACATTGTGTTTCCACCCACGGCCACTATACTGACAATCAACTTGTTTTCGGAGAACGACGAGATACGGATATATCCCAATCCGGCTAACGATCAATTAAATATTGTAGTTGATAAGGAGCCACTGGTTGAAGTAACTTTATTTAATCCCTTGGGGTTAAAAATAAATACCGTTCAGTTCAGAGATGTCGACAGCCACCTTACCCGGATAGATGTAACTTCTCTTAAGCCGGGCCTCTATCTGGTTGAAATGTTGTTCGGAGACAGAAAAATCATCCGGAAGGTGGTTATTAATTAAGCCTCTCTTTATCAGGCTACGAATCTTGCACTCGTTTTTAAGTAGGGTCGCATCCGTGAAACGGAAATTACTATCTTTGAAATGAGCAAAGAACATCGATATGACAGAACGCCCCGACAACCTGATTGCCTTTGGCCGCAGTTTGTTTTTAAACTCAGAAAACCGGATTACAACCATTGGCAATGGATCCATTGGCGGAAAAGCAACTGGTCTGGAACGTATCAATCAATTCCTAAACACCTCCGAACTTAAAAGTCAGTTTGAACTTATCGACATAGGGATTCCGGCCATGACCGTCATCAGGACGGATGTATTTGACGCGTTCATGAAACGGAACAAATTGAATGACGTCGCTTTGTCCGGGTTGCCGGACGACCGCATTTCCCATGCCTTTCAAAAAGCGGCGTTGCCAATGGAAATCCTTGGAGATCTGCGTGCCCTCATTGCCCAGGTTCATTCACCACTGGCTATTCGCTCCAGTTCCATGCTCGAAGATGCCTTAGGTGAGCCTTTTGCAGGTATTTACGGTACCAAAATGACCCCAAACAATCAACCCGATACTACCACTCGTTTCAACAAACTGGTCGAAGCCATCAAATATGTGTATGCCAGCACCTTCTTTAAGGTTGCGCGCGATTACATGAAAGCAACGCAGCATACTTCCGAAGAGGAGAAAATGGCCATTATTATTCAGGAGGTGGTGGGTCAGCGCTATGGCGACCGATTTTATCCTGAATGTGCCGGGGTTGCACGTTCGCGAAATTATTATGCCTTTGGCAATGCGGCTCCCACTGATGGCATTGTTAGTCTGGCATTGGGATTGGGAAAAACCGTTGTTGATGGGGGACTTACCTGGTCGTACTCACCTGCCTTTCCCAAAGCCGATCCACCCGTAGGTTCCGTTTACGATTTATTGAAAATCACCCAAACAAAATTCTGGGCAGTTAATATGGGGACGGCACCTGCATACGATCCGTTGAAAGAAACGGAATATTTGATCCAACCAGACCTGGAAAAGGCTGAAGAAGACAAAACCCTGCGGTGGGTGGCCTCCACGTTAGACCCTCATTCGGGTCGACTGGTCATGGGTGTTGGTAAAAACGGTGCCCGGTTACTCAATTTCGCGCCCCTGCTGCGTCTTGATGACATCCCGTTTAATCAACTCATCATCCATCTGTTGCAGCTATGCGAACAAGATTACAAAACTGCTGTTGAAATCGAATTTGCCATGACTTTCGCCCCGGGTCAAAAGCCCAAATTTGGTTTTTTACAGGTACGCCCCATGGTGGTTTCCACGGAAGAAGTTGAAGTGAATACCGTAGAACTCAAACAGCCTGACGTGCTCTGTTCATCACCTAAGGTGTTGGGCAATGGCATCAACAACGAAATATTGGACATTGTTTTTATGAAACCCGGCGTTTTCGATGCTTCCCTGACACAGAAAATTGCCGTAGAAATTGACCACATGAATGAGATGCTCTGCAATGAAAAAAAACCTTACTTGCTAATAGGCTTTGGTCGTTGGGGAACTTCCGATGCATGGGCAGGTATACCGATAAACTGGGGTCAAATTTCGGGAGCGAAAACCATCGTGGAAGCACCATTAGCGGGGATGAATTCCGAACTGAGCCAGGGATCACACTTTTTTCACAATGTAACCAGTTTCCGGGTGCTGTATTTTTCCGTACCTTATTCGGGCGAATACCCCATCAATTGGGATTGGCTCAATTCGCAACATATTGTAAATGAAACCGAAGCGATAAAACATGTAAGGCTCCAACAACCATTGTCCATTAAGGTAGATGGCCGCTCGGGCAGAGGAGTCATCCGGTTTACTTAAATACAGTTAACATGGCCAGTAACAAACCGCTCGACCAACTGATGTTGGAATTGAAAGAAAGAGCCAAAGAGCTCAACTGTTTGTACGAAGTGCAGGAAATACTTAATAAATCTACACTTTCGAATGCAGAAATGTGCAATGAACTGGTACGCGTTATTCCAGCCGGATGGCAATACCCTGAAATCTGCAAAGTGAAACTAACCTGTTTTAATCAGGTATTTACTTCCGATGATTTCACCGAAACGCCCTGGGTCATCAGATCGCCAATCATCGTTCAGGCAATCCTCTCAGGCGAAATTGCAGTGTTTTATACCAAAGAACGACCACAATCGGATGAAGGACCTTTTTTAAAAGAAGAACGAAAACTCATCGATGCCCTTGCAGAAAGGTGCTCCCTCTTCATCTTACATCAAAAACTAAAATCTGTTTTCGATCAGGAGCTGTCCGTGAACAAAGACCAGAAAAGTGAATGGTGGGTTATCCTGGACATGCTCAAACAAACAGATCCCAAATTACTGATCCGCCTTTCACGCAAGATGATCAATTATCTCTGCTGGACGGGAGTTGAGGAAGCCGGCAATATGCTGGAATTATTCAGCCCTTCATTTAAAAGCGATGTCACTTTGCTGACGGAAGTGAACAGTCCCTATCAAAAGCAGGCTGATAACGACCTGCTTTCGTTAAGTTATTCTATATTTGAGTTGGCTGCACGACACCTTTCCGAAAGGGATATCCTTTATCGCATTCAAAAATGGACCAAGGAAGACCGGTCCGGTTTTCTATCTGAGATACTGGAGAACATGGGATCGTCGCTTGCCGACATCAATTCCGCAGTGGAGCGCTATCACCACCTGGCTCCTCACATGCTTGAACTGTCGGAACCACGAGAAAAAAACATTAAAATATCGCTTATCCGCCGTATCCTCAGCGACCAACCAGCCTTTATCGACATTGCCAAAAACTTCATTAAAATCGATAGCTTTTATAACCTGTTGCAACATGTGATATACCCCACGGGGAGCCATGGACAGTTGGGAGGGAAAAGCGCCGGATTGTTTGTTGCACACCATTTACTAAAAAACACTGAAAACCATGAGGAACTATTTGGAAATGTGAAGGTTCCAAAGACATGGTATTTAACCTCCGATGGTCTGCTTCGCTTTATGAGCTACAACAACCTGGAGGACGTGATAGAGCAGAAATACAAGGACATTGAGCAGGTTCGCCAGGAATATCCGTACGTGATACATGTATTCAAAAACGCCCTTTTCCCTCCCGAGATACTCAAAGGTCTCACCATGGCGCTTGATTATTTTGGCGAAACACCGCTGATAGTGCGAAGTTCAAGTTTACTCGAAGACCGTGTGGGCAGTGTTTTCGCGGGGAAATACAAAAGCCTGTTTATTGCCAACCAGGGCGACAAGGGAACGCGGATGATGGCTTTGTCGGATGCCGTGGCCGAGGTATATGCTTCTACATTTGGGCCCGATGCCATTGAATACAGGGCAGAAAATGGGTTGCTCGACTACCGCGAAGAAATGGGCATCATGATCCAGGAGGTGGTCGGCACCAAAACAGGAATTTATTTCTTTCCTGCCTTCGCAGGGGTGGCTTTTAGCAACAATGATTTCAGGTGGTCGAGCCGGATTAAAAGCGAAGACGGCCTGATCAGACTGGTGCCGGGTTTGGGGACCCGTGCTGTTGACCGGATATCAGATGACTATCCGGTACTCATCTCTCCCGGACAGCCAGAGTTGAGGGTGAATGTAACCATCGACGAAATCGTCAGGTATTCGCCTAAATTTATGGATGTGGTCAACCTCACCACCGGTCAGTTTGAAACCGTTGAGGTTGAGCTGGTTTTAAAAAGATATGGACGCGATTTTCCTTCCATCAGCAGGGTGGTATCCATCCTGAAACAGAATTATATCCAGCCGGCGCGTCCGCTGGGCATGGATTTTACCCGCGATGCATTCGTGGTAAATTTTGAAGGGCTGATCAAACGGACTTCATTTGTAACTGAAGTAAAAAACATGCTCGATGTTTTGCAAAAAAAATACCACCATGCAGTAGATATTGAATTCGCACATGACGGGCAGGACTTTTATTTGTTGCAATGCCGTTCACAAAGTTCAGGATTACATAGCCAACCCGCCGAAATTGCCGCCAACATTCCATCTGAAAAGGTCATTTTTTCGGCAAAAAAATATGTCCCCAACGGCATCGTTTCAAACATTACTCACGTGGTGTATGTTGATCCGGTTCAATATAGTTTGCTTGCAAACCACGACGATCTGATTGAGGTGGGACATGTGGTAGGCAGGATCAACAAATTGCTCCCCAAACGACAGTTCATCCTCATGGGACCGGGTAGATGGGGAAGTCGCGGAGACATTAAACTCGGCGTTAGTATTACCTATTCGGAGATAAAAAACACGGCCATTCTCATTGAGATTGCCCGGAAAACAAATGACTATGTCCCCGATTTATCCTTTGGCACCCATTTTTTCCAGGATCTAGTTGAAGCCAACATCAAATACCTGCCGCTATATCCCGATGATGATGAAGTCATTTTTAAGGAGGATTTCTTTCTGAAAAGTCCCAATATTCTCACCTTGCTGTTGCCCGAGATGCAACACCTGGAGAAAGTGATCAAAGTGATTGATGTAAGGGCCATCTATCCTGATAAAGTGCTCGAAGTATTGATGAACGCCGACCGATCGCTGGCTGTTGCCATGATGGTAAATGCCCATGAAACCCGACAGGAAGAGGTGATCAGGGAAGAAACAGTAAATCAATCCGGGAAACAAGAGGTACACTGGCAATGGCGACAGAAATGCGCAGAAAACATAGCGCAGTCGATTGACCCGTCAATATTTGGTATTGTCGCCCTGTATTTATTCGGAAGCGTTAAAAATGGCACTTCAGGGCCCGGAAGTGACATCGACCTTCTGATACACGTGAGCAACACGCCTGAACAGCAGGCGCTACTTACAGCCTGGCTCGAAGGATGGAGTCTGAGCCTCGCTCAAATGAACCAGTGGCGTACCGGTGTGAGGACGGAGGGAGGATTGCTGGATGTGCATTTCATTACCGATGAAGACATAAAAAACCGGACTAGTTTTGCCATAAAAATTGGCGCTGTAACGGATGCCGCAAGACCCCTGGTGATGGGCGGGTAAAATTCTGCGGGACTGTATTTTCAAATCTGGTTTTAGCGAGCACTTTCCTATATCAACTCCCTCCTGCATTCCCGTGGATTTTCCGCATCAAAAACCACCAGTGCCAACTCAGGTCCATCGTGGGCGGCAGTGATCATGGTGGTGGTTCCGAGTTGTTGTTTCCAGTATCCGGTGATGCGTGCCGATTCGTGCACATGGCCATGCAGGGTGAGCCAAGGCTGACGATCCTCTATCATGCGTCTGATGGCAATACTACCCACATGCACATCCAGGGGCACATGTTCAAACATTTTACCATCCAGGGCTGCCCGGTCGAGATGGGTTTGATAGGGCGGACTGTGAAATAAACACAAGGCAGTGGATGGTTCAATACCGGTCATCAGCATTTCCAAATCTTTCTGTATGGTTGAATACCGACACAGGTATTTGGAAACAGGGATGCTGTGAAACCCTTCTTCGGGCGAAACACACCCCGGATCCACGTATGCGCTTACATCATATTTCTCCCAGTCCTTCAACAAAAAAGGTGTTGGTGGAACCCAGGCATATCCCACCACAGTCCACTTTTTCCAGGGCATCACCCGGTTGGGAATATAATGCCACAAACCCATGGATTCTCCTTCCAGAAATTTGTCCTCCTCCCCTTTTCCATCATCATTTCCCGGAATCATAAAAACCTCAGGATAGGGAAAATCCGGCAGGTCTTTCAGACCGAAAAAGCCTGCAATGAGCGTGTCATCAAAAAAATTTCCGACATGATCATCTTGTGATGACAAATGATACAAACCTGAAGGCAACACATCTCCACCCAGAAATACCGCCTCGGGTTGCTGTGTTTCTATGGCACGAAAGAGTTTTTCATAACGTGTCTTTTTTCCGTGCAAATCCGAAACAAAAAAACAAAGGGTGGACATTGAGTTCGACAATTAAAATGTGAGGCATCCTGATTGCGAATATAGTATTTTATCGGTTGTAAAAGGATGCTTTTTGCATTGTTTGGCTTAGTTGTTTCTAATCGAAACTTCCTTCAATTAAGATTGTTCTTGGATATTTTTCTTCCATTAAACCGCTTGATAAATATAGACCTCGTTTAATCTGAGCATAATGTGTACTTTCTTCTAATATTAAGTCCAGAATATTGTCATTATCCAAATCACCAATCCATATTATTTTAGGTGCTTCAATAAAATCTTTTGATGATATATGAGCTTTTGGTACTTTAAGTATTTCAACTTCCATTCTAACCTTAAAATCAGTCCAATCAAGTACAAGTCGATAATTATTGATTATTTTGTAACTGCCTTTATTAATTATTTCTCCAGACGCTCTAATTAAAAATTGGTTATTATTTATTGAAAACTTTATTGATGAGTCTGGCTCTAAAAATTTGAAATCCAGAAATACTCCCGGAATGTCAGATTTTGAAAAATCATGATTTTTGAAAAGAATTATTGGTTTTTCGTCGCAATTAATTTTAAACTGTGGTATACTCTCACCAAGTGCATGATTGTAGACTGTATCAACTTCTATACTAACGGATTTTAATTCAAATCTTTCACCCTTTTTTATCAATGCATCCAGGGTATCAGTAGTATTAATCACTCCATTCGTAATTCCAATAGGATAAAGGACCGTTAGTTGCTGTCCCTTCGCAAAAATCGCGGTTAAAAGAAATAAAACCTGTATTATTAATAATTTGTTCATGTGTTATTTTTGCAATTTAGTCCAATGTGAAACATATGTTTTGTGGCGGACTTTCAAAGATGAATCTATCTGTCCACGATGATTTATATTTCATGCCTCCTGCCTCCGTTCCTACGGTATGTAAACCGGCAGACACGTGTAACTAAAATGGTTATTTTCAGACCTAAAGCCGCCGTAAAGTATATCCAGAGTTAGCAATCGTTATTTATTATTTCCATACTAAATAATCATAATCTTTTCTTGATTTCATCAATCACTCTTTCCTTTGAACTAGGTCGTGGGGCATCCTTTGAAACAATATTACCATCTTTGTCAACAATGGCATACATCGGAAAACCATTTATTTTAAACAAATCAGATAGAAGAATATACTCGTCATCTGTAAGTAAGTAATTCTCACCCTCAATGTCTTTATTTTTCAACAAATTTTTCCAGTTTTCCTCAGATGATTTTGCACATAGGTTTAGAAAAACAACATCTGAAGTTTTAAATTCATATTGCAATTCTTTTGAGTATGTTATTTCAGCAATACACGGTCCACACCAAGTTGCGAAAAAGTCTATATAGATTACTTTACCAAGATATTTATCGAAATACTTCTCTCTAACCTCCTCAATTCTTTTCACAATAACTGTATCTTCTTTTCTCATTTCATTTTTAGTGACTGTTTCTTTATCGGAAATACTATGAATGTAATCTCTGATTGACTCATTAATTATTAAGCTATCAATCTTTTTCCAATCAGCTGTTGTACAGGTTATGTTCTTGGAAATATAGTTTTCTGCAAATGCCTGTGTGATAACTAAGTCTCTGCCAAGGTTTTTATTTAATAGAGATAAGTTGTTAATGACATTTAAAAAGTTGTATTGATAAAATAATTCAGCAAGTTTTGTCATGTTACGGCTAGTATTGAACTTGGCAAATTCTTTTGATTTTAATGCATCTGAGTTGTTACTATATAGTTTGGAAATAAATATCAACTCTTCAGGAGTGAAAACATTGGCAGAACTAATAAATTGCATTCTTTTTTCAACATTGCTATCTTTTTGCTCAAGTACAGAAACTATATTCGATATATAGTCGATGCTATTTCTGTTCTCAAATTCATCTTGATTAATTATTGGATACTCTACAAAAAGACGTTTATAAAAATCTTGTGGCAAATAATCGTTTATTGTATGATCTTTGTCGTATCGATATAGTATCCATGAATGTGCAGTCTTATATCTTATCTCATTCACTAAAATAGCTTTTGATTTTTCGCTTAGGTTATGCTTCTTGAAATAATTATCTAAAAGTTCAAGCTTGGAGTTTTGTAAATCTTTTAGTAGAGAAATATACTTAGGTAGGGATAGATCTTTATTTGAATGCGAATCGATTTTTTCAATTTCAGTGCCTAAACTTGAATAGAGTAAATCGTAAAAGGAAGAAATTTCCCTATTTATAAGTCCAGATTCTCCATTGAAAACTATTCTCTCTCCACTTATTGTGACATCGTAATTTTGATTTGGTTCTATGTAAAAATCACCATAATAATTGTTTACAATACCCAAATAGGCACTGCCATTTATTGGATGACTTAGCTGAAAATTAACAGAAAAGTGTCCTAGAGTGTCTATAATAATCATTTCACTCTCTTCGATTCTAGTAATTGCATCAAAGTATATTAGCTGTCCTGTTTTACAAAGTCCATCGTAATTATTGATTACCCCATTTATTCTAACCTGGCCTGGTTCAATCTTAAAATTTCCTTTTTCAATATTGCATGAAACTATTAATATTAAGATAAGAGGAATTAGTATTTTTATCTTCATATGTGTTTTATGTGTGCTAAATGTAGACCGCCAATTGTCGCTATATCTATTACACAGGCTTTGTTATTAATATTCATTTAATCTCATTATCATTATATTACCCATTTTCAATGGTTTATAATTAGTTAAATCGGTTTCTTTCTTCTTCTTGTAAATGGATCATCGAATGTTGTGGTGGTAAATCTAGGAATTAATTTTATAGGTTTTACATTGTGGGTTAGAGCAAATCCCTTAAAAGTCTATTCTTTTAGGCGTTGTGTGGCCCAAATACGAAGTTGTGTGCCTTGTCGTGATTTTACCTGGCAGTCGACCGATACAATAATGTCAGGATGATAGTATTTTTCATCGTACGATTTGCCATCGGATGCAGTTGTCCAGAAATTCCGGACAACTGCATTTTACACTAATTCCTCTTCAATAAAAATGTTGCCAATATGTTCAGACAGGGTTCGCTCGTACGCATTTTGATCCCTTAATTGCTC
>PHDN01000027.1 GCA_002840975.1 Bacteroidetes bacterium HGW-Bacteroidetes-16
CAAAGAATGATTATCAAAATGTCAATGAACTAAATTGTAAACAACTATCACTCAGTCTCTTTTAACGAGACACTAGTGATTATTTTTAGCTTTGTTTGTAATTTATAATGATAAAAAATAATATCAACAACCAATCAAAGGGTAAGCTACCAATAATATTCAGTTAATTAACCACTTTCTGATCATTTTGATCGTCCATCCTTAAAACCTGTCCGCCCTGGGAGGATCGTTGAGCTTAAAGTTATCTACTTTTGTCTTCCGGGAAACCGGGAACTAAAAATTTGAAAATATGGCCATGAGCTCACATACAAAGGAAAATCCCGGTCAACCGGCTGTTCAGTCAAAGGTTGTTTATATAGGTGATATTCCTTTGGGAGGACCACATCCCGTTCGGATTCAATCGATGACCAATACCAACACGCTGGACACTGAATCGTCTGTAAACCAGATTATAAAGCTGGCAGATACCGGATGCGATTATGTGCGGTTGACCACCCAGGGCGTTCGTGAAGCTGAAAACCTGGGAAGAATAAAAGAAGAACTCCTCAAAAGGAATTATACCATTCCGCTTATCGCCGACGTTCATTTCAATCCAAAAGCTGCTGAGGTAGCGGCTACCCTGGTCGAAAAGGTGCGCATCAATCCCGGGAACTACACAGATAAAAAAAGAACTAATTTTCAGTATGACGAGTCGGCCAACATGGCTGCCCGGCAGCAAATAAGGGAAAACCTGATGCCTCTGCTCGAAATCTGTAAAAAACACCACACGGCCATCCGCATCGGCACCAACCATGGATCAATTTCCGATAGAATCATGGCCCGCTTTGGCAACACTCCTTTTGGAATGGTTGAATCGGCTATGGAATTCATTGAAATTTGCCGGGAAGCCGATTTTCATGATCTGGTTTTATCCATGAAAGCAAGCCATGTGCCCACGATGATTGAAGCCAACCAATTGCTGGTGAAACGAATGACTGACAGCGGCTACTATTATCCATTGCATTTGGGCGTGACCGAAGCCGGAGATGGAGAAGATGGCAGGATAAAATCTGCTGCCGGAATCGGAAACCTGCTCGCTCAGGGAATTGGCGACACCATCCGGGTTTCGCTTACGGAAAAACCGGAGGACGAGGTGCCTGTAGCCAGGAAACTGGTTCAGTATTATGGCAAAAAACAACTTCTCTCCCATCGCTCACCCCATCAAATCATCTATTTTAATCACCACAACAGCGAAAAACCAAAACATCCGTTGGTGCTTACTTCACAAAAAACACCCCTGGGTGATGTGGTGGTTGATGCACAAACTATTTCAGAGACCCCGGAGAACAACCTGACAGGTTATCAGGTAAACTACGCTGAATTGGATTATGAAACACTGGTTATCAGGGCTTCGGCCGACATTTCACTGTTGATGTTAAATCACCGGCGCGATGGTATTTTTATCCAAAATAGCGGTCACTCTACCGATGCGACCCTGGCCCGGCTCTCGCTTAATATTTTGCAAGGACTGGGTATGCGGTATTCAAAAACCGAATTCATTGCATGTCCCTCCTGTGGGCGAACCCTTTTTAACCTGATCGAGCAACTGGCGCTGGTACGCGAAAAAACCAATCACCTGGCGGGATTAAAAATCGCCGTGATGGGTTGTACCGTAAACGGTCTCGGTGAAATGGCCGATGCCGATTATGGTTATGTGGGTGCAGGGCGTGGAAAAGTAAACCTCTATCAGGGGAAAGAGCTTATCGAAAAAAATATTCCGGAAGGGGAGGCTGTGGAAGCCCTTATTGGATTGATAAAAAAAGGGGGCGACTGGATAGCAGCACCAATCAGTTTAAAAAATGAAATCTGTTGACTCACCAATTGAGTTCGTGCACCTCAAATCCTTTCGACTGGTACTCTTTGATAGCTATGTTTTTCGATTCGATGGCTTTTTGTTCTAAATAAAATCCATTTGAAATGATGTTTCCCTGATCGAACTCATACCAAAGCGGATAATCGCGCCGGATAATCCGATTGAATTTTCCTTCCATTTCATACTGAACCTTTGGCTTTCGGATGGGGCTAAAAAACGCATGGTATTCTTTGTTACCGTCACCATCCAGGTCGGCATAACAGCTGGCATAAACATAAAAATGGGTTTTTACAGCCAGCTCCTGAACCACCACCGTGTTGCTCCAAATATCGTCATCACTCCTGTCGCGAACAGTATCCGTTTTTACAGGATCATATCTGTACACGCGGGCAATAAATTGAAAACTCTTCGACATGCCCGACACCAGCACATCCAAATCCCCATCGTTATCATAATCGGCCCAATGGCCGTCGCTCATGTGCAAGCCTATGATATCGGCATTCATGTCGGTGAAATTATCGTTGCGGTCGTTGCGGTAAACTTTTGATACAGGCCCAAGGGTCGATTCGCCGGTCAAAAGCAAATCCAAATCCCCATCGTGATCCATATCGCCCCAATCGAGTGAACCTGACCTGACTGAAATAAACCCCGGGAAAATTGGGATAAAATATTGGTTGTTTTGGTTGTTAAACAACTGTGTTTCCACTCTCCCCTGCTGGGTTTCCCCATTGATGGCCATGTCCAGGTCTCCATCGTTATCATAATCGCCCCAGGCGATATCACTCAATTTCAGACCAATAAAACCAAAATTCACCCGTTCAAAGTGTCCTTTGTTGTTTCTGAACAATTCAGTTGCGACTAACCCATTGCTTACGTTTCCGCTGATGACGACATCCAGGTCACCATCCAGGTCAAAATCGGCAAATCGGGCCATACCAAACGAAACCTGCGGAAACTCGGTTTGCAATGCTGAGAATTGATCGTTTCGGTCGTTTCTATAAATTTTGGTGATGGGGCCTTTGTCCGATTCACCTGTAATGAGCAGATCCTGATCGCCATCGCCATCATAATCGCCCCACTCAACCGATCCGTCGCGAACGCCCGGGATGTTTAAGGGAACAGACTGAAAACTACTGGTACGGTTGTTTTTGTAAAGCCGTGCTATTTTCAATCCGGTGGAAGTTTCGCCAATCATAAAAAGATCGGTTATCCCATCCAGGTTATAGTCGGCCCAATCCAAATCGCCCCTGAAAACGTTTACCACGTTCGTGGACACTTCCGTAAAATGATCGTTTTTCTGATTTCTGTATAGTTTGGTATGAATGCCATGAGCGTTTCCTGAATAAAAATCTCCTGTTACAAATATATCAGGAAGGCCATCCTCATTGTAGTCTATCCAACAGTTGGCACTTTCGCTCACTCCGGTAAGGCCTGCTTTTATGTCGGTAAATGTTTGCGCGTTTAACGCAAAGGAGCTTGTTAATATGAATAAAAAGAAGATGCGTTTTGGCATGGTCAAATTTTTTACAATATTATTGATTTTGTAGCTGAATTCAAAAAAGCACAGCCGTTTATTTGGTTTCATTCTTAATTTCAAATTTATTCCTCCGTATTTTAAAAGTGACGCAATAGTTTATTTACTTTTGTGAAATATTTCACAGCAATTCATTTATCATGAAAATATCTCATATTGAACATCTTGGTATTGCCGTTAACAGTCTTGACGAGACCATTCCCTATTACGAAAGCATCCTTGGCGTTAAATGTTATGCCATTGAGGAGGTAAGGGATCAAAAAGTGAAGACTGCGTTTTTTCAAATCGGGCAAACAAAAATCGAATTATTAGAGAGTACAGATCCCGAAGGCCCCATTGGGAAATTTCTTGAAAAACGAGGCCAGGGCATTCATCATCTGGCATTTGCCGTTGAAGGAATTGAAAAATCACTTGATGAGTTGGCTGAAAAAGGAGTTCAACTCATCGACAAAAAACCACGTAAGGGAGCCGAAGGACTTGACATCGCCTTTCTTCATCCCAAATCTACCTTTGGCGTCCTCACCGAACTTTGTGAAAATAAAAACAAATAGTTTTTTTCACTTGAAAAAATCATTTGTTTCAGGAAGGTACAACTACAAATACACAATATAAAAAAAAATGACAATCGAAGAAAGTATCCAGCATCTGTTAAGCAAGCGCGAATTGGCTAAGATGGGCGGAGGAATAAAGCGGATTGAATCGCAACATAAAAAAGGAAAACTGACTGCCCGTGAGCGAATTGACCTTTTACTGGACGAAGGCAGCTTTGAAGAATATGACATGTTCGTTACCCACCACTCAACTGAATTTGGCCTGGACAAACAGGTTTTTCTAACGGATGGCGTTGTTACCGGACATGGCACCATTGATGGACGCACCGTTTATGTGTTTTCACAAGATTTCACCATTTTTGGGGGATCTTTATCTGAAACCTATGCCCGAAAGATCTGTAAAATAATGGATCAGGCCATGAAGGTTGGAGCCCCTTTAATTGGCATCAACGACAGTGGTGGAGCCCGGATACAAGAAGGGGTGCGGAGTTTGGCCGGATATGCTGAAATTTTCCAGAGAAACATTATGGCCTCCGGTGTGATTCCACAGATTTCAGCCGTATTTGGCCCTTGCGCGGGTGGGGCAGTTTATTCGCCGGCCCTCACCGACTTCATCATGATGAGCAAACAGAACAGTTACATGTTTGTTACAGGTCCAAAAGTGGCCAAAACCGTTACCGGGGAAGACATCACCACCGAAGACCTCGGCGGACCGGATGTACATGGCAAAAAATCAGGCGTGGCCCATTTTATTGCTGAAGACGAAGAAGAAGGGCTGTTGTTAATTCGTAAACTCCTGACCTTCCTGCCCCAAAATAACCTGGAAGATCCCATCACCACTGAATGTACCGATCCAATAGACCGTAAAGAAGATTTACTGAACGAAATTATTCCCAACAATGCCAACATTCCATACGATGTAAAAGACGTGATTTACTCCGTGGTAGATTATGGTGAATTTATGGAAGTGCAGAGGAATTACGCGCAAAATATCATCACGGGATTTGCCAAATTTAACGGAAGTCCGGTAGGCATTGTGGCCAATCAGCCCAACTTCTTGGCAGGAGTACTCGATATCAATGCCTCACGAAAAGCCGCGCGTTTTGTCCGTTTCTGCGATGCTTTCAACATCCCCATTGTCACCTTTGTCGACGTTCCCGGATTTTTACCCGGTAGTGCACAAGAATATGGTGGCATCATCATTCATGGTGCCAAATTGTTGTTTGCATACGGAGAAGCTACGGTTCCTAAAGTGACCGTTACCTTACGAAAATCCTATGGTGGTGCCCATGATGTGATGGGTTCTAAACAACTTAGGGGCGACCTCAACTATGCCTGGCCAACGGCCGAAATTGCTGTCATGGGTCCCAAAGGAGCCATCGAAGTTTTGGAAGGGACTTATGTGTCAACACTTGATACCGAAGAAGAGAAATTGAGCTATGTTGCCCTGAAAGAGGAAGAATACCGTGAAAAATTTGCCAACCCATACGAGGCAGCTGCTTACGGTTATATTGATGATGTGATTGAACCCCGGAATACCAGATTTAGAATTATCCGCGCGTTGCGTACACTGGCCTCAAAAAAGGACATCAACCCGCCGAAGAAACATTCCAACATTCCATTATAACGCTGTGAATCAATAAAGATATGCACTTGATATTTCAAATTCCCGAATTGATTTTAGAGGGCGGCATTATTGCCGTGATAGGTTATACCATCGTTTTTACGGCCTTGCTGATCCTCTACTATACTTTTTTATACCTGGGCAAGGTTCTCGCCTGGAATACCCGGCGAAGGCTTGCCCAAGCAGGTAAACTATCCCATCAGGAAACCGAAATAGAGGTCACAGGAGAAGAGGCCGCTGCCATCGCCTTAGCCATTTTTTTATGCCGCGATTTACACGACGACGAAAGCGATGTGATTACCATAAAACGGGTATCGAAGGTATACTCACCCTGGAGCTCAAAAATTTACGGAATTCATACCTTTAGCCGATAACCTATTCTTTAGATCACCATCAGGTTTTAATAATCCCCGAAAAATGTTAATCAAATGAATAAATTCAAGTTCACCATAAGCGGAAATAACTACGAAGTTGAAATAAAAAAACTGGAGGATGGCTCTGCGAAAATTGATGTAAACGGCACCTCGTATAACGTAGAACTTCACAAGGAAGAGCGCACTTCCAAAACTCCCATTTTAGTACGTTCGGCCATTTCAAGACCCAAAGACGCTCACAAGATTGGCAAAACATCAGATGTGCTTTTCAAAATTAAGGCACCGCTGCCAGGAAACATTTTACAAGTGTTTGTAAAAGTTGGAGACGAAGTGGCCAAAGACGATAAGTTGCTTGTTTATGAAGCCATGAAAATGGAAAATAAACTGCTCGCCGAAAAGTCGGGTATTATCAGAACAATTAAAGTTCAGCCGGGGGATTCTGTATTACAGGACGATACATTAATTGAATTAGAAGTAAACTAAAGGGGGATCACTGATATGAATGCACGAAAAAAAGCGATCACCGTTTTTGGGATTATTGCTTTATTGGTCGGTTTAAACTTCATGGTGTTTCAAATTCCAGGGATAGCCGAACCTGTTAGCAATTCAACCGAAACTATAAACAATTCTGCTCCTGATGGAGTTGGGGGCATTATGGGAGGGATTGCCAAATTCATCAGTTACACGGGCTTTAGAAATGCCACTCCGGGTCATTTGATTATGATTGTCGTGGGGCTTTTCTTTATCTTTCTGGCCATCAAATACGAATATGAACCCTTGCTGCTAATACCTATTGGAACAGGGATAATCATTGGGAACATTCCCTTTTTTCAAGATGGGGGAATAAATTTGCAGCTGGGTATTTATCAGGAAGGGAGCGTGCTAAACTACCTCTATTTCGGGGTTGTAAAAGGGATTTATCCACCTTTGATTTTTCTGGGTATCGGCGCCATGACTGACTTTTCGTCTCTTATTTCCAATCCCCGACTGATGTTGCTGGGCGCAGCTGCACAGATTGGGATTTTCCTTACCCTGATTGGAGCACTTTATCTTGGATTTAATATGCCCGAAGCGGGAGCCATTGGTATTATTGGTGGTGCGGATGGCCCAACGGCTATCTTTCTTTCGTCAAAATTGGCCAACGGAGGTATTATTAATGGCGTGCAAACGCAAAACCTGATTGGCCCCATTGCCATTGCAGCCTATTCGTATATGGCCTTGGTTCCTGTGATCCAGCCACCTGTGATGAGGTTGCTTACAAGCAAAAAAGAGCGAGTAATCCGCATGAAACCTCCCCGCTCGGTAAGTAAACTTGAAAAAATTATTTTCCCAATACTTGGCCTTATTTTGACCACTTTTATTTCACCGGGAGCTTTGCCCTTGTTGGGAATGCTCTTTTTTGGCAATATCCTGAAAGAAAGTGGTGTAACAAAGCGCCTGGCTGATACGGCCCGCAACCCACTAATTGATATTGTCACCATACTTCTCGGTGTTACAGTGGGAGCTTCCACTCAGGCAGATGTTTTTTTAACCGGTGGCTCTATTTTAATTTTTATACTGGGTGCCCTTTCGTTTATTCTTGCTACCGCGGGAGGGATTTTTTTCGCGAAAGTGATGAACCTTTTCCTCAGCGAAGGCAATAAAATAAATCCACTGATTGGGGCAGCCGGAGTATCGGCCGTGCCTGACAGTGCCAGGGTGGTTCAAATAGAAGGCCTTAAATATGACCCGTCAAACCATTTGTTGATGCACGCCATGGCGCCGAACGTAGCCGGTGTAATTGGTTCTGCCGTTGCCGCCGGGGTTTTGATGAGCTTTATAATGTAAATCAAAATAAAAAATGATACGCCTTAAAAGAAAGAGGTGAACAGTTGGTTGCTTCACCTCTTTTCTTATTTTTGAATCACTAAAAATATGCCTTTATGTTGATAATTGGAATTGCCGGAGGAAGTGGATCCGGAAAAACCACCGTTGTAAATAAAATCATTGAAGCATTGCCTCAAAACAGCGTGGCTCTTATACCTCAGGATGCCTATTATTACGATAACGGGCACCTGTCGCAGGAAGAAAAACTGCAGATTAATTTCGATCACCCCAATTCCATCGAGTTCGACTTGCTTGTAGAGCACCTGAATGCCCTCAAGCAGGGCAAAACAATACAATTACCCATTTACTCTTATGTTACTTGTGCCCGGTCGGGCGAAACTATTCCTGTCGCACCTAAACGGGTTGTAATTGTTGAGGGTATTTTAATCCTGGGAAATGCCAGATTAAGAAAATTGCTCGATATCAAGATGTTCGTGGCAACCGATAGCGACAACAGGCTCATGCGTATCATTCGTCGCGATGTGCAAGAGCGTGGAAGGAATTATAATGATGCCCTCACCCACTATGAAAAATTCGTGAAACCCATGCACATCCAGTTTATCGAGCCAACAAAATTATATGCGGACCTGATTATTCCACAGGGAGGTGAAAACAAAGTGGCAATAGATATGTTGGTCTCAAGGATAAAAATGAACCTTGGCGATGGACATTTACCTGTCATCACACCTTCGGAATCGTAGAGTAAACTACATTTTCGGATAGCAAAACAGGGCAAACTGATCGTTATAGTAACGGTTGTTTTTATATCCCGCTGCCATTTAAGTCGTTGCGATTTTTGGATTCAAAATTGCCAATAGATTTAAGTTAAAAGCTCAGTAGCCATGATATTGTATTTTATTGCCATCTACTTGTTAGCGACGTTTATTCTAACATGGATGGGTATTGACAGCAAGTCGGAGGGTGTGCGTATTTTTCTAATAAGTTTATTACTTACACCCCTGGCAGGAATCTTCCTGGTGATGAAAGAACGCCGCAAGGCCACCCCCATTCATTACTATTATTGTCATCAATGCGACTATATTTTCCCCGTAAAAATGAGCCACTGCCCTATGTGCCAGGAAAATGGCAAAAAGGTAAAACTAAACAAGTATGTTAGTCCACATCAGATTACAGACCAAATTGGTCATCTTAACCTGACCTGACCGTTCTCAGTAGCTTTTTCTGACATGCGGTTCTCCTAAGGCTGATGAAAGAAACATCGTTTCCCGGGATTGATTTATATTGTCTCCTCATTTCAAATCATTTTTTTATTTGAGTTGTTGAATAGCAAGATGCCCGCATTTATATGAGGCGTCTTACCGGAATTTTTCATTAAAAATGACTAATTTTGGAAAAAATAGACGGTCATGAACACAGAAACATTTTTTAAACTTACCTATGGACTCTACATTATCAGCACCTCCTCTCATGGTAAAATGAACGGATATGTTGCCAACACGGCTTTTCAGGTAACTGCCGAACCACCGCAAGTTGCCATTTCATGTAACAAAGACAATTTTACCAGTCATCTGATTGAGGAATCCGGTTTGTTTTCAATTTCGGTACTTGAGGAACAGGCCTCATCTGAACTGATTGGTTTATTTGGATATAAAAGTGGAAAGGACATCAATAAGTTTGAAAGCATTCCCTATGTCAAGGGAAAAACAGGCGTGCCGATCGTAACAAAGGAATGTATTGCCTGGTTTGAATGTAAATTAATCAATCAAATGGATGTAGGTTCTCATATTGTGTTCATCGGTGAAATTATCGACTTTGGATTGTTGCATGAAACCAAAGAACCCCTTACCTATGCCTATTACAGGAATGTAAAAAAGGGAAAAGCCCCAAAAAATGCACCAACCTATATCAAACCTGAAGAGCCTGTTGTGGCTTCGGCCAAAAGTGATTCCTCTCGTTTACAAAAATACCAATGTCTGGTGTGCGATCATATTTACGATCCTGCAGAAGGTGATCCGGACAGCGGAATACTTCCCGGAACAGCGTTTGAAGACATTCCTGATGATTGGATGTGTCCGGTTTGCGGGGCAGGGAAAGAGGACTTTGAACCCCTGAGATAATTCTCCTAAACCAGGCTCCGCCAGCTTTAGGAAGTGGAATTCTCTATATAATTAAAAAGCCCCTTCCCCGTTTCTTCAAGTAAATCCAACACAAAATCGAACCCCTGTGGACCCCCATAATAAGGATCGGGTACGTGATGATGGTGACCTGATGCAGAGAAATCCGTCATGAGATGAATCTTTTTTACATCTTCCTGATTCCGGGTCATTTCTTTTAAATCGTGCAGGTTGTCGTCATCCATGGCGAGAATCAGGTCAAAATGGTCGAAATCATACTTTGGATCAAACGGTCGCGAAATAGAAGTAATCGTATAACCCCGTTTTTTTGCATGTTGCTGCATGCGAACATCTGCAGGCTCCCCGGAGTGATATCCGGAGGTGCCGGCAGAATCAATTTCAAATTTTGCCGCCAATCCTTTCTTTGCGACAATGTCTTTAAAAACAGCCTCTGCAGCTGGTGAGCGGCAAATATTGCCTAAACAAACAAACAGTATCTTTTTAACCAATGGTTTTTTTTCCAAAAATAGCATTTTTTAAAAGTTTTTATAAGTACGTCGAACAATGTTTGTATTTTTGTTAAATATTTAACAACCATAATCCTAAAGATGATAAAAAAACTTGACGACATGTTTGAAGTGCTTAAAGCACAGGAGAAAAAGAGGTTAGTGGCTGCCTTTGCCAACGATTCGCATACCATAAGCGCCGTAAGCGAGGCCATTGATTTGGGTCTGGTTACCGGAACACTTGTTGGAGACGAACTAACCATCGCCAAAACCTGTGAACTCGAAGGCATCGACATGGCCAAGTTTACCATCGTTCATGAGCCCGATGAAATGAAAGCCGCTACCAAAGCAGTTGCACTGATTAATGACGGAAAAGGAAATCTGTTGATGAAAGGATTGGTTAGTACCGACAAGTATATGCGTGCCATACTTAATAAAGAAACTGGTTTAATGGATCCGGGGGCTATATTAAGCCATGTGACTGTAATTGAAAACGCAAACTATCATAAATTGCTTATTGTAGGAGATGTGGCCATTATCCCGGCGCCAGAAATAAATGAAAAAATTGCTATTGTTAAATACCTGATACAAGTAGCCCAAACCCTGGGTATTAAAGAACCCAAAGTAGCCCTTATTGGAGCCACCGAGCAGGTTTCGACAAAAATGGTTTCCACAACTGATGCCGCCATCATTTCTAAAATGGCCGATCGGGGGCAAATTCAGGGCGGTTTTGTTGATGGGCCTTTGGCATTGGATGTTGCCATCGATAAAGAAAGTGCCGAAATAAAGAAAATAGCAGGAAAAGTAGCCGGAGATGCAGATTGCCTGGTTTTCCCCAATATAGAAGCAGGCAATGTGTTTTACAAAACCAACACCAAACTTGCCCAAAGTGAACTTGGTGCAATTGTTATGGGCGCCCGGGTACCTGCAGTTTTATCTTCACGAGGCGACAGCACAAAAACAAAACTATACTCTATCGCGCTGGCGGCCCTGATGGCCAAATAAATAATTTAGTAACCCGAGTCCTCACACATGGAAGAAGTCAAAATACTTGCCATTAATCCCGGTTCTACAAGTACCAAAATTGCTGTTTTCGAAGGCACCAATCCGCTTTTTATTCAAACCATCAGGCACACTTCCAACGAACTTGAGCCTTATGATGTCATCACCAAACAATTTAAGTTTAGAAAAGAACTCATTATCCGTGAGTTGAAAGATGCCGACATCGACATCAACAGCATCTCCATCATCATGGGTAGAGGCGGATTGCTGAAACCCGTCGAATCTGGAATTATTGAGGTGAACGACAAAATGCGGTATGAATTGGAAAACTGCACTTATGGCGAACATGCCAGCAATCTGGGAGGACTCATCGCCTGGGATATTGCTCAATCATTACCCAATGCCAAAGCCTACATTACCAATCCGGTAGTTGTGGACGAACTGGACGAACTCGCTCGGTTATCGGGACATCCCTTGTTGCCAAGACGATCCATTTTTCACGCGCTCAACCAAAAAGCCGTAGCCCGTCAGCATGCAAAATCCATCATGCGAAAATATGAAGACCTAAATCTGATTGTCGTTCATCTGGGTGGTGGAATCACCGTGGGGGCACATAAAAAAGGCAGGGTAGTTGATGTAAACCAGGGCCTTGACGGAGATGGGCCCTATTCGCCGGAACGTACAGGGACTTTGCCTGTAGGCGATTTGGTCAGGTTATGCTATAGTGGTAACTATACCGAAAAACAGGTGCTCAAAATGATAAAAGGAGAAGGTGGCTTAGTTGCCTATTTGGGGACAAACAGTGCTTACGAAGTAGAACAACGTGCCGAAAAAGGAGACCAGTATGCAAAAACAATTTATGATGGAATGGCCTATCAGGTAGCCAAAGAGGTAGGTTCTATGGTAGCCGTGTTGCATGGCGAAATTGACGGCATTTTAATTACAGGAGGTATCGCCCATGATAAGTATTTTGTCAACCAAATCATCTCCTATATTCACCGGTTTGGTCCTGTACATGTGTATCCGGGTGAAGATGAAATGAAAGCCTTGGCCATGAATGGTTTGCGTGTAGCTCTCGGAGAAGCACATGTGAAAGAATATACCTAAAAGGCTCACTCATTCACTCAAAAGGATTCCTCCTTTTTCAATTTTCACAGTAATAAATTGATCATTGTTTATCCATGCCATTATATAAATTTTACTTTTGTCGCGACAATGAATCTATTTACAGTTAATTGAACCTATCATGAAAAAATTTATGCTTATTGCCATTGGTATTTTTATAATACTAGGGGCATTTTCTTTGAATTGGGCCATCAGTAAAAACAACATGTCGGAACGTGAAAAAAGAGCTCAGGTAAACACACGAGTCGACAACAATGGTTATTGGAAATTGATGGCATCAAAAGGACTGGCTGTATTAAACCCTGAAGCAGAGGTTCCACAAGCAATCTATACAGGAAGCACTATCCAATCGCGAATGGTGCGCCTCGATGATTCTCCCGATGTTCCTGTCACAGGCCAATCATCCACACAAAGTGAAAACTCGATTTTTATCGATCCCAACGACAATATGGTGGCTTTGAACTCGAACAACTCAACCCCTTCGGGCGGAGGATCTGTTTATGGCGCTGATTATTTATACACCATGGATTTGGGAGAAACCTGGGGAGGCAGTATACAGGGACCAAACGGGAGCAACAGTGGCGACCCGACCACCTGCATCGGAACAGATGGACGTTGGTATGTTGGATATATTGGTAGCAGTAGCGGACAAGATATTTCCTACTCTGACGACCAGGGAACCTCCTGGACAAGAGTCGGTGTGGCACCAAAACCTGGCACAGGTTGGAACGATCTGGCCGACAAAAACCACATGTGGATAGATGCCAAAATCGGAAGTCCTTATGAAAATCATTTGTACAATTCCTGGACTGAATTTGGTGGAGGAGCCAATAATCAGGTAGTAATTAAACGATCCATTGATAATGGAGAAACCTGGGATTCAAAAATCGTACTGAGTCTCGGTGTAAATGCAGGCAGCCACAATCAGGGTGTTAACCTGAGTACCGGTCCTAATGGCGAAGTATATGCTACATGGGCCATTTATGACGGGTGGCCACAGGATGAAAAATCAATTGGTTTTACACGCTCGCTGGATGGAGGTGCCACCTGGGAACCTTCATACCGCATTATCAATAACATTAAAGGAATTCGCAATTCAGGTGTGCCGCAAAACATGCGTGTAAATTCATTCCCCAGCATGGCAGTTGATGCGAGTAATGGACCCAATAGCGGTAATATTTATATTGTTTGGACCAACGTGGGGATTCCCGGAAGTAACACGGGAAGTGACCGGGATGTGTACCTGATCAAATCAACTGATGGCGGCCTCACCTTTGGTGAGCCAATCCGGGTAAACCAGGATCCCATTGGACAAGGTAAATCACATTACCTGCCGTGGATCACCTGCGATGCTTCCAACGGCATCATCAGCACTATTTTTTATGATAACCGAAACACAAATCCTTCAATGGCAGAAGCCTGGGTAGCTGTCTCAACCAACGCCGGCGAAACATGGGAAGATTTTAAAGTAAGTGATGTGTCATTTACACCCACACCCATACCGGGATTGGCCAGTGGATATTTTGGAGATTACCTCGGAATCCATGCAAGCGCTGGAAAAGTATATCCTGTTTGGACTGATAACCGCTCGGGAGTGGCCATGTCGTATGTTTCAGTTTTTGAAACCATCGAAGTGCACTCACCTACCGGATTGGTAGCCACGGTAAATCAGGATAATGGATTGGCAAACCTGACCTGGAATTTTGTTTTGTCAGCAGGTTTTCAGCACTTTAACATCTATCGCGATGGCAGCCTTATTGGAACTTCCGTTGAAACAACCTATGAAAATCAGCTGACTGATTATGGCTATTACACCTATGAGGTCACAGCAGATTATGGTGGAACAGAGTCGACTTCTACTTCTGCAATGACCCAGTACGGATCGTCCACCATCGAGATTTCCCCGCTGGAAATCACGGTAAATGTAGCTCCCGATGAAATTGCAGAACGTACACTGAAAATTAAAAACACAGGCGTTCTTCCTCTTAATTTTCATCTGTCTCCATTTAAATCAGGAACATCAGCCTCTGAATATGAACAGGCGCAAGGTGGTGGCGATGAATACATAAGTGCGGTGAAAATTGGAACGATCAATAACACATCGGGTTCTGATTTCTATAGCAATTTCTCCGATTTCTCAACGCGTATGCGTGCCGGGGAATCCTATCAACTGATCGTTGAAAATCGCAACGGCTACCAGGGCGACCAGGTATACGTCTGGATCGACTGGAATCAAAACAGGGAATATGATGAAATCCCCGTCGTATTATCGCCGAACAGCAATTTTAATTCTTTTGAAGGAACCATCACCCCTCCAAAAGGTGGTGTTCAGGGAGTTACCATGATGCGGATCCGCCTGTTGGGCCCCTCTGAAAAAGCCTCTGCGACCGGATCGACTCAATATGGAGAAGTTGAAGATTATTCAATTGTATACGAAGATTGGCTGATCGTAAACCCCGAAACTGGAAGTGTGCCAGTTGGAGATTCATTGGATGTATTGCTTACGTTCAATTCCACAGGACTATCCAATGGAATCTATCCCGAAACCATAACCTATCTTTCAAATGACATCAATACGGGAGGTATCCCTGTTAACCTGACCATGGAGGTTAGCGACTTAAGCATTGTGGCGTCGGCTGAACCCACCCAAATTTGTTTCGGCGAAAGTGTTCAGTTAAATGTAATTCCTTCTGGCGGCAGTGGCTCTTATACCTATAGTTGGGTTTCTATTCCCGAAGGGTTTACCTCACAGGAGCAAAATCCTGTGGATTTACCCACAGAAAACACAACTTATTATGTTACCGTGAGCGATGGTTTGTTTACCAATAATGCCGAAGTGGCAGTTTTGGTATTCCCGAATCCGGTCGTGAATCTAGGTCCTGACGAAGTTTTGTGTGGTGAAAATCAATATAGCCTGAATGCAGAAAACGAAGGCGCTACCTACCTTTGGTCAACCGGAGAAACAACCCAGACCATTGTTGCTGAAGGAAACGGTTTAACCAGTGTTTGGGTGCAGGTAACCAACGAAAATCAATGTCTGGCTACCGATACCATTCAATTGAATTTTGCCGGTATTCCGGAAGTCAATCTGGGGGCCGATACCGTATTCTGCGGAGGTGGCAATATCCTGCTGGATGCCGGAAATACAGGATCGACCTATCTTTGGTCGAATGGGCAGACAACCCAAACGATCCTGGTAGATACGGCCGGTTATGGATATGGTATTCAGGCGATAGCAGTAGAGGTAACATCTGAAAATGGCTGTGTGAACGCGGCAGATGTAAGTGTTGAATTTAAAGATTGTACTTCCATCGATGAAAGGGAAGTCATCAGTCTCAACATTTATCCAAATCCGGGAAACGGAATTTTTAGTTTGGAACTTAAGAGCATGGTAAACCAGCAGGTTTCAATTAAATTACTGAACCTGAATGGCGCGGTAGTGTATGAAGAACACGAAGTATCGGTTTCAAATAACGGTATTCATCGGTTGAATTTGAGCAGCTTTTCATCTGGCACGTATCAACTGAGTATTGTTGGCAAACACACAACGGTGAGCCGGAAGCTGATTATCAGTAAATAATAATTGTTTAAACATTCAAGGAGGCCGCTTTTAAGAAGCGGCCTTTTTATTTAATTGTCGTCATACATTCATTAAGAATTCATAAACACAGGTTATCAGAAAATGTAATTTCCGGGCATTTTAAATAGCAGAGTTTATTGCTAAGTAGTGGTGGAGTATTGAGAGCAGGCGTAGAGAGTTGTGAGTAAAAAGGGGGGTATTGTAAAACGATTGATAAATCAATTGATGTAAACTTCTCAATGATTTATAATGGAACACCAGGGCAAAAGTAAAACCACCCAAACAGTTATTAGAAAACTATCTGAATGCTAAATTTGAGTTTGTAACCCCTGATAATGATAAAGAATTTTTGTTGTAATAAGAATTACCTTCTTTATTATACACTCAAAATTCAACCATTACATATTTCTCCTATACTGTCCGCCCACCGAAAACAACGCGTTGGTGATCTGACCGATGGAAGATGTTTTGGTGGCTTCCATCAGGGCTTCGAACACATTTTCATTGTTGATGGCCTTTTTCTGTAACAACTTCAAAGCTACAGCGCTTTCCTCTTTCCAGGTTGCGTGAAGCTGTTCCAGCATGTGGATCTGGTATTGCTTTTCTTCTTCGGTAGCGCGGATCACCTCGCCCGGGATGACGGTTTTCGATCCCCCGCTTCCCAAAAACGTATTCACACCAATGATGGGCAATTCGCCCGAATGTTTCAGGTGTTCATAATAAAGGCTTTCCTCCTGGATTTTACCCCGTTGATACATGGTTTCCATGGCACCCAATACTCCGCCACGTTCTGTAATCCGATCCATTTCGCTCAGGATGGCTTCTTCCACCAGATCGGTCAGTTCTTCGATGATGAAAGAACCTTGCAGCGGATTTTGGTTTTTGGCCAACCCCAGCTCATGGTTGATGATCATCTGGATGGCGATGGCACGACGAACACTTTCCTCGGTTGGAGTGGTAATGGCCTCGTCATATGCATTGGTGTGCAACGAGTTACAGTTATCGTAAATGGCGTACAAAGCCTGTAAGGTGGTGCGGATATCGTTGAAATCAATTTCCTGGGCATGCAGCGACCGACCGGAAGTCTGGATGTGGTATTTTAGCTTTTGAGCCCGTTCGCCGCCGCCGTATTTCAGTTTCATGGCTTTAGCCCAGATCAAACGGGCTACGCGGCCAATAACAGCATATTCAGGATCTTCGCCATTGCTGAAAAAGAAACTGAGGTTGGGTGCAAACTGGTTGATGTCCATGCCACGCGAGAGGTAATATTCCACGTAAGTGAACCCGTTGGCCAGCGTAAATGCCAACTGACTGATGGGGTTGGCGCCTGCTTCGGCGATGTGGTAACCCGAAATGCTCACGCTGTAAAAATTACGCACATTCTGGTTAATGAAGTATTCCTGGATATCACCCATCATTTTCAGGGAGAAATCCGTGGAGAAAATGCAGGTATTTTGAGCCTGGTCTTCTTTCAGGATATCGGCTTGTACCGTTCCGCGCACTTTGGAAAGGGTTTCTTTTTTGATTTTCTGATACACCTCTGCGGGCAATACCATGTCTCCGGTAACTCCCAGCAACATCAATCCCAAACCATTGTTTCCATCTGGGATTTTGCCCTGATAGGCCGGCCTTTTGGTGCCTCTTTGGCGATAGAGTTCTTCAATCTGCTGTTGAACTTCTTTTTCCAGACCATTGGCTGTGATATACACTTCGCATTGCTGGTCGATGGCGGCATTCATAAAGAAACCCACCAAAGTTGGTGCCGGCCCGTTGATGGTCATCGAAACCGAGGTGGTGGATTTGGCCAGATCGAAACCCGAATAGAGTTTTTTCGCATCATCCAGACAGGCAATACTCACGCCTGCATTGCCAATTTTTCCATATATATCAGGCCGGATATCCGGGTCTTCACCATATAAAGTCACCGAATCAAAAGCCGTTGAAAGTCGTTTGGCCGCCAGCCCTTTACTTACATAATGAAAGCGGCGGTTCGTACGCTCAGGGCCACCTTCACCGGCAAACATGCGGGTAGGATCTTCGTTTTCGCGTTTAAAGGGGAAAACCCCTGCGGCGTATGGAAATTCGCCCGGTACATTTTCCTTCAATACCCAACGCAGAATCTCGCCCCAGCTTTTATAGGGTGGCAAACAAACCTTAGGGACCTGTGTGTGTGACATAGATTCGACATGCGTGGCAATTTTCAGCTCTTTGTCACGCACCTTAAAGATGAAATATTCATCGGTGTATGATTTTTTGGTCTGGTCCCAGTTTTCAAGAATTTCTTTGTTTTTTGGATCAAGTTTGGTGACTGTTTTTTTTATTAACTGACGGATGGGTTTGGTTGCTTCCTCTTCATGCTCTTTTTCCAGAAGGGAGGCCGATTGCTCCAGACTAAATAATTTTTGTGCCACTTCGCTTTGCTGCATGGCCCAACGGTTATAGCCACGAACGGTTTCTGAAATTTCCGAAAGGTAACGTATTCGATGAGGTGGGATGATATAAATCTTGTCCGGCGAATGACCGGAATCATCTGATTTCTTACCAAAACCAACACCGGTAAATTGTTCAATTTTCAACAGAAGGTTCGAGTATAACTCATTGACGCCAGGATCGTTAAACTGAGAAGCCACGGTACCATAAACAGGCATTGAATCCGAATCCTGATCAAACAACTTATGATTGCGCTGATATTGTTTCTTCACATCACGTAAGGCATCCATCGCACCCCGCTTGTCGGCTTTGTTCAATGCGATGATGTTGGCATAATCGAGCATGTCGATTTTCTCCAGCTGGCTGGCAGCGCCGTATTCAGGAGTCATCACATAAAGTGAAACATTGCTGTGATCGATGATGGCGGAGTCGGACTGGCCGATGCCCGAGGTTTCGAGGATGATCAAATCAAAACCCGCCGCCTGCGCGATGAGTTCTGCATCTTTAACATATTTTGACAGACTCAGGTTTGCCTGACGTGTGGCCAGTGAGCGCATGTAGACTCTTGGATTGTCGATGGCGTTCATGCGGATGCGGTCGCCCAAAAGAGCCCCACCCGATTTACGTTTGGAAGGATCTACCGAGATGATGGCCATGCGTTTTTCAGGAAAATCGCGTAAAAATCTACGGACAATTTCATCGATTAAGGATGATTTTCCGGCACCACCGGTACCGGTAATCCCCAAAACAGGTGATTTGATTTTGCGTTTGTGATGGATTATTTCTTCGAGTAAAGGGGCTGCTTCATCACGGTTGTTTTCGGCAGCGGAAATCAGTTTTGCAATGGATACATAGTTTTGGTTATAAATATCTCTGGCTGTTACCTGAATGTCTTTTCCGGTAGGAATATCTGATTTTTCCAGCAAATCGTTGATCATACCCTGAAGGCCCATTTCCATTCCGTCGTCGGGACTATAAATGCGGGTGATGCCGTAGGCTTGCAATTCTTTAGCTTCTTCGGGCAGGATTACGCCACCGCCACCGGCAAAAATGCGGATATGACCGCACCCTTTTTCGTTGAGCATATCGAACATATATTTCAAAAACTCCATGTGTCCGCCCTGGTAGCTGGTGAGCGCGATGGCTTGTGCATCTTCCTGAATGGCTGTGTTTACAATTTCGTGTACCGAACGGTTATGTCCCAGGTGAATGACTTCGGCTCCGGAAGCCTGGATAATCCTTCGCATGACGTTAATGGCAGCGTCGTGTCCGTCGAACAAGGAAGCTGCGGTAACGATGCGGATGTGATTTTTCGGTTTGTAAACAGGTTGGTCTTGCATACTATAATTCCATTTTTTTTAATCGTGCAGCAAAGATAAAAACTTTCGGGCGTGTAATGTGATATGCAATAGAACACGGATGACACAGGTGCTGCGGATTTAGCTGGATAAAGGGTAAAGGGTTGGAACACGGATGACACGAATGGGGCGGATTTGCACGAATAAAGGGTTAAGTAAAGAACACACCTGCGAGACTGAAAACAAAAAATCTGTGATCATCTGTTCAATCCCCGCCTGCGGCCGGCAGGTACGTCATCCGTGTTCCATTTCCCCTGCCGGATTGAAATTCTGGGATCAAGCGTGTTCCAAAACATAATCGTATCTTTCACAATTAAAACCCATCACCATGCTATACGAAGAATTAACAAGTGAAATTATCGAGGTTTTCTATAAGGTTTATAATACTTTAGGATACGGTTTTCTGGAGAAAGTTTATGAAAATGCCATGATGATTGAATTGAAAAAAGCGGGATTGGAATGTAAAAATAAATGCCCGATTGGAGTTTATTATGAAGGTGAATCTGTTGGAGATTATTTTGCAGATATTATTGTGGAAGATTTGATTATCCTTGAACTTAAGGCTGCTGAAACATTGGTTGACGAGCATGGTTATCAATTAATCAACTACCTTAAAGCTACTGACAAAGAAGTGGGGCTGCTGTTCAACTTTGGAAAGAATCCTCAGTTTAAAAGAAAAATATTTACAAATGATAGAAAGGGTTAAACCTCGAAAGAGGGAAAAGGTTAGAACACGGATGACACGGGTGTGACGGATTAAAACGGATAAAAGGGAATGGTTTGAACACGGGTGACGCGGATGCGGCGGATCAAAACGGATTAAACCCGTGATCATCTGTTTATCCCGATGGCAATCGGGAGTGTCATCCGTGTTCTATTCCCTATACGTCAGTCAATTTTCAAATTTTATAATCCATGTTTATTCTCCAAATTTTCAATATTTTTACAAAAAATTAAAACAACATTAAATGATCAACAAGACTTTCGCGCTTTCAATTGTACTTTCATGGCTTTCGGTTACACAGATTTTTGCAGGTGAGGGCATGTGGATACCCATGCTGCTACAGCAAATGAATGAAAAGGAAATGCAGGAAATGGGGCTAAAAATTACGGCAGAAGATATTTATTCCATTAACCACAGCAGTTTGAAAGATGCTGTTTTGCTTTTTGGACGGGGTTGTACCTCGGAGCTGATTTCGAAAAACGGATTGTTACTCACCAATCACCACTGTGGGTTTGGCCAGATTCAACAACACAGCACCGTGGAACACGACTACCTGACCGATGGTTTTTGGGCGATGAACCAGGGCGAAGAGTTGATTAACCCAGGCCTGACTGCCACTTTATTGATCAGGATGGAAGAAGTTACAGAAAAAGTGCTCGAAGGAGTCAGCCCTCAAATGACTGAAAAGGCGCGGCATGAATTGATTGCACTCAACAACCTGAAAATAATTGCGGAACTTGAAAGAGATTCTCTTTATCAAGGGTTCATTAGGCCGTTTTTCAATGGGAACCAATACTATATGATGGTAACCGAAACCTTTAAAGACATCCGTCTGGTAGGGGCACCGCCATCGAATATCGGGAAATTTGGTGGCGATACCGATAACTGGATGTGGCCCCGTCATACAGGCGATTTCTCACTATTTCGCATTTATGTGGGCAAGGATGGAAAGCCGGCCAAATATGCTGAAGAAAATGTGCCTTATCAACCTAAATTCTACCTTTCCATTTCGTTGGAAGGGGTTCAGGAAGATGATTTTACCTTTGTGTTTGGCTATCCGGCCAGCACCAGCGAGTACCTGCCGTCGTATGCCATCGAAATGATTACACAGGTACAAAATCCGCAGAAAATTAAACTCAGGGAAACCCGGTTGGATATTTTTGGGAAATATGAAGAAAAAGATCCCCAGATTAGAATTCAATATGCATCGAAAGATGCACGCGTTGCCAACTATTGGAAAAAAATGATTGGCGAAAGCGATGGCATCATACGCATGAAAGGAATTGAAAGGAAGCAATCTTATGAGGCAGAATTTCAGGATTGGGCACAAAACACGACTTATCGCGGGCTGCTTCCTGCCTTTGAACAAGCTTACTCATTACTGAGTCCGTTGAATGTTGCAACCGACTATTATCTGGAGGCCGGTTTGGCCATCGAACTCGTGGCGTTTGCAAACGGATTTTCCAAACTTGCTACACTAAGCCAGACAAAACCTTTTCAGGAAGACTTGATCAAAAAGGAAAAGGAAAATTTGATTGGTAAAATAAAGGCATTTTTCAAAGATTATTATCAACCCATTGATGAAGAAGTAATGACAGCACTGCTTATGTTGTATGATGAAAATTTGGAAACACGGTATAAACCGGCTTTTTTTGAAGACATTCATAAGAAATATAATGACAACTACCCGAATTACACCAGAGCGGTTTTTGCACAATCGATGTTTGATAATCAGGAAAAGATCACTGAATTCGTTGAAAATTACCAGCAAAAGGATTTGAAAAAACTGCATAAAGATCCTGTTTATCTAATGGCCTCTCAAATGACGGCTCTTTATCAGGATGAAATAAAACAACAGCGCACTGCCCTGAACAACACGCTTGATAGTTTGCAGCGGTTGTATATGAAGGCCCAAATGGAAATGCAGCCCGACAAACGGTTTTACCCCGATGCCAACTTTACTTTACGTGTGAGTTATGGAAATGTGAGTGGCTTTTCCCCAAAAGATGCAGTATATTATAAGCATTTCACAACACTGGAAGGCATCATTCAAAAGGAAAATCCTGACGTGTATGATTACGTTGTTGAGGAGAAATTGAAAACACTCTACCAAAACAAAGATTATGGACAATATGCCGATCAGGACGGTACCCTGCATGTGGCCTTTGCTGCCAGCAACCACACCACTGGTGGAAATTCGGGAAGTCCGGTACTCAATGCTGAAGGTCAGTTGGTTGGAGTAAACTTCGACCGCTGTTGGGAAGG
Source organism: Bacteroidetes bacterium HGW-Bacteroidetes-16 (assembly GCA_002840975.1). Classification (GTDB taxonomy): domain Bacteria; phylum Bacteroidota; class Bacteroidia; order Bacteroidales; family F082; genus UBA6244. The sequence continues at coordinate 22,867 of PHDN01000027.1, forward strand.
CACCATGAGCGATTTGATGTACGACCCAAAAGTTTGTCGCAATATCTCATTGGATATCCGGTATTTTCTATTCGTGGTGGATAAATACGCGGGTGCAGGTTATTTGTTGGATGAAATGACGTTGATACAGTAATAGGTTGATCAATTGTTATTTCCCTCACGGTAAATTTTGCCGCAAAGTTAAGCTCAGAAAGCCGCTGAGGTAAACATTGCTTTTACAAGTATACCAAACAAAACAGCGAATCTTTTGCCGGGTTATTCCATGACCTTGTGGGTCAATTTTTGGCCATTAAATGCTTTACCCGCACTATTTCCCATTTCACCGAGCATGCACCCCCATTCACCTAAAACCTATTTAAGAAAACCTGCTGTCATTCTAGTTTTGCACACGCAAAAAAAACGATAAAATATTAATCGCTATGAATACGCAGCAGCATCAATTCATACCCTCACCCCCGGCCATCCCGCTTAACCTGAATGCCAAGGCCCATCAATACATCAATGATCGGAGTGAATACAGATCACGATTGAAATTTCCACAGGCGAACAAGTTATTTAACATAAACTTAATAAACTATTTTCATAACAATAGTTTACAGAGTTTATTTTTTTGTACTTTTGCCGTCCGTTTTAACAAACCATTACACTATTTCAACATGAAGATATTAAAAATAAACACTGTACTTCTTTTGTTTTTTCTGACAAACAGTCTGGCGGCTCAACAAGTAAAAACGTTTTCGTTGAAAGAAGCGATCGCCTTTGCCATGGAAAACAACTATACGTTAATTAACTCGCAAAAAGATGTAGAATCAGCCAAATACCGGGTAAAAGAATCCACTTCCATAGGTTTGCCTCAGGTAAGTGGCTCCATTAATTATAACGACAACCTGCAGCGCCCGGTGATGATTATTCCTGATTTTTTTAATGATCCCACCAAAAACATTGAGCTTCAGTTTGGAACAAAGTATGATGGTACCTTAGGAATTTCTGCTTCGCAGCTGATTTTTAGTGGTGAATACATTGTCGGATTGCAGGCGGCCAAAAAATTTCTTGAAAGTACCGACATCAACTTTTTTAAAAATAAAGTGGAAGTAAAACAACAGGTGGCCAATTCGTATTACGCGGCGCTTTCGGCAGCAGATGGCCTGGTGGTGATCGATTCAACGCTTCGCATCACCCGAAACCTGGCCGATGAAACCCGTCAGGTATATGAGGTTGGTTTCGCCGAAGAAACCGATGTCGACCAGCTTGAACTGCTGGTATCAGATTTGGAAGCATCGCAGGATTACCTGAACAACCAATTGCTGATTGCACATGCGTTTCTCAAATTTTATATGGGATTGAACGATGCCGACAGTTTGATCTTAACTGATAACATGGAAAATATTATTGAGGAGAAAAATAGTTCCGGAATATTGATAAACCCTTTTGTAGTTGCACAAAACGTGGATTACAGGTCGGTTGTCAAACAAAAGGAATTGAGCATGCTTCAGGTAAAGCTGGCAAAATCGGCCCACTTGCCATCACTTTCTGCCAATTTAAACTATCAAACACAGGCACAAAGAGACCAATGGGATTTCTTCAAAAAAGAGGGAATTTGGTACAACAGTTCCGTTTTTGGTATTTCGATGAAGGTTCCTATATTTTCAAGTGGTTTGCGGCACTCAAAGGCCAAACAGGCCCAGATTGCTTACGAGCAGGTTGAGGTATTGGAGATGCAGTTGTTGTCGCAGCTTGGTATTCAGTTCTCAACGGCAAAAAATGAATATATGAATGCATATGCGGTTTATTTGAATAAACAGAAAAGCCGGTCAACCGCCGAAAAAATCTATAAAAAAACAACTGAGAAATATACCGAAGGATTGGCTACGAGCCTCGATTTGCTTAACACGCACAACCAGTTCTTAAATACTGAAAATGAATATATCAATGCTGCATTGTCATTGCTGAAAGCGGGCGAAGAGCTTGAAAAAATACTGACTAAGACGAAAATATAACTACCATGGAAACTAAAAGGAACGAGATTATAGAACAGGTAAAAAACCTTTACCTTGAATTTGGTATCAAAAGTGTTACCATGGATGATGTATCGCACAAGTTGGGTATCTCAAAAAAGACTTTATACGAGTGCTTTACAGATAAAAAGCAGTTGGTTTGGAGTGTGCTTGAGAGCATGAGTACCTCACCCAACACGCCTTATTCCGACGGGATGCCCAAAAACCTCAATGCCCTGGAGGAACTATTGTTTTACTACAACCTTCAGGTGAAAATGATTCAGGACCATAAACCCGGGTTTATCTACGATTTAAAAAAATATTACCCCCGCTTCTTTGAACATTTTAACAAAATAAAACGGTCCCGTTTCATCGATCATGTGCGCAATAACCTCATGAAGGGAAAAAATGAAGGACTCTTCAGATCTGACTTAGATGAAGAAATAATTACCCGCCTTACCTTGATGCGCATGGAGTGCATCATGACAACGGATATTTTCGATAATTCCTCCTTTTCAAAAGCCAAATTATTTAACGAAATCTTCCGTTTTCATCTCTATGGAATCGTCAGTGAAACAGGAAGGAAATTTCTGGAAGAAAATCTTGATAAATTAACATTATAACCAACATCATCACAACAATATTAAAATCAGTATGAAAACGATAATTAAAATCACCTTCTTAGCTTTAGTAACTAGTTTTATGTTCGCCTGTGGTTCCAGCCAAAAGGAAAATCCTGTGGTTCAAATGGAGACCTATAAAAAGCAGGTAAGCGAATTGAATAAAAAAATTGAAGATATTGAAAAAGACATCAATACTCCCAGCCAGGAAACCTATACCGGTATAAAAGTTCCTGTTTTAACTCAAGTGCTTCAACCGGAAATGTTTTCGCATTATTTTGAAGCTGCCGGAGAACTGGAAACCATTGATGAAGCATTTATCAGTCCGGAAGTAAACGGACAAGTGGTTCATATTTCAGTTAAGGAGGGCCAGATGGTGAAAAAGGGCCAAATCCTGGCCAGGCTCAACACGGTTGTGATCGAAAAGAATATGCAGGAGTTGGATTCTCAGCTTAGTCTGGCTGAAACGATTTACAAAAAACAGTCGGCCCTATGGGAAAAAAATATTGGATCGGAACGACAATTCCTTGAAGCCAAAAACAACTACGAAAGTTTGCAAATCAAGCTGGAAACTTTAAAGGCTCAATACAATATGTCGATCATCGTTTCGCCAATTAGTGGCGTTGTTGAAACCATCGTTTTAAAAGAAGGCGAAATGGCTTCCCCCGGAATGCAATTCATGCGGATAGTTAATATCGATGAACTTTTTCTTACGGCTCAACTTTCAGAGGCTTATCTTCCCGTGGTTAAAAAAGGAGAGGAAGTCACCATTACTTTCCCTACTTATCCCGGAATAAAAATGAGCAAACCAATCCATCGTACCGGTAACGTCATCAACAAAGAAAACCGGACTTTTGAGGTTCAGGTAAAACTCGATAACCCTATGGGTGTGCTCAAGCCCAATATGCTGGCCAATATTGAAATTAACGACTATAACAATGAACAGGCTCTGGTAGTACCCTCCATTTTGATCAGGAACGACATGAAAGGAAGTTATATTTATTTGGCTGACCAAAAGGATAGTGAAACAGTAGCACGAAAGCAATATGTTACCATTGGCAAGTCGTTTAAGGACAAAACTGAAGTGATAGCCGGCCTGACGGAAGGCGATATTTATATTACAGATGGATATAGCAATGTTTCGGACGGGGCTGTGGTAAAGGTGATGAATTAATCACAGCAAGCATTTCATTTTTTTATCACACAATTTTAAAAACGTATCATGAGTACAATGAACAACGAAATACAAGAACCCAAGGAGAAGCAACTTGAACGTAACTTCTGGCTTTCAACCTGGGCCCTGAACAACAAAAACACGGTTTATCTGATCACGGTATTGACCATTATTTTCGGGTTTTATTCATACGTGTCGATGCCCAAGGAGTTATTTCCCGATATCAACATCCCGACCATTATGGTGTCAACCATTTATCCCGGAAATCCACCCGTGGATATTGAAAACCTCATTACCCGACCCTTGGAAAAAGAAATAGAGTCGGTAAAAGGAATCAAGAAATTGACAACCATATCGAGCCAGGATGCCTCAAGCGTGTTTGTGGAATTTCAAACCGATGTGGATATTAAAACCGCTCTACAGGATGTAAAAGACGCGGTGGACAAGACCAAGAGCGATTTGCCCGATGACTTGTTGGACGATCCACTGGTTACAGATATTGATTTCTCCGAATTCCCGGTGATCAATATCAACCTGTCGGGAGACTACAGCGTGAGTGAGTTGAAAGATTTTGCCGAAGATCTGAAAGATGAAACAGAGACCATTTCAGAAGTATCAAAAGTGGTAATCACAGGCATCACCGAACGCGAGGTTAAAATCAACCTCGATCCGTTTAAGATGGCTTCCTTACAGGTAAGCTATGCTGATGTGGAAACGGCCATTTCGAGCGAGAATGTAAGCATGTCGGGAGGGGATGTAGGTTTGGGCAAGATTGACCGGTCTATCCGTATTTTGGGTGAGTTTACCAATCCCAATCAAATGCTGGGTGTCATTGTTAAAAGTGAAGAAGGCCATATCGTGTATTTACGTGATATTGCCCAGGTGAGTTATGGATTTAAGGACCGCGACAGCTACGCCTATTTGGGCGGAAAACCAGTGGTTTCGCTTCAGGTGGTGAAAAAGGGCGGTCAAAACCTGCTTTCCACGGTCGACCAGGTAATGGATGTACTCCACACGGGCCAAAAAAACGGGATGATTCCTGAAAACTTATCGGTTACCATCACCAGCGATCAGAGTGAAATGGTAAAAATGCAAGTTAGCAACCTGGAAAACAGCATCATCCTTGGTGTAATCTTCGTTGTTTTTATTCTTTTTCTCTTCCTGGGAACACGGAACTCCCTTTTTGTTGGATTTGCCATTCCAATGTCCATGTTCCTGTCCTTTATGATCATGGGGCTGATCGACTACCGCATCAACATGATCGTGTTGTTTTCACTTATACTGGCACTGGGCATGTTGGTGGATAACGCCATTGTGGTAACCGAAAATATATACCGGTATGTACACATGGGATATCCCGTAAAAGAAGCAGCACGTCAGGCCACGGGTGAGGTGGCCATACCGATTATTTCATCAACAGCCACTACCCTGGCTGCTTTTTTTCCTTTGCTCTTCTGGAAGAGTATCATGGGAGAGTTCATGTCATATATGCCTTTAACGCTCATCTTTGTGCTAACTGCCTCACTCATGGTGGCGTTGGTAATTATCCCGGTGTTGTTTACCGATTTTTATAAAAAAGGAGCCAATATTCAACTACCCAATGTGAAACGCGGCATCATCCTGATTGGAGTTCTCATCGCGTTATCCCTGTTATTTTTTGCCGTCAAGGTGAACTGGGTTGGTACCTTATTGCTTATTTTTGCATTTATCGGCGTTCTCAATCTGCTGTTTTTGTCACGGCTTGCCATGTGGTTTCAAAACGTGTTTTTGGTATGGTTCGAAGGCTTCTATGTGAAATTTGTCAGGTTCGCAATCTCTACCTGGCACCCGCTGGCCCTGGTCATTGGTGTCTTTTTGTTGATGATTGTTACGATGGTATTTTATTTTGGTTCAAATCCAAAAGTGGATTTTTTCCCATCTACCGATCCCAAGTTAATTAATATTGTAGCCGAATTGCCCATTAGTACCAATGTTGATATTACCGATTCGGTGATGCAGGTAATCGAAGACAGGGTGAACGATGTGCTAAGGCCCAACATGGAAATCGTTGAGTCGGTGTTGACTTTGGCAGGGAAGGGTGCCGTGAGCGAAGATGATGGTTTTAGCGGACGTGGCGGCATGCCCAACCGGGGATTGGTCACGATTAATTTTGTTGATTTCAACGAGCGCGGGGGGAAGAGCACTTCCGAGATAGAGAAACAACTGTCTGACGCGTTGGTTGGCATGTATCCCGGCATCACCATTTCGGTCGAAAAACAACGCAACGGGCCTCCTACCGGAAAACCAATTAACCTGGAGATAAGTGGCATTGACTTTCAAAAACTGTTGTTCCTTACCGATACCATCCGTGCCGTGTTTAACGAAGCCAACATACCGGGTATTGAGGCTTTGCACATTGACCTGGATGTGGGAAAACCTGAAATTCTGGTGAACATCGACCGTGAAAAAGCGCGTCGGTTTGGCTTGTCGACCGGGCAAATTGCCGATGCCTTGCGTACTTCACTTTTCGGAAAAGAAATTTCGGATTTCAAAGACGGGGAAGATGAATATAAGATTGTGGTGCGCCTCGACAAGAAATATCGCGACAACCTGGCCGATTTAATTAACCAGCGGATTACTTTTCGCAACCAATCGTCAGGTAAAATTGTTCAGGTGCCCATCTCGGCTGTTGCCGAATTTGAATACAGTTCAACCTATGGAGCTATTTCGAGGAAAGACCGCAACCGCATGATTACCATCTATTCCAATGTAATTGAGGGATATAATGCCAACGAAATCAACCAGGAATTGAAAAAGATCATGGCCGGTTTTGAGATGCCTGCCGGGTACAAGTACGTGTTTACCGGAGAACAGGAAGAACAAGCCGAGTCGATGTCGTTTCTCTCCATGGCCATGCTAATCGCCCTGGCGTTGATCACCCTCATCCTGGTTACACAATTTAACTCGCTTGTGAAACCGGCCATTATTATGTTCACCGTGTTGTTGAGCACCATTGGTGTATTTGGGGGATTGGCTACTTTTAAAATGGATTTTGTAGTCATCATGACCGGCGTTGGCATTGTTTCGTTGGCCGGAGTGGTGGTCAACAATGGCATTGTATTGATTGATTACATCGGGCTGGTTAAACTGAGAAGAAAAGAGAAACTGGGTATTGCCCCGGAAGACGACTTGCCCATGGATGAAGCCATGAACTGCATTATCGAAGCCGGAAGAACCCGCCTGCGCCCGGTGTTACTTACCGCCATCACTACCGTTTTGGGGTTAATGCCTCTGGCTGTAGGATTGAACATCGACTTTATCTCATTCTTCAACACCTTTAATCCCGACATCTATTTCGGAGGCGACAACGCCGTATTCTGGGCACCCATGAGCTGGACGGTAATTTTTGGTCTGACTTTTGCTACCTTCCTGACACTGGTCATTGTTCCTTCGATGTACCAATTGCTGTACTCTGCTAAAGTAAATTGGTTTACAAGGAAAAAGTAAATTGGATGTAAACTAACAAGAGCAGCAGGATGAAAATTCTGCTGCTTTTTTTGTTTTACCTTTTGCAGGTATCTACGCTGAAGGAAGGCGAGTTGGGGTAGGTAATAAAATCGATCAATTTGGAGTTCTAAACCCAGCCTGGCCTGCAGGCTCATTATCACTACACTCAAACGAGAGAGGGGCATACTCTTTCAATATCCTATTGGTCCAAATTCTAAATTGAATACCCCGTTTTGAATTCACCCTGAATCCTACAGAAATAATAGCATCAAGATTGTAAAGCTTGATACTTCGTGTTACTTTTCTTTTCCCTTCAAGTTGAACTACCGAGGATTCCCCGGCAATTGAAATTTCAGCTAATTCACCCGCGTGACTATTTCCCCTTAATCAAACAGGCAAAGCAGGCACGCCAAACATCGCGCGCCAGTGGAAGGGAAGAATCTGATGAAGATTTCACTCGTTTTCATCAATAATAGGCATTTGCTTTTTGGTTGGTTTCAATTCATACACATACCAGAAAAAAGTACGTTCTATCCAGTGGTTAAAATTGAAATGACTGACCCATTGCGGGAAGGTGGAGTAGATCAGCACCGGATTGTATATATTACCGAACTGTTGGCCGGGTTTATTCGTGACAACAAGGCTTACTGTATCCATCGATGGTATGATATTTTGTATCGAATCCACTTTTTGAAATACCAGATTACTTCTTTTGTAAAAATAAATATCAACTTTCGCACGGTGATAAGGATTGTCTCCTGTATAATATAGTTTTGTCGGGGAGTTATAGTTGTCATAAATTGATTTATAAAGTGAAATACGATCATCGGCAGGCCTGAAGATAAGGACCACAAGCATAGTCATATTCAGGAACCAGAACAAATTAATGACTATTTTCATTAGTCGATGTTGCAACAACTCATATCCTTTTTTCTTTAATATCAGATCGGTAGTTTTGATAATCATGACCGGAAGAAAACCGATAATAGGGAAAATAAACCGCAACTCTTTATGCGGGATCATAAAATGGGCGGCCAGAAAAGGTACCATCGCCCAGGTCAGAATGTCTTTCGGATAATAGTAAAAATACATGAAAACGGCCAGAATATAGACAATGCTGAGAGGAGGGAAGGCATTAATAAACGTATCTTCGAGATAATACCACCATGGACTGATTCCAAATCCTGAGGCTTTGCCAAGAAGAATATTTTGCAAAAAATAATTCCAGGTTGTGAGTACCCATTCACCATAGTACCATCGGTCGATCAGTACTCCAATGGCTGATACAACGATAATCCCTGAGCCGAATGCCATGAAATTTCTGAATCCAGCCTTTCGGATTACCAATAACCATGCAGCAAATCCAATGATCATAAAAGCTACCTGATATCGTGTGATGAACGATATCCCCAATAAGAGGCCTGTAAAAAAATAGTCAGCCATTTTATTTTCCTTACGGAGAAAAAACCAGGCCAGTCCGATCAAAAACACCCTGCCGGCAATGTTTTCGGATGAAAACCTGACACTATTGTAAGGAATAAACCACATAAAAAAGGAGAGCAGTATGAAGGCAAAGTAAATTTTTCGATTCAGTATTTCGGGGGCATACAATCTGATAACAATATGAATACTAAGAAATGTAAGCGCTGCCGAAAGTAACCTGATGATAAATGCAATCAGGAACGGATTTGTGACTCCGGTAAACGAAAAAATATTATAAACTGAATACACGACAAGCGGCTGTAATGAGGGGCGCATCATGCAATCATACTCCCAGGGCAGGTTCGCTTTTTCAGTAAGACCTAATTTCAAACCGGCAAATTCAATGACCTGAAAATGTTCATCAAATTGATTGTAGCCAACAGAAAACCAGGCTGTTAGAATAAATACCAGTGCCCCGAAGATGTAAATCCTCTGTGTAAATCTCTTTTTTTCATCAGGCATAAATAGAGGATTTAATAGAACATAACTTTGTTGTTCATGCAAAAGTACCGTTTCTTTTGAAAGGGGAAGCCGGGAATTTGTTACAAAAGTCGAATCACTTTCATACAGCTTACTTTAATAATGCAGGATCAGATTATCATTTTAAAATCAATTCCAATTATCCTACTTTCGCAAAGCATCACTTTTTAAAATGATCACAATCGAATTCTTGTCCATTTCCATTTGGTATCATTTCTTCGATTTCCGGTCGAAATAGCGTTTTCAGAAATAGGCCAATAGCGGAATCAGAATTACGGTTACAACCATCCCATGTCTGACGCGGGTTTAGCGAGAGCGCAACGCGTGACTATTTTCCCATTAATCAACCAGGCAAAGTAGGCACGCGAAACATTCGCGCACAAGTGGGGTGGATACGCTTTGAATTCGTAGCAAGGGCTCTCTATTGATTTTGAAACGATTAAATCGTGTTACACATTTTTTATTTCATTTGATTAGCAATCTTAAAAATTTCATTCGTTGTTTTCCAATTTCTTGTCGTTGCATCTACTTTAAGTTTGGATTCAAAAAAGTTGTTGGTCAGTTTTGTCCTACCATAACCATTTGGACAATAGAGATAAATAGCATTTTCTGAAAAACTGATTTCTTCTTCGCTTTGCTTTTTGCTCTCAAAAGTTTCTTTCTCGAAATAGTCAGGTTTTGAGGATAAAAACGTAACGTGCATAAATGAATGCTCTTTATTCGGGTCGTTTAGAAAAGGGTTGTTGTGTAAGACTTGTTTCAATTTGTCAATGGTCAAAACGATTACGGGAACTTCATATCCAAAGTCTTTTTTTATTTGGCGGGAAATTTTTTGTTCAAGATCACTTGGTTCAAAATCGTCTCCATTAAATATTACATTTCCGCTCTGAACATAAGTCGTCACATTCCGGAAGCCTAAAATTTCATACAATTTTCGCAAGTCGTCCATTTTGATGAGTTTCTGTCCGCTTACGTTAATTCCCCTTAGTATTGAAATGTATGTTGTCATTGTGATTGTCATATTTTGTTAGTATCGCTCATGTTTTGCAGCTGCCCGAAGGGCGGGACTTATACCACAAAACCTGCTTTGGAAAACTAATTTTTGATTAACTACAAAACTGTCTTTAGAGCACGCAAGCCCGCCTTTTGGGTGTGCTGTTACCTGCTGACCTGCTGTCAGTCCGAAGTGGTGGTGTATCAAGTTTGCGCCTCAAACCCATATCGTATTGTCGCTTCAAGTATATCAATGTTTATATCTTTTAGAGTTTTGAACTTAATACAATAGCCAGTCACGCTTGCCTTTCCAAGTTTATTTCCATAAGTTTTGGCTAAGTATGTCTTATCTTTGATACCAAGAATATAGACAGAGATTCCAGTCTTATTTGCACTCAAACCAATTTGATAAAATTCTCTGTTTGTTCCATCAGCATATTTTATGGTATAAAATCCATATCCTATATTAGGGTTAGCAATAGTTTTACCTTCGCTGTTTTTGCCATCGCTGAACCATAATTTACATGCTGGTAACACTTGAAGTGTTAACTCGTGTAACGCTTGCATTTCACTACGTTTTGGCTCGGGTTGGCTGGTAATATACTTTTTAATTTGTTCTTGGACGTTCATATATATTATTCAATTTCAACCGTTTATAATTAGTTATATCGTTTTCTTTCTTCTTCATTATAATTGGATCATCGGGTGTTTGGTGGGATAAATCTAGGAATATATTTTATTGGTTTTACATTGGGGGTGGGAATGAACATGATAAAATGGGCAGATGATTCTCAAATGAAGAGATGAGTTGGAGTGTTTTGTCACGCGTTACGCTATAGCTAAACGCGCGCCATTTAGGGTGGAATATACATTTTGTCAGCAATAGACATTTTTATCTTTGATTTTGAAAATCATTCATTTTTTATCCTTTATTCTTTACGAGTTTTTTCAAATTCATTTACAATCATTTTCGCTTTATCATAATTATCATCTGAAACAATTATTTTTACTCCTCCTGCTGGTCTATATATATTTCCTCCACTTGTTCCAATAATTTCGTTGTTCAAATTAGACTCAATACCTTCATTTTCTAAAAGATTTTTAATCATTTGACACTCAAATAGAGTTCCTTCATAAAGTTCCACAATTCTCATATTAAATAGTTTTAGTTTTAATATTACGAAAGAATAATCGTGAGCTTTCTTTTATGCTTATTGCTAATGAGAGTACCCAACTCGAAAAGTTCCCTATTCAACATTACAATTTTTAACCTCCTGAAAAATAATAGCCTCCCCATATTCAATCGTTTAAAATTATAAAAAATCAACTCGTTGCTTCATTGTAAATAAATCATTGGATGTCGGGATGGTAAATCTAGAAGATTAACCTATCATTTCGACATGTGAGTTCAAAAAAAATCAGCACACAGGAAAGGTCTATTCTATTGAATCCCGCCGAATTGGTGCCAAAAAATTGCCTCCATCCTGACTCCTGATGGCAATCGCAGAACCTCTCCGGGCTGCGTGCCGGGCAGAAGCCAGCTTATTGGTGGAAGATTAGATTTGTGATATGATTTTCTTAAAAAAGGTATAAACATCTAAAAAGATTGTTTGCTCTGTTTCGTGACCAATATTTGGATAAATTTTAAATGTACTATTCATGTTATTACTACGATAGATTTTTTCACAATTTAGAAATCTATCAGGAATCATTGTTTTCCCTAATAATTGATAGATCATTTTTCTTTCCGAATTGCTGTATGCATCATCAAATAAAACAGCATCATTGGTATCTTTTTCTCCCATATAAATGAATTGGGGAACCTGCTGATAATCCGTGACATTAAATTTTGCAGCAAAAAGTGTTTCAAAATCATAAATGCCTAAAGGATATTTTAATCTTTTCCCCTGTAATTTTGGAATTGGTAAAATGGCAATTGCATTTATGCCGCCACAGGCAACTCCTGCAATAAGTTCCGGATGAATGAGTGTAAACCTGTTTGCAAAAGTCCCGGATGCAGAAAATCCATTCATTAGAATTTTTTCTTTAATAGAAATTTCATAATTGCTTAAAACTTCTCCTGCATTTTCAATCATTGCAATAAGTTGTAGATCCAATCTTTTCATTTCTCCCTTTTCTATCATTGCTGCATCACGATCAAAAGCATGGGTATAAATCGTCCAGTCGTTTTGGGGTCTTGGAAAAACAGGCATTAAAAAAGGAATCTTAAGATTACTGCAAAGACTGCTCCCAAGTGAATTGCGTATTATCTGCAAATAGGCTTCTTGTTCATGAAATTGTAAGGTGTCATTAACACCCGTATTATTCGTCTCAACTAAAAGATACTTCACGTCTTTTTTGTTTAAGCCTTTTGGGATTCGTAAATAATATGGATAGTTAAATCCTTGTTTTGGATTTGCTTCAATTTTTATTATGGTATCAGCAAAAACTAAATTTGATCTTAATGAATCAGATTGAACACCGGCGAAAGAGTTGATGAATCCTATCATTATTAACACAAAAGTGACATATAAAATAGTGGGTTTTTTCATAAATATTTATTTCTGCGGTAAAATTATTACTAAAATTGGAAGCTACATGCAGGGCAGGAGTTTCCCGAAAAACTTTCTATGAAGTATTGCACTTCAAACTTACTACTTTCCTGTCCTGCGAAGCACGAACCCCCTGCTAGCAGACAGGTGCTGCTAACTGCTGTATTTCAATTAATTATATGGGATTGTAATAATCTCTCCTTGTTTGTCTAACAACTTAATTCTATGGTCCTTATTATCGTTTGTTATTTTATCACCTGGTCCAATGTGGTAAATGGCAAACATTTTACTCACCTCTTTAAGTTTAATCCCTTTTTCATTTGCATCCATTAAAAGCCAAACCGGAATAAACGCCCAATCAATATCCTTTAAGGTGGCAATGGTTTCTGCGTGTTCGGTATCTCCGGAAATAAAAATTTCCTTGTTGTGCCAGGTAATCAGGTATGAATAGTGATTAATAGAAAACCGGTGTTTCGTTTTATAAACTTCTATTTTGAAGTCTTTTAATTCATCATTGACTTTTAAAAGTTCTTTCACATTCCAAGGGCTATAAATTTTTCCGCCAAGCTTTTTCGCGAGTTTTTTGACCAATCTACCTGCAAAATGGTCTGAATGCTTATGTGTATAAATAAAAATTGGATTACCCTTTACGCTGTCAAGTTCAGATAAATCATATTCCATATAATTGTGAGCACCTGATTTGTATGGAAAATCAATGTAGATATTGGAATTCCCATCAGTAATATAGAGACCGCAATTTCCAATAAACCTAACTTTTATCTCAGTGGTTTGACTGAGCGTTACATTCGAAACACCTATTAGTGTTATAAAGCCTACAATTTTTACTAACTTTTTCATTCGATTGTTTTTAATATAGCACTTAACCGCATTATTTCTTTCAGTATGGTTGGCAACTTTCGCACAGCGCCAATTGTCGCTATGCCTATTATATAGAATTTGTTGTTAAAAATCCTTTCAGTATTCAGTTAATCTCATTATCACTAAATTATACAATTATAACCGATTACTATTAGTTAAATCGGTATCATTTTTCATCGTAAATGGATCATCGGTTGTTTGGTGGGTAAATGTAGGGATTTATTATAATGGTTGATTTTTAGAGTCAATATTTTGGGGATGATGGCGAGTTATGGAGATGGAAAAAATGAACCCCAATTTTTATCTGAAAAACAGTTTTGTATAAAACGCCACCACCCAAAGTGCCATTTCCCACCTGGCCAAAACCGGCAAAAACCTTTCAATCCCCTCATATAGGATGTTTTGTACCCGTGGTTTGGCCCAACATGGTTTAAAACTCAATTGAGCGGGTTCAGGAACCTGAATTTCGCGGTGGTTTCCAGGCAGTAGGTGTATCTTACACCGAGGCCTGTTTTTTTTGGGCTCAACTGAGCCTTAAATCCTATTATGTTATGCGTAGCTTTTATTTGCCCACCATGCTTTCAATTTAGTTATTTGGAAAATATTTGAATACAATATCAACAGGTTGGCTTTCTCTGCTCATTATGTAGATTTCACTACTTGTCAAGTTGAATCCAGCTTCGTTGGGTCCTGCCTGATATTTTTTACCCCAGTAACCATCTTGTGCCCAGTAATTATGTCCTTGGTCAAGTATTGAATACCTACAATTTTTAAGAGGTGTAATTTTAAACCAGCTATTTAAAGGAGCAGTGCTTGTATATGTTATGTAAATCATTCTCACATCATTAAAATACCAACCTTGGTCGCCTAGCAGATAGACTGCGACAACCTCACAGTCATGTTGGCTATTTGAGATTTTATCAATGAGTTGGAACTTGATTTGATACTCTGCTCTGGTACTGCCTCTTGTTGTACTTAATATATCAGCGCTTTGATATTCGCTAAGGTATGCAAATCGCCAACCAGGTATTTGCTGTCCGATTAAATCGGTTTTTATTTTCTCAATATCAGGTTCAGGGTCTATGATTGAGATTATTTTATTTTCAACATCTGAATACAATGATGTGAATTTGCTTTGATTGCTTGGATTACAGCCGTTAAATTGAGAATTATAGGTAAAATCAAATTTGCCAACCATTTCTTGTTTTGCAATGTATCGGTTTCTTAAATCATTAAATTTCTGTTGTGATGCATTTGTGCAAGTTGTGTTTTCTTTATCAACAGAATTTTGCATCTCTTGTAATTTATTTCTTGCTTCCTGTCTTTTTTTGAAACCGTAGGACTCAAATGATTTTACAAATTCTTCATTTACCTTTATCTTTTCATCAATATTTTTTGTGAAGCAATCACAAGCAGCAGCAGCAGCAATTTTACCATCTTTAACCGGGTCATGCCTTAAAAAGAAATAATAAACGCCATATAAAACGATAATAGCAGAAGCAATACTTATCAAGATTATCTTGTTTTTACTAAACCATTCAATTAATATTTTTCCGCTTTTATTTAGCCACACTCCAATATCAAAATTGTTTGCTTGCTGAATGGGATTAATAGATGCCAATGGTTGAGTAATATTTTCTGTATTTGGTGTTGCAGGAGGTGATGGTGGTACAGCAGTCACAACGATGCTATATGTCTTTTGCATTCTTAAATAGCTGATGAATCCTGCGATACCCATTGCAATAAGAGCACCCCAATATGCAAATTGAAAATCTGTCTGAATAGCCCCCTCTGCTTTCTTTTCAATTGCACTCTTGATTGCAAATTGAAGAATAATCAATGAGACAAAACCAATTGCACCAGCACCAGTGCCAATTACGGCTTCTCTTTTTTCTTTAATTAAAAAAGCACCCAGACCTATAATAGCAGCACCAAAAGCAATTATTGCCCAAGCACTTGAAGGAATTTTTTCTCCTTTAGTTTCTCTCCCTGAAAACATATCACGGTCTTTAAGTTCAGTACCTGTTACAAGGTTAATGCCTGTTACACTTCCGATTTTCTGACCTCCACAACTAACTGTAAAGAAATTAAAAAAGAAAAAAATGATTACCGCAGCAAACAAAACCGGAATAAGGGAACGTCTGCTCGCAATGTTGTCGGCCGATGGGATTTGAATGTTAATAGTCTGTTGTCCTGACCCGCTTTCTTGATTTTGATTTACCATTTTGTCAATTTTATTTGATTATAGAATGTGTGAACTGTATTTCCTTAAAATTACGCATAACGAGAATATAAACCCACCTCTGAAAGTTCTCGATTTAATATTATTAATTTAACCCCTTTATACATAATAACCTGCCAACTTTCAACCGTTTATGATTAGTTAATTCGGCTTCTTTCCTCTTCTTGTAACTGGATCATCGGGTGTATGGAAGCGTAAATCTAGGAATTAATGTTATTGGTTTTACACCGGGGTTAAATATTGATGGATTTGTTTGTCAGGTTTGATGCTTCCTGCCGTCTAATGCTCAATTAATATACCAACTAACTAAACATTACTACCATGAAAAAATCATTCATTTTTATTATCCTGTTGTCATTCACGGTGTTGGCTTTCCTGCAGTCGTGTAAGAAAGACAACAACGATCAACAAACCCCGGCTGAGTATATTGCAACCGATGCTTCGTTTGCAGGTTTTATGAGTTGGTCGCTGGATGCCACTAACCAGGGTGCCGACCCCGCTCTGGGTGGCGCCCATGCCGGAAACGACTCGACCGTCACCCGAAAGGTGTACTTTAAAAATGGACAGTCGCTGGTGAATGGCAGCTACCCTGTTGGAACGATTATCGTAAAACATTCGGACAATCCGGCTCAGTCGGTAAACGAATTCACGGCGATGGTCAAGCGCGGGAATAACTTTAATGCCGCCGGAGGTGATTGGGAGTGGTTTATGTTGAACTCCGACGGGTCGATTGCGGTGGATGCCACATCAGGAATGGCCATGAGAGGAGCCAATTTGATGAATGGCATGTGTATCGGTTGTCATCAGGGCGCTTCATCGAAGGATTATGTGTATTCCAAATAAGCTGCCCGAAGCAAGTTTGAAGGTGTTACCTGATCAGTAAATGCCGGATTGTATCGCTACAATCCGGCTGATCTGCTTTACAGATCTCAAAATAATGCATGTGTTGCTGTTAAATATATTGCTAGATTTGTGCACAGGTTGGCTTATTTAACGGTTTAATTTCCGGGTATTAATTTTCAAAAATGACAGTAGTCGAAACTCCTGACCTTTCAGTGCTGGTTGAACAGTATGCCGGTGATTTATATAAAAGGGCCTTTTTTAAGGTATCAGATAGTGAAATGGCCAAAGACTTGGTTCAGGATACTTTTATGGCTGCTGCCGAAAAAATCTCCACCTTTAAAGGCGAAAGCACCCCCAAAACGTGGCTTTTCTCCATTTTGAATAATAAAATCATCGACTATTACCGGGCCAAAGTAGTAAGACCTTACCATTATAATACCCAATCGTTTTCCAATTTCTTTACTGAAGAAGGCGATTGGCGTCCGGAAAAAAAGCCGGGAAACTGGAACGAGGATGAGGGCCATTTACTGGATGATGCCGAGTTTAATGTCACCCTTAAAATGTGTTTGGATGCGTTGCCCGCCAAGTGGAGCCTGAGTATTAAGCTGAAATATTTAATGGAAAAAGAAAGCGAAGAAATATGTCAGGAATTGGGGGTCAGCACGACGAATTTCTGGCAAATCATGCACAGAGCCAAATTGCAATTGCGCGATTGTTTAGATAGTAATTGGCATAGAAAAATTTAGGTATGAAGAAACTGATGCACATATTATTTCTTTCCTGTTTGAAAGCCACTGAGCTTATCGAAAAGAAAATTTATTTTAAACTTTCGATCAGGGAAATATGGCAATTGAAAGTGCATAAGTCCATGTGCCAGGCCTGTACCAATTATGAAAAACAGAGCTATTTGATCGAAAAAGCCATTTCACACATGGAAAATATTCAGTCAGATAAAATTGAGATTGATGTGGAAAGCTTTAAAAAATCAATTCTTGGTAAACTAAAGCAATAAAGTCCCCATTTCTGACACCCGTTTATCCATCATCTAATAAGTGACAATTCCCTTTTTATTCTAATTCAATCATGCAAAAACATGCTTAGAACCAATAGCTAAGCCAGTTTCTTAGTTGCCAGCCATGAATTACCTTTCCAATAGATTCCAGTCTGTTTAAATCATAAACTTGTTCAGCTCACGTAATATAAATGTAAAATTAAAAAATTGAGTCCACTCCGAAAAGTATGTGCTCTTTGATTTTCAACTCATTTACCCCTGACCCCTAAAGGGAGATTCGTTGAAAATCAATGAACTATCTAAAGTCCCCTTAAGGGGATTTAGGGGTATTTGTCTTTTCGGAGTGGACTCAAAATTGTTTTTAAATAATTTTTTTAATATCCGTTAAATCTGTTATCCAGATTGTTATCGGGAGTGTCATCCCTGCCTGGCCGGTAGGCAGGCGTGCTCCAATATGAAAACATCGCAGATGTTCATGAATAATACAGTTTAGTCACTCATCACACTTTTCACAATTTACTATACGCCTTTGTCAGGAAATCATTTTCCATCCGACTCAAGGGATATAAACTTAAAATGATAGAAAAAATGAAATCAAAAATTCAACAATCCGTCTTAGGCGGGATCCTCGGTACGGCCGTGATGACCATGGTTATGTTCATCGCTCCACTGATGGGAATGCCTAAAATGAATCCGGCAGCAATGCTCTCAGCCATGATGGGAATTCCCATTGTCGTCGGATGGGTCATGCACTTTATGATCGGTATCGTGTTCGGACTTGGCTATGTGTTTGTACTTGAAAAATGGGTTCGTAGGATCAATAGCAGGCTGTTGAAGGGAGCCATTTTTGGATTTGCAGTCTTTATTTTCGCACAAGTCATGATGGCTGTAATGGGTGCTGTAATGGATGGAATGCCCTCTCCCGAAGGAAATATGTTATTGATTATGATGGGGAGCATCATCGGGCATGTTGTTTACGGCATTGTAACTGTACAATTTATTAAAAATTAAAAACATTCACCATGTCAGCATTTAAAACGATCGCAATCACCTTTTTAATCATCATATTTATGAACAATGCTACATCACAAACTACCAAAAAGGTAGAAGAGGCTAATGGTTTGTGTGTGGGCGTAGTGGCCCCTGCTTTCGAAGCCCTGGATGCAAATGGCCATCTTTTTACATTGGAGCGTGTGTTAAAAGCCGGACCTGTAGTCATTATTTTCTATCGGGGATTCTGGTGTCCGGTATGCAATAAACACCTGGGTGCAATTCAGGACAGCCTGAAAATGATAGAAAAATCGGGGGTAAAGGTCATTGCCATTTCGCCCGAAAAGCCTGAATACCTTGATAAGATGGCTGAAAAAACCGGTGCTGAATTTACCTTGTTGTATGATGAAGGGTATCAAATTGCCAAAGCATACGACGTGAATTTTGCCCCCGACAAAATGCAGCTCTTTACCTACAATGTGGTGCTGGGTGGAAAGCTAAAGGAAACGCATTCCGACGATACCCAACAACTGCCCATACCGGCTACCTATATTGTGAATCAGGATGGCATGATAACCTGGCGGCAGTTCGATCGTGATTATAAAAACAGGTCGTCGGTAAAAGATATATTAACTGCCTTGGAAGAATTGAAACAGGCTGATAAATAAGGCACTATCAACATTAAAACCGATTGAAATGAGGATTATTCAACTGTATCAGCAGATCGCTGACAAAATAAATGGATTAAGAGGTCTTTCCCTCGTATTTTTCAGGCTTACTCTGGCTTATGGTTTTTATGGCCCCGCCATGATGAAGTGGAGCAACATGTGTGGCATAGCCGATTGGTTTGCCGGAATGGGTATTCCATTCCCGACACTCAATGCCTATCTGGCGGCTTCCACCGAAATGGCTGCCGTTGTATTGTTGCCATTGGGATTGTTCACACGTATTATTTCAATTCCTCTAATGATCACCATGGTGGTGGCTATCGCCACAGTACATTTTGGCAACGGCTTCGAGGCCGGAGACAATGGCTTTGAAATCCCATTGTACTATTTACTGATGCTCTTTGCATTGTTAGTCAATGGAGCCGGAAAAATGAGTCTGGATCACCTGATTTCGCGGAGGATTGCGTCATGAAACAGGACATGATTCAGCTGAAGATGGCATTTCTTACCTGACCGATTATTCCGACCACCTGACGCCGGTATTTGCTGCTGAAGCCAGGCTACGCCTGGTAAAATCAGGGATTGAATATGTAGTAATTTTTTAAGGCAGATAATGAGGTCAGGAAATCGGTGGAAACGAACGTATAATTTTTCCTATCATGTGATCGCATTTAAAAACCCCTGAAAATCTTAAAAAAATGAATATTTTGACTACAAATAACCTCCTCAAACTGATGGAAGAGGACTCCCTGCAAATTGTTGATGTACGCCCTGTAGATGCATACAATGGATGGCCCATGCAAAATGAAAGCAGGGGGGGCCATATAAAGGGAGCCAGAAGTTTGCCCCTGAAGTGGACTCATTACATGGACTGGATTGATATCATCGGTGCCAAAGGGCTTCTTCCTGAGCATCAAATCGCAATTTATGGTTATAAGCCGAAAGAGGCGGAGCAAGTGGCCCGTTTTTTCGCGTTGGCGGGTTACCACAATCTTTCACTGTACCATAACTTTGTGGACGAGTGGTCCTCAAACGCCGATTTACCCATGGAACGCCTGGCCAACTATCAAAACCTGGTTTCGGCACATTGGGTGAACGAATTGATTTCCGGTGGCAAACCGCCTCATTACAATAACAACCAATATGTCGTTGTTCATGCCCATTACCGCAACCGTGATGCCTACCTGAGCGGACATATTCCGGGAGCCATTGACATGGATACCCTCGCACTGGAGGCTCCCGAAACATGGAATCGCCGTTCGCCGGAAGAATTGGAAAAGGCTTTGCTGGAACATGGGATTACTGCTGATACCACCGTTGTATTGTATGGAAAATACATGGATCCCGACAATGCAGACCCGTTTCCGGGAAGTGCCGCCGGAGATATTGGCGCCATCCGCAATGCATTTATCATGCTGTATGCAGGGGTAAAAGATGTACGCATTCTCAATGGTGGATTTCAGTCGTGGCAGGATGCCGGCTTCGGGGTAAGTATGAATGATGAACCCAAAAAACCCTGTAAAAATTTTGGAGTCACCATTCCGCAACATCCTGAGCTGGCAGTGGATATACCCGAAGCAAAGGAAATGCTGGCGGCCTCAGATGCGGAGTTGGTATGTGTCCGCAGTTGGCCTGAATACATTGGTGAAGTGAGCGGGTATAACTACATTGACAAAAAGGGACGGATTCCCGGGGCTATTTTTGGCAATTGCGGATCGGATGCCTACCACATGGAAAACTACCGCAACCTGGATCATACCATCCGCGAATTTCATGAGGTGGAGAAAATCTGGGAGGCGGTGGGCATTACTCCTGACAAACACCTGGCTTTTTACTGTGGTACCGGCTGGCGGGGCAGTGAAGCCTTTTTTAATGCCTGGTTGATGGGCTGGCCCAAAGTTTCGGTGTTCGACGGAGGATGGTTCGAGTGGAGCAACGATCCTGATAATCTGTTTGAAACAGGTCTGCCCAAATAAGCGAGCCATGAAAGAACAAATGACCATTGTTGATGACTTTGCTAAAGACACCCTTGCGGGATTAGCTTCCTTCCCAAAAAGCTTGTCGTCAAAATATTTTTACAACGACATTGGCAGCCGCATCTTTCAGGATATTATGCAAATGCCCGAATATTATCTCACCGATTGTGAATTGGAGGTTTTTACATCTCAGCATAATGAAATACTTTCAGCCTTTAAGGCAGATAATAAAGCCTTCGAACTCATCGAATTGGGAGCCGGCGATGGACTTAAAACCAAAGTTTTATTGTCCTCGTTGGTGAATCAAAAAATTGATTTTAAATATATCCCGATCGACATCTCTAAACAAGCGGTAGCAGATCTGGTGCAGGATTTAAAAAATCAAATCCCTGATCTGCCTGTCGAAGGAATTGTAGGCGATTATTTTAAATTAATCAAAAAGTTAAATGGCCAATACCGCAAAATTATTCTCTTCTTTGGCTCAAACATTGGAAATTTTGAATGGAATGAATCCATCAGATTTCTTCAACATTTAAGAAGCGTCATCAATATCGACGACATGGTGTTTATTGGATTTGATCTTAAGAAAGATCCCGAGTTGATACTCAACGCCTACAACGATCCTTCCGGACATACCGCCGCCTTTAATCTGAACCTGCTAAAACGAATAAATGATGAACTCGGTGGCCATTTCGATCTGCTGGATTTTGTGCATCAAGAAGTGTATGATGAACAAACAGGAACCGCAAAAAGTTATCTGATGAGCCGGAAAAAACAATCTGTCAGCATAGAAAAATTGGGGAAAGCGTTTGAATTTGAAGCCGGTGAGAAAATGTTGATGGAGATGTCGCAGAAGTACGATTTAGAACTAATTGATGAACTGGCAGAAAAATCAGGGTTTCAAATTGTCAGGAACTTTATGGATAGCCGACAATACTTTATGAATTCACTATGGAAATTAAAAAGTTAGGTATAATAGACAAAATTCAGGCTGTTTTTGACAACTTCTTCTCATGTGGACAAAATTCAGGCTGTTTTTTTCATCGGT
>PHDN01000028.1 GCA_002840975.1 Bacteroidetes bacterium HGW-Bacteroidetes-16
CAAAGAATGATTATCAAAATGTCAATGAACTAAATTGTAAACAACTATCACTCAGTCTCTTTTAACGAGACACTAGTGAAGCAATTTCATCAACCAATGTGTCGCCGTCGAAACGAAAAAACTGTGTTGAATACGTATTTCCCCATGGCTGGCAATGAACCTGAGCGATAGCCCATAATTTATTTCTGTCGACAATTTCCTGTGAAACCAGCCATGAAGGTATTAGAAACAGGAGTATTATTAAGGTAGATCTGGCAGCATTCATGAGTTGATACAGTTAGTTAAGATTACAAAGATAAAGTTTCGTTAACTACAGAATGAGTGAGAGTCCTTTTTTATACATGTGATATTTAACAGATTATTCCTTGGTTGCTTTGGTTCTTGTCGCATAGATCAACAAGCACATTCCTGCAAAAGCAGCCACCACAGAAGCGGTCATGATGCCAACTTTGGCTATTTGTTTATAATCTTCAGGAACAAAAGCCAAATCGGCGATAAACATCGACATTGTAAACCCGATTCCTGCCAGCATGGCTACTCCATACAATTGTTGCCAGCTAACGCCTTCAGGCAATGAGGCCCATCCAAACCTGATGACCAGATGAGAGAAAATGGAAATGCCCAGGAATTTCCCTAATAACAATCCTACCACAATCCCCAGGCTGATAGGATGAAAAACCAAATCCAGAACGCTCCCTTCGATGTGTACCCCGGCATTACTTAAAGCAAATAATGGGAGAATAAAATAAGTGGTAAGCGGGTGCATGGCGTGTTCCAGTTTTTGCAATGGAGTATGTGCTTTGTCGTTGAGTTCCTCAATTTCTGTGAGCAGGCGCACCTGGTTTTCAGATAGAAGCACATGGTCGGTGGCGGGTTCTTTTTCAAATTTTTTGATCAGAGTGAATAACCGTGTCACATATTGATTTTCCGAAATTTTAGTCCTGGCGGGAATGGTAAGGGCAATAAGAACACCAGCAATGGTGGCATGGACCCCTGAAAACACAAAAGCGATCCAAACGCCCACAAAACCTACGAGGGCATAGAATACGGTACGCCGGACTCCTGCAATATTGGCCACTATCAGGACTCCTAAAAAGAAGGCTGCCGTCAGCAATTCAGTATAATTAATGGCCTCTGTATAGAAAATGGCAATCACCAGCACCGCTCCCAAATCGTCGGCAATAGCCAGTGCTGTTAGAAATATCTTCAGGTTGATGTTAATCCGTTTTCCCAATAAAGCCAAAAGCCCCAGTGCAAATGCAATGTCGGTGGCCATGGGAATTCCCCATCCATGCAAAAATTCCGGGTACGAAGAAACGGTAATGGCGTAAAAACCAGCGGGTAGCAACATGCCTCCCAATGCCGCGAAAATGGGTAAACTGGCTTTTTTTAGCGAAGACAACTCCCCACCCATAATCTCACGTTTGATTTCAAGACCTACCGTGAAAAAAAACAACGCCATCAATCCATCATTAATCCAATGTCCCAATGAACTCACCATCTTAAATTCACCAATGCCGAAGCCTGCTTGTAAATCGTGCCATAGATACTGATAACTGCCGTACCAGCCTGAGTTGGCCCAGATGAGTGCTGACAAGGTTGATAATATTAAGATGATACCACCAATGGATTCTTCATTGATATATCGCCTTATTCCAAAGGTTTGGGGAGGTTTCTCCATCAGGTCATTGTTTCTAAAATAAAAAAGCTAAAGTAAAAAAAAATGATCCAAAATCAATTGTGTTTTATGTCGTACTATACCAATATTGCCTGGTATACTATGAATCGAAAAGGGCTATGCTACTGATTTATTGTAGTATATAAAAGTATCATTTATTAAGAATATGTGTAGTTTTGCGCCTTATTAAATCGCACATGAGGCAACTTTCAAAATTTATTTACAAATTACTTGGTTGGAAATATGTTGGCGGAATGCCGGATGGAATTACCAAGGCCGTTTTAATCATAGCTCCACATACCAGTAACTGGGATTTTCTGATGGGGAAGCTGTATACCTGGATCATTCAGTTACCTGTATCTATTCTGATTAAAAAGGAGGCTTTCTTTTGGCCTACCGCCGGATTACTTAAAAAAGCAGGAGGTATCCCCATCGACCGCACAAAGAAAGGAAATACGGTAGGACAGATAGCGGCCTTGTTTCAACAACACGATCCATTTTATTTGGGTGTAACACCCGAAGGAACAAGAAAACTCAGAAGTGAATGGAAAAGGGGATTTTATTTCATTGCCATGGAGGCCAAAGTCCCCCTGGTTTTTTCGTATCTGGATTATGGCAAAAAAGAAGCCGGCATAGGCCCGGCTTTTTACCCAACGGGTGATTATGATCAGGATTTAGCCAAAATTCAGGAATATTACAAAGGGATTACAGCCAGATATCCCAATCAATTTAATTTATGATCGATTGTAATCGGCTGGTTAATAGCATCCAATGGAATCGCTCAATATTATCTCAATCAATTAAGTCATCCATTTTGGTAATTCTCCTATCTTTGGGAGTACAAATATACAAAGGATGCGGTATTACATAGTGGGGATCTTACTCTGTCTTTTCTTGCAGACGACATTTGTCGTTGGCCAGGAAGCCGGTATAAACAAGCCATCTCTGTCAGGAATTACGCTGGCCATCGACAGCCTTGAAAATCAGCTAAAGAATTCCGAAACCCACGAAAAGGCTTCCGTTTACCTGCAGATCGCTTATTTATACCGCAACATTAACAAAAACAGATCGGCCGAGTATTGCCGATTAGCGATTAAATCCGGGGCAGACTACAAAAAATCTGAAGCGATATCAGAAGCTTATCGCTTATTAGCTGATTTTTACAAGGATAATCAAGTGGCCGATAGTGCTTTATACTATCTCCAACTAGCCATTGATCGTGCCGCCGTCGAGTCGAAAGCGCAGCAAGAAGCTATTGTTGTCTCATATCAGCTTGATAAACAAATAAAACGGCAATCAAACAATAAACTTGAACTTTTTAGCAGGGTGGTATTGGGGATGCTGGTCATTTTTTTTCTTTTACTTTTTATGGTCGTTCTTCGTCATTTCATAGCGAACCGGTCATTACGCGTTAAAATGAATGAAAGCGAAAGCAACTTGAAGCTTATTAAAGTGCAGGCAACCGAGTTTAAACATCGGGTGGAGCTGGAGGTAGCCAATCAGATAGAGCCGCTAAACGAGCAACTGACCAAAGCGCGCCAGCGGGATCTTGATTTGAA
The DNA here is from genome assembly GCA_002840975.1 of Bacteroidetes bacterium HGW-Bacteroidetes-16. Lineage (GTDB taxonomy): Bacteria > Bacteroidota > Bacteroidia > Bacteroidales > F082 > UBA6244. The sequence continues at coordinate 3,238 of PHDN01000028.1, forward strand.
GAAAAAACTAAAACAGCTGGAAGAATCCGATTATTTAAAAAATGCCTTTTTGGGCAGCATGAGTCATGACATCAGAACCCCTTTAAATGGGATACTTGGTTTTTCAAGCCTGCTTCAAACGGAGTTGGCCGTCATGGGAAATGCACATCTTTACGAATATTCCAGTAATATTGAGCAAAGCGGTATTCAGCTCACAAACCTGCTGGACAATATCATCGACATCAGCAGCATAGAAGCCAACATGGTAGAGGTGGAATGGAAATTAGAAGTGTTTAGTAAAATAGTGAAAGATGTTGAAGAAAACTATGTCAAGCGTGCCAAAGACAAAGGGCTTGTATTTAAAGTAAAGATCGACCCGGAACTCCCTAAGCTAAAGGTTGATGGGGTTAAACTTACCAAGGTCATTAATTTGTTGGTTGACAATGCTGTTAAGTTTACTGAGACCGGGTTTGTCACGATCAACACGGCTTATAACCACCAAAAAAATATTGCTGTTATCCAGATAAAGGATACAGGTCCGGGAATCGAACCCGACATACTAAAAGCACTATTGGCTTCATTTCAATATGGTCAGCAAAAAAAAGCACAGATATACCAGGGCAAAGGTATCGGGCTAACACTGGCACACCGGTTTGTTAGTTTGATGGGAGGCGATTTTTTCATCGCTTCAACCCCTGAATCAGGAACCACTGTTACGCTGGCTATTCCCTGTGATGGAAAACAACCCGAAACTACCGATGCGGCTCCCGGTGCAGATTTTGAAAGGGCCACTCTTGCGGCAGCACCTCAATTGGGGCAGATTAGTATATTCATTGTGGAAGACGACCGCATGAACAGGATGGTACTTGAAAAAATGCTTAAAGCAACTGGAAAAATTACCCTGGCCGAAGATGGCGATGATGCATTGACCAAAATTGAACAGGCACATAACCAGGGAACTGTTTTTCAGGTCATGCTTTTTGATATGCAACTACCTGCTCCATGGGATGGAATCACTCTGATGAAAACAGTGAAAGAACATATTCCTGAATATAAATCAGTGCCTTTTATTGTGCAAACAGCTTTCGCCATGAGTGGTGATAAAGACCACTATATTACCTCCGGTTTCGATGATTATATTTCCAAACCCATCAGTAAAACCGAATTGTTTACCATCATTCAAAAGCAATTGCTGTTGAAAAAAGGATAAAGTACACAGATGCAATCGTTTGCGCCATGATTCCTGGAATAAAATTACATTTTTTAACTTAACCAAACTTGCAAAAGTTGTAATTACCTGTACTTTTGTACCATAAATAAATGCCCTAATAATAAAGACGATGTCACAAAAAATATCTCAGAAAGTTGCCCCCGGTGTTGCCGTTGGCGACGATGTACAGGCCATTTTTAAATTTGCCCGTGCCAATCAGTTTGCAGTGCCGGCAGTTAATGTGGTTGGAACAAACTCGGTTAATGCCGTTATGGAAGCCGCGAAGAAAGTAAACTCTCCCGTTATTATTCAGTTTTCAAACGGAGGTGGTGCGTTTTATGCCGGCAAAGGACTTTCAAACGAAGGTGAAAAGGCCGCCATTGCCGGATCGGTATCTGGTGCCATTCATGTTCATAACCTGGCTCACTTGTATGGTATTCCTGTAATTTTACACACCGATCACGCGGCTAAAAAACTGCTGCCCTGGATTGACGGACTGCTTGAGGCCGGTGAGAAATATTTTAAAACTACCGGTAAACCCTTGTTTAGTTCGCATATGCTTGATCTATCGGAAGAACCGCTGGAAGAAAACCTGGAAATTTGTAAACGGTATCTTACCCGAATGAGTAAAATGGGTATGACCCTCGAAATTGAGTTGGGCATCACCGGAGGTGAAGAAGATGGAATTGACAACTCAAGCGTCGACAGCTCGAAGCTATACACTCAACCTGAAGAAGTAGCCCGTGCCTTTCAGGTACTTTCGGAAGTGAGCGACCGGTTTACCATCGCTGCGGCTTTTGGAAACGTTCACGGAGTTTACAAACCCGGTAACGTGAAATTGGAACCCGTTATTTTGCATAATTCGCAGAAATACATACAAGAAAAATTAGGAACCGAACCTAATCCCGTGAATTTTGTATTCCACGGAGGTTCAGGATCGGAACCGGCAAAAATTAAGGAAGCCATTTCGTACGGTGTGGTCAAAATGAACATCGATACCGACACGCAATGGGCTGCCTGGGATGGTGTAAGATTGTATGATGCCAAATACCACCAATTTCTACAAGGACAAATTGGAAACCCGGATGGGGAAGATGCTCCAAATAAAAAATATTACGATCCGCGGAAATGGCTCAGGGCCGCTGAAGAATCGATGATAACACGTCTGAATCAGGCTTTTACCGATTTAAACTGTATCGACCGCTACTAATTCTGTTGTGATTTAAAAAAAGGATAGCTGCCGGCGATAAGGATTTATGAAAGAATCCTTTAACCGGCGGTTTTTTTTTATAACGAATTTATGTAGTTTTGTAAGGGTGAAATAATCTGGTGCCTGATGCATAACTATCCTCCGAAAATATTGCTTGCTTTTGGTGAAACCTTCGAGCCCGAGGGGGACGAATTCTATACCTGGTTGCTCGAAAACGGTTATCCCGAGTTGGCCGCACTTAGTAGTGGGATCAGGGGCAGCAGAGAAGCGATTCAATGGCTGTTAGCCAACAAATATCCTCACTTCGCTGCCCTGGATGGAGCCATCGACAACAAGGCACAAGCCTACCAATGGTTAAACAAACATGATTTTCCATTGCTCATTATGCTGGCCGAAGCGGTACATGGAAAACCCCAGGCACTGGCTTGGTTAAAAAATAATGAACTGGAAATATTTCTGCGGATCGCACAAAAAATCCGCCGCTTTATGGGCAACCAGACCTTTGATTATCATAAACTTCATTTTTAGTTTTAGGAGAGTCTCTTCCCCGTGCATTATGCTATTTGACCCAACCTCTTAACCTTTCTACCCCTTATTCCCCTAAAGGGGAAACTGTCGCGGCATATTCCTTCATGTAATGGAATACTTTTTAAATGATATGGGTTTTTCGGGTGTTTTAAGCTTGTGGCTTCCGGCTTCTGTCTTCTTGCTTATTACACCCTTAATCCCCCAAAGGTGGAAACTGTAGCAACCTACTCATATTTTTAGGTCTTTTCCAGTAAAGTAGTTATGGTGCTATTGTGTTCATTATTAAATTTTTTCTTTTTCGACCTTTCCAAACTTCCGACTTCCCCCGAAAGCCTCGATAACTATCGGGGGGGTCCGACTTCTTACCCCTCCTGATCGTTAATTATTCTGATCACCTCTATAAATCTCCTCAATCAAGTGATTATATTTGGCCATAATGGGTTTTCGCTTTAATTTTTGGGTAGGAGAGAGGTCACCACTTTCCGGCGTCCAGCTTTCGCAGATGAGTTTAAAAACCTTTATCTGAGCTACCTTTTCAAATTCTGCATTGTATTTTTCAACTTCTTTTTCATAGCGCGCAATCACCTTTGGATGTCTCACCAAATCAACGTTATCCACATATTTCACTTTGTGAAGAGAACACCAGTTGTGAAGAAATATAAAATCGGGAACAATGAGTGCACCGGTAAAACGTTCATTTTCACCAATAACAATCAGTTGATCAATAAACTGCGATTCTTTAAATTTGTTTTCCACCACCTGGGGGGCCACATATTTTCCTCCCGATAGCTTGAAAATTTCTTTTTTCCTGTCGGTGATGCGCAACATGCGGTTTTCGTCTATTTCTCCAATATCGCCGGTATGAAACCAACCATCTTTGTCGATGGCTTCCGCAGTAAGTTCAGGTTCTTTATAATAGCCTTTCATCAGGTTTTCTCCTTTACAGAGGATTTCACCATCTTCGGCAATCTTTACATCTATTCCAATGGGTACAATACCAGTTGAACCGAATTTTACCTGTGGGTAAAATGAGTTGGTAGCCGAAACGATTGGTGACATTTCCGTAAGGCCAAAACCTTCCTGAACAAAGATCTTTGCGGCCCAGAAAATACGTGCCAAACGGGGTTGCAACGCCGCACCACCCGAAATCACTCCTTTGAGTTCACCGCCAAGGGCTTCCCTCCATTTACTGAAAACAAGTTTGTTGGCCAGTGCCAGTTTCATATTGTACACCAGGCTGCGGTTTTTGGGATTGGGATCGTATTTGTCAGCCACTTTCACAGCCCAGAAGAAAATCGCCTTTTTAGCTCCTGTTAACTCACGTCCTTTGTTGATGATTTTATCGTATACTTTCTCGAAAACACGTGGCACGGTGATAAAGGTATTGGCCTTTATTTCGGACATGTTTTTGCCGATGGTTTCAATATTTTCCGCATAGTAAATACTCAAACCTTTTGATTGCCACAGATAATTGCCTACGCGCTCAAGTACATGCGACAAGGGCAAAAAGCTCAGGGCACGATCGCCGGGGTTCAGGTAGGTGACAAACTGATGGGCCAACAGGAAATTGCTTACCACATTGCGGTGTGTCAGCATAACGCCTTTGGACAAACCTGTGGTGCCGGAAGTATAAATCAGGGTGAGTAAATCTTCGGGATCGACTGCTTTCTTTCGTTCTGTTAACACCGGACGCAATTCATCCTCCCGCTTTACACCCAGCGCTTTAATCTCATTCCAGTTTTTAACACCCTTGACCTCGTCGATGGTGTAAATTTCTTTCAGCGAAGGCGTTTGGTCGAACAGGGGTTTGATTTTGGTATACATTTCTTCGCTGGAGACGATGATTATTTTGGAATCAGAATGAGCCAAAATATGGAGATAATCGTTGTCGCTGATGGTTGGGTAAATCCCCACATGTACGCAACCGATTTGCGACATGCCAAAGTCGATGAAATTCCATTCGGGCCGGTTGTTCGAAATGGTGGCGATTTTATCGCCCTTTTCGAAGCCCATGGCCAGCAAACCCAGACTAAATTCGTCAACATGTTTTCTAAAGTCGGCAGTGCTGAATGATTCCCAGCGGTCATTTCTTTTTACCGCAAGGGCAATCTCCTTTGGAAAATGCGCTTCGGCATAAGTCAGTAAATCGAAGGTGCGGGTGATTTCAGTCATATGAACAAATTACTTGTGAAAAATTAACTGTCCAAATGTAAGTTATTTTTTAATCCCTGCCTAATTCGTATTACCGCGATGCCTGCCTTGATTTCGTGGGCCTTTACGGTGTCTTCTGTCGTCAGTGGGTGATTGTTGATTTTTAAAAAACCTGTTTTTTGGCCATTGCCTGATTCTTTCATTCTGATCAGCGTTTAACAATGGTTCCAACTCATCCTGTAATTCCAGAAAAAGATTATGCTGATCGCTCTTGTAATCAAAAAGCAGGTCGTGGTTTAATTCGGCGTATTTTTTTAATATGGGTTCTAACTCATTTAATTGTTCAGGCGACGGATCGATCACCCGAAGAAGATGGTGGTGAAAACCCATGGTGGTGTAATAACTTCGCATATCTTCCACCTTTGACTTAATCATCCGGCCACTGACTAAAAAACCAATGGCAAAGCCAATGAGCAGTGTAATGACCAGGAGGATTGTATTTCTTATTTTTTGGTTCATGGCGATTAGTTTAAGTAACTAAAAAGTTCTTCGTTGGGTGAATATCCGGTGAGGCCGTAAAGGGCGTCCAATCCAAGTGAACCATCAGTGAAATAAATGGTTAACAAAATAAGCAGGATGGCGGCTACACCGCTTAGCGCGATGGCCCTGAACAACTTAATAAAATCGTCCTGTTGGTTAAAACCGTATATTTTTGAAATGATTTTGTTGCTAAAATCTGATGAAAAATCAGCCTGATAGCCTGAAAGCCTGGCTCTTATTTGTTCCAGAACTACTTTTTCATTTTGTAAACCCGGATCCTTCTGTAATGCCAGATCAAGCACCTTTTGTTCTTCCGGCGAAAGATTTTCATCATAAGACCGATGTAGTAATTCTTTAGCGTTGTCCATGGGTATGTGTTGTTAAATTGAACATTTCTTTTAATTTTTGTTGGGCCCTCGACAAACGCGAAAGCACTGTGCCTATGGGAATTCCAAGCATTTCGGCAGTTTCTTTGGTCGAGTAACCCTGAATCAATCGGATAACCACAACGCTTCTAAAATCGGGTTCGAGCTGTTTTAAAGCGGTTTCAATTACCTCTTTTTCATCTTTCCTGGTGCTCTGGTCATCATCGGTCACCTGCCGTGTTGTTTTATTGTCGATTTCAAGCCAGCGGTGTTTATTTCTTTTTTTCAACGCGTTTAACGATAAGTTGATCGCGACTCGTGTAAGGTAAGTTCCCAAAGCAGCTTCTCCTTTATATTGTTTCATGGCGTGATAAAACCGGATAAATGTTTCCTGACCCACATCTTCGGCATCGGCTGTATTTCCCATCATTCCCATAACGGTTCGTGCCACCCTTTTTTGATGTTGTTGCACAATTCGCTCAAAGGCATTTTTGTTTCCTGAAAGTGCCTGTTGAACCAACAGGAGATCATCCGCGTATGTCTTTGATGAATGGGTCAACTAAAATCGTTTTGTGATTTGACAACCAAAAGTAGTGTTTGATTCCGTAAGGGAACACTTTTTAAAAAAGAGATCTCATAAAATACCAATATCCCGCACAAAACAACAAGCCTTCCCCTGCGATAGAAACAATCATCAGCGAAATGGCTTCTTTGCGGTGGGATAGTATATGCGAAGTAGAAAAGCTCCAAGTATCAATGAAATTAAAATAGGATTCAATAGGATGATGGTCATCATCCCGTAACGGTGACTCATTTCTACCAGTGAACGGTTTTTTCGGGTGAACTTCCTTTTGTTTTTCTTCTGATTCTTTTTCTGGTTGGGAATAAATCTGATCGACTTGCAGTCGGATAATTCCGGCTGCAATGGATGTACTTTTAACATGTGCATTGTAGATAAATAAAACCGAATAGAATCAATCCATTGCAGTCTGGCTTTAGCCGACTGCAACCCCCCTTTCTGTTTAAGCAACTGTTATATTGTAAAAAGGGAATTTCAACAATGTGAGATTAAAAATTAAATAGTATTATATGGCGAAACTTTGCTATATAAAATTCAGAATAATTACCTTTGACACTGCAATGTGTATTGATAATACAAATTCCATTTCCACAAAGAGACCTCCACATACAAGATTATATCAATTTAAAACCTACAGATCCATGAAAAAAGCAACATTATTCTCTCTGGTCTTCATCCTCCTGATGGGATGCATTCAAAAACCTGCAACAGTAAAAAAGAACCCCAATGAACGGCTTACCATGGCCACCATTTTTGTTGAACATGCCCCTGAATACAAGGCTTTGTGCTATCAGGCCTACAACCTCGCCGGATTTCGGCTCAACGAAATCGTAAAAAACAACTCTGAAAACAACAAGCTGGCTGTGGTGCTCGACATTGATGAAACCGTGTTGAACAACATCCCTTATCAGGCAAAGCAAGTACTCGATACCATTGGATACCCAACCTGTTGGAGCGAGTGGGTTAATCTGGCTGTAGCAGAACCGGTTCCCGGTGCAAAGGAGTTTTTAACGATGGCCAACAACCTGGGAGTGGCCATTTTTTATGTCTCAAACCGCAAAACAACCACACTGGGAGCCACCATTAACAATTTAAAGAAATTCGACCTGCCCCAGGCCGATTCGTTACATGTCATGCTTAAAGTAAATGACAACGAAAAAGAAACCAGACGACAGAAGGTGCTTGCAGAGGGTTACAACATCGTGCTGCTGTTTGGCGATAACCTATCAGACTTTTCTTCCGACTTTGAAATCAGCGACAACACCGCACGCAATACCACAGCAATAAGTCAATCGGCACAATTTGGCCACAGGTACATTGTGCTGCCCAACCCTGGTTATGGAGCCTGGACCCAGAATTTGGGCTTATACAACCCCGGTTTAAATCAGGATTTGCTCACGCGTTCGCTCATGTCCGGGTTTGAGTGTGACGAACCGGTTAAAAGCGACAAGTGAAGGAAACCATAGCTGTTACAGGCGCCACCGGCCATGTGGGGGCTAATTTAATCAGGATGCTCGCAGGCAGAGGTTTTCATGTAAGAGCACTGGTTCGGGAACCTTCAGAAACACTAAAAGGACTTCAACCAGAGCTTATTTATGGGGATTTATCTAATCTCACTGCCCTTAAAGAATTGTGTCGTGGCTCTGATGTCGTTATTCACACGGCAGCAATCATTTCCATTGGTGATCAACTAAAAAACGCCGTTTTCGAAACCAATGTTACAGGCACCCACAACCTGATTTCGGCATGCAAACAAATGGGTGTGCGCAGGTTAATTCATTTTAGTTCGGTAGATGCCCTGGTCACTGACTGTCGTGCGGTGTTCGTGGACGAGAGCACAAAATTGGACGTTGAATCATCCCTGATTTACAAAAGAACAAAAGCATTGGGTGAGCGATTGGTGATGGAGGCTGCTTCGCCTGGTTTCGAAGTCATTGTACTTTCACCTGCCGCCATCATGGGGCCGTTTGATTTCAAACCTTCGCTCATTGGTCAAATGTTGATCCGGATGTTCAATGGACAATTGCCTGTGCTGGTGCCCGGTGGTTATAGCTGGGTGGATGTGCGCGATATTTGTGACGCCACCATACGAGCCATTCACCAAGGCATCAGCGGCGAAAAATACCTCTTGACGGGACAATGGGCCGATCTTGTTGAAATTGCCCGGATGATCCAACCACTAACAAAAAAGAAAGTTGTCAGGAGTGTGGTTCCATTTTGGATGGCTTATTTGGGAATTCCTTTTATCAAAGCCTGGTCTGTTCTTACAGGGGGACATCTACTTTACACACACGATTCACTCACCATACTCCAAAAGGGCTATCGGAATTTGTCTTCCACCAAAGCCATCGAAACTCTTGGCTTCACCCCGCAGCCTTTGTCGGAAACATTAACCGACACCCTGACTTGGTTTAAACAAAACGGTCAATTATCATGATGTTAACACGCGAATATTTTTTTTATTTATTGATTGCCTGGATGGCGCTGGCAGTTATTATTTTCCCTTTATTGCTGCGTGTTACGGTTCCTTATGGGCGCCACACGAAAACAACATGGGGGCCAACCATTCCGTCCAGGCTTGGGTGGTTTGTGATGGAATTGCCTGGGATAGTCGTTTTTTCGGTTCTGTTTTTTTGGGGAAATGTCGAGAAAACATGGCCTTTGCTGTTCATCTACTCAACTTTCATGTTGCATTATGTTCATCGCGTATTTATTTTTCCCCTGGCTATTAGGTCAAAAGGAAAGCGCATGCCCCTTGTCATCGTGTTGCTGGCGTTTATCTTTAACCTGATCAATGGGTATTTCAATGGATATTGGTTTGGCTGGCTCAGCGTAATCTATGAAATTTCATGGCTGACAGATCCGCGCTTTATGGTGGGAATTATTCTGTTTTTTGCAGGAATGTATTTAAATATCTCCTCCGATTATCAACTGATTCAATTGAGGAGAGGTGGGCGAAAAGGATACTTTATTCCTCAAAAAGGGTTATTTAAATCAGTTTCGTCACCCAACCTGCTTGGTGAAATGGTGGAATGGCTGGGTTGGGCACTCATGAGTTGGTGCCTTCCGGCGGCCTCCTTTGCCTTGTGGACCATGGCCAACCTGGTTCCGCGCGCCATCGATCACCACAGGTGGTATAAAACCAGGTTTCCGGATTATCCTGCTCACCGTACAGCTTTGATTCCGTGGAGCCTATTCAGGAAAAAACAGGGAGGTTCATGATGTATTTCCCTAATCTGGAATTCAAAACCGTTCAACGCTGTTTATTTCTTTAAATTTGCAAGCTAAAAATTTGGTATCAATGAAACCTGAGCCGGGACCTCTGTTGGCCTCCATAAATTCACCCTACGACCTTCGTAAACTGGACAAAAGCCAGTTGAATGAGCTATGTGATGAATTGCGTAGTTTTATCCTGGATGTGGTTTCGGTTCATCCCGGTCATCTGGGGTCAAGTCTGGGAGCTGTTGAACTAACTGTGGCTTTGCATTATGTATACAATACACCGGATGATAAGCTGATTTGGGATGTGGGCCACCAGGCCTACGGGCACAAAATACTAACCGGCAGAAGGGCGATCTTTCATACCAATCGACAATACAAGGGGATTAGTGGTTTCCCAAACCGCACGGAAAGCGAATACGACGCTTTTGGCGTCGGGCATGCTTCTACTTCCATTTCGGCCACATTGGGAATGGCCGTCGCCTCAAAACTGAAAGGCGAAAATAACAGAAAGCACATTGCCGTGATCGGCGATGGAGCCATGACCGGCGGACTGGCACTTGAAGGAATGAACAATGCCGGTGTTTCAAAAGCAGATATTCTGGTCGTTTTAAACGACAATGGAATTTCCATCGATAAAAATGTAGGTGCGCTAAAAGACTACCTCACCCTGATGGCGACCTCAAAAACGTATAACCGCCTTAAGAATAAGGTTTGGGACCTGTTGGGTAAAGCCAGTCGTTATGGCCCCAATACACAACGTTTGGCACAACAGGTCGAAAATGCCATCAAGGGCACAATATTGCGCAAAAGCAACCTTTTCGAGTCGATGAATTTCAGGTATTTTGGTCCTGTAGATGGCCACGATGTTCAAAAGCTGGTACGAATTTTATCGGATATTCGCAACATAGGCGGGCCAAAAATACTTCACATCATCACCACCAAAGGCAAAGGTTTTAAACGTGCCGAGGAAGAACAGACCATCTTCCATGCGCCCGGTTTATTCAACCGTGAAACCGGGGCTTTGATGCATGGCGGTCCCGATGGTCCTTTTTCCACCTACCAGGAAGTTTTTGGAAGAACCCTCGTTGAACTGGCCCGGCAAGATAAAAAGGTAGTAGCGATAACACCCGCCATGCCTACGGGATCGGCACTTCATTATATGATGGAAATTTTCCCCGAACGGGTTTTTGATGTGGGCATTGCTGAAGAACATGCCGTTACTTTTGCTGCAGGCCTGGCCACCGCCGGCTTTGTTCCATTTTGCACCATTTATTCTACATTTCTGCAACGTGCCTACGATCAAATCATTCATGATGTTGCTTTGCAAAACCTCCCGGTAGTTTTCTGCATCGACAGAGCCGGGTTGGTGGGCGAAGATGGGGCAACCCATCATGGGACTTTCGACCTGGCTTATCTGAGCGGACTGCACAATATGGTGGTGTCGGCACCCATGGATGAAGTGGCGTTGCGTAACCTGATGTATACCGCGGCCAATTACGGCAAAGGACCCATGTCAATACGTTATCCACGAAAAAAAGGAGTGACCAAACATTGGGAAATGCCTTTTGAACAAATTGAATTGGGGAAAGGCCGGATTTTACGCACAGGAAGCCGGGTGGTCGTTTTGTCGATTGGCGAGGTTGGAAACAGCGTGAAACGGGTGTGTGATGATCTTGCTTTGGAAGGCATGGAGGTTGGGCACGCAGACATGCAATTTCTCCAACCTATTGACGAAAAACTGTTGCATGAGGTGTTTAAACAGTACCAGCAAATTATCACCATCGAAGACGGTTCAGTTAAAGGTGGTCTGGGAGATGCGGTGCTTCGGTTTAAAAATAAACACGGATACCCCGGAAGGGTTACCCTCATGGGAATTCCGGAAAAATTTATCGAACATGGTTCCCAAAGCGATTTGTATGATGAATGTGGATTTTCTGACAAGCACATAAAAGCGGCCATTCAAAAGCTTTATAGTAAACATCTTTAATCGGGAGGCTTTTACTATTTCATATCATCGCATGGGTCTTGCTAAAATAGTATTGCAAAAATAGCTTTGCGAATGCCACATACTAACCTAAATATTGTATTTTTGCCTGTTTGGGAGTTGTAAACCAGGTTGAAAGGCTGACATTTCAATCCAAATTCCTATAAAAATCGATAATAAAGCTTAAGCGCTATGTATGATTATCTGAAAGGCCGGCTGGTTGAAAAAAATCCCACTTTTGTAGTGATTGATGTAAATGGCGTTGGTTACATGGTCAATATATCGCTCACTACCTTCTCAACCATTAAAGACCTGGAGAACATTCAGCTTTTTACCCGTTTGCTGGTTCGGGAGGATGCGCACCTGTTATTTGGTTTCGCCGACAAGAGAGAAAGAACCATGTTTGATCACCTGTTGAAAGTTTCAGGCGTCGGGGCCAATACAGCACGACTCATTCTTTCATCCCTATCGACGGATGAAGTTTTTACTGCCATTGCCAGGGAAGATGCGAAATTGCTCCAATCGGTTAAAGGTGTCGGAGGCAAGACGGCCCAACGGATTATTCTCGATTTAAAAGATAAACTTCCAAAATCGGGCATTACTGTCGAAAAAACGAACAGATTCCACAATACGATTAGGGAAGAAGCGTTATCAGGAATGTTGATATTGGGATTTAATAAGGTACAAGCCGAGAAGGTAATTGACAAAATATTGGATAAAGGTTTGGTTGTTGATGTGGAAGGGTTGATAAAAGAGGCCTTGAAAGCATTATAGTAAACTGCCATGCAACTGATAGGTGAGATTTTAATAGAAGAGCATTGAGAAGGAAATCGATACACATCTTACTAATTAACTTAATTGCTGGCTGGTTTGTTTTACAATCAACCGTGGCTTTGGCTGCATCGTACCCGGATTTTTTCTTTCAGGGTGTAATGGTTCCTGATTCAATTAGTCCTGATTCATCAAAAGTCGACCTGATTTACCCTTTTCAAGACTATACCGGAAATCCATACTTGGACCAACAAAGTCAAAGCCCGCTTTTTTTAAATCCTCCGGCCAATATCCAGCGCGAAATAACCTACAACCCTGAAACCAATACCTATGAGTTTGTAAGTAAAATTGGTGATTTTGCTTATCGTGCCCCCACGGTAATGGATTTTGATGAATACCAGGATTATGAACTTCAGCACGATGTAAACAACTATTGGAAAGAACGTGCACAAACAGCAGGAACTGCCGAAGGATCGAGGTTAATTCCAAAAATTTACGTGGGAGGTGAAGCCTTCGACAGGATATTTGGCAGCAACACCATCGATATCAGGCCGCAAGGATCGGCAGAAGTAAGTTTCGGCATCCTTTCAACCAAACGCGACGATCCGGCTTTAAACGTCCGTCAGCGCAGAACCACCAACTTCGATTTTAACATGAAGATTCAAATGAATGTGATTGCAAAAATTGGTGATAAAATTGAATTTAAGGCCAACTACAATACCGAATCCTCATTCGATTTTGAAAACACGCTGAAACTAAAATATGAAGGCAACGAAGACGAAATCATACAGTTAATAGAGGCCGGAAACGTGAGCCTCCCTTTACGGTCCACGCTCATCAGCGGAAGCCAGAGTCTTTTCGGGGTGAAGACGGAATTGCAATTTGGTAAAACACACGTTACAGCGGTTTTCTCGCAACAGCAAAGCGAAACAAAAAATATTACCGTTCAGGGTGGTGCTCAAACCAGCCGTTTTAAACTTACGGCCCTCGATTATGAGGCCAACAAGCACTTTTTCTTTACTCAGTCGTTTAGAAGCCATTACGAAAGTGGCTTGGCTGCATTGCCTATCATCACCTCCGACATCAACATTACCAAGATTGAAGTGTGGGTTACCAACATTGGGGCTGCCACTGAGGAAAATAGGAGCATCATCGCATTTACCGATCTTGGTGAAGGAAAAAACGCCTGGATTCACAATCAATACATCCATCCCATGCCGGGTGGTTCAAATCCTTCCAATTATGCCAACGACATGATGGCCCGGATGGACACCCTGCGTATTCGTGACATTAACCAGGTAACCAACTACCTCACGGGTGACCCATTAGGTATTGGAAAAATAAATTACATGGTGGCAGGAGAGGATTTTGTGAAACTCGAAAATGCCAGAAAACTGAAAACTACCGAGTATTCCATCAACAAAAAATTGGGGTTCATTTCGCTAAATACAACCCTGAACACCGATCAGGTGCTGGCGGTTGCCGTTCAGTATACGCTTATTGGTAGCGACAGCGTGTATCAGGTGGGTGAATTTTCGGACCAGGGGGTGACCTCGCCCAAGTGCCTTGTAGTAAAATTGCTGAAAAGCAATAACCTGAGTACCAAAATCCCCATGTGGAACCTGATGATGAAAAATGTTTACTCCATCGGGGCTTATCAGGTACAGCGCGATAATTTCATGTTCAACATTCTTTATTCGGGCAATAGCGAGGGCGTTCCGACCGGGTATTTTACCGAAGGCCCCGACGATGTGATGGGTGTGCCTCTGGTCCATCTTTTCGGACTCGATAACCTGGATAATCAGATGAACCCCATTCCCGGTGGTGACGGCATGTTCGACTATATCGACAATGCTACCACAAACGGTGGTACCATACAAGCCTCAAACGGGCGCATTTTCTTTACCCGGCTGGAACCTTTCGGGAGCTACGTGCACGATTCCATCTTCCCCAACAATCCTGAGTTGGCCGAAAAATATGCCTACGATTCGCTCTATACCTTAACCAAAGCCGGCGCAGAACAATATCCCGACAAGAATAAATATATCCTCGAAGGATTGTACCGCTCTCAATCGGGTGCCGATATCAGCCTCAACGCGCTTAATGTGCCACAGGGATCTGTAAAAGTAACGGCAGGAGGTGTTCCACTTACCGAAAATGTGGATTATACGGTAGACTATACCCTGGGACGTGTAAAAATTATCAATGATGGAATCATGAACTCCGGCGTGCCTATTAATGTTTCGCTCGAAAGCAATTCCATGTTTAATGTCCAGCAAAAAAGAATGATGGGCATCCATATCGACCACGAGATCAACAAAGACTTTCATGTGGGCGGTACCCTGCTCAATTTGCATGAGCGTCCCCTGACCCAGAAAGTAAATTATGGTGACGATCCTATTTCCAATACCATGTGGGGATTGGACCTGAGTTATCGGACAGAGTCGCGCTGGCTGACTAAAATGATTGATATGCTACCCGGAATTTCAACCAAAGAAGTATCAAAAATCAATATGGATGGCGAATTTGCTCAATTCATCCCCGGGCATTCAAAAGCCATTGGCAATACCGGAACTTCCTACATCGATGACTTTGAAGGTGCTAAATCGACCATCGACTTGAAAAACACGAATAACTGGTCGCTGGCCACTACACCACAAGGACAACCCGATTTGTTCCCTGAAGCCATGATCAGCGGAACCACCGGTGAAAACGCCTTTGCCTATGGTAAAAACAGGTCCAAATTGGCCTGGTACATCATCGACCCCCTTTTTTATGATGTAAAAAGTGGCTTAAAGCCCAAAAACGTGGATAAAGAAGAAATTTCTAAAAACTCGGCCCGGCAGGTTTTAGAAAATGAAGTTTTTCCAAACAGAGTCAATAATCAGAACAATATTATCACCAACATCGCGGTACTTAACCTGGCCCATTATCCTGCTGAAAGAGGACCTTATAACTTTGATGTAACCGAGAATTATTATTCTGCCGGCGTTGATGCCGGAGGCAACCTGGAACAACCTGAAACCAGGTGGAGTGGGATGATGCGAAAGATTGAATCCACCGATTTTGAGGCATCCAATATTGAGTATATCGAGTTCTGGATGATGGATCCCTTCACCGAAGACCCTGACAACAAGGGTGAATTGTACATCAACCTGGGGGAGGTTTCGGAAGACATTCTGCGCGATGGAAGAAAAGGTTTTGAAAACGGTTTGCCTACCACAGAGGTCATTGAAAATGTAGACACTACCATTTGGGGGCGTGTGCCTTCACTCCAGGCGTTGGTCGAATCGTTCAGTAATGCCGGCGGTTCGCGTATCCATCAGGATGTGGGTTATGATGGATTGAGTACCGAGGATGAAAAGTCATTTTATAACGGCCCTTTCCTGGAGCCACTCAGGTTGAAACATGGAGCCGGCTCAGCGGCCTACGAGCGTGCTGCCGCGGATCCATCGGCCGACGATTACCACTATTTCAGAGGTGGTGATTTAGACAATGATGCTAAATATTCAAGCGTAACTGAACGGTACAAGAGATTCAATGAATCAGAAGGCAACTCGCCCACGGATGATATTAATCCCGAAAGTTATCCTACCGCGGCCACCAATTATCCCGATGTGGAAGACATTAACCGTGACAATACTTTGAGCGAATCGGAACGGTATTTCCAATATAAAATAGTATTGGATCCAAACAAAATGAAGGTCGGTGAAAACTATATTACCGATGTTTTTGAAGCCACTGTGGATGGCAAGCTTCCCAATGGTGAAGAAAACCACAAAACCCATTGGTATCAGTTTAAGATTCCTGTCCACAACCCCGATAAGGTCATTGGCAACATCAGCGATTTCAGGTCTATCCGGTTTATGCGCGTGTTTATGCGAGGTTTCGAAAGACCGATCATTGCCCGGTTTGCTACTTTTGAGTTGGTCAGGGGCGAATGGCGCCGGTATGATCAGGCATTGCCTGCTCCCGGTGAGTATATCCTCGGCGATGATGGCAGTGAAACCAACTTTACGGTATCAACGGTGAGCATTGAAGAAAATGGCGCACGGGTGCCCATCATATATGTAACACCTCCCGGAATTGACAGAGAGTCAACTATAGGCACCACAGCTAGTTACCAACTAAATGAACAATCTCTCGAATTGAAAGTATCCAATTTGTTGGATGGGGATGCCCGTGGTGTTTTTAAAACCACCGACTTCGACTTCCGGCAGTACAAACGCATTAAAATGTACGTCCATGCCGAGAAAATGAAGGAAGAAGAGAACCTGGAATATGGTGACTTAACGGCGTTTATACGTGTCGGGAGCGACTTTACAAATAATTATTACGAGTATGAGGTTCCCCTGGAGTTTACCCGTTGGGGTGAGAGCGACCGGGATTCCATCTGGCCCGAGACCAATAACTTTGACATTAACCTCGATGAGCTTGTCAATGTAAAACACAACCGCAACATTGCCTTGCGGCAACCTGGTTCCGACCTCGCGTTAAACAAACCTTATGTAGAGTATATTGGAAACAGAAAAGTGACCATTTTGGGAAGCCCATCCATCAGCGATGTAAAAGGAATTTTACTTGGTGTCCGTAATCCTAAACGGCGCAACAACCTTGCTGATGATGGAAATCCGCAAAGTGCCATCGTCTGGTTTGATGAATTAAGGCTCACCGATTTTAACGACAGAAACGGATGGGCTGCAACCGGAAGGATTGAAGCCAATTTGGCCGATTTAGGCCGGGTTACCATTTCAGGGTCACATTCCTCGGCAGGATTTGCCAGCCTCGACACTAAAATTAGTCAGATACCGCTGGAGGCTACCACCAATTTCATGGTCGCCACCGATCTGGACCTCGGAAAATTTGCCGGAGAAAAAGCAGCCATCCGGGTGCCCATGCACTATGATTATGCCATTCAGGAAATTTCCCCTGAATACAACCCCCTGGATCCTGACATCGAGCTCAAAGATGACTTGGATTCGTATGAAAATAAAGCAAAACGCGACTCCCTGAAGGCACTGGTGGTAGATCACACTACCAACCAGAATATTAACTTTATGAATGTCCGAAAAGATCGGGTGGACACCAAAAAGAAACCTCAGGTGTATGATATTGAGAACTTCGATGTTTCGTTCGCCTATTCGAAATTCCGGCACCGCAACATCGATTTTGAATATGATAACCAGGATCAATACCGGGGAGGTTTTGGATACAACTTTAATCCGAAACCAACAAATTATCAGCCGTTTAATAAAATGAAAGTATTGGCCAACTCGCCACATCTGGCATTGTTCAAGGATTTCAACTTCTATATTTTGCCTAAGGTATTGAGCTTCAGGACCGATATGGACAGAAATATCCGCAAAGTACTCTATCGCGACAAGAGTTTAGGGGATATTATTATCAAGCCGACCATCGACAGACAATGGAATTGGAACAGGATTTATGATTTTAAATATGACCTGTCGAAATCCCTTTCAGTGGAGTTTAATGCCGGGGCCAATGCGTATATTCAGGAACCCGTCATCTATCCTGATAAAAACACCCAGGAATGGGAGGAATATAAGCGGGATGTTTGGAACGAGATTTCGACATTTGGAACCATGAACCGATACAATCAATCGTTTAAGGTAACCTACAATGTACCATTAAAGAAAATTCCCGTACTCGACTGGTTGTCATTGGCAGCCAGCTATCAGGCGCTGTACAACTGGGCCGGATCGGCCACCACCACCCGTAAAAGGTTTGGTAACTCCATCGAAAATTCCAACCAGAAGCAATTAAATGGTAGCGTGGATTTTCAAAACCTGTACAATAAATTACCCTACCTGAAAAAGCTAAATCAAACAGCTTCCAGACGAACACCAAGCCCATCGGACAGAATCAGGGGCGGCGGACCGAAGCCTCCTGATCAAGCCAAAGACACCACCAAACCTACTATCAACTATGTGAAGGTGGTCGGTGATGGTTTCATTAAAATACTGACCTCTGTGAAAAAAGCCTCCGTTACCTACAGCCAGGCAAATGGTATCTTGCTTCCGGGTTTTATGTATGAACCGGATATTCTCGGAGTTAACCTGACCAGTTCAGCACCTACCATGGGTTTTGTATTTGGTGACCAGAGCGATATCCGGTATGAGGCGGCCCGCAATGGATGGCTTTCCACCGACTCGGCTTTTAACAGCGTCTATATGACCAAGGCTACCGAATCACTGTCGTATAAGGTGAATACCGATTTGTTTGGGGCTCTGCGCATCGACATTGATGGCGACCGGATTTATGCAGAGAACTACCAATCTTATTATCGGGTGGATGATTTGACGAAGGTATTTACCGAATTCACACCAATGAACAGGGGAAACTTTAATATCTCTTATTTGGCCATCAACACCTCCTTTAACAAAAGCAACGGAGAGATTGTATCACAGGTTTTTCAGAATTTCTTATCCACTCGTCAGAGTGTGGCTGACAAACTGGCCCATGATAACCCGGAATGGATGAAAACACAGGAATACTATTATGATACCGTGGCCAGACAGGATTTTCCGTTGGGATATGGTTCAAATTCTCAAACCGTGCTCTATTATTCATTTTTAGCCGCCTATACCGGAAAAAGTGAAAGCAAGATAAATACCGCTACCACTTTTCCATCTTTCCCTCTTCCTAATTGGCGTCTTACATTTAATGGCCTGACAAAAATCAAGGCAGTAGGAAAATTGTTCAGGAGTGTGAATATTACCCATGGCTATCGCTCCATGTTATCTCTGGCCTCCTGGGCAACCAATGTAAATTATGATGCTTCTAACCTTGGCAAGCGGTTAGAGAACTCGCCCAACTACGTCCCGGAATATGACATCGGAATCGTTTCAATTTCAGAGCAGTACAGTCCCTTAATCGGCGTGGATGTTACTATGCACAATAGCCTTTCAGCCAAGTTGGAATTTAAAAAGTCGCGCAAACTCGATTTAAGTTTTGTAAACAATCAACTTACTGAAGTGATAGGAAACGAGGTAGTCGTCGGGCTAGGATATCGCGTTAAAAACCTCAAATTCTCAATTGGTTCGCTAAGTGGTAATGCACCCAACAAAAGTTATAGCAGCGATTTGAATTTAAAATTGGACTTTGGTATCAGAGATAACAAAACTACCTTGCGGCGCATCGATGAGATTAACAATCAAATTTCGGCAGGTTCGCGACAATACACGCTCAATTTCTCAGGCGATTATATGTTGAGCCAAAGTGTGCAGCTCAGGTTGTATTACAATTGGACCAGCAACAATCCATACGTGTCGTCGCAGATGCCCAATTCAACCACCACAGGAGGGTTTAGCCTGAGATTTAATCTGGCTCAATAGTAATTTATTTTAGAACTAAATTAGCCGCGATATTGTTTAGCGATAACGAATTTACCCTAAATTTGGCAATTATTTAAAACTTAAATCTCATGAATATTCCTAAAAATTTATTGTACACCGAAGACCATGAATGGATAAGGGTTGAAGGAAAAGAAGCCTATATCGGCATTACTGATTTTGCTCAAAAAGAGCTGGGCGATGTTGTATTTGTTGAGGTGGAAACCCTTGAAGAAACGCTCGACAAAGCTGAAGCTTTTGGTACAATTGAAGCCGTGAAGACTGTTTCAGATATGTTTATGCCGGTTGGTGGTACCGTTCTCGAGTTGAACGAATTGCTTGAAGACCAACCTGAAATCATTAATAAAGATCCTTACGGAAAAGGATGGATTATTAAAATCTCCATTTCCGATGCCTCACAGTTGGATGAATTACTTGATGCAGCTGCTTACAAGGCATTGATAGAGGAATAACAATGTCAGGGATGATCCGACGATTTTGGCCGGCCATGACCTGGGCAATTCTAATCCTGATACTTACCGGTGTTCCCGGCTCCTATTTCCCTGAGGTCAAATCGTTTTGGCAGTGGCTCTCGCCTGACAAAGTTATTCATCTTGTGATATTTGGAGTTCAGGTATTTTTGATCATTTTAGGATTTGAACCACAATATTTGAATAGTAAGCAACGTTTTATATTCGTAGTAGGTGCAACTATCGCCACTATTTTGTACGGATTAGTTACCGAATTGCTTCAAAATTATGTGTTCATTGGCCGTGATGGAAATATTTTCGACTTTTTAGCAGATGCTTTGGGCGCATTTTTAGGGTTATTGACATACTATTTATTAAAAATGAGAAAAATACTGCACCAAGATATAAACTAGAATAATAGAAATTACTACTTTAGCGGATTCGTACCTTAATCAAATATGAATAGAGATGGAAGTTACAAAAACACAAAAGGCTGACCTTGAAAACAAGAAAGTACTTTTCTTTCAGATAGGTCTAATATTTGCCCTGCTGGTTGTTTTTCTTGCTTTTGAATACAAAAGCTACGATAAAATCACCATCGATCTTGCTTCACGTGCCATAGATGATACACCTGAAGAAATCGTTCCCATTACAGAGCAGACGGTAAAACCACCACCACCACCACCACCAAAACAGGTAACTAAAATTACCATCGTGGAGGATGATGTGGAAGTGGAGGATGATATTCAGATTGATGTTGAGGCCGATGCTACCACTGAAATGGCAGCTTATGTTCCTCAGGAGATGGGAGAGGAGGAAATTGTAGAAGCGGAGATTTTCACTGTAGTGGAATCGATGCCTGAATTCCCCGGTGGCATGGGTAAGCTGATGACTTATCTGGCAACAAACATCAAATACCCTCCACTAGCTAAGGAAAGTGGTATTCAGGGTCGTGTTTTTATCAACTTTGTAGTTGAACCCGACGGAAAAATTTCGCAAGTGAAAGTGCTTCGTGGAATTGGCGGGGGCTGTGACGAAGAAGCGGTGCGTGTTGTGCAAGGCATGCCTAAATGGAAGCCGGGTTTGCAACGGGGAAAACCTGTAAGGGTATCGTACAACCTACCTGTGAAATTTACACTGCAATAGTGATCTTATAAAATAAAATAGAAAGCCGTTTCATTTCGAAACGGCTTTTTTTGTTTTGCAAGGAACTCTTTTATATTGAATTGCCTAAACTTTCTGTTTTATGAAAGTGGTTCCACACCATGACCGCTTTGGCCTGGCCTATCACCGCGATGAGATCTTCTTCAGAAGCTGTCATAATGTTCTTCACTGATTTTAATTCCAGGAGAAGTTTTTGGGTAGTGCGCTTTCCTATTCCTTTAATTTCTGTAAGTTCCGACTTGATGGTCCCTTTCTCCAGCCGTTTGCGGTGATGGGTGATACCAAAACGATGGGCCTCGTCGCGAAGTTGTTGAATAATTTTGAGCGATTCGGAAGTTTTGTCCAGGTAGATGGGTACTGAATCATTTGGAAAATAGATTTCCTCCAGCCTTTTGGCAATACCAATGATGGCAATTTTACCATATAAATTGATGCTTCTTAGCGCCTTAACCGCTGCACTCAGTTGTCCTTTGCCACCATCCACCACGATAAGCTGGGGCAGAGGTTTTGCCTCGTTCATTAGCCTGCTGTACCTGCGGACTATGATTTCTTCCATGGAGGCATAGTCGTTGGGGCCTTCAACGGTTTTAATAATAAAATGGCGGTAACCCTGCTTGTTGGGTTTGGCATTCACAAACTGCACCATGGCTGCTACCGGGTAATCACCTTGAAAGTTTGAATTGTCGAAACATTCTATTTGCGTGGGTAACTCACTGAGGTGCAGGTCAGTTTTAAGCTGGTTTAAGATCCTGTTTTTATGCCTGTCGGGGTCAACCAAATCGCGTTGTTTTTGGCGATCGAGTTTGTAAAGCCTGGCATTTCGCTCACTTAGGTCGAGTAATTGTTTCTTGTCGCCTCTTTGAGCAACCGTAAATACGACATCCGGAATTTCAATTTCAGGCAAAAACGGAACTATCACTTCCCGGGAGGTGCTGTCGAAACGCTGCCTGAAATCCATCAGCGCAAGCGTGAGCAATTCGTCTTCCGACTCGTTCAGACGTTTAATTATTTCAACAGTATGTGCCTGTACTATTGCTCCGTTCACTACCTTTAAATAATTGGCATAAGCACGTTTTTCATCATTGATTAGCGACAACACATCCACATCGTGAATGTGAGGATTAACAATGGTGGACTTGCTTTTGTATTTTTCAAGGAGCTCAATTTTCACCTTAATAACCTGGGCTTTTTCAAATTCCTGCAGTTCTGCAAAACGATGCATCTTTTTTTTCAGATCCTGGATGACTGAAACAATATTTCCTTTAATAATGCTTTTTATTTGGACGATGGTATCCTCATAGTCTTCAGGTGTTTGTTTACCGATGCAGGGTGCTTTGCAGTTGCCTAAATGGTATTCAAGGCACACTTTGTATTTACCTGTTTGAATTTCATTTTGCGATAACTTCAGGGTACAGGTGCGCAACTGGTAAAGTTGCTTGATGATCTCCAGGATGGTTTTCATCATTCTGACTGAAGCATAGGGGCCAAAGTATGCCGATCCATCATGAATGACATTGCGTGTTGGTATTACCCGTGGAAAACGTTCGTTTTTTATGCATAGCCAGGGGAAGGTTTTATCATCTTTTAACAGAATGTTGTAACGTGGTTGATGCTTCTTAATGAGATTATTTTCAAGCAAGAGCGCATCGAATTCACTTTCAGTTACAATCACCCGGATGTCACGTATCTTCTTTACCAGCACTTTAAGTTTCCCTGTTTGATGGGTCTGGGTAAAATAACTTGCCACCCTTTTTTTAAGGTCTTTCGCCTTGCCAACATAGATGATGTCTCCGGCATCATCAAAGTATTGATATACACCTGGTTTGTTGGGTATTGTGCTGATCAGTTGTTTTATCGGCATATCAGGCAAATGTGTCAGGCAGCAAAAGTAGTAAATGATCTTAGATGTAACTTTCTCATCGAGACTCAGGTTAATATCCTGTTTGGCTTACCAAATTTTTGAATGATTAAATAGAGAACCAGGATTCCGATGATAAAAAGGAACGCCGGATTGATTCCAAATGAAGAAGGGAGAGTTCCAATCACAATAGCCACAAATCCCACCGTCATGGCGTAGGGCAACTGGGTACGCACATGTTCGATGTGCGGACAGGCACTTGCCAGCGAGCTCAGGATGGTGGTGTCGGAAATAGGGGAGCAATGGTCACCAAAGACACTTCCCGTAAGGACGGCAGCTGCAATGTTGTGAAATATCGACATGGAGGTAGTGTAATCGAGGTTGGCATGTTTGGCCAACAACCAGGCCGAAGGCAACATCAGTGGGTATAAAATGGCCATGGTTCCCCAGGAGCTTCCGGTAGAAAATGAAATGAGAGCTGCTATAACAAAGGTGAGCGTGGGAAGCAGAAAGGGTGATACGGAGGCTTCTATCAAACTCTGTGAGATGAAATCAGCTGTATGCATGTGTTTGGTGATCAACGCGATTGACCAGGCAAGTGTCAGGATCATCACCGCCGGGAGCATGGTCTTGAATCCTTGTATAATGCTTTCCATAGATTCTTTAATGGTCAGAATTTTTTGTCCAAACGACAAGAGCAAAGCCACCATCAAACTGCCAGAAGAAGCCCAAAGCAATGCCAGATATGAATCTGCCCCTCCCATGGTTTCACTCAGTTTATCGATAAATCCTAAGGATGAGTTGTGCCACACAGCATCCCGGTAGCCTGTGTAGAATAATCCTGATAAGGTTCCGACGATGATCACCAATACGGGAATGATGGCGTTAAAACTCCTTGATTTTATTCCGGGTTTCGCGTGGATTTCTTCCTGCATATCCTTGTTAAACTGTTCATCTATGGTGTAATCGCCTTGATCTTCGCTGGTGCCCCTTGCTCTTCGCTCCGCCTTAAGCATGGGACCGTAATCCACATCTTTCCAAATTAGAATGAGGATGAAGATCAACGTAAAAACCGGATAGAAAGAATAGGCCAGTGAATGAAAGAATACTCCATACGCCGATTCATCCAAATTCAATTGATTGATTCCGTCTTGAATATAGCTGAGTTCTGCGCCAATCCAGGTAGTAACAAAAGCGATGGCCGCGACCGGGGCGGCAGTTGAATCGATAAGATAGGCCAGTTTCTCACGCGAAACCTTCATCTTATCCGTTAAAGGCCGCATGGTGTTGCCTACCACCAGGGTGTTGGCATAATCATCAAAAAAAATCATAATGCCAAGCAGCCAAGTAATAAATGAAGCCGACCGGGGGCCTGTAACAAAACGCGACAATTGTTTTACCACTCCTTTCATCCCGCCATTTTTTGTGATTAAACTTACCGTGGCGGCAATAATCATCGAAAACAGTATAATCGAAAGATGTCCCCTGTCATTTAGCGATTCTACAATGTAGGTATCGATAATTGATAAAAAACCCTGAAAAACAGCTACAAAAAAGGAAGCTCCCTTATAATAAAAAATGATACCGGTTCCTACCCATAACCCGATGATCAAAGCGCTGTATACTTCACGCAGCAACAAGGCAAACAAAATGGCAAACAAAGGCGGGAGTATCGACATCCACAGGGGGATCGGTGAAACAGGAACCGTTCTTTCCACATCTGCCAGGCCAATGGTCAGTTGCTCCTTTTTAGAAAATGCGTAAGGAACCCGTATTTGATTTCCTGAAATCAGGTAGTGCTCTGTTTTTCCATTCAACGTGAGTGCTACCGAATCAACTGCTAACGGTATAAAATGCTCGTTTACCGTAATCAGGATGTCCTGCGTAATGCCGGAAACTACAATATCGGGTAGCTCAAGTTGAAAGTCCGGTGTCGAAATGGATGAACTTTCAGCCTGAACGCAGTTTATTGTCAGGCCGAAAACCAGAAGAAAAAGGATTATCCGAAGTGTTTTAATCATCCGTAGCCGCATAAAGCGGGTGAAATTAAGACTTTTTATTTAAAAGATAAAAGCTCCATTCAAAAAGGTTTAACACGAAATTGTTTGTGCCACCAGGTTGGTGAGGATGACGAATTCATCTATGCTGAGTTGTTCGGCCCGTTGCGACAACAGCGGGTGATCTGGCAAACCATTAACAGCAAGTGGTTTAAGCGCGTTACGAAGGGTTTTACGGCGCTGATTGAAGGAGGTTTTTACCACCTTGAAATAGAGTTTTTCGTCACAATCGATCTGTTGTGTTTGATTGCGCATCAACCTGATGACGCCCGATTTTACCTTGGGCGGTGGGAAAAACACCTGTTCATTCACGGTGAAACAATATTCAATGTGGTACCATGTTTGCAACAAGACGCTTAAAATTCCGTATGTTTTACTGCCTGGTCCGGCAGCCAAGCGTTCGGCCACTTCTTTTTGTATCATCCCTACCACCTCCGGAATTTGGTTGCGGTGTTCAAGTACCTTGAAAAATATCTGACTGCCAATGTTGTACGGAAAATTACCAATGATGGAAAAAGGCGATTTCGTGATGTTTTCAAGCGGAATCTTTAAGAAATCGGCCTGATGAATGATGATGCGAGGATCGCTGTAATGCGATTGAAGGTATTCAACCGATTCCTCATCAATTTCGATGAGGTGAAGTTCTTTGATATGCTCGTTTTGTAAGAGCGGAGTGGTTAATATTCCTGTGCCGGGACCAATTTCACAAACGATGGGCTCATTTTTCTTAAGACAACCAACAATTTTTTCGGCTATATTTTTATCTGTTAAAAAATGCTGTCCCAGGTGTTTCTTTGGCTTAACCATGTTCTTTGTTTAGTGAAGGTTACCGGACTTTGAATTTATTCCACGATTAGCTGCCGCAATTCCCTGTAACGGATACGTGCTTCACCCGAATACAAACTTTCAGGGTAGTCTGTCATAAGTTGCAGATAGCGTTGGAGTGCACCATCGGGATCGTTCAGGTTAAGCCTGCGCAACTCGGCCTGTTGATAGAGGGCGTTGTCAGTCTTGATGCTTTCAGGATACTGATCGATCAGCAAAGTATAAACGGAATCGGAGGCGGCGAAATGCTTTTGATACGACAAAAGTCGTGCTTTTTGGTATAGGACATAGGGTTGCGCTACATAGTCGGGGTTTGATGCCTCAATCTTATTCAGAACCATCATGGCCGAATCGTAGTGATGTTGATAGGTGTACAGATCGGCGGCAGCAAATTTGCGAAGGGTAAATCCAAGCGTATCTTCATCAAGAATATCGGTGATAAACAGCGATAGGTCAATGGCGTCGTTTGAGATGAGCTTTGAGGTGGCCGATTTGAGAATATCCAGGTTGGCTTGTGCCCATCCGAATTCACCCACGTAATAGAACACGCGGGCGTTTTTTAACTTGGCTTCATGACCCACAGGCTCGTTTTTCATCTCCAGTTCAACCTGAGAATACAGAAGTGTGGCATCCCAAATGTTGCCTGAAGCCAGCAGGATATCGGCCAGTTCGAGTTTAAGAGCAGCTGTTTGATCGGCCTGAAGGTTCTTTATATCAATGGCCCGGGTCAGGATATCCCTGGCTTCAGAAAAATGACCCAACTCAAACGCCTCGATGTGGGCCACTCCTTTGGCAATTTGAATGGTGATGGAATTCAATCCAAGTCGTTTTAAATAGTCCTGTCCTGTATTGCTGAGTTTTATAAATTCCTCCCTGGTGGTGGCAGGATTGTCTTCGGCCTCATGAACCATGGACTTATAATAACCGGTGCTGGCATCCAGATAATAAGGTGACTTGTCCTTTTTCTCTTTAATATAGCCATAAGCCTCGCTGCAAATGGTATATTGATGGTTCAGAAAAGCAATATTGGCCAGTTCCATCACTGCTTCTTCCCTGAAACCAAACCTGCTGTCGATGGCTTTGGCCTGTCGCAAGGCCATCTGAAAATCTTTAATCTGTATTGAATACCAAAGCAACATTTCCGCAAGAGTTTCATTATCAGAATTTTTTTGGGCCCTTTCGAGTAATTTCTGTCTGAAATCATCCGATAAATTGTTGTCTACATCCATGCGCATCAGGTTTTGCAACTGATTTCTGATGCTTTGCATATCCTCAGGGTTTGATTCGAGTTGATCCAAATAGCTGTCGAACACCTTGCCATAATCGCCATTGTACATATACACATTGGCCATTTCCATGTTGAAGGTGTGTTGAATTTCAGGATTTTGCCGCGCTTTTTTGTAGGTTAGAATGGCCAGGTCGTTATAACCTCTGGACTGCAATGCTGAAGCAATCTGCACGATGCCATTCCGATCTGAAGGGAGATCCAGCATCAGGTCCTTAAATAGGTTATTTGCCTTCTTCTTCTCATCTTGCTGATCAAAAATGTAGGCCTGGTCGATCAGATACCTAAAATTGTCAGGGAATTCCTTCCGCTGTTTTTTAACCACCTTTTCAGCCTCCTTGTACTCCTTCAACTCAAGCAAACAGTTGAGATAATACAAATATAAGTACTGACTGTGTTTTTCTTCAAACAATGGTTTTAACAACAGTACGGCCTTGTCGAACTGACGATCGCGGTAGTAATTGATGGCAAGCTGTTCCTCACTTTGCCTTATTTGGGCTTCGCTTTTTCGTAATTCCAACGATTGATTAACCTGGGCAAATAACTCCGTATGGATTCCAATCAGGATAACCAATGTCAATACCAACACTCCGAATCGGTAGCGGTTAACCTGTTTATTGAGAGCAATCTGGTTTATTGATTGTGACATTGTTTACAACTTCAATTTTTTTTATGCAGCGACGAAAATAGTGAATCGGAGTGAACAATCCAATATTCCATCTTGTTACCGGTTGTTTCCATGTTGCGAAGTAACAGGCTGACATGGTTTTTTTCCCGGTTCAGATATGATGAAAACGTCAGGCTGTCGGATTCATTATGTCGTAGTGATTGTTTAAATGCTTTCAATCGGGCGTGGGTTAAATGAATGTCCCTTTTGATGTGGCGATTACTTGAAAGGGCTTCCCTTATTTCTTTTTTATAGATACCAATCAAATGGTAATCAAAAGATAAACCAGCGTACTTTTCAGTTTCGAGCAGCTCATTGTACATTTGCACCAGTGTACCGGTGTCGATGAGGACATATTGTTGAACGGAACGGTTGAGTTGTGCAGAAAGGCTGTCGGTGGTTCTTATTTCATTTTTAAAGTGTTCGCCGTATTGATTACATTGTGTGAATGGAAACGCGAAAAGAAGTACCACCAGCACCGGGATCGTTTTCATCAGTCGATGAACTTAAATCCGGTATAGTTGGTCAGTGCATCAGGTATTTTAATTCCTTCAGCCGATTGATTGTTCTCAAGCAAAGCGGCCACAACACGTGGCAGAGCCAGGGCACTTCCGTTAAGTGTATGCGCCAGCCTTGTTTTACCTTCTTTGTCTTTAAACCTGAGTTTCATCCGGTTGGCCTGGAAATCCTCAAAATTGGATACCGAACTCACCTCCAACCAACGGTTTTGAGCAGCGGAAAACACTTCAAAATCATAGGTGAGTGCCGAGGTAAAACTCATGTCTCCACCGCAAAGTCGTAAAATCCTGAAGGGCAATTCCAGTTTTCGTAACAGACCGGCCACATGATCTTTCATCTCCTCCAGGGTTTGATACGACCTGTCGGGATGTTGTATTTGTACAATTTCAACTTTATCGAATTGATGCAGGCGGTTTAATCCACGCACGTCTTTTCCATACGAACCGGCTTCGCGCCTGAAACAATTTGAATAAGCCACGTTTTTAATTGGAAAATCGTTCTCTTTTACGATCACATCGCGATAGATATTGGTGAGAGGGACTTCTGCGGTGGGTATTAAATAGAGATTATCTTCCGGGGCAAAATACATCTGACCCTCTTTGTCGGGAAGTTGTCCGGTTCCGTATCCGGAGGCTGCATTGACCAGCAGGGGAGGTTGGTATTCGGTATAGCCTGCTTCGATGGCTTCATCCAGAAAAAAATTGATTAAAGCGCGCTGCAGCCGGGCGCCTTTTCCACGATAAAAGGGAAAGCCCGCGCCGGTTACTTTGTTGCCGAGCTCGAAATCAACAATTTTATAGGTCGAAGCCAGGTCCCAGTGGGGAACAGCATCTTCCGGTAATCGGGGCATCACACCTTCTTCATAAATAATTTCATTGTCCTCAGGGGTTTTTCCTTTAGGAACGGAGGCGTGAGGCAGGTTGGGCAACTCGATTAACTTAGCATTGAGCAACTCGACCGTATCCATGAGCAAAGGCTCAATGGCTTTGGCGGCAGCTTTCAATTTCAATGATTCCTGCTTCGCCAGTTCAGCCTTTCCCGGTTCCCCTTTTGCGTAGTGGTTGCCAATTTCTTTTGCCAATTGATTGCTGAGTGCCAGTATATCGTCTAATTCTTTTTGTGAATTGCGTCGGGTATTGTCAAGCTCAATAATTTCGTCCACCAAGGCAGTGGCCTTAAAATTTTTTACAGCCAGACGTTCAATGATTTGGTCTCTGTTTTCACGAATTTTTTGGAGTTGAAGCATTCGATTTTATTTTTGTGCAAATTTAGCTTAATTGAGGAAATGAAAGCAAAAGGACAGGAAATTCTGCACTGATGTTGAATATTAATAACTCAAGTTTAGCGGTTAAACCTATTTAGTGAAAATCAGATAATTAATTTATTATTAAACATAAATGACATTGATATATTGTTAATTACAGATTCCATTCCTATTCAGAAATTCTCTTTGTGAATCTCTGTGACTTCTTTGTGCAGCACTGTATAACAACTTATTAGCTATGCCACAAAGAACCACAAAGAAGCCACAAAGTGACACAAAGGTCAAAATTAAATTATATTTTATTGACTATCAGATATAAGAGTTCTAAAAATTACATGCGAAACTTGAGTTAATAATCAAAAAAAAACCCGGTCGAAGCACCGGGTTTTATATCAAATCTGGATGTCTTATTAATTCTGCACCACTTCAGGCATCACGACACTTACATAAGAGCGGTTGTTTGCTTTTTTTCTGAATTCAACGATGCCATCGGTCAGTGCATACAGGGTATGGTCTCTTCCAATACCAACATTTAATCCCGGATGATGCTGGGTTCCACGTTGACGGATGATGATATTACCTGAATTGGCCACCTGTCCACCGTATATTTTTACGCCAAGGCGTTTGCTTTCTGATTCGCGGCCGTTATGGGAGCTACCCATTCCTTTTTTATGTGCCATTTCTTTATAATTTTAAAGTTAAACGGTAATTTTCTCTATCAATACTTTGCTCAAGTCGGCACGGAATCCGTTTGACTTTTGGTAACCTTTTCTTCTTTTCTTGTGAAAAACAGTTACTTTATCGCCTCTGACATGGGCAACGATTTTCGCGTCAATTTTAGCTCCTGTAAGAACCGGGGTTCCAATCGTTACAGTGCCGTCCTGATCTGCTAAAAGCACTTTGTCGAACTCAACATTGGCGCCTTCTTCTCCTTCTAACCTGTTTACAAAAACTTCTTGCCCTTGTTCAACTTTGAACTGCTGTCCGGCGATATCAACAATTACATACATGCTTTTAAAATCTTTAATTAAAAAATGCTCACGATTTTGGAGGTGCAAAAATAGGAAAAAAAACTAATTAACAAGCAATTGTTGTTAAATATTATTCTTTTCTTCTAAATAAAACTTTGCTGCTGATATTAAAGGGTCTGCCCGGATGTGCATTGACAAGAAAAACTCCCAGTAAAATCAGTAAGAACCAAACGATATCCCACCAATGAAGTTTTTCCCCATCAAGTACTCCCCAAATAACGGCTACAATGGGTATCATATAGGTGACCGATGAGGCAAATAGCGGACTGTTGATTTTTATGAGTTTATTAAAAGCGATCAATGCCAGCCCGGTTCCCACGATGGAAAGCGTACCCACATAGGCCAGTCCGTTAAGTACATCCGGTTGATGAAGTATTTTGGTTGGTATTTCGGAAAAAAACAGCAGGTAGATAAAGGTGGGTATCCCGATATAAAAGAAGGAAAAGGCAGTAATACTTAATGAGTCAAGCTCCTTTAAATACTGTTTAACAAAATTGACATTAAAAGCGTAACAAACCGTTGCGATAATAATCAGCGAGGCATATTTTATATTGAACGAAAAGCCGGAATCACCGCTCACATTGATCAATGCCAACGCCCCGACGAGCCCGATCATCACCCCGACCACATTGAACCATTTGGCTCGTTGCTTAAAAAAAAACAAGCCGAGGATCAAGGTAAATAATGGCGTTAACGAATTAAGGGTGCCGGCCAGCGAACTGTTGATTCCCGTTTGAGCAATTGCAAACATAAATGCCGGAACAAAACTGCCCAGTAATCCTGCGATAAAAAGACGAATTCCGGTTTTGCGCGAAATTTTTCGGAAACGATGAAGGGCTATGGGGCTTAAAAATAAAAAGGTAATGCAAATTCGCAACAAACCGACCTCCACCCCCGAAAAGTAAAGCAGCGATTTTTTGATGAGGATGAAAGAACTTCCCCAGGTTAAAACCAACCCAATCAGTATAATCCACGAAAACCATTGATTGCTGATACCTTTCATGCAAATGAATTAAGGTTGCAAATCTAGCTAAATAATAAAACGTGCAGGGCAATTTTCTTCCGGAGGCTAAGATGATCATGCCACAATGATCATACGATTGTTTTTCACTTCAAAACGAAGCCCGCAACTTAATTATGGGTTCTTATTACGAATTATCTTCTACTTTTGTGGTGGCATTTTTTTTTGATCAGTTAATAAATCAATTGATTGAGGTTTTGCCGGCAGGATTTGTAACTAAGTAGTTGATGGAAGAGGCACAGTTGAGGTATATTGATGGTTTAAAAGCCGGTGATAAGAAAATATTCGAGGAACTATACCGCGAATATTATTCTCCCTTGTGCTTTTACTGCCTCCGTTTTGTGGGCAGATCCGAAGAAGCAGAGGAAATTGTGCAGGGGGTATTTTTCAAGGTATGGCTAAAGCGCGATGAGCTTCATATCAATTCCTCTGTAAAATCCTATTTATATAGGTCTGTTCAAAACTATGCTCTGAACTATCTCACCCTGCAAAAATCCAGGGGACGGCATAAGGCAGACGATTACTCCGAAACGGAGGAGCCCAATATAAATGGACTGGAGTTGATGGAAGAAGCAGAATTGGATGTGCGGATTAAAGAAGCCATCTCTAATTTGCCCGAACGTCGACGCATCATTTTTGAGTTGAGCCGGTTTAGTGATTTAAAGTACCACGAAATTGCCGAGCATTTGGAAATTTCGGTAAAAACAGTTGAATCCCAGATGGCAAAAGCCTTACAAAGCTTGCGTGAAGCATTAAAAGATTACTTGCCAATGCTTGGTTTTTTGTTTTTTATTATATTGCGCCAATAAAATTAAAAAAAAAGTTGCATCATCAATAGGGGTATATGAAGTTTTGATTGTCTCATGAACGGCAAGAATATAGTTTAGTGAAAAAAGAGATTGAACATATCGAATTAATTACCCGGGTTTTGTCCGGAAATTGCACTGCATCCGAAAAAGCAACTTTGGATCAGTGGATCGGCATGTCGGTTGAAAACCAAAACAGTTTCCTTTCCTATAAAAGCACCTGGCTCCTGGCCGGAAGTGCCGCCCCTCAATCCAGCTTCAATGTGGATAAGGCATGGGATAAGCTAAACACGACCCTGTCATGTGTTGAAAGTGAGCCCCTGGTCAATACTCCGGAGAAAAAACCTCTGTATTCGATCCAACCACAGTTTGGCTTTTATCTAAAACGCATTGCGGCCGTTCTGGTACTTGCTTTTGGCTTGTTCTATCTGTTTAACCAAAAACCACAACCGGAGTTGTTAACAATTGCATCTGCGAAATCCGTTGATGTACCTGCCGTGCTTCCCGATGGGTCGAAGATATATTTAAATCACAATACCTCTGTCACTTATCCCGAGGTTTTTGCCTCCGGTCAGCGGTTGGTTGGTTTTAAGGGTGAAGGCTTTTTCGAAATTGCCCATAACCCCTCCGTCCCCATGATCATCGAAACAGGCAACTTACGGGTGAAGGTCCTGGGAACAACTTTTGATTTGGTGAATTACGAAGAAAGCAACGAGATCGTGCTGTATTTGCAATCAGGTAAAGTGCTGTTCTACTCTGTCGATCCTCTGGATGGTTACGTTGTAGAGCAATTAATACTGACTCCCGGCCAAATGGGGGTTTATAACAAGGTTACCGGATCGTTGTCGAAAGCAGATTTCGTAAGTAATAATTTCCTGGCCTGGAAATCCGGCCAACTTGAATTTGTTAAAACTCCCCTCTCTGACGTATTTGAAGCGTTGGAAAAAACCTATGGTATCCGGGTAAACTCAACAACCATGCACTGCGATAACAGATTGTTAACCGCCACCTACAGCAACGAAACTGTTGAAAGTGTTTTCGAGTCGATCAGGGTTATCTTTGGAATCAATTACTCCATCGATGGAGAACAGGTAGTCCTTCAATAATTCCACTTCCTTTTTCTGACCTGTTTTGAGGTCATATTTTTTATACTTTAGCACTCGAAAAAAAACGCTTTCTTTCTGCTAATTTGCGTATGAAAATGGTATCTGGTTTCAATCTATATTCCTTAATTACAAAAAGCCCAAAGCAGCGTACAGGTGTGGGTTTTATCTGCTTCAGGTTGACTGTTTTATTTTGTTTATTTGCTTTGAGCCCTGTCAGGGCACAGGAAGACGAAGCGGGAGTGATCGACTATTTTTCGGTAACAAACCAACCCATGTCGGAGGTCATCACCCAGCTCTCCATCAAATGCAATTTAAACTTCACCTATGATGCAAGCGATCCTTTGATGGACCAGGTGATCTCCTTCGAGGCCCGTAATAGCTCCCCTTACGGTATTTTATCAGATTTATTGGCCAATACCCAACATACCTTTAAAAAAATCGGGAACCAGGTTGTTATTTATAAAAGGGATGTTTTAGATCAGGTTTCAGCTCGCGAGGGGAACCCTCCTGTTAATAATCCGGTCGTGCCTGAAATTAAAATTCCTATCATGACATCTCAACCAGAAGTGATGCCTGCCTTTAAAATTGATACAATTTTTGTAAAAGACACTATTTTTCGCATCGATACCATCAGGATAGTGGATACGGTATACGTGACAAAAAAGAACAATTCAACAGGCATCGAAACAATACCGGCCTTATCGGTCGATCATTTTCAAAATAGCACCTACCGACAACCGGGATGGGCGATGGGATTGTCGGTTTCACCCATGGCTTCTGATTTTTCGTTGGTTAATATGCAAAAGGGATGGTCGTTGCGTAATTTCGCAGTAGATGCCAACCTGGCCCGCAACCAAAAACGCTGGGCTTTTTCGGTTGGGATTCAATTCAGTCAGTTCGCACAAAAGTTTGATCATCAATATGATATTTCAACCGGAGGGTATTACATGCAGGATACCCTGGATGTGTATTATACCGTTATTGAACTCGATACGGCCTGGTATTATGTAACCGATTCCGTGTGGCTTCCGCTCAATAGTCAGTCCTATCACTTCGACCGGATCAACCGGGTAGGTTATGTGAGCGTATCGGGTGAGGTGGAATACACTTTTTTTCACAGGCCGGCGTTCAGTATGCATGGTAAGGTGGGCGTTTTAGTCAGTATTTTGGCCTACCGTCATGGTGTGATGATAGATGATGACAATGTCCCGCTGGGAACTAATTTTGGAGACCTGATCTTTTCCTCCCCGGTGGTGGGGGTGACAGCCGGAGTGGGCAGTCAACACAGGTTAGGTGAAAAGATGGATTTACTTATCAACGCGTTTTATTTGCATTACACCTCCAGCCCCATCTCCGATCATGTTGACTTTAAACCCATTTCAGCCATCGGCCTTTCATTTGGTTTGCGTTACTACTTAAATTAGAACTTTAGTTGATGAAAAAACAATGCATAGCTGAGATGAACAAATTAACCCATTGGATGGCCCGTTTGGCTGCTGTGGTCGTTTTTTGTTTCTCTGTTTTTTCATCTGCCTTTGCCGGCGATGTGATTGTGGGCGGAAGCCTGACTGAAAGTCAAACCTGGACACCCGACAACACCTATATAATAGTACAGGATTTACGTATCGGATTAAATATCACTTTGACCATTTTGCCTGGAGTAACGGTGAAGATAGACCAGGGAAGAGGAATCCATGTTTGGGGAGGCAATTTTATCGTTGGTGATCCAATGGGGGTTGATCAGGACACGGTCCACTTTACGGGAAATTATCGTTCAACTCGTGAAGGCTGGAAATGGAAGGGAATATTAATTCAGGGTGTAGGGGATGAAAATACCATCCGAATTTTTTGTGCCGATATTCAGGATGCCGAGATAGCGGTAGATCTACTGGATGCAGGATGGGTTGCCGTGTTGAACTCGACCATCAGACAAAACCAGCAGCTTGGAGTAAAATTGACAAACTGTTCACGGTGCCTTATCCAAAATTGTGTGATCGATCAAAATTACGATGGCATTGAGATGGTGGCAACAGGCAATCAATACAACACCAATAACTACATACTGGATAACCGGATCATCAATACAAACCACAACATTTACTTGTCGAAAGAGGCAGATGGAATATTTACCCTTAACCTCATTGCAAACAACCTGATTCAAGGAGCCAATAATGGTATATGGATGGACAACAATGATGAAGGCTTGTCATCGGACAACATCATTTCAAATAATTATTTTGTCGCCAATGGTTCCGGATTTGGATTTGGTGTTTTGTTGGCTTTTGATTCCACCGTGGTATCAAATAATATTTTTTGGCTCAATAATTCTGCTTTGATTTTTGATCCGGAAGGCTCAACCAGCCATATTACCGGAAACAGTTTTTATCAGAACAACAGGGCCATTCAGATAGGAAGAGGTTCCTACGGTGATTCTATTATAACCAATACCTTCTCAGCTCAGCATTTTTCTGACTTTGAAACAAAAGAAACCAATGGAACGGTGTTCTCATACAACAACCTTTTCCCTGCCAGTTTTCAACAACCTGTTGCTTACAACCACTCTTCATTCGACATGTCGGTGAAAGAAGTATATTGGGGAACTGCCGAAGAAGCCCTGGTCGATTCTCTTATCTGGGATTATCAGGACAATCCTGCACTCGGCAAATTCTACCGGGTTCCCTTTCTTGTCGAACCCGACACCACCTTCCCCATTTCGCCTCCCAGAGGAGTAATAAAACAATGGGTGGGTAATCAGGTGAAGCTCTCCTGGGAGTTCAATCCGGAAAAAGACCTGAAAGGTTACCGCGTTTATTCTGGCGGGTTTGAATATTATCATTTTGAATCAACTGTTGATGTGGGAAATCTCCAAACGGTATTCATCGATGCCTCTGTTAACGATTCCATTGCGATAACAGCCTATGATGCCGGAGGAAATACTGAAAACGCTCAACTGGCTGGTTTCGAGAGCCCCTTTTCATTCGCTGCCTATTTCCCTTATGCCGGTGAGAATAACCAATATTGTATCAGTCAGGCTCAGATTCAATTAAATAACAGTACAGCTCCTTTTTCTTACGAGCAATTGTTATGGAAAACTTCAGGAGATGGTACTTTTAATAACCCGACCATGCTTCACCCAACTTATTTTCCGGGCACCCAGGATTTAAGTGTTGGCACGGTTGTATTGTCAATGAATGTGCTTAAAGAAAGTAAGTGGCTTTCCGACAGCCTTGAGTTATCTATCCTGGAGGACGTGGTCGTGTTGGCCGGGAGCGATACCACCATTTTTGTTGATGATTCATTGAATTTAGTTCAGGCTGAGGAAAGCAATGCCAGCAATCTGTTGTGGACAAGCAGCGGGGATGGAGTTCTTATCGATGATACCCTCCTCCATACAACCTATATTCCCGGAATCATGGATAAAGCCACCGGGGTTGTCACACTGACGCTTATGGGGCAAAATGTATGTGGTGAAGAAACAGGAACCCTGACCTTGACCCTTGTTCCCCGGTTTACCATCCATGGTGCTGTTTGGAAGGATAGTCAAATAGCTGAATCATGCGCCATTGTGGCTTTCGATCAGTCTTCCTCTTCCGCTCGTGCTGCCAGTGTGGTGAATACCGATGATGCCGGCAGGTTTTTATTCGATCGCCTGATGCCTGGTGAATACCTCTTATATGCTGTTCCTGATACCTCCCTGAAGGAAAATTTTTTTCCGGGATATTATGTTATTTCGCCCCGATGGCAGCAAGCCTACCCTTTAAAGCTTGATGCCGATATTTATGATGTTGATATATTTTTGCCACCTCTCGATTATTTACTACCAGATGGAAATGGGAAAATTTCAGGCCATTTTGTGAGTAACACCTTTTTCGCTTATCAACACGATGTTTACGCACGGTCGTGGTTCGAGCCTGACATACCTGAAATTCAGCTCAATGAAGGACAATCGAATATCACCATTTTATTGTATACACCCGGCCGCGAAAAAGTGCTCGACTACACCCTGACGGATGTTAATGGGAATTTCTACTTTAATCAACTGCCTATGGGGAGTTATGTGGTAGATGCCGAAAAAGCAGGATACCTCACCGTGGTGTCCCCTGTTATCACGTTGACGCCGGAAAATCCGGTTCGAAGTAACCTCGAACTTTTAGTCGACCAAAAGAAAATAAGCATACTGGCCCCTGGAGAGATTAGCCCTGTCACCCGCGATGAATTGGTTGTTTTCCCAAACCCCACCACCTCGCTGATCAACATTTTGCCGGAAAAAATCGAAAGTGGTTCTTATCACATAGGTGTTTATGATGTGTTTGGAAGGAAAGTTTTGACGAGTGATTGGACCGTGAACCCGGATGACCCCATTCCGGCTCATCATTTCAGCGTTTCAACACTTCATCCCGGAATTTATTTCGGGATTATCATTGGGGTAAACTCATCCCGTGATTTTTCATTCATCGTTCGATAAATTAGCCAAATGCTATATCTGAGTGATTGCAGTTCAGGATATCATCTGTCACGATCAAACAACACCCCTTGAGCCAGTTTTTAGGTTTATAAATTAGCCTCGTTAAACCAGTTACTCCTTCGCAAAAAAACATGAAAAAAAAGGGAAGTGCAAGTAGGGGTAAAACAGTTTCTATTTGTCATACTATCAGTTGAAAAAGTTATTCAAAATTGATTTTTACTAACTGGATAACAGAAATTTAGCTTCAGCTCAGGGATTTTTCAATCGAATAGAAGTATTCAATTGGTGTTCTTGTGCTGAAAAACGTTCATATAGTAATTGATAGTCAGTAGATTATAAAACAGTATTCTGCAACTGTTTTTTTTTGCAGGTTTTATAGTTAGTTTGTTCATTATTTATTCATCAATTAAAAAAAATAATCTAATCTATGGGGAAAAACTGAAAATCGAATGTTCACAGGTTATTTTATACCTAATGCAAAATGTTTAAAAGGAAATCATTATTATTAACTAAATTTATTCACGTATGAAATCATTTACAAAGTACCTTTTCTTGTTGATGATGCTTGTATCGTCGGGTATGCTGTTGGCTCAGACAAATGCCAATCCTACCGAGGAGCAAAAAATTGCTCTTGACAATGCAAGTATGTCAACTGAATCTGCTGTTGTACCTTTTTCAACATACGCCAACGAGCCTACAGGTAGTAGGTCGATGGTTGTTGAAATTGGAACAGGAACAGGTTATGGAGCCTACCCGTCCTATTATGGCGACTGGTCAAACTATTGGGAAAATTGTCACACCCAGACGCTATATTTGGCATCTGAAATGGGTAGTGGCATGTTAATTACCCATTTGCAGTATGTTTTCGAAAGAATTGCACCTGCTGGTTCTAACTCGTTATCCAACGTGCAGATCCGCATCATGGAAACTACTGACAATGTATTGACTGCCGGTGCTTTCTATAGCACTGCAGGAGCAACACTGGTATGGAGCTCTGGAACCTATGTTCCAGCTACAGCCACAGGTTGGGCCAATATGATCGACATCAACGATTATGTTTATACCGGTGTAAATAACCTCATTATTGACATCCTCTGGGGTGACAATGGTTATTATACAGGTACTTATTTCAGAACCTACAGAACGGTAGGAGCTGGCAACCGTATGTTGTTGGGGTATGCTGATAGTGAAACTCCTCCAAACTACGATGGAGCTTCATCCAATTTTTCTAATATCCGTTTTTATGGAGATCCTTTAATGGCTCCCGGAGATATCCAGGGTAATGTCACCAATTCAGGTGGTTTAGCCATTTCAGGCGCTATTGTTGGTATCGATGGTTATGGTTCTACCACAACCGATGGTTCAGGTTATTACTTTTTAGGTGGTATGCCTGCCAATGAGCAAACTTTAACTTGTTACAAACCAGGTTATAATGTAGCTAATGATTTAGTAAATGTTGCTTCAGGCGGCTTAATTACACATAACTTCACACTGACCTCACCCAACCTGACTGTTTCGCCCTTGCGTTTGGACGAAACCATGGCTCCCAATGAATATCTCACCGATTACATTGGTATGCTCAACACCGGCTCAGGCCCTGTTGACTGGACAGCAGAAGTTGTTTACCCGGTAACCAAAGCACCAGTAAGTGCCCCTGTTGAAACCATTGACTGGAGCACAGCCAAACGTTTTGATGGTAAATTTGGAGCTGGTTCCTTTATACCCGCCAATGGTCCTGCCATGAGCGACAGAGGAACGATGGATTGCCCTGATGGATCAACCTTCAGCA
>PHDN01000029.1:0-23293 GCA_002840975.1 Bacteroidetes bacterium HGW-Bacteroidetes-16
TAAAGAATATAGCAGTAGCACATAAGAAAAAAAACCGCTGACTTGGAAGTCAGCGGTTGTGGTTAGTGGGCCCACCCCCCGAAAGCCTTCGGGGTGAACCTGGGACAATCTGATTATGAATATTTTGCTAAAAATTTAATGGATATTTCAGGGTAAGTCAACAAATTCTGAATGTACTTCATGCTTTTCATTCTTTTAATATGATGTTCAATTCGCTGTGCTTGTTCTATTGAATGACAATCAATACTTAAGAATAAAGTCCAGTCTTTTGCCTTGGCTGTAAATTTCGTTTTACCATAATAATCAGTCAGGTGGCTATGTAAACGTTCTTCGGGTCTCAGGATAGTCGATCCAATGTAAAACCGATCAAGTTTCTGGCTGTAAAGAATATAGCAGTAACACATAAGAAAAAAACCGCTGACTTGGTAGTCAGCGGTTGTGGTTAGTGGGCCCACCAGGACTTGAACCTGGGACAACCTGATTATGAGTCAGGGACTCTAACCAACTGAGCTATAGGCCCTGTTGCATACCCGGATCTATTTTTCGATTGGTTTCACAATCAATCTGCGAGATGATTATGAGTCACCCTGATAGCTATCGGGGATAGCTATCGGGGCTAACCAACTGAGCTATAGGCCCTGGATTCTATTCAAACCCAAAATTGGATGGTTTCAATTTCGGGCTGCAAAATTAACAATAAATATTTAATTAATTTTCTAATTTTTGCGTAATAATTAACGATAGCACCCCTTTTCATTAAAAATCTATCCAAGGTTCAGATTCCCAATGCGCGTTACCTTCTTCTCCCGCAAGTTCCCTTAGTCCCACCGCCATAAAAGATCGATATTCCCAATATAAAACCAAGGTTATACAAGGCTCCGTTATTGTTGGTTTCATAAATGCCTACCTGATCGGAAAACAAACTGATGATAAAGGTGAAAAACGAAATAAAACCGTGCCATAATCCCATGAAGAATCCGGCAGATTGCTCTACAAATTCTTCGCTTCCGGGTGTACATGAAGTAACTAAAAGGACCGACATGGCTAACATGATCCAAAGGTTCAATTTTGATGTTTTCATGAGGATTTAAATTTAAAGTGTGCAAATGAAATGTGAAACTATTCAATTGAAGAAAACCGATGCTAATTTACATATTTTAATTTACGTTTGCATCATGCGAACAATTTTGTTTTTAATTGGAATTCTTTTTTAATTAATTCCTGCAAAGGACAAGTTCCTCAAACTTAAAAAACTCAACTACTATGAATAAACTAAAATACGCTTCGAGCCCCTATCTTCTGCAGCATGCCGAAAATCCTGTACATTGGCAGGAATGGAGTGGGGAGGTCCTACAGGTGGCAAAAGAACAAAATAAGCCCCTCATCATTAGCATTGGATATGCAGCCTGTCATTGGTGTCATGTAATGGAGCATGAAAGTTTTTCTGATAAGAAAGTGGCTGCGTTTATGAATGAAAACTTTGTCTGTATAAAAGTAGATCGCGAAGAACGGCCCGATATCGACCGTATCTATATGGATGCAGCACAGTTAATTAACGGACAAGGTGGCTGGCCATTGAATGCCTTCGCTATGCCCGATGGAAAGCCCTTTTATGCCGGAACCTATTTCAATAAATCGCGGTGGATGGAGGTGTTGAATCAAATCAGCAATCTTTACAAAACCGATTACGAAAAAGTAGCCGATTATGCAAATAAGTTGGCAGCAGGTGTAAGTACTGAACCGTTGGACGGTAAACTGGCTAAAACGGATCAGGAATTTACCACCGGCGAATACGATTCACTTTGGAATGTCTGGAAACCTCAGATTGACTTCAAATATGGCGGGTTTAAGCGTGCACCCAAATTTCCTTTGCCTGTGACATGGGAGTTTCTCCTTCAATATCATTATTTAACTGAAAACCAGGAATCACTGAATGCCGTTTTAAACACCCTAGACGAAATGGCAAAGGGAGGAATTTATGATCAGATAGGTGGCGGTTTTGCCCGTTACTCGGTGGATGAATACTGGAAAGTTCCTCATTTCGAAAAAATGCTCTATGACAATGCACAGATAGTAAGCCTTTATTCACATGCCTTTCAAATCACAAAAAAGGACCGGTATAGGGAAATTATTGAACAAACACTGGATTTTGTTGAACGGGAACTCACCAGTCCTGAGAATGGATTTTATTCATCGCTTAACGCGGACAGCGAAGGGGAGGAGGGCCGGTTTTATATCTGGACTTCCGGGGAAATGGAAAAAGCCCTGAACGGTGACGATCTGGATTTAATCAAGGAATATTATCAGATTTCCAAAGATGGAAATTGGGAAGATGGCAAAAATATTCTGCTTCCTGTCTCCTCAAAAGAAGCGTTTGCAGGGCACCATCAAATGGCATTGTCCGCCTTTAATGCACTACTTGACAAGGCAGATCGAAAGTTGTTCCGCTTTCGCGAAAAGCGTATCAGACCCTCCACCGATGACAAAGTGCTTACCGCCTGGAACGCCCTGATGTTGAAGGCTTATGTAAATGCATTTCAGGCGCTTGGCAAACAGGAATATCTTGAAAAAGCCTTGAAAAACGCACATTTTATCTTGGACAATATGTTGAAGGCGGATGGCGGTTTGTACCGGAATTTCATGAACGGCAAAGCCTCCATTAATGCCTTTTTGGATGATTATGCCTTGCTGGCCGAAGCTTACCTCCATCTGTATTCGGTAACCTTTGATATTCGATGGCTGGAATCCTCTAAAAATCTGGCAGATTATTGTCTGGAACACTTTTACAATCCCGAGACAGCCATGTTTTATTATACTTCTGATAAAAGTGAAGCTTTAATCGCCCGGAAATACGAACTTACCGACAATGTGATTCCGGCTTCCAATTCGGTGATGGCCAAGGTGTTGTTCAAGCTGGGCCATGATTATGATAATCAGAATTACAGGCATATATCAGCCCTCATGTTGGGTCAGGTTATAGATGAGATAAAGAGCTCGGGACCCTGGTATGCCAACTGGGCTTTTTTGATGGGATTGCAGACTTTTGAACCCTTTGAAGTAGCCATTATGGGAGAGGATGCCGTTGCTAAAAGTCATGAAATGCAATTAAACTACCTGCCAACCTGTTTGTTTATGGGAGGCGACAAGGAAAATTTGCCTCTGCTTTCCGAAAAACTGGTGGTGGATAAAACCATGATTTATGTCTGCAGAAACTTCACTTGTAAACTGCCTGTTGAGAAAACCAGTGCGGCGCTCGACCAAATAAATTCTGATTAAATTATTCAAAATAAATCCCGCTTCCAATAAAATAATCGATACCTGGCAGTTTATAAACAAAGGCTTTCTTTGGTTCTTCAAGGCCAGTGACAGGGTTGTTCCAGTAATAATCGTAATATCCTGAACCAGATGATTTAACTACATCCACCAATCCTCTAATCACATAATTGCCTTTTGAATCCTGATAATTGAAGAGATTTTGCCCCTGAAGGTTTTTTTGTGTGCCATGGGCCACATTCACACAATTAAAATCATACATGAAAAAGTAACCTGAATTGTTGTCAAAAAACCGGATATGATCAATAAACTCACGACAAAACATCACACGATCCATCGAGTCGGGCAACATGTCAAAGCCACCACTTAAACCTTGCGCCATCGATTTTGTCGCATTTTCAACCACCGCCATCGCCGCTTCCTCCGAAGTAAAATAATCACTGAGCTGGTAATCGTAAAAGCCGGTTCCAATAAAAAATTCAGCTGAAGGAATGGCTTTTACAAAGGCGATTTTCAGCTCATTTTGTCCGGTTTCAGGATATTCAAAATAGTAATCCACAAAACCTTCCCCTGTGTAACTGATCATCTCTACCATATCCCGAACATAATATTCGCCGTTAATATCTACACTGTTATAACGATAAGTGCCAATAAGTTCAGGCTTTAACGCGTGGGCAACCATCCAGGCGCGATTGCTTTCAACGAAAAAATAACCCGACTCATCACTTAAAAACCTAACAGGATTGATTACAGATTGACACATATGGGCTTGGGATGCACTATCACCGATGGCCAATTTTATATTGGATGAATTTAAAAAAACAGTTTCAAATCCGGTGGCAAAATTTCGTGTAACAACCTGTATGATGCTCTTGTTTAGTTCATCTTCCGTTACCATTCCGCTGTATGGATCATCATTACAATTGCAGTCTTTTGTACACGAATCTAAGAGGTTGATCGCGAAAAGTACGGTTACCCAAACCAAAAGAGTTGAGATTTTCATTTTATTAAATTTTATTGATTTTCAGTGGCTAAATTAGTACTTCAATAAAATATTAACAAGGAAATTGTGAATAAAATCAAAGAAAGACTGTTCGTTTTAATTAAAATATTACTTTTATTCGCAATTGATAAAAGGACGCATGAAAATAAAAAATATTATATTTGATTTTGGCGGTGTAATTTTAGATATCGATCCGCAATTAACAATAAATGAACTTATTAACCTGGGATTAAAAAACCCTGAAAAATTGTTAACCTCCGGTTTTATGGAAGATATTGCTGCCAAATTTGAACGTGGGATCCTTACCCCGGAAGTCTTTAGGACCAAACTCAGGAATTTTTTGCAGGTTGACGCCACCGACCAGCAACTTGATGAGGCTTGGAACGCCCTGCTTTTTGATATTCCCAGCGAACGCATTGCCGTGATAGAACAGGTAAAA
The DNA here is from genome assembly GCA_002840975.1 of Bacteroidetes bacterium HGW-Bacteroidetes-16. Lineage (GTDB taxonomy): Bacteria > Bacteroidota > Bacteroidia > Bacteroidales > F082 > UBA6244. The sequence goes on from PHDN01000029.1 coordinate 4,716, forward strand.
AAGCATTACCTCACGCTCTTGCTTAGCAACTCAAACGAAATACATTACGATCTGTTTGTTCGCGATTTGCAACTCAGGTTCGGCTATCGCGAATTCGATGAATTGTTCCACAAGGCTTATTTTTCCTTCGATCTGCACCTGAGCAAACCAAATCCTGAGGTGTACGAATTTGTGATTAACCAGCATGATCTCGATCCGGGAAAAACCCTGTTTATCGACGACCGGGAAGACAATATTGAAGTGGCTCAACAACTTGGGTTTAAAACATACCTGCTTCAAAAACCCGAACGTGTCCGCGATTTATTTGTTGATGGCAAACTCAAACCGAGTCTGAATATTAAGTAGCTTTCCCACCTGAAAATATCATGAAATAAAAACCGCCATGACTGTTCTGATGCAAAGAACAGGTTCATCTTAACTATATTTTGACCTGATTTCTGCTAATATAGACATCACTTCATCCAAGGTCATGGCTTCCATCAGTTTGATGCGGTAAGGTTTAAAGTGGGATAATCCTTTAAAATAATCACCCCAATGCTTCCGTATTTCGGTAATTCCACGGTATTCCCCCTTCCATTCCACAGATTTTTGAAGCTGCATGGTACTGATGAGGATACGTTCGTTGATTTCCGGCGCTGGTAGTAATTTTCCTGTCTTTAAATAATGCTTAATCTCTCTGAAAATCCATGGATTTCCATAGGATCCTCGTGCGATCATCAGTCCATCCACGCCAAAGTTGTCCTTATAATATTTGGCCGAAATTGGATCTATCACGTCTCCATTACCAAAAATCGGAATGCGCATTCTGGGGTTGTTTTTTACCTCTCCAATCAATGTCCAGTCGGAAGGGGTGCTCGACCGTTGAGGGCGTGTGCGGCCATGGATGGTGAGGGCTTCGATGCCGACATCCTGTAGCCTTTCGGCGATATCAACAATTTCCTTGTGTTCTTCGTCGTATCCCAGACGGGTTTTTACGGTTACCGGAAGTTTTACCGCTTTCACCACGGCAGCCGTCATTTCCACCATTTTTGGAATGTTATTCATGATTCCTGATCCGGCTCCTCTAGCCACCACTTTTCGAACCGGACAGCCATAGTTGATGTCAATTACATCGGGTTGTGCGCTTTCGGCATATTGGGCAGCTTTTACCATGCTTTCGATATCGTGACCAAATATCTGGATTCCAATGGGTCGTTCAAACTCATCAAAATCAAGCTTCTTAACGCTTTTGGCTGCATCACGTATGAGACCTTCCGATGAAATAAATTCCGTATACATGATATCGGCTCCCATCAGTTTACATACATACCTGAATGGAGGATCGGTAACATCCTCCATGGGAGCTAAAAGAAGTGGAAAGTCACCCAGTTTAATGTCTCGAATTTTGACCATGTAGTTCCTGTAGTTTTGGTTTGGCAAAGCAACGGCAAAAATATTAATTTTGGTCCTATCAGAAGTTTGATACGAAAAATGTACTAATGCATTATATATTAACACTTTCACCCTTTCGTAAGCTCCTATTGTTCATCGGATTGGTATTCATTTTTGCGCTGATTACTGCCATGGCAGGTCTTTTAATAGGAAAAGTTTGGTTGAATGTGTCGCTACAGACATTGTCTCAAATGATTATTTCACCGGTAACACCTGAGGAGATTTCCTTCCTTCGTTTCTATCAGTTTCTAAGTCAGATTGGGGTGTTTTTTCTTCCTGTTTTCGCGCTAATTTTTTTTACGACCAAAAATATTTCGGGCTATCTGTCCATGAACGCCCGGCCTGGTTCAGTCGCAATTTTCATTACCATTATCCTGGTATATGGTTCGTTGCCTTTCAATGGATTTCTGACCTCAATTAATGAAAACATGCAGTTGCCTGCTGCTTTTTCGGGGATAGAACAATGGATGAAGGACAAAGAAACGCAGGCAAACGGACTTGTCGAGATCATCTTGTCGACAAACTCAGTTAATGTGCTCATGATTAACCTGGTAGTTGTTGCATTAATGCCCGCTTTGGGAGAAGAACTCTTCTTTAGAGGTGTCTTATTAAAATTGTTTCGCCAGATTACCCACAATATTCATTGGGCGGTAGTGATTTCAGCCTTTATTTTTAGTTTTTTTCACCTGCAGTTTTACGGTTTCCTGCCTCGATTCATGATGGGTTTGATGCTGGGATACCTTTTTGTTATCACGCAAAATTTATGGATACCCATCCTCTTTCATTTTGTCAATAATGCCAGCTCGGTAATCTTGTTTTATCTGCACTACAATGGTTATATTCAACTCTCAATGGACAAGTTTGGCACCACGCAAAACATGGTTTATATTATTGGCAGTTTACTGATGATGATATGGCTGATGGTGATGTTGTATCAACGATTGGGAACCGACCGAATCATAAAAAAGATTTAAAGAGCCCTATGGCGATCAATTCAAAGAAGAAATATTACGTGGTATGGCAGGGTATCCAACCAGGTATCTACGACAACTGGGCGGCATGTAAAAAACAGGTAACAGGCTACCTGGGAGCGCAATACAAATCCTTCACATCTCACGACGAAGCGCAACAAGCCTTTGGAAATCCTTTCGAAGTCATTCGTGGAGCTAAAGGAAAAAAAGATCTGACTACACTATCCAGTACTGAAAAACCGATCCTACAAAGTATTTCGGTGGATGCCGCTTGCGCAGGAAATCCGGGCTCATTGGAATTTAGAGGGGTGTTTACTGAAACAGAAACCCCATTGTTTGCCAGGGGACCTTATAAGATGGGTACGGTAAATATCGGTGAATTTCTGGCTTTGGTGCTGGCTTTGGCCTATTGTAAAAAACACAACCTGAATTACCCGATTTATTCTGATTCCAAAACCGCGATAGCATGGGTTCGCAACAAGCGGATGAATACCAAATTGGTGCAAACTTCAAAAAACGAACAGCTTTTTGTCATGTTAAAAAATGCTGAATCCTGGCTTCGAAACAATAGCTATTCTACCCAAATCCTCAAATGGAAGACTGAACTTTGGGGTGAAATACCTGCCGACTATGGACGAAAATAGTATTTCCACGAAAATAAATCTCAATTCTTAAATTTATGTTATCCTAGTATTTAGGGCAAATTTTTGTTGAACACATGCCCACATAAACATATGTTCAGGTGTTCGATAGCATAATTTGTTATCTTTACCCCCGCAAAAGTTAACTGTATTTAGTCCTAATAAACTGAATATATGTAAATTAAACCACAGAAAGTATGATCAAAAAAATTTTGGTTGCCAACAGGGGTGAGATTGCTATCAGGATCATGCGCAGCTGTCGTGAGATGGGAATCGAATCGGTGGCCGTATATTCCGAAGCTGATCGCACCTCGATGCACGTGCGTTTTGCCGATGAAGCCTATTGTATCGGACCGGCTCCTTCCAACGAAAGTTATCTGGTAATCGACAACATTATCGCGGCAGCGAAGAAAAGTGGCGCCGACGCCATCCATCCCGGATACGGATTTTTATCAGAAAATGCGAAGTTTTCCGAAAGGTGCGAAAAGGAAGGCCTGATTTTTATTGGTCCTTCTCCCTACGCCATCAATACCATGGGCGATAAAATTACGGCGCGGATCAAAATGCAGAGCGCCAACGTGCCAGTGGTGCCCGGAACCATAAAACCGATCTCCGATTTAAAGGAAGCGGTTGATACCATCCATCAAATCGGTCTCCCGGTGATGATAAAAGCCAGCGCCGGTGGTGGTGGAAAAGGGATGCGGCTGGTGAAAAATGAAGAGGATATCATTTCCTCGGTGAGTGCTGCAAAATCCGAGGCCAAAGCTGCATTTGGAAACGATGCCGTTTATATCGAGAAATATATTAATTCACCTCATCATATCGAATTTCAAATTGTTGCCGACAAGCACGGCAATTGTGTTCACTTGTTTGAACGTGAGTGCTCGGTACAGCGTCGTCATCAAAAAGTAGTAGAAGAAACTCCCTCTCCCATCATGACCGAAGAGGTGCGTCGCGAAATGGGGGAACATGCTGTGGCTGCAGCCAAAGCAGTAAACTACAGTGGTGCAGGCACCATCGAATTCATCGTAGATGATAACCTGAATTACTTCTTTCTTGAAATGAATACCCGCTTACAGGTGGAACATCCCATCACCGAAAGGGTGGTTGGCGTGGATCTGGTAAAAATTCAGATTGACATTGCCAATGGAAAAGAACTTCCCTTTAAACAGGAAGACCTGAAACAAATTGGACATGCCATCGAAGTTCGTATCTATGCTGAAGATCCTGACAACAACTTTATGCCAAGCCCGGGAACCATCAGGCACATTACCGAGCCCCTCGGGCTGGGAGTACGACATGATGGATATGTGTATGCCGGGTATGAAATCCCCATTTATTATGACCCGATGATCTCAAAACTGATCGTATGGGCACCAACTCGAAGGGAAGCCATCGACAGAATGCGACGCGCCCTCCATGCTTACAAAATTACAGGTATTAAAACCTCTATCCCATTTCTTAACCGCATCATGGAAGTACCTGCTTTTATTGAGGGGAAATACAATACCCATTTTATACAGGATCATGAAGAGCTGCTCAAACCTCATACACATGCATCCCGTCGGTTAAAAGATGTGGCGGCCATGACAGCTTTTTTCGATTACCTGAGCAAAATAGAAACGGTAAAGAAAAACACCTTTTGTAAGAGACCTGCAAGCAATTGGAAAAATACTGGCAGAAGAAATAATTTGAATAGATCATAACACCATAATGAAGTTTGATATGGCTTACGAAATAAAACTGGACGAGGAAACAGTACAAATAGAATTGCTTGAAACAGAAGGACATGTTGCAGAAATGATGATTGATGGCCGAATATACTTCCTCGATATAGTTGAGGTTGAGCATGGTGTATATTCTATTCTTTTGGATGGCATTTCATACAATGTTGAACTCCTCCCGACAGAAAACAAAAAATACCTGGTAAACACCTTGTACAATGCCTTCAACATTGAAATTATTGATGCGGAGACAAAGTATAAAAATAGCCGCCGAAAGGCAGAAGACGAAGACCTTAATTTTATCTCAACACCCATGCCTGGTAAGGTTGTCAAGATTCTCGTAAAGGAAGGCGACCTTGTGAAAGGCGGCGAAACCGTGATTATTGTTTCAGCCATGAAAATGGAAAGCGAATACAAAGTTGTTAAAGACAGGCTGATTACAAAAGTCCTGGTAAAAGAAGGCGATAACATCGATGGGCATCAACCATTGATCATGCTTGAATAATCCTGTTTTATTGTTTCAATTTCACCGAATAATACCTAATATCTACTACCATGCCGTTAACATCAAAAATACATCTCTTAGAAGAAAAAAGCCTGAAAGCCGAATTGGGAGGCGGACAAGAACGCATAGACAAACAACACAAAATGGGGCGTTTAACAGCACGCGAACGAATTAAATTGTTGCTCGACCCGGGTTCATTTGTAGAAATAGACAAGTTTGTAACGCACCGCTCCTACGATTTTGGTATGGAAAAAACTAAATTCCTGGGCGACGGTGTGGTAACGGGTTATGGCAAAATTGAAAACCGTTTGATGTATGTGTTTGCACAGGATTTTACCGTTTTTGGGGGATCCTTAAGTCGTGCCAATGCGGATAAAATTATCAAAATCATGGATTTAGCCATGAAGATGGGCGCACCCGTGATTGGACTGAACGATTCAGGAGGTGCACGTATTCAGGAAGGGGTTGAAAGTTTGGCCGGATATGCTGATATTTTCTATCGCAATGTGCGAAGCTCAGGCGTTATACCTCAAATATCGGCTATTCTTGGCGCTTGTGCAGGTGGTGCGGTATATTCACCTGCGATTACCGATTTTATTCTGATGGTGAAAGAAACCTCCTACATGTTTGTTACCGGACCGGATGTGATCAAAACCGTTACCAATGAGGAAGTCACAAAAGAGGACCTGGGCGGTGCCATGGCACATAACAAAAAAAGCGGGGTAGCTCATTTTATTGCTGATAACGACGAACAAGCCATGATGATGGTACGTGAGTTGATGAGCTTTTTACCTTCCAACAACATGGAAGATCCTCCACAGAAAATCTGTACGGATGATCATAAGCGCCAGATTTCCAAGTTGGACAATGTAATTCCCGTTGATCCCAACAAACCATATAACATGTTCGATATCATCCTGCCCGTAATTGATCACGAACATTTTCTGGAAGTACAGCCGCATTATGCCCAAAATATTATCGTTGGTTTTGCCCGTATCGGTGGTAAACCAGTAGGTATAGTCGCCAATCAGCCACAGGTGTTGGCAGGGGTTTTAGATATCGACAGCTCAACCAAGGCGGCTCGTTTTGTTCGCTTTTGCGATGCATTTAATATCCCACTCATTACTTTTGAAGATGTTCCCGGATTTCTCCCCGGCACGACCCAGGAGTTTGGTGGCATCATTAAGCACGGCGCAAAGTTGCTTTACGCTTTCGCGGAAGCCACTGTGCCCAAAATTACCATTATCACACGCAAAGCCTACGGTGGGGCTTATGATGTGATGTCGAGCAAACACATTGGCGCCGACATGAATTATGCATATCCCACTGCTGAAATTGCCGTAATGGGCCCTGAAGGGGCTGTTAATATTATCTATAAGAATGACTTGGATGCGGAGGCACGAAAAAAAGCAGTGGACGAATACCGCGAAAATTTTGCAAGTCCATACAAAGCCGCACAACTGGGTTATATCGATGAAATCATATATCCACACGATACCCGCTTGAAAATACTAGAAGCGCTGGAAATGACGGCCAATAAATCGGCTTCCAATCCACCAAAAAAGCATGGAAATATACCTTTGTAACATAAACTGGTTTCCTTTTAGGTTTCTTGTGGAATTTTAATTTCTGTATCAATCAGTTATGCCATGGATGGTGATCAACCTATTATTGTACAAAAGCGTTCGTTAAAACTGGTCATGGAGCCGGGAATTTATTTTTGGTGTGCCTGTGGTCGATCAGTTAATCAGCCATTTTGCGATGAATCGCATAAAGGTACCCGGTTTAAACCTGAAAAGGTGGTGATTACCGAGCCCAAATTAGTTAAGTGGTGTATGTGCCGCCACAGCGAACAAGGTGCTATTTGTGATAATAAACACCGTGAGTTGGAATAATGGGAGCGTATCCTTTTTTGCTACCTATCAGCAGAATCAGGGTTCGGCGACATAATAAATAAAAGCTCCCCTCCTTTCATGAGTTCAAAATGATTAATAAAGGGCGATTGCAATTCTATGCCGTTAAAATACACCTTTTCTACATACACATTTTCAGAACTTTGATGTTTAGCCATGATGTTCAGCGTGTTTCCGTTTTCAAAATGGATAACGGCTTCTTTCACCAAAGGACTCCCCAAAGCATATTCCGCTGAACCTGGGCAGACAGGGTAAAAACCCAACGCACTAAAAATGTACCAGGCTGACATTTGTCCGGCATCATCGTTCCCGCAAAGGCCATCCGGAGCAGTCCCATACATGGTTTCCATAATCATACGAACCCTGGACTGCGTTTTCCAGCGATGGTTAGTCCAATTATACAAATAAGCAATATGATGTCCGGGTTCGTTACCATGCACGTAGTTTCCAATAATGCCATCGCGTGTAATGTCTTCGGTTTGTTCAAAGTAGCTGTCGTCGAGGTGCATGGTAAACAGCGAGTCGAGATGGGCCGAAAAGGCTGCTTTGCCCCCCATCATGCTCACCAGACTGTCAACCTGTTGTGGTACGTACAATCCATAGTTCCAGGCGTTTCCTTCAATAAAACCCTGGTCATGGGTTTGCAGCGGATCGAAAGGTTTTTTCCAGTTTCCATCTGATAACCTGGGCTGCATAAAGCGGGATTTGTGGTTAAATACATGGTTGTAATTGGCCGACCTTCTCAAATACACGGATGCCGTCAGGCTGTCGCCGGAAAAGGAAGCCAACTGCGCTATACACCAGTCGTCATAAGCATATTCCAGTGTTTTTGAAACGGAGGATCCGCTTTTGTCTTCAGGCACATAACCAAATTTCATATAGTCGCCAATGCCATCAAAATAAGCCACTTGCGAGGTACTTTTTGCCGCTTCCAGCGCATGCTGCATGTCAAAGGAGGTGTTTCCCTTTGCAGCAGCATCGGCCAGCACCGAAACCGCGTGATATCCAATCATGCACCAGTTCTCGTTGGCATAATGACTCCACACCGGCAACATGTGATGAACGCTCTGGTCATAGTGTGCCAGCATCGATTTGATCATGTCCTCATTGCGCGAAGGTTCAATCAGGTTGAAAAGCGGATGCAATGCCCGGTAGGTGTCCCAAAGCGAAAAAATGGTGTAATTGGTAAACCCATCTGACTGATGAATGTTGTCATCCAAACCGCGATAGTTGCCGTCCGCATCCTCAAAAACGACCGGACCTAACATGGTGTGATACAAAGCTGTATAAAAGGTTTCCCGTTGAACTTTCGTGGTAGTTTTTACCTGAATTTTGGCAAGTTGCCTGTTCCATTTTTGGCGGGCCTGATCTTTCACCTGATCAAAATTCCAACCTGGAATTTCGACCTTTAGATTTTTCAGGGCGCCCTCGGTGCTCACTGCCGAAAGTGCAAATCTGATTTGAATTTTCTCTCCTTCTTCAGTTTTAAAATTAAAGTATGCACGGATCTTTCTTCCTGCCATCTCAGGGAAATTTTCCAATTCATTAAACTTCCTCCAAAAACCTTTGTAGGGTGAATTATCATATTTTTTATGCCCATAAGATTCTATCGGTTTTGAAAACACCATCGCGAAATAAAGCGTTCGGGTTCTTGCCCAACCGCTGGTTTGACGGTATCCGGTGATCAACGTGTCATTTTCGACACGCACAAATGTCCATACATTTTTATCCTCGTAATTGTAATTGTTAGCCATGAAATCGAGCAGGATGTGGGCACTATCGGTTTTAGGAAAGGTATATTGATGAAATCCTACCCGCTCGGTGGAGGTAAGTTCGGCATTAATGCCATAAGTTGAAAGTCCGACTTGATAATAACCGGGCATGGCTGTTTCATTGTCATGCGAAAACATGGAAAAATAGCCGCTTCCTGATACGTTGTTTTCTCCGGGTTCGAGAATGAGGCGACCTGTGGTGGGCATCACCAGAAAATCGCCCAGGTCGCTGTGGCCAGTACCACTAAAATGTGTGTGGCTAAATCCAAAAATAGTACTGTCATCGTATTGATAACCTGAGCAATACCGATATACCTCTTGGTTGTATTTTCCATCAATAAACATCGGTTCATTCCCTGTTTCAGGGCTTAACTGAACCATCCCGAAAGGGACAGTTGCTCCGGGAAAAGTATGTCCCATGTTTTGAGTGCCGATCAGGGGGTTGACCTGAGATGCCAAATCGTTGGCTGTTTCCTGGCAATAAGCAGTAAAATGTAGCTGTAGCACAAGAGAACTAATCATTAAAAGATTCTTATTTATCATGAGCTTTAGACTGAATTTTCGCTTTCCGGCATGGGCTTAGGAAAGGTTAGATAAAAAGTGGTTCCCACGTTTACCTGACTTTTTATTTCAATTGTTCCTTTGTTTAATGTAACAAATTCAGATACCAGATTTAGTCCAAGTCCGGTTCCGGATTCGTTATTGGTGCCTTTGGTAGTAACGAACTCCTCAGGATTAAACAGTTTGGACAATATCTCATCGGCAATGCCAACTCCGTTATCAGCAATGCAAATCACTACTTGTTGATCTTTTGATTTGGAGTCAATGATTATTTTACCCTTTGACGAGGTAAATTTAACGGCATTTGAAATCAGGTTTCTCAGGATGGTGGACAACATGTTGTAATCGGCCAGAACCTTGGCCTGTTCATCAACAAGAACTCTTAACTCAATTTCTTTATTTTTGATATTGCCCTGTAAAAGGTTTACGGTTTCATCGATGATGTTTTTCAGCAATATGGCCGTTGGGTTAATTTTTAAAGATTTTCTTTGTAACCTTGACCAATGAAGTAAATTACTAAGCAACGAAATAAGTCCTTTTGCAGATGTGTTTATTGTTTCTATGTAATCCGCCATTTCGCTTTCCGTAAATTGATATTCCTTCTTATTCAGCATATCTGAAAACCCTTCAATTACACCAAGTGGTCCCATGAGATCATGAGCAATGATGGATAAAAATTTTTCTTTGGTTTTATTTGACATCTCAAGTTCGCTGGTGGTCGTTTTAAGTTCTTTTATCACGTTTTTAAGTGTGTCGTTGGTGGCCACCAGACTTTCCGTTTGTTTGTCAGCAAACAACTGTAATTGCCTTTTTTGTTTGATAAGCTGTCGCAAACGAATCTGTATTCCCACAAAAATAAGAACCAGAATCAGGATGCCGATGAGCCACTTAAAAAACACAGATTCGAAAAAAGTAGGCAACACAACAATTGAAAAAGCATATGGCTTATCTAGCCACAATCCGTGGTTGTTCGATGCTAATATTTCAAGAGTGTATTTTCCGGGAGCAAGGTTATTAAACGTTATTTGGTGATAATTTCCCAGGTCGATCCAGTCCTCATTTAACTCATTGATTTTGTACTTGTATTTGTTTTTATTGTTGTTGATAAAGCTGAGACCGGAAAAATCGATCGTAATGATTTCTTCATCAGGTTGTATTTCCAGTTGATGCGTTGCTATTTCTTCTTTGCTTAATGTCAGGTATTGGTTATTCACTTTAATATCTGTAATTTGAATTGCCGGCTGAATGCTGTTTTGCCTGATCATTGTAGGGTTGAAGTAATTAAAACCTCCTATACCGCCAAAGAAAAACATTCCATTATCATCTTCAAAAAAAGCACCTGTATTAAATTCATTACTTTGAAGACCGTCGCTTACATCATAATTTCTAAAAAGCTGGTCTTTAGGCGAGAACGAAGAAATTCCATTGTTGGTACTTAGCCACAAATTGCCCGATTTATCCGGTAGAATTCCATAAATAAAACTATTGGGCAGTCCGTCATCTTCGGTATAAAGCCTGAGTTCATCGGTATTTACTTTGTATTTGATGAGTCCGTTGGTGGTAGCTATCCAGAAATTATTTTCAGTATCCTGATAAATGCAGTTAATTGGATTAAAGCTATTTACATCCTGTAAGCCAGGAATGACACTGTAATTTTTAACCACTTGTTCGGCCATGTCCAATCGTCCAATTTTGCCATCTACATATCCAACCAGCATGTTTCCTGATCTGTCATTGGCAATGGTTCTGACCATAATGTCGAGTGATGTCCCCTGATTTGATATAAAGCGAAAAGGAGTAACCGTTTGTTTTTGAGTGTTGTATCCAATCAATCCCTGACCAGTACCTATTAACAGCAAGGTGTCGGAATAAGGCACTATTTTGTAAATGTACTTAATGTTAAAGTCATCCAATTTACCTGAGTTCAGATCAACCCGGGTAAACAGGTTTTTTTTCTTGTCATACTTCAGCAAACCCCCACCTTCCGAGCCGGCCCACAACAGGTTTTTATCTTGTAAGTCACCTGCTAAGGTGTAGATACTTGCCATGTAAACCGTTTCAAATTTCTCAAAATCCTTGCTGATTTTAACCAGTCCGTTATAACCTCCAACCCAGTAATAATGATCGTCTTCGATAAAAGCGCGAATACTTGCGATAGTAAATTTCGCATCTATCCGGCTGCTAATCAGGTTAAAATCCGAATTGTCGGGAATAGACATTTCAACTCCGTAACCATTGGTACCGATCCATAAGATGTTGTTACTGCCTAGACAAAGACAGTTGATGGTAGCATCTTTCTGAGGTGAATTAACATAGTTGGCAATCGGGGTTTCACCAAATTTAAAACTAAAAATTCCACCAAGCAAACTGGCAAACCAATACTGCCCTTCTTTGTTTCCGGTTATGGATACAATTGAATTAAAACTGTCGAAAAAAACGCTCGCAAAATCGCTATCGATGATATCCTTATAATTCTCAAACTCAGTTTGGCCGCTTTCCATATAATACAAACTTCCCTTAGTTGACATGTAATCCACCACACCGACCCATATTCTGTGTTCACTATCTTCAAAAAACGCGGTGGGTCTGTATTGTTTGTGTTCGGAAGCCTTAATTCCCTCCATGGGATAGCTATCCAACTTATCTTTGGATATATTGTAGCTGATCATCATATTGTCATGAAAAGCACCCAGCCACAGGTGATTTTGACTGTCGATAAAAATTTTTGAAATATGGTTGAGGTACAGCGAATCATCCGGGCTATATAAAAAGTACTGTTTTTCAAAGGTATTGTGATCAATTTTAAAAATTCCATAACCAAATGTACCACACCACAAATCCTGGTTTCTATCGAGTGCACAGGAGGCTATCAGGTTGGCACCCAGTTCATTTTTGGCCGAATCAGCTTCTCTGAACGAAACAAAGGTTTCGGTATATGGGTTAAAAAGCACCACCCCATCCTTGGTTCCCACCCAAATATTCCCATCCTGGTCCTCTACCATGGAATTAACAAAGTTATTCGGCAGAGAGGATTTGTCGTTTATTTTGTGTCTGAAAATTTTGGTTGTGTAACCATCATATCTGTTAAGTCCGTCGGCTGTACCGAACCATATAAACCCCCGCTCGTCTTCGATAATGGACAAAATGCGGCTTTGACTTAATCCCTTTTGAATGAAAATTCGCTTTTCGATTTGATAATATTTATCGTCAATGGCATGCATATCAGTGATATATAACCATAGTAAAATAAGTAATATCGATCGTATGGGATGTAAATTCATTTTAAGAAGTAAGTTATTCTCAAAGGATTCTATCCAAATAAACTAACATCTAAAATACCAAAAAAAATGACGCATTATACTCAGAAGTAAAAAAGTAATAGTTGATTGAAATGCCTGAATTATACTGTTGTACGGGTGATTTGTTTTTTATAATTTAGCCAACTTGTAAAATGATCCCGAATAATATAACCATCCGTTTGAAATCTTAACAACTAATAATGAAAGCCACCAATTCCCTTTTTCTTGGATTTCTATTATTTTCAATATCCATGGTTTTAGGACAATCCAACTCTGAACAGGAAAAGTTAAAAAGCCAGACAACGGGTTATGACCAACAGGCTCAGGGAGATTATTTTAAATACTTAGGCGATTCATTAAAATTTGAACAGCCCGATTCAGCCGAATTTTACTACTTAAAAGCTTTGAATGTCAGTATTGAACAAAACAACCGGATCGAAGAAGCCACCCTCCTGAGTAAAATCGGCGGTGTTCAGTACATTCAGGGCGATTATTACAAAGCACTGGATCAATTTACCAAATCACTGGATCTTTTTCGTGAACTAAATGATGACAGGGGTATCGCTGCCGGGTTGAACAATGTGGCCATGATCTTAAATATTCAGGAAAAATACGACGAAGCTATTTTAGATCATAAAAAGTCGATATCCATTTGCATTATCATTAACGACACATTGCTTGAGGAAAGAAACTGGTTCAATCTGGCTATTGCTTTCAATGCTATGAAAGAATACGACAGTGCCATGTTCTGTGTTAACAAAGCTATCCTGCTATGTAAACAAATGGGCGATACAACAGAATATATGCTCAATAAGAACCTGTTGGGAAACATTTACCTGAATAAAAAAGAGTACCATAATTCGCTCAAGGAGTTTTCTGCTGTTATTGAAAGTAGCACCTTCGATAATAAATGGGAGTTGTGTTATGCTTTGGCAGGAATGGCCCAATCATCACTTATGCTGGGCAATTCGAATCAGGCTTTAAAATACGCGATTAAAAGTGATTCGCTTGCACATGAATTAAATACACTTTGGGATCTACAAAACATCTCCCTCATTCTTTCTGATATCTATTTTCGCCAAAACAATTATCTGTTGGCTTACCGGTATTATGTTGATTACAAATCGTATACCGACAGCCTTTTTAGTAAAGAGCAAGCCAGTGAGATGAATTATTTGCACCTGCTTCAAAAGGAAGCCGAAAACCGTGCCCTTCAGCTTACTTTTGACAAACAAAAACAGGAGCTTAAAAACAAAAACCTGTGGATCAGTATCTATACTTCGGGAGTGCTTTTATTTTTGTTGGTGGTGTTACTACAATGGCGGAATAATCGCAATAAAACAAATCTGAATAAAAAACTACAGGCAAAAAACAGTATCATAGCTCACAAAAACAAAGAATTAGAACTTGCCAATGCCACCAAGGATCGATTTTTTAACATGATCGCCCATGACCTGAAAAGCCCGTTAAGCATCATGATCTCGTTTACCGAAATTCTGCAGGATAACCTCGAACTCTACGATGAAAAACAAATCAGGGAATTTCTTGAATCGCTGCACCAGTCTTCATTACAGGGATTTCAATTGCTCGAAAACCTGCTCGACTGGGCACGCCTGCAAACCAATTCATTTATATTTCAACCCAATCAGTTGAAAATTCTGCCGCTTGTGGAAGAAACAATCCGGCTCCTAGAAAACAATGCGCTCGAAAAACAGATCACCATCACCAATGAAGTTGATCAGGATATCATGACCAACATCGACCGAAATATGTTTTTGGTGGTGTTGCGAAACCTGATTTCAAATGCCATTAAATTTTCGCATCCTGGCGGAAACGTGTTGATAAAAGTCGTCCGCCTGGAACATGAGGTTGGTATTTCGGTAATTGACCACGGACTTGGCATCAGCGAAAGTGACCTGCCAAAACTTTTTAAATTGGATTCGTTTATAACACGACCCGGCACAAATCAGGAAAAAGGTACCGGAATTGGTCTGGTGTTGTGTCATGATTTTATAAATAAGATGGGTGGAAATATAACCATTAAAAGCACCGAAGGAGAGGGAAGCATTTTTACCTTTACTCTCCCCGTTTGATCCTGATTTAGGATGGATTCCAAAAACAAAAATGCCTCACAACCGTTCAAATTATTAACTTTGTGCATCAAATAACCACTAAGCAATCGCCACATGGCCAAAGCTAAAACCATGTATTACTGTAGCAACTGCGGCAACGCATCAGGAAAATGGATCGGAAAATGCCCCGCATGTGGCGAATGGAACACATTCGTGGAAGAGGTAATCAGTAAACCATCCGAAACAAAACCCGGCTTTGTCGCCGGAAATACCAAATCGGCACCGGTACCGATCCATCAGATCGTAAACCAACGCGAAGACCGCATCGATACCATGAGCACCGAATTTAACCGCGTACTGGGTGGAGGTTTGGTTCCCGGTTCAATTGTGTTGATTGGTGGTGAACCGGGTATCGGAAAATCGACGTTGTTGCTGCAAATGGCCCTCAACCTGAAAGGGAAGAAAATTCTGTACCTTTCCGGTGAAGAGAGCCCGCAACAGATTAAAATGCGCGCCGACCGACTGAAAGGTAACAATCCTGATTGCTATATCCTCAATGAAACTTCCACCACCGATTTGTTTCAACATACGTTGGAACTGGCACCTGATCTGGTGATTATCGACAGCATTCAAACCATGCACACCGACACCATCGATTCAACGGCGGGCAGCATTTCGCAAATCCGGGAAACCGCCGGCGAGTTGCAGCGTTTTGCCAAACTGAGCAATACACCCGTTTTGCTCATCGGCCACATCACCAAAGACGGCAACCTGGCCGGCCCAAAGGTGCTGGAACATATGGTGGATGCGGTGCTTCAGTTCGAGGGCGATCAGCACTACGGATTCAGAATCCTTCGATCCATCAAAAATCGCTATGGAAGCACCTCTGAACTGGGCATTTATGAAATGGGAGCTGCAGGCTTACGCGAGGTCACCAATCCAAGCGAGCTGTTGCTCAGTCAACGCGAAGAAGAAACCAGTGGAGTGGCCATTGCAGCCATGATTGAAGGTCAGCGTCCCATGCTGATTGAAACCCAGGCCCTGGTTGGAACGGCGGTTTATGGAACACCACAGCGTTCGTCTACCGGTTTCGACCTGCGTCGGTTGAATATGCTGTTGGCTGTTATTGAAAAAAGAAGTGGTTTCAGGCTGAGCACCAAAGATGTGTTTTTGAATATCGCGGGTGGTTTGCGTGTGGAAGATCCGGCCATTGATCTGGCTGTGGTGGCCGCCATCCTTTCGTCGGCCGAAGAAGTAGCCATTGGACATGACATTTGTTTTGCCGGAGAGGTAGGCCTTTCAGGTGAAATCAGGGCCGTATCGCGGGTGGAAAGCCGCATCGCGGAGGCAGAAAAACTGGGATTTAAACAGATTTTTGTCTCCAAGTATGGATTAAAAGGTCTGGATATTAAAAAGCTGAATATTGAAGTTGTGCCTTTGACCCGGGTTACAGAGCTGGTTAAGAAGTTGATTTAGATCGGATTATCCGTTTGGCGTTGATCACGCAATAAAGTAGGAGTTCAACCTGAAAACTTTTTTGGAAACGATTCGGTCGATAATCAGCAACGTAACCGGAATAAGCACCATACCAATGGTAAAAGTATTGATTCCAACTCCCTGAAAAAGAACCGGTGTGGTGATCTGCAGATTCATTTGTGTGTAAAGTTGAACCAGGGTTTCCCGGATGTCTCCTGAAAAAGCCAGGAGGCTTAACGGGTCGAAAAGCAAATAAACCAGGATTCCGGTTCCAACGGCTCCAATGGTGATCAAACCGTATATCCAATCGCCGACAGGGGAATTGGCCATTTTTCTTTTTTCCTGTAGCTGCACTGCTTCCATCACACGGGAAGTAAATCCTTCTGGGGCATGCTCCACAGGTTGCTGCTGCAAAAAGTTTTTGATGTATTGATCGTCTTTATCCATAAGGCACGCAAATTTATAAAAAAACAGCCAACCGGGTCATTTCTTCCATCAACGACCTGATTTTATTCCGAAGTCGAAACAACTTTATTTTGATGTTGGCATTGGTTTGGTTTAAGCACAAGGACAAGTCTTCCACCGACTTTTCCTCTCGATAGTAAAGCTGAAGAATCAACTGTTCTTCGGGGTTCAATTCTGTAATTGCACGTTTTAACTGCTGATGTCTTTCTTCCACAAGGTCATCATCTTCCTCATAAGAAATCCTGGCAGTTAGATGTTCATGCTCTTCCAACGAAACCTGTGGCATTTTGCGTTTTCGTGTTTCCGAAATGGCGGTATTGTAAGCAATGCGGTAGAGCCATGTTGAAAAGGACGATTCTTCACGGAATTTATTCAACGAGCTGTAGGCTTTGATAAATACATCCTGAGCTACTTCTTCGGCCACTTCCCGCGAACGTACAATGCCCAATACCAGCGAAAACACCCTATCTTTATACCGATCCACCAATACAGCATAAGCCTGGGAATCTCCCTGTCGAATACGGTTTACGATGGAATGGTCTTCGTTGCTCACAGGCTTTTTATCATTGGACGCAGTTGATCGGTTTTGGTTACAAAGTTAATGAAGTTGCAGGTGGTATTATTATTGAGAAGCTCATTTGCATAGTTTCCTTTATGGGATGGCAAACACATCCCCATGAGAGATCCGGGAAGAGGCATAAGCATAAAACATCTCTGTGCAACTCTGTGCTCCTTTGTGCAACTTTGTGTACAGCTTGTAATGTTTAAACCCTAAGAAACAGGCTTTCTAAAAGGCTATTACACAGAGAAACACAGAGAAGACACAGAGTTTCACAAAGAAATGAATTGTTACAAATATTTTCTCTGTGCAACTCTGTGCTCCTTTGTGCAACTTTGTGTACAGCTTGTAATGTTTTTTCTTAAGAACTAGGCGCTTTAAAAGGCTATTACACAGAGAACCAATGAGAAGACACAGAGTTTCACAAAGAAATGAATTGTTACAAATATTTTCTCTGTGCAACTCCGTGCTCCTTTGTGCAACTCACAGAGGTTCACAGAGAAGACACAGAGTTTCACAAAGAAATAAACTGTTGTATATATCTTCTTTCAGAAACTCGGCGCTTCCATTTTGTAACCTTGTGAATAACTGATTCGTAAGAATAAATATTTCCAACCCTTTATTAACCACAAAAGCGAATTGTCATGATTGAAAATGAATTATCAACAATTATTATTGGATGTGCTATTGAAGTTCACAAACAATTAGGTCCGGGTTTATTGGAATCAGCCTATCAGGAATGTCTATTTTATGAATTAAAATCTGCCGGATTAAAAGTTCAAAAAGAAAAACTTATGCCAATCGTTTACAAGGAGGTCAAACTTGATCATGGGTATAGAATCGACTTACTGGTTGAAGATAAAGTTGTAATAGAAATAAAAACTGTTGATTCATTTGTTGATGTACACACTGCACAAGTCCTTACCTACTTGAAATTGGGAAATTACAAACTCGGATTGCTATTAAATTTTCAAACCGCCATTTTAAAGAACGGAATAAAGAGATTGATTAACTGATTAATTGCATCCTAAAAATCAAGCTTTCCAAAAGGCTATTACACAGAGAAGACACAGAGTTTCACAAAGAAATGAATTGTTACAAATATTTTCCCTGTGCAACTCCGTGCTCCTTTGTGCAACTTTGTGTACAGCTGAAAACGTTTAAACCCTAAGAAACAGGCTTTCTAAAA
>PHDN01000029.1:23518-68246 GCA_002840975.1 Bacteroidetes bacterium HGW-Bacteroidetes-16
AAATAAATTGTTGTAGATGTTTTCTCTGTGCAACTCCGTGCTCCTTTGTGCAACTTTGTGTACAGCTGAAAACGTTTAATCCTAAGAATCAGGTTCAGAAGTTAAAAACAAATACCAAATCATCGGTACCAAGAATTATTTATGGAAGCATCGTCCTCAAAATCCCTTTTACTACCTTTGCCCTTTGTTTAAAACCAGATCATGAAACACCTTATTTTCATCCTATCCCTTTTCATTTCTGTTCAGTCCTTTTCACAATTCGATCGGTTTTTTGAAAACCACACTTTGCGATTGGATTACTACCATAGCGGAAACCACAATTCTCAACAATATTCCTTTGACGAACTCATCGACGAATCCTATTGGGGAGGATCAAAAGCAAACCTCGTGGATACTTTTAACTTTGGCAATTATTATGTTAAGGTATTTGATCTTGCAAGCGATTCGCTTTTGTATTCAAGAGGTTACAACACCCTTTTTGGTGAATGGCAAACAACTACCGAATCGGACAGCATCAACAGAACTTTTTCTGAGTCCGTGGTTTTTCCTTATCCAAAGAATCCTGTAAAGGTAGTGCTATATGCCCGCAACTGGGATGGAATCATGGAACCACATATGGAGCATGAAGTTGATCCGGCAAATTACTTTATCAAGAAAGACCGGCGTTTGGTTTATCCTTCATTTGATGTGTACATCAGCGGTGACCCCTCAGAAAAGGTGGACATCGTGATTCTTCCGGATGGGTACACAACAGATGAAATGGGATTGTTCGTGTCGGATTGCATAAAATTTGCAGATGGACTGTTTCAATTTGCGCCTTATGATAAAAACAAGGAGAAATTCAATATACGAGGCGTGTGGGCTCCTTCAAAAGAATCGGGAAACGATGTCCCTGCAGATGGCACTTGGAAAAGCACGGTGTTAAATACCAGTTTTTACACCTTCAACAGCGAACGCTATTGCATGACGTACGATGACAAAAGCGTTCGTGACGTGGCAGCCAACGCCCCTTACGACCAGATTTATATCCTGGTCAACAACAAAAAGTATGGGGGTGGAGCCATCTACAATTACTACAATGTGAGTGTAAACAGCAATGAAAAATCGGCCAAGATCTTTATTCATGAACTGGGTCATGGTTTCGCGGGACTGGCTGACGAATACTTTGATTCTTCCACTTCATACAACGATTTTTACAATTTAACTATTGAGCCATGGGAACCCAATATCACCACCTTGGTAGATTTTGGAAGTAAGTGGCAAAACCAGGTAAATAAACAAACACCCATACCAACACCCGACATGGAAGAATTCTACATGAAAACAGGCGCTTTTGAAGGTGGCGGCTATGTGGACAAAGGAATGTACCGCCCCCGTCACGACTGCCTGATGAAGACTTTTAAGGGCGATACGTTTTGTCCGGTATGCGAAAAAGCTATTCAGGAAATGATCGATTTTTATTCGACTCCTGAAAAAAAATAGTTCATCATGGGATTCTGTAAATTAGGTATCCCCCAACACCTTACCAATAATATTTGAAGTACTTTTGCAATTCCTGCTTAAGGCAAAATGCAACATCTATCCAATACAACCGGTACCCTTTCCAATTGTTTAAGACGCTATGCCTTAAAAAATGATAATTATATGGTTATCCCGTCTATTCCAACAAAGGAAATATTCCTGCCAACAAGAATCACCTCTTGATCTTAAATAATATCAACCAACCACATCCCTTATTTACTAACCTAACATAATAGATGATAATGATAACCACTTTTATTTTAGGATTTTTGTTCGGTGCCATTTTGCAATAGGCGAAGCTGAACAAGTATAACACCATTAGCGGCATGGCCACACTCGACAACCTCACCATTGCCAAAGCAATCGCAGTAGCCATCAGCATCGGGGCCATTTTGCTGAATATTGAAATTAGCCTTGGATTGGCGTCTTACCACGTAAAACCCATGCTGGTGGGCGGTATTGTGGTAGGTGGACTTCTTTTTGGTACCGGAATGGCTATTCCTGGGCTACTGTCCCGGCACCATGGCCATTTCGCTGGGAGAAGGCTCTCTGGATGCGCTTATCGGTATTGTTGGAGGATTGACCGGAGGACTGGTTTACACTCTATGGTTGCCGTCATTTAAGTCGATCCTGGGTCCCAATCTGGGAAGCATCTCGCTCAACTCTCTCCTTGGGGCCAACCAGATGCTGTTTTTTCTCGTCCTTTTTATCATAGGTGGCCTTTTTATCGGAGTTTCCTTTTGGCTACACAAAATGGATAGAGCAAAAGATTTTAAATGGCTGATTTCGGGAATTGGACTAGCCATTTAAAACCCAATCGTCTTTATATCCGCCATCTCCAACAGACCCATCGGTGCTTCAACCTCTTATCCGTATGCCATAGATGTGCTTACAAAAACCACTGAAAATGATTATTTTACCAAGATAACCGGACCGGGACGATGGGAATTGATCTTCCTGGCCGGAGCCTTTATTTCAGGATTGATTTTATCGTTGATCAGAAAAGATTTTAAACTGAGATTGATTCATGAAAACTGGAAAAAAACAAAGGAGAGGTGGTTTTCGATCGCATCATCTGGGCGTTTTTTGGTGGGTTTATTTTGATTTTCGGAGCACGAATGTCGGGTGGTTGCACCAGTAGTCGTATTCTTTCGGGAGGCATGCAACTGGCCGCCAGCAGTTTGATATTTGCCGTTTTTGTTTTTACAGGTTTACTGATTACCGGGAAGCTGTTTTATTAAATGGGGAAGTAAATAATCCCGCAAATCAAAAACAAAACCCTCTGATTTGCAGTAAATCAGAGGGTTTATGATGATTTTGGAGTGGTACCACCCGGGATCGAACCAGGGACACATGGATTTTCAGTCCATTGCTCTACCTACTGAGCTATGGTACCTCCTCAATTGGAGGTGCAAAATTACACCTTTTTTTCATTTCTCAAAAAAAATCATAAAAAATTAAGTCTCACTCGATTCCGTAACGTACTTTTGCTGCTAACACGATGCCTTGCATGAAATTAGTTATAGATTTAGGAAATACCAAAGCAAAATTCGCTCTTTTTGAAGAAGAGAGTTTGTCTGCTATTCAATCGACCGATCGACTTGATATTGATACCATAAAAAATCTATTTATTGAATATCCCTCCATTCAATCAACCATCCTGTCAAGTGTAGCTCCCTATCCTCCGGAAATTGATGATTACCTCAATCATAACTCCCTTTTCATTAAATTAACCCACCAGACTCCCCTGCCTTTCAATCTTGAGTATTCAACACCTCAAACCCTTGGAAAAGACCGCATAGCGGCCGTTGCAGGAGCCTTGTCAATTTTTCCAGGGAATACAATATTGGTGATCGATGCGGGAACCAGCATCACCTACGACCTCATCACATCAAAACTTCGATATATTGGAGGCGGTATCAGTCCTGGAATTCAAATGCGATACAAAGCCCTGCATACTTTTACCGGAGGTTTACCGTTTATCGAAAACACGGACGATCAGTCAACTGAGCTCATAGGCAATTCGACCATTGCTTGCATTAACAGTGGGGTAAAAAATGGTGTTCTGGCCGAGGTGAGTGGAATAATAGGTCAGTATCAGGCCCTGTTTAAAGGACTGAAGGTTGTAATAAGTGGCGGCGATTATAAATATTTTGAAAAATACATAAAAAATGACATCTTTGCAACCCCAAATATTGTAGTACAGGGGTTAAAAAAAATCCTTGATTTTAATGAAAATAGTTAAAATAACCATTTCCTTTTTGCTGGTACTAACCGGCATTGCCGTGTGGGGTCAAACCGGCATTAATAGCCCTTACTCAAGGTTTGGCCTTGGGGAATTGCACAACAACAACATCAATTCCACAGTAATGGGTATGGGAGGCATCTCCATAGGTTTTGCCAATTCAACCACGCTTAACCCTTCAAATCCAGCCTCCTATGTGGTGCAGGATTCCTCAGCATTTATGTTTGAAATAGGGATTTACGGCAATTCAACGACTTATAAGACAACCACCATGAGCGAACACGGTTCCGACCTTTCGTTAAATTATCTGATGTTTGGTTTTCCTGTAACTCGTTGGTATCGTATGGCACTTGGCGTTTTGCCATTTAGCAAAGTAGGTTACAATATTCAAACCACCGTTGAAGTGCCGAATTTTAGTGATGTTCTGCATAATTTCACAGGTGATGGCGGCCTCAATCAAATCTTCTGGGGACATGGTTTTAAACTTCAGGAAAACCTGCGAATTGGATTTAACGCTACTTATTTATTTGGCCAAACCAGTCGTTCCAGTATGATTTATTTTCCCGACTCGGCCTATATTTTCGGCACTAAAAGCGAAAGTCGTTTAAAAGTAAGCGATTTTATTTTTGATTACGGGCTGCAATATGATTTGATTTCAGATCAAAACAGAAAAGCCACCATTGGTGTGACCTATGCCAACACATTCAACATAAATGCAAAACGTGACTACTTGTCGAAAACCCTCTTAGGAGGTTATAATGATGTTGTTGAATATGTTATTGATACCATCGTCTATCGATCCGATGAAAAAGGAACGCTGGTGTTGCCACAAAGAATTGGTATTGGGGTAACATATCAAAAAATTGATCATTGGCTAGTTGGAATTGATTTTGAATGGCAAAATTGGAAAAAATATAAAGCTTTTGGCGTCTCCGATAGTCTAACAAATGCTTGGAGAGTAGCTGTGGGAGGCGAATTACAACCTAAACACAGCAGCATCTCAAGTCTTTATAAAAGAATGACTTACAGGTTAGGTGCTCGCTACAACCATTCCTACTTAAATCTTTACGGAAATCAAATTAATGAGTTTGGCATAAGTTTTGGACTAGGCTTTCCTATAAAGAAATCAAAAACGGGAATTGACCTGAGTGTAGAAATTGGTCGTAGAGGTACTACCAATAACCAACTGATACAGGAAAACTTTATCAACCTTTCGCTTGGGATATCAATACAGGAAATTTGGTTTTATAAAAAACAATATCATTAATCTCTAATATAAATCACTAGTACAATGAAGTTAAAGGCATTGATATTACTAATCAGCATCGGTTTTACATTTTTAAGCATAGCCGGAAATCCAGTGATGGACAATAATCCTCAGGATGATGGCTCAAAGTATGGGAAAGATAGCGCGACCTGTGTGATGAAATTATCCCTTTACAGGGAGTTTTATAAACAATGGAAACAGAGTGATTACAAAAACGCTTCCCTTCATGATGCATTAAAATCATGGAGATGGGTCTATCAAAACTGTCCGCGTTCTACAGAAAATGTATATGTTGATGGAGCCAAAATGTATGGTTTTGAAATTTCTATGACCAAGGACCTTAAAAAGAATGCCACCCTTATCGACACCCTGATGATGATTTATGACCGTAGAATTGAATTTTTCCCAACTCACTACAGGTCAGGGGCTCCGCAAGAAGGTGAAATTTTAGGACGAAAAGGGGTTGACCTCTATCAGGTTAATCCGGATCGCTATAAAGAAGTCTATGAAATTTTGGGCAAATCCATCGCGCTTGAAAAAGCAAACTCCGAAGGACCGATCTTCATCTATTATTTCAGATCGTTGACTCGCATGGCCAAATCAGGTGAGGCGGATACAGCCGCTATTGTAGATGCCTACGACATACTGAGCGATTACATCGACAGTAATATTGAGAAATATACTAAATCCGGCAACACAAAAGAAATTGAACAATGGGAAAATATAAAAGGAAATATTGAAATCACATTTGAACCATTTGCCAACTGTACTGACCTTGTTCGTATCTATCAAAAGAAATTTAATGCAACGCCGGATGATATTGGGTTGCTAAAAAAAATTACAAAGTTGCTTGATAAAAAAGAATGTGTTGAGGCACCATTGTATTTTAAGGCCACCATAAATCTATATAAAATTGAGCCTTCAGCCGAGTCGGCCTACCTCATTGGTAAAATGATGCTTTTGGAAAAAAAGTATGAGGAAGCCATCCCTTACCTGGAGGAAGCCTCCAAAATGGAAAACGAAAGCAAGGCCTATAATTCGTTGATGTTTTTGGCCGAAGATTACCTGAATCTTGAAAGATACTCCTCAGCACGCCAGGTGGCTCTTAAGGCAGCCGCTTTAAATTCAACCGCCGGCGCCCCCTATGTTATCATTGGCGATAGTTATGCAGCTAGCGCCAAAGATTGCGGCACCGATGATCTGACAACGAAAGTAGCTTATTGGGTAGCCGTTGATAAATATAACCAGGCCAAACGTATTGAACCTGATTTATCCGAGAAAATGAACGTTCGTATTGCCACTTATCAAAAGTATTTTCCTCCCACGGAATTGCTTTTCTTCCACAACCTGAATGAAGGCGATTCGTATAAAGTTGAGTGCTGGATAAACGAAGAAACCACCGTGAGGGCTGCCAGGTAACCGCCTGCACTTACCATGATACCCTTAAAAAAAATCACACAATTGACCCTTGTCATATTCATGACGGGGGTCTTTTTTTCTTGCGAAAACTCTCTTGAAACCATCAAGGAAATAACCAGTCAGGATACACTGCCTGTGGTGAAAGCCTATCATATTAACTATACACGTTCCGATTCAGCCAAGATTCAGGTGCAATTAATCAGTCCATTAATGGAAAAGTTTGATGGAAATGATGCATATACTGAATTCGCAGAAGGGTTTGAAGTCATCTTATTTGACTCCATCGGTCAAAAAACATCAACTATTAGTGCCAACTATGGCATCATGTACGAGCGAACTAAAAACATGAGCGCCCGAAATGATGTAGTTGTTAAAAATTACCTGACAAATGAACAATTGTTTACCGAAAACCTGTACTGGGACCGGAAGAAAAAAACCATCAGATCGGGAACCTTTGTAAAAATTGTAACCCCTGACAAGGTCATCTACGGGGATAGCATGAGTGCCAACGAATCGTTCAGTAACAGGGAAATTTACCATATTCGGGGTGAGTTGGAACTGGAAGATGATGAACCCCAGAAACCTTAACTACCAGATTTCGATAGCTGTATTTTAATGAGTGACAACGGCGAAATGGAGTGATTGAATTTTTGCAATTACCACAGCTTTATACCTCCAATACTCCAAACCAAGGAATTTATAAAATCTTGCGAACCAGTTATATCAAGAAATTGACTTGTTTCGAACTTAGATAAAAAAAATTCCACTTTATTCGATACTTTTGCATTTTTGTATTTCCACATGAGCACAGACGGTATTATTATCATAAGCATGTTGATCCTTTCAGGTTTTTTTTCAGGAATGGAAATCGCCTTTGTAAGTTCCAACAAGCTTAAACAGGAGTTGGACTTAAAGCGCAAGCTCCTTCCCGCCGCTATTCTATCAGCATTTTACAATAATCCATCGCGGTTTATTGGCTCCCTGTTGCTGGGCAATAACATTGCGTTGGTGGTATACGGGATTTCTACAGCCCGCGTGCTGGAACCCATTATCATCAGTCACCTCCCGGAGGGTTATTCTTCCGGTTATCTTGTCTTGTTGATACAAACCATCCTTTCAACTTTGCTCATACTGATCGTCGCAGAGTTTATCCCAAAAGTTCTTTTCCGTATTAATCCCAATGCCAATTTGAAGTTTTTCGCCATACCGGTATGGCTCTTTTATTACCTCTTCTATCCTTTGATTGTTGTTTATATCGGGATATCAGAATTGTTGTTAAGAAAAGTGTTGAGAGTTAAACTTGCCGATGAGCCTTATATTTTTACTGCTATTGATTTGGAAGAATACGTGAGAGAATATACTCCGGAAAATAAACAACCGGAGGAGTTGAACCAGGAAATGGTGATGATTCAGAATGCAATTGACTTTAAACATGTTAAACTTAGGGAATGCATGGTACCGCGCCCTGAGATTGAAGCCCTGGAAATTGGTGAAAGTGTGGAAGTACTCAGAAATTACCTCACCGAAACCGGGCATTCAAAAATTATGATTTTTGAAAAAACAATCGATCTGATAGTGGGTTATGTGCATGCCTACGATATGTTTAGCAATCCCACAACCATCCGCCAAATTGTAAGACCTGTTAGTCTGGTAACCGAAACCATGTCGGCACGCGATATGCTGCAAAGCTTTATTAAAAACCATAAAAGTGTTGCCGTAGTGGTGGATGAATTTGGGGGTACCTCAGGTATCGTCACCATGGAAGATGTGATTGAAGAAATTTTTGGCGACATTGAAGATGAATACGATATAGAGGAAGAAACAGAAATAAAATTGACAGATAACAGTTATATTTTTTCCGCCCGATTGGAAGTTGAATATTTAAACGAAAAATACAAACTCAGCATACCGTTAAATGACGAATACGAAACACTGGCCGGATTTATCATTTATCAACACCAAAGCATCCCGGTATTGAACGAAAAAATACGCGTATCGCCATATCTTTTTACTATACTTAAAGGCTCCGGAAGCAGGCTGGATGAGGTGAAAATTGAAATTGACGAATAAGCTGCTTTGTTGATTTAACCTTTTCTAATACATCGCTGTTTTCCAATCTTATCATGTTTGAATAGTAATCAACACCGCGTGGATATACTATTAACAAACGTTAATTTTCCTTAATAACCATTAAAGAATCAGCCTCTTCATGGAATTTGCAAATGTATTATTTGGGATTCCCTAATATCTTTATTGTTTTCGCCGAATTTCCTTTCCGCTGATTGGTTGGATTTCTTTTACCAGTATAGTATTTCATGGCTTGGGGCATCCATTTATTGAGGTTGTTAATTCGGGTTTGATCCGATGGATGGGTACTGAGAAACTCAGGAGGTTTCTGGCCGTTGCTCGCAGCACTCATGCGTTGCCAAAAGGCAACTGATTCTTCCGGATTGTAACCGGCCATGGCCATAAAAATAAGTCCCAGGTGATCGGCTTCGCTTTCGTGCATACGGCTGTAGGGCAAAATAGCGGCCACTTCCGTTCCGGCACCATAAGCCATCATCCATAGATTTTTAGTTTGCTCGGGCTGGTCATTCAATGCCACTTCCAAACCAACCGATCCTGCCGACCGTAACAATTCCTGGCTCATGCGCTCATTGCCGTGTTCAGCAATCGCGTGGGCAATTTCATGACCCATCACCACGGCCAACCCTGTTTCATTCTGAGTAACCGGAAGAATTCCGCTGTAAACCACCACTTTGCCGCCAGGCATACACCAGGCGTTGATGGCATTATCGTTTACAAGGTTAAACTCCCATTGGTATCCATCTAACAGGGAGGATAATTTATTGTCTGCCAGATACTTTTCAACCGCTGCCTCAATATTCCGGCCAACAGTTTTCACCATTTGGACATCTTTGGTTCCGGTAACCGGTGGGTTTTCTTTTAAAAAATCGCTGTATTGCTGAAAACTCATGGACATGATTTGATCTCCGGGAATCATATTGAGTTGTTTACGTCCCGTGAGTGGCACCGTACTACAAGAGAAAAGAAATAAAATAGTGAGCGCTTTGATGAAAAGGGGAGCTTTCATGGCATTTCGTATTTAGATAATTTAATGGTAGCTGTTAGTTGAGGAACTATGATAGCTATCCATTTGGATCGGTAAAGTTAATCATAATTAAACGATGAGTTTAACTCCGCAAAGGTTTTTTTTGCTTTTGGGTTTTCGGAGAGGCCTCAACGATTTCTTAGAAATTTTTTGAAAAATCTCTACTAACTTAGAATTTCACCATCACGCCAATGGTTGGCAACACCGTACCCGAAGTGTTTGGAATGCTTACCAGTACATAATCCTGGCCATCGTTGATGGTACTAAAACTGCCATCCGCATTTTTCTCTCTGATGATATAAGGTTGTCCTTCATTTTGGAAGTTGTACAGATTTTGGATGTCGAGATAAAACATGAGCGTCCACTTGTTGTAAAAATATTTTTTATCGACCCGGATATCCAGTTGATGAAAAGCAAGGGCCCGTTTCGCATTTAACTGATCATAGTTCAGGTAGGGGCCTCCTTTTGCATCCCAGGCCTGCACATTAGCTGACGTTTGCAAATCGTAAGGTGTATAAGGCAAACCACCTACAAACCTCCATTTTGCACCAAAACTCCAGTTTCTTTTAAAATCTTTTGTACCTGTTAAGGTAATCAGATAGCGGTTGTCCCATGAAGAAGGGATGTAGTCTCCCTTTAAATCGGTAAACAAACTCCTTACATAGGTAAACGATCCAATAAAAGTAAATTTGCTGTATTTCATTCTGTTCAAGAGCTCAAAACCATAGGCCTGCCCTTTTCCAATTGATTTTACCGGGACGGCTCCTGAAACGCTGCTGTACTCAGCTCCGGTATTGGCTACGCTGGCTCCGGTATTCAGGTCGATGGGATAGTGAAAATAATCCTTAATAAACCCTTCCGCCGACCACATGATGTGTTCGTTTACAAGATGTTCAAAACCGGCAATGTAATGATTAACACCAATATAGGTGGCATTTTGATTTACCAACGCATCCATATTGTTGGCATAACCAAGGGTGGTGTAGGCTGGTATTTGATAATACCTGCCCACATTGGCATTGAGGGTAAAGCCATCCATGAGCAGATAAGAAGCGGAAAATCGAGGCGAAAGCTGATCGAAGGGATTGTGCATGGTACTGGAAAAAGTATTGGCATCAACCCGCATTCCCAATGAAAGATTTAGTCTTTCCTTAAAAAATGGTTTTGAAACCTGCCCGTAAGCACCATATTTAAAGAAGTTGATGTTGGTTTGATAATTGATTTCCGTTAGGGAATCATTTAAATAGATGGCTTGGTAGGTTTGGTTATCATAACTGGCATATTCGCCACTGATTCCGAAACTATACTTGATGCCGTGCATTTGAAGGTGGTATTCATAACGAATTTTGTTCTCCGTTTCATTGGATTGGTAATCGAAAATTTTTGGCAGGCTTTCGTTGTTTTCCGGATATTTTTCGAACTGATTGTTCAACTTATTTCTGCTCACCACCAGCTTCTGATAGCCGTTTTTCATAAAATGTTTATACACAGCTCCAATAGTATAACTCCACTGATTGTTTACAGGAAGTTCCGTTAGAATAAATTCCTGGGAAGCATCCGGATTTTTGATTCCGGTATTGAGTTTCAGTTTGTCAAGTGATCCCAAACTGATGATGGTAAGCTCATTGCGGGTGTTAAAGCGAATCTTTGTTTTAAATTGGTAATCGTTGTAAGTGGGCAAAAAAGGCAATCCGATGGCAGAAAACAAAAATTGCAGATACGATCGCCGAACCGAAAACAGATAGGTCATCTTGTTGCCAACCGGCCCTTCAAGCGTTAGCGATGCCTCACTGGCACCCAATGCTACCTGCCCAAACAGGTGATTTGAATTTCCATCCTTTTGTGAAAACTCAAAAACTCCGCTCAACGCATTGTAATCCGAGGCAGGAAAAGCTCCCGAATAATAGTCTACCTGAGAAATGAAATCGGCATTGATAATCCCTACCGGACCTCCCGACGCGCCCTGCGTGGAAAAGTGATTAAGAACGGGAATTTCAACGCCATCCAGAAAAAATCGGCTTTCGCCGGGACCGCCGCCACGTACAATAACGTCGTTGCGATAATTGGGCGTAGAACCCACTCCAGGAAAAGATTGTATTACACGCGAAATATCACGGTTGCTACCCGGGTTGGTCTCAATCTCCCTGATGCCAATGGTTTGCATCGAAACAGGTGATTCAATGCGTTTTTGAAACGGATCCACTTTGATTACCACTTCATCCAGCTGGTTTTCTGCAGGTTCCATAGCAAGCTCCACCGTAGCTTCCTTTTTCGGACTCACGAAAATATCGCGGCTCCTGACAGGTTTGTAACCCACATAGGTCGACACCAGCTGGACATATCCCGCCGGTACTTTGGTAATGGTAAATTTCCCTTCGATGTCGGTGGTGCTTCCCAGTGGAGTATCGTCCACAATCACATTGGCAAATGCAATGGGAGCATTGGTTATCTTGTCGATGATACGCCCCGAAATAGTTCCGGTTTGAGCCTTCGCCATCGGGGAAGAAATGCCAAACAAGAGTATAAACATCAAAGAAATTATAAATGAATGATTAATCCTGGTCCTATAATGATTGAGTCGTGCAGTCATTGGGTAGTATTTTAAGTCAAAAATTGTAGCTGCATTTACTATATATATGTATATTATTTTGCAAATATATTATATATTTGTAATATATTATTAGATTTGTAAAAAATTAACCCATGAGTGATTATCAGTTGTTGAAGAAGTTGCTTCCCTATCTGGAGAAATTTGAATCGGAACAAAAGGGAAATAACCTCATGGATTTTTCCAATTACCTTAAAAAGGAACTACTGTCCGTATCACCCGTCAGCAGCAACATGCCGGATTTTTCTAAAGCAGAAAACCACCTGCCTGAGCAATTCCCGGAAGTGGAGTTTTCTACCTTGTTAACCGATTTATACCGGTTTGGAAGGCATTATGTAAAAAAAGCGCTGGTGACGACCGGGATAAAAACCCTGGAAGAATTTGGGTTGCTGGCCTCGCTGATCAAAACTCCGGGCCTGCTTAAATCGGAGCTGATCAACCTGCAGTTGATGGAAATATCTTCGGGAACAGAAGTCTTAAGGCGGCTGATCCGCTCAGAATTGATCCGGGAATATGCCGATGCAAACGACAAACGTTCCAAGCGGTTGGAGTTGACGTTAAAGGGAAGAGAGACCATCGTTACTGCTTTTTATGAAATGTACAAGGCAGCGAGAATCATTCGGGGCAACCTTTCGGATGAAGAGCTAATACAGGCCACACAAGTCATGAAGAAATTGAGTTCTTTTCACTGGCACATTCACCAAAGTGATAAAACATCGGATATTAACTTATTACTTGACAGATATATAAATAACTAGGTCATGAAAAATATACTGATTACCGGAGGAAGCGGATTGGTAGGCAAGCACCTCACTGCCATGCTCACCCAAAGAGGATATCATGTGGCCTGGCTTTCCAGAAATCCTGAAAAAGTTTCGTCCATCAAAACCTTCTTTTGGGATGTTAGAGCAGAAAAGCTCGACCAGGAGGCCATCGAATTTGCGGATGCCATCGTTCACCTGGCGGGTGCGGGCATTGCAGATAAACCATGGTCGGCCAAACGAAAGCAGGAAATTGTGGATAGCAGGGTGAAATCAACCGAACTGATTATCAGTCAACTTAAAAGAAGTGGTAAACTGCCAGAAGTAGTGATTGCAGCTTCCGCCATTGGCTATTATGGGACCACCACGAGTTCACATGTTTTTACCGAAACCGACCCGCCTGGCACAGATTTTCTGGCCACCACTACCCAACTTTGGGAAGAAGCAACCAATAAATTCAGGGATATGGGAATCAAAACCATCCAATATCGGCTGGGTATGGTGCTGGATGCAAAAGAGGGGGCTTTGCCTAAAATGGTTTTGCCGGTGAAGTATGGGTTTGGTGCTGCCTTGGGAACCGGACGGCAGTTTGTTCCCTGGATACATATTCACGATTTATGTAACCTCATGGTTGCCGGACTGGAACAAAATCTCCCGGACGGAGTTTACAATGCGGTGGCACCTGCCCAAAATACCAATGGTGAGCTGATGAAAATGATTTCCAGTGTACTGCACCGTCCTTATTTTCTGCCGCCTGTACCCGGATTAATTATGAAACTTTTTATGGGTGAGATGTCGGCCATGGTATTGGAAGGATCGGCTGTTTCGGCAAATAAAGTTTTACAGACCGGATTTCAATTTTCGTTTATTGAATTAAAGGCGGCGCTTGAAGATTTGCTCGTAAAATACCCATAAAAAAACAGGGAACCTGTTTATTCAACACATTCCCTGTTCACTTGCAAACAGGCCGGAGCCTTTTTGCCTGTGGCTAGCTATCTTCGCTGCTATCTTTTGGATGATTCTCCGTGAAGAGCCATCTTTTTGATTCCGGGATTTGGGGTTGATGGATTGCTCCGTCTTCCTCCCGGTGCTGACTGCCTACCTTTTTTCAGTTCCTTGCGGAGTCCTGTGGTGAGAGTCTGTCAGGCTTTCGCCGACGACTATGCTCTATTTAAAGAACTTCGGGCTTACCTTTTTGTCGGTTGACTTACGTCATTCTTCATTGGGTTTCCCACGCAGCAACAGCAGTTATTTTGACTTGCTGGCTCAAAGATACCACCCCGATAAAATAAAGTCAAGCTATTTTAAGGTGAGAGTATGCACATGTTATGCACAAGGGATATTAACAAAAGTTGATAAATGTCAGCGTACTAAAACATCTGAAATTATAGTTTATAGCCAATTGCCAGGGTATAATACCGGTCAAAAATTGAGTCTATATCATTGTAAATGGTATTTATACCATATTTAGACTCTGTTCGGACCAGGAACTCATGTTTCAGCAGGGGAATTTTAATACCCAACCCCACAGATACACCATAAATGGGATAAGAGACTTTTACACGCTCACTGAAGTCAAACTCGTTGTATACAAAATGGCCATTCTCGTCCGGGGAATAAGTATGCATGGTGCCTTTTCGGGTTGCGGCCAGGATGAAGTCAACAAAAGCTCCTGCATCCACAAAAAATTTCACTTTTCGTCCGACAGTTGTTCGCGCGGTAATTGGAATTGAAAAACTGTGAAAAGAATAGGTTAAATCGGTGGAATTGGCAACGTGCCCTTCGTACATCGACTCAAGATATTGCGAAGTTCGGTTGTACTCAAAACCAAAAAGCACATCGATCATTTCATTGGCTTTCAGGGTGTGATAAGCCCCGGCACCAAAACCAAATTTTTCGCGAGTATTGGGTGTGAAACTACCGTTTCTGTTGATTGATACACGAAACTCACCGAATAACTGCACACTATTCTGCTGACCAAATGACGGGATCATAATCAGGATTAAAATGGCGGACAGGATCAGTTTTTTCATTTTGAAGTTGTTTTTGACAATTGAGACCAAATTTGCGCAGCATATATTCTATCAGACATCGGGATTTTGTTTTACTCCTGTTTATTGGATATTAATCGTGAATACAACATTACCTTTAAGTATCGCCTTATTCAGTCCATTCAATTTTATCCAACTCAAGGAAGCTATCATCCGAAAAATCAATTTTAACTACACCGGATGTTGCAGAATAATAACTTTTTACAGGGAATCGTTGTATATCCGCCGGAAAAGGATGGGTTTGATACTTCATGGTATCGTAATAGATATGATGATACCAAACCTGATGAATCAAAATACTGTCATAATACCGGCCAATAATACTATCATCCCTTATTTTGAATCCTGAATAAATGGTGTATCCATCCACAAAATCCTTGAAATGAATCGATAAATATGGCTCTTCTAAATATGTTGATAAAGTAATATTTATTTCATATTGGTCATTTACAAAACGGCTATAATCCTGTTCCCATAAAACAAAATCACCGGATTCGTCACCGATATATGCTTTAATAATGTTATTTATTCTGGCATCTCCCTCCAGAATTTCATCAGGTCCGGTATCGTCTTTAAAAGTCAGCTTCTCGTAGCCGGAAAACGGATTCAGTTCTTTTGTCTTCGCAGTAAGATAAAACTCTCCTACAAGTTTGGGCTTGTGACACGACACGGTCATAAATAAAATAACACAAAGGAGTAAACTTAGCTTTTTCATGTTGAAGTTGTTTTTGACCATGCTTGCCAATATTAGTGCATCATTTCTCTAATATGACATCTGGATTCTGTTTTACCCTTATTCATTATATTAATCGGAAATACAACATTACGTTTAAGTATCGCCTTATTCAGTCCACTCAATTTTTTCCAACTCCCAATAGCTCCCATCAGAAAAGTCGATTTTTACAATGCCAAATTTCGTAGAATAGTATAGCTTATAGGCTCTGTTATCCAATTTGTCTAGTTCGTTTTGATAAACATCATAATACCATTTCCCTTGAATCTCAAGACTGTCAATAAAGGGGGTTCTTTCTATGCTTAGAGGCAAATCAAAAGACCAAGATCGCCCTTTATTACTAAAAGAAAAGTCTATCCTAAAATTAGGTGCCCGATTAATTCGTCCAGCCATTTCTAGAAACAATTCAGGCTTATTTATAATACTATCTTGAGCAGTTGATGTTTGATCAACTTCTATTAAATAATACTCATTTGTATTAATTCCTGCAGGTTGTTCGTGAATTTGATCATTTCTTAATGCAATACTAAAGATATAAGAAGCAGAACTATCTGAAATATAGTATAATTTTTCACCGCCTGTAAAAGGGTTTTGACTTTTTATTTCATCTGTCAATAAAAATTTTCCTGCCAGAGTATCCTTCAAGCAACTCGAACAAAGACTTACTAAACTGAATACTAATAAGACAGCGATTTTCAAATACTTCATGATTTCTCTAATTTAATCATAGAAAATCAATAAGATAATGCGACATTCGTTTTCATTCCGTTTTTTTTCTTAAGATATAAATATCCTGGAAATCCACAGTTTCATCTTTCTTTCTTCCAGACCAATAGCCATAATGCTTTTCAATTATTTCAAATCCTTTTGAAATAATCAAATGATCAAGATAATCCTCTTTAAAAGCAACGTTGGCTTCTTTGACCTTTATGTTATGCAAATAATAATTGGTAAAATCATAATCAAATTGAATTCCATCACTCATTTTCATTAAGCTGGAGGACTTATCATTCATTATAAAAAAGGTTGAAAAACAGATACCATCATTTTTCAACACCTTGTTTATTTGAGTTAAATATGTACTAACATCTTCTGGCATCATATGAGTAAATACAGAAGTAAGGAATACGAAATCAAATTCACCAGTTTTGTAAGGGAATGCATAATTAGTAGATTCAGATTTTGTTTCAAGATTATACAAATCGTTACGTAAATCAACATGAAAAAAATTAAAATTTGGAAATTTTGACTGAATGTTATTTTTACACCATGTAATCCCTGATTCAACGATGTCAAATCCTTCATAGGAACCTTTCTCGTCCAAATATTTTGTCAGAGGGATCGCTAACCTCCCAATACCACAGCCGACATCAAGTACCCGATGATTTGGCTTTAACCCCCCCAAATCAATAAGTTGCCCTAGTATATCTTGTCCTTGTTTTATAAAATCCCCGGAACCAATGAAAACCTTACCCTTGGGAGGTGCCATTTGATCGCGTTTCCTGGTAATTTTCTCATATATATCTATTGGGAGATAATAAAGTCTTCTGAAAATTCTTCTTGTCTTCGGTCCTAAAAAATAATACACATCTCTTTTTTTCATTTTGAATATATTATGTAGTTTGATTCCGAAGAAAAATTGGAATTATAAAAGCGTGTTAAAATTTCGAATAAAGAACAAAACTACTGCATTCTTGAGTAATAATAGCTTGTATTCAAATAATCCTCTTTGCTTTCCTAAAGTGATTTTTTAGTTACCTCAATGCTAAATCCCTTTCTAACGAAAGAAGTCATTACTTCCCGGAAAGAATGTTATCGATGGCCATCAATTCTTCATTGGAAAACGAAAGGTTATCCAGAACTCCGACCGCCTCTTCGATGTGATCTACCTTGCTGGCCCCGATGATGACAGAGGTAACTCTTTGGTCGCGCAGCACCCAGCTCAACGCCATCTGAGAAATCTTTTGTCCGCGGTTCAGGGCAATTTCCTGTAGCTTTTTCACTTTCTCCACCCGTTCGGGAGTGACGGCTGAAGATGGAAAATAAACATAGGATTTTGCCGCCCGGGAGTCATCGGGAATCCCATTCAGGTATTTATCGGTAAGTAACCCCTGGAATAATGGACTAAACACCACCGCCCCAACCCCGTTGGCTTCCAGAACATCCAACAATCCATCCTCAACCCACCTGTTGAACAAGCTGTACGAAGGCTGATGAACCAAACAAGGGGTACCAAGTGATTTTAATATGTTGACGGCCTCCTGCGTTTGCTCGGGATTGTAGGATGAAATTCCGGCATAGAGTGCCCTACCTGATCTTACAATCTGATCCAAAGCCATCATGGTTTCTTCCACCGGAGTTTTCGGATCAGGCCGGTGACTGTAGAAAATGTCCACATATTCCAGACCCATTCGTTTCAGGCTTTGGTCGCAGCTGGATATCAAATACTTTCTTGATCCGAAGTTACCATAGGGCCCGGGCCACATTTCCCAACCGGCTTTGGAAGTAATGACCATCTCATCGCGATATCTTTTCATATCCGATTTCATAATTTCCCCAAAATTTTCTTCTGCCGATCCCGGAGGAGGTCCGTAGTTGTTGGCCAGATCGAAATGGGTGATGCCCAGGTCGAAAGCCCGGCGCAACATTTTCCGGCCATTTTCAAAAACATCCACCCCTCCAAAGTTGTGCCAGAGGCCAAGAGAGATGGCCGGCAACAGGATCCCGCTCTTGCCACATCGCCTGTATTGCATGTTATCGTATCGATTGGCTTTCGCCGTATAGTTTTCTTCCATTTTCGTTAAGTCTAATAAATGAAGGTATCAGACGTCAAAGGTGGTAAGATTTTATGACACCGGAAAATTCCGGCTCTATTTTTTAACAGGTTCCTGGAAGCCGTAAACAAGGAAAAGTTTACTTTACCTACATCACTTTCGTTTCGTTTGAAAAAAGCTGGTTACCAACTCTCCACACTCTATGGCCAGCACTCCGCCTAGTACCTCTGTTGTGGGATGCAACAATTTACCGTTGATCAAAGTAAAACCCCGCTTTTGGTCATAAGCCCCAAAAACTACCCGGCTGATTTGCGTCCAAAAAGCAGCACCGGCACACATCACACAAGGTTCAAGAGTAACATATAAGGTGCATTCCTTGAGGTATTTGCCCCCAATAAATTCGGCAGCGGAAGTAAAGGCCTGCATTTCAGCATGCGCGGTTACATCGGTCAGGGTTTCGGTCAGGTTATGTCCTCTGGAGATAATCCGGTTGTTGTGCACAATCACGGCTCCTACCGGAACTTCATTTTGTAACCGTGCTTTTTCAGCCTCTTTGAGGGCTTCTTTCATAAAATGCTCATCGGAAAATATACCTAAGGTCATATCGCTTTCATTTTAGTTTTGGTTAATTTCACACCCATGATCAATACCAGCGTGGCCACAACAAATGCCGGAACAAATGAGTTTTTTGATTCAAACTGTTCAGGGATCAGGATTCCCCATACAAACAGCACTGCATTCAACACAAATCCCGACAGGATGCTCCACAATGCAGCTTTTCTGTAGGAATACACTTTCTCCTTTTTTATCAGGGCAAACAGGGTGATGGGTGCAAATATAGTGATGGTCGATATGCCAACGACCATCAAATCGACAATGTAAGGAAATACCAGCGCCATTGCCAAAGCAATTATCCCAAAAAAGATGGTAGCCAGTCTAAGGAGCAGGCCCTGGCTTAACCTGGATGCCTTTGGATTTTTCAACTTCCAGCCCACCAGGTCCTTGATGGCCGAAATGGAAATAATGTTTAAAAAGCTATCCCCCGACGACATCAGAGCGGAAAGCATTCCCACCATGGCAAATCCATACAACATGCCATTGCTGTGGCGATCGATAAAAACATAGGCTACATCTTTCGGACTCAGGGCCTCCTCACTGATCACCCGGATGGTCATCCCCACTAGGGGGAAGACAATGTAGAAAGGCAACATCCCCAATCCCGACCACAAGCTCACACGGCGGGCAGTTTTCCGGTCTTTGGCAGCCAGTATGCGTTGCCAGATATCCATCCTTACGAGTACCGACCAACTCAAAAAAACAGGCAAGGCAAGCAGGAAAATCCATCCGTAATACGTTCCATTGAGCATGTTGGCCGGAAGCTCAGACAATCGTTCAAAAACCAGGGTATCATCGATAACTCCGGGAATAAACACCAGCACAATCATGATGACGATGGCCACAAACTGAACCATATCGGTGATAATAACGCCCGACAATCCGGCAATGGCCGTATATAGCACCACAATCAGGGCCGAAATCACCACGGCTGTGGTATAGCCTATTTCAAAGCCATACTTTAATAAACTGGCCATGGCCACGAATTGCGCCGATAAAAGAAAAAAGAAAATAAAGATGTTCACGCCACTGACTGTTGCCGAAAATGTCCGGGTAAACCGTGATTTTTCAAAACGGGTATACAGGTGATTGAGGTAATGAGGAAAGCTGTACAACTGATGTGTGGCACCAAAATCGCGGATATGTCCGGCGAAAAAAAACAACAGCACAAAGCCAATTACATAGGCGATACCAATGCCCACAGCGGCCAATCCCGATTCATAACCCATGGCAATCAACCCGATAGAAGTGCCGCCTCCTACAAAAGTGGCCAGGGTGGTAAAAACCAGCGGCAGTGTTTTTGTCTGACGGTTGTTCACCAGGTATTGATCGAGATCTGAAAAACGCAAATGCCGGATGGAAATGGCGAGGATAAACACCAGGTAGAGTGAAATCCAAAACAGCAGTTCGTAGTTCATGGGTTTAATTTGAAATAAGATCAATATTCCGCCGCAATCCTTTAAAGCCAGCTCGTTGAATGGCAGAATGTTTAAATAATTGATTAAAAAGTGGTTTTTCCAACTTGTCCCAATCTGGTTTTTTCAGCTTTTTTAATAATTCTGAAGGTAGAAAATCAGGTTCCCCGTGAGGCGAACTAAACCGGTTCCACGGACATATATCCTGACAGGTATCGCAGCCATAGATGCGATCACCAAAACGGTCTTTCATCGACTCATCCAGCTCGCCCCGGTATTCGATGGTCAGGTATGAAATGCATTTCCGGGCATCCACTTTAAACGGCTCGATGGCTCCTGTAGGACAGGCATCTATACAGCGGGTACAACTACCACAATAATTTTTAGGATCGGCCTCTTCTTCATACTGCAATTCCAAATCCAACAACAAATGACCAATAAAAAAGAACGATCCTCCTTTTTTATTGATGAGGCAGGTGTTTTTGCCAATAAAACCCAATCCGCTTTTGTGCGCCCAGGCCCGGTCGAGCATAGGTGCCGAATCCACAAACGCCCTCGCTTTTCGTTCACCGGTTTTCTCTTCCACAAAGGCCAGCAACTCATTGAGCTTGTTTTTCATCACAAAATGGTAGTCGTTGCCGTAGGCGTATTTCGAAATCACGTAATTGTCTTCTGACGGAAGCGTGGTATCAGGATAATAATTATAAAGTACTGAAATTACGGACTTTGTTTCTTTCAGCAAGAGTGCCGGATGATATCTTTTTTCCCGGTTTTTCTCCAGGTAAGTCATCTCGCCATGACATCCTTCTTCGAGCCATTGCTCCATATGTCGTGCATCGTCTTCCAAAAATACCGCCTCAGAAATTCCACAACCATAAAAACCAAGCTCCAGTGCTTTTGATTTGATGGAATCACTTAACGATGCTTTTGAAAGTCCGGCAATTAGCATGATGGAAAAACAGATTAAAAAAGTTTTCCCTGATCGGGATGTTTTATTCTGCCCAGGTGTTTGTATGCCAACTCGGTAGCTTCGCGTCCACGGGGCGTACGCATGATATATCCTTCCTGAATCAAATAAGGCTCATATACTTCTTCGATGGTTCCACTCTCTTCTCCAACGGAAGTTGACAAGGTGGTAATCCCCACAGGACCTCCCTTAAACTTGTCGATGATGGTGGTCAGGATTCGGTTGTCCATTTCATCGAGGCCATGTTTATCCACATTGAGTGCGGTAAGTGCCACCTGTGAAATAGCCAGATCGATGGTTCCGTTTCCGAGAATTTGGGCAAAATCGCGCACCCGGCGCAACAAAAGGTTAGCAATACGAGGCGTCCCACGGCTTCGTCCGGCAATTTCGAGTGCGGCCACGTTATCAATTCCAACGTCCAATATACTTGCCGAACGCTTAACGATTTTCGTGAGGGTGTTGACATCGTAATACGACAGGCGCGAGTTAATTCCAAAGCGGGAACGCAATGGTGCCGTGAGTAATCCTGATCGGGTAGTGGCGCCCACGAGGGTAAAAGGGTTTAAAACGATTTGTACTGAACGTGCATTGGGGCCGGTCTCGATCATAATATCGATTTTATAATCTTCCATGGCCGAATACAAATACTCCTCCACCACCGGACTCAGGCGATGGATTTCGTCAATAAAAAGCACGTCATTTTTTTCCAGGTTGGTAAGCAAGCCTGCCAAATCGCCGGCCTTATCCAGCACAGGCCCTGAGGTGGTAATCAAATTGACGCCCAGTTCGTTTGCAATAATATGCGACAGGGTAGTTTTACCTAATCCGGGGGGGCCGTGCAGCAATACATGGTCAAGCGCTTCACCACGTAAACGGGCAGCCTGGACGAATATTTTCAGGTTGTCGACTACATTGGGCTGTCCCGAAAAATGCTCAAAATGCCCGGGTCGAAGGGTTTTCTCTATCTCAAGTTCGCCTCCGCTAAGGCTCGATGCGGAAGCATCCAGGTTTTTGTTCATCAGGTGATTCTTTTTCACAAAAGTAACTGAAAAAATGAAAAATCGACCAGGGAAGTTGATGGTATGAATTTTTTCAATAACTTAGCAGCATTGCAAAGAGTTAATCTTGGGTAATTACTGATCATTAAAAATTTGAGTTATGAAAACGCTTTTAGTAGCAATTGATTTCTCGAAAAACTCGATTCATGCACTTGAATATGCAATAGTTTATGCCCAAAAGTTAGATGCTTCAATACATCTTGTTTGGATTGATAACTCGCAAATCGGCGAAGGAATGGCCGATACAATTGCAGGTGAGTTGCGCATTGAATCGAAAGCCCAATTGGATACGCTGGCGAAAGAATATCAGGGGAAAACCCCACATGGTAAAATTCATATCATCTTGCGCAGGGGGAAAGTATATCAGGAGGTAGCCAAGGCAGCGCGCAGCATCGAGGCTGATTTTATATTTACTGGTACGCACGGTGTTTCAGGTTACGAACAATTCTGGATTGGCAGTAACGCCTACCGGATTGTCGTTCAGGCACCATGCCCCATTATTACCATCAGGAGTCAATACCAGATTCATCCCAATATTAAAAACATTCTTCTTCCGCTTGACAGCACCCTCGAAACAAAGGAAAAACTTCCCATGGTAGCAGAACTGGCACGTCGATTTGATGCCACCATCCATTTGCTCGAAGTTTACAATACTCCTGTAAACCTCATCAGAAAACGGATTGCTAAATTCAGCGAAGAAGCTACAAGATGTCTGAATGACAAAAATGTATCCTTTAAAGTTGAGAAAACAGAAGCCGATAATGTAGCTGTTTCCATTTTGAAATATGCCGAAAACAATCAGATTGATTTGATCTCGATCATGACCGATCAGGGAACAACTTCTGCAAATAAATTTTTAGGCGCTTATTCACAACAGTTGATCAATAATTCAGTTATTCCTATATTAAGTGTAAGGTCAAAAGAAAGTCATGGTTAACTTTGATTTAAAAATGAAACTATTTGTACTACCCGGTTTGATATTTTGTTTGTTTGCCTCATCCTTAACAAAAGCGCAAACATTATATGAGACAGATAACTCCCTCATTGTCGAATCGAAGGTTGATGGTATTGTAGCGTTACATATCGCTTACAACAAGGCTTTTCCGGTTTTTCCGGGATATAGAATACAATTATTGATGGAATCGGGTAACCAGGCATTACAAGAAGCTAAGGACCTCACAGTTGATTTTTCGGAGAAATACCCTGAAACCAATTCCTATATTACCTTTCGGGAACCCTATTATCGGGTTCGGGTTGGTGACTTTCGTACGCGCCTGGAAGCCGAAAATTTTCTTTCGCAAATTTCGCTGAATTACCCGAGTGCATGGGTCATTCAGGATGATATAAGTTTCCCGAGTTTATCATTACACCCAAACACACACGATCATGAGTAAAACCATTTTAGTCGGCATCGATTTTTCCGACTGCTCCATCAATGCTTTAGAACATGCTATCACCATTGCCCACAACGCAAAAGCCGGAATCAAGATGGTTTGGATAAACCACCTGGATTACTCAAAAGAAATTTTTTCGGTTGAGCCTGACAACATTACAAAAGAGGTAACCAACAGATTTAAAGAATTGGTAAAAACTTACCGGTACCATATTGGTGATCAAACCATGACTTACGAAATCCGTAAAGGGAAAGTGTATAAAGAGATCTGCGACGCGGCAGAAGAAGCGCATGCATTTTTAATTGTAATTGGAACACATGGTTCTACAGGATTTGAAGAATTCTGGATAGGAAGCAATGCCAACCGCATTGTAAGCAGCAGCAAGACACCTATTATCACCATCCGGGGAGGTACTGATATAAACACAGACCTGAAACGTATTGTTTGCCCCATGGACAGCACCATTTGCACGCGCGAAAAGCTTCCATTGACGGCGCTTCTGGCTAAGTATTTTAATTCAGAAATCCACTTATTGGGGTTATATACCACCCAATCAGACGACATCAGGTACCGGATTAAAAATTACATAGCACAGGCAGAAGAATACCTGAAAGAAAACGAAGTGAGGTACAAGTCAGTTTTTCTTGAAGCAGATAATATTACAGATGCAACATTGAACTACGCGGATAGCATCAAAGCAAATTTAATTTCAATTATGACCGAACAGGAAACT
Organism: Bacteroidetes bacterium HGW-Bacteroidetes-16; assembly: GCA_002840975.1. GTDB lineage: Bacteria > Bacteroidota > Bacteroidia > Bacteroidales > F082 > UBA6244. The sequence continues at coordinate 48,192 of PHDN01000029.1, forward strand.
ACCACCAGCAATTTGGTATTGGGGCCCTTTGCATCTCAAATGGTTAACCACGCGCAAATACCCGTGTTGAGCATTCATCCTGAGAAACAATAGGGAAAATTGGAACCGGGTTGATTTCATCCTGGTTGAGCATGAAACTAAAAAAGCTGAATCCATGGATTCAGCTTTTTTTAGTTTTGGTACTGAGCTTAATGTTTAATAATCTCTTTATTTCGATCGTAAAATTGATATTCCATAAAATGAAAGTCGTGCAAACCATGGATATTCACCCATTGTTTATACTTTAAAAACCATCTTACCTGATATTTCCACAGGCCTTTTTTCAAATAGGCTTCAATGAAAGGATGGACTCCGATGGTCAGGTGTTTCTGGTTTTGATCCTGAATCAAATAATTCAGGTTGTTTTCAATTTCATCAACAATCATCATACTTGACTTGATCTCGCCACTGCCAGCGCAAACCGGACACTTTTCAAGCACGGGAACGGTAGTTTCGGGTCGCACCCTTTGACGGGTAATTTGTATCAATCCAAACTTAGTAGGAGGAAGGATTGTATGCTTAGCCCGGTCTTTGGCCATTTCATCCTTTAGTTTTTGATACAAGGCACGGCGGTTTTTCGCATCATGCAGGTCGATGAAATCTACCACGATAATGCCCCCCATATCGCGTAAACGCAACTGGCGAGCCACTTCGATTGCAGATTCAAGGTTCACCGCGAGCGCATTTTGCTCCTGGGAATTATCTTTATTTACGCGATGACCGCTGTTAATATCAATTACATGTAAAGCCTCGGTATGTTCAATAATCAAGTACACGCCGCTTTTAATGGTGACCGTTTTACCAAAGGAGCTACGGAGTTGTTTATCAATTCCAAAATGCTCAAAAATAGGTATACGGCTCTTATAATGTTTTACGATGTCTTTTTTTTCCGGGGCAATGGTCCCCAGATAAGCTCTGGTTTCTTCATATAGAATTGGATCGTTTACGTATACTGAGTTAAACGATTCGTTTAACACGTCACGCAGTATTTGGGAGGTGCGGTCCAATTCGCTCAGTACCTTATGCGGTGCCTGAAGGTGTGGTAGTTTACCAATAATACTTTCCCATTTTCCAACCAAATCGCGCATATCGGTATCGAGTTCGGCCACTTTCTTGTTTTCGGCAACCGTCCGGATAATGACACCGTAATTGTTAGGTTTAATGCTCATTATCAGTCGCTTGAGCCTATTACGCTCTTCTTTGCTCCTGATTTTTTGGGAGATGGAAATCTTATTGGAAAATGGTAGTAGTACAATAAATCGTCCGGGGAATGAAATTTCAGTTGTAATACGTGGTCCTTTGGTAGAGATCGGCTCTTTGGCAATCTGCACCAATATTTGCTGACCGCTGATCAACACCTGGTTAATTTTTCCGGTTTTTTCGATATCTTTCTCGGGCACCATTTCTTCGTGGGAAGTCAGGTGGGCTTTTTGCAGCAACCCGAGTTTGACGTATTTATTAAAGGTTCGAATTTGTGGTCCCAAATCGAGGTAATGCAAAAAAGCATCCTTTTCATAACCAACGTCAACAAAAGCAGCGTTCAGGCCAGGCATAATGCGCTTCACCTTTCCCAAAAACACATCGCCAACGGCGAATTTGTTGTTGGTCTGCTCTTTATTTAATTCTACCAGATTTTTGTCCTCAAGTAACGCAATATTAACCTCCGACAGATTTGAATCGATAATTAATTCTCTATTCACGTGTTAGATTTAAGAAGTTAATACAATAGCATAAAGCTATTACTGTTAAGATGATGTTCGGGACAAACAATATTGAAAGGAAGTATAATAACGCAATAACACAGGCTCTGAGTAAGAACCTGTGTTATTGCGCAAAAGAAACACTTATTTCTTCTTATGCCTGTTCTTCCTCAAACGTTTTTTACGCTTGTGGGTCGACATCTTATGTCTTTTCCTCTTTTTTCCGTTTGGCATAATGCTAATTTATTAAATGATAATTATTTTCCTTTTACTTCGCTAACAAAAGTTTTAGCGGGTTTAAATGCAGGAATATTGTGAGCCGGAATAATGATGGTCGTGTTTTTAGAAATATTACGACCGGTTTTTTCTGCTCTTCTTTTAATAATAAAGCTACCAAAACCTCTGAGATACACATTTTCACCTACTACCATTGTCTGTTTAACGGTTTCCATGAAAGATTCAACAACTGCCTGTACAGCTACTTTCTCGATTCCGGTTTTGTTGGCGATTTCGGTTACAATTTCTGCCTTTGTCATATCAAAATTATTTTAAATGATTAAATATTAGTTTTTTAGTTCGGTTGGCAAAAGTAGTACTTTTTTAATAAAAAAAAGAATAATTGAACTTTTTTTTATTCTAATCAGTTCTTTTATAAGTAATTTCGGCGCCGCATGAACAATTCTATCAAAAATCTTTTGGTGTGGTACCAAAAAAATGAGAGGCAATTGCCCTGGCGGCAAACATCAAATCCATACTATATCTGGCTTTCAGAGGTCATCTTGCAACAAACACGTGTAGATCAAGGCCTACCATATTATATCAGGTTTACCGAAAAATATCCCGATATTGCATTGCTTGCTTCTGCTAATGAACAGGATGTTTTTAAGTTGTGGCAGGGATTGGGGTATTACAGCCGCGCTACCAACATGTTAAAAGCGGCCAGAGAAATTGTAAGCACCTACCATAGCGAGTTTCCAAAAAACATGAATTTGCTGATGAAACTACCTGGAATTGGGTCTTATACTGCAGCAGCCATTGCATCAATGGCCTTTAATATGCCCCATGGTGTTGTTGACGGAAATGTGTACCGGGTACTTTCAAGGCTCTACGGCATCGCCACCCCTATTAATTCATCCAGGGCACATACGCAATTTTTGGTGCTGACCGAAGAGTTGATGTCAACACACTCCCCTGCCCTTTTCAACCAAGCCATGATGGAACTCGGTGCCCTGGTATGCAAGCCACAAAACCCCGATTGTTTGGCATGTCCGCTTCAAAGCAATTGTTTTGCTTTTTCCCATAAACAACAAGGCGATTTTCCGGTAAAAACACCCAAGGCAAAACAAAAAACCAGATACCTTACTTATTATGTGATTTCGGTCACCACAAATGGGCATGCTCAATTTTTTTTAAATCAACGAAAAAGCACGGGAATATGGGCCAATCTGTTCGATTTTCCATCCTTTGAAACTCATCAGCCACTGCCCTTCGATCAGGCCATCCATCAGGCCATCGACAATGGCTTACTACCCAATGATTCATTTAACATTACACAAGTTTCAAACGAATACAAACACCTGCTCACACACCGCATCCTTCGGGCCAGGTTTATTTCTATTCAAATTTCAGGTGCTATCCCTGCTAACTTAATAAAATCATTACTTTTGATAAATCAAACTTCACTATCGGAATATCCTGTACCCGTGCTCGTAGAGAGGTATTTACGTGATGTTAAATTAATAGAATAGTAACACGAACAACCATATAATCAGAAGTAACATGGCAGGATTAAACAAAGTGATATTAATTGGGAGAATCGGTAAAGACCCTGAAACTTTCATCTTTGATGATGGAACAAAAAAAATAAGTTTTTCGCTGGCCACCACCGAAAGCTACCGCGACAGAACAACCAACGAATGGAAAGACCAAACCGAATGGCACAACATCGTGGGATACCGGTACCTCGCAGAAAAAGCCATTGCCAAAGGGGACCTGGTGTATATTGAAGGAAAAATAAAAAATCGCAAATACAGCGACAAAGACGGTAACGAAAAATATATCACCGAAATTCTATCTGAGAAAATTCACATGCTGGCCAAACCACACGGCAACGATCCTTCATTACCATCATTAGAGCCGAGAAACAATCAGGAAGAAAATGAACCAATGCCTGATACCCGATCAACACCCTCAACACCCTCCATTGAGGATGACCTTCCATTCTAAATATCAGTTGATTGATTGTGTAGCAATGGTTTTAATTGTACATTTGCCACGTTTTTAAACTAAACCAATTAATTGCTTTGGGAAGCGACGATCTTGACCCTTTAAGTATTATCAGTCTCATACAAGAACCGCTCATCACGGGATTTTCGGGTATGACGATTATTTCATTGTTGTTTTTGGTCGCGTTGCTCATTATCTCAGGACTAATTTCCGGTACTGAAACCGCTTTTTTTTCACTTAATCCTTCCGATTTGGAGCAGATGAGAAACCGAGGTGAAAAAAATGACCGGGCTATTTTGGCCTTGCTTACAAAACCAAAAAAATTGTTGTCTACTATTCTGATAACCAACAACTTTGTCAATGTAAGTATCGTGATCCTGTCGTCGTTTATCCTAGATAACCTGATTTCACCGGAGGTGAATTACATCACGATTTTTATCATTCAAGTAGTTTTGGTGACCTCCGTCATTCTTATTTTTGGTGAAATCCTTCCAAAAATACTGGCCAATAAAGAGCCCATGATGTTTGCAAACCTGATGGTGGTGAATATGCGTTTTTTAATTGCTTTTTTTAGTCCTTTGAGCAGCTTATTGGTCAATTCAACCAACCTCATCGATAAGAAAATAAAAAAGAAAGGCCATTATATCACCATGAGTGATCTTTCGGATGCCATCGACCTTACTGCAGGGGAAAACATCACGGACGATGAGAAGAAAATACTGAAAGGCATCGCTACTTTTGGCGAAACTGAGGCTACCGAAATCATGCAGTCGCGGGTTAATATTACGGCCATTGACAAAGCTGCCCCCTATCAGGAAGTGGTTCAAACTGTACTGGAGTCGGGTTTTAGCCGCATTCCTGTGTATGAGGAATCTCTCGATCAGGTGCTTGGTATCCTATACATAAAGGACCTGATCCCTTATTTGAACCAACCGGATTTTAAACATTGGGTTAGCCTGATCCGGCCTCCTTTTTTCGTTCCTGAAAACAAAAAAATTAACGACCTGTTGCAGGAGTTTCGTGAAAAGAAAAACCACCTGGCCATCGTAGTGGATGAATATGGAGGCACTTCGGGAATCATCACCCTTGAAGACATCATCGAGGAAATCGTAGGCGACATCAGTGATGAGTTTGATAAAGAACCCCATCAGTTTAAATATAAATTACTGCCGAACAATCATTATTTGTTTGAAGCTAAAACGACCTTAAACGACTTTTATAAAATCCTGCATTTAAAGGATGATTATTTCGATAAGGTGGTTGGTGAAGCCGATTCGCTTGGAGGTCTTATACTCGAATTACAAGGAAGGATTCCCAACAAGGGCGATAAAATAAAATACCGGAAATTTGAGTTTATTATTCATGATGCCGATGAGCGTAAAATAAAAGAAATTGAAGTTTCTGTCATTCCACTTGTCAATAAAAAACCAAATGGTTAATCAAATCATGCGCGTAGGCTTGTTTTTTGTTTTGCTCATGATAGCTACCATGGCATGCAACTCCCATTACAGCCCTAAACCCAGAGGCTATTTCCGAATTGAGTTACCCGTTAAAGGCTATATTTCCTCCGACAGCTCATTACCTTATCTATTTGAATATCCTGAGTATACCACCATTACACCCGACCCTCAGGCTCCCAACGAAAAATACTGGATCAACATCAATTACCCGCAATATCATGCCACCTTGCATTTAAGTTATAAACACGTATCAGATAATCTATACACCTACCTTGAAGATGCTTACACACTGGTTTCGAAACACATACCAAAAGCAGACGCCATCAACGACAGTGTTATTTACGATAAGAAACGACAAGTGTTTGGATTGACTTACCGGATCGAAGGAAGCGGGGCTGCTTCGCCTTATCAGTTTTTTATTACCGACAGCACCAGCCATTTTTTACGTGGAGCACTTTACTTCAACACCACGCCAAACAATGATTCACTTGATCCCGTCATTCAGTTTATTATTGGAGATGTTCAGCACCTGATCAATACGGTTCATTGGAATAACCATGTAATTGACAACCATTAACGTATGGCTTTTATCCTATTCCTGATCACTTTAAGGCTTCATTGTGGTTCTTAGTGTCATAGCTAATAAGGTGTTACACAGAGTTGCACAAAGAAGTCACAGAGATACACAAAGAGAATTTTTGATTAGGAATGGAATCTGTAATTAACTATATATCAATGTTATTTACATTAATGAAAAATTAATTATCTGACTTCCACTAAATAGGTTTAACGGCGAAGCTTGAGTTCATAACCGAAACTTACCTGACAACCCTTCACAATTGGTAATCCACATAGGCCGAAGGTTCTGGCAAACTTTGCGATGGCGTTGTTAAAGCAATCGGCTTCATCAGCCAATCCCGGATTTCCTGATTAAAATGTCGTGCAAAATCAAGTTTATGTATGGCTCCTTTCATGCCTGCTTCCTTATGAAGAATCAGCGTTTTTATTAAAAGTGCACCCATCACATCTATTGGTTGAAGCATTTTATCATCCAAAACCAGGACATTATCGGTCATGCTGCCATCAGCAAACCTCACATTCACCGATGGCGATTGCCCCAGGACGGGTCCGGAATCCAAATCTATTGTCAGTTGATGGACGGTCACTTTGGAGGTATTGGCCTGACGGTCGATCAAATCCTGAAAAGGTTGTGGTCCTGCACCATGGCCGGCAAGCAAATCTGCCGGGTGAAAGTTGTAGATCCCAAGATTAGGATAGTTGATAATGGGTTCATCGATGATTTGTCCGAATACACATACCAGAATCACATCCGGATTCCATAAATTGAGCAAAGATCTGAAATATTCCGTTTTAACCGCTCCTGTATAAACAGGCACTCCGCTTTTTAATCCTGCCTCAATCATGGCCGTTTCGAGGTGAATGGTTTCCTGTTGGTCGTATTTTCGCCAAATGCGACGTTTTACAGATATTTTTGCCGCAGGACTTGCCGGATCATCGGTTACCAGCCCAACCATATTTAACCGTGAAGGATGTTGCCTTTCAAATTCACGGAGCGTCTCCGTCAACAAATACCCAAGCAGGTAACTACCAAAAATCACCACACGTAACCCATCATTTGTTTTATTTTGGCTTTCCGCGAATGACGGGAAAATCAATTGTCCCCAGGTTGAATCGCCCGGATCGGTTTGAATCCATCTGCCATTTTCATCTGTTAGCAGATTTTGGTCAACAATTTCTTCGGGATTTTCAATCATGGTGTTTCTTTTAGTTTCCAATGACGATTTTGTGAAAATAATCTGACTGATCCAGTTTTAATTGAACCAGGTACATGCCCATGCTTAAGCCATCAGAAGTCAACCCGAGAGAATGAATTCCTTTTTGCTTTTGTCCTGAAAAAAGAGTTCTGATTATTCTCCCGTTCATGTCCATCAAAGCTATGTTAACTTCTCCACCATGAGCCAGTTGATACTGAATGGTGGTTTGATTTTGAAATGGGTTTGGAAAATTACTCAGTTTTACAACCTGATTGTCCTGAGATTCACCAACGGATAAATAAGGATTGTAATTTGTGCTATAGATTCCGTTTCCCTGAGTGGCAATGGCAACAAACCCATCCGACTCACGTGCATCAATCATATCAACAATAATACTACCCATTTTCTGAGGACTTTCATGCTCCCACAAGGTTGTATCGCCTCGTAGAAAAGTGGTGGAATATAATCCCACACTGGTTCCTGCAAAATATACCGTGCCACCATCATAGTTAAGCGTTTTTACCCACCTGAGCGATGGTCCCGCACCTGTTCCATCAGGGTATTCTTCAAGGTTACCGCTAACATGTGTCCAGTTTGTTCCGCCATTGTCGGAATAATAAACACTCTTTACACCATAATTTGAAAACACGGTAAACAGTTTGTTTGCATCAGCAGGATCAACATCAATACAGGCCACATAAGCATTGAGCGGAAAATCGTCTCCGGTAATTTCAACCGGCACTGGATCGCCTGCCTGTGCATTTGCCATTTTGTACAGATGACCATTATTGGTGCCATAAAACAGCGTGTTGGCCGGGTACGTTGATAGGGTAATCGCGGAAATTTCTACTGATTCACTCAGGTTAATGTTGTTTAACCTGGCCCATCCAACGTTTCGCAGGGAGGTATCCGAAGCGGCTGCTCTCATATCCTCTTTTCGCCAGATGCTGTTAATTGTAGGCAGGTAAAATGTACTGTTGTTGTTTGGATCGAGTGCGAAATTGCAATAGAAAGGGAATGCCGGATTCGATCCGATAATGGGATTATAGAAACTCAGGAGCGTGTCCGGAGTTTGGTAAAAAATATCTTTTGTGTGCATATCCTCATCAAACAGGGTAGTCCAAATATTGCCACTATAGGCAGCTACAATGGCATATTCATGATAATCAGCAAGCTTACACGAAAATCCGTCGTAATACAAATCCACGCTAAACCACCACTGTCCGGGATCATCGGTTACCGAATAATACCAGTTATTGTCCTGCAATCCGCCAAGCACCCAATCATCTCCTTCTCCGGCACGATCGATGGTAACAGAGTAAAATTGAGAAGTAATCAAATTCGTGTTTCTTCGTATCCAGAAAACAGGATCGGCCATGCAATCTTCCGTATACACAATCCCTCCGTCGCATGCAGCATAATACACATTGGGGTTTGATGGAAGAAAAGCCAGCCCATGCTGATCGGGATGCAGCATGTGAATGGAATCCATATCGAACGGATCACCACCCATCCAGGTAGTTTGGAGGCTGTCGGCAAAACCGTTATCCGATCTAAACAAACTCATACCCCCAATGAACACCACGTTTTCATCGTCAGGTTTAACTCCCAATACGAATGTATAGCCGCCATAAGAAATCAGGGCATTTGGATAGCTAAGGAAGTCACCTTTCCCGTGCCCGAACATGTTTTCGGTTCTGTCTTCCCAGGTTCCGGAACCGTTGGTCTCACTGTAGGTGTATTTCCAAAAAGTGTTGTCAGAATTAAAAATTCCCGAGTAGGGAACATTGACAGCAGACGGTTTTTCCGTCATAAGATATAGTACATTTTCGTTGGATGGTGCCAGGGCGAGCTTCATTACACGTGTGACATCAGGAATCCCTTCTGGAGTAATTTCAGTCCAGATAATACCATCTTCCGAGCGCCAAATACCTGCTTTTTGCGGCCGCATGATAGAGGTAGAATAAGAACTCAATGCGGCATACAAAACCCCTTCGGAGGTGATGGCAATATCTGTGGCGAAAGATTTGTTGGTTAAATCACCCAGTGTAATGTCCCAGGACTCTCCACCGTTCTCGCTGCGCATGATGGCTCCATAACAAGCGGCATACACGATGTCTTTATCCGCGGAAGCGGGATCAGTAACAATTCGCCATATTCCTTGAAATACCTCTGCGAGTTCTCCCTGGTTGCCTCCAAGAGTAGAAGTTAGCGGTTGCCACGATGCACCATGATCGTTTGATTTATAAATGCCATTCCCCACACCAATGGTCCGCACGTTTGTACTTACATTTCTTTCGGTGGTATTGAGTATTTCGCCGGTACCGTAATACCAGGTATTTGTTTTACCTGGTCTGGTATCCTGAGCAATACAGGTAGCACTCTGCTCACCATTGGCAGGTGTTACTTTTTCCCACGAAAATCCTTTATCTGTTGATTGCCACATACCACCCGATGCGCTTCCGGCCAGCATGTGGTTTTCGTCGTCCACATCAAATGCCACGCACAGCATCCTGCCACCCATGTTTACAGGTCCACGGTGAATCCAATTCTGGCTTCTGCCTGCATTTTTCTTCTCAGGCAAAGTAGTGGCAAATGACAATTCTCTTGCCCGAATGCCGGAAGGAATAGCGTTGGTGTTAGGATCACGGGTTTTCATATACTCAACTTCCGCGTTATAGAGGGCCTTTGATGCATGATTGAGTTCTTTTGATATTTTCTGCTTTTCAGGTGTGGATTTGTTGGCTGATGCAGGATTATTTTGTTTTGTCAGAAAAACAAGACTTCCGACACTTACTGCCGCAACAATAATTGATATAATTGCTTTTGTGTATTTCATGACTTTATATGTTGATTAACAATTAAATTCATCCAGAATTAATTATCTAATTAAAGTTGCATTATCTCCATGCATGAGTTTCTGATCTAAAATACCTCAATAAATAACAAACTCACACTAAATATGCTCAGTACCAGTGTTACCATGATAGCCATTGCCACCAGGTCGGGCCGGCAGTTGTAATGTTTGGCAAAAACAACCGAGAGAATGGCTGACGGCAAAGCGGTTTCTATCACCACAATTTCACGCATCATATCCGTAAAACGGGGGTCGTTTGTGAGCCAAAAGGCCAGCAAAGGTTTTACAATCAGTTTTAACAAAACGGCCATTCCCAGAAACAAGTAAATGCTTTTAAACTGCTTAAATTCTATAATTAATCCGATAGTAATGGCTACCATCAGCAGGTTTGCATTGCCAATGAGCTCAAAAAAACGGATCATGGTATTAAATACCTGGCTGTTATGGTCGACAGGGATAAAAGAAACGGCAATTCCGGCTACCAGCGAAATAAATATGGGTGACACGAAAAACTTTTGTACCGATTTCATGATGAACTTCCCCTCCACCTTCGCTTGGCCATAATACATGGCAATTAAAGGTCCCAGGATGAACAACAACAGGCCAACACCAAATTCGCTGGTTACCACAGCTTCTTCCATGGCCAAAGGGTTGTTCGGAAAAGCTTGTTGTATGATGGGATAACCCAGCATGGTGGTCATGCCAAATGCAGAAACTAAAATCAGGGCTCCTTTTTCACCCCGTTGAAACTTGAACAGGTTGGCCAATAGCCAGGCCAGGGATATCATTCCAATTTCAACAACCGCCATGATGGCCGCCATGATGACAAACCGATCGTCGAACACCTTTACTGCCAGCGAAGAAAAAATAAGGGCCGGTAACGTGACTTGCAAAACAATTCGGCTGAACAACAAACTGTCTTCCTTCTTCAGGACGTTAAATTTTTTTAGTAAAAGGACAAGAGAAATAATGACCACCATGACAATTACTCCCTCAAACAGGCTTTGCGTTGTATTCATTCAAATGAGTTTTTATTTCAATTAATTAGGTTTCAGCAGTAAAGGTACAAACTTCTCTTTTGATTTGTCAAATAAAATTTATGTTAACTATATAAAGAATTCGTCATTGGTTATCCGTTTGGGGAGATGGATTAATCGTAAAATTCACCTCAACTAAGTAAGACGGGCTCTCTATCGAAACTTAGTGGAAAGAAAAATTAAATGAAAACGATTTTGGTAATTATTCAGCAGCAGTATTAATGTAAGTCGCAAATCAACTTTTCCCTGAATTTTACCCCTAGCCCTAAAGGGTGATTCAGGGAAAAGTTGATTTATAAAGGTACTCAATATGTTTATTTTGTGTGATTTATCCAACACCTAATATATTTTTTCCACCAATTCATTTTGTTTAGAAATTTCAATTTCCTTTGCGGTATGAACAGATGCTTCATTTTAAGCAGTGAACCTGAAAAAGGACTATTTCGACAAGGTTGTGGGCGAACTCCTGCATTTAGTCGATAAGGTTCATTGGAACAATCGGGTGACTGACAACCATTGTCCATTGGCACTTGTCATTTTACATAGAATTCTGAACATGATGAAAAAATTTACCCTACTTACTTTGATCTTTCTTTTGACCCTGTTCAACGGAAACACTTTTGCGCAGGACCATTATTCCAAAGTGAGGATATACCTCGAAAAAGAAACCCTCAACCAGTTGGCCGCGCTTGGAATAGATATTACTGAAGGTACTTACAGAAAAAATGTTTTTCTCGAAACAGACCTCAATATCAACTTCTTAGGTCGTTTGGATGAAGAAAATATCCGGTACGGAGTTCTGGTTCCAGATGCCACAAAATTCTACGCAGAAAGGGCGGCATCGGAAAGAAACCTGATCATCGACAGGAGCAAGAATGTTCAGTGGCCTGTACCCGACCATTTTGAGCTGGGGACCATGGCGGGATATTACACACTTGATGAAGCCTTGGCTGAGTTAGATGAAATGGCCAGCCTTTATCCAGATTTGATCAGCTTCAGGTTACCTATTTCGACTGACACCCTAAGCCATGATGGCCGCATGTTGTATTGGGTAAAAATCTCCGATAACCCCGGCATCAACGAAGATGAACCAGAAATTCTGTATACCGGTTTGCATCATGCCCGTGAGCCCATGAGTATTCAATCGCTTGTGTTTTATATGTGGTATTTGCTCGAAAATTACGATAGCCATCCTGAGATAAGCTATCTTGTCGACAACACAGAAATGTATTTTGTGCCGGTGGTCAATCCCGATGGATATGAATTCAACCGGCTCAACAATCCCAACGGTGGGGGTATGTGGCGAAAAAACCGGAACAACAACGGCGATGGAAGCTATGGTGTAGACATCAACCGCAACTATTCCTATATGTGGGGTTTTGACGATACTGGTTCGTCACCCGTAGGCGAAGAGGAAACATATCGTGGAAACGCTCCCATGTCGGAACCTGAAACCCGCAATATGAGGCAGTTTTGTGCTGAACATGAATTTCAAATCGCGCTCAACTACCATTCATACAGCAACCTTTTGCTGTATCCATGGGGCTATCAGCCGGAGGTTTCGCCCGACGATGAATTAATGAATGATTTTGCACGCATCATGACTAAGGAGAACAATTATGTATATGGGCCGGCAAGCACCACCATATACCCAACCAATGGTGATTCAAATGATTGGATGTATGGAGACGAGTTGGTGAAAGATAAAACTTTTGCCTTTGTTCCAGAAATAGGTGGATCGAATGATGGGTTTTGGCCTGCCACGGGCAGGATTATTCCGCTTTGCCAGGAAAATGTATTTCAAAGCCTGACGGCCGCGCGTCTGTTACTGCATTATGCCGAATTTTCAAGTCTGTCGGCCATGGCTATGGAGGAGTTATCCGGGTACGAAATTTTTGAGCTGAAGAGGCTTGGTCTGGCAGATGGCGGGGTATTTACGGTTTCCATCACCGCGCTCGACGAGCATATTGAATCCATTGGGGATCCGGTAGTGTTTTCAAACATGGATCTACTTGAAGTGAGAACCGACTCCATCATTTTTAGTCTTAATCCGCAAATAGAAATAGGGACTATCTTCAGGTATTTATTATCGGTAGACAATGGGCAGTTTGAAATAAGCGATACCATCAGTCGGGTTTTTGGTACCGAAGTCGAGATATTTAATGAAGATTTTGAAGGCGAATCCTATTGGGTTTCCAATAAATGGGGGATTACGCAGGCGGAATCGCATTCGCCCCTACAATCTATTACAGATTCTCCATTTGGAAATTATCAAAACAACACAAACTCTTCTCTCACATTTGATACAATAATTAATTTAAGAGGTGCAAAAGCGGCCTTTATGAGGTTTTGGGCCAAATGGGAAATTGAAGCAGGGTACGATTATGTTCAGGTATTTGCAAAAGATAGTGCCGACAATACCTGGACCGCCTTGTCGGGAAAATATACCAAGCCGGGAACGGAAAACCAGGATGAAGGCCACCCTGTTTATGATGGGCTTCAAACCGAATGGATACAGGAAGAAATTTACCTGGGTGATTTTCTGGATCACCGGATTCAAGTCCGGTTTTTACTTGTCAGCGATTCCTATGTGAAAGAAGACGGTTTTTATTTCGATGATTTGAGTGTTTCGGTCATTTCGCCCACTACCGGAACAATGGAAATAACAAAAGATGGCCTTGTAAATGAGTTATCTGTCTATCCAAATCCGGCCAGAGACAGGATTACGGTAGTTTATCAACCTGTTGAAAATGAATCATTAAACCTAGCTGTTTATTCAGTAAGCGGGGAGCTGATTTGGTTAAAACCGCTTGAAAGGAACGCGACATCAACCACTTTCTCCATTAGCGAGTTCACACCCGGCTTTTATTATATCGGGTTGCGGGCAGGCAGCCGTATGTTGACAGCTAAGAAGTTGGTGGTGCGATAGATTGGGTTCATTCTTTACCTTTTAAAGCATCCAGCTCCTTTCGCATTTCCATGATCACTTGTCTCTGTTCTTCAATCATTTGCTGTTGTTCCTGCACTGCCTTTACCAGGGGCACCACAAACTCGGCATAGCGGAGGCCATAATGTGAGTTGTCGTTTTTAGGTTTGTCAACGCCATGAAAATCAAAATCCAAAGAGTTGGCTGCTACCTCCACCTCCTGGGCAATGAAGCCAATTTGTACTTCTGCTGCCTTCAACTGTTCACCGTTTTTAAAACGCAATGAATCAGGCGTTTTAGTAAAACCGGCGATGGCATCCATATTCAAATGATAGGTTACCGGACGGAGTTTCATGATAAAATCGAGCCCGGCCACATTTTCCTTCACATCGGTTTTAAAGCGGCCATCACTCACATTGGTCCAGTTGGCGTAGCCGCCAATGGTAGTAACTGATGAATTTCCAAGCCGGACAGAATTACTGGCTGTAGGCAGAGCAACAAACCCAACTGCAGTAGCGTTTTCTAAATTCGCACCAACCATTAATGCTGAATGACCAAGTGCAGTATTACCACCTCCAGTTGTGTTTTCTTTTAACGCTTCGAAACCAATTGCAGTATTATAAATTCCGGTTGTATTTGAGTAAAGGGCACTTACACCACTTGAAGTGTTCTGGTATCCTGTGGTATTTGCCGTAAGCGACTCATAACCACTGGCTGTATTTTCGTAGCCATTAGTATTATTATATATAGTCCGAAAACCCATAGCAGTGTTTTTAGTGCCAGTTGTATTAAAGTGGAGGGCACTAGAGCCAACTGCAGTATTTTCAACTCCAACGGTATTATAGCTTAATGAATTGCTGCCACATGCAGTATTTCGTTCTCCGGTAGTATTGTCTCTGAGTGCATATTCTCCAATTGCAGTATTGTACCACCCGGTAGTGTTTGCACGGAGAGCTTTCCAGCCAAGTGCAGTGGAATTACCCCCTGTACTGTTTATATACATTGCTTCAAAACCAATGGCGGTATTGTGTTCACCATCAATATTTGAATATAGTGAAGACTCTCCGACAGCAGTATTTTCATTTCCTGTAGTGTTGTTAGCGAGGGCCATTTGACCAATAGCCGTATTAAATGAACCGGTTGTGTTAGCATAAAACACGCTACGCCCCATTCCCGTATTACCTGTTCCTGTTGTATTTTGCCACAGGGAGAGGTATCCATATGCTGAATTTCTTGATCCTGTTGTATTTTGCTGCAGGGAGAGGTAACCATATGCTGAATTTGCCCAACCACTTGTATTTGCAAAAAGTGCTTTCGACCCGACTGCTGTATTTTCTCCTCCTCCTGTGCTGTTATTGTATAATGCCGAGTCTCCAATGGCCACCAGATTACTCATAGTGCTATTTAAAAAGAGTGCCTTTGCACCAATGGCTACATTTGAATGGGCCGTTGTGTTAACATAGGAGGCACCATCACCAATGGCAATATTATTACTTCCGGTTGTATTGAAGCGCAATGCAAATTTCCCGGCGGCCACGTTGCTGTTTCCGGTGGTGTTGGAGTTCATGGCCATGGAACCCATCGCCAGGTTGTCGTTTCCGGTGGTATTGCCAAAAAGGGTATGGTATCCAAAAGCGGTATTGTCGTTTGCTATGGTATTGGAATAAAGCGACTGCGAGCCGTTTGCTGTATTGCTATTGCCTGTGGTATTGGAGTAAAGTGCCTGATCGCCATTTGCCGTGTTGTTATATCCTGTTGTATTAAGATGAAGCGATTGATAGCCGGATGAGGTGTTAGAATATCCTGTTGTATTGGTATAAAGTGCCTTTGAACCAATGGCCGTGTTGTGTGTAGCCTCAACTCCGGTAGCACCAGTCCCATTATGATACAAAGCCGAGTCACCAATTGCCACCAGATTGCTTGTGGTGGTATTCATAAAAAGTGCTCTTACGCCAATAGCGATATTCGAATGGCCTGTAGTGTTATCTTTAAGAGCAAAAAAACCAAATGCCGAGTTTGATTCTCCTGTCGTATTCGAGACGAGTGCATGATTACCATTGGCAGTATTATTACTCCCGGTGGTATTGGCATAAAGAGTAAAAGATCCTAACGCCGTATTGCTATTTCCTGTTGTATTTGAGTAAAGAGACGCAGTTCCAACCGAAGAATTTTCAATACCTGTTGTATTCGAGTAATTAGATGACCATCCTATTGCAGTATTTTGATTCCCTGTTGTATTCGAGAACAGAGATGTTGTACCAATCGCTATATTGTCACTTCCGGATATGTTGGAATAAAGGGCTTGATAACCATTTGAGGTGTTGGAAAACCCAGTAGTGTTGGACAATAGAGCTTTAGAGCCAATTGCTGTGTTCTCAGTCCCCGTTGTGTTATTATACAAAGCCGAATCGCCAATAGCCACCAAATGGCTTTTGGTGGTATTGTTATAAAGCGCACTCACCCCAATGGCTACGTTGGAAACTGCGGTGGAGTTTTGCGCCGCCGCATCACGACCAACGGCGGTATTATTGGCTCCGGAGGTATTTAGGGTAAGTGTCTGGTAGCCCATCGCCGTATTGTATCCTCCGGTTGTATTTGAAGCAAGCGAAGTGAAGCCGACGGCAGTATTGTGGGTTCCGGAAGTATTCGCCAATAATGTTCCTCTCCCCAGAGCAGTATTGAATGATCCTGTTAAATTGCTCTTCAGCGAATAATAACCATAGGCCACATTGCTCGACCCGGTGGTGTTTAAGGTAAGTGCATTTAACCCTGTTGCCGTATTTGAATTTCCTGTGGTATTGCTTTTTAGGGCTGCCCTGCCAAGGGAGGTATTTGAACTTCCTGTGGTGTTGGCTGTCAGGGTGTTGGCTCCAACAGCCGTGTTGTCAAAACCAGATGTATTGGCACTTCCCGAAAGGTAACCAATAAAATTGTTGTAGTTGGTTCCCTGAACAGCGGCTGGTCCGGCACTCTCACCCATGTAGATGTTTTTTCCATTGTTGTTTACCTGCAGATTCCCCTTATCCATGACAAAATATTCTGTGCCTGCCATGTCGAACCTGATCTTGTCTTCGTTGGCGCTTTCTTCTACCTGAATTTTGGAGTTCCCATCGGCATCCTGAAGTTTAGCTGGTGCTCCGGTGCTTAGATTCACCCATACCGTTCCATCGAAAAACCAAAACCCAATGGTGTTGATATCAAAAACCAGTAAACCTGTTGCCGGTGAGGCAATTGAATTGCGTTGTGTAGTGGTCATTCGGGGAATCAACATTCCTTTGTCGGTACTTTGAACATGAAGCATAGACGAGGCAGCAGCTACAGTCCCGTCGATGTTAATGGCTACCTGTGCAATGGTAGTGCCTGTTACGAAAAGCATGGCCAGAAATAGTACAACAGTTCTTGTCATCGTTTTTGGGTTTTTAATTTGTAAATACTTTTATTTCATGATATAATCACACTGTTTTTTGGTGAAAATGAAAAAAACCGCCTACTACCCAACTCGTGAGACTACCTTTGATTTAAACATCTATTTGAAATGATCCCTTTTTCAAGGGTTGTATAGTTCATATATTAAAACTTCTTCTCAAGTTTTTCCAGCCTTTGTATGATTTCTGTATTCATTTTTTTAAGCAACAGGTTTTCCTCTTCCAGTTCAGCATTCTTGCTGCTCAATTCCTGCACTGCCTTTACCAGGGGCACCACAAACTCGGCATAGCGGAGGCCATAATAATCACCTTCATTCTTAGGTTTGTCCACTCCTGAAAAATCATACCCGGACGACAATGCGGCTTGTTCTACTTCCTGAGCAATAAAACCGGTTTGTAATATGGCTTCTTTTGCGGCTTCTGAAGTCTTATCTCGGATGCTATCGGGTGTATGCATAAATTCCGCGAAAGCATCCAGATCCAACTTATAAGTTACTGGCTTTAGCTGGTTGATGAAATCCAATCCGGGTACATCGGCAGCTACTTCTTTTTTGAATCTTTCATCTGAAACAGTGGTCCATCCAACCTGACCACCAATAGAAGTTATACTTGCGTTTCCTATCCTGACCATATCACTCCCTGTTACATTTGTGCCATTCCCCAGGGATGTAGAGTTGGAATAATTGTTGCCATTGTAACCCGCCTGAAATCCAATGGCCGTATTGTTACTCCCAGTGGTGTTGTTATAAAGTGTTTGATAACCTATTCCGGTATTTTCGTTACCGGTGGTATTTGAATTAATTGACCTATACCCATTGGCTGTATTTCTTATCCCTGAAGTATTAAAGTACATGGCATTTTGTCCGATGGCTGTATTGGCACCTCCGGTAGTGTTCGACATCAAAATTCTATATCCTACCCCGGTATTTGAATAACCGGTGGTATTTACGCCCAGAGCATAAGCGCCTATGGCAGTATTATAACTTCCGGTTGTATTAGAAGACAAGGCACTTCCTCCAACGACTGTATTTAAGCCCCCTGAAGTATTTGAAATCATGGTTTCAAAACCAATTGAGGTGTTCCCGCTTCCAAGTGTATTGTCATACAAGGCTTTTGATCCGACGGCTGTATTTTCCACACCATCATTGCTACTACTTGCCCCTAAGCCGTTTTTGTACAATGCAGAATCCCCTATTGCGACCAAATTGCTATTTACTGTATTATAATAGAGTGCTTCAATTCCAATGGCTACATTAGAATGTGCCGTTGAATTATAATAAAGTGCTTTTTTCCCCAGAGCAACATTCCCGTTGCCGGTTGACCAATAAAGTGCTTTATAGCCAACGGCAGCATTGTCACTTCCTGTTTGGTTAACGGCCAGTGAACTATTCCCCATGGCCGTATTATTTGATCCTGTAGTGTTACCGGTAAGTGCCCTAGAACCGCTAGAGGTATTATAATTACCTGTGGTATTATGGCTTAATGACTCAGTGCCGAATGCGGCAATTTCTGACCCGGTAGTATTTGAGTATAGGGTATGATATCCAACTGCGGAATTTCTATATCCGGTTGTATTTGAATACATTGATTTTGATCCGATGGCAGTATTATAAATTGATTCAAAGGTATAAGTAGCTCCTGTACCATTATTATATAAAGCCGAATCCCCTATTGCGACCAAATTGCTTTGTGTAGTGTTTGAATAGAGCGCCTTCGGCCCAATACCAACATTTGAATGGGCCTCAGAATTAGAATAAAGGGCATGATTTCCAATGGAAGTATTATTTGATCCTGTAGTGTTAAAAAAGAGTGCCAATGGACCTACTGCGATATTTTCATTTCCGGTAGTATTAAAAAAAAGTGAAGAAGCACCTACTGCTGCATTGTTGGTTCCGGAAGTATTTAAAAATAGTGAAGTATATCCTAAAGCTGTATTATATGATCCGGTGGTATTGCTTTGAAGTGTTGATCCACCAAATGCAGCATTCTGCACTCCGGTGGTATTTGAACTTCCCGAAAAATAACCTACTGACGAATTAAAGGTATTTGCCTGCGTTGATGCCGGCCCTGCACCTTCACCAATGAATACGCTTTTACCATTGTTGTTAACCAACAGTCGTCCCTTATCCATCACAAAATATTCCGTGCCGGCCATGTCAAATCTGACCTTGTCTTCATTGGCTGATTCTTCCACCTGAATCTTGGTATTTCCATCGGCATCCTGAATTGTATTGGGAGTGCCCGAACTCAAATTAATCCATGAAGTTCCATCGAAAAACCAAAACCCAATGGTGTTGATATCAAAAACCAGTAAACCTGTTGCAGGTGATGCAATTAAATTGCGCTGTGCAGTGGTCATCCGGGGAATCAACATTCCTTTGTCGGTACTTTGAACATGGAGCATAGACGAGGCAGCAGCTACAGTCCCGTCGATGTTAATGGCTACCTGCGCAATGGAAGTACCTGTTAAGAAAAGCATTGCCAGAAATAGTACAACAATTTTTGTCATCATTTTTGAGTTTTTAATTTGGAAATACTTTTATTTCATGATATAATCACACTGTTTTTTGGTGAAAATGAAAAAAACCGCCTACTACCCAACTCGTGAGA
>PHDN01000004.1 GCA_002840975.1 Bacteroidetes bacterium HGW-Bacteroidetes-16
TAGGTGAAAGGTATTTATTAATTTCCTGCAAAGTTAATGGATATTTGGCGGAAAGTACAGGTTTCCAGTTTAAATAGTTGTAATCAGAAGAAAGATCAAGCAGGTTAAAACGGGGGTGTTAAAGTATCGGGATTAACGTTGGAAATAACCGATTGGCTGTTATTGAATGCCGAATTGATCAGATCACTGATGGGATAGACCTCCATTTCATCCGACTGGAATGGTGCAAGCAAGGACATAAGATCATCTGTGTTAGTTGATTTCAGCCACACCATTTCCTGCTCCCTGTTTAAAATTACAGGCATGCGGTTGTGGATGGGTGTCATCAATTCGTTGGGTTGGGTGGTGATAATAGAAAAGGTATGCAGCATGTTGTTTTCTTCATCTTACCAGGTTTCCCAAAGGCCTGCCATGGCAAACAGGTCTCCATTTTTTAAGAAAACCCTGAAAGGTATTTTTTTTGTGTCTTTTTTCCATTCAAAAAATCCATTGGCCGGAACCAGGCAACGCCGGCGTGTAAAAGCAGCTTTAAAAGAAGGTTTTTCCAGAATAGTTTCCGCACGTGTGTTGATGAGTTTGTTGCCAATTTTAGGGTCCTTTGCCCAAAATGGGACCAGTCCCCATTTGAAAAAACTCAGCTTCCCGGGTTCGGTATTGGTGATCACAGGTAAATTTTGCCCGGGAGCACAGTTGAAACTGGGTTTATACATCTCATCAAACACCTCCACATTAAAGCGTTCGCTGATGTGTTTTCCCTTTACCGAAAGTTGGAATCGTCCGCACATAATGAACTACTTTTTCGATAGTAACCTGTTGACCAGTTCCAGCTGAATTCTGGCCACCTGTTGATTTTCCACATCCCCATTGATGCTCACCAACAGATATGCTATATGTGATAGTTTATAATCGCAGAAAACATATTCTCCCCTGGTCCGGTAAATTTTCCTAAAATGCTCCTCCACAGGCAAATTAAGGGTTGCCATCACCCGTTTGGCTTTGCGAATCGAAATCATAAAATCCACTTCATTGGCCAATTCGAGTTCGGGCAACAAATCGGAAGCATAATGAATAAGCCGTGCATCCCTAAGGGCTATTAAAAATTCACTGAGTGCGCTGTGCATCTGCAGGTCCTGAAGTCTAATGAGGTTGTCCATGGCTTTTCTCTTTGAGTTCAACAAATAACTTTTCTTCTTCGGGTGAAAGGTGGGAAGGAATTTTGATTTGTGTTGTAACGTACAGATTACCAAACAGATCAGGTTGATCATAAACTGGCATTCCCTTGCCTTTTAACCGGAGTTTTTGCCCTCCCTGTGTCCCTTTGGGGATGTTCAGGGTTACATTTCCGTTCATGGTTGCAACATTTACTTTCCCGCCAAGGACGGCAGTATAAATATCCAGCATCAAGGCACTGTAGAGGTCATTTTCCTTTCGTTTAAAAACGGGATGTTTCAATACATGAACAGTGATGTACAAATCGCCACCGGGTCCGCCATTCATTCCGGGTCCTCCCTTTCCCTTCAACTTAAGCTTTTGCTGATGATGGGTTCCCGGTTTGGTGGTAATGCGCAGTTTTTTGTCGTGGAGTTGCAAAATCCGGGAAGTACCATGAAAAGCCTCTTCCAGGGTAATTTCCATGTCGGCGGCATAATCCTGCCCCTGCATTTGTCTGCTACGGCCGCTTTTCTGGCCACCGAAGCCCGAAAATCCACCACCAAATATATTGTTGAAAAACTCGGAAAAATCTTCCGGATCGCCCTGATAAGTCTGATGATGACTGCGTTGTCCGCCTGCCTGATTGTAAAACTGAGAAAAATCGAATCCGGGATCGCCCCCTGATTGTTGAGCCTGTTTCCAGTTGGCACCCAACTCATCATATTTTTTTCTGTTTTCATCATTGCCCAGCACCTGGTAAGCTTCGGAAACCTCCTTGAATTTCTCTTCTAAATTCTTGTTTCCTTTGGTCTTGTCAGGATGATATTCCTTTGCCAGCTTGCGGTATGCTTTCTTTATTTCATCCTTGGAGGCAGATTTCCCAACTCCCAGTATCTTATAATAGTCTTTGTAGTCCATAGGATCAATTGAAAGCCTAAAATTAGTGAAAAATTGGACTGATGAAAGTTAAATTTCGTGAAAAACAAAAGACAAACATTGAAGAATCCGGGCCAATAGCTGAACATCGTGTTTACTAAATCGTTAAAACCAAGAACCTATTTTGCCAACAACCCCATTATTTTACCCATTGATGATTTCCAGGAATCAGTCAGCGTGAACTGGCAGACAAATTCGCTGAAATGGAATGCAGAAGACCAAGTATATTTGGATAGGTATAATGTGTCGGGACGGACACACCACTGGAGCTAAAGTAGTTGCTACAGGTTATACCGAATAAGCTTTGATGTTAATATAGGGCCTTTGTTTAAAACTCCGACATAAGCTGCCCGTCAGGCCGTTGAAAATGATGGGCATATTTTGGGTACTTCCGGTCTGGCTGTAGTTCACATAACACTGGTTCCCAAGGTAATTGACGAACGTAAAAAACTGGGTCGCGAAGACATCATGGTGATTGTTGTTGGAGTAAAACAAACTCAGAAGTAGGTTGTGTTTGCTCAAGTGTTAGCGTTGTATTTGATCCCGGAACCATTATTTCTGAAACAGTATTCAAAAGCTGTATTTACTGATTGAGTCAAGGAAATAGAATCTTTAGCCAACTTAACTGAAACGCATTGTCATTATATATAATTGGCAATGCGCTTCTTACATCTATTCTAAAATAGTTCTCAAACTTTTTTTGTTATTTAGAATAATTCTACATAGTTTTGTTGCATTGAATCTGGTATTGATAGCAACACTATCGGGATTGTATAAAAGACTACTGCTAGTACTAAAAAATTAATTGCTATCAATTCCGGTTTTTTTTTGTACTTAAAAAAAAGAGATATGAAAATACTAACTTACCTCATGATTGGCTTATTAGCCCTTTTGATGGCATCCTCAGGTTGCTCCAAAAAAGAAGACTCCAACCAAAACCCGGAAGTCTCCTCAGTTCAGGTTAATCCATCCAGTGTTACAGTCAACGGAATGGCTTCCATTTCGGTGAGTGCCAATGATGCAAATGGCGATGAACTTTCCTATGATTATTTTGTTTCAGGTGGCTCCATCAGTGGAAGCGGCTCGTCGGTTTCATGGAATGCTCCGGCCAACGGAGGTGTATTCACTGTTGAAGTTACCGTTTCTGACGGCAAAGGAGAAGCCACGGGCTCCGGACAACTGACGGTTTTAGCTCCGGTAAATAACAACCCTGTAATCAGCAGTATACAATTAAGCCCCACCACCGCCAATCCCGGACAAGTGGTTTCCATTTCTGTGTCGGCAAACGATGCTGATGGCGACCAGCTTACCTATCAATATCAGGTTACAGGAGGTGCCGTTAGCGGAAGTGGGCCTTCAGTTTCATGGACGGCTCCTTCACAAGCTGGTTCCTACTCCGTTACCGTGACGGTGATGGATGGAGAAGGGGGTCAGGCCGTGAGCAATGGCTCCATCACCGTAAGTCAGCCTGTGACCAAAATTACCGGAACAGCCAGTTTCCCTGCAGGTTCTTCGGGCGATTTATCCAACGCCAAAGTGAGTATTTACACTTCTTACGATAACTGGAACAACAACAACCCCCTGCAATACATCGCTGCCAACGGATCGGGTTCCAATGTGTCGTTTGAACTGACCAATGTAACCCCCGGCATCTACTATCTGGATGTTTGGAAAGACAACGATAATAGCGGTGGTTGGTCGTTTGGCGATTTCGTAGGTTGGTATGGCGATGGCGGATTGGGCGCACCCAGTTTGACCGAAATTTCCGTGCAGGGAGGACAAACAACAAACGTGTCCATAACCATGATGACCATCACTGGCAAACAACCCGGTGGAAACACCAAAGTCAATCGCTAATTCTACACTAACTATCTATATTTCAATTAAATATCTGAATAATGAAAAAACTATTGATTATCACCTTCTCTCTGATGATCGTCTTTAACTTCTCGAACTGCAGCAAAAAGAACGACGAACCATCAACACCTCCTGTTACCGAGGCAGCCTATGATGTATTGATTTATGAACCCAACAATTTCAGCAGGGAGTACAAAAGCGACCAACTTCAGGCAACAGTGAAAAAGTCTGACATGCAGTTTTCTACCTTTGGCGACGTGAACACAGGAACCGCTCTGGGCGCTTTCAACAAGGCCTACGTATACAATACCGTTGAGAACAAGGAGTCGTTTATGCTGTTCGACGACATGGGCGAACCGGCCTTTTTATACCAAATTGATTTGGCTACGGGTGAGAAAAAACCTTCGGTGGTAGAATTTCAGCGCGAAGATGCCAACAATTTTTACGTGCGGTTTTTTTATTACGACTGGACCAATCGCTTGGGAACTTTGCTATTTGAAACCATGATCACCAAAAACGGAGACAACTATGTGAGCAACCCCACATTCACCATCGAAAATTTTGACACCAAGAGCACCGATGGAGTGAAAAGTGGAAATACCAGTTTTCCGGTTAAATTGGCCCGTTTTGAGGAGTTGATGTTGCCCATGAAATCACGTGTTACACTCAAAAACACCAATGGAGGCATTGAGGAATGGAAGGCATCCTTCGACAACATGCGTAATTCCACCATCGCCGATTGGTTGGTATTTACCCGAAAAGCAGGTGCTGTTTTAACACTTACCGGATTGGGAGTGAGCGAAACCGTAATTGGTGCCCCTGCAGGCGTGTGGTTGGTGGCGGGTGGTAGTACGCTCATTGTAGCCTCCACAGCCATCGAAGTGGTTTTAACGGACAAGTGGAGTAATTTTATTACCGAAACCCAAACAAAAATAGAAACCCTCACCGAAACGGCTACCAAAATTGGCGACAACATGGTACAAAAATTTCAAGGCTATTCACATGACTTGAAAGATCACTGGGTGAATACCAACACCACGAAAACAAGTCTGGTTGAACTCACTACTTTTATTGAAGAGGAAGAAATTATCGTGGACAAAGACGACCTCAACGACTTGCCCAACAAGGATGGCGTACTGCAAATTGGTTTGTCGTGGAACACCGATGACACGGATGTTGACCTATGGGTAACCGATCCTTCAGGTGAAAAAATATACTACTCCAATACCACCTCAGCCAGTGGAGGTTATCTCGACCGTGACGACACTAATGGCTTTGGCCCCGAGAATATCTACTGGGTGGACAATATCCCTGATGGCAACTACCTTATTCAGGTACATTATTATTCCGGTGATCCCGCTACCGGATATCAGGTGAAAGTGACCAATGGATTGGGCTTTTCGGCCACCTTCAACGGAACGTTGATGGTTTCAGATCAGGTGGACAATGTGGCTACCATTTCCAAGTTTGGTTCACAACTCAGCTACTAACATTCTTTTTTTTGGTTTGAAAGGCCTTCATCTATTCAGATGAGGCCTTTTTTTTATTCCACCGAACAAAAATCTATCCTATCTTTGAAAAATCTACCTTCAATTGTACACGCCTTATTTCTGTCAGATGAATAAACTCTCCCTCGTACAAAACGATCCCTGGCTGGAACCATATAACGGTGTTCTGCTTCACCGTCACCAGCGGACCATGCAAAAAATACTGGATTTAACCGAAGGAACCGGGAAATTGATTGATTTTTCAAACGGACATCTTTATTTTGGGTTGCACCGAACCCCGGATGGTTGGGTATTTCGCGAGTGGGCTCCTAATGCAACCGCTATTTATCTCCTAGGCGATTTTAATCATTGGAAAAAAAGCGCGGATTATAAACTAATCGCGCTTGATCATGGTGTTTGGGAAATTTCGCTTTCGCCTGATACATTGCATCATGGAATGTTGTACAAACTGCTGATAGAATGGGATGGTGGCAGTGGAGAACGTATTCCGGCCTGGTGCAGGAGGGTTGTTCAGGATGAAAACACCCATCTTTTTTCTGCGCAGGTTTGGAATCCGAAAAAGCCATTTCAATGGAAAAATAAGTTGCCGGCTAAGGTTAAAAGCCCGCTCATTTATGAAGCACATGTGGGAATGGCTACGGCAGAGCTGAAAGTAGGAACCTATGTTGAGTTTACACAAAACGTACTGCCAAGAATTGCCAAGCTGGGTTACAACACATTGCAGCTCATGGCCATACAAGAACATCCCTATTATGGGTCATTCGGTTATCAGGTGTCGAGTTTCTTTGCTCCTTCCAGTCGTTTTGGCTCGCCAGAAGAGCTGATGGAGTTGATTGATGAAGCCCATGGGCTGGGAATTTCGGTACTCCTCGATGTAGTGCATTCACATGCAGTAAAAAATTCAATTGAGGGCCTGGCACGTTTTGACGGATCTGATTATCAGTATTTTCATGCAGGGTCAAAAGGCGATCACCCGGCTTGGGATTCGCGTTGCTTTAACTATGGCAGCGATGAAGTGGTTCATTTTTTATTGTCGAACCTGAAATACTGGATGGATGAATTTCATTTCGACGGATTCAGGTTTGATGGAGTAACGAGCATGATCTATACCCACCATGGCCTGGGGGTGGATTTTTCAAACTACGACATGTATTTTAACGGCGACCAGGATGAGGATGCACTCACCTATTTATCGTTGGCCAATATGCTGGTGAAAGAAATCAATAATAAAGCCATTACGGTAGCCGAGGACGTGAGCGGTATGCCCGGAATAGCTTCTCCATATCAAGACGGAGGCGTTGGTTTTGATTTTCGCATGTCGATGGGGGTGGCCGATTACTGGATCAAGATCATCAAAGAGCGAAAAGATGAGCACTGGCTGATGGGAGAAATGTACTATCAGCTGTCGAACAAGCGGGCCGATGAGCGAACCATCAGCTATGCCGAGTGTCACGACCAGGCCATGGTTGGCGACAAAACCATAATATTCAGGCTGATAGATGCCAAAATGTACACCTCCATGCAGAAGATTGATGAAGACATCATTATCGACCGGGGATTGGCACTGCACAAAATGATACGCCTGATATCGCTGGTCACGGCAGGTGATGGCTACCTAACCTTTATGGGCAACGAGTTTGGCCATCCCGAATGGATTGATTTTCCCCGACAGGGAAACAACTGGAGCTATACCTATGCCCGCCGGCAATGGAACCTGGTAGACAACAAAGAGTTGCGCTATCACCTGTTATCCGATTTCGACAGCGCCATGATTAATCTGGAGAAAGAAAATCATTGGTTATCACAATCCATGCAGCCTATCTCATTAAACGACGGTGATCAGGTGATGATTTTCAGCCGTGCAGAGCTGTTGTTTATCTTTAATTTTAATCCTTCGATTTCGTTTACTGACTATGGATTTGTTACTCCTGAAGGCAAATATCAGGTGGTTTTAAATACAGATGATAAAAAATTCGGTGGTTTTGGCCGAAACAACGATGCCGTTATCCATGCCACTCAACAGGTGGGTAATCAACCGTGGTTGTTGTTGTATTTGCCCAGCCGATCGGCTGTGGTACTGAAGAAAGTCTAGAAAGCTGTAAATACCTTCGGGTTGATTTGGGGATTTAATGATTTCCCATCATCATTCAGGCAAAGCCAACCTTGCGGGTTGAGGATCTTTGTTGACAAGGCCTTCATTCTCCTTGGCTTCAGCCAGGGGAGTAGAGAAAAATAAATTTACCTTCTGATACACCATCTGCTTTCGGTAGGATTGGTCATTTTAATCTGACGGTAATTATAAAAATTTTATTTGATTGTTGTATGTACAAACATCTTTTATATCTTTGCCCACATGTTAAATAAATGTGACTCCAAATATTGCTCGTGTCTGTATTATTCAGCCAACGCCTTGTCGAGAATAATGACCCGGATGGCCGATGAAAGTTTTGCCAATACAGGACTTTCTTCATCTTACGCTTTTTTGCTGATGATCGTAAATGAAAGGCCTGGAATTCAGCCCAAGGAAATCAGCATTCAGATGCTATTAACACCTTCAACCGTAACCCGTTTAATTGAGAAATTGGAGTTTAAAGGTTATCTGGAGCGAAAACCGGCGGGAAGAAATACCGAGGTATTTCCCAAAAAGCGAAGCCTTGAGTTAAACGAGGCATTAAAAGAATCGTGGCGCAACTTGTTTAAAAAATATTCTGAAATACTGGGCGAAGAGCAGGGTGTTCAACTAACGTCGGATATTTACGGAGCCATACAAATGCTTGAATAATTGAGATGTTCTAAACTTACTAAACTACCATTATACTAAGCGTCTGAATATGCCGAAAAAGGACGTTAAACAGGAGTAGGAAATCATTCTTAAAATGAAAAAAATGAAAAAAATTGGAATTATAGGATCAGGTGTAGTTGGACAAACCCTGGCGAATGGTTTTATCAAACATGGCTATCAGGTGATGATTGGGAGTCGTGATACTTCCAAATTAAATGAATGGAAGCAACTGGCTAAAAATAATGGTCATACCGGATCTTTCGAGGAAGCAGCGATTTTTGGCGACATTATTGTGCTGGCGGTTAAAGGAACTGGTGCTAAATCGGCTTTGGAAACGGCGGGTATTGAAAACCTAAAAAACAAAACGGTTATTGATGCCACCAACCCCATAGCAGACGAGGCTCCTGACAATGGTGTACTAAAATTTTTCACAAATCTGAACAAATCTTTGATGGAAGAGCTTCAGGAAACTGCACCCGAAAGCCGTTTCGTAAAGGCTTTTAACAGCGTAGGAAATCCATTTATGGTCAATCCGGCATTCGACAGCAAGCCAACAATGTTTATCTGCGGAAACAATGAAAATGCCAAAATTGAGGTGAAAAATATATTGGAACAATTTGGCTGGGAAGTGGCCGATTTTGGTGGTGTTGAAAGTGCCCGGGCCATTGAGCCACTGTGTATTCTTTGGTGTATTCCGGGCATGCTGCGCAACGAATGGACACACGCCTTTAAATTGATAACTCTTTAATTTACTAAACAGGTTTTACTTAAAAGTCTGCAGATCCTGCAGTCTCTTATAAGGGCCGTCCTGTTTCAACAATTCATTGTGGGTGCCTCGTTCAACGATTTCTCCCTTTTTCAGCACGATGATTTCATCTGCATGTTGAATGGTGGATAGCCTGTGGGCGATGACCACCGTTGTGCGGTCTTTCATTACATTAAACAAGGCATTTTGTACCAATTTTTCCGATTCTGTATCCAGTGAAGAAGTCGCTTCATCGAGAATTAATACCGGAGGATTGGCCAACACAGCCCTGGCAATACTCAGGCGCTGACGCTGTCCTCCCGATAATTTTACACCCCGGTCACCAATATTGGTCTCATAACCAAATTCCGATTCCATAATGAACTCATGGGCATTGGCTACCTTGGCAGCATTTACCACCTGTTCTTCTGTCACATCTTTTCGTCCAAAAGCGATGTTGTTGAAAATACTGTCGTTGAACAGAATACTTTCCTGTGAAACAATACCCATCAGACCACGGGTATCGTCAATTCTAAGGTCTTTGATGTTTTTCCCATCAATCAACATGCTTCCTCCGGTTACATCATAAAAGCGAGGAAGCAAATCGACCATGGTCGATTTTCCGCCACCTGATTCTCCCACCAGCGCAATCATTTTGCCTTTCTCGATGGTGAGGTTGATATTTTTAAGGATATTCTCATTCTCATACTTGAAGTAAACGTTCTTATATTCAATTGATTTTTCAAATCCCTTTACGGGAATGGCATCTGTTTTTTCAATAATAATTTCTTCTGCATCCAGCACTTCAAAAATACGCTCGGCAGAGGCGATCCCTTTTTGAATGCTGTAAAATCCCTGTGCAAAAGTCTTTGCAGGTGGGATAATCTGTGAGAAAACAACGATGTAAGTAATAAAATCCGCTGCCTGGATGGTAGGATTGTCTGACAACACCATTCTTCCACCAAACCATAAAACAAAGATGATGACAGCAGAAGATAAAAACTCACTCATGGGCGACGACAGGTCGCGGCGACGGTAAATCCAGATGAGTAACCTGGAGAAATCCTCGTTCTGGCCTTTAAATTTATTTTTTGAATAATCGATGGCGTTGAAAGCCTTGATGATGCGCAACCCGGAAATGGTTTCCTCTATATTCGAAAGCAATCCGGCAAATTTGTTTTGGCCAATTTTAGATTGTTTCCGTAGACTTTTCCCAATCTGGCCAATTAAAAATCCCGTAACGGGCAGTATCAACAGCACAAACAAGGTCAACCTGGGACTCATGCTCAGCATAAAGGCCACATAGGCAAGAATGGTCACCGGATCTCGGATGATCATCTCCAGTGAGTTCATGATTGAAAATTCAACTTCTTGTACATCCGTAGTTACCCGTGCGATGATGTCGCCCTTTTTGTTTTTCGAGAAAAAGGAAAGGGGCAGTATCAGCAGCTTGTTATAAATGGCATTCCTCATTCCTTTGATGGCCCCGATACGCACGTTGGCCATGAAATACATGGAAAAAAACCGGGCCAGGTTGCGCAGGAAAAAGGCTATAATGAGCACAACACAAATATAAACCAGCGCCGTTACTTTTCCATTGGTTACGATAACGTTGCTGATTTGATAATTCAAATAGTTCAAAAATGCCTTGGTATTCATGGCAAATTCAGGTTTCACCGTTACCAGGTCCTCGATGCCAAAAAGTAGGTTCAAAAAGGGGATGAGCAAAGCAAACGAAAACAATGAAAAGACAATGGTCAACAGGTTAAAGAGTACATTTAATCCCGCGTAAGGCAATTCCGGTTTGATGTATACCAGGATTCTATAAAACTTTTTCATAAGCCGTTTGACAGAGTTCCTCTAATTAAGAGGACCGGTTAGCGGCGTCAAAGGTAATTAATCCCGACAAATAAAAACCAGACGAATCAGACTGGAGAAAGGGTAGTTTTTAGCCGGAGTTAAAAACCATTATCTTTGGCTCTTTTAT
This sequence comes from Bacteroidetes bacterium HGW-Bacteroidetes-16, assembly GCA_002840975.1. Lineage (GTDB taxonomy): Bacteria > Bacteroidota > Bacteroidia > Bacteroidales > F082 > UBA6244. The sequence continues at coordinate 10,968 of PHDN01000004.1, forward strand.
TTTATATTGTAAAACCATGACCGCCGGGCTTAAAGAGATAAACCGATCAGAAAACACACAACAATTTTCCATTGTGATTCCTACCTGGAACAGCCTCGAATATTTGCAACTCTGCCTTGGAGGATTGCGCAGGCATTCGCATTTCTTTAACCAGGTTATTGTGTTTGTGAACGATGGCAACGATGGCACGATAGAATGGCTTGAAAATCAAACCGATATTGATTTTGTACATGCCGAAAAAAACATGGGGGTTTGTTTTGCCGTGAATGCGTGCCGATCGCTGGTAAAGCATGATTATATCGTCTACATGAACGACGATATGATTCCCTGTCCCGACTGGGATTTACATCTGGCCAACGAAATCAAACAATTGAACACCGACTTTTTTTACCTTTCGGCAACACTCATCGAGCCTAAAAGACTCAACAATCCCAATTATGTCGCCATTATTCATGATTTTGGCACTTCCCCCGAAAACTTCCGGGAAGAAGAACTGCTGGAAGCCTGTTCCTCGCTCAAGAAAGAAGATTGGCAGGGCGGTTCGTGGCCACCCAGTGTGGTTCATAAAAAAATATGGGATCTTATTGGTGGGTTTAGCATCGAGTTTTCGCCGGGGATGTACAGTGATCCCGATTTCTCGATGAAACTTTGGTCAATAGGTGTGCGCATCTTTAAGGGGATTGGAAAAAGCAAGGTGTATCATTTCGGATCACGTTCTACAAATCGCATCCGAAAAAACAAAGGAAGCCGCCTGTTTTTAAATAAATGGGGCATGACCTCGCGCACCTTTTACAGCGAAGTATTGCAGGTGGGAAAGCCCTGGAAAAGTGCCTATCCCGATGAAGTCCTGCTTTCATTTTTACCAAAAACACGCAACAAGTTAAAGAAATTAATAAATTCGCTAACCTAATTCGATATTTTGGAAAAATCACCTCCCTGGTTAGTTGTAATAAATCCACATGCCGGTGGATCGAAAGCCAAATCCGACTGGCCCAAAATCCGGGCCTTGCTGGAAGAAGCCTCCTTTAAGTTCGATGCCGTATTTTCTGAGTATCCGCACCACGCCATCCCGCTCGTAAAACAGCTTATCGAAGAAAAGGGCTATACCCGGGTGCTGGCCGTTGGCGGGGATGGCACTTTGAATGAGGTGGTGAATGGGATCTTTCAGCAACAGCGTTTCGATCCCAAGAAGATCATCCTGGGTTTAATCACCATTGGCACAGGAAACGACTGGGGGCGCATGTATGCCATGCCCAAGAGTTATAAAAAACAAATTAAAATCCTGAAAAAGGGGCATGTACTTATGCAGGATGTGGGCAAAGTAAACTACCTGCACAACACCGAGGTAAACGACCGGTTTTTTGTGAATATTGCCGGTATGGGATTCGATGCCCTGGTGGCAAAAAAAACCAACTTGCTAAAGGAAAAAGGATCGGGTGGTCCCCTATCCTATTTATACAGCCTGGTGACCGGCCTGTTTGAGTTTCATCCCATTCATCTGGATATTGATAGCGACGGAAAATCACTTTTTTCAGGTAATATATTCAGCGTCAGCATTGGCATTTGTAAATACAATGGAGGAGGTATGAAACAGCTTCCCAATGCCATTCCCAACGATGGACTGTTTGATGTCACCATCATCAAAAAGATGCCCAAGGCCAAGGTGTTACGCAGCATTCACAAAGTGTATGATGGAACTTTCGTTCAAATGGAGGAGGTGAAAACGTTTACCGGAAAAGAATTTACACTGACCTCATCGCCTATACACAAAGCCTTTCTGGAGACTGATGGTGAATCGCTTGGACATTCCCCGCTGCATTTCAAGGTGGTGCCTTCAGCCATTGGCATGTTGGTACGAAAAAAAATGAAAGTGCTGTATGCAGGTAAGGGAAATTGAATAGAATCTTCCGAAATTAAAGTGGCAAGATCAAAGTTCTGTACATTATCTGAACAAGGTTCAAATAATACCCTTTTCTATTTCGACTAAATAATTGCCCGCTTACTTTTACAAGAGTGAGTATTCTTCTGTGTCTCCGTATTACACAAACTCGCCAAACAAAATTGTAAAATCTCAAAGTATTCAATGTTTTTGAGGCATTGCATAATTCCCTATCTTCGCGCCACTTTTCTGAGAAGGATCGCTCGAAATACCTACAATTTCCCCCTTACATCAGAAGAGTATTAATTACTGATTTGGCCCATTATAATGTTACCCAACACTAAGAAGGTCACTATGTTACATAAGGCCTTGACGTTGTTTGTAGTGCTCCTGAGTATTACCCTTTCGGCACAAATACCCACCGGGTATTACGATCCCGCCATCGGTAAAACAGGTGCCGAATTACAAACCACATTATATTCCATTATCAACAACCATACGGTGGTGAGTTACACACCCGGTGTCTGGAACGCTTTTTACACCACCGACGACAAACCCAATGGCTACGTTTGGGATATGTACAGCGATTTGCCGGGTGGTGATCCTCCGTACAATTACACGTTTGGAAGCGGACAGTGTGGGACTTCTTCGCAGGAAGGAGACTGTTACAGCCGAGAACATGCTTTCTGCCAGAGTTATTTTGCCGGGGCATCTCCCATGTACTCCGACTTGCACCATGTATTCCCTGTAGATCAGTATGTGAACAATGCAGGTCATAGCAATCATCCTTTTGGTACAGTTACCGTGCCTGCCTATACCTCGCTAAACGGCAGCAAACGAGGTCCGTGTACTTTCCCGGGATATACGGGCACTGTATTTGAACCCATTGATGAATACAAGGGTGATTTCGCACGGGCCTATTTCTACATGGCTACCCGCTATCAGGATTTGATTGCAAGTTGGGAGGCCAACACGCCCGAAGGCGATGCTATCCTCAATGGGACATCTTATCCCGCCTATGAAAGCTGGTTTCTTAATTTGCTTCTGACCTGGAACGCTGATGATCCTGTATCGACGAAAGAGGTGGACCGCAATGATGCCGTTTATACCATTCAAAATAACCGCAATCCCTATATCGACCATCCTGAATATGTGGAGGGGGTTTGGGCTCCCGGTGGAATTAAAGCGGAGCCAACCAATCACCTGACAGACCTCGTTTCTATTGCAGGCGATCCAGGCAGCAGCCAAATTATTCTGAATTGGACAGATGCCACAGGAGCGGTGCTGCCGGATGGTTACCTTATAAAGGGCAGCACAGTGAGTTTCGCAGATATTGCCGATCCCGTTGATGGTGTGGCAGTGGCCGATGGCGGATTGAACAAAAACAGGATTTACGGAACAGAAACCTATACCTACAATAATCTCACAGCCAGTACCACTTATTATTTTAAAGCATATTCATATACCAATTCAGGGGTGGAAATTGACTATAAAACCGACCCCGTTATCCCAACCGCAACCCTGGCCACCACGGTTGGAACCAGTGTGTTGCAACCCGGAGAGATTGCTTTTATTGGCTATGGAACGGATGATCCCGACAAATTTGCTTTTGTGCTGCTCACCGATGTGGCCGAAAACACCCAAATCACATTTACTGACAATGGATGGATGGGTTCTGTACTCAGAACAGGTGAGCAAACGGGTACCTGGACGGCTCCTACCGGAGGATTGATCAAAGGAACAGTGATTGTCATACAAGGCACGACGGTTACGGGTGGAGGGACCATGTCAAGCGGGCTGACGGGTCTTTCAATATCAGGCGATCAAATCCTGGCTTTTCAGGGAACAACCGATTCGCCTGCATTTGTTGCCGGGATTTCAACCACAGGTTGGATCGATACAGGCGTACCCACCAGCAATGAATCTTATTTACCCGCAGAACTGACCCTGTTTTCATCGGCACTGGGCTTTACTTCCGAGATGGATAATCGAATTTACAATGGCCCTTTAACGCTTGGAAACAGCACCATCAATGCTTTCATCAGCCACCCGGCGAACTGGCTAAGTGACAATACCATACAAACTTTTCCTTCATGGACATTTGTAATTGGTACACAGACAATAATTAATGTAAATGCCTCGGTTGAAAGTATAACTCTGGCGACGGGAGAAACAATAACGGTGCAGGAAAACATCCAACTAACGGTGACAGGAACAGGGGTGAGTAAATAGAAGGATTAGAAACCATTGTTTGAAAATAATAGTAAATTTGTACAAAAAGACTGATATGCTGACAAAGGAAAAAATAAAAAAGACAATTGATTTACTGCCGGAGAATGTAACAATAGATGAAATAATCAGCAGAATTATCCTCCTTGACAAAATTGAACAAGGACTTGATGACATTGAAAAAGGAAATGTTTATACAACTGAAGAAGTTGAAAACAAATTGAATAAATGGTTAAAATAATCTGGACAGCCAGGTCTCTTTCTGATCTTGAAGATATTGGTGAATTCATATCTAAGGATTCACCCCGATATGCCGGGTTGACTATTGATAAGTTGATTGAAATGGCCAAGATGATTGAACAAAATCAAAAAATTGGAAGAATTGTACCAGAATTGAACCAGAACGATATCAGAGAAATTATCACAGGGAATTATCGAATTATTTATCAGATATTTAATGCTGAAGCATTATACATTCTTACAGTACATCACAGTTCAAGACTACTATCGAATAATCCACTATTTTAATACAAAAACAAAGTAAGATTGAGACTATTCAATGATACATTGTTACTTTTATTGGTGAACAACTCTCACAACCAGCACCGCCCATGCTTTCATCAGCCACCCGACTAACTGACTAAGTGACAATACCATACAAACATTTCCTTCCTGGACCTTCGCTATTGGCACCCAGACCATCATCAATGTCAATGCCACTGTGGGAATCTAAAATTAGGAGTAGGTGAAACATTGAATGTTCAGGACAACAGCCAAATTACTCTTACCGGAACAAGCGCCAGTAAATAGAATTTAAATTCTCATCCGCGTTTCAAGCCTCCATGCCTTCGGCAGGTTCACCTACCGAAGTCATGGAGGTAGGTAAAACGGCAGACGAGTGAAACACAAATGAAAATCAACTTAACAATCTGTATATCTGTTTAATATAAATAGCAACACAATCGTGTTACACTCGTCTGCAGGTATGCCTGAAACGCCTACCTACCGTAGGCAGGCTGACGAGAGGGATTCCCCCATTTCCCCTTTCTAACTAAAATTTAATGGTAAATCAGTTGCTTTTTTTTATGTATTGTTTTATTTTTGTGCTTTATCGATACTTCTACCAAGTATAACCTGCTAATTTGTATTGTATTGAACCCAAAAATAAATTTCCATGAAAGGCCTTTACTATTTTGTCCCCCTTGGGGCGACATCCCATATTTTATTAGACTCGGAAGTTAAAATCGAATGACACCCGATACCCAAGGCGGAACTCCCTGCTTTGCTGTGGTGTGTTTTCTGATTCTCCATTGGCGGAAACAGAACCATTACAGGAGCCGTGTATCCTGCCTTTTTCCATAGATTATTACAGGTAAGTTACTTTACAATGAGTTAAAACAGGTTAACAATCAAGTAATACCACTTTTGTTCTATTACCTAAAAACATAACAATATTTCGATTTATTAATTAATTTTTAAAGCTATGAAAAAAAATTTACAAAAGGCAACCGGGATGGTGCTATTGATGATGGTGGTGGGGAGTGCCTGGGGGCAGATAATCAGCCAGTATGTGGAAACTAATTCAGGTACTACTCCAAAGGGAATAGAGATATGGAATAATACTGCTTCCACATTGGATTTTTCAACAAATAATTTAATTATTCAACAAGGTACCAATGGAGGTGCATTAGCTGATATCGGATCAACTACCATAGCTACAGGTACATTAATTCCAGGTGCTGTTCTTGTGATTGGGACGAGTGACATCGGAATTTATTTGACGGATCAAGATCTTACGTCTATAACTTTTAAAAGTTATGGGTTTAGTTTTAATGGAAATGATGCTCTAGCTGTAAAATATGGTGGTTCAATCACCGATGTTTTTGGCACTCCCACTGTTGATCCTGTAAGTGCATGGACAGGAGGTGGTGTGAGTACAGCCAATCAAAATATTTCCTTAAATTCAGGAATAACCACTGGTGATCTCGATGGATGGACAGATCCAAGTACAAGATTCCAGACTTTTTCTACAAATCCTTCAGGAAGTGGCGGACTTGTTGGGTTTGGACTTCCTCCGGGCACATCCGGTTTCTGGAAACCAAATGCTGCAACGACAAACTGGGCAACAGGTTCTAACTGGGATGATAGTAATGTACCTACAATTGCCACAAATGTACTCCTTCCCTCCGGAGCTTCAAATTATCCCACGATAACAGCTCCGGCTAATTGTAATGATATCACCATCGAAGATGGAGCCTCTCTAATCGGAGCTGAAAATCTTACAGTAAGCGGAGCAGCTACTATGCAACGATCTATTCCTGCCTATACTACCAGTGCTGATGGCTGGCATCTTCTGTCCTCTCCCGTGAACAACATGGCCATAGCAGGTTCCGATTTTGAGCCAGGGACAGTATCTCCAAACCTGGATGACTTCTATGCTTTTAGTGAATCAACCTATGAATGGTTAAATTATAAAGTTGGAGCCAACAATATCACAAATTTTGTAAATGGAACCGGATACCTTGTTTCGTACGAAACAACTTCCACCAAAGATTTTACAGGGACCTTGAATACTGAGGATGTTCCCTTTACAAATCTTTCTAAAACAGCCGGAAAAGGCAATGGCTGGCATTTGTTGGGGAATCCATTTCAATCAGCTTTGCATTGGACCAATAGCGTAATTACTTGGAACCCAACTGCAATAGGAACGGGAGCCAAGATCTTGAATTCAGGCGGTAGTTATACCGATGTTACCTATGATGGTGCCAACCAATTTATTCCTCCAAATCAGGGCTTCTTTGTTCAGGCAACTGATGCCACAAACAGCATCACTATACCATTAGATGAGCGAACACATAACTCAACCGATTTTTATAAATCACCTGTTCAAAATTCACTTACTTTGAAAGCTTCCGATGGTGAATTTTATGTTGAAACCTGGATACAGATGATGGAAGGTGCTACGACAGATTTTGATGAGCAATATGATGTGAATTTCTTAGGTGGTATGTACCAGGCACCTTACTTCTATTCAATTATTTCGGGGGAAGGTCATCTTTCCACCAACCGCATTGCCCCGGTTAATGAACAAACCACCGTGCCATTGGCTTTTAAAGCCTTTCTCAACAGGGAATACACAATAACTGCCAGCAATGCCAGCACATTTGGGGATGAAATAGATGTGATTCTGGAAGATACACAGGAAAATATTCAAATCGATTTAAAAGATACACTTGAATACACTTTTATGGCTACTGCCGATGAACTTACAGAACGCTTTGTAGTTCATTTTTTCAATGTTACCGGTATCTCCGAAACCACGCATCCCGAAAGTGTACGAATCTATAGCTATGGCAACCGGGTTTATCTGCGTAGCGAGCTAAATACTTATGGAGATGTCACTGTTTATAACATGCTGGCGCAGAAGGTTTACAATTCTCCAGTTGAGCTCAGTGGTCTGCAATCATTTAGCGTGAATCTGAATAAAGGCTGGTTTGTAGTACAAGTTGTTACTACACAAGGCGTTAAAAGTAAAAAAGTCTTCATCAACTAATCACCTCAAAAATTTAGAACCATGAAAAAGATATTTATCCAACTGATGATCATCGTTAGTTTCACCCTCACCAGTACATTCTTACCGGCTCAGGATCCACCACCACCACCATCCGACCATGGAGGATCGGGCAACGCACCTGCCGACAATGGCGCCCCCATTAGTGGCGGCCTGTTTATTTTGCTGGGCCTGGGCGCGGCCTATGGCGGAAAAAAACTCTACGACCTAAGGAAAGAATCCATTGAGGAGTAAGGGTTTATGACCTTTTTACAAAGCGGGAATTTGTCTTCGGACATGTTTCCGCTTTTTCTTTTGGCATCGGGGGTTCCCAACCTTTCAGGTTTTTACCAACCTGAAAGGTTGAATACTGCACCCAAAAACCAAACCTCATCAAAACAAAAAATCGTAACTTTGGCCTCCGGTATCCCGTATTCCGGTATAAGAAAGTTCCCAACTTTTCAGGTTGGAAAAATCCTGAATGGTTGAATAAAAAATAATTATAAATCATTGATTATGACCATAAAAAATTCTCTATCCACCACCTTTTTGCTGCTTTTTGTATGTTTTATTGCCCAGGCCCAAACCGCCGACAAAAGCGATTGGGTCGGCGGGGTGCCCGATGCCTGTACCTCTATCACAGTTGGTATAAAAGCCAGTTTCGATGGCTCGGTGATAACCTCCCATACCGACGACAGCCACCGTACCCGCAGCTGGATCGATATTGTGCCCGATAAAACCCACAAACCGGGCGAGGTAGTCAATATGTACAAAAGGGTACCCAATGATTCACTGGCCATGCCGGCCTATGGCCATCAACTGATTGGCAGCATTCCACAGGTAAGCGAAACCTATGGTTATATCAACACGGCTTATCCCAGCTTAAACACCAAACAACTGGGGATTGGCGAATCCACTTTTGGCGGGCGTGAAGAACTTCAAAGCGATTCTGGACTGATCGATTGTCAGCGTTTGTGTTTGCTGATGCTTGAACGCGAAAGCACTGCACGCGGCGCCATAAAACTGGCCGGGGAATTGCTAAAGCAATATGGATGGAACGACTATGGTGAAGCGCTCACCATCGCCGACAAAAACGAAGTATGGCATTTTGAAGTGGTTGGCCCGGGAAAAGGTAAAACAGGAGCTATATGGGTTGCTCAGCGTGTCCCAGATGATCATGTCTCAATCAATGCCAATGCCAGTACCATCAAAGAAGTTGACCTAAGCAATCCGGATGAGTTTATGGCTTCTGACAATATTTTTACCATTGCAAAGGAAAATGGCTGGTGGAACCCCGACAAAGAGGTGTTCAGGTTTTGCTATGCCTATGCGCCCGAAAGCCGTACCTCGCTGGCTTCCCGCCGAAGGGAATGGCGTGTTTTCGACTTGCTGGCCCCTTCGTTAAAATTAGATCCCAACCAAAGCGATTATCCCTTTTCGGTTAAACCGGATACCTTGGTCACCCTCGAGAAAATCATGAACGTTTTTAAGGATTATTACGAAGGCACTCCCTTTGACATGACCAACAACCTGACTGTAACCGACGAAAAGGGAAAAACCATCATTTCTCCTTTGGCCAGTCCTCACATGCCTTATGATGCAAACAAACTTTTTAAAATCAATGGAGGCTGGGGATGGCTTGGCGAGCGTACCATTGCCCGATGGTACACCATGTATGCTACAATTATTCAGTTGCGTGGCTGGTTGCCGGATGAAATCGGTGGTGTGGAATGGCTGGCTATGGACAATGTGGCCACTTCCATTTATGTGCCCATTTATGGCTCTGTAACGGATTTGCCCGTTCAGTACAAAACTCCCGGCAGGGTGAATGGATATACCATGAATTCAGCCTGGTGGATTTTTAACCGGCTGGGAACACTGGCTTCGCAGCGCTGGGGTGATATGCGCCACGATGTGGATGCCGTTTGGAATCCCATGCAGTTGCAACTGATTCAAAATCAGAAAAAGGTGGATGAAGAGGCCTTGAAGTTATATGAGAAGAGTCCGGAAAAAGCCATCCTCTTTTTAACGGGGTATTCTAACGAACAAGGAACCAAAGTGATGGATAAAGCCATTCAACTGGGCGACTTTCTATGGACTAAATATGACGAAAAATTTTAGGCGTGAAATAAACTCCGGGGATCCTTTTGTACACAAGAAGCCCAAATACACATGAACCTAGATCACGAATTGGTTCAATGTGAACCACCCCCCGGAAACCAGGTGCTTTGGTATCGATCAAAATCCATGGAGTTAATAATTAGAGGAATGTAGTATCTTTAACTTTTCTCCAGCCTCCACAATTTCTTCAGCTTACTATATTTTAAATAAGTGGCTTTTGCCGAAAGGAGGCAGATTTTAAGACCTGCCTCACCATCAAGGAACCCTAAATTTAAAAAATAGTCGCGCATAAACTTGGCTAATGGGCTGAACCATTGCTTTATAAAGGTCGGTTTCTTCCCTGCTTCATAGTATGCACGGGCTGCGATATCCGTAAACCGATCTATCTGTCGATGATGATCACTTTCGGTATGGTATGAGTAATGTAACAAATCACCTTCCAGATGACTGAAAGTGGAACCTTTTTCCATGATAAACCGATCATGTGGATTGATGCCTCCCCAAAGACCCTTTGTCCGGTTAAAAAGCCGTAGTTTGACGTCAGGATACCATCCGCAGTGTTTGATCCATTTCCCACAATAGTTGGTGTACCGGTTCATGGCAAAACCATCTGCATCGAAGTGTTTCTTTGCTTCCGAAATGCTGTGTTTTAATGTGTCCGAAAGGGCTTCGTCGGCATCGAGAGAAAGTATGTGATTGTGGGTAGCGAGCCTGGTGGCATAGTTTTTTTGCCCGATATAGCCTTCAAACGGGTGTTCTACAAACCGCACTCCGTATTGTTGACAGATTTCTTTGGTCCGGTCGGTGGAAATGGAGTCGACAACGAGTATTTCATCGGCCACAGATGCAACTGAATCGAGACACCTGGCAATATTGCGCTCTTCATTTAGAGTAATGATAACCACTGAGAGTTTGATCATGGTCTGCGATTTGGAGCAAAGATAAAAGAATGGAACAAAACTAATTTCTAAATTCAAAGTCATCCCAATCGGGTGCGACATTAAATTTTTCACGAAAACGCACCAGTTCATCCTTTGATAATAAAACCGAAACGGCTGTTTCCCTGTTTTCATCCCCTTGTGCCAGAACCTTTCCTTTTGCATCGAGCACCATGGTAAATCCGTTATAATCAAAACCCAGGTCATCATTTCCAACCCGGTTGACTCCAATTACATAGGCCAGATTTTCGATGGCCCGTGCGATCAGCAATTGTCGCCATGGATAACTTCTCACCGATGGCCAGTTCGCCAGGTACAAAGCCAGGTCGTATTCAAACTCTTGGTTGAGGTAACGGTTTTTACTCCATACCGGGAAACGCAGGTCGTAACAGATCATCGGCTTGATTTTCCATCCGTTTAGTTCCACAATAAGTTGCCGGTCGCCGGACTGTATCCGCTTGTCTTCGCCTCCCATTGAAAACACATGGCGTTTTTCGTAAAGCCGGTAATCTCCATCGGGTGACATCCAAACAAGGGTATTGGCATAACCGGAGTCATTTTCAAGCAACAACGTTCCGGCCACAACGGCACCGGACGTTACCGCCATGTTTTTCATCCAGTTCATGGTGGTGCCGGCCGTAGTCTCTGCAAAAATTTTAGGATTTACCGGAAAGCCTGTGGTAAAAGTTTCGGGTAGCAGTATCAGGTGATGTTCATCAAGGTGTTTTTCAATTAACTTTCGAAATGCCTGCCGGTTGGCTTCCGGATTTTCCCAGATGAGGTTGGCCTGTAATGCCAGTATTTTTAAATCCTGCATAGTATTTCTCCTGCCTTTTGAAGAGTCTCTTCGGTTTTAGCAAAACAGAACCTCAAGGTATGGTTATCTACTTTTTCACGATAAAATGGAGAAACGGGTACTGCCGCCAGTTGATGCTCTTTCACCAGCCATTCGGCAAATTCCATTTCTTTTTTGTCGGAGATAGCACTGTAATCAAGTAATTGAAAATAAGTACCGTGGCAGCTCAAGGGCTTAAATTTAGAGCCTTTGATGGTGTTGAGAAAAAAATCGCGCTTTTGTTGGTAGAATTCGCCCAGATGGAGATAGTTCTTGGGGTTTTTCAAGAACTCGGATACGGCGTACTGAACAGGCGTATTGACGGCAAACACCATGAACTGATGTACTTTTCGCACCTCTTTTGTTAATTTTTCAGGAGCCAATATGAATCCCGTTTTCCATCCGGTGGCATGAAATGTTTTTCCAAATGAGCCAACAATCAGGCTTCGAGAAGCCAATTCCTGAAAAAGACAAACACTGTCGTGTTTTAGCCCGTCAAAAATCAAGTGTTCATACACTTCATCGCTCAGAATCACGATGTCTGTTCCATGGGTGAGCCGTTCCAGTCGCATTAAATCTTCTTTGGTGAGAATACTTCCTGTGGGATTGTGCGGTGAGTTGATGATGATCATGCGCGTACGGCTCGAAATCATTCGTGTCACCTCTTCCCAATTGATGCGGTAGTCGGGAAAATGAAGCTGTGAATGTTTTACCAAACCTCCATTGAGGGTGATAGCAGGAGCATAGCTGTCGTAGGCAGGTTCAAAAATAAGTACCTCATCGCCTTTGTGTACCAGGGCTGTGATAATGGTATACAGGGCCTGGGTAGCACCTGCCGTGATGGTGATTTCTGTTTCCGGGTTGTAAACAGCAGCATAATTTTGCCTGAACAGTTTCGACAAGGCATCACGCAAAGGCTTGATACCGGGCATGGGCGCGTATTGATTGAGCCCTTTTTTCATGTAATGATTTACCAGCTCAATCAATTGTTCGGAAACGGGAAAGTCCGGAAAACCCTGCGCTAAGTTTAGTGCTTTATGCTGTGTGGCCAATTGTGTCATGACCGCGAAGATTGAAGTACCTGTTTGCGGTAATTTGGATGTGATATTGCCTTCGTACGCGTTCATGGTTATTTTTTTCGGTGGGTTACAAAAATAAGGAAAAGTATCATTGTTTGTCCAATTGATTCAAATCATCCTGTTCTTTTTTGATTTTGGGTTTAATGAGCAACCTCAATGTTTGGTTATAACTGAAATAATTCCATATCCAATCCCACATGATAAAAAACCGGTTTTTTACTCCTATAATCGACATTAGGTGAACTGCCGACCACAACACCCAGGCTACAAACCCATTGAAGTGCATGCCGGGTAAATCGGCCACCGCCAGATTATGCCCAACGGTGGCGAGCGATCCTTTGTCTTTGTAAACGAATTTTTGCCATGATTGACCTGCCTTTTCGTTACGCAGGTTTTTGGCTAGATTTTTGGCTTGCTGAATGGCTACCTGAGCTACCTGGGCATGTCCTTTTGGCGTGGTTTCATTTTTCATCAAACAAACATCGCCAATGGCAAACAGGTCCGATGTTCCTAAAACTTTATTGAACTCATCCACCAATAACCTTCCGGCATAACCGAGACTTGAACCGGGTAATCCTTTCATGCTATTGGCCTTAACACCTGCGGCCCAAATCAAGGTATGGGTTCGATGGACACTTCCATCTTTCAGCAACACCTCTCCTTTTGAAGCATCAACCACCTGTGTGTTAAGTTTAACATCCACATCAAGCCGATGGAGGTACTCGAGGGCACGGGCGCCAGATTTTTCTGACATCCCACTTAATAAGTTGCCAGCGGCTTCAAACAAATGGATCTTCATCAGGTTAAAGTCCAGCTCGGGATAATCTTTGGGCAGGATATTTTTTTTCATCTCAGCCAGCGCCCCTGCTAACTCAACTCCCGTGGGGCCACCGCCCACAATTACCATGTTCAGGTAAGCAGCCATTTTCTCCTGATTGGTATGGTTAAGGGCCTTTTCGTAATTTTCGAGAATGGTGTTTCGGATCAGGATAGCATCCGACACCGATTTCATCGTAAAAGCTTGTTTTTCAATATTAATATTACCAAAAAAATTGGTAGTGCCACCCGCGGCAATAACAAGGTAATCGTAATTGAGTTCGCCGATCGTGGTGGTAATCTCCTTTTTTTCGGGACGAATTTCCAATAGTTCGGCAATGCGAAAATGAAACCGCTCCTGTTTTTGAAACAAGATCCTTAAAGGGAATGAAATGGCACTGGGCTCAAGGCCGGCGGTGGCTACCTGATAAAACAAAGGCTGAAACTGATGGTAGTTGTTTTTGTCGATGATCACCACCTGGTATCCTGAATTGAAAAGACTTCTGGCGAGTTTTAAACCGGCAAATCCGGCACCGACAATGACAATACGCTTATATTGAGGTACCGGAATGTGGGCTATCCTGGTCATAGTATATTTTTTTAGTGGCGTCAAAATTACACGCAATCCATTGCGCTTGTCAATAATGAGTCAATTAATAACAAGATTTAACGATATATTTCTGCCGTTAAAGGGGCTGAATCACATGAGTTTCTTATTTTTGTGAAAAGTTCTCCCGATCACTAATACTTAAACCTGAATCATGAAAAATATTGATAATTACGACTTTAGAAATAAAAAAGTAATCGTACGTGTCGATTTTAATGTGCCTTTGGATGCTCAATTCAATGTAACTGACGATACCCGCATTAAAGCGACCATTCCCACCATCAAAAAGATACTTCAGGGTGGAGGTTCTGTCATTTTAATGTCGCATCTGGGGAGGCCAAAAGGTGGTCCTGAAGACAAATTTTCACTGCGACATGTATTGGATGATTTATCGAAAAAATTGGGCTTGGACGTGCAGTTTGCGGATGATTGTATTGGTGAATCGGCCCGCCGCATGGCCGCGGCTTTACAACCCGGACAGGTGTTGTTGCTTGAGAACCTGCGTTTTTATAAGGAAGAAGAAGCCGGAGATGTTGGTTTTGCTAAAAAACTGGCCGATTTGGCCGACGTATACATGAACGACGCCTTTGGAACGGCTCACCGGGCACACGCTTCCACTGCTGTGATAGCACAGTTTTTTCCGGAAAACAAACTCTTTGGCTATGTGATGGGTGGCGAAGTAAGCAGCATTAACAAGGTGCTGAAGGAAGGTCATAAACCCGTTACTGCCATCCTTGGAGGTGCCAAAGTTTCGGGAAAGATCGAAATCATCAACAACCTGCTCGACAAAGTGGATAATCTGGTGATCGGTGGCGGAATGATGTTTACCTTTATCAAAGCCATGGGTGGAAAAACCGGAAATTCGCTGGTGGAAGATGATTTGATCAAAACAGCTAAATCGGCCATGGAGAAAGCTAAAAAGCTGGGTGTTCACTTTTACATTCCCACAGATGCCGTGATTGCTGATCAATTTGATAATGAAGCCAATTTTAAAACCTGTAAGGCTGATGTCATTCCTGACGGATGGATGGGCCTGGATATCGGACCCAAATCTGTTGCCGCCATCAAGGAGATCATCCTGAGTTCGTCCACCTTGTTGTGGAATGGTCCCATGGGCGTATTCGAAATGGACCATTTTGCACAGGGTACCATCGAAATTGCCAAAGCCATTGCCGAAGCTACGCAAAAAGGCGCCTTCTCGCTGGTAGGTGGTGGCGATTCGGTAGCCGCTGTTAATAAATACCACCTCAGCGACCAGATCAGTCATGTTTCAACTGGTGGTGGCGCTATGCTGGAATTTATCGAAGGAAAAGAGCTGCCGGGAGTAGCGGCAATAGAGGCTTAACGCGAATTTCGGTTTTATTGAATTATTTTCCAACCCTGATCCGTGTGACCCAATCCCGGATCAGGGTTTTTGGTTGAATTAGGTTTTTGTTTGCAACATTTCGGATTAAACAAGTTGTACATATTGTTTTTCAATCGTTACATTAAAATGGATGTCGGCTTTAAGCGCTTTAAATACTTTTAAAATAGTGTCGATTGTAGCACTGTTTGTATGGCTTTCAAGTTTAGAGATTTGAGATTTTTGCACACCAACGAGTTGTCCCAATTGTTCTTGTGTTAAATTTCGTTCGGTTCGCGCCTTTTTAATCATCTTACCTAAAACGTCCATACGAAGTTCGTATTCATACTCTTCCCTGTCACCAGACCCGATTTTGCCAATATATTTGTCCTTCATTTCAGCTAATGAATATGATTTAATTTCTGTCTTTTCCATGGTCTATTTTTTTATTTGTTATTGAAATAATTTGTTCTGATATTTATTGCTCTCTCGATTTCACTATTGGGTACTTTATCAGACTTTTTAATAAACCCGTGAGTAGCAAAAACCAATGTTTTCATGTTGTCGGTTTTATCCCAAAATGCCAATAACCTCACCTGAAGTCCCGAATAATTTGTCCGAAATTCCCAAATGTCATTTTTAAGTTTTTTAAACAACTTTGGGTCATTGGTCTGTTCAGCAAGATCAAGGTTGTACAATATTTTCTTCACGATTTTTGGGTCGAGTTGTGAAATAAACCCGACAGCTTCCTCTAAAAATCTGGTTTGAAAATAGTGCATCTATTTTTTTTACAAAGATAGTTAATGTTTCCAAATATTGAAACATTGTCTTGCAAAAAGATTAACTGTCTCTTAAGTGATAGTAAAATAACAGTGCCATTGCCGAAGCCACTCAAAAATGAGCCTTCTCATTGGTAGGTGGCGGCGACTTAGTAGCAGCCGTCAACAAGTACCACCTCAGCGACCAGATCAGTCATGTTTCAACTGGTGGTGGCGCCATGCTGGAATTTATCGAAGGCAAAGAGCTGCCGGGAGTAGCGGTGATTGAGGTATAGAATTTTTATTGTTTTCTAATTTTTTTCCTGATACTGTTTAATAATAGCGGTATCAGGTTTTTTCCTTTTAATGGCCATGGCAAATTGCTGAACACATTACCCTTTTATACCAGTCCATGCAACCTCCTGAGTTGCTTATTTAGCATCAATACAAATATCAAACAAATCATTGCTGACGCCATGTGTACCCGGATTTAAGTCGTAATTTTACCTCTTGTAAACAACCCTTATTACAATGGATAAACTTTTTAGAAAAGATGCGTTTAACTACCACGCACTCGGTCGTCCCGGAAAAATAGAAGTAGTCCCCACAAAGCCTTATACCACCCAACGCGATTTGTCGCTGGCCTACACTCCGGGTGTGGCCGATCCTTGTCTGGCTATTGAGAAAAACCCTGAAGATGTGTATAAGTATACCGCCAAGGGAAATCTGGTAGCCGTTATTTCAAATGGAACGGCCGTTTTGGGCCTGGGAAACATCGGCCCTGAAGCCGGTAAACCGGTGATGGAAGGAAAAGGCTTGCTGTTTAAGGTATTTGCCGATATAGATGTGTTTGATATTGAGGTAAACGAAACCGATACGGAGAAGTTTATCCAGGTTGTAAAAGCCATCGCACCTACCTTTGGAGGCATTAACCTGGAGGATATCAAAGCTCCTGAGTGTTTTGAAATTGAGGAGCGTCTGAAAAAGGAACTGAATATTCCCATCATGCACGACGATCAGCATGGAACAGCCATCATCACTTCTGCCGGTTTGTTGAATGCGCTCAAAATCAACAAGAAAAAAATTGAGAACCTAAAAATTGTGGTCAATGGTGCCGGAGCGGCCGCGGTATCATGTACCAGATTGTATATTGCTTTGGGCGCTAAACCAGAGAATATTATCATGCTCGACAGTCGCGGCGTTTTGCACAAAGACCGCTCCGATTTGAATACCACCAAATTGCAATTTGTTGTGGATACACCTGCCCGTACACTGGAGGAGGCTTTGGTGGGAGCCGACATGTTTTTAGGTCTTTCAGTTGGTGGTGTGCTGAAGAAAAATATGTTGCTGGCCATGGCAGATGACCCAATCGTGTTTGCGCTGGCCAATCCCAACCCGGAGATTACCTACGATGACGCTACGGAAACCCGTAAAGACATTATTATGGCTACGGGACGATCCGATTATCCAAACCAGATCAACAATGTACTTGGTTTCCCGTTTATCTTCAGGGGAGCGCTGGACGTACGTGCCAATACCATCAACGAAGAAATGAAACTGGCCGCTTCAAAAGCCCTGGCCGAACTGGCACAGGAAACTGTTCCAGAAGAGGTAAACCTGGCTTTTAAGGTGCACAACCTGACCTTTGGACGTGAATACATTATTCCCAAACCAACCGATCCACGTTTGATTGAACGTGTGGCGCCGGCTGTGGCCAGAGCGGCAATGGAATCGGGTGTAGCCGCACAACCCATCACCGACTGGGACCAGTACCGGGTAACGCTTCAAAAACGACTTGGCTTGTCGAATCCCCTGAAACGTCAGGTTAAATCCATCTGTAAATCCGATCCAAAACGAATTCTTTTAGCTGATGCTGAAAGTTATACCATGCTTAAGGCCGCTGAAATCATCGTCAACGAAAAACTTGCCTTACCAATTTTGATTGGCGATAAAAAATTGATAACCAACCTCATCAGGGTGAACGAACTGGATTTGGGAAAAGTGGAGATTATCGACCCAAATTCAAAAGAAATGTTGGATAAACGCGAGGCATTTGCCCAAATACTTTATAAAAAACGCAACCGCCGTGGAATGACCATAGTTGCAGCCCGCGAAGCACTTCAACACAAAAATTATTTTAGTTTGATGTTGCTCGAAACGGGCATGGCTGATGGTATGATTTCAGGTTTAACCCGCAGTTATCCTGATAGCATTCGTCCGGCATTGCAGGTAATAGGAAAGAAAACCAATACCAATATCGTGAGTGGCATGTACATTATCAACACGAAAAGTGGCCCTCTATTTTTAAGCGACTGCACCGTGAACCTGAAACCCAGCACAGAAGAACTTGTTGAAATTACGTTGCAAACTGCCGAAGCTGTGAAACGCTTTAAAATAGAACCCAGAATCGCCATGTTGTCGTATTCGAATTTCGGAACGGTAAACAGCCCGCTAACCATACGTCAACGCGATGCCATCGCCATCCTGCACCGCGATTATCCCGAACTGATTGTGGATGGAGAAATGCAGGCGAACACCGCGCTAAACGAGGAACTTTTAAAAGGTAGTTTTCCCTTTTCAAAACTGAATGGTGTGCGTGCCAACACATTGATATTCCCGACACTGGGAGCCGCCAACATTGCCTATAAACTGTTGCAGGAATTGGCCGGTGTTGAAGTAGTTGGCCCTATTTTAAACGGGATGAACAAACCGGTACACGTACTCCAGATGGGAAGCGGAGTAAACGACATCGTCAGTATGATCATGATTGCGGCATTAGATGCCATCAATAAATAGCAACATTAGTTCCCCGATGGAAATTTCCATCGGGGAACTATTATTTCAGAGAATTGTTTACTTTTGCAAACCCAATTCAAATAATGCGTTGCCCGAGTGGCGGAATTGGTAGACGCGCTGGTCTCAAAAACCTGTGAGGTTACACTCGTGCCGGTTCGATCCCGGCCTCGGGTACAGATTGAAAATAATGCCTCTATGTTAGTTTATTGACATAGGGGCTTTTTCTTTTATCCCTTTTGTTTTCCATTCATGAAAAAGTACTTTCTTGAAGCATCTTGAAAACATAGTTCATTCCGATCCGCCAGGCGGATGATCCTGCCTGGCGATTTACCCACCGGAGGCACGGAGGCAGGGAATCTTATTTCAAATAATCCAGAAATTGAAATTTTACCGGACACTACAAATTAAAAATGATACGATAGTTTGATTCCTGATCCTTCCGATGACACCCTTAACTGTCTGTCCATGGCTTTCTCATTGTTTTTAGCTTTAATGGCATTGGAAATCCATATTGGAATTCCAATATTGGTCAACATGCCTCCAAGCATGAAAAGTCCAAGTCCAAGAGTTTCGGATTCACTTAGCGAATTCGAGTTGCCAGGATACTGATTACTTTTTTTTAAGGGATTGTTTAACAGGAACACTCCTGCTCCTCCAACCAAAATTCCGGTAATTGCAATCGTGCTTCCAAATTTCCTGGATTTACTTGCTTCATGATACTTTTGTGTATAATAATCGGTTCCTTGTGGTTCGGGTTGACTGACTGATTGTGACTGAATTTGGAAAGAAATCAACAATAAGACACACAGGGTAAGGAAGTTTTTCATGTTTTTGGTTTGATTAAAATGAGCCGGCAAAAATATTGAAAGAATTTCCAAATACCTATTTTAATCATGTAAACCCCCAAAAAGATAAAGCAGAAACAGAGCTATGATGGTGATTGAAGAAATCAAAACAGGAAACCACACCGGAGCAATCCAGGGCCTGGGAATTAAGAACAGCACATCCGTTGTGGTTAATTTGGGTGGCCATCTGATTAATATATACAACGACAGATAATAAAAGAGATCCCAAAAGGCAAAAGTCCACAGAAAGAAAACACCATATTCGAGCCAGGTGTTACCGGTTAAAAGGGCCACACAAACCAGCATCACAATGGTGGCAGCCTCTCTTGATTTTTCGATTAACAGATATCGCTTAGGGAAATATTTCAACGATTCCTGATTCGATTCGGTTTCTTTTATTCCCAATACTTCCCTCAGGTAAACTACCACAACTCCCTCTAAATGAGCCATGGCAATTCCAAAAATAGCCAAAATAATCAGTCTCTCAAACATATTGGTCAGTTTTAATTAAAGTGTAACACGATTTTGAAACCCATCAAAGATAATATCAGAAGCAAAAGAAATAAAAAAAATTCCCGAAACTTGCCTTTACCCGACTGCCTTTACAACCATCAAAAACCGATAACTAAATAATCAAAGGTAAATCCAACTTTATCAGCTACTTATTCTATTTTTGTATTCAGTTTTATAACAACCGATTGTTTGAAAGATCTTCTGCTCATCACCCCGCCGTTTACCCAACTCAACACTCCATATCCGGCAACGGTTTATTTAAAAGGTTTTCTCAACACCAGGCAGATACCTTCGTTTCAAATGGACTTGGGTCTGGAGGTTTTTCTGGAACTTTTTTCGAAAAAGAGACTCGGGCCTCTGTTTGAGGTTGCCTTTCATCACAACAAAATCGTATCGGAAAATTCCCGAAGGATTTATTCACTTAAAGACGAATATTTAAACCCACTTGCAGAAGTGATCACGTTTCTTCAAGGAAATAACCAAACGCTGGCCCGGCAAATCTGTACGGGGTCATTTCTTCCGCAGGCTTCCCGGTTCAATGAAACGGAGGATATGGAATGGGCTTTTGGAGCCATGGGAATAAAGGATAAAGCCAAACACCTGGCTACTTTATACCTGGAAGATTTATCGGACTTTATCGTGGAATGCATCGACGAACATTTCGGTTTTAGCCGGTATGCCGAACGGCTGGGAACTAGTGCCAATAGCTTTGATGAATTGCACGGTCATTTGCAAAAAGAGCCCAACTATATCGAGCAACTTACCTGGAAAATCCTGGAAAAGCATATCAAAACCAAGAAGCCTAAGTTGGTTTGTTTTTCGGTACCTTTCCCGGGGAACCTGACCAGCGCTTTTCGTTGCACTCAATTGATCAAAGCCAAATATCCGCACATCAAAACAGTAATGGGAGGTGGGTACCCGAATACAGAATTGAGGTCGATTACCGATGAACGCGTTTTTGATTTTTTCGATTATATTACACTTGATGATGGGGAACTACCGCTCGAACTATTGATTTCCAACACACTCAATCCACGGGCAGACAATCCCCATTTCAATCGTCTCAAGCGTACTTTTTTACGTGTTGATGGCCTTGTGGTTTATAACGATGCTTCCTCCCGACCCGATTATAAACAGTCGGAACTGGGTGTTCCTGATTACACAGATTTGCTTCTTGACCAGTATGTGTCGGTGATAGAAATTGCCAATCCCATGCACAGCCTGTGGAGCGATGGCCGATGGAACAAGCTCACCATGGCCCATGGGTGCTATTGGGCCAAATGTACTTTTTGTGATACCACCCTTGACTATATTAAGGCCTACGAGTCCATCGCCGCTAAACTGCTGGTGGACCGAATGGAGCAAATCATTGCCCAAACCGGCGAAAAGGGCTTTCATTTTGTTGATGAAGCAGCCCCTCCTACCCTCATGCGTGCTTTGGCAATAGAAATCATTCGAAGGAAAATAACAGTCAGCTGGTGGACCAATGTCCGGTTCGAGAAAAGCTTTACCCGCGATTTGTGCACTTTACTCCAATCGTCGGGATGCATCGCCGTATCAGGCGGTTTGGAGGTGGCTTCTGATCGGTTATTGGCTTTGATAAACAAAGGCGTTACCGTTGAACAGGTGGCTCAGGTGACCCGAAATTTTACCGATGCTGGTATCATGGTACATGCTTATTTGATGTATGGTTTCCCCACACAAACCATCCAGGAAACGGTCGATAGCCTGGAGATGGTGCGGCAATTATTTGAACTCGGCATTATTCGATCAGGATTCTGGCATCAATTTGCGCTCACTGCTCATAGTCCGGTGGGTCAGCATCCATCCGATTATGGCATTGTCCCCCATTACCAAAAGATTACGTTTGCCAACAACGATGTCCAATTTACCGATACCACCGCCATTGACCATAGCCGGTTCAGCAATGGGCTCAGGAAATCCATTTTCAATTTCATGCAAGGGATCGGCTTTGAGCTTCCGTTGCAAAAGTGGTTCGATTTTAAAGTTCCTAACACACGAATGAACAGCCATGTTATCAGAGACTGTTTATCACATGAAACATTTGTGGTGATTAAACCGACTGCCAAAATTATTTGGCTGGGAGGGAACCCCGTTTCAATCAATTTTAAAAAGCATTTTAACGACGAAAACATACAGATGGTGAGAATGATTTTTCATGGTAAAAAAAAGTCTTTTGTAGTCGTGGCAGACGAAACGCGATCCATGTGGCTGGTCGGTTTTTTGGAGAAAGCATCCATTTACAAAAGTGAGATCCTCACCTTTGCCCAAATGAAATCAGATTACGAGCGACAGTTTGATAACTTCGAGCTATTTTGGTATTCAAAGCCGATGGATATTTTAAAAGGAAATGGTTTGTTGGTGTTGTAGGAGGAGGGAAATTGTGACGGCATCCATTGCCGTGAACTTGAGCCCACCGCATTGATTATAACAACCAAAGCCACCAGAAGGGGTGGCTTTTGAAGGCTATGAAAGCTATGTTGAGAGTGAAGATTACATTTTGGCTATTTCTTTAGTCGAGAAAGGAATATCGTCGATGTAGGTTTCATTGTCCAGAGTGAATTCAGAAGTCTCCATTTCAATTGAATCTGCTGCAATTTCTGCTGTGTTGAATGGAATATCTCTGATGTAGCTTTCATCTGTCAACTGGTAGGTATCGGTTAGCGAAACATCAACCAGGCTATCGAAAATTTGTCCGGTGTTGAAAGGGATATCATCGATATAAGCTTCTTCTGGTAACGCAGCTATGGTTGGAGGCGTGTTGGCATTTACATGGAGTACGAAGGTGAGCAGTGTAAGTGCGATTGAGTATTTAACGAGTGTTTTCATGACGTTGTATATTTTAAAGTTTCTTAGTTTCTGAAGCAAAACTACCATGAAAAAGGGCGCTTGTAAACCGGTTTTAGGCGAATGGGGGAACTACTTCGGTAGTTGGGGAATGGGAACGGTTAAAGGGAATAAATGGCAATAATCATGATTGTTACCGATCCGACCTATTCAAATTCAATTATTTTAAAGCTTTCAAGGATTGTTTTTTCTTAAACAAAAACATTAAATTTGGTGTCTTGTTGATAACCAAAACCAATTAATCATGAAGAAATCTGTACTATTTTTATTCATTGTGAATGCACTGATACTTGCCAATCCACTATGGGCAGGGCAGCAATCAGACAAAGGCGACCGCTCCTGGTCCATCCTGCAATCGTGGGATATACCCGGAAAAGCTTCGGGTCTGGCTTATGATGGCACCTATTTATATTTTGGAATTTACGGTTCCGACGGGGATCACTTTTATCGGTTCGATCCATCCAACGGGGCCATTCAACAGCAGTTTATCAACCCGGCCATTGACGATTGTTTTGGTTTAACCTGGGACGGATCGTCGCTTTGGGCCGTGAATCAGCCTTCCTCCTCAAATCAGCCTGCACAAGCCACCGAACTCAACCTTAGCGGGACCATCCTTTCTACCTTCGACCTGCCCGATCATTATATGAGCGGTATTGCCTGGGATGCAGGTGAATATTGGGTAGGCACCTATTATCCCGATCCGGGAATTACTTACCAGGTGGACGGATCAGGCAATGTACTCAGTCAGTTTACTCCGCCTGCCGATCAGATTTGGGATATCTGCATGCAGGGAAACGACTTGTGGATGGTTGACTACAATTCAAATATGATTTACCGAACAAATCAATCCGGCACTGTATTGGAAAGTCATGCCAGTGAAAACATTAAACCCTCAGGAATTGTATACGACGGAACCTATATATGGTATGTGGATGGGCAGCTTTCGTCGCCAAGCAAACTCTACAAAGTGAGTTTGACGGGTGCCGGAACTCCTGAAATCAATATTCCGGTCGATTCGCATAACTATGGAATTGTGACCACCTTCACCTCCGAAACATGGAATATGGAGGTAGAAAATGTGGGGAATGCCAACCTGATCATCACCAGCATCGTCATTCCTGGCGCAGTGCCTGTTTCCACCACATTTTCACCACCGCAAACCATCACACCCGGAAGTTCAATTTTCATTCCTCTCACCTATTCTCCGGTGACGGTCGGTCATCTAAACACCACCATTACGGTTGTATCCTCCGATCCAATTACGCCAAATGAGTCTGTTACCCTTACGGGAGATGCGGTGAATTCAGGTCCTTCATTGTATGTTCCGTTCGATTCGCATCATTACGGTTTGGTGAGGCAGCATGCTTTTACCCGCTGGTTTCTTGAGGTAGAAAATATCGGTGACGCCACTCTTGTGGTGAGTAATCTTTCCACAAATCATGAGGTGTTTATCGTTGATGAATCCGTCAACTTCCCCATTCAGATAGCACCATTGGATTCGGTACTCGTCGGAATATGGTTCAATCCATTGACAAATGAAGCCTATAATGGAAAAATTCAAATCGACAACAACGACCCTGCGAACAATCCTTATTTTGTTCCCCTCACAGGTGATGGAGATGACCGGAAATACCCCATCGGCGATGCCCTATGGCACTATAATATTACCACCGGCTACGATCAAAGTCCTAAAGCCATTGCACCCCTTCAGGACATTACGGGTGATATGGTTGATGAGGTTATTGTTTGTTCCGAAGACAATTATATACGCTGTTTTAATGGAAATTCTTCCGGCATTGCGGATGTGATGTGGGAATTTGAAATTTATAGCGGTAACGTGTACGATCAACCCGGATTAACCACCATTGAAGATTTGAATAATGATGGGTATCAGGATGTTATTATTGGTACCACAGGTGGCGATCGTTCCATCAGGGCACTTTCGGGCAAAACCGGCCAATCGGTCTGGCGGCACAACACCAACGAGTATGGAAATGGGGGTTGGGTTTATCAGGTAAATGCAAGCTACGATTATAACAACGACGGGTTAACGGATGTGTTGGCCTCCACAGGTGACGACAGCGAAGATACCGGCCCCAAACGCGTATACTGCTTAAATGCTGTTAATGGTGTCGCCCTGTGGGAAGCATACATCGGAGGTCCTGTTTTTTCGGTTATCGGGGTGGAAGACTTTACCGGTGACGGTAAACCGGATGTTATTGCCGGTGCCTCCACCGCGGATGAAACCCAGGGAAAAATCGTAGGCATTGACGGCACCAACGGAAGTATTCAGTGGACCCGAACCACCGGAGGCTCGTCGGTTTGGGCATTGAAGCAACTGGATGACATTACGGGAGATGGGGTAAAAGAGGTGGTGGCAGGAGATTTTGGCGGAAATTTCTACTATCTGGATCCTACTGACAACACCCAGATTTTTCATGGCTCTATCAATGGTGCTTTAATTCTTCGTTTTGAACGACTTGAAGATGTAAACGGCGATGGTTTTGCCGATCTACTGGTAGCTCACAGCAATGCCAACGGAATTGTGCTCAATGGTAAGGATGGGTCAACCATCTGGTTTAAAAGTCTGGCTGATAAATCGTGGAATGTGGCTGCGATAGATGATATTACCGACGATCAGATCAATGATGTGATCATCGGCACGCTTTACTCATCCAATCGCTGTTATTTTCTGAATGGGGTGGATGGTGCCGAACTTGATTCCAGAAATTATCCTTCGCCGGTGGACGCTATTAATGGCATTCCGGACATTGTTGGTGATGGTTCTATGGAAATGGTTGCAGGTGGAAGAAATGGCGAAGTCAACTGCTATTCAGGAGGAATCGCTCTCCTGGTGGGAACAGAGGAACCCGGTGAGATCGAAAAATCATCTCCGGTAACCAACTATCCCAACCCGTTTTCTGATCAAACCACCATTGCCTTTGGTCTCGATCAGGATTCATTTGTAACCCTCCGGGTATACGACATCAACGGGAAAGTGGTGACAACGCTTCTTAACCGGCATCTTGCTTCCGGACAGCACGCAGTGGTGTGGAACGGCGAAGACAACACAGGAAAGGAACTTCCCACCGGCATTTATTTTTATGAAATCAGAACCGATCAGAATAAAATCAGAAACAAGGTGGTGAAACTATAAACGGCCATCCTTGTAACAGGTTGAATTTATGATTGGCATTGTGTTTTTGAAGATCGATAAATGATCATGTGGCAAATGCCCGTTTATTCATTTTGTCTTGTTGCCCCTGGCTTAATCCAGGGGCAACAGATGCCTTACCAATAAAGGGTTTTAGCATGGAAAGACTGTTTTTTGCCGGACACTAAATATAATTTAAACAAACCATGAAACGCAAGTTGATTCTGGTGGTAATTTTATGCTTCGCCTCTTCGTTTCAGTTGTTGGCAGTTGAAAAAGATTCGGTGGGTCAGGTAAAACCATTAAAGTACGATACTAACTACATCAAAAGCTACCGCGATTTGGTTCACATTGCTCTTGTTGGCGTGAACAAACAAACCGGTGTAACATTTGCCAATGTCAACAGCACCTACGACGTGAATTTTGCCACCAACAACCCTTTTGGTTTTGGGATATCCTTTGATTACAAATGGGTCACTCTTGAATACACCAAAACCTTTGGCGGCTTGGAGTTACGCACGGCTAAAAAGGGGGAAAGCGATGCCTCTTCATTCCGATTCGGATTGACCGGGCGCAGGCTAAGAATGAATTTCTTTGTGCGGTCGACCACCGGGTTTTATCTTAAAAACATCAAGGATTACGATCCTGACTGGTTCGATCACAACACCAGGTATCCGCACTTCGATAGTCTGAGCAATGTTACTTTGGCCCTTTCGGTTTATTATACCTTCAACCATAAGAAGTATTCCAACACGGCTGCACTTTGGCAAATCGACCAGCAGAAAAAGAGTGCAGGATCGTTTGTACTCGGGTTTTTAACCAACCTGGAGGGCATTTCAACCACCAAGCCCCTGATGCTCAACGACACACTTTTAACCGGCGATGTACATCCACATTTTAAAGAGGGCGCTTCAATTAAGATTGGCCTTTCAGGCGGATATATGCACACTTTTGTATTCTGGAAGCGTTTCTACATACACGGGGCCATCATCCAGGGCTTTTTGTATAGCCGGGGTGCCACCGATTTTTATGACCAACAGGAAACCAGGATTTACAATTCGATGGGGATATCCCTGTATTCACGCCTGACAGCAGGTTATAATGGCAACCGGATTTATGGCGGCCTCTTTTTCGTCTCCGATGGTTTTATTGACGATGCACTGGGAGATGCCTATGCGGTTACTTCTTACAATTATTTCAGGATATACATGGGTTACCGGTTCCCGATAAAAAGCCCGAAGTGGATGCACAAGTTTGGGTTATAAGGCCGCATTTATCTCAGGATAAAAACAACAAAAGCCACCCGTGAGGTGGCTTTTGAAGGCTATAGGAGCTATGTTGAGATAGGAGTTTACAGTTTGGCGATGTCTTTAGTTGAGAAAGGTATATCGTCGATGTAGGTTTCACTCTCCAGGGTAAAAGTGTTCGTGTCAAATTCCACTGAATCGGCAGCAACTTCAGCTGTGTTAAAAGGAATGTCACTGATGTAATTTTCATCAGTCAACTGGTAAGTATCAGTTAATGAAACATCATACAGGCTGTCGAAGATTTGCCCGGTATTGAACGGGATATCATCGATATAAGCTTCTTCGGGTAAAGCGGCTACGGTTGGCGGTGTGTTGGCATTCAGGTGAAGAGCAACGGCGAGCAGTGCGAGTGTGAGTGAGTATCTAAGTAGCGTTTTCATGGCATTTTAAATTTAAAAGTTTCCTGGTTTCTTGAAGCAAAACTACCACGAAAAAGAGCGCTTGTAAACCGGTTTTAGGCGAATGGAAGTGCTTGTTCGGTGAATGGGGAAATGCTTCGGTTAACATGTTAAATCCTGGCGAACCACTTGGTGCGCCAGGATTTTTGCAGCTCTATTCCAGCACTAAAGTTTTTGAATTGTCGTCGTAAACCCTGTCGATTAACAAGTGTCGGGGGTCGATGGCAGCTTTTACCGGTAACGAATCCACCACAAATGAAAAACTCATCTCAGGGCGATCGATTTTAACTCTTTTTTCAAACAATAGTTTCTCTTCATCTTTATCAGAAAAAACACCGATATCGATCCAGTCGTTGATGGGAACCCTGGTTTCGTTTCCAATGGTATCGGCTTTAATTTTATAAGATTCAATGTTCATCCTTACCTCATATTTCCCATTTTCAAGTTCCTTGTACGAAGCTTCATTTAAACGGTTGTCGTACAGAGTGATTTCCTTAAACCAGTCGTCGATTAAATAATGTAACGAATCGGGAATCTGAGGCTCCAGATACTTCATGAAATCCAGGGAGACAGGATAGGGAGGTTTTTGATACTTGAATTCTTCCAGAAAATTCCTCATCGCGGTATTTACCTTTTCTTCACCAATATAATCCTGTAGTGCATAAAGGATTACACTTCCTTTACCATAGTGGATATACATTTGGTTTTCAACCTTGTACAAAGGCATCTCCTTGTCCACCTCGCCGCTTCTGCCCCTTAAATACCGGTCATGATCGTATTTAAGGAACTCACGCATTTTCATGGGGTTTTTGGTCAGGTGCTTCATGGTCATCAGCGAAGAATATTCGGCGAAACTTTCACTTAACATGGTTCCTCCTTGCATTTTAGCACCCATCACCTGGTGAGCCCACCACTGATGGGCCATCTCATGTGCAATCACCGCATCGACGATATTGTTTTCTTCGGCATCTTCTAAATTGATCACAAAACCAATGGATTCCGAATAGGGCATCGTTCCGGGAAAAGCCTGTGCAAACGTTTCGTATCGTGGAAACTCAATAATCCGGCACTGTTTGTGGTAGTACGGGCCAAAGTTTTCGGTGTAGTAGGTCAACGAACGTTCCACTGCATCCAGCATTCGTTCCACGTTCACTTCATGTTTTTTATCGTAATACACTTCAATATCCACATCGTTCCATTTACGGATGGCTATTTCATATTTGGCCGAAATAAACGCGTAAAAATTTTGCGATGGATGGTCCACTTTGTAGTGATAATAGTTTCTTCCGTTTTCTTCCCATTTCCTGACCAACGAGCCGGGAGCAATGGCAATCTGATCGGCCGAGGTTGAGATAACAGTTTCCACATTGATGAAGTCAGAACGTCCATCGGTGAGGTAGTTGGCCATGCAGTGTTCGGTGCAGTTTTCTTCCAGTTCAGGCATCCGGTCCTTCGGTTTGAGACCATATTTTTTCCGGGTATTTTTATCACTTAACTCCCTGCTTTCGTTGTATCCAAGTGCCGGAAGGATTTCGAAATTGTTCAGAAATGTGCCGTTGTGTATGATGCCGGTATTTCCAGCCGAATTCTCAAATCCTTGCGAAACAGACTTCGTTTCGATTTCAAGTTCCAACGAATCACCCGGCTGTAGGGGTGTTCTAAGCTGAAAAATCAAATACCCAAGTTCTTTGTCTTCGTATACCAAATCGGAGTTTGGAATAAAGAACTCCGGTTTCCAATCTTTGTCAATATTGTAATGCAGCGAGTCGATGGGGGAGTTGGTTTCGTTGGTGTATTGCAAAACGGCTTTTACCTGTACATCCCGTTTGTAAGGGAAAAGATCGATAAAGTATTTGGCATCGGTAATTTTAGGAAGGTTTACCTTTTCATACTTCTTGTATTTCTTCTCAAAACTGGCCGAAAGCTGGTCTTCTTCATCGGATGTTATGTAGGTGTTGAGCACCTGGGTATTGTAATATACAAATCCGGCCACTCCCATCCAGGCGAACAAAGTGACGAGCATGATCAATCGGTATTGGTGAGGAACCTGCTTCCGTGCTATTTTTACTCTCTGCATCAACGAACTGATGCTTCCCCGGTTCCACAAAGCTCCGGCAATTAGCAGACACAACAACGAAAACAAAAACCAGTAAGTGTTAAACCACATGGCTCCCGTTAAACCTGGTCCAAATCCGTTCATATCGGAATACTCCAGCGAAGGCCGTCCACCAATAGCCAGCATATTGCTTTGAACATCAACGATATTCAGAACAATGCTCCACACAAAAATCACGGCAATGGAGATGAAATAGCCAATGTATTTGTTGTTTACCAACACCTGAATCATGATCATCACACCGCTCCAGATGACATACAGCAACAGGCTGGTATAAACAAAATCCAACAGGTATACATTGAGTTCGATGCGTGTGTAGCCATTGATCAGCTGATAGGTAACGCCCACCAGGATAAAGAAAAAATGAATGAGTGTGGTGATTACCACCAACGAAAGGGCTTTGGCAGCCATCGAATTAAAGGAAGTGTGCGGTGTGGCATCCACCACCTCATTTATTTTGCTGTCGCGGTCGCGCCAGATCAGCTCTCCGCTGAAAAACACCAGAATAATGATCACAAAAATACCGGAAGCGTTGGTGATAAGATCGATCATTTTATAGGTAAGCGGATAGGACTGTAATCCAAAATATTCAAAGCCTCCAAACAAATTGGCTATGAGGATAATGGCACTGAAAAGGAAGAGAATTTTAAAGGTAACACTCTTTACAATGCTCAAAAAGTTAGTAAAAAAGAAGCTTTTAAACTGCAACCAGTCGGTATTGAGGTTAAACTCAGGATGCATTTTTGGCAAATTTACCAGCCTGTATTTCGGCGTTTCCTCCTCTTTGACAAACTTTATTTTTTTGTTTTTTTCCTTAAACGAAAAGGTCAGGTATGAGGTAATCAGGATAACCAAACCCGCTGCAATCCAAATGATTCGGTTTAGCAGAAGCAAACCCGTAAATCCCGGACTCAGGGTATTTTTTTCGATGGGAGTAAAATATTTGGCATAAACCGAATAGGCCCTGATGCCAAACGTATCGGTGAGAGCAGCCAGGCTTTCGTTGTCGATATCCGACATCAGCGTGCCGGCAATAATGTAACCAATGATAATCACCAACGAACCCACAAAGGAAATGACGGTATTCTTCCACTTATTGGCCATGGCAAAAATAATGGTGCCGGCGAAAAACATGTTGGGGAGAACAAACAGAAAATAGGTGTTTATGAAAGTTTCCGGGTAAAAAGGGCCAAACCGGTCGGCATCTACCCAGCCAAAGGCCGGACCCAGAATGGAACCAAGAACCATCCCGATATAAATCCCCAGCATTGGAATGGTCGACAACAACAAAGCACCACAAAAGCGCCCAAAGAAATAGCCAAACTTGCTGATGGGAGCACTAAAAAGGATCTCATTAAAATCGTTGTCAAGGTCTTTTAGGGCGGCATTATTAAAAAAGGCGGTGGCCATCAGCAACCCAAAAATAGTCATGATGGTGGTATAAATGGTGATCACATGAGGAGCATTGCGATACACATTTCCCACCGAGCCACCAATCTGTACATTATCGCTCACAGTGGCTGCAAACACCAGCAATCCAATCAATACCAGGAAGATATATACCATGGGTTGCCGGAGCGAGAATTTTATTTCTGATAAAAAGAAGGTCTTAAACATAGTCGGGGTTTTGGTGTTAAACAAGTTTGTTGGAGGTGTTGATTTTCGAGAAGAACACATCTTCGAGGTTTGGATTTACCTGTTCAAAACCTGCACCGGGATCCGATTCGCTAAAAACATGAATCAGAGGTCGTCCTCCCACCATTTTGTTGGAGATAATGGAATAATGGCGGGCATAATCGGGCAATTCTTCACGGTTAACTACCTTTTGATACACTTTTCCATTCAACGCATCGATGGCATTTTGAGGGGTGCCATGGTACACAATCCGGCCCAGGTTCATGATGGCCATTTTGGTGCACAACTCCCTGATATCGTCCACGATGTGGGTCGACAGGATGACGATCACCTCTTTGCCTACATCGGCCAGCAGGTTATAAAACCGGTTTCTTTCTCCCGGATCCAGACCGGCAGTCGGCTCATCCACGATGATGAGTTTTGGATTTCCAATGAGTGCCTGTGCAATTCCAACGCGTTGTTTCATCCCACCCGAAAAACCCTTCACACTTTTATTTCGTTTGTCGTATAGGTTTACCTTGTCCAACAGATAACGAACCAGTTCTTTTCGCTCCCTTGAATCGGTGATGCCCTTTAAAATCGACAGATGATCGAGCAATTGAAGTGCCGTAATTTTGGGATAAACACCAAATTCTTGTGGGAGATATCCCAACACTTTGCGTACCTCACCGGGTTGATTTAACAAATCAATATCGTCCAGCATGGCGCTACCGCTATCGGCTTCCTGAAGCGTAGCCAGCGTCCGCATCAGCGATGATTTTCCGGCACCATTAGGCCCCAGCAGACCGAACATGCCATTTTCTATTTCTAAATTCACCTGATCGAGGGCTACTACGCCGTTTGAATACGTTTTTGAGAGGTTGTGGATGATTAATTTATTCATGTTGGATGATTTTGATTTTTGTATAATAATATGATTTGACGATTGAAAAACAGGTTTGTTACAAAGATGTATTTTTTATGAATCGTATGTTAGCGTTGAATGTTCGTTTCCTAAAACAACGAAAGCCACTTTTTGGGGTGACTTTGCTGGCTATAGGAGCTATATTGAGTGTTGCGTTTATTGTTTTGCATACAGTTCGGTTGAAAACGGGATGTCGTTGATGTAGGATTCTTCTTCCAGATCAAAGGAGGTGGTGTCCAGGTTTTGTGAGGCAATTTCTGCTGTGTTGAATGGGATGTCCTGAATATAGTCTTCTTCTGATAAATCGTAGGTATCGGCGATGTTCAGATCCAGAATGCTGTCGAAAACATGTTGGGTACTAAAAGGAATATCATCGATATAGGCTTCTTCGGCGAGTACGGGTGAGATTACGGGAGTGATGGCATTTGCATTGAAAGTGAAGGCGAGCAGTGCGAGGGCGAAGGTGTATTTGAGTAGAGTTTTCATGATGTTTAACTTTTATAGTTTCTGTGTTTATGAAGCAAAACTACCACGAAAACGGGCCTGTGTAAATTGGATTTAGGCCAATGGAGGTGCTTGTTCGGTGAATGGAGAAATGGAATCGGTTAACAGGAGATTGAATATGTGATTTTCTCTGTGTCCTTGTGGTTTTTTTACCGCAAAGGCGCAGAGGGGTTTACTGTGTTCTGATTAAATTGCACTCAACCTCTCACGTAAACCCTTATACCCGTTGATGGTGCCATTAAATACCTTTTCCTTGCGCAAAAAGCGCTGGGTTTCTTCGGGCAGCTGAATAAACTCCTGACATTCAACACTGCAACAGTGATTATTTTTTTCAGCACACACAGCGCATTGAATAAATAACAAATGACATGCATCGTTGGCACAATTGACGTGGGTATCCGCCGGAGATCCACACTGGTGGCATTTTCCCACCACCCGGTGATCAATACTTTCACACATACGGTTGTCGAACACAAAGTTTTTGCCAATGTAACGCGACTGCAATCCCGCTTTTTTAATCTGTTGTGCATATTCAATCACACCTCCGTGCAACTGGTTCACATCCCTGAAACCCAAATGTTTGAAATAAGCACTGGCTTTTTCACACCGGATTCCTCCCGTACAATAAAGCAGGATTTTCCGGTCCTTCTGGTCTTTAAACTCCTCCGTAACCATCTGTATCTCTTCGCGGAAAGTATCCGCCTCCGGGCAAACGGCATTTTCGAAATGGCCAATTTCACTCTCATAGCGGTTGCGCATGTCGATGACCAGGGTTTCTTCTTTAGCAGCCAATTCATGAAATTCCAAAGCCGTCAGGTGCTTGCCCACATGGGTTACATCGTAGGCATTGTCATCGAGCCCATCGGCCAGAATTCTGTTTTTAAGCCGGACGATAAGTTTGTAAAAGGACTTCCCGTCATCTTCAACGGCATATTTGATGGGCATGTTTTTCAGGTACACATCTTTCTCCAGAAGCTCCAGAAATGCCTTTAGATTTTCCGTTGGCACACTCATCTGGGCGTTGATGCCTTCGCGGGCCACGTAAATCCTGCCAAAGCAGTTCAACTCATCAAGCTGGGCATATAGCTCATCGCGGAAAACTTGTGGCTGATCGATAATCACATACCGATAAAAAGAGAGTGTGGTGCGGTTAAATGGTTCGTCTGCCAGGCGTTGTTTAAGGATTTCCTTATTCACGCGGTTATGTAGTGGTGTCATAGCAATTTTAGTAGAAGCGGCAAAAATAGGGATTTATGACGATTCAAGGCACGTTGCTTAAAGCAACTTCTCAAGTTCCCCAGCTATTTTGCATACAAATCTAGCGCAACTTTATTTAAAAACCAATCAATTGTTCATTACTTGAACAATTGGTCTTCAATCCCCCATTTTAACGGGGTTTAATCTGTAGATAACTTCTGAGAATTTGCCGGTTTTTCTAAGTCTCAAATCCCGTAAATGTTTTATTATTGAACTTTTAACTGAGCATAAAAGTTATGGCGGATTTCCTTGCCACTATTGGAAAAGTTCTTACCCTGATTGGTACTCTGGGATTGTTCCTTTACGGGATGAAACTCATGAGCGAATCGCTGCAAAAAGTAGCCGGAAACAAAATGAGACAAATACTGGCTGCCATGACCAGCAGCCGGATAAAAGGAGTATTTACCGGATTGCTGGTGACTACCACTATCCAGTCGTCATCGGCCACTACGGTGATGATCGTAAGCTTTGTCAATGCAGGGTTAATTTCGTTGATCGCCTCCATTGGCGTTATCATGGGTGCCAATATAGGCACCACAGTTACGGCTTGGATCATTGCCCTGTTGGGGTTTAAAGTCAGCCTGAGTTTTTTATCCCTTCCCCTGATCGGGCTGAGCTTTCCGCTCTTTTTCTCCAAAAACAGCGTACGAAAATCATGGGGTGAATTTATCATCGGCTTTGCCATCCTGTTTATCGGACTGCAATTTCTTAAAGAATCGGTTCCCGACATCAACAACAATCCGGATGCATTAAATTTCCTTTCTTCGTTTACCGATCTTGGCTTTGGTTCGGTATTGATCTTTATATTGGTGGGGACGCTGTTAACCATCGTCATTCAGTCGTCCAGTGCCACCATGGCTTTAACATTGGTGATGTGCTACAATGGATTGATCCCTTTTGAACTGGCAGCGGCCATGGTGTTGGGTGAGAATATCGGAACAACCGTCACAGCTAACATTGCGGCTGTGGTGGCCAATGTTTCGGCCAAAAGAGCAGCACGGGCGCATTTCA
This sequence comes from Bacteroidetes bacterium HGW-Bacteroidetes-16, assembly GCA_002840975.1. GTDB lineage: Bacteria > Bacteroidota > Bacteroidia > Bacteroidales > F082 > UBA6244. The sequence continues at coordinate 46,430 of PHDN01000004.1, forward strand.
TCTTCAATATTTTCGGTGTGCTTTGGATGGTCGCTGTATTTCACTATTTTTTAATGGGCATTGATCTTTTGATGCAGCAATATCATGGGATCTCCATTTTAAACACCCACCTATCCAAAGCTGATTATGAAATCATTAAAAATGAATATCCGGTAGCTCTGGCCGTTTTCCACACCAGTTTTAACATTATTAATACCCTGATCTTAATCGGATTCGCACCTTTAATCGCCAAAGTCGCCACTAAAATGGTTCCCGATGCAGGGGAAGACGATGAGGAATTCCGCCTGAAATTTATCAACACTGGTTTATTCTCCACCAGCGAAATAGCCATTATTCAGGCACGAAACGAAATCTCAACCTTTGGTCGAAGAATAGAAAAAATGTATTCGCTGACCCAGATTTTAATGACTGAATACAAAACAAAAAAGTATTATAAAATACTGACAAAAGTTGAGAAATACGAGCAAATTACCGATAACCTGGAACTTGAAATTGCCGGCTTCCTGACCAGGGTTTCGGAAGGTGAACTCAGCCACGACAGCTCAAAGAAAATCAGGGCCATGCTGAAAATTATCGACGATATGGAAAGTGTGGGCGATGCCATTTATCAGCTTTCAAAGGTTATCGACAATGCGCAGCAGAGTAAGCTGAAATTTACCGAAAACCAGAAAAAGGCACTCAAGGAAATGTTCGAACTGGTAAAAATGGCCTTTAAAGAGATGAACCTGAACATCGAAAAAGAATACCATACGGTGTCAATTAAAAACGCCTATAGCATCGAGAATAAAATCAATGAAAAAAGAAACCAGTTGCGTCAGCAGCATGTGGAAGACCTGAAAGAAAAAAGGTACAAACACAAAACGGGCACCTTCTACAGCGATATGTTTTCGATAGATGAGCGCATTGGCGATTACATTATCAATGTAAGCGAGGCCATTCAGGAATACCAGGACGGTTAACCTGGATTCTTATTTCAATAAAACAACAAATAAGATCCCACCCAGGCTCCTCAAAAGACTGGCACGATAACCGCCTTCAAAGCCCTCGTCACTCAACAGGGCTACTCTTAGTAAGATTAACTCTTCAGTGTTCAGTTCCATTTAATCCAAAATTCGAATTTCTAGGGTTTGATTACCTTATAGGAGCGGGTAGTTTCATCATTTTGGTTCACAATACTGATTAAATAAATACCCGCTTTTAAGGGTTGGGTATCGAACGAAAGGGTTGGTTTTATTGTGTTTGCCATATGCAGACAGGTGCCATTGAGGTTGTATACCGAGACCCGATGTGGCCCCGGGTCGGCAAACCTGATCGTAATGCAATCGGTAAACGGATTGGGAAAAATAGTCTCTATTGTTTCATCCTCAGATTCCATACCGGTTATCGTTCCTGTTTCAAAATAGCTCACTTCCGGATTTTGTATCACATACCCATCATAATCAGCCACCAGCTTTCCTCTGAGAACGAAGAAATAAAGCTGATTTTCTAATAGTGTGTTTTCGGGATAAATGGTAATCACCGTTTTATTGCCATTTATAACTCCTGTAAAGGCAACCGAATCGCCACTATAACTATTTAATTTAAAATTAACCAGATCAGGAATGTCCTGAGAGGTAATTTCTTCGCCTGTTGCGAGCCTCACAGGTTCATCAAATGTAACGGTGATCAACGTTCCGGGATCAACATTGGTGGAACCTTGCGACGGGCTGATAAATACCGATGGAATGGAGTCGTCCCAGATACCAACCAGATTTACCTGACGGGCGATCCTCCTGGTATTTCCGGGGTTGTCGTAATTTAGGGTGAGTAAATCGTTGTAGTTCCCATTGTGTGCGGGTTCGAATTTTACAACCATCGTACCTGTTGAATTTGGCAGAATCTGGAATGGCAAGGGCGTGGTCAGGTAAAACTCTTCCAGGTGGTTGTAAGTGCTGGTAATATAAATGGTGTCGGATGAATGGTTGTGTACATGCAGGTAATTCTCTTTAGGCGAGTTGTGTCCTGCATAATTGCCTAACGACAGATTTCGATAAGCTGAAAATAAATTTGTTTTCCATGGTTGTTTAATGGCACGGTAACTGGCTACCTCTTGGGGTATCATCAAATCAAACGACACGGAATTATCAGCATTCAGCTCTGTAATATTCAGTGGATCATGAGTCCCCCATCCTATTATTTTTTTGCCGCTCCCGAGCATTCGAAAACTACCTGTGGCTGGTGCATAAATACCTTCCCTTTGATAACTCCAGACCAAAGTAGCCTGCATGGTTTGTTCATTGATTGTGTATTCCATGGCCTGGCTAAAAGGCGGATAGTGGTTATTGCCGTTGTCATAAACGGTGTAATGGCCATTGTTCAGTTTCCTGATATCATGCTGGTGCGAAAATCCGAATGGGTCGTTTTGTATCGTAAACATGTTGTTCTCACTGTTTAAACCAAACCTCCAGATGATATTGCCAGTGTTGAAATCAATTTTAGTTATTTCGTCCAGGTGTCTGCACGAAAGCAGGATATTTCCGTCTCCATCAATTTCAAAGGAGTTGGCATGCACATAATCTATCACAAATGCTGTTAAATCAATGTCGTAAGTAGCATCGGTGATGCTGAAATGATCCCAGCTCCTCCATTGAAAATAGACCTGCCTTTCAAGATCAACTTCCTGAATAACAAGCCCTACGACAGTTGCCTGTGGGTTTCCTCCGGGAACAATTAAACTCATATTGACCAACTGTGGGTCGTACGACATCATCAGGTAATGTCCGTTGTCGAGCAACAACATGTCATGGCCATCCACATGGTAACCATTTCCCATCATCACCGAATCGAAAATAACATAGGAGCTGTCGAGCAGAAAATATTTCTCCCGCTCAGGATGAGCCAGGTCATTATTTGAATAAGCTAAATAGCCATCCTCCAGCACACGGAAATCACGGCTGCTCAAATCGGTTCTTTGATAGTATATGGGAGTTCCATAGTTGTCTAAAATGGTCAGATAGTTGTTGTAGGTTGAATGATCACGACTGACCAAATTCATAAAGATATATTGGTCGTCAAAAGTGTGATTTTGTCCAAAAACAACGGTCGGGATCGGATAATCGGATGGAAGATTGTTATCGTTTACAGCGAATTCCGCGTCGGTATTGATGTGATCTTTTGCGTCTGGAACAGCAAAATCGCAATCCTTGCTTTGCTTGTATTGCTTAAGCAGGGAGAGGGTTTCTCCATTTTTGATATAAAAATCAAAGTGGATTTCTTTAAACCAATTTCCAGTTTTATCCTTCAACCCGCTTAAAATGGTGATGTCCACTTTTTCACCGTAAAGGAAGTTTTTTTTTGGCTTTACAATCAATGTTTTGGAATCACCTGACAATTGAACGCTGCACCCGATATTTCCCGAAAGGGAACCTGTAATGATAAATTTGTTCGATTTCAATCCCGATGGCTCAAATCCATTGGGTGTTTTCAGGATGAGGGTTTGTTCGGGATTGATAAATTGAGCTCCGGGCTGAGGCGATTGATATGAAAAATCAAGGCTTTGACCAAAAGAATTTAAGAAAGCCATTAAAAAGAATGCGACCTGCAACCATCTGTAAAATAACCGTTTTTTCATTTGGCTAAATTTGATTAACAACCGTCAACTGCTGATATATAAGTGACAATAGCAAGGATCAAAAGTGTGCAATACCCAAAGTCAAAAAATGACTAATTAAGCTGATTAGATGTCAAATATAAAAATTTATGTCTGAAACCAGACCCCAACCAGTAAAAAATTACCCTGAAATGTGAATATTCCACTAAAAAAAGTACTTTTAACCCGTTTAAAAATAATATTGCCAATACCAGATCATTTTATGATGGGCTTGCTGCAACCGAAAGCTGGTTAAGGGGGTCATTATTAATCAAATAATGGATACCAATACTTCCCGGATCGTTATTTCAAACTGCATCTTGGCTATTAAATCCTTGAAAAGAGTTATTTATGAGAAAATCTGTACTTCCAAAAAAAGTTGTTGTTATTCTTTTGTTGATCACCTCCCTGGTGACCAGTGGTTTTTCACAAACAGGCAAATACCACTACAACGACAGTTGGGGAAAACCCGGTTTGCAATTAAACGAACAGCGTAGTTCTGATGTAATGCTCACCTATTCGATTCAGGATTTTTCCATTGCCGGGAAGCAAATCAACGGAGAAACCATGCACGAAATCGTGCTTTCGTCCCACTTGTTGCCCAACAAGGCAGGGGCACCCAACCTTCCCGGAAACGGATATATGCTGGCCATTCCCAACGGAGCTACGGCGAGAGTAGAAATCACCAACTCAAGGGTGGAACTCATCGAAAATGTAGTGTTGGAACCATCGCCAGAAATTCCATGGGATACTGATAAGTCCCCACTAAGGTATACACAGGACCCATCTCTTTATACAAAAGACGCCTTTTATCCGGCACAACCGGTGATCGTTTCAACACCTTCGGCTTTGCGTGGGGTAAATGTAGTGCGACTGGGAATTACACCCTACCAATACAATCCGGTCACCAGACAATTGAAGGTATACCGTGACATCAAAATTCAGGTAATTGCCGAAGGTGGCGACGGGACCTATGGCACCGAGCGGTTGAGAAGCCGCTGGTGGGATCCCATCCTGAAAAACTCCATTGTAAACAGCCAGGTGTTGCCTGAGATAGATTATGTAAAACAGATCGCGGCCTCCAGAAGCAGCAACGAGTACGAATACCTGATCATCACCCCCAACGACCCTGAATTTATTGCCTGGGCCGATACCATCAGCCGTTTCAGAAACATGCAGGGCATCCACACCGGAGTGGTTACTTTGGGCGAAATTGGTGGTGTAAACGCCATCGCCCTCGAAGCCTACATCAACTCCATCTATGCCGATTGGCAAACCCCGCCAGCCGCCGTTCTCCTTTTGGGAGATTATGGCACCAACATGAACAATACCATCATTTCTCCTATATGGGATAATTACTGTGTTTCGGACAATATCCTGGCCGATGTGGACAACAACAGCATGCCTGACATTGTTTTTGCACGCATCACGGCACAAAACGGTGATCAGCTTAAAACCATGATCAAAAAGTTTATCGATTACGAAACCAGTCCTCCCACAAGTTTTGATTTCTACGATCATCCTATTACAGCTTTGGGCTGGCAAACGGAGCGCTGGTTTCAAATTTGCTCCGAAACAGTTGGCGGATTCTGGAAGAACGAGCTGGGAAAACACCCGGTTCGCATCAACGAAGTGTATGAAGGAAATCCTGATGTTGATCCCTGGTCAACTGCTCCCAACACCTCAGGCGTAATGGAATATTTTGGACCCAACGGTGTAAATTATATTACCGAAACTCCCGGTGAGCTCGGAGCTTGGCAAGGAGGAAATTCTGACGACATCAACCAAGCCATCAATCAGGGTTCGTTTATGCTGCAGCACCGCGACCATGGCAACGAAGTCGGCTGGGGTGAACCAGGCTATAACAAAGGCAGCATCAATGGTTTGACCAACACCGATTTAACATTTGTGATGTCCATCAACTGTTTAACAGGTAAATACAACAATTCTACGGAAGTATTTTCCGAAAAATTCCACCGCTACACCTATGGTGGTCATGCCAGTGGCGCCCTTGGATTGATTGCCGCCTCGGAGGTAAGTTATTCATTTGTAAACGACGCTTATGTATGGGGATTGTACGACTATATGTGGCCCGACTTTATGCCCGACTATGGTGGTAATTTCCCTGAAACCCATGGCACACTTCCGGCTTTTGCCAATGCCTATGGAAAAATCTTTCTCGAATACACCGGATGGCCATACAACACCGGTAACAAAGAAGTTACCTACAATTTATTCCATCACCATGGAGATGCCTTCCTGAATGTGTACACCGAGGTGCCCCAGGAGTTAACGGTAGATCACAATGAAGTGATATTAAGCGGATTTCCCACTTTTGAAATCACTGCGGATGCGGGGTCATTAATTTGCCTTTCAGCTGATGGACAGATTATTGCCGTGGCCGAAGGAACCGGAGAACCACAGGTTATTCCGTTGGATTACATTGTACCGGGCACCCTGGTGGATCTGGTCATAACCAAACAAAATTACTTCCGTTATCATACCCAATTGCTTTGTGTGCCACCAAGCGGACCCTATTTGCTCAACATCGAAAAATCTTTTTTGAATAGCAATGGCAGTGATTTTATTTGTTTTGGAGACGAGACCTATCTTTCATTAAAAATGAAAAATGTGGGTACAGAAGCTGCCAACAACACCGTGGTGACAGTTTCCTGCGACGATCAATTTATTCAGCTTTCCGATAATACCGAAACCTACGGCACCATCGAAGCCGAGCAGGAAATCATGATCGAAAACGGGTTCACCTTTACAGTTGCCGGGAATATTCCCGATCAGCATCAGGTTATCTTTCATGTATCGGCCGTGAGTGGCGAAACTACCTGGGAATCTGAAATTGAGATGACCGTAAACGCTCCGGACATCAAAGTAAACTTCTTTCACCTAACCCAGGTGACTGGCAATTCAAATGGAATTGTGGATGCAGGTGAAACCTACGAAATTCAGTTCGACATTCTCAATCAAGGACACAGCGCTACCAAATCGCTTGTCTCTTCGTTGTTTACCGAAAATAACTTTACCCGCATCTACACCGACGCCACAACAACCGAAACTTTGCCGGCAGATTCCACCATGGTGGTTACCTTCCTTTTTGAAACCGACGGCAACACGCCGATGGGAACAGAAATCATTTTGGTCAGCCAAAACGAAACCGGTCTTTACAATACTGTAGATTCGGTATTTGTAAAGATTGGTGTAACTGTCGAAGATTGGGAAACAGGTGACTTAACCAAATTTGAATGGTTAAACGACCAGGCCCATCCATGGGTAGTGGATCATCAGGTAAAATATGAAGGGAATTTTGCACTTCGCTCTGCAGATATTACAGCCACCCAAATGTCGATACTGACACTGGCTTACCAGGTATATTCACCTGATTCCGTATCCTTTTTAATCAAATCAGCCACCCTGGAAGGAAACGGATTGATTAAATTTATCATGGATGGACAGGAAAAGGGCAGTTGGTCAGGTGAGTTCGACTGGAATCGTATTTCCTATCCTATTACCATAGGCAAGCATACGCTAATCTGGATGTTTATCAAATTTGCCGAATCAGACGACCTTGAAGATTGCGCCTGGATTGATTTGATCGCCCTTCCTCAGGTGCAAACCACCACAGGTTGGGCCGGTTTTGATCAGGACATCTGTGACGTTACGGAAATACAACTTTCCGGCATGGCCACCAACTATAACTCCGTGCTGTGGAGCACGCAGGGATCAGGATCGTTCGACGATCCACAGGTTCTGAATGCTGTTTATTCTCTTTCAAACGATGATATCTCCAGTGGACATTTCACCCTTACACTTACGGTGGAAGGTGCAGGAGGAACCACAGTAACCGACAACCAGACTTATACCATCCTAAAGTCACCCGAGGCTGCTGAAATCCTGTGGACACAGGATACCGTTTATACGGTACTCACCACTTCATCTGCGTTGACAGGTGGAACAGCCGTATATGCCACAGATTATAATTGGTCCTTATCACCGGAGACTGCCGGCAACATTACTTCCAACGGCCAATCAGCCACCATTGTTTGGAACACTTTGTATTCGGGAGAAGTCGCCATTGGTTATCAGGGATTGAATATGTGTGAAGCGGGAATTACCACGGAAAAAACGGTGTTTGTAACCAATGCCACTTCCATTAGCGAACTCAACGACTTCAAAAAACTGGTCATCTATCCCAATCCAACTCAGGGAAGTTTTTATCTGAGCCTTGAATTGAAGGAGGCTTCAGCCATTCAGCTAACCCTTCTGGATGGAGTGGGTCGAAATGTATGGCATCAATCTATAACGGAAACAGCTTCCCTGCAGATGCAATGTCAGCCGGGTAAACTGCAACCGGGCCTCTATCAGCTGATTATCGTCACTGAGCAGCAGAGACTGGTAAGAAAAGTAGTGGTGAGATAAGACAGAAATCAAAGAATACTTTCAGTAAACAGACTATGTAGTGGGAACCTTCTTTGCCAATAGTGAAGAAGGGTTCTCTCTTTTCATTCTTTTGGAAAATAATTAAAAAAGACTTTTGGCGGCCCCCTTTTTATACCCTATATAAATTAGCCCCAAGTAATTGTAAATTCCATTTGAGTGTCCGTGTAGTTGCTTAAAGTTTACTAAGTTTGCGGCCAAATTTTGTTGATTATGAGCGACCATATAACCATGAATCCCAATCCGGTATTACAATATCTGAATAAGTCGGCCAATGAACTTACCAAAGATGATTTGATCAGATACATCGTCGACAACGACATTGAGATGATCAACTTCAGGTATGTGGGATGGGATGGAAGGTTGAAAATTTTGAACTTTATCATTGGCAGCCTCGAACATCTTGACAACATCCTGATGGCCGGGGAGCGTGTGGATGGTTCCAGCTTGCTGCCGTTCGTGGAAGCCGGGTCCAGCGATCTGTATGTGATTCCACGCTACAAAACCGCGTTTCGTAATCCATTTTCACAGATTCCGGCCCTTGATATCATGTGCTCTTATTTCGACCGCAATGGCCAACCACTTGGCGGGGCCCCTGAGAACATCCTGAAAAAAGCCCACGACAGCTTTAAACAGCAAACGGGTATGGAGTTTGAAACCATGGGAGAACTGGAGTATTATATCATTAGCGAAGATGACGGCCTTTTCAAGACCGAAGATCAAAAAGGCTACCACGAATCTTCACCATACTCCAAATGGGGAGATTTCAGGACTGAAGCCATGAAGCTGATTGCTGAATCGGGCGGGCTGATAAAATACGGACATTCCGAAGTGGGTAATTTTACTAAAAACGGGATGGTGTACGAACAAAATGAAATTGAGTTCCTGCCTACCAATGTTGAAGATGCTGCCGATCAGCTGGTGAAAGCCAAGTGGATTATCCGTACCCTGGCCGAGCAGTATGGCGTGATGGTGACCTTTGCCCCCAAGATTACTGTGGGGAAGGCCGGTAGCGGCCTTCATATCCACACCCGTGTGATGAAAGATGGCAAAAATATGATGATCAAAGAAGGTAAATTAAGCGATATAGCCAAAACGGCTATCGCGGGGTACATGGAGCTTGCCCCATCGTTAACGGCCTTTGGAAATCAAAACCCGACTTCCTATTTCCGTCTGGTTCCCCATCAGGAAGCACCCACCAATATTTGCTGGGGCGACCGGAACCGTTCGGTACTCGTGAGAGTTCCTTTGGGATGGGCAATGCCATCCAACATGATTCACAAGGTAAACCCACAGGAAAAGGGAAATATCATCGACATGAGCGGTAAACAAACTGTTGAATTGCGCAGCCCTGATGGCTCAGCGGATATTTACATGTTGTTGGCGGGTCTCACCGTTGCAGCCCGTCATGGCTTTGAACTAAAAAATCCATTGGAAGTAGCCGCTAATACTTATGTAGACATCAATATTTTTGATGAAGAAAATAAAAAACGCCAGCAACAGCTGGCCCAGTTACCCACTTCATGCGTGCAATCGGCTAAAAATTTACATGAACAAAGACAGTTTTATACTCAACACGACATTTTTCCCGACAGGGTTATTGACCATATCATTACTAAACTAACTAAATTTAACGACGAAGGACTGATCACCCGCATACAGGATGATGAAGACGAGGTGATGGCTCTTGTTAACCAATACTTTAACTGTGGATAACATCATAAAAATTATTGAAACTCCCCGGGACGGATTTCAGGCTCTCGGTACTATAATTCCCACCTCAGAAAAAGTTCATTATATCAATCAACTGCTCAGGTGTGGATTTCAAACCGTTGAAGTGGGGAGTTTTGTATCGCCCAGACTCATCCCGCAAATGGCGGATACCGCAGAGGTACTTAACCAACTTGACCTGCGCGGAGTAACCTCTGAAATTGCGGTGCTCACAGCCACCGAAAAAGGCGGGCAGCTGGCTTGCAGTTTTAAACAGGTGGATCAGGTGTTTTTCCCTTTTTCGACCTCGCCCACTTTTTTACGCAAAAACATTAACAGCACGCTTAAACAAGCCGATCAAACCATCGATGGGATTCAGAATAATTGCCTTAAGCACAACAAGGAACTGGTGGTGTTTTTCTCCATGGGTTTTGGCAGCGTTTACGGAGATCCCTGGAGTATGGATATCTTGTACGAATGGGTGGACAGGATGATGGGAAAAGAATTGAATGTGTTTCCCTTTTCGGATATTTTTGGAGAAACCGACCCACTTGTCATTGAAAAGGTATTCAGGTTGCTCATAAAAGAATTTCCTGATGCGGAGTTTGGTTTGCACCTGCACTCACTGCCGAACAAACGCATCGAAAAGGTGGCTGCCGCCTACCGTGCCGGCATCCGCAGGTTTGATACTGTAATTGGTGGTTTGGGAGGATGTCCGCAAACCGGTAAGGAATTGGTTGGAAATCTGCCATTGGAAGCACTTCTGGAGTTTTGCGATCTGCACAAAATACACCACGATCTCAACCTGAATGAGATAAAAAAAGCGCGGGATCTGTCGCCTGTTTAGCTTTTTACCGGACAAAAAAAAGGGCTGATTATTTGAAGTTTTCAAATAATCAGCCCTTTTGGTTATTAAATTATAACGCTCCCGAATCGTACGCGTTTTCACCATGCAGTGCATAGTCGAGACCCATGGCTTCTTCCTCTTCGGATACCTTTACTTTGGTGATTTTGTTGATGACCACCAGCATCAGATAAGTAAACAGGAATGCGTAAGCAGCTCCAATCATAACAGCGATCACCTCTTTGAAGAAAAAGGCACTGTTTCCTTCGAGCAATCCACTTTGTCCGTTGATGGCTTCACTTGCAAAAACCCCCAGTAAGATGGTACCTGTAACGCCACCCATACCGTGAACGCCCCATACATCCAGTGCATCGTCCCATCCGAATTTGTTCTTATAGTGAACGGCAATATAACATACGATACCTGAGGCAATACCAATAATGATGGCAGCCCAAACAGGGATAAATCCGGCGGCAGGCGTTACGGTAGCCAATCCGGCCACAGCACCGGTTAACAAACCAATAAATTTCGGTTTTCCGGTTTTAACCCATTCAACAATTAACCACGTAACGGCGGCAAAGGAAGCGGCAATGTCGGTATTTAAAAATGCAAGGGTGGTAATCTTATCCACAGCCAATTCGCTTCCGGCATTAAAACCGTACCAACCAAACCACAACAAACCGGTACCAATGGCTACCAAAGGAATGCTGTTTGGAGGTGACTGCCTATCCTGGCGTTTACCCACATAAATAACAGAAGCCAGTGCTGCAAAACCTGCCGTTGCGTGTACCACAATACCACCTGCGAAGTCAAGAATGCCCCATTCGGCCATAATTCCACCGCCCCAAATCATGTGGACAAACGGATAGTAGACAAACAATTGCCACAACACCAAAAAGATTAAATAGCCTTTAAAACTGACCCTGTTCACAAATGCTCCGGTAATAAGGGCCGGGGTAATAATGGCAAACATCATCTGGTAGGCAATAAAAATATACTCCGGAAATTGCTGACCTTGCTGACCAAAAGCGGCATCAATAGCAATCCCACGCAAGAAAACATGATCGAGATTTCCTATAATGCCCCCTTCGCCTCCGCTAAACGACAGAGAATAACCTACACCAATCCACATAACGGTGGTAATTCCCAGTGATACAAATGTTTGCATCATAATGCCCAGGATATTTTTCCTACCGGCCAAACCTCCGTAAAAGAAGGCAAGCCCGGGAGTCATCAGCATGACCAGGCTGGTGCTGATGAGCATAAATGTTGTTGTACCTGTATTAAACATGTTTTATAAATTAGATTAAAAAGAAATTCCAAACACTAAAAATACTTTCTCGGATTGCGGATTTGTGATCACTGCACAGGACAAAGGCATGGAGTAAGAATCGGTGATTTTTACCGATTTGGAAGCCTTTAGTCCCAAATTCACCACTCCGGGACCTGTTCCATAAAATCCTGTTTCACCGGGATATCCGGTTAACGAATCCGCAGCCTTTGGTTTGTTAAACGTCATCCCTGCAAAGGCATTCATTTCCATCTCTTTGATTTTAAAAGCATAACCCAGCTCCATATAAGTAGAGTACTGTATACCATCCTTTTTATTAAAATCGGGGCTGTTTGTATCGTCGTTGATTTTTTGGGCATCGGCACCATAAAAATTAACGGCCACCATCAGCGAAACAGGCACTTTTTCGGTTCCGTTAAAACTAACTGCACCTTCGAGGATATGCCCTGTTTTGTCTTTGTTGTATTGAAGATACTTATAATCTGTGGTATCGGGAAAATAGTAATCGGTGAAGGTTAAGGTGAACATTTCGTCCACAAAACCGGCCGACAAATACAGGTCGAATTCCTGGTATGGATTGGGTCCTGCAAGGGTATAGGCCCCCCAGGCTCCTATGGTTACGGGGCCAACACCCAACTCAGCAAAAGGCTGGATGCTGGGATAGCTTTCTCCGTACTGTGTTCCGCGCCATACATATTTGCTCATCAGGTCGGCGCCAAAATCGTAACTAAACAGACTGCTTTTTTCTTGCGCAGAGGCTCCTAAAGCACAGATTACAAGGATAAAAGCAAACAATTGGTTCATCTTCTTCATGTTAATTTCAATTTTAGTGAATCATTGGTTTTAAGGTGATTCTTAAAGAAGAATCACCTCAACAAGAGTACGGAAGAAAGAAATGTGGGTCAATCGGTGAAACCACCGAAAAAGATTGCATTGATTACGAGGAGGATCTAGGTATATTACCTAGTGGGGGAAGTTAAACCCCGAAAGCCTTCCCCGAAAGCCTTCCCCGAAAGCCTTCGGGGAAAGTTGGAAGTGGCACTAAATTTTGAATAGTCATTTTTTTTCACAATCCATTGAGCTGCGGCTTTAGCCCGGCTCAAACACCAAATCATAATTTAAAAACTTCTTCCATCTTGTCTTGTCTGCGTTTCATGCTCCCTAACTTCGTTAAGCATAAAACGCTGGCAATAATAGGTTAATTATAAAAAAACATTGACTTTTTTAAATCAATAGTATGGTGCTCCGCACCTTAAATTTATTGACAATATATTGGCTATAAATATTGCGGTGCACTGCACCTTAAAATCTTTCCTCAAACCAATACAGAATATTCTTGCGTACCGTTCCTCGTCTCCCTCGTCACATCCACGTTACACTTGTCTACCTTAGGAATGAAACGTTGGATACCGTATCCCGAATAATCTATATTTACCCTCCATCCATTGAGCTGCGGCTTTAGCCCGGCTCAACCTAGTCTCTTCCTCATTTCATGCTTACAGCAGATTGGAAAAAAACCGGTGGGTCAAAGATTCTACAACTTAATCAACCCGTTTTTAATGGCAAATTTTACGATATCGACTGAAGTTTTAAGTTTTAGCTTGTTGATTATGTTGTTTTTGTGCGAATCTACGGTGCGGATGCTGATGTGTAGTTGATCGGCAATTTCTTTGTTGATGTACCCTTCGGCCACCAGTTGTACCACTTCCAGCTCACGCGGAGTAAGCAAATCTATCTTCGATGCAGACACTTTTTGGTTTTCATTGGTTTTAATCAGGCTGTTGACCAACATTCCGGCAATGTGGGGATCGAAATACATGTGACCCAGATGAATGTCGCTAATCGCTTTTAACAGCACTTCCTTGTCGGTATCCTTGGGCAGATAACCCCGGGCACCGGCCTGAATGGCCTTTTGAACAAACTCCTCACTGTTGTGCATCGAAAGGATCAGCACACTGACATCGGGAAACTTTTCACCGATCAGCCGGGTAGCTTCAATGCCGCTTATTTCGCCCATCGCCACGTCAACGAGGGCTACATCCACCTGCTCGGTTTCCAAAAGCGCCAGAAGTTCTTTTCCAGATGAAACCGCCGCCACCACTTCCACCTGACCGGCATCCGACAACAAGGAAACAACGCCATCGCGAAACAACTGATGATCGTCGGCCAGAATGACCCTTATTTTTCTTTGATCCACCATGTTACCTTTTCATTTTAGATGGGAATGTCGACAATAATTTCTGTTCCACGATTCACCTTTGAATTCAATTGAAAATGCCCGCCCAGCAGGTTGGCACGTTCCTTCATATTGGTAATTCCATTGCCCGAAAAATAGCTCTTTTTTTCAATCCGAAAACCCTTACCGTTGTCCTTAATTGTTAACATCAGTCCATCCGAAGATTTGTTTAACCGGATGACTACCTCACTGGCCCCGGCATGTTTAATTACGTTGTTGAGTGCTTCCTGCACGATGCGATAAAGATAAATCTGAATCCTGTTGATGAGGATTTCTTTTTCCTGAAAATTGCTCTGAAAATCAACTACCAGCTGGCCATTGGCCGTGATTTCCCTGGCCAGTTTGCCCAGTGCCGCCACCAGGCCAAATTCATGCAATACCGAAGGCATGAGGTTATTCGATATATTCCTGATCTCGCTTACGGTAACGCGGATCAAATCGCGGGTTTCTGCTATCAGGAGGTTGTTTTTATCCGTGTTGTCGTCGGTGAGTTGGTTGAGTTTCATGCGGATGGCCAGTACAAGCTGTCCGAGACCATCGTGCAGTTCGCGCGAAAGATGCTGTCGCTCAGCTTCCTGTGCATCGATCATCGAAGTGGTGCGCATGATTTTCTCGTGCTCAAGGCGTTCCGACTGTTCCTGCAGGGTTTGCGACATCAGGTTAAAAGCCTCCACCAGATCACCAATTTCATCCTGTTGTTTCAGTTGAATTTTATCCCCGTATTTCCCCTTCGAAATCACGTCGGTAGCTGCTTTCAGCTTTTTAATGGGCAGCATAATCCAAGTGGCATTAAAAATGACGATGCCCAATAACAACATGGCAATGATTACTGAAAGATAGATGATGCTGTTTCGAAGGACAAAAATCGGAACCATGGCCTCGTTGGCATCAATCTCGGCCAGGATCGCCCAGTTTAACCCCGACAGGTTGATCCTTCCATACGAGCCGAGCACCTGCATGCCCCGGTAATCCTTGTACATTCCGCTACTCGCAGAATCTTCCAGCGCAAGCATGACTCCGGTGGTTTTTACCGGAATCTGCATCACTGCATCCTGGGCAAACCGGGAGGTGCTCCGCATCAGAAAATCTGATCCCACAATATAGGATTCTCCTGTTTTCCCAAGTCCGTTCAAGGGGTTGTCTTCGAACATGATGCGGCTAAAATTATTGATAGGAACCGTTAACATCACCAGGCCAATCTTCTCCTCTGCCCGGTACACACCTTTAATCAACAATACCTGAATGGCGGAATCAGCGTTGGCCGCTGAATATTCCTGAATAAAATATTGAGTACTGGATGTTATTCTGTCAAATTGCTTCTGTAACCAGACCTGTGGGTAATCTGTCGGATAAGCGGAATCGATCAGGATACTAAAAGGTTCTTTATCAGGAATATAGAAAAGGATGGACGAGTAGCAATCAGCCGCGCGCAGATAGGCGGTTAAGAATTCTGTAAACAGGATAGTCTCAGGATTTTTTACCCGTTCACTTTCAGGTGGATAGTTCAAGCTGTTTAACTGGTTAACAGACCCTGAATTTTCCGAAATATTGATCAGGTCATGAATGCGTTGATCCATAAAGGCAGTTACCCGGGCCGTCTTCTCAACCCGTACAAAGGTGAGTTGTTCAAAAGTACGCCCAATCAATGCTTCTTTGGCTTTTGAATAAAAGATGGTGTCGATGGCCAAAAGAGGCAACAAGCTCAATACAAAAAAATTAATAATGAGTTTTTTGGTTACAGTAATCCTCATAACGGTCGCATTGGCTTTTCAGGCAAAGCTAATGAAAACATAAACAGGAATAAAAATGAAGATTGCCCATGTAACCAAAGATGAAAAAATGAAAAACCTGGTGAGGGATTATGAAGTATTGATGAAAGACACCGTCCAGGAATTCGGTCTGTTCGAAATTATGGAAGCACCCCATAGTTGGGTTGTGGAGGAATAAGGGTCAGTCTTCCCACTCCTGGCTTAAGCCAGGTTCCCTTGAGTTTGGCCAATTTCTTATATATAACGGTGCTAAAACGCTGAGGTTTTTCCCATTTTGAAGGCTTGGTAATACAATATATTTGTTCACGAAGTCGCCGAAATTCATTCCAACTTCTTTTGCTTGCAAATGAGTTCTAATATTGTTAAGTAAATCACCAGTAGTAATTCTATCTTTATTTTCGTTAGTATACCATTTTGGTCTTGGAATAGTTGGATTACCTGATTTTTGATACGCTCTGTGACTTACAATATTCAGCTTCCATACATAAGTTCTTTTAAAAGTTTCCATGAATCACGATTCGAGAATGCGTCATGACATTCGTTTATCAAGTCATCCAATTCATCAATTAAGTTTCTTTGGAAAGTTTTTTTAGTCTCCAATTCTATCGAATTAGGTCTTTTAAGAACCATTTTTTTCTTGTTCTCAATAACCCATTCGACAACTTCTCCTTTCTCAAATTCCATTGCTTGTGCAACGGCAGATGGAAAATTAATGCACCATTGTTCGCTGGCCTCTCCTTTAATTGATTGCATTTTTGTTGGATATCCTATGATTACAAAATTTAATATAACTAGTCTTATAACTAGATACATAACTATAAAAAAAGTCAAAAGATCTACATTCTTTTGACTTTTTTTTATCTAGTTAAATACAAACTCAAGGGAAAGCCGAATCTGTTGATTAGGCTTTTTTTATGTAAACAGGGGCAGTTAAAATATACATACTATTGTACCTTGAGCGCAACGGACGGATTTTCATTCACCACTTTTACCGAACGCACCAGTACCGTAAAAAGCGCGACCAACAAGGCTAGTAGAATACTCACAATAAAATAGCCGATGTGGATAGAAATATGGTAGGCAAATCCCTCAAGCCATTTATTGATCAAAAAAAATACAATGGGTGTTGCAATAAGGCCTGACAAAAAAACCAATTTCAGATAGCCCAGAGCCAACATGGTAATTAATTGTTTTTCAGATCCGCCCAACACCCTTCGGATGCCAATTTCACGTGTACGCTGTTGTATAAGGAAAGAGGAGAGGCCATAAAGGCCCAGACTGGAGATAAAAACCACAAACAACGAAAAGTAAAAAAACAGGTTGAGCATTTTTTTATCTCCACTGTACAAACTCCCGATCTTCGACTGCAATGAAATCATGTGTAAAGTACCTCCTGAAGGGACTTTTTTCCAGGTGTCGCTGATGTGCAATTCAGCTTCTTCATGTCTTCCGGGCACAACCTTTACCATGATATATCGTGACACATGCGGTGTAAGCAGAAACACCATGGGATCCACATCCTGATGCAAAGAGGATGAGTTGAAATTCCTGACGACACCTACAATTTTGCCTCCTTTTTTTCCTGCATAATTAAACGGAACCCCAACCACAGTATCGAGGCCTAAAAAATCAACAGCAGCTTCGTTTATGATAAATCCGGTCGCGGTATCATCACTGGGGAAATCATCAAAATACCGGCCGCTGATCAATGGAATATTCAGTAACCTGAAAAACCCGTATCCAACCTCAAAATAATTGATGGTCTGCACCGGAATTGCATTGGTATCACCCACCTGAAAAAGCATTTTGCCTTCGGTATATCCCGGTACGTTTTGAGTTGATGACACCTCGAGGATGGAACCATGCTTTGCCAACAGATCCATGGTTTGTTTAATTTGCTGTCGGAAATTGGTATCGCGGGGAACATTGATCACATATACATTCTCCGCATCAAAACCCAATTCATGATTTTTCAGGAAATTGATTTGTGAATACACAATGATGGTAGCCATGATCATACCGATTGATACTATGTATTGGATAATAACCAGAAAATGCCTCATGATGCCAGCCGTAAACTGTTGCTTTCCAAATTTCCCAGACGAAAAAGAAGTGCCTTTTAACACGTGGGCAGGTTTGAACGAATTGAGTACGAAAGCCGGAAAACTACCTCCAATAATAGAAAGTATTGATAAAAGCGCCAGCAGGACTATACCGAACGGAAAATTTTCCCGTGAAACAAGGCTATCCAATAAACTCAGGTTTTTATCTACCAATTGATTAAACTGTGGCATTAACCATTCAACCAATGCCAGTGCTAAAACAAAGGCAATTAGCGTGATAATCAGCGATTCAACGATATATTGAACTGCCAGTTGTCTGGGTAAGGCACCCAGAACTTTGCGCATGCCAATTTCGCGCGAGCGCTTTAACGATCGTGCTGTTGTCAGGTTTATATAGTTGATGGAAGCCGTCAGCAAAATAAACAATGCGATCACTGCAAAGACATAAAGATTTCCCACATCCACGTTGGTGGGAGAATCATACATCAGGCTCGAATTGAAATGTACAAGGGAAACCGACTCGAGAAAATACTGCATACTCCCAACCACATTCAGTTTTTCCTCCTGAATATACGCGGTCTCGCCCACGCGCTCAAACTCATTGAATCGATATTCAAAATCATCCGGATTAACAGTGTCTGCAAGTTTTACATAGGTATAACAGGTCATCCAGAAATAATCATGTTCCAGGATTTTTAGTTCCTTTTCATTTAATGAAGAAACGGAAACGATGGCATCAAAATTCAGATGCGACAGCTTTTGTCTCATGTCGATGACTCCTGTAACCAGGTATTCACGCAGGTTTGTTCGAAGCTTGTTGCCAATTGCGGGTTTATCACCAAATATTTTTTTAGCAGTGGTTGAATTGATTACGATTGAATTGGGTTTCAGCAATGCTGAATCACGGTTCCCTTCTAGAAAATGATAATCAAATATCCTGAAAAAGCTGCCATCTGCCAGACTAATGTCGGGTATTTCGAAGACCTCCCCATTCCAGGTAATGGTCGACACATCATTTTCATCTGCCGGATCGGTAAAAAATAAGTTGGTAGCTTCCTCAACACCGTGAAATTCATTGCGTAAATCGCTGGCCAACCTAAAAGGGGTCAATGCGATTTTTTCCGAATTCCCCTCCAGGGAGTATTCATTTGTAATCCGGTAAATTTTTTCATTATCTGACCAAAACCGGTCATACCTGACTTCGCTTTCGATGAAGAGGTAAATAAAGATAAAAACAGCGATGCCCAGCATTAAGCCTGCTACATTGAGTAATGTATAGCCTTTTTGCCGAACCAGCACCCTGATTCCAATCTTAAAATAGTTTCCGGTCATAAAAACTGTTTAATCGAGTTTGTTCAGGTTTTCGTTGATAATCTGACCATCGAACAGGTGCACCACTCGCCGGCTAAAAGCGGCATCACGTTGCGAGTGGGTGACCATAATGATGGTGGTCCCTTCCTTATTTAAGGCATCGAGCAGGTTCATCACTTCCTCTCCATGCATGCTATCGAGGTTTCCGGTTGGCTCATCAGCCAAAATCAGAGGTGGGTTTGCCACCACGGCACGGGCTACTGCAACGCGCTGCTGCTGTCCTCCTGAAAGCTGTAAAGGGAACATATTGCTTCTATGGGCAATCTGCATCTTTTCCAACAACGCTGTAACACGCTCTTGACGGGCTTTTTTCTTCCACCCAAGGTATTGAAGGGGTAACTCAACATTTTCGTAAACCGTAAGTTCCTCTATCAGGTTAAAATTTTGAAACACAAACCCAATGTGGTTTTTTCGAAGGATCGTCCGCTGCTTTTCTTTGAGTTTGGTAACGTTATGCCCCAACAGAAAAAAGGAGCCGGTATTCCAATCATCAATCATTCCCAGGATATTAAGCAACGTAGTTTTCCCGCATCCGGAAGGGCCCATTACCGCGACAAAATCACCCTCCTTAACATTGAAGTTGATGTTGCGCAAGGCGATTGTTTCTACCGATTCTGCCTGAAAAATCTTCTCCAGACCACTGGTTTCTATGATGTTCATGTGTTCGAGTTAGGGTTTCGTTCAACCTGTTAACAAAATTTAACTAATACTATGCCATTCAATTTATCTCACTGTAATTCAGCGTGTTGAAATAATATTTAAGTACATCTGTAACTATTCGTGTTCGAAATCGTCCATATTGTTGTGCAAAGGTGAACAAAATAAGTTTACTTTTATTGGGTATTACCTTCTCCATTAACTCGAAACTAAAATGACAAAAATAAAGGCCCGTGTACTAATTGTTGATGATGACGCGGATATTTTGTTGGCAGCAAAAATGTTTCTACGACAACACATTGAAATTGTCCATACCGAAAAAAATCCGGCAAATCTCCCGGACATATTAAAAAACGAAGTGTTTGACCTCATTCTGCTCGATATGAATTTCTCGCGCGATGCAACCAGCGGACAGGAAGGGTTTCATTGGTTAAACGTGATACTTGAACAGGATCCAGCTGCCACGGTCATTTTTATAACCGGCTACGGCGACATTGAGTTGGCCGTTCAGGGTATAAAAGAGGGAGCCACCAATTTCATCCTTAAGCCCTGGGAAAATCGCAAGCTATTGGCTACCATCGAAACTTCGCTTCGGGTGCGCGAATCAAAGGTTGAACTGGAGAGCCTGCGATCAACACAAAAAATGTTGATTGCCGATCAGGACCAGGCCTACAGCAATTTAATAGGTAACTCACCGGCCATGCAAAAGGTGATGAAAATGGCCTATCGTGTGGCTGGAACGGATGCTAACGTGTTGATACTTGGAGAAAATGGTACCGGAAAAGAGGTTGTGGCCAGGGCCATTCACCGGGCATCGAAGCGAAAAGACAAGGTGTTCATTAATGTAGATTTGGGAGCCATTACCGAAAGCTTGTTCGAAAGCGAGTTGTTTGGCTATAAAAAAGGAGCATTCACTGATGCCAAAGAGGATCGCGCCGGACGTTTTGAAGCAGCAACCGGAGGCACTATTTTTTTAGATGAAATTGGCAATTTAAGTCAGAACCTGCAATCAAAATTATTGAGTGTACTCCAAAGCCGTCAGGTAGTTAGACTGGGCTCAAACAAAGAAATACCTATCAACGTCAGGCTCATATGTGCCACCAACATGCCACTTTACCAAATGGTAAGTGAAAATAAATTCAGACAGGACTTACTGTATCGAATCAACACGGTCGAAATCAAGTTACCGCCCTTGCGCGAACGACTCGAAGACATTGAACCCCTGGTAGAATTCTACATTGATACTTATTGCATTAAGTACAAGGTAGCTAAAAAGCGCATCAATGCCGGCACATTAAAACGGCTTCAAATACACGATTGGCCAGGTAACATCCGCGAACTGCAACATGCCGTTGAACGCGCTGTTATTTTAAGCGAAAACACCATCCTGGAACCTCACGACTTCTTTGTTAGCGAAAATGAAGACAGGCAGTCGGACCAGTTTAATGCCGATAATTTGAATCTTGAGGAAGTGGAAAGGGTTTTGGTTCGAAAAGTAATCGATAAACATGGGGGCAACATTAGCCGGGCGGCTAAGGAGCTGGGATTGACACGTGCCTCTTTATACCGAAGAATTGAGAAATATGGTTTATAAACGCTTTAGGATACAGATCATCATCAGGGTGGTGCTTATGGCCATTACCCTATTCTTTGTATTTTATCTTTTTCAAAAGCCTGCTTATCTGGTAAGTACCCTCATTTTGATTCTGATCAGTATCGCGCAGGTAATTTCGCTGATCCGTTACACGGAACAAACAAATCGGAAACTGGCCCGTTTTTTTGAATCCATCAGACATGCCGATTTCTCTACCTCCTTTTCGGAAAACGAGTTGGGGAAAAGTTTCGAAGGCTTAAACAACGAATTCAATCAGGTAATTGCAGCTTTCAACAAAAACAAAACCGAGAAGGAAGAACACTTTAATTATCTTCTCACTGTAATTCAACATGTGAGCATAGGCATCATTGTGTTTAAACGCGATGGAAATGTGGATGTATTTAATAACGCAGTTAAACATCTGTTGCAAATTAACCGACTCAGAAAAATCAGTCACCTGAAAGAAGTTTCGAACGAACTCCCTGAAAAGTTGCTCTCCATGAGGGCAGGCGATAAAACCCTTTTCAAACTATTTGTAAACGATGAATTGCTGCAACTTTCGATGCATGCCACCGAATTTAAAATGCGCGGCGAGGAATATACATTGGTTTCTTTTCAGGACATCCATCCCGAGTTGGAACAAAAGGAAATTGAATCGTGGCAAAAACTGATCCGTGTGCTGACGCACGAAATCATGAACTCCATTACACCCATCTCCTCTTTGGCTGCCACCATTAAAGAAATTTTGGAAGAGAGAAGAGACCACTATCCCCCAAGAGATGAACAGGAAGCCGAAGATATTGAAAGCGTTACACAGGCCGTTGCAACCATCGAAAACCGGGGGAAAGGGCTGTTAAACTTTGTGGAATTATACCGAAACCTAACACGAATACCAAAACCTCATTTTCGATATTTTAAGGCAAGCACCCTGTTCGAAAGTACCATGGAGCTGATGAACCCAAAGATTGAGCAACTTAACATCAAATGCACCACCCGAATCTTTCCCCAGGACCTGAAAATTCTTGCCGATCCTGATTTAATCGATCAGGTGTTGATCAATTTAATACTGAATGCCATAGATGCTGTGGCCGAGGTCGATAAACCCCAGATCACCATTGTGGCATCTGTTAACCTGAATAACAGAACCACCATTGAGGTAGCCGATAACGGTAAAGGAATCAACCAGGATATCCTGGACAAAATTTTCATGCCCTTTTTCACATCAAAGAAAAGTGGCTCGGGCATTGGTCTGAGCCTTTCACGCCAGATCATGCAAATGCACAAAGGAACTATCAGCGTTCGTTCCAAGCCTGGTGAAGGAGCCAATTTTACGGTGATTTTCTAGTGCTGTCTTTTATAAACACTGCATGTTGCAAAATACCTCATTGTGACTGATAATGCTCTTATACCGAGGAAGATGGTTATCAGGGCTAAATCATCAACCTTTTTATGCCCATGATCTTTAACCAATATTGAAATTACTGCACTATTAAAACAATTAATGTATATTTACCTCATCATTTAACAAACTCTTTTAACCTATTTCTCTTCATAAAGTTGCGGGGATGAGAACATTAAACACCTTTTTTACTTTTCTTATATGCATCTTTTTAATTCTTCAAAGTTGCGGTGAAACCAAAATCCAACAGAAAAATGAAAAGATTCAGCAGCTGTCAAATCTTTTGGCTGAAAAAAAACCGATTACGGTTCCGGGAATAAACGATTCGCTTTTAGTTGGAGTTCTTGGTGAAAATGGGCTGAAACACCCAAATTTCTTCTCAGGTGGAAAATGTGAAACGATTGTTTTTAATATACTTACAGGAGTTACCCCGGGAATTTCGTTCCTCCCTCAAACCATTGAACAAAAGATTGCAGGCGATCAGCCTGTGAAGAGTAAAGCACCTGTAATCATCCAGGTCCCAAAATCAAAACTATCAGCTGCTAACACAACACTTATTGAGCCCCAGATAGTTACATTGGTGCCGCGGGAGTTGGAAATGAGTCTGGACAGTCTTGCCCTATTTGATAAAAAAGCACTTGAAAGCGGTCTCATCACCATTCAACACGAAGATTCTATTTTCCCTCCCATCAGGATATTTGCCCAACAGCCAAAGCATATTGAAGCCTTACCCTTTAGATATAAAGAAAATGCGCTGTTCGACCTGAGCTTTTTAGATGCTGATCAGGAATTACCCAATTCATACATCAGGGCCATTACGGAAGATAAAAATGGTACCATGTGGTTTGGAACTCACACCGGGGGGCTCATATCATACAACGGTTCATTCTTTAACCAATACACCATGCCGTGCGGACTTTCGTCGGACATGATACTTTCACTAATTAAAGACAAAAATGACCATTTCTGGATGGGCACACATGGCGGTGGAGCCGATTATTTCGATGGTAAAAAAATTACACGGTACACCAAAAGACAAGGGATGCCGTCAAATATCATCCTGGCCATCATGGAAGATCATTTAGGGAATATTTGGTTTGGTACTACCAATGGTGTTTCATGTTTTGATGGAGCAACTTTAGTCACTTACACAACCAATCAGGGCCTTGCCGGCAACAATGTTGTATCTGTATTTGAAGACAACAACAACAATATTTGGTTTGGAACCAACAAAGGCGCTACCAGATTTGATGGAACCACTTTTGTGACGTTTACTTCAGCGGACGGCCTTCCTTCAGATTACATCCTGACCATCGCTCAAGACCACCTCGACAATATTTGGTTTGGAACCAATGGTGGTGGGATTTCAAAATTTGATGGTGTCACATTCACCAATTACAGCACCGATCAAGGATTAGGAGGCAACGCTATTTTGTCGATTATTGAAGACCATGATGACGATAACTTGTGGTTTGGAACTTTTGGAAACGGTGTCACCCGGTTTAATGGAACTACTTTTTCAAGTTACAATTCCGGGCAGGGTTTAAGCGATGATTACGTGCGTACTTTATTTGAAGATGACCAGGGGAACCTCTGGATTGGAACCGATGGTGGTGGTGTTTCTCATTTTAATTTCAACAGTTTTGTCCACTTTACCAAGGAACAGGGACTAAGCGACAATCTGGTGTTATCGATTTTTCAGGATAAAGAAACCAGGTTTTGGTTTAGTGTTTTCGGAGATGGCTTGCTCATTTTAAACGATCCCAATCCTCCAAGCGAAAACAGCACTTTTTTGCATATCAACAGCAAGCAAGGGCTGGCGCACGACATTGTAACCTCAATGATCGAGGATTCAAATAATGATTTTTGGTTTGCTACTTTTGGAGGTGGGGTGAGCAAAATGAGTGCAAAAGATTTTGAAACAGGAAAGATCACGTTTACAAACTATTCGGTGGATCAGGGACTACCAAGTGATATTGTCAGGGCAGTAATTCAGGATAAAAAGGGTGATATTTGGTTTGGAAGTGAAGGCGGTGCCACCAAATTCGATGGACAGAAGTTCTATACACTCAATCAGAAAAATGGCCTTGGCAGTAGTAAAGTACTGAGTATTTGCGAGGACCAAATGGGAGCACTCTGGTTTGGCACTATGGATGGCGGGGTTTCTCGATTATTTCAGGATACGCTCGTAAACTATACCACTGAACAAGGCCTTGCCAACAACACGGTGTGGACTATCATCCAGGATCATCAGGGCATCATGTGGTTTGGAACAGACGGTGGCGGGGTAAGTGCATTTAACGGACAATCGTTTAGAACCTTTACTACAGAAGAAGGGTTGGGTAACAATTATGTTTTTTCACTTTCATGTGACAACAGCAATTCTATCTGGGCAGGAACTATCAGAGGACTTACCCAGATTATGGTTCCCGATAGTTTAAGTTCAAATAATGAACATTTTATTAATGACACATTTGTCATGCAAAATTACACCAAAATGGATGGGCTTGTCGGGGTTGATTTTTATACCAATGCCGTGTTTCATGATCAAAACAACCGCATGTGGTGGGGAACCGACAAGGCGCTTTCGATGCTTGATTTAAACACTTATAAATCCAGCAAAAACGCACCAAATGCCCAACTGAATGCCATTTTGTTGAACGATAAATCATATGTTTTCGATGAGCTAAAATCAAACACATCCAAATATTCCCAATCAGAAATCCGCTTTGGCGAGGTGCTGCCTTTTTCAAACTTGCCTGCAGATTTAAGCCTTCCTTATCACATAAACCACCTTACCTTTCAATTTTGTGCCGCCGACTGGGGTGCACCGCATCAGGTGCAATACCAGTATAAACTCGTAGGATTTGACGATGAATGGAGCTTGTTGAGCAAAGAAAATGTTGCCGATTACCGCAACATTACCCCGGGCCACTTTACATTTTTACTTCGCGCTACCGGAAAAGCAGGAGTTTGGAGCGAAACCATTAAATACCCATTTGTCATCAGATGGCCGTGGTATTTATCCTGGTGGTCCGTTGTTATCTATATTTTGGTTTTTATCCTTGGAATTTGGCTCATTATCAAGTGGAGGGTCAGCATCATTCAAAAACAAAAAACTGCCCTCGAAGGCATGGTCCGCCACCGGACCAATGAACTTAAAAATGCATTACAACTGGCTGAACAGGCTACCAATGCCAAAAGTCAGTTTTTAGCCACCATTTCTCACGAAATTCGCACACCACTCAACGCAGTTGTTGGCCTTACCCATTTGGCGCTTAATACTTCCCTGACAGGAAAGCAGGAAGATTATTTGCAGAAAATTGACCGATCGGCAGCCACCCTGCTTGGTTTAATCAACGACATTTTGGATTTCTCCAAAATTGAAGCCGGTAAAATGCAACTTGAGAAGGCGAGTTTTGATCTGGAAATCGTGCTCAGCTCAATCATGACCCTAAACGCACAAAATGCAAATGAAAAAAACCTGGAGTTTGTGATCAACATTGCCAGGGATGTTCCCCGTAAGTTAATTGGCGACCCATTGCGGTTAGGGCAGGTGCTAACGAACCTATGCAACAATGCCATTAAATTCACCTCTACAGGCGAAGTGGTCATTCAGGTTGATTTGGATAAAAAAATAAGCGAAACCGAATGTTTCTTACAGGTCTCCGTTAAAGATACGGGAATTGGAATCAGCGAAGAGCATATTCCTGTCCTCTTTGATGAATTTAAACAAGCCGACAACTCGATTACCCGAAAATTTGGCGGAACAGGGCTTGGGCTCAGTATCAGCAAGTTGCTTATTGAAATGATGGATGGCCGCATCTGGCTTGAAAGCGAACCTGGTGTAGGCAGTACCTTTTATTTTACCTGCAAGGTCGGCGTTCAACCCGGAAACACATTCCCGTGCCAATCAGTTCCCGAAGCATTAAAACAACTCGACATTCTGGTGTGCGATGACAACCATTCCGCGCTGAAATCACTCGTTGACATACTTAACTCATTTTCACTAAAAGTGAACACGGCTACTTCAGGGGAGGAAGTACTTAACATTATCAAGAATAAACCAGTGGACTTGTTGCTGATAGACATGCATTTGACCGGTATGAGCGGACTCGACACGATTATCACCATCAAAGAAAATCCCCATTTTTCGCCAATGAAATCGATCCTGGTTGCCGGTACCGAAAAAAGCAAGAAAAACTTTGAGCAAACCATTTCCAACATCGATGGATACCTAAGCAAACCCTTTATCCCTTCGGTAGTAATAGAAAAAATAGGTACCGTAGTCGGGTTGTCAAAAGCATGTGCCGAATCCCAGACTGAAAAATCCTCCCTTCTTGAAAACGCCATAAAAAAACTGGCAAGAAGTCGGGTCCTATTAGCTGAAGACAATGAAATCAACCAACAGGTAGTACTTGAATTACTTGAAAACGTCGGGATTAATGTCCACTTGGCAGACAATGGTGCCATAGCCATACAAAAAGCGTTAAAAATGCATTTCGACCTGATTTTGATGGACTTGCACATGCCTGTGATGGATGGATACAAGGCATCCATTCAAATCCGTAAACACGATAAACAGGTGCCGATCATCGCCATCACGGCTGATGCCACGAGTTCCACCTGGAAAAAATGTGATGAGTCGGGAATTAACGATATCATTACCAAACCCATCGACACAGATTTATTTTTTAAGCAATTGTTAAAATGGATTTCTCCCGGGAATGATCCTGAATTAAAAACCATTCCCTCCTCTGATATATCCGGAATCTATTTCCCCTGTATACCCATCGGTGATTTGGATGCACGTTCCGGCATTCGAAGGTTCGGTAACAATGAAGGCCTTTATTTAAAAATGCTGAAAAAATTTGTTTCTTCCAATAAGCAAACCTGCGCTCATCTTCGACAACTCGTTGGTCAGGGTAATTTTGAGCAAGCACATCTCATGATTCACACATTGAAAGGAGAAAGTGGAAATATCGCGGCCGATCATGTATACAAACAATCGCAGTTGGTTGAGCAGGCGGTTTTGAACAAAGATTTAAGCCTCTTTGAAAAAGAGATGAACTCGCTCGAGACTAAACTGGTGGCCATTTCAAAATCCTTAGAAGACCATTTTCAGGAAACTTCGGACAGCTCTGAAAAAGCAGAAAAAATATCGAAAGAAACCATCGTTTTATTGATGGGATATTTGAGAGAAAAGAACCCAAAAGCCCTTGACCTGCTTGATGAACTTGCTTCCAAAGGAATGAGCAGGGCACAACTGGATACCATCAATGCTGCCGTAAACAACGAGCATATTGATGAGGCCATTATCGTGCTGAATAAGCTATTAGAAGAACTTTAATCCAAAATGGGCATCATACCAATTATTAACAAGAGTTACCTTCAACCCGTATTTGTTGCAAAAAGGTTAATTTTGGTAAAAACCATAAAAAAAACCGCACCCACACAATTCAACATACATACCAATGCTCGTTAACGCTGGAATCCGCGCGCTTTCCAGACTTCGATAATGCGCCCCACACTAAAAGCCTTTATTATGAACACCTGAAAAATTCGGGCGAATTGCCCATCATCGGTGTGAATACGTTTTTGGGAAGCGGGAGATCGAAAACCGTCATCCCTGGAGAGGTGATCCGCGCTACCGAACAAGAAAAGCAATACCAGATCCACATGCTGGAACAACTTCACGCAACCTGGAAAGAGGAAAGTACAGTAGCTTTGAAGTTGTTACAGAAAAAGGCCATCAACAACCATAATGTGTTCGAAGCCCTGATGGAAGCCACCAAAACTTCCTCCATCGGACAGATCACCAACGCGTTGTTTTCGGTGGGCGGGCAGTATAGGAGGAATATGTAATGGTTGAATCTTGAATATAACTTAAAGAAGGTAATTCTTACTTCAATAAAAACTTAATTGTTAATACAATTTGACAAAGAATATACTGCTAAAATATTTACGCATTAAAATAATTGTCAAAATATCTTACTGCCATTTCTTCTTTTCGAAGAAATAGAAAGATTAGCGAAACAGGGAAAAACCATTTATGGCTATCATTTGGATTAAAAATCTATTCAATCCAGCTCAAAAAGTTATCTTTATGGATTACTTCAAAACTGGCGCAGGGATAAGTGCGTAACCACACTATTTGAATTTTAGCTTTCTGTATTTACCCAAATTTGATAATCACTTCGTTAGTCGAATGTAAAGGTTCATGATAATTATCAAAAGGTAACCGAAAAACATGAATTTGGAAGTTGCGTATATGAAATGGTACATTATTTATAACTCACCTAAATATCCAAAAAATACAACTTTATTGGAATTCAATCTGAAAATTCTACTACTTATTTGGATTTCATTCTTAAAAAGTTGAAAATCGGAAGAAATTCTTCTTTCTTCAATCCTCACAATTTTTCCCTATTTTTATCCTCTCAAAAATTTGATCATGATTAATAAAAATATCCTGGTTATCTATCCTGAAGTTAAGGTAACCAAGCTGGCTGTTTACCGCAACACGGAACCTATTTTCCTGAAGACCATCAAGCACCTTCCTGAAGAACTGGCACAGTATAACAAGGTGGGAGATCAAAAAGGGTTTCGCCTTAAAGCCATAATGAGTGAACTGGAGAAAAACAACATCAACCTGGAAGACATTGAGTTGGTGATGGGCCGTAGCGGTATGGTAAAGCCTGTTTCTCAGGGCGTTTACCTGATTGACGAAAACATGGTGAACGACCTTGAACGGGGTGTAATGGGCGTTCATGCCACCAACCTGGGTGGAATTCTGGCCTTCGAAATTGCCAACACAATTGGCAAGAAGGCGTATATGGCCAACCCGGTAGTAGTGGACGAACTAAGCGATGTAGCCCGGGTGACAGGGCATCCGTTGTTTAAGCGAAAATCTATCTTTCACGCCCTCAACCACAAACATGTGGCTTCCAAATATGCCAAGTCGGTAAATAGACCTTATGAAGACCTCAACCTGATTGTATGTCATATCGGCAGCGGGGGCATTAGTATCGGAGCACATGAAAAAGGCCGGGTAGTAGATGTAAATCAGGCTTTTGACGGTGGCGGGCCATTTTCTGTTACGCGAACCGGTACGCTACCTATGGGCCAGCTGGTAGAACTGTGCTTCAGCGGAAAATACACCAAAGAAGAGATCATGGAAATGCTCACCTCAAAAGGAGGCTACATGGCTTATCTGGGCACCGACAGCATCACAGCAATCAATGCCCGAATCGCAGCCGGAGATGAACAAGCCAGATTTATTTCCTATGCTTTATCGTATCAGGTTAGTAAAGAAATTGCCTCCCATGTGGCTACCCTGTCAGGAAAAGTGGATGCCATCATCCTCACCGGCATGATCTTCGACAGCGACTCCTTCCTCGAAAATGTAAAAAATCGCATCGGACACATTGCCCCCATCGCCCTTTATCCATCGGTGAACGATTTTGAAGCATTGGCCCTCTTTGGTCTTCACGTGTTGAAAGATGAAATTCCCGTGAAGGAATACAAATAGGCATGAACCTGTTAAATAAAACGCGATTTTCGTTTCCGGGACACATAATAAAGCCACTTGGCCTTTTGGCAGCAGTCCTTCTTTTCCCTTTGGTCATCCTGGGTCAGCGTTATTTCACCAACCTCGAAGACAGCCTTCCATCAGGTCATTGGATTGGAACACAAACCATTGATACAGGTACAGCCTTTTCAGGAAACCATGCTTCCATAACGAAAAATGGTCAACCGTACGGGATTGGATTTGAAAGCTATTTCCCGGATGATGTCTTGGGTAAAAATACATGGTTGAAAGTCAGTTGTCAGGTAACTGCAGATCAAATGGATGCCCGGGCCCTGTTCGTCATCACCCTGACCGAGAAAGAACAAGTGAAGTTCTGGTATGGAATTGATCTGAAACCCTCCCTCCAGATTCCGGGAGAATGGAATGGAGTATCGGACAGCGTCATGATCCCGGCAAACTTAACGAAAAACGCGGGCATAAAAGCCTATTTCTGGAATCAACAACCAGAAATTCCCGTATGGATGGATGATCTTCAAATCAGTTTTTTAACTGTAAATAATCCGACTTTTTTGCCTGAAGTTAAGATTGATCAACCAACTGATGATGAATATGAAATGGCTGAGATTTTGTTTTCCAATGCATTCTATCAGATACTTTATAACAAAAAACAACAGGAAGTGGCCATTTTGGATCAGGCGAACAATCAGTTGGTCAAATCGATCCGGTATTACTCACATAGAACATTAAAAGGCAAAGTTTATGAGGGCCTTGTGCATCCGGAGTTTGTCCGGAAAAAGGTTCGTCAACTGGAAACGGAAATTTACTTTCAGATCAAAGCGCCTGATTCAAGACTTGAATGTATTCTCCATTGCCAAAACAGCCAGCCTGAAATCAGGGTGGAAATCAATGAAAAATACAGGAAGAAACAAGAAGTTGGCCGTGAGTCGGTTGTTTTCAGCAGCGATCAACCGGTATCAAAGGTTTTCAGGGCCAACAGACAAGTGGATACTGCCGATTTACAACCCGAATATTGGCTCGACAAACAAGGTGTTCAATTTGGTTCTAAAAATGAAGGTTGGTCGGTTTATCATGTGCCGGATGTCAGCTCGTTACAACTCAATACGATAAAAAATCAACTTTGGGTCAACCTGGATTACGAACGCGACCATCCTTTTTTTAGGTTTCCGTTAAATCCTGACAGCAGCGAGTGGAAAACCGATGAGTCGGCTTCACTTTATCGAAGGGGTGACCAACGGCAGTTTTCATTTAAAATCAATCTGCTGAATACTGGCAAGGAAATTCCGCTGTTGATGAAAAATCCGGGTGGCTATTTAGCTACATATATCTGGACCGAACATGCCGATTGGACCAATATCCAAACCCACAGAGCCACCTATTTTGGTTCTGAAAAAATCACCCTTGCCAAAGATGCCATTGGTGGTTTTGTTAAATATGGCATTCCGGTCACCAAGAGTGTGTTTTATGCCAATCCCGACAATATCCGGAATGATGAAATTTCTGGCGGTCGTTTTCCTGGTTTGGAAAGCAGCATAAAAAACGATCCGGTGTTTTTCGACTTTTTAACCCGGATCAACCTTAAAGGAAGCGAAATTTGTTTGCATACCCCCGAACAATATACCACCACTCCCCAAATGTTAAGGGAAGCGTTGTCCTATATGCAGCAACACTTTGGCAGTTCTTCATGGATTGATCATGGCAATAACAATGGAGCGCAAAATAACAGGGAAGACCTTGTTTGCGATGCGACGTTGAGAAAATCGAAGTTCTTTGCATTGAAAATCTGGCCTGAATACGGCATTCATTATGTGCACAACAGCTATTATGAGGACATGAAAGGGATTGATTTCTGGCAATTTGGCAGGAGCATCGCGAAGCCTTACAACGGATTTGGCGATTTTTGGCCAAAAGCCGATTACTGGGTGCACCGCTCCAAATCCGCATCGTTGATCCACTGGCCAACCACCAGCGTACTGTTTATCGACCAGGATGGTTTGTGGGATTATTATTTCAACAAAGCCAATCTGGAAAACTTTGTCAATCAGTGGGGAACGGTGATCAATCACTGTTATCCCGCCTGGGTTGATCCCAAAAAGGGATTCTGGACTTACGGTGTAGATTCTTCGCTGGTAGCTCAACCGGGATTCAACCAAACATTGGCTGCCATGGCTGAATTGCGCGATGCCGGACAACTCAATGTGTGTACAGTTAAAACTTATCTTGACTATAGAATTGCTTTGGAAAGCGTAAATTATACCCTGTTCCAGGATGGTCATATCCTTTTAACCAATCAGGGGAATCAGGATATAAATCAGCTGGCTATGACCACTTTGGGAGATTTTGTTCTGGTAAATGGATTAAAACCTGCTCAAAAAATTACCGATGAAGGATTGGTGTTTTGGTTTGACCTTCCGGCAGGAAAATCGGCAAGTATCCGGGTATTAACTCAAAAGTGATTTTGTAAAATCAAAGTTTTCTTTTCATCACAAGCGCATCACAACCATCGTGATAGTACTCAGGAATGATTTTCACTGACGTGAATTTATTTCGCTCATAAAGTTGAATGGCACCCGAATTGGTTGTTCTTACTTCCAACTTTAAACTGGATTTTGAACTGTTTTCTGCTGTTTTCAATGCGAAATCTATTAAGTACTGACCAACCCCTTTTCCGCGGAAAAGCGACGATACCGCAATGGAATATATCCGCATTTGATGGCTGTTTTTACGCATCAACAGGATAACATAACCTGCCAACGTATTCTTTGTTTCAGCGATATAAAACAATGAGCTTGCGCTTTTCATCAGATATTGCATCTGCCTTTCCCCAAAGGCATCCGAACCAAAACTTTCTGTTTCAATGGCCATCACGGCATCCAGATCAGACAAGGTAGCTTTTCTGATGTTGATGTTGGATGTAAGGGTTCTTACTTTCATTTTATCGATGTTTTCTTTCGAGTCGATCGAGAAACTCGCGTAAAATAAGTCGATACAGTTCATCTCCTAAAATGGCGTCTTCCACACCATGGTCGATGGAAGGATTATCGTTGACCTCAATAATAACCGATTTTTCGTTAAAGGCTTTAATGTCAACACCATATAGTCCTTTTCCGATGGCCGAGGCAGCATCGAGGGCGTTGCGCATTACATGTTTTGGGACTTTGTTAACAGGTACTGTCTCGAACGAGCCCATTTGGGTTTTCCCGCTACTATCGTGGTTATAGATCTGCCAATGACCGCGCGCCATGAAATACTTACAGGCAAAAAGCGGTTCTCCATTGAGTATTCCAATTCGCCAATCGAAATCGGTTGGCAGGAATTCCTGTGCCAGTACGATGGCCGTTTTATCAAATAAAGTTGCCAGGATTTTCAGGTAATCATCTTCATTGGTTGCCTTACCCATGCCATGAGAAAAGGATCCATCCGGTACTTTAAGCACGATGGGCGAACCTAAGATTTCACTTATTTCTTTCCATCCGACAGGTTCCGACTTAAAAATAAGTTGTGATTTAGGTGTGGGGATCTCCTCTTTGTCGAGTAATTCTTTTAAGTAAACCTTGTTGGTACAGCGAATGATGGAGAGCGGGTCATCAATCACCACCATATCGGCCTGTTGTGCCAGATAAGCCATGCGATACGTGATGTGATTGAGCGAGGTTGTCTGCCGGATAAACAACGCATCATATTCCATAAGCCTGTATATGTCATGAGCCGTAATCAGTTCCGCATTAATATTTAATTTACGTGCCTGGATCAGGAACCGGTTCAAGGCACCTTTATTGCTGGGTGGAAGCAGGTCATCCGGGTCGATGAGAATAGCGAGATCGTAACGCGCGGGTTTTTTAGCACGTGGATGACGCCAGACTTTTTTGCTAAAAGTATCCAATGCACGTGCAAAGCTATCCTGTTGGGCATCGTTTAACTCATCCAAACCCAAGGGCCTGATAGACTCGATCTGGTTCTTTTCGCGGAAAGCAAAATGCACCCGCAACATGGGACATGGATTTTGTTCGAAAATATACCGCGCCACTTTTTCCATAGCCACTTCACTGGTTGTGCCAAAAAAAATATCAAGTGTAATGTTCTCCTCGGGGGATACCTGAATCGATTGCATCCAACGGTAGGTAATTTTTTGCATCTGATTGTCGAGCCGCATTACAGCACCCGTTTCGAGGCGATTAATGACCTCTATATCCGGCATCACCTTGTGTCCACGGGCTTGTGCAAGTAACGAGCAATAGTATCCTTCTGAATGGTAATCGAGTTTATTACACAGGTTGATCACGAAAAACTGCTTCTGGTTAAGCTCCTGGTTTTGAAGGTAATCACCAACGGTCAATATGCTTTCGGTATCGTAATAAGGTGTCCATCTATCTAAAGTATCGAGTACAACAAGTGTAGAGTTCATGAAATAGTTTATTCAAGTTTAAAACGGTAAAAATCGTATTTTTTTTACACCTTTG
Organism: Bacteroidetes bacterium HGW-Bacteroidetes-16; assembly: GCA_002840975.1. Lineage (GTDB taxonomy): Bacteria > Bacteroidota > Bacteroidia > Bacteroidales > F082 > UBA6244. The sequence goes on from PHDN01000004.1 coordinate 81,450, forward strand.
GTTTTGATCAGTAAAATACTTTAACAAAATTTATCAATTTGGCCGAAAGTAAGTACCATCAGCCCTTTGATCATTGTTATCTTTGCCAAAATTTATTGAAAATGAAATATTTTTTTACCACCGTCCTCATCGGATTTGTACTCTTAATGGCTTGCCAATCAGAAACTAAAGACAAACCAGGGAAAACAGTGCCTCCTGAAAAACAAGGCGATGCCGTGGTAACAACATCAACAGACGATCAAGAAGCCATCATTACCTTTCAACCTAAGTCTGGCGGTTCAAAACCAATGGAGGTTAATATGTCGGAATCACCAGTAACTAACGGAAATAACGCAGATCTAACTCCTGAGGAGAAAGAGAAAATCCTTGAAAAGCGCAGGGCAAAAACCGCTTTTAACAATGGGTTGCAATACTACCGCGAAGAAAATATGAACGAGGCTATTAAGTCTTTTATTCAGGTTCTGGAGCTGGATCCAAACAACGATAAGGCCTATTTTAATTTAGGTAAAATTTACGCCATGCAAAACCAACCCGATCTGGCCTTATCTTATTATGAAGACGCGATCAAATATAATCCTTCCGATTCAGGCTCACTGGTTGGTATGGGCATGATTTATTTCAAGCGGGGCGATTTGGCAAAAGCAATGGATTATTATAACCGAGCCATCCAAGTAGCTCCCAAATACGGCCTAGCCTATTACAACCGCGGTACTGTTGCCGGACAATTAAAAGATTACACGGCTTCCATCTCCGATTTGACCAACTCGATACGATATGAACCAAATAATGACAAGGCTTATATGAACAGGGGTCTCGCCTTTTTTTACACCAAACAACATGACCTGGCTTGTACAGACTGGAAAAAAGCAGCTGAAATGGGAAATCCGGAAGCGGTAAAAGCCGTGGATATTTATTGCAATCCATCGAAACCCCAAGAAAACAAATAGCTTAATAAAGAAAATTGTTGTAAGGATAACGGATAGCGTGCACCACCTTTATTTCCTCATAAAGCAACTGTTTCAACTCGTCGAAATTTTCTTTGGTTTTGGCAGAAATAAAAATACAGGGATGATTTTCTTTGGCCATCCAGGTATGTTTTAACTCGGCCAGACTAAATGGGGTTTCATCCTCAGGATTTTTTTCATCCGGTTTATTATATGAATAAGCATCCAATTTATTAAAAACCATGATGATTGGCTTATCTCCTGCACCAATTTCGGTAAGTGTTTGAGTTACGGTTTGTATCTGGTCTTCGAATTCAGGATGTGAAATATCCACCACGTGAAGCAGGATGTCTGATTCGCGCACTTCGTCGAGGGTTGATTTAAACGACTCCACCAGACTGTGGGGCAATTTGCGTATAAATCCAACGGTATCTGACAACAGAAAAGGCAGGTTTTCGATCACAACCTTGCGGACAGTGGTATCGAGTGTGGCGAAGAGTTTGTTCTCGGCAAATATCTCCGATTTGCTCAACAGGTTCATCAAGGTTGATTTTCCCACATTGGTATAACCTACCAGTGCTACGCGAATCATGCTACCGCGGTTTTTACGCTGGGTGGCCATTTGCTTGTCGATATCAATCAACCGCTTCTTGAGTAAGGCGATTTTGTCCCTGATAATACGCCGGTCTGTTTCAATTTCCGTTTCTCCCGGACCGCGCAGGCCGATCCCTCCCTTTTGTCGTTCAAGGTGGGTCCACATACCGGTGAGCCGTGGCAGCAGGTATTGATATTGAGCCAGCTCTACCTGTACTTTGGCATGGGCAGTTTGGGCCCGTTTCGCAAAAATATCCAGGATGAGGTTCGTTCTGTCAAGCACCTTGCATTCCAGTTCTCTTTCCACATTCCGCAGTTGCGATGGGCTTAATTCATCATCAAAAACCACCAGGTCAATTTCTGCGGCTTCGATGTAGGCTTTTATTTCATCCAGTTTTCCGGTTCCTACAAAGGTCTTTGGATTGGGAGTGTCGAGTGCCTGAATAAACCTGTTTATGGGAATTCCACCTGCCGTATCTACCAAAAAGGACAATTCATCCAGGTATTCATTGGCTTTATCCTTATCGGTTTCACGGGTAATTAAACCAACAAGGATGGCTCTTTCGGCTATTTTCTGAAATGTGTTTTTTTCTATCAAGTGAAGGGGTAGTATTTTCTGAAACCAATGATCTGACGAACTTCTTCCACGGTATGACGTCCGCTTTCGCGAGCCTTTTCGGCACCCCGGTTCATGACGCGGGTAATATAATCCTGATCGGCATTAAGTTCTGTAATCCGTTCTCTAAAAGGAGCTGTAAAGGCGATCATATCTTCGGCCAGTTGCTTTTTAAGGTCTCCGTAACGGATGCTGCAGTTGTTGTACTGGTCGTTGAAATAATCGACCACATCGGGTTGTGATACTACCTTTAGCAACGAAAACAGGTTTTCTATGGGTTCGGGTTTCACCTGGTTCAACTCCGTTGGGCCTCTGTCGCTGACTGCACGCATCACCTTTTTGCGGAGCACTTTTGGATCGTCCATTAAGAAAATGGCATTGCCTTCTCCTTCGGATTTACCCATTTTCCCAGAACCATCGAGTCCGGGAATTTTCACCAATTCTTCCCCAAAATTATAAGCTGAAGGTTGTGGAAAAAAATCTACTTTATACATATGATTAAACCGGCGTGCAAAGGTACGGGCCATTTCCAGGTTTTGTTCCTGATCTTTCCCAACAGGCACTTTATTGGCCTTATGAATGATGATATCAGCGGCCATCAAAGTTGGGTACGTTAACAGACCCGCGTTGATGTTATCGGGTTGTTTACGGGCTTTTTCCTTAAAGGTAGTTACTCTTTCGAGTTCGCCCATGTATGCATTCATATTCAGGAAAAGGTAAAGCTCGGCCGTTTCCGGGAGATCGCTTTGCAGATATAGGGTGGCCTTTTCAGGATCGAGGCCGGCAGCCAGATATTCCACAAGCACCTGACGTACATTTTGTTGCAGGTTTCCGGGTGTGGGATGTGTGGTAAGCGAGTGATAGTCAGCAATAAAAAAGAAACAGGTATGGGTTTCCTGCATCTTGACAAAATTCTTTACCGCACCAAAGTAGTTACCCAGGTGTAGGTTGCCTGTGGGTCGAATGCCACTCAATACAATTTCTTTCTTTTCCATGTGGCAAAAGTAGTAAAAAGCAGGTTATTGTAAACAGACCCTGATGCAGGCAATATTCGTGCTTCTGTATTGAACTGAACATGAACCATTTTGTTGATTTCCAGTATAGATCAGGGGATTGAAATCAACTGGTCATTTTGATGGCAGCGGTAAAATAATCTAATTGAATGGCGTTGTCACCTTCACTACTCTCCCACTAAACCTGACATACAATGATTCCAGGTTGATGCCATTGCATTATGAAAAGGATGATTAAACGTCTTTAATTACTGATATATAATGAATTATCTGTTTTATTAAGAACTATTTTAATATTGGCTTAACAAGTAAATACTATTTTTCTACTTTTGTCGATAATATAGAATTCGGATAAGTAAGTGAAAAAGGAGTTAAATCAGTTTATTACAACCATTAGGAACATGACCAACCTACAGGGTACGGAGGCTGTTACATTGGATAAACTCCTTGTCATCCCTGAATTTGAGACCGAGCTTCGTAAGTATCGAATCGATTCCGATGAACAACTGGTGACTCTCATTCTTGAGAATGAGCGTAGTATGTTCGAAGTGATATTTAAGGATTACAACTTCGATGGAAATGAAGATGCCATCGACATCTTGTTTACAGTGAGTAAGGAAATGTCGGCCAAATTTCGTAATCTAAGTCCTTCTGTTACTCACGATTATAAATACAAGCATCCTAAAATCTATCAAAAGCACCTGGATAAACGGATCATGTTTATTAACGAAAAAATTCAGGTAAACATGCGCAAAGGAATCAGCCAGGGCATGTACCGCGATGATTTGAGTATTGAACTGGTGGCTCGAAGATACATTAGCCGGCTTCTTGATATTCACGATATAGAAACCTTTCCTCCTGAACAATTCTCGTTTAACACCCTTTTCGATCAAATGTTTGAGAATTTTGTGATGAGCATTGGCACTCAAAAAGGGATTGATTATTACAACGAGAAAAAGCAGTCCACCTCTTTTTAGTTGATCACCAGCTTCCTGGTTACTGTTTGTTTATTTTCCCCGCTCATTTTCATTAAATACATGCCGGAAGGTATACCATCCGCATGGAGGTCCACTTGATTTTGTCCGGAGATCAGATTTTCGGTGTGTTTATAAACCGCTTTCCCGCACAGGTTAAATAAATCAACATAAAGTCTGGTTGGTTTCGCAGTGGTTATTGTTAACCTGATTTTGGATGAAACAGGGTTGTTAAACCGGATGTTCTGAAAATCGCCGGCAAGCCAGTCGGAAACGCCAAGGGTTTTGTCCACGGCCAGTTTTAAGGTCACCGGCAGGTGATCCGAATTTTCGTAGAGGGCTGTCAATACATCGGGAGGCACACTTGTATTGGTTGGCGAGGCTGTGATATCCTTGTTGAAATGAAGTCCGTCTTGTCCTATCGCATGGTACGAACCCGGAACATAGGTCAGGTGCTTAACTCCAAATTTGAGGTTATTCGACATCAGTATAAAATCAAATCGGTCGTCCATTCCCCCACTCGCCGGACACCCGGATGATGTTAAATGTGTGCTTTGGGTATGGTAAGCCGCAAATGCGGAATTGTTATTCCAGTCACCCGGCTTGTCGATGGGATCGTAAAAACGCAACGAGGAATTGGCATATTGTGTAAAAGTCTGGTAAGCGTCTTCAGAGCTTGAATACAGGTTAAAATCACCACTTAATAAATAATTGTCATCACGTCCATAGTTTTCAAGAAAGTTCATGGTGTTTTGTGCCATGGTAGCTCTGTTTTCCGTATCACCTGCTGTATTACCAGCCTTTAGATGGGCTACCACACAAATTACAAACGCGGTATCTCCCTCAGCCAGGTCATTCGAATTGTAATACAACTTGTAAACATCCACGTCACGTATGGTACTTTGCGCGATGACATGCGAATATAGCGTCAACTTTTTATGGTCGTAAAAAAGCAGGTTAACCAGGTATGGAGAAGCCGTAAAAATGAAAGGAGCCATTTTGTACTTGTCAATGCCATCGGCATTTACCGCCCGATCGAGCAAGTGCTGGTGAATGGCTCCGGACCCCGACACTTCGTTCACCGTAAAGACATCAGGTTGAATATAATTGACAATCGTGCTGATGTAGACATCCTTATCTTCAATCTGGTTATTTTGTACCGTACAATAATCGGTGAAATTGCCATAATTCAGCAGGTTATATTGCATAAAAGTCAGCGTGTCCTGCGGAAACAAATTCAACCCTGAGAGCAGTGCAAGAAAGAGTAGTGCTTTTTTCATTCCCGTATACTTTATATCAAAAGTAAGCCTTCTGAAACAAAAACCTACGAAATAGTGAGGGCTCAAGGCTTTCAATACAAATAGTGGCATAAGAGGTAAACTTTTGTAATTTTAATCCATTAAAAAACGACCTTAAAATTAGTTTAAATAATTCCTTTGGCTTTCAATTCTGACATTACTTAGTTGCCTGAGTAAACACCACTTCCGATCAGGTAGTCTTTGCCTGAAATAGGCAGGACATAAGCGCGTTTTAGTTCGTCATTACCGGTTTGATAATTTGGCCAGTAATACTCATAATATCCCCCACCCGATTTGGCGGTTTCGATCAATCCCCTCACCAGATAATTACCCTGTGAATCCTGAATATCCCACTCATTGGTGCCCTGAATTTCCGGGGCGGGAGGCTGGGCAACGTTGTACCCGTTGTAATCCAACACATAAAAGTATCCCGATTGATCATCGAAAAACCGAATGTTTGACAACATTGTCCTGATCAGTTCAACACCTTGAAGCGAATCCAATGAAGTCGCAGCAAAAATGCCCTCAAATCCCTGTGCCATCACACCAACATTCGATTCCACCACCTGTTCAATCATGTGTGTCCGGGTGAGATAAGTGTCATCAGAGTCGTAAAACCCGGTCAGGGTATACCAGTTTGCAGAGGGAATAGCTTTCACAAAACTGAACTTCTTTTCCACCACGTGGGTTATAGGATTGTTGTAGTAATACTCCAAAAATCCAAAACCGATGTTTTCCGAAATAGCCACCATATCCGCTACGATCAGTTTTCCGTTCGCATCGGTGGTATTTAGTGTATAAGTTCCTTGCATCGCATCATCGGGCGGGTAGACGATGTTATAACCATTGTTTGATTCCACCACCACATATCCGGAACGGTCGTTAAAAAACCGGGTGTTTTTGCAAAAATTCTGTACAAAAACTGCCCGTTCAACACTGTCGGAGTACAACGATTTAAACACGGTATTAAAACCAGTGCCTAAATTGGTGCTGATGGTTTGTACTAATTGTTTGTTGGCCTCTTTTTGACTGACATTATCATAGACAATTGTTTCTTTGGTGCAGCTGTAAAAGGATGTGCCAAATAGCAATGAAATAAAGATAATGATTAAAACTTTAATTTTCATAGTAAGGCTTAGGTAACAGGTTCTTTGTTTTTGTCATTTAGATTCAGGATGGAAACGGCATCATCCTGTGTTCCAAGAATAATGGCCATCCAGTTCATCTGTTTATTTTGTTCAAACATGATTTTTAGCGTCATGGTGAGCGGAACCGATAAAAACATGCCTACCGTTCCCAGCACAAATCCCCAAAATATCAACGAAATAAACACAATCAGCGTGGAGAGTCCCATGCCATGGCCCATCATCTTGGGTTCTACAATATTTCCAATGGTCATATTAACAACCACATAAACGATAACCGCCCAGAAAAACCCGGCCGGACCTACTTGCACCAAGGCAAAAAGTACGGCAGGGATACCGGCGATGATGGATCCGAAATTGGGAATATAGTTTAACAAAAAAGCGATCAAAGCCCACAGGATGGCATAATCGATTCCTACAATCAACAGGCCGATATACACCAGCAATCCGGTAAGTAAACTTACCATGGTTTTGATGGCCAGGTAGTGGCGGATGCTTTTCCCGATCCGGGTGAGATAGGCAATTGAATCGACGTTTCCTTTTACGATGGCTTTTACCTTTAAATTAAAGCTGTTGAGTTCGAGCAATAAAAAGATGATCGTAAATACAATCAGGGCCATATTTCCCATCAACGAGCCCAATTCGGTGAGTATGCCGGCCGTATAACTCATAATCTTAGATGGATCAAGCAAAGTGGTTAACTGGTCTTTTGAAATATTGAATCCATGTTCGTTTAAATAGCCAATCAGTCCCAATCCCATGTCGTTTAGCTTCATGCCATAGGCCGGAGCATCCTGCGAGAAAGTGGAAAGCGATTCGCTGATGATTCCGCCAAAACCAAAAACCACCAGCAAGACTAACCCAAATACCAAAAAAATGCCCACCCCTTGTGGAATTTTATGTTTTTCGAGCCAATAGATCGGCTGAGCCATAATGATACTAAAAAAAATAGCCATCAGAAATGGCGTAATAATCGATCGGGCTGCCATTGTCGCGGCGATGATGATTAATATGGCGGCAATATTTACCACGGAATAAGTTTGCGCGTTAAGGTACCTAATGGAGTTCATTCATCTAGATAATGTTTGAAGCAAATTTACTTGCTTTTTGATAAATACTGATAGACAAGTTTGAGAAGTATGTTTTTTTGAATGGGTTTTTCGATGTAATCGTCAAAACCGGCTTCCAGGGCCAACTGCCTGTCACCGTCCACAGCGAAGGCTGTTTGAGCAATAATGGGTAATTTTGGAAAATCCTCTTTAATGATGCGTGCAGCAACAAAGCCACTCATATCGGGCATTTTTAAATCCATCAGCACCAACCGTATTTCAGGTACCGTATGGCAAAACTCAACAGCTTCCTTGCCATTTTTTGCCCAAATGGTGCCAAAGCCTTCCCTCTCTAGCAATACTTTTAGCAGAACATGTGCCGAAGGAATATCTTCAACAATTAAAATGGTTTTCCCTCGTACATTTTCTTGCTCCTGAATAGTAAAATCATCTGATTCAATCAATTGTTTATCAGGCAAATCAGCCGAGAGTGTAAAATAAAATGCAGATCCCTTACCAAATGTGGATTCGACCCAAATTCTGCCACCGAGCAGTTCTATATAACGTTTGGCTACCGAAAGGCCTATTCCGGCACCTTCATACTGCCGGGTAAGCGAATCGTCGGCTTGCCGAAAAATATCAAATATAATATCAATATTCTTCTGCTGAATTCCAATACCGGTATCTATAACAAAAAAGCGATAGAACGTGTTTTCATCATGCTTTTCAACTTGATAGCCAAAGTCAATGGTGCCTGAAGGTGTAAACTTCAACGCGTTTTTTAACAAGTTAATCAGTATCTGCTTAAGCTTACGCAGATCGGTATAAATCTTCAGGGAAGTATCTTCTGGTACGCTTAAGTTGATGGTTACCTGTTGTTTATTAAGTTTGTTTTGCTCAAACCTGGACAGATGTTCAACCATGCTCATGGTTTCGAAGAGGATGCCAACCGACTGATGAAGGCTGATATTATTGGTCTCGATGAGGGAAATATCAAATAAGTCTTCAACCAATTCTAACAAATGATCGCCGCTCCTCCTAATAATACCCAGATAATCCACAACCATCTGTTTTGGTGTGTCCAGATCGATGAGGTTAGAAAAACCAATGATGGCGTTTAAGGGAGTACGAAGCTCATGCGAAAGTGTAGACAGAAAGGTAGACTTCAGCTGATCGGATTCCCTTGCTTTTTCAAGCGCTATAACCAACTCATGTTCGGTAAGCTTTTTATCGGTCACATCGAAAATCAACCCGTCGATGAGCTCTTGTTTATTTAAAATATCCTGAACCGGGACTCCGATTTCATTAATATATTTTAAGGTACTTCCTTGGTGTACAAAACGATAGGTAATGTTGTAAGGTTTATTTTCGATGATGGATTTTTGTCTGGCTTCCTGTAAGGTAGAGAGGTCATCCGGTAAAATCATCTGATCAAGCGAATTGCCATAGTCACGGCGCAGAACCGCCTCCGAATATCCTGTTAACTCAGGCAACAGATTATTGTAAAAAATCATGTGACCAACAGGATTTGTTTCCAGCCGAAAAATCAGTCCCGGCAAATTGTTGGACAGGGTTCGGTATTTTTGCTCACTGGCTTTTAACTCGCGCAAAGTAGTTTCAAGCTGACTATTTTGCTCTTCAATGATTTTGTTTTTTTGCAGCAACAGCTTATTGTCTTGTCGCTTTTCGCGAAATTTGTTAAACAACATCAACAACATGACAACCATCACCAGGCTAAAGGAAATCAGTATGATTTGAATCGTTTTCGATTTGGAAAGCTCAAACGCGTTAAATTTGTTCTTTTCCTTTTCAAGCTCAAACTTGATGCGCATTTGCGAAATGGCTTTGTTGTTTTTGGCCATTAGAACCGAATCGGTATAATCACGGTACAATCGATAATACTCCAGCGCAAGTGCCTGGTTGTTATTTTCCAGAAAAAGATCGTACATATTTTTGTAAATCACCGCCTTATACATATCACTTTTATTTCCTTTTTCAATATCTAGCGCCCTGTTAAAATAAATGAGGGCACTATCGGGTACCCCCAGTTCTGAAAAATTGCCACCGATATTGTTTAGCGAGCTTATTATCAATGTGTTAATCCCTATTCGGGTGCGGATTTTTAATGCAATTTTGTTATAAACCAGGGCTTGAGTGTAATTATCTTTAAGCGAATAAATATGAGCCAAATAAGTATAAAGTGAGGCCATTCGCTCCAGACTGTGACCCAATTCAAAATACTTAATGCTTAATTTACAGTTGCTTTCAGCTTCAATTAAATCGTTAATCGTGAGATAGTATTTTGATAAATAGGCATAAGCAGTGCCCAGCTTTTCATAATTATCAGGCATCACTTCAGCAAAGTTTCTCACCCGCAGATAACAATAAAGGGCCGAATCGAATTGTTCCTGAGCAAGATAAGTATCACCGACAATGATTTCATAGCGCAAATAACTTTCAGGGTCCTTCGTGTATCCGGTCATAAAAGCCTTATCCAGGTAGTACCGGATATTTTCAAAATCACCCAGAATAAAATAAATGGTAGCGATTTGGTAATAAATTTCTCCTTTCTGATGTTGATTATCTGACAGTTCTGCATATTTAAGGGCTGTAAAATAATATTCAAGACTACCCTTATATTCATGTTCAATGCTGGCTATTCTTCCAAGACTCAAATTCACTTTTAACTTCATTTCAGGCGCGTGTGAATCTTCGCCCAATTGGGAAATCCGGTTCATTTGTTCGTAAGCCAAACCTGTATTCCCCGATTGAAGGTTTAACTCGCTGAGTTGACCAAGTGCATCAATTTGATCAGAAACAAGATCCTCCAATACAGCACGCTGGTAAATCTTGTCAGTATACAACAATGCCGAGTCAATAGAAATATTCCTGAATTCCATGGCATAACCTAGCAATTCTAAGTTAGACTTATCTGAATTGAAAACCGAATCTACAAATGGTTCACCTATTTGGGTTTCTGCTTTTAATATGTTAAAGCAAGCCGCAATTGTACTTACGATTAATAATAAAATGATAAAATCAACTATTTTATTTCTATGCATAGAATTTCAGCTTTTTTTCAGTACAAAACCTGAACCTCAAACGTAAAAATACAATTATTATCAGGTAAATGCCTTAACGACAAGAAAAAAAAATTTAACCTGGTCATCATTGCACATTTTTTAGATTATTAAAAATGATTTTGAATAGGTGTTTTACTGAGAAAATCGACAACTAATACCTATTTTTGCTTCGTAGGATCCTCTTTTGTTCCAACAAAAAATTACTAAATGATTAAGCTCATGAAAAATTTTATTCTATCGATCTCATTGGCTTTGTTTTTACTCTCAGGCAGTTTCCTTGCCGCGGGACAAACCGATTGGCAATATATTTCTCCATTACCGGGGTCAAAATGGATAAACCCTGAACAAACCATTTCTTTCAGAATGGGTGAACAAATCTTGCTTTCGAGCCTGGATGGTAATTTGCTTCAACTCGAAGGAAGCAAAAGTGGTAGTATGAACTGTGATGTTGTTTTAGCAGATGATGGACGCACCGTTATTTTTACACCCGGAAAACCATTTGCTTTTGGAGAAACCATTCAGGTGACTTTAAAAAAGGGCATCACTACCTTTTCGGGGAATATCAATGAAGAAATTACCTTTTCGTTTCAAATAAAACCACGTGAAACGATCAGTTTGCTTGCCCAATACTATATCGACCAGGAGGAAGAGGATCTTAGTATTGTAAAAAACAATGCCGCAACTTCAACCCAAAACAAATCTGTTTCAGAACTCATCACTTATGGCGATTACGTGCTGCCCGGAAATTATATGAGTCCCACCATTACCGCGCTAAACAATCCTTTTCCCGGTTATACTTTTGCTACGCCACGACCTAATCAGGGCGCTCCTTATAAGCAATACAATGTTATTCTCGATCAATTTGGAGAGCCTGTGTTCTTTCTCGAATGGACTTCCAACTGCAACTTATTTCAAAAAACATTTGACGACAAGCTCATTTTTTGTGCCTTTTCAAATCCCAATCCATCAATTAACAAATGGTATGTATTAAACAACAAATTCCAATTTATTGATACCCTTTACATGGGCAATGGGTATACCATTGATCAACATGGAGTCTTTATGATGGAAAACGGCAATCACTTGCTTATCGCCTACGATCCACAACCTGTTGGAATGGACACTGTTTACCCGGGTGGAAACCCAAATGCCAGTGTTGTAGGGCTTATTGTTCAGGAACTCGATGCCAGTCATAATGTATTGTTTCAATGGAGAAGCTGGGATCATTTTGACATTCTTGATGGCAATCACGTTGACTTCACGGCTGCAAGCATTGATTATGTACATGGGAATTCTGTTTGTTTAACACTTGACAACCAAATACTTATTAGTTGTCGTGGCATGGATGAAGTAACCAAAATAGATAGAAATACAGGAGATGTCTTGTGGCGGTTTGGCCTGCATGCACAAAACAATATGTTTAGTTTTACAAACGACACCACCGGTTTTTCGCATCAACATGATACCCGTCAAATTGAAAATGGAAATTTCACGGTTTATGACAATGGAGTTTATCATACACCGCCCTTTAGCAGGGGAGTTGAATATGAGTTGGATGAAAACAACCTCACGGCCACTTTAGTTTGGGATTATTCGCATGACCCCTTGATTTATGCCAATGCCACAGGAAGCAACCACAGGTTACCCAACGACAATTCGCTCATCTGTTGGGGCCTCAACTGGCCCATCGCTTTTACCGAAGTAAATTCAAACAACGAAATACAATGGGAATTGAATTACCCTGATTTTATTTGGAATTACCAGGCCTTTCGCCAAACCTGGGAGACAGGATTATTTTCAACCAACTTCGACACCATCGATTATGGTTATTACCATGATTATATTCCCTGGCCGGTTATTGTAACCATTACCAACCAATCCGACGATGAAATTACCATCAACAGCGCATCAAATCATTCTCCGGCCTTTACACTGGCAACCCAGTTGCCCCAAACACTTGCAGCACAGGAAACAAAGAATTTTATTGTCAACTTCTACCCTGAAGGACTTGGACAACAGGATTTCGAAGATGTGATCACCTTTAATTACGATTCCTATTTTGGGGACGACTCCCTGAGTCGCCGGATAGCCCGTCAGGTCATTTTAAAAGGAACTACCATTAATCCTTCCTCCATTGATGGATTTGAAACGAGCTCTGTCGGGGTATTCCCCAATCCAACCTCCGGCATGGTTGAGATACATTCGAAAGAGGGGACCATAGAGCAAATTACCGTGAGCAACATTTATGGGGAAGTGGTTCAGCAACAGCCTGTTTCATCCTTTTCTGAATTTAATATCGATTTGGGGGAACTGGCCAATGGCATCTACTTTATCAAAATTAAACTTCAGAACCACGATCAACAAATAGTGAAAAAGCTGATAAAAAGGTGATTATTCCGGATACGCTCTTGCGACAAACCTGTATAACATCATGAATACGAATATTACCAACTCACTATTATTGGCCACTCTGGCCACGTTTATTGTTAATATTCCTTTTGGCTACTTGCGTGCCGGACAAAAAAAGTTTTCCTTCAGGTGGTTTCTGTATATCCATTTGCCTGTTCCACTTGTCATATTCATTCGATTTCTTTTTGAGTTGAGGTTTGAATTCATCACCTATCCGTTTTTAGTCACGTCGTTTTTTCTGGGTCAGGCATTGGGAGTCGTCACCCGTTGGTATTTCAATAAAAAATAAAAATGAGAAGGAGGTATTGGATGCTAAACTCCTTGGTTATCTGATTAATGATCCTGACGAACCTTATTGAAGCCATGCACAATGGTTTATGCCATGTTGGATAATCTGAATGATCGCTCTACATAACCCTACCAATTCAAATAATGCACTTCAAAATGAGTGTCTTTATAGGATTCAATCAACTGTTTGCGTGCCGCTTCGGCTTCTTTTTTGGTCACATGTCCATTTGAAGTACGAAAACCCCTGTCGGCCTCCCCCCAATTGGGCACTTCTTTTAAAAGCAGGTCATTAAATTTATAGTTCAGTTCATATTTTTCGCCCAGCAAATGGACATTGCTAACATACAAATGGTAGGCAATGTTATCACCTCCCGATGGGTCACAATAGCAGGACGAAAACACGTAATAATAAAAAGGACCATTGTTGGTTTGCGGTATGGGTGCTTCAATAAAAAGATCTTCGTTTTCATCCACAATGGCTGGATTAAGATTGTTTCGATAGATCTGTCCCACGAAGTCATAACAAATGGTCAACCCTGCCACCAACAAATCCAGGTCGCCATCCAGATCAAAGTCCTCCCAAAGCGCGGTTCCGGCGCTTACCCCCGGAATGGGGCTAATGACCTGCTGAAAATTGAAGCCTTGATTGTTTTGATAAACCAGAGTATAAGAGCGTTCTAGTGATTCACCTGTCATCACCACATCCAGGTCACCATCACGATCAAAGTCCCCCAAATCGATGGTACAGCTCTTTAATGGGCGCATGGCTACCGGCATTTGCTTAAAATACGTGCTGGCTTCGTTGCGGTAAGCAACGCAAACGGGCATTCCTTTTCCGTCTTCACCACTCAATAAAATGTCCAGGTCGTTGTCGTTATCTAAATCACCCCATACCGCCGCGCTATTTTTAAGGGCAATCAATTGCACAGCCAGCCGAATGTATTTCCCGTTATCATTTCTGTAGACAGCCGTAATCGGTTTGCTGCCAATACTTCCCGTAATTAAAATGTCCAGGTCGCCATCCTTGTCCAAATCGCCCCAGGTAGCATTTCCATGATATATTCCGGGAAGATCGAGGTTGATATCGGTAAAAATACCCTGGTCGTTTCGATAGATCCGGGTTGAAAGTTGGTTGCTGGATTCCTTTCCCGCAATGAGCAGGTCCAAGTCCCCGTCATGATCATAATCTCCCCATTCAACAGAGCCATCCGTAACAGGAGTAAACAGTTCATTGATTGGTGTAAAACGATGGTCGTCTTCCTGTCGAAAAAGCCGGATAAAGAGTGAATTCTCCTTGGTAATCCCTGTTAAAATAACATCCTCGTCACCATCCTTGTCATAATCAGCGGCAGCCACGGCACCCCGGTATAACGCGGGAAAAGGGCTTGTCAGCTGAACAAGATTGGTTTTATTTTGTGGTTTAGTCCATTGCGAAATCAACATTTGCTGATCTTTCAAATAATATTCCCCTGAAAGAAAAGCTTCGGGGAATAACTCGTCACCGGACGAAATCCAGGTTGCCACAGGCTCCATAACTCCTTTCATGTCAGTTTTTACAAGCTCGAATACCTGGGCTTGTATTGATATTAAGGAAGCGCTAAATAGAATACTTATCACGACTTTTTTCCACATATTGGTTTGTTATGAAATTAAGTCTCTAAAAATACTAACATTTTACGAAACCAATGCAGGTTGTTCGTTTAAGTATTTTCCCCAATTTTTGAAGCAAGGATTCTCGATAAAAGGCTTGAATAGTCCCTCATTAACATTTAACTTAATCTAAATAAGTTCTTCCCCTTGAAAACATCCTTTTGAAAAAAAAAGGAAGCTTTTGCTTTTCTTTTTATTTAAGAAAATCATTAAAGTACCTGCTTATTTTTTCATACAAGTGGGCTCTGTCGTTGCCACTCATGTTATGTTCGTGACCGGGATACACAAAGTAATCGATATCCTTGCGTTTTTCGATGGCAGCTTGTAAAAAGGCCAGACTTTGTTGCCAGACTACGGTAGGATCTTTTGTTCCATGAATAATCAATAACTTACCTTGCAACTGATCCACTTTGCTCAACAGACCCGATTTTTCGTAACCATACTGATTCTCTTGAGGGGTGTCCATATACCGCTCCCCATACATTACTTCATAATATTTCCAGTCGATTACCGGACCTCCTGCAACGCCAGCTTTAAACACGCCGGGATTCTCGAGCATCAACGAAATGGTCATAAAGCCACCGTAACTCCAACCGTCAACGCCCATACGTGTGGTGTCAACATAAGCCAATGATTTTAAGTAATTTACGCCCACCATCTGATCTCTTACTTCTACCTGACCCACCTGCCTGTGAATAATTTGTTCAAAATCGCGACCACGGTTGGCCGAACCCCGGTTATCCAGCGTCCAGATGATATATCCCTGTTCTGCCAGGTAATTGAGAAACAATCCTGCCCCTCCCAGCCATGAATCTGTAATCAGTTGGGCATGAGGACCGCCATAAACATACACGATTACCGGATAGCTTTTAGTGCTGTCGAAATCGATGGGTTTTATCATTCGGCAATACAGTGGGGTTCCGTCATCGGCATCCAAAGTAAAGATGGACATTTCGCCCAGTTTATATTCCGACAACGTGTTATTGTCCTTGAGCAAAACCCGGATTGTTTTGCCCTCGTTGTTGAGCAACTTAGTTTCTCGTGTAACATCGGTATTGCTATAGATATCCAACACATATTCCCCTGCATTGCTTACCATGGCACTATGGGTTCCGCGATCAGGGGAAACGCGTAGAATTGTTCCTTTTTCGATTTCTACCCGATACACATTGTCTTCCAACGGGCTTTCTTTGGTTCCGGTAAACCACAACTGATCGCCCCTGAAACCCAGAATTCCTGTTACCACCCAAGGACCGGAAGTTAACTGACGAATCATTTCGCCATTGGTGTTGTACAAATACAAATGGTTGAACCCATCGCGTTCGCTAACCCACACGAATTGATCTTTTTGACCTGGCAGAAAATAAAGAGCATTTTCAGGCTCCACATAATGCGGATCGGTTTCCTCAAAAAGCGTCTTAACGAATTCGCCTGTTTCCGAATCGTAACAATTGAGTTTCAGGTGATTTTGATCGCGGTTTAAAAGGGCAATGTAAATCACTTTGCTTTCTGGTCCCCAGGTCACAGCTGTAAGATACTGTTCCATGGGTTCTCCGGTTTTCATAAACACGGTTTTCCCGGATTCCAGGTTATAAACCCCCAGTGTTACCTGCTCGCTGGTCATACCGGCCATGGGGTATTTGGTGTTTTCGACCTCCGCAATCCTTGTCGTAATATTCACCAAAGGATAATCGGTTACCATGGTTTCATCCTTGCGGTAGAACGCCAGCTTTTTGGATTCAGGTGACCAAAAGAGTCCTTTCTCGATGCCAAATTCATTTCTGTGCACGGTTTGTCCATTTACAATTCCCGGATTCGTATCATGGGTAATTTCTATTGACTGGCCGTCAGTGGCAATAAACACATTGTTTTTAATGGTATAGGCTATAAAACGCGAATCCTTTTCAAAATCTGCATTTTCCGCCTCGTCAGGCAGTTCGTTGATTTTAATTAGTTTTTGTGTGCTGGTTTGGTAATCAAAATATTGGTTCTTAACCGAAAACCGGCAGTTTTCATCGCCATAGCAATCCAGGTTTGGCAGGCGTTTCAGCGAATCCAATCCCAACTCTTGCATGCCCTTGTTGAGCATATCAAGGTCAAATAAAAGCCTCTCAGTGCCTTTCTTTGCTTTTACCTGATAAAAGGACTCTTCTTTGGCAAAAGCATAAGAGTCCGTTTGCCCGATCCATTGCAATTGAGAAATCTTCCCCGGAAAGAGGGCGCGATTCTGAAAAATGGCATCATCGGCAGTGAGTAGTTTATCCTGGGCAAGGATGGATCCGGAAATAAACAATCCGAAAAGGAATAAAGAAACAAGTGCTTTTTTCATGTGTTGGTAATGAAAGTTGGTTTAATGATTAACTGCGGAGTTGAACGAGGCTACTACTTCTGCAAACTCAATAATCAGTTTGGGGTCTTCCTCAAAACGGTTGCCTACAACGATGATATCCGCACCGGCGGCCAATATACTCCTGGCCTTTTCGGACGATTTAATCCCCCCTCCTATAATCAGGGGAACGCCAATCGATCCCTTCACAAATGCAATCATTTCTTCCGGAACGGTTCTGAGCGCCCCACTTCCAGCGTCCATAAAAATGGTCTGCATCCCCAACATTTCACCAGCCATGGCGGTGCATGCCGCGATGTCATTTTTATCGCTTGGGATTGGAAATGAATTGCTCATGTAGGTAACAGAAGTAGGTTTTCCGCTGTCGATGAGCATATAGCCAGTGGAGATGGTCTCCAGACCGGCCAGTTTAATATAGGGTGCCGAAAGAACGTGCATCCCGATCAGCATATCAGGGTTGCGTCCCGAAATAAGCGACAGGAATAACATGGCATCGGCATTGCGTGTGATTTGGTAACTGTTTCCGGGAAATAGAATAACAGGAATGGTGCTGTTTTCCTTTAAGATGCGTATGCAATGAAATAACATATCGCTTGTCATCAGACTGCCGCCTACGAACAAAAAATCAACACCTGCCTGTTGCGATAGCCTGGCCGTTTCAATCAGTTGATCGGGTGATAGTTTGTCCGGGTCGATGAGGACTGCCAGTTGCTTTTTAGGTCTGTGAAAAAGATCGATGGATTTCATGAGATTGCTTTTCAACAAAAGTAGAAAAAACCTGATAACAACCCAATGATTCTGCCCTAACTGATTTTCAATAAAAAGCCCTCACCGCAATAGCGGAAAGGGCCGGTTATACCCGGGATAAAAAGCTGATCAGCCAGCCTGGAGGTTCTCAGCCCCCGGCAGTAATCCCTCCAGCTGATCGGGGTTGTGGATTAGCACCGGAATGTGTTGAGGACAAATCCAATAGTTATTTCCTTTAAAATCAAGTGCTATCAATGGCACTTCCTGTTCGTCGCGTTTGCAGAATACGCATACTTTATTGGGATTTTTTTCCATGATTTATGAATTGTGGTTAAAAACTATATTTCGGTGACAAATATCCGAAATAGTTTTTAATTATAAGTCAACCGACATAAACTTTTCCAAAGTTTGAAACTTTGGAAAAGGGATCGTCTGCAATTATTTCTTTACCCATTTCCCCTTTTTAAACTCCTGATTCAAATAATTGCAACCTGGCGATTAAACAAATGGTTTTTTTAGAAACAACCCATACTCCTCCCTGGTATTAACATTCAGCAATACCTCCTTAAATTCCACCTCCAGCTGCTTACCATAAAAGGCACCCAATAACTGTTTAAAATCATGAAATTCATTGGTTTCATTGCGTAAAACGGCCATTATACTGTCGGATATTAAAATGGGATGCCCGCCTTTTCCGGCGAAAATGGGCTTTACGTAACCGGCCTCCCCAAGACTGCAAAACAATTGTTCCAATAAAGTGATTTCCACGAAAGGATTATCAATGTTATGAATAAAACACGGTGTATTCCCCGAAAGGGCTCCTGCTCCCAGTTGGATAGAAAGCAACCTGCCTTGCTCAGGTGTTGGATTTTGGATGATTTTCACCTGTTCCGGAAGGGTTGAAAAATATTCAGGTTGATTTTCAAAATCATGGTTGTTTACCACCACCACCATTTCATGAATTCCAGCCCGCTGGTAAACGGTTATCATCCTGTGCAGGAAGGTTTCCCCTGAGGCATGCTCCAGCAGAAACTTAGGCCTTCCCATGCGCTCTGATTTACCCGCCGCAAGAATAATGACACCACAATCTGAGAGCTCCGTATTTAACATGGTTCAAAATTACGTGAAATTCAAAACCTGCGCTACTTTTCACTAAATTTGGTGGTTCAAATTGAAAGTCCTGTTATGACGGATCACTTCACCCTTATTCCGGTCGATTTGATGTTGAAAAACATCCTCGACGAATTTCAACATACAAACCGCATTTTTGGCATACACCAAAGTCTGTTTTTTGCTCCTGTAAAAGACGACCCCATTTGCGCCAGCCGTTTTGGTCAATGGATTGAATCGCCCATCGGCGTAGCGGCAGGTCCGCATACCCAGCTTACACAAAACATCGTGGCAGCGTGGCTTACAGGTGCCCGTTTTATCGAACTGAAAACCATCCAGACCCTCGACGAACTCCATGTGTCCAAACCCTGCATCGACATGCAGGATGAAGGTTATAACTGCGAATGGTCGCAGGAATTGAAAATCCATGAATCGTTTGACCAGTATTTAAATGCCTGGATGATCATCCATGTGCTGAAAGATTTACTCGGACATCAGCAAAAAAAACCCGGATTGATCTTCAATATGAGCGTGGGATACAACTACCAGGGAATCCTCAACGAAAATGTACAGTGGTTTTTACAACACATGCACAATGCGGACGAAGCACTGCAACAAAAAGTAAAACTCCTTGGTCAGATTTATCCCAAAGTCAAAAAACTCAACATACCGACCCGACTCAGCAACAACGTTACTTTGAGCACCATGCACGGCTGTCCGCCGCAGGAAATTGAACAAATTGCCCATTATCTGCTGGCTGAAAAAAAGTTGCACACTACGGTTAAACTCAATCCAACTTTGTTGGGTAAAGAAACCTTGCATGAGATCATGGGTCTATCCGGTTTTGGCACCCGGATTCCTGATGCGGCTTTTGAACATGATTTGAAATATGAAGATGCAGTTCCGATGTTGCAACGGCTGCAGGCTACCGCCAATGAAATGAGACTCAGTTTCAGCGTTAAACTCACCAATACGCTTGAAAGCGAAAACCACAAACAGGTCTTTCCTTCCAACGAACCCATGATGTACATGAGTGGCCGCGCCTTGCATCCCCTTTCGGTGAAACTGGCCGAAAAACTTCAAAATACCTTTGTTGGGAAACTTGACATCAGCTTTTCGGGCGGAGCCGATGCCTTTAATGTGGTGGAATTGGTGAATGCAGGCCTTTCTCCTGTTACTGTTTGTTCAGATTTGCTTAAACCAGGAGGCTACGGACGTTTACATCAATATATCAAAGCCTTGCGGGATGTCATGAAGGCTACTTATTCGGAAGATTTGCAGGAGATGATCCACAAAAAAGTGCGTTGTTTCTGCTGTACCGATGAGGATGCCGCCTGGCGGAACCTGATCAAATATGCCGCCGGAATCAACCAAAATCCGGCCTATAAAAACACAAACCTGCGTTTGCCCACCATCAAAACAGATCGTGAACTGGGAACTATTGATTGCATTCAGGCACCCTGTGTGCATACCTGTCCTACTCACCAAGACATACCTGAATACCTGATGCAGACGGCTACGGGCGATTTTGATCAGGCGGCAAAAGTCATTTTAAAGACAAATCCCTTTCCGCAAACCACCGGCATGGTATGCGATCACCTGTGCCAAACGCGTTGTACCCGGATTAATTACGATTCTTCGATATTGATAAGAGAAGTGAAACGCTTTGTGGCGGAAACAGTTTTAAAAAACCAGGATTCAGAAAGCCGGTTTGCATTCAATGGGAAAAAAGTGGCCATCATCGGGGCAGGTCCTTCGGGATTATCCTGTGGTTACTATCTGGCCAAAGCCGGATTTCAGGTAGACATCTACGAAAGTAAACCGCAGCCCGGAGGCATGGTAGCCGGCGCCATTCCGTCTTTCCGTTTGCCGGATGAAGATTTGAATATTGATATCAACCGGATGCTGTCGATGGGAATTAATATTCACTTTCAGTCCACCGTTGATAACAGGTTGTTTGAAACATTAAAATCAGACACTGATGCCATCTACATTGCCGCAGGAGCGCAGCAATCTGTCAAACTGAACATCCCGGGCATTCAGGCTTCGGGTGTTCTCGATCCACTCGAATTTTTATTCAACGTAAAAAAAGGGAATCCCACAGGATTGGGCCAAAATATTGTTATCATCGGGGGTGGAAATACCGCCATGGACGCGGCACGTATTGCGTTCCGGCTGGTGGGCGACCAGGGAAAAGTCACCATCGTTTATCGCCGGAGCATTGCCGAAATGCCTGCCGATCAGGAAGAAATAAGGGCAGTTCTGGAAGAAGGAATAGAGATTCTGGAGTTGGCATCGCCTGTAAAAATTGTGCAAAATCAGGGTCAGGTGCTGGGGTTACTTTGTCAGAAAATGAAATTGGGAGGGCCGGATGCTTCCGGAAGAAAAAACCCTGTTCCCATCAGTGATTCTGAATTTACCCTAGAAGCCGACACCATTATCCCGGCTATCGGACAAGAGCTGGACATCGATTTTATTGAAAAGGATGCAATTGAAAATCAACGGATTCAAACCCGTATTTCAAAAGTGTATATCGGCGGCGATGCCTTGCGGGGAGCTTCTACCGCCATCAACGCCATTGCGGACGGTCGAAAGGCAGCCGAAGAAATTATCCGTGAAATCAATCCCGCAACAGACCTAAATCAGGAAGTTAGCCTCCGCCCCCACGATTTTGACGAACTCATGTTCAAAAAGTCACAAAGGATCAGGGGAATTTCACCGGTGGAAACCCCTTTGACCGAAAGAAAGAATTTCAATATGGTTACCACCACACTAACCCAGGAGGAGGCTATGGCCGAGTCGTCGCGTTGTTTACAGTGCGATGTGCTTTGCAATGTTTGCACCACCGTATGTCCCAATCTGGCGTTCAGGTCGTTCCAAATCACCCCCATACACTACAAACTAAATAAACTGGTAATCAACAACCATCAGGTAAATAATGAACCGGATGTGGATTTTGTTGTAAATCAACCTTATCAGATTCTTCATCTCGAAGAATGGTGCAACCAATGTGGGAATTGCACCACCTTCTGCCCGACTTCGGGTGCCCCCTGGCGGGAGAAACCACATGTATACCAAACCCGGAATGACTTTGCAGAAAGCGGGGATGGGTACTATTTTGATGAAGAAACAAGCGTTCTTCATCACATTAAAGATGGAACCCAAGCCACGCTGACCATGGACCATGATCAGTTTATTTATCAGGAAGAAGGTGTTGAAATCCAGTTAAATCCATCTACTTTTGAAATCACGGGATGGAACCTGGATACAGAAAAGAACAAAGAATTTACCTTGTCGACAGCCGCCGAAATGAGCGTGGTGTGGCAGGGTTTTCAACATAAAAATCAGTCTTAAGAAATTAACATGGACACAAAAGAAAGAGTACTCGAAAACACCATCCAACGATGCAGGGAACGTCACATCATCCTTCCCACTTACAAACAAATGCGTAACCCGGAGCATATTCCTCAGAAGATTAAAGACAAGCTGGCCAATATCGGGCTGTGGGATTTGAATTCCCTCAACCTGTTCCGCATCACCTGGAAAAACGAACCCAGGGATTTTGGAGGGAAATTCGGAGACGTCAATTACCTTGAAATCCCTTCTGAACTTACGGGAGTAAAAGCCCGTATCATCGTGCTGATTGGAAAATATTTTCCCACCGGAGCCCACAAAGTAGGTGCTACCTTTGGTCCGTTGGTCGAGAAACTGGTCACAGGTCGTTTCGATCCCACCTGCCAGAAAGCCCTCTGGCCTTCCACCGGAAACTATTGTCGCGGAGGCGCTTACGATAGTTATTTATTGGGTTGTGAATCCATTGCCGTGTTACCACAGGGCATGTCGCCTGAGCGTTTCGACTGGCTTCACAAAGTAGGAGCCGAAGTGTTTGCCACACCCGGCAGCGAAAGCAATGTGAAGGAAATTTACGACAAGGTAAAAGTCCTGAAAGCAGAGCGCGGCGACGGCATCGTCAACCTGAACCAGTTTGAAGAAATTGGTAACCCCATGTGGCATTATGCTGTTACCGGACCTGCAATGGAGGAGGTTTACAATCAAACCAAAAAACCAAACCAGCGTTTTAGCGGGGTCTTCCTGACGCAGGGATCGGCCGGAACTTTAGGAAGTACGGATTACCTCCGCGAAAAATTCCCTCACATGAAAGTCTGCGCCGGAGAGGCAGTTCAATGTCCCACCTTGCTTGAAAACGGATATGGCGAGCACCGCATCGAAGGCATCGGCGACAAGCATGTGCCCTGGATTCACAACATCCGCAACATGGATCTGGTGGGTGCCATCGACGACAATCCAAACATCCGCCTCATGCGCCTGTTTAACGAACCCGCCGGAAGAGAATACCTGAAAAAAGAACTCCATATTGATGCTGCTCTGGTGGATAAACTGGGCCTGTTGGGTATTTCTTCCATCGCCAACCTGATGGGTTCCATCAAGCTGGCCAAGTACTACGAAATGGACGAAAACGACATGCTCTTCACGGTAGCCACCGATTCCATGGACATGTATCAGTCGCGTCTGGCCGAAGAAAAGCAAAAACATGGCGAATTCACCAACCGGGATGCGGCCGTCAGCTTCAATTCCGACCTGCTAGGATTGAACATCGACCACATGCTGGAGATGACCTATTATCAGAAAAAACGCATGCACAACCTGAAATACTTTACCTGGATTGAACAACAGGGCAAAACCGTGGAGGAACTGAATGCCCAGTGGTACGACGAAAATTACTGGAAATCGCGCTATGCAAAAGTTCAGGAATGGGATGACGAAATCAATGCCTTCAACGAACGTACCGGCGTGTCGAAAGAATACAATTAACCATTTTGCTTTCGGGCATTAATTCATTTAAGAAATGATGCATCAAGAAATAACTTATTCCTGCACTACCTGTGGACAGGTATTCAGCGCTGCCGACGTCCGCTACTTATGTCCGGTTTGTGCAGAGGACAACGATCCGTTGCAACCTCCCCTGGGCGTGCTGAAAGTGATTTATCCTTATGCCGAATTGAAATCGCAAGGCATTGGATTTAAACAGCTTAAAGAAAGAGAATTTCTTGATTTATTGCCCATTGCAAACTGCGAAAACCTTCCCCCATTAAAAATAGGAAAAACGCCTTTGTACCGGGTGCGGTCCATTCGCCATGATACCATTCCCTTTGAATTGTATCTGAAAGACGACAGCCAAAATCCGACGTATTCTTTTAAAGACAGGGCTTCGGCGATGGTATCGGCTTTCGCCAAAGAGCACGAAATCGACACCATTGTAACGGCTTCCACCGGAAATGCAGGTTCCTCGCTGGCCGGGATCTGTGCTTCACAAGGACAAAAAGCGTACGTGATCGTTCCCGAAAGTGCTCCCATCGCCAAACTCACGCAAATCATCATGTATGGTGCAACGCTCATTCCCGTCAAGGGTACTTACGACGACGCCTTCGATTTGAGTGTGAGTGCTACCCGCGAAATGGGTTGGTATAACCGAAATACGGCCTATAATCCGATGACCATCGAAGGAAAAAAAAGCGTGTCCTTTGAGTTGTTCGAAGAACTTGGAGAAGTGGTTCCTGATGCTGTGTTTGTGCCTGTGGGCGATGGAGTGATCATTTCCGGCGTTTATAAAGGGTTCGAAGATTTGCTGAAAACAGGCATCATCGATCACATGCCCATGGTGGTGGCTGTGCAGGCCGAAGGGAGTGCCAACCTGGTAAACAACCTCGAAGGAGTGGGTTTTACCATCCGTCCCAGTCGCACCCTGGCTGATTCCATCTCCGTGGATATTCCACGAAATTTCCACATGGCCCGCCAGTTTTTGGATCTTTATAACGGAGAATGGCTCACTGTATCCGACATCGAAATCCTTAACGCTTCGGCCTTGTTGGCTAAATCATATGGATTGTTTGTGGAGCCGGCGGCCGCGGCGGCCATGGCCGGATTGCTCAAATACCATGACCAGGAACTGGTTTCGCCGGGCAGTAAAAATGTTGTGCTGCTCACCGGCAGCGGCCTCAAGGATTTGTCGGCTGTGAAGCCATTGCTTAACATGCCCAAAGCAATCGAGCCTACACTTAGCGAACTAAAATACCTGTTGAAATGATATCCTTTAAACTCAATGGCGAACTTGTAAACTATTACGGAGATCCGGATGGATTTTTACTGCCCTTTTTGCGCCTCGACAAACACCTCACGACTGTAAAAGACGGTTGCTCCGGGCAGGCTGCTTGTGGTGCCTGCACCGTGGAAATCAACGGCAAAGCCAGACTGGCTTGTGTCACCAGGATGAAAACGCTGGAAAACGCAGAAGTGTTAACTCCCGAAGGTTTTCCT
Source organism: Bacteroidetes bacterium HGW-Bacteroidetes-16 (assembly GCA_002840975.1). Lineage (GTDB taxonomy): Bacteria > Bacteroidota > Bacteroidia > Bacteroidales > F082 > UBA6244. The sequence goes on from PHDN01000004.1 coordinate 107,053, forward strand.
CCATCTGTGCTCGACACCATCGCCAAATCGTTTGTCAATCAGGGTGCTGTGCAGTGTGGGTTTTGTACTCCGGGGTTTATCAGCCGTACAAAAGTGCTTTTGCAGGACAAGCCAAATCCTACCATTCAGGAAATTCAGCAGGCACTCAAACCTCATCTGTGCCGGTGTACCGGATATAAAAAGATTGAACAAGCCATTGAAGTTGCTGCAGATTCGCTTGCAAGCGGAAAACACCTCGAACTGACCAAAACTAGTGGAAAAATCGGAATCCCGCATCCAAAATACGAAGCCTATCAAACCGCCATCGGTGAACGCAAGTTTGTGGACGACATGTTCCTTGACGGGATGCTTTTTGCGGCGTTAAAATTTTCGGATCATCCTAAGGCGAAAATCCTTAAAATCGATGTATCGGAAGCATTGGAAATACCCGGTGTTCATGGGATTTTCACTGCAAACGACATTCCGGGTGAACAAAAAGTCGGCCTCATACTTCAGGATTGGTCGGTGATGATTGGCGAAGGACAAACCACCCACTACATTGGCGATGTGCTGGCAGGTGTGGTAGCCGACAGCGACCAAATTGCCCGCGAGGTGGTAGCCAGAATAAAAGTGGAATATGAGGTGCTGGAACCGGTTACCGATGTGATGAAAGCCATGGATGGTGAGCGCGTTCATTCTGAAAGGCCCAACCACTTCGATACCACACAATTCACCATTGGAGATGTCGAAACAGCCATGTCGAAGTCGGCATTTCGGTCCAAAGGCCATTATGAAACGCAACGCGTTGAACATGGTTTTATGGAAAAAGAAGCCGCCATCGCCCAACCGGATGGGAAGGGTGGAGTGGAGCTTTTCAGCCAGAGTCAGGGCGTGTATGAGGATCGCCGCCAGGTGGCCATGATCCTGGGCCTGCCTGAAGAAAAAGTAAGGGTGATCCTCGTACCCAATGGTGGTGGTTTTGGAGGTAAGGAAGATATGACCATTCAGGGTCATACCGCCTTGTTCGCCTATTTGATGAATAAACCGGTAAAAATAACCCTACGGCGGGAAGAATCCATCCGTATGCACCCCAAACGACATCCTGTTTTCATGGATATGGAATTGGGTTGTAATGCCGATGGTAAACTCAATGCGCTTAAATTAAAAGCCGTTGGCGACACCGGGGCCTATGCTTCGGTAGGGATGAAAGTGATGGAACGCGTGGCCGGTCATGCTGCCGGAGGTTATTTTATCCCTGAGGTAGATATTGAAGCTAAAACGGTTTATACCAACAACATTCCCTGTGGAGCCATGCGCGGTTTTGGTGCCAACCAGGTGGCTTTTGCTTTGGAAAGCTGCATTGATGACCTCTGTGATCAAGGTGGTTTCGACCGCTGGCAATTTCGATACGACAATGCACTTGTGGATGGGTTGCGCACTTCTACCGGACAAAAAGTAAAAGGTGTTGGCATCCGGGCCTGTCTTGAAGCGCTAAAACCTGATTATCTGACAGCTCCTTTTTCGGGATTAGCTTGCGCCATCAAAAATTCCGGGGTGGGAAACGGCATGAAGGATGAATCACAGGTGAGCATAGAAATTCTCTCGGAAAACAAAATCCGTCTACAGCATGGCTGGACCGAGATGGGACAAGGCGTTCACAACATGGCGCTGCAAACCTTGTGCGAAGAAACCGGCGTTGATCCTAAAATCATTGAAGTGGTTGTGGATACAGAAGCACAGCTCAAAACCGGGATGACGACCAGTTCACGGGCCACCGCTTTGGTGGGGTTGGCCATCATCAACGCGGCCAAAGCATTTAAATCCGATTTAAAGCAACATTCGCTGAAAGCGTTGGTTGGCAAAACCTACAAGGGCGAGTTTGTCTGCGACTGGACCACCAAACCCGGCACAGGTGTTGAAGACCCGATTATTCATTATTCCTACGGATATGCGGCCCAACTTTGTGTACTCGACGAAAAAGGTGAAATCATCCGCATGGTAGCAGCACACGATGCCGGCAAAATCATGAATCCTCTGTTGTTCGAAGGACAGATCGAAGGCGGTGTTCACATGGGTTTGGGTTACGCACTGACAGAAGATTTGCCCATGAAAGATGGTTTCTTACTCAGCGAACGCATGCGCGATTTAAAAATCCTGCGCGCTCACGAAACCCCTGAAATCAAGGTGATTGGCGTGGAAGTTCCCGATCCTGTAGGTCCTTATGGAGCCAAAGGAATTGGCGAAATCGGCCTGGTGCCCACCGCAGCGGCTGTGGCCAATGCACTTTATGCTTTTGATGGGGTGAAGCGGATGAAATTGCCGTTGATGATAGGTAATTCTTAATCTGTAAAGTAATAACTATAATAAACTGATCAATCATGTCCATCATACTTAAAAACGCCACCTTTATCCACTGGAAATCGCTCGAACAAATTCAGACTTCCCTTAAAGTTGAACCCGGCTCTGGCGGGGGTTATTTATTGCTTCCGGCCGATCTTGAAGGCGTTGACATCAGCAAAGATGAAGTAATCGATTGCACCGGAAAGCTGGTCACCAAAGCCTTTGCTGTTGGACATCACCATGTGTATTCTGCCCTGGCCCGCGGGATGCCCGTTCCGGCAAAACAACCGGAGAACTTTATGGAAATCCTGAAATACGTATGGTGGAACCTCGACAAGGCCCTCGACAAAGATATGATTGAAGCCAGTGCTCTGGCCACGGCCATGGCCTGTGCCAAGGCCGGATCTGCTTTTGTGATCGATCACCATGCTTCACCCAATGCCATCAGGGGTTCCCTGGAAATCATAGCCAAAGCATTCCATCGGGTAGGTGTGGGTCATTTGCTGTGTTATGAAATCTCCGACCGTGATGGACTCGAAAAAGCTCAATCGGGTTTACAGGAAACTGAAGAATATCTGAATGCAAATCAGGGACTTGTCGGACTTCATGCTTCATTTACCGTAGGAGATGAAACCCTGAAAAAGGCAATGAACCTGATGGAAAAGACCAACTCCGGCATCCACATCCATGTTGCGGAAGATTTGGCCGATCAAGACCACTGTCAGCAGCTTTATCACAGACGGGTAGTGGAAAGACTTCATCAGTTTGGGGTGCTCAATTCTCCAAAAACCATTTTGGCCCATTGTCTTCACCTCAGTGAAAAAGAGCGTAGTTTAATCCGAAATTCACCCGCGTGGTTAGTTGAAAATGCGGAAAGCAATCTGAATAACAACGTGGGCCACTTTCGTGGGACAGACCTGGGTAAGAATATCATGCTGGGCACCGATGGGATGCACAGCGACATGCTCCGAAGTGCGCAGGCGGCTTTTTTCGCCGGACAGGAAGCGGATCAAATCAACGTGCCGGAAGCCTATCGCAGGTTTAGAAATGTGCATCATTATTTAGCTGACAATCACTTTAAAGGCGATGGAGAAAACAACCTGGTAGTACTGGATTATAATTCACCAACGCCTGTTACCACTGATAATTTCCCGGGACATTTTGTTTTTGGATTGTCATCCAACCACATCCAACATGTGATTTCAAACGGAAATTGGTTGGTGAATAACAAAAGGCTCACCAATGTGGATGAAAAGGCGATTTTAACGTACACCAAAGAGCAGGCATTGCGCATGTGGAAAAAACTATAGCACCTTGTTTGGAATTACTTTCTTATCACACATGTTCATCCTTTTTCCGGCAATTATTTCACGCAAAGTTCGCGAAGCCCTGTTTCACAAAGTTCGCAAAGCGATAAAATTTTTGGTTCACAATGCTTCTTTGCAAACGCTGCGTATTATGCACTTTGTGCACTTTGCGTGAAACTTGTCTGGCTTGCCCAGGTTAGGATTAAAATAACATTTGACAGATCATTTTTCGCAAAGAATTCCTAACTTTGAACCTCATTAAATTGGTTGCCATGATCCAGGTTTATCACAATCCGCGTTGTAAAAAATCACGTGCCGGTCTTCAGTATGTGCAGGAAAGGACTGCCGAAGTGGAGATTATCGATTACCTCAAAAATCCCCTGACCGAAATGGAATTGAAGGTATTGCTGATGAAACTCAACAAAAAACCGCAGGAGATGGTGCGTACCCAGGAAGCTTATTTTAAAAGTGCGCTGAAAGGTCAGCAGTTTAACTACAACGAATGGATTCGGATTCTGGTTGAAAACCCGAAATTGATTAAGCGACCCATTGTTGTAAAGGGAAACAAGGCTATTTGGGGCGATCCGGTGGAAGAATTGGAGGTGCTTTTTTGAAAGTTGGGAGTCCGGAGTCCGAAGATGGAAGAAGATTGTAGTGTAAAATGAGGCATCGGATAAAATAATAATTGAAACTGAAATTGGTATTTTTTGAAATTATGAAGGGTGCTATTCGATGAAAGTAGATATTGAATTCATATGGTCTTCCGACTTCGATCTCCTGACTTCCATCTATTAAAATATAAATCAATCCATTTAAACAACTTATATTCACATACATAAATCAATCACCATGAGTTTCAGAACTGAACACGACACGATGGGCGAAGTACAGGTTCCCGCCGATAAATACTGGGGAGCACAGACTCAGCGCTCGAAAATGAATTTTAAAATCGGGACCGAAGGCTCCATGCCCGAAGAAATCATTATGGCTTTTGCCTATCTGAAGAAAGCAGCGGCTCTGGCCAATGCCGACCTGGGTGTCCTCGCCATTGAAAAAGCCACCCTGATTGCCAAAGCGGCCGATGAAATTCTGGAAGGCAAGCTGGCCGGGAATTTCCCGTTGGTCATCTGGCAAACGGGTTCGGGTACACAGTCGAACATGAACATGAACGAGGTAATTGCCAACAGAGGCCATGTAATCAGTGGAGGTTCCCTCGATGACAAAACCAAAGTGCTCCATCCCAACGATGATGTGAACAAATCACAGTCGTCGAACGACACCTTCCCTACGGCCATGCACATTGCGGCTTACAAACTGATCATGGAAGTGACCATTCCCGGTGTTCAGAAGCTGCGTGATGCCCTGGCAGAAAAAGCCGAATCTTTTAAGTCCATTGTCAAAACCGGTCGTACCCACCTGATGGATGCCACACCGCTCACCCTCGGACAGGAATTTTCGGGCTATGTAGCCCAACTGGATTTTGGTTTGAAAGCCCTTAAAAACACCCTGCCACACCTAAGCGAGTTAGCGCTGGGAGGCACTGCCGTTGGAACCGGACTCAATACGCCCAAAGGATATTCGGAGAAAGTAGCTGCTCAAATCGCCAAGCTTACAGGGTTTCCATTTATCACAGCACAAAACAAATTTGAAGCGTTGTCGGCACACGATGCCATCGTGGAATCCTCCGGCGCGTTAAAGCAACTGGCCGTAAGCCTGATGCACATTGGGAACAACATCCGTACACTGGCTTCCGGTCCACGGTGCAGCATTGGCGAAATTCAGCTTCCGGCCAACGAACCGGGATCGAGCATCATGCCCGGCAAGGTGAACCCTACCCAAAACGAAGCCCTCACCATGGTCTGTGCACAGGTCATCGGAAACGATGCGGCCATTACCGTTGGCGGGATGCAGGGACATTTTCAACTGAATGTGTTTAAACCGGTGATGATTGCCAACCTGCTGCAAGCTGCCCGTTTGTTGGGGGATGCCTGTGTTTCATTTACCGATAATTGTGTTGTCGGAATTGAGCCCAACTACCGTGTTCTACAGGAAAAACTTGAAAATTCATTGATGCTGGTAACCGCTTTGAATACCCATATTGGATATGACAAATCGGCCAAGATTGCCAAGAAAGCCCATGCCGAAGGCACCACTTTGCGTGAAGCTGCTTTGGAATTGGGCTATTTAACCGATGAGGAGTTTAATCTTTGGGTAGATCCGAGGAAGATGATTTAATTCAATAAGCCAACTATTTTAAAAAAAGCTGTCCCGGTTATCGGGGCAGCTTTTTTAATGAAATCCTTAAAAATGCGATCATAACCGAAATATTAATATGAATTTATCGGTTTGAACCGAAAAATTGATCCTTTTATTTGAATTGATTTATCAGATACGCGAAGAACCTTTTTTTATGTGTATACTTTAATGTCCCATTTCAATACCTTAAAATATCGTTAAGTCCCTGTTTCAATTCACTTAATTCGGCTTTTGTGATCGTTCCTAATTTACTTACCAATCGTTCTTTTAAAATAGACCTAATTTGAAAAACCATCATTTCTGACTTTTGAGAAAGGCCATTTTCCGCATTGGGTTCAAGGACAATATTTCCCTTATATTCTTTGATTTTAGAAGTCAACGGACAAGCTATTACCACCTTGAGGTAAGTATTTAACAAATCTCCACTGACAATAACTACCGGCCGGTATCCTTTTTGTTCGCTGCCCTTTACCGGATTTAAATCGGCAAACCAGATTTCCCGCTGTTTCATGAATTGAGCTGTTTCAGGTAGTCTTCCATGCCTTCCTCAGCCATACTGAGGAGGTCTTTATCATTTGCTGCCTGTTTATAGGATTGAACATATTCCGCGCGGGTTAATTGATCAAGATAAATCTGTAAGGCTTTTTCAATGATTTTGTTCTTTGGCATCGACATGCGTTTAGCCATATTGTTGAGCTTAAGGAGGAGCTCATCAGGCAAGGTGCTGGTAAAGGTGATCATACTTTTCGATTTATATTTACAAATCGCAAATATAAATCAAAAATGATTAATAGTCAATTCGAAATATCATCTGGAAAGCGCCTTTACTAGATCGGTCTTGATCTATCTCAAAAGATTGCTCATTATAATTACTCTTGTTACTTCCCTGTTTGATCTTTCAATTGATTATTTATCAACCTGTTGGTATATTGCTGCAAAAGCGCTTTGAGCTGAAGCTCCAGACTATCCGCAATGATGGGTTGTTCTTTAATCAGGTTGCGATTGTGGGAATGATCTAAAATGTTGTTAAATAGTGCCGTGGCTTCTTCCCCATCAAACAACAGGCTGTAATTGCCGGAAGTAATTTGCATCATCCCGCTTACGGGCTGCATCACCAACCGGGGAGCCGTGGTATCGAACAGGCTGCTGCCAAAGGCGACTTCGGTATCCGCAAAGTTGAGATAATCGAGGATGGTGGGACCTACATCTGTTTGCTGTGCTGTGCGGTAATCAACTCCCGATAAGTTGCTGTCGCCGGGAGCAAACAACATCATCGGAATGGCATAACGCCCCGAAGTATTTTTGTAATAACTCAATTGTTCAGAAGTGAGGCTGGCACCGGGTTCCTGTACTTTTTCCTTATCCGAAACCAGCACCGACTGGGCAGGATGATCAGCCAGAATCACAAACAAAGTGTTGTTGTACCAGGGCATGGTTTTGGCCGTTTCGAAAAACTTTTTCAGGGCATAATCCGAATAACGAACCACTCGGTGGATGCGCAGATCGCCTTCCGGGAAACGCTTTTGATGCTGTTCAGGAACATGGTATGGATAATGCGAACTCAATGTAAACTCGAAGGCAAAAAACGGCTGTTGAAAAGTGTTAAGCTTTTGTGCCATAAATTGCAGAAAAGGCTCATCGTAAATGCCCCAGAATCCGTCATAGTCTGCATCGTTGTTGTATTCCTGTCGGCCATAATAATCCTGAAATCCGGCATAACCTGAAAAACCGTCAAAGTCCATGGTGCCATTGGTGCCGCCATGAAAAAAAGCAGTTCTATATCCTTTTTCGTTGAGAATCTGTGTCAATCCCCGCGTTTTGTTGGTGCCGTAAACGGAGGTGATATACGGATCGTCCATCAATGCAGGAAGGCCGATCACCACCGCCGGAATGGCATCGATGGAGCGCAACCCGTTGGAAAACGCACTGTCCATCACCAGTGCATGTTGTGAAAGAGAATCCAGAAATGGGGTAAATCCTTTATATCCATTTAAAAAACCAACATATTCGCGCGAAAAACTTTCCAGCAACAGCACCACCACATTTTTTGGATTGGGTTCTCCGCTTTTCCCAAAATGATGCACCACCGGGTAAATGCCCATCGCTTTTTCATCGGGCATAAATTTTACCGGGGTCAGTTCATCGTGACCGTATGTGGTCATGGCGGTAAATACTGAATTCAGCACCAGGGGCATATTAGCGGCTGATACCGATTTGGAGGCATGCATGATGGCCAACGGACGCAGTTGTACTCCGCCCCTGGCACCCATCAGTGATAATCCCAACAGCAGAACAGGAGTCAGTCCTTTGACCAAAATATTAAACCAGACAGGTCTGCGGGTATCTTTTTCATTCGCTCTTTTTCCCTTTTTTTGGTTGACTTTTGGATAAATCTTCCAAACTAAAACCATTATCACCACAGCCAACACCGATACGTACCAGTAATCGGCTATAAATCCCGGAAGAAGTATTTTCACGTCATCGCTCATCACGATAAACTTCCACACATCGGCGGTGGAACGTTTTTGCACAAAGTGAAAATACACCGAGTCAGCCATGTTGGCGATCAACAAGAAAATATTGACTGAAACAAATAATACTTTCAGACCAAGCTGGAACCCTTTTCTCATCAAAATACTGCCCAAAGGTAAAATCTGTGGCAGGATGAACAGCATATTAAAATAGATCAGCACCGACACGTCGAAACGCATACCGAAGATAAAAATGCGGATGAGCTCCGTGACCGGGATGTCCTGATAAAGTCCTACGTTGAAGAAATAGAAAAACAAACGGGCTACAAAAAAGAGGAACAGGGCGAGCAACAGCCGCTTGATTAACAAGCCTATTTGGTAAAAATACCCGCTCATGCTATTTCCAGGCTTTGGCCACCAGTCCGGTGCCCGTTTTATGTGTTTTGGCAACATCCATGGCATTGAGGATCAATACAAAAGGAAAGGTAACCAGGTAGTAAAAGGGTAAAAGAATATAAAACAAAGCGGAGGTATTCAGCATCATGATGGGGTATTTCATGCTGAGTTTCCAACCAATTTTTCCGGGAGGGCCATACTGGTAGTAGACTTCAGACCGGGAAAATCCGGCTCTTTTCAATTTATCAATAATATCCTGAATGCCATAGCCATCGCGCACATGTTCGTCGATAAAACCCTGAGCACCATCGTGATGGTCATCGTGGTCATGATCGGGATGTACATCCGAGCCACCCTGATCTGACGGCGTGGAAACCAGCAACATGCCTTCAGGTTTGAGGGCTTTGTAGAAGTTATTGAATACCAGTTCGTCTTCTTCGATGTGCTCCATCACATCCACACACAACACCAGGTTGTATTTGTCGGATTCATTTATTTTGGTGAGGTCGGCTTCCGCGAAAGCGGCATTGGTCAACCCTATTTTTTTAAAAAACTGGTTACAATCGTCTATTTGCTCTTGTTTCACATCCACACCTTTGATGGTCCAGTCCTTGTTTTTGGAGGCAAGGTAGTAGTCGTATTGACCGAAACCGGAGCCGGCATCCAGAATCATCTGGTTGCCACTGACCGATTTAGCCCACAGTTTAACTTCTTTGCGGATGTGCCATGAGCGCAGCAACAGCAGATCGAGCAGGTGATAAAAGAGTTTTCGGAGAAACGGAGCACTGTTAAATACTACGCCAAGTTTTCGTTTTATGGGATCGTATTTCATTTGAGTGGGTACTGAAGGTAAGTAATTAGATCAAAAATGCCTGTTGGTTTTAACTATTCCTTGAGCAGGTTTTCGATGTTTTCGATGTAGTCGAGGGAGTCGTCGATATAAAAATACAATTCGGGAACAATCCTGAGCTGATGGCGGATACGGGCTCCCAGCTTCCCTCTGATTTCGCTGGTATGCTTCCGGATATTGGCGATGACGGCTTCTTTGTTTTTGGTGGCAAAAAGGCTCAGATAGACTTTTGCCGTCGACAGATCGGGGGTGACCACAATTTTGGTTACCGAGATCATGGCACCCAATCCAAGGTGGACAAAGTCGCGTTGAAAAAGTTCGCTAAAATCCTGCTGAAGCAGCTGATTTATCCGTTGTTGACGTTTTGATTCCATGAGGCAAAATTAGTTTTTTTTTGGATATGAAGGGTTTTAAAAAGTAAACCGCAGAGACGCTGAGACGCAGAGAGATTGTTGATGAAAACTTTGCGCCTATGCGCCTTCGCGGTGAAAACCATTAAAAAACAGCTTTTGCGATTTCCTCAATGTTATCCGATTTGCCCATGGTATAGTAGTGCAACACCGGTACTCCTGCCGCATACAGCTCTTTGGATTGTTGGATGGCCCATTCTACGCCCACCTGTCGGACCTGCTGGTTATTCTTGCATTTGATCACTTCTTTCACCAAATCAACCGGGATGTCCACGTTGAAAGTTTTTGGGATGGCTGTTAGTTGTGAGGCGGTTGTAAATGGTTTTAATCCGGGTATGATCGGTACCGTGATGCCTTTCTCGCGACAGCGTGTTACAAAATCGAAATATTTTTGGTTGTCGAAAAACATCTGGGTTACGATGTAAGAAGCTCCTGCCTGGATTTTCTTTTTTAAAAAATACAGGTCACTGTCCATGTTGGGCGATTCGCCATGTTTTTCCGGGTAACCGGCCACGCCGATACAAAAATTCATGGAGCGCGTGTTCAGGAGGTCTGCGTCAAGATAAATGCCCTTGTTGAGGTTGGTGATTTGTTTCACCAGATCCAGTGCATGTTCGTTGCCATCGGGTTCCGGCACAAAAATTCGGGTTCCGGGTTGAGGATCGCCACGCACCACCAACACATTGTTGATGTCGAGAAACTGGAGGTCGATGAGGGCGTTTTCGGTTTCCTCACGGGTAAAGCCTCCGCAGATGATATGTGGCACCACATCAATGCCAAACCGGTATTTGATGGCGGCAGAAATTCCCACCGTTCCCGGACGTTTGCGAACGGTATGCTTTTTCATCAGGTTGTTGGGCAGGTTTTCGTACACCACTTCCTGTTGGTGGTAGGTGATGTTGATAAAAGCCGGATCGAACTTCACCAGCGGATCGATGGCCTGTTGGATGCTGTCGAAATTGTGCCCTTTTAAAGGAGGAAGCAACTCAAACGAAAACAGTGGTTTTTTGGCTTCTGCGAGATATTGTATGATGGTTTTTTCCATGATGTGTTCCGGATTTTATTTCAATAAATTAACAAATGGTTCTTTGTGTCACTTTGTGTTGGCTCTGTGCAACTTTGTGGAACAGCTTTACCACAGAGAACCACAAAGAAGACACAGAGTGCCACAGAGAATATTCTTGTTTTTTACTCATTTTATGTTTTCAACTTATGATTCAGCCAAATTAACGGGCAATAATTTTTCAACGGTTTCCACCGGAAGGTTTTTCCTTGCGGCATAATCCGTCAACTGATCGGGAAGCAATTTGCCCACATTAAAATACTGGGCATCGGGATGGGCGAAATAGAAGCCACTTACCGATGCTGCCGGATACATGGAGTAACTTTCGGTGAGTGTTACGCCCGTATTTTCTTCGGCCTTCAACAGATTGAAAAGCGTTTCTTTTTCAGAATGCTCAGGACAGGCCGGATATCCCGGTGCGGGGCGAATTCCGGCATATTTCTCCTTTAAAATCGACTCTATATCCAACGATTCATTCCTGGCATAACCCCAAAGCTTTGTGCGCACCTGGTGGTGAAGCCATTCGGCAGCCGCTTCGGCCAGTCGGTCGGCCATAACTTTGAGCATGATGGCGTTGTAATCGTCCTGATCGGCTTCAAAACGGGCCACATGGGGCTCGATGCCCAAACCGGCTGTCACTACAAAGCCCCCAATATAATCGGTTTTATTTTCCTTTTCGGGAAGAATGAAATCGCTCAAACACAGGTTGGGCAAATCGCCTTCTTTTTGTTCCTGATTGCGTAGAAAATGCAAGGTATCCAAAGACCGGGTTTTATTGTTATCCTGATAAACCCGAACACTGTCCCCATCGGCCTGGGCCGGAAAAATCCCCACCACTCCTTTGGATTGAAGCCAATTTTCCTTGCGGATGGTTTCTAGCATTTCAAGGGCTTCTTCGTAGAGTTTTTTGGCTTCAACGCCTTTGACAGGATCGGTAAAAATATCCGGATACTTGCCATTGAGTTTCCAGGCATGGAAGAAAAACGTCCAGTCGATATAGGGTATTAATTCTTCGATGGGGATATTTTCAAATACGGTGATTCCTTTTTTCACAGGGATTACCGGGTTATAAGTTTCCTTTCCGGGATAAAAAGCATTGGCCCTGGCTTTTTCAAGCGAAATATAGTGATGCTGGTTTTGCTGGTTGTTATTTTTGTAGCGAAGTTGTTCGTATTCTTCCTGAATTTGCTTTACATATCCGGGTTTTTCTTTGTCATTCAGCAACTTATCTGCCACTCCGATCACCTTGGAGGCATCGCGTACATGGACTACGGGTTGTGAATAATGGGGCGCAATTTTCACGGCCGTGTGGATGGGTGAGGTGGTGGCTCCACCGATGAGCAAAGGAATATCCATGCCTCTCCGCTCCATTTCTTTGGCCACCAGAACCATTTCTTCCAGCGAAGGCGTAATCAGTCCGCTTAATCCGAGGAGAACCGCTTTTTCTTTAATCACTGTTTCGAGGATAATTTCTGCGGGTACCATCACCCCAAGATCGATGACTTCGTAGTTGTTGCACGCCAACACTACGCCCACAATGTTCTTACCAATGTCGTGCACATCGCCTTTTACCGTGGCCAGCACAATTTTTCCATTGCTCACCTGTTTTCCCTGACTTTCGAGTTCGATGTAAGGGAGTAAGATGGCCACCGCTTTTTTCATCACACGGGCACTTTTCACCACCTGGGGCAAAAACATTCGGCCCGAGCCGAACAAATCGCCCACCTTGTCCATGCCATTCATCAACGGTATTTCGATGATGTCGAGGGCACGTGGGTAAAATTTCCGGGCTTCTTCCACATCCACATCAATAAAGTCGAGGATGCCTTTTACGAGGGCGTGTTCCAGACGTTCTTCCACCGGAAGACTACGCCAAGCGCTTACCTGCTGTTCTTTTTCGATGCCTGTATCTTTCATGTTTTCGGCGAAAGCCAGCAGGCGTTCTGTTCCATCGCGGCGGCGGTTGAGCACCACATCTTCCACCAGCGTTTTGAGGTCGGCTGGAATTTCATCGTAAATCTGCAACATACCCGGGTTCACAATGCCCATGTCCATGCCGGCTTTGATGGCATGAAACAGAAATACCGAATGGATGGCTTCGCGCAGGGTATCGTTGCCACGGAATGAAAACGACAGGTTGCTCACCCCCCCGCTGACCTTGGCGTGGGGCAGATTGGCCTTGATCCATTTCACCGCGTTGAGATAATCCACCGCATAGTTGTTGTGTTCCCTGATGCCTGTGGCGATGGCCAGAATATTGGGATCGAAAATGATGTCTTCGGGTGGAAAACCCGCTTTTTCAGTAAGTAGTTTATACGAACGCTCACAGATTTCAATTTTGCGCTGCAGATCGGCGGCCTGACCCGCTTCATCGAAGGCCATCACCACCACGGCGGCACCATAACGGCGCACCAGTTTGGCATGGTGCAGAAATTCTGCTTCCCCGTTTTTCAGGCTGATGGAGTTGACAATGCCTTTTCCCTGAATGCATTTTAGTCCGGCTTCTATTACATCCCAGTTGGAAGAGTCTACCATAATGGGCAACCGCGACACATCGGGATCGGAAGCCAGCATATTGAGAAAAGTGGTCATTTCGTGGGGGCCGTCCAACATGCCATCGTCCAGGTTCACATCCAGAATCTGAGCTCCGCCTTCCACCTGGTGGCGGGCCACGGTGAGGGCTTCTTCGTATTGTTTGTTGCGAATCAGGCGGGCAAACTTGATGGATCCACTCACGTTGGTACGTTCGCCAATGTTGATAAAGTTTTTTTCTTTTTCGATTTTCACCGGTTCCAGGCCACTGATTTCAGTGATATGCTGTGGTTGTGGCGCTTTTCTGGTGGTGTATTGAGCCGCCAGTCTGGCGATCTCACGAATGTGATCGGGCGTGGTTCCGCAGCAACCTCCCACGATGTTGAGGTTGTGGTTTTCCAGAAAGCCCTTGATGTGACGGCCCATTTGTTGGGGAGTTTCGTCGTATTCGCCAAACTGGTTGGGCAAACCCGCGTTGGGATACACACTTACATTAAAAGGAGCAATGCGCGAAAGTTCTTCCAGGTGCGGCCTGATTTGTTCCGCTCCCAGCGAACAATTGAGACCTATGCTCAGCAAGTGGATGTGGGAAGTGGAATTGAAAAATGCGGCCAGTGTTTGGCCCGAAAGGGTTCTGCCGCTTGCATCGGCGATGGTTCCGGAAACCATGACCGGTATGCGGACCTTTTTTTCTTCGGCCAGCAGATCGATGGCGAACAAGGCGGCTTTGGCATTGAGGGTGTCGAAGATGGTTTCTACCAGCAGGATATCTGCCCCTGCTTCGATCAGGGCTTTGGCCTGTTCGTAGTAGTTGTCGCGCAACTGGTCGAAGGTGATGTTCCTGTATCCAGGGTCGGTGACTTTTGACGACATGGACGCCATTTTGTTGGTTGGTCCCATGGCACCGGCCACAAACCGTTGTTTTTCGGGATTCGTTTTGGTAAAAGCATCGGCCGCCTTTCGGGCCAGCGTTACGGCTGCCCGGTTGAGCTCCACTACCTTGTCTTCCATGCCGTAGTCGGCCATAGAAATGCGGGTGGAGTTGAAGGTATTGGTCTCGATGATATCGGCTCCGGCCTCCAGATAGGCTTCGTGGATTTCACGAATGACCTGTGGTTGGGTGAGGTTCAGCAGGTCGTTGTTGCCTTTTTGCAGGATGGTGACATCTGTAAAAAGGGTTCCACGGTAGTCATCTTCTTCGAGTTTGTACCGCTGGATCATGGTACCCATGGCTCCGTCGAGGACGAGTACCCGTTTTTCTATTTCGGTAAAAATTTGTGTGTTCATCATCGTTTCACTCCGTTTAGTTGGTGTTTGATGGTTTTTTAAGCCACGGCAAATGCTTTACAAGAAAAAGAACCAGGGTTCCTAAGCAGCTACCAAATTAACAAACATTTTTTTCATTAGTTAAGCATTAATTTATCATTTCCTACTCATTTTGAGCGGGTTAGGTATTGGCACCTTTTCCTTGCAGCAGGTTGCCAGGGTTTCCATGAGCCTAATCTCTCCACCCTTCTTTATAAATCACTACATCCTGAACGGACATGAATTACGGTGCAAATATAGAATTAATTTAAATAAGGGAAGTTGTTGTAATGAAAAAGTTTGATTGAACACGGATTAAACGGATGGGTACGGATTTAGGAATAGGCTGGCATAATGATATTTATTAAAAAAAGCCTATACCACAAACTCCAAATTGTTTTCCAGGGTAATACGATGGAAATCATTTCCATAGTGGTGGGCTCTCCAACAGTACCCCATTGCGCTCAATGGTTCAATTTGACTTTTAAAAGGAAATAATCCTTCAGCACACGTGGACGTGTGCGATAGTTAAGAAAAGGTAGCGTAAGTTGCGACACTTTGAAACCCTTCCTATGCAACAATGTATCGATCTGATATTTTGGGCAACAAATTGAATCTGCCTTGTGGTCAAATGCAATGGTATAAAGATATGGCTGTTGGGCAAGTGCAGAATCGAAAGCCATGATGGTTTTATAATCAGGCACACGATGGCCATAATAAAAATCAAAGGCGGGACGATGGCTGTCTAAATAGCATACCTGGCCAGGTATATAGCCGAACTCTTTCATCTGGAATGCCAACTGGCTGCTTGCCTGATAATTCAATAATTTTGGATAAAAATGTGTTGCCATGACAAAATTGAGGGCCAGGATCGAAAACAGAGAAACAACCACTGTCTTGTAGAGTAAGTTGCTATTAGACAAATAAGTGGCTGTTAAATAGACTGCCATCGCGACCAGAACCGCCCAACCCCAAATGAAAAAACCTGGAAAAACGAACAATACAATGATGAAAGACAGGAGAAGGACAATACCGCCAATAAAAGCCTGTACGATTAACCATGGTTTTAATAATGACTTTTTTTCCATTTCCATCAAGTCTTTGGCAATAAGCAACGAAAGCATGGGAAATACCACGTAAATATAATGTGGAAGCTTATACTGTGAAAAGGACATGGCCACGAAAATCAAAACCACGGATGAAAGCAGAAAAAAATCATTACGCACAGGCCCTTTAACAGAATGTATGATATTACCGATTAACGCCTTGAAACCAAGGACAGACCATGGAAGAAATGCCCAAAGAAAAGTATGGATAAAAAACAGTCCTTTAGTGTCGTCCATCCATTGGTTTTCTCCGGTAAAACGGCCAAAACTCTGCGTCCAGAAATAAAACTTAAGGCCTGATGCCCCGTGCTGGCCATAAAGGCTTATAATCATCGGAACAAGCAAAACCGCGATCCAAACCAGTCCGGCTAGCCATTCCCATCGAAAAATATCTTTCCATTGTCTTTTGATCAAAAAATAAGGCACAAAGGCAATAATGGGCATAATAAGCCCAAGCGGCCCCTTGGTCAGCATGGCCAGACCAATTCCGGTAAAAGCACCAAAAAAATGGATTGCTCGAGGTTTTCCGAGAAAAAGGTACAATTGCCACAGACTAAATATGACAAACCCCGTGAGCATGGTGTCGGTGCGCACATCGTGCACCATTAAAAAAACGGCCAGCGAAGAATAGAATATCAAGACTGCGAGACGCGCTACAATGGGGTCATATAGTTTCCTCCCCAGTTGAAAAACAGAATAAACACCCAGAAGCAATACCAAAAACGAAGGTAGCCTGTAGACAAAATGCGAGGAGCCGAATACTTTGAACAACATGGCGGAGGTCCAAAAAAGCAAGGGGGGTTTGTCCAAATATTCAACTTCCCTCCAATGGATGGACAACCATGAATTGTCTTCTGCCATTTGCTGACAAATGGTGGCGTATTGGGTTGCATCGTTCTCCATCAAATCAATCTTCCACATACTGTAAAGATAGAGCAGGGTGATAGAAAAAAAGAAGGCAAAGAATGTTCTTTTATCCATAGGTCACTTTTATTAAAGGCGTAAATATCAGGCAGCAAGGTGGCAATAAAGATAGTAAAACAAATTATATACTGGTCATATTTTTTGAATAATGTACCAACAATGTATTATTCAACCGCCCAAAAGTGGTTTTATATTGATATCAGGCTATGGTTTGACAAACTTTTTAGAGCTTATTGCAACCCCATTGTTGAATTGCAAAAAATAAACCCCTTTTGGTAACGCTTCAATGTTAATATGTGTATTCGATCCCTCCAGTCTAAACTGCCTGAGCTGTTGGCCGCTGATTGAAATAATGGTGCAATTCAGGACATCGGCACCTGAATTTTTTATGTTTAAAACACTTTCAGCAGGATAGGGGAATACCCTCAGGTCATTGATCCGAATTTCAGGCACCTCAATAAGCACCGAACGGTAATAATACCCTTTGACACCCAGTATCCAACCGGCAATGGTCTCATCCCAAATATACTCACTACGCATGGTGGTTTTTTTACTGAATCTGTTTGGGGATTTATCTGATAATAAACAATTGAATCCACAACGGTTACTTCGCGAAGGATGGATGATTTAATTTCATTAAATCTTGTCGAATAACTTCCAGGCTGTCTTTTTGGGTGGGAATTTTCGATTTATAGGATGCATATTCAGCATGAATTGTCTGCAATTGTTCGTTTGCATTATTTTGCTGCGCTGACAGGCTTAATGTAAAAACCAGACAGAGAGCAATGAGTGTAATTGTTTTCATAATGTTTTGAAGAATATTAGGTTCGTTTTTAGAAATGTAAGTGTGGTGTAAAGTTAGAAAAAATCAGGAATCCCGACTTTTAAAACGGAGGATTGAAAATAATGCTCATGCCAGCTTCGACCCATTCGGCACCTTTTGATCCGGCACAGCCAACACAATGGCCCCATTTTCACCGGTAAAACCGGTAATCAAACATTCAGAAATAAATGGCCCGATTTGTTTGGGAGGGAAGTTCACCACTCCGATCACTTGCTTGTTTAACAATTCTTCTTTGGTGTAAATTTCTGTAATTTGAGCACTGGATTTTTTGATGCCTATTTCTTTCCCAAAATCAATGGTAAGCTTGTAGGCAGGCTTTCTGGCCTCAGGGAAATCCATAACCTCAATAATGGTTCCAACTCTCAGTTCTACCTGTTCAAATTCGTTCCAATTGATTTGTTTCACGAACCTGAAGTTTTAAACATAATAAAACAAGATCAGCTGGCTTAAACTTCCCAATAAAAACCCTCCATAAACCTGAGCCGGAGTGTGTGCTTTTAAAATAAGCCGTGCGGTGGCCACCATGCCGGTGACGAGAATTATCGCGTAGAGCCAAAGCGTGACATCAACCCGGGCATTCAGCGAATATCCCATAAGGGCGCCTAAAAATCCTCCCCAGGATGTAGCGTGAAGGCTGATTTTTGTGAAGTAGTTGATGATTAAACACAACAAAATCAACATGGTGGCACCAATCATAAACAAAGTGATGATGCTGTTTTGCTCCATTTGTTTCAACAAATAATAGGTGAGGTAAAAAAACGCCGAAACGATAATTAAGGGTAGCGCCCTCTCCTGGCGTTCGGGCATCTCCATGCTTTTTACCACATCAAATTTTCGTAGTATCAGCAAGATGAGCCCCGGTAACATAAAGGTTGTCAGAAACACAATGAGGGTCATCAGATAGCGAACCTGCATGGGCATGGCCAACACAAAATGGGTGTTTAAGTTGATGAATAGCAATAACGCGTATGTGGGCACAAGCAATGGATGAAACAGAACGGAAATGACCTTGGCCGGTTTAACATGCATCGGATAGAGAGTTTATTGTAATTCTTTTCGCAATCGGGCAACGGGAATATTAAGCTGTTCGCGGTATTTGGCTACCGTGCGCCGTGCAATGGGATAGCCTTTTTCCTTTAACCGGGTAGTCAGGTATTCGTCCGTAAATGGTTTTTTCTTGCTTTCCTCGTTGATGATATCACGCAGGATGGTTTTTATTTCACGTGTCGAAACTTCTTCGCCATCATCTTTTTGCATGCTTTCGCTGAAAAAGCTTTTAAGCAGCAGGGTTCCAAAAGGCGTCTGTACATATTTGCTGTTGGCTACGCGCGAAATGGTGCTGATATCCAGGTTTACCTTTTCGGCAATATCTTTCAATATCATGGGGTGAAGCTTGGTATCGTCACCGGTAAGCAGATAGTCGCGCTGGTAATCCATGATGGCTTCCATTGTTGATGTTAAGGTGTTCTGCCGCTGTTTGATGGCATCGATGAACCACTTGGCCGAGTCCACTTTTTGTTTGATAAAAACCAATGCTTCCTTTTGTTGCTTTGATTTTTTCTGGTCGCCAAGTGAATGGATCATGTTGGCGTAGGAATGGCTGACGCGCAAGTCAGGATTATTCCATGAGTTTAGCGTTAGCTCCAGCACTCCCCCATTGTTGCTAATGTTGAAATCGGGAATGATATAGTGGTTGGTTTTGGCGGTCTCGCTAAGCGAATTTCCCGGTTTTGGATTAAGCCTTAGAATTTCTTCGATGCCCTTTTTAAGTTGGTCTTCGGATATTTCAAGCCGTTTGGTTATTTTCTGATAGTGCTTTTTTGTAAAATCGATAAACGACCGGTTGAGTATTCTGATGGCTAGATCAATGGCCTCGGAAGGGAATTCCCGCGATTTACGCTGAAGCTGGATAAGCAAACATTCTTTTAGGCTTCGTGCCCCCACACCCGAAGGATCAAATTCCTGTATTATGCTTAAAATATGTTCCACTTCCTCTTTTTCGGCCATAACATTCTGGCTGAAAGCCAGATCATCGATAATGGCTTCGATGGAGCGTTGAAGGTATCCGGAATCATCGATATTGCCAATAATGTAGAGGCCGATTTGCAGGTTTCGTTCGTCAAGATACTGCTGTCTCAGTTGCTCTTCCAGCAATTCGTGAAAGGTGATGCCTGAGGCAAATGGAATTTCCTTGCGCTCTTCATCCGAACTGTAATTGTTGGTTTGAAGCTTATACGAAGGGATGTCATCGTCACTCATGTAGTCGTTCAGGTCGAATTCAGGATCCTTTTCCTGATAATCATCAATGCTTGTTTCGGCGTAATCATCGCCTTCTTCTGTTGATTCGGGTGTATCCTCGCTATCATAATCGCTCATTTCTTCTCCATCAATTTCCAATGCGGGATTGTCTTCAATTTCCTGCTTTATACGTTGCTCAAGACCAATGGTGGGAATCTGCAACAACTTCATCAACAGAATCTGTTGTGGAGAAAGCTTTTGAAGCAGTTTTTGTTGAAGTCTTTGGTTAAGCATAAAACATTATCAAGTTTGGGGACATCACTTCCCTGGTTCAATCAGGACAAATGTAGCAACATTTTTATTATGGCACAGTTTTGGATTAGCGAATTTCGGGATAATATTAACCACCCGCCTTCAACTCTTTGTACATCAATATTTAAAAGGTCTTAAAACTCCAGGTTTTGGGGTGTTCTGGGGAATGGAATCACATCGCGGATATTCCCCATGCCTGTGATAAAGAGCATCAATCGTTCAAATCCAAGCCCGAAACCTGCGTGGGGAACGGTTCCAAACTTTCTGGTTTCGAGATACCACCACATGCTCTCTTCCGGAATGTGCATCTCTTCCATGCGTGTGGCAAGCTTGGTATAATCCTCCTCGCGCTGCGAACCACCAATTATTTCACCAATCTGCGGAAAGAGTACATCCATAGCGCGAACGGTTTTCCCGTCATCATTTTGCTTCATGTAAAACGCTTTGATGTTCTTGGGATAATCGGTCAGGATAACGGGTTTTTTATAATGTTTCTCTACCAAATAGCGTTCGTGTTCCGATTGCAGGTCGGCGCCCCAATCTTCGATGAGGTACTGGAATTTTTTCTTCTTGTTGTGGTTTGAATTTTTCAGGATGTCGATAGCCTCGGTATAGGTGATGCGCTCAAAAGGATTGTCGAGCACGAAACGCAACTTTTCAATCAATTCCATCGAGCGGTCCTCGGCCTTTTTGTTTTTTTCCTCTTCTTCGAGTCGTTTGCTCAAAAACAGCAGGTCGTCCATGCAATGTTCAAGGGCATAATCGATCACATATTTGAGCATATCTTCGGCCAGATCCATGTCGTCGTTGATATCGCAAAAGGCCACTTCGGGTTCAATCATCCAGAACTCGGCCAGGTGGCGGGTGGTGTTTGAATTTTCGGCACGAAAGGTAGGACCGAAAGTATACACTTTAGAAAGCGCCAGTGCGGCCAGTTCGGCTTCCAGCTGCCCGCTAACAGTGAGGTTGGCGGCCTTTCCAAAGAAATCTTTTGTAAAATCAATGCCTCCATCCGGCGTTTTGGGCAGTTGTTTCAAATCGAGTGTCGTCACCTGAAACATTTCGCCTGCACCTTCGGCATCCGAACCGGTGATTATGGGAGAGTGAACGTTGTAAAATCCCCTGTCGTTGAAGAATTTGTGGATGGCAAAAATCATGGCATGGCGAATTCGTCCGATGGCACTGAAGGTACTGGTACGATAACGCAGGTGGGCCTTTTCGCGCAGAAATTCTAAAGAATGTTTTTTTGGCTGCAACGGGTATTCATTGGGGTTGGCTTCGCCCAGAATCTCCAGTTTGGTGGCCTGCACTTCCACACGCTGACCACTACCGGCCGATTCAATCAGCATCCCATCTACCGAAAGGGCGGCTCCTGTATGAATGCGTTCGAGCAGTTTGTCGTTCTCCTCATTCATCTCCACAACCACCTGAATATTATTGATCGTTGAGCCATCGTTTAATGCGATAAAAGCCACATTTTTACTTCCCCTTTTGGTACGAACCCAACCTTTTACGTTAATTTCGTGTCCTGCTTCTGTTGATTTCAACAGCTCATTAATTTCAATTCTCTTCACCTGAAATGGTATTTATAAAACTTTGCAAAAAAACTAAATTTCACGCAATTAACCGTTGCAATGGAATGCTATTTTACAAATATTTGTGTTTTAAACCAATTCTGTCCATATCAACGTCTCTGTTTAAAAATATTTTTGATCATCATCCGTTATCAACAAAACAATTTCCATTGATGAAAATGCTCAACTACAACTTCATCTTTTATCCCACTGTGATGCTTCTATTCATATCAAGCGCTGCATTTAAACCAGGCGAAAGCTTAAACAAAATGCCGGGCAACCCTGAACTGGCCATCTGCTGGGATGAACAGCGCAAGCTTGACTGGAATGACTTTAAAGCCCGGCGAAAGCCAAATGGAAAAATAGCGGCAGCCATCTCCACCTGCGGGTTTGGGTTCGAAGCCAAAGAAGAAAACCACCGACTGATTTCGTTGGAGGTTTTTGTAAAATTCTATCCTGAAAAATCGTGGAAAAACCCAGCCCATCAAACAGAAGCGGTGCTGGCTCATGAACAATTGCATTTTGATATTACCGAATTAATGGGGAGAAGGTTCTATCAGGAAATTCTCAACATGAGACAAAAGGGAAAACTAAACCAGCGAAACATCAAAAGAGTATACGAACGCATGGAAAAAGAACATGGCGAAATGCAGGCATTGTACGACAAACAAACAAACCACAGCCTGAACACCAAATTGCAATCTTGGTGGGATCAATATCTTGCTTCTGAGCTGATCAAAACGGCCCCATTTTCTAATTACCATAAGTTACTAATATAGAAGTTAATGCTCGGAATCATCCCTAAGTTTTATATCTTTGCCTGTAAATCATCAAAATGAATTTTCGCGTCATCATCCTATTTATCAATATATTGTTGGTGAGCCTTTTGGGATGCAAAAAAGACAGTGGCCCAAATTGGGTCTATTGTCAGGAATGCGGTGCCGACCAATGGGTTGGGACCTACAATGGAAAAGGGGATTATTACAATGGAAAAGATGTAAAACAGTACCTTCAACTTGAAACGCAATTGGAAATCAAACAGATAAGCGGCAACACTTTACAAATGAATATCTCGGTATCCGATCATTTCCAGACTTCTTTCAGTACTTCCAAAGATGATAACCAATATTATATCAATATACCTGGCTCCACTCGTTCTCTCTACCTAGTTTTGGCTCAAAGCGGGAATCAATCCAGAATTACCGGCACCGCCAAAACTTACCGCAGCACTGTCGATACACTGATCATCGATCACAGTGTTAGTTTTGAAGTAATAAAATCAGAAAAATGATTCGGTTTTTGCCGGAATTTAATTTGTCGGACAACCATTACTGAAGTGGATTTGTCATTACATTTTAACAACTTTTTAACTATTTTCGCCTGTAAATTAAAAATTTTAACTCGAGGGATATCACAAATCAATTCACAATTAAATTCCTATTATGCAAATCTTTAAGCAATTTGTCGCCCGTTTTATTTTACTTACCCTGATCGGTATCGTAGCTATTCCGGTGTTTGCTGCCACCATTTCAATCGGAACTGGGGATAAAACAACTCTGGAGTTAACAACCAATTCTCCTGAAAAACTGGTTTTTATTAATACCATTGGAGACATCAGGACCGAAAAGATAAAACATGGGCAGGATGATTATACCCGATTAGTGATCTCAACCTATACACACAACACCACCATTGGAATTCCAGAACTCCCGGTTAAGCGACAGTTGATTGAAATACCCTACAATGCACAGGTTCAGATTACTGTCATCAGCTACGAGGTAAATGAATATAACCTGGCTGAAACAGGCATGGCGCATCCACTTTATCCTGTTCAAACCTCACAGTCAAAATGCGGTAACCAGCTGTCATTCGAACTCAATCCGAAAGCCTATCAAAAAAATGAATTTAACTCGGACCAGCTGGTATCTGTAGATATCCTTGGCCGCATGCGTGTTGTCGATATAGGCCGTTTAAACATTGCTCCTGTTCAATACAATCCGGTGACAAACACCATCAAAGTGTATGAAAACCTGCGTTTTGAAGTGACTTTTACAAATGCGGATCTGAGCAAAACCCAAAGTGAAAAAGAAAGGTTAACTTCACCCTACTTTACGGCTCCGTACAGCAGCCTGATCAATTATGCACCAGCCGCTTCACGCGAAAACATGACCAATTATCCGGTGAAATATGTCATCGTTTCAGATCGCATGTTTGCCGACCAGCTTCAGCCTTTTGTACAATGGAAAACCAGAAAAGGATTTACGGTGGTGGAGGCTTATACCGATGTGATTGGCACTTCATTAAACGATATAAAAGCCTATTTACAAGGGCTTTACGATGCCGGAACTCCTGACGATCCTGCCCCTTCGTTTGTACTTTTTGTAGGCGACATTAGCGAAATTCCTGCCTGGGACAATGGGAATGGTGTTACCGATAGAAATTATGTAGAATATACCGGCGATTTGTTCCCCGAAATTTTTTACGGACGTTTTTCAGCACAGAATGCCACTCAGCTCCAGCCTTACATCGACAAAACCTTGCAATATGAACAATATACTATGCCCAATCCTACCTTTCTTGATACTGTTGTTATGATTGCCGGGATGGATGGTTCATTTGGTCCCAATTGGGCAAATGGTCAAATAAACTATGGAACCATTAACTACTTTAATTCCGATCATGGAATTTTTTCGCATACTTATTTGTATCCTGAATCGGGAAACAACGCGAACAACATTCTTCAAAACATCAGCGATGGTGTATCGTTTGCCAATTATACTGCTCATGGAAGTCCAAGCGGATGGGCCGATCCGACTTTTTCGATCAGCGATATTGCCAACCTGACCAATCAGGATAAATACGGTTTGTTGATTGGAAACTGTTGCTCAACGAGTGAATATCAAACCATCTGTTTTGCAGAAGAAGTTGTGCGAGCTGCCAACAAAGGCGCTTTGGGATACATTGGAGGTTCAAACAGCACTTATTGGGATGAGGATTATTATTTTGGTGTGGGCGTGGGAGCAATCACCGAAAACCCGCCCTCGTATGAAGAAACTGGTTTGGGTAATTACGACCGGGCTTTCCACGACCATGGAGAACCTTTTAATGAATGGTACACGACCATGGATCAACATATTTTTGCCGGAAATCTGGCCGTAACCGAAAGCGGTTCTTCGCTGGAAGCATACTACTGGGATATCTATAACCTCATGGGCGATCCTTCGCTCATGATTTACTATTCAGTTCCTGATGACATGACCGTAACACATCCATCAACCATCCTCATCGGACAAACATCCATCAACATTACCGCGGTTCCTTACGCTTATGTTGGATTATCAATGAACAATGAATTGAAAGGAATGGGCATTGCCGATGCCTCGGGAACACTGGTGCTTGAATTTGAATCTTTTTTAACCCCTGGTGATGCTGAGTTGGTTGTAACAGCTCAAAACTATCAGCCTACTATTGCCCCTATCACCGTTATCCCTGCCGAAGGGCCTTATGTCATCTATGAGAGCCATACAGTTAGCGGATTGGGGTTCACCTATCATACCAGTGAGGTCATACTTTTAACCATGGTGAATGTGGGTTCTGAAGACGCTTTGGGAGTGCAGGTTTTGCTAACCACCAACAATCCATACGTTACCTTAATCGACACCGTGCTTGATTTTGGCGATATTGCCGCAGGACAAAGTGTAGAAGGTAGTTTGCCTTTTGGATTTACGGTTGCCGACAACATACCTGATCAGGAGACCATCGTGTTTAATGTAAAGGCAACCCTTGCCACTGGCGATGAATTTGAATCATCGTTTACAGATATAGGGCATGCCCCGGTACTCACCTACAACGGGTTTTCAATTGATGATGCGGCCGGAAATAACAATGGCAAACTCGATCCTGGTGAAACAGCCGACCTGATTGTCAGCTTAAAAAACAATGGTTCGGCAACGGTGCGGAATGTGAGCGGTTTGCTTTCTACTCAAAGTCCATATCTTACTATCAACCAAAGCGTGCAGCCATATGGAGAACTGCTGGCAGACTCTGTAAAGAGTCAACGGTTTAATGTATCTGCCTCTTCAGATACACCTACCGGCGTGATGGCATTTGAAACAATCGACTGGGTGGCCGATTTCGGTATAACAGGAACAGGATCGTTCAACTTTACCATTGGCCAGATTCCTGTGTTGGTGGTCGATATGGCCCAATCGAACAATTCCCCTGCTGAAATGATGTCGTGTTTAAGTGTGCTTACAGTTGGCAGTGAATTGACTTCTTCCCTGCCCGATGACCTGAATATCTACCAAAGCATTTTTGTGTGTCTGGGTACCTATCCTGATAACCATGTTCTTTCCTCAAGTGACGGAGATAAACTGGCCGGATTTATGAGTCATGGCGGTCGAGTATTTATGGAAGGAGGCGATACCTGGGCTTATGATAACCAAACCGCCGCCCATGCCATGTTTCACATTACAGGAACCGCGGACGGGACAGGTGACTTATCGCAGGTTACAGGTACCACAGGCACTTTTGCGGCAAATTATGATTTTGTTTACGAAGGAGCCAACAGCTACATCGATCACCTCATACCTGATTTGGAGTCCTTTACCTTACTTGATAATGTGGAAGCAGGTTATGCCATTGGCGTTGCTTACGAAAATGATGTGTATAAAACGGTGGGAACCGCGTTTGAATTTGGCGGTTTGGTTAACAATACAACCAGTACCAAAGACGGCCTTATGGCAGAAATTCTCCATTTTTTCAATATCCCATTTATCTGGACCCATGTCGAGAACCAACCAAAAGAAGCCTTTGAACTGATGGTTTACCCAAATCCTGTGATCAACTCACTTAATATCAGAATAAATACCACCTCGGCGGGGAATTATTCTGTATCTTTGATCGACTTATTAGGAAGAAACATAAACCATTCGGATCAGAATTTGATGCTCAAGGAGGGTACTAACGCACTACAGATGGATGTAAGTGCTCTTGTGGGCGGAGTTTATTATTTGATAGTAAAAACACCAGCAGGGGAAGTAACAAAAAAAATAATGATCAATTGATCAGCACAAAGTAAGGATGTCTTTAAACAATAACTTAACTATAATGAAAAAAATTACTTTAACAATCGTATTACTCGTCAGTTTTGTCGGGACTTATGCATCCGATTGGGTGCAGGTTTCAGGTAATCAGGTGAAAGAATCCACAGTTTCACTGGTTCAGGCTACAACCGGGTCAACCATCCTGCATTATTCATTGGCGGGGTACTCTTTTAATGAAATAGCTACCGAAAGAGGCGCGGCCATGCAGATTCTGTGCCCGGAGGGTTCTCCCATTTTACTAAATGGCGCCCCCGGGCTGCCCTTGTTCACTACCTCACTGATTATCCCCAATCAGGCTAAAATGAGGGTAAACATCATCAGTTCTTCTTACCAGGAATATCAGGAAGTGCTCATCGTTCCATCAAAAGGCAACCTGACACGCGATATTGACCCGGCAACTGTTCCATATACTTTTGGAAAACAATACACCAACGATGCTTTTTACCCGGGTGAGGTAGTCGCTTTGCGCGATCCCTATATCATCCGCGATTACCGTGGCCAAACTGTGTTAATTCAACCTTTTCAATACAATCCTGTTACGCGTGTTCTGCGTGTTTACTTTGATATTATGCTGGAGGTAGTAGAAGATGGTACAAGTAACATCAACACCTTGGATGCCGTTGAACAACCTGAAATCGTCAATTCCCAGTTTAATGAAATTTACCAACGTCATTTTATCAATTACCAAAGTACCAACCGGTACACTCCCGTTGAAGAAGAAGGCAACATGCTTATTATTTGTTATGGTGCCTTTATGGATTCCATTCAGCCGTTCATCGACTGGAAAATCAGAAAAGGAATTCCTGTGGAGTTGGTGGATGTTTCAACCATTGGTTCCGCTTCGGCCATTAAAACCTATATCGCCAATTATTACAACACCAAAGGACTTGCTTTTGTTTTGTTGGTGGGCGATTCGCAACAGGTTCCTTCTTCTACTGTAGGAGGAAACGATTCGGACAACAATTATACCTACATCGTTGGCAGTGACCACTATCCAGATGTGTTTTGCGGACGTTTTTCAGCTGAGACAGAAGCCCAGGTAACCACCCAGGTTCAGCGCGTTCTGGAATATGAACAAACCCCTATTGCCGATACAGCCTGGTACCGCAAACTTATTGGAATCGCCTCCGACCAGGGCCCCGGTGATGACAATGAATATGACTATCAACATATCCGTAAAATCGGTAACGAAAAACTGCTGCCTTATACTTACAACTATGCTTATGAGTATTTCGATGGTTCGCAAGGTGGTAACGATGCCCCGGGAAGTCCGACACCTACAATGGTAGCAACGGGTATCAATTCCGGAGCTACGATCATCAATTATACCGGCCATGGTAGCGACAATGCCTGGAGTTCATCAGGGTTTAGCAGCACCAATGTTAACCAGTTGACCAACACGGGAAAACTTCCCTTTATTTTCTCGGTTGCCTGCGTCAATGGCAACTTTGTAAACAGCACCTGTTTTGCCGAAGCCTGGATGCGTGCCGAAGACAATGGTCAGCCCGCCGGAGCCATTGCCACGTTGATGTCGACCATCAACCAAAGTTGGAATCCACCCATGGGAGGCCAGGATGAAATGAACGACATTCTTACCGAGGCTTATTCAAATAACATCAAAAGAACTTTTGCCGGCATTTCCATGAATGGATGTATGAAGATGAACGACGAATACGGTTCAGATGGAGATGAAATGACCGATACCTGGACTGTTTTTGGCGATCCCTCCCTGGTGATCCGTACCTCCATTCCTCAAAACATGAGTGTAAGCCATGCCAACGAATTACATTTAGGCGAAACCTCGATGACACTTACCTGCAATGCCAACGGAGCAAAGGCTGCCTTAACATTCAACGGCGAAATTCTGGGTACTGCCATTGTTTCAGGAGGTTCGGCAACCATCTCCTTTGAAGCGCTGACCGAACTCGGGACAGCTGATTTCGTGGTAAGTGCCTATAATTATAAACCGTATATCACCACCATTGATGTCATCCCTGAATTGGGACCTTTTATGGCTATTGCCGGAAAAGTAATAAACGATGTCCCGGGAGGCAATGGTAACGGTCAAATGGATTACGCTGAGGATATCCTGCTCACAATGAGCCTCACAAACATTGGGGTTGAAGCCGGATATGGCATTACTTCTATTCTTAGCAGTACCAGTCCTTACATTGAAATAACCGGCGATTCGGCCAGTTTTGGCGATTTAGCTGTTGGCGATACCGTTGTGGTAACAGATGCTTATGCATTCTCGGTTGCCAACAACCTGCCCAATATGTCGCTGGTTCCGTTCACACTTACGTCTACCGATCAGGATGGAAATGAGTGGGTATCCAATTTTATGATGCCGGGTCACTCAGCCAAATTAATCTTTACCGGATTTTCAATTGATGATGCTGCCGGCAATAACAATGGCAAACTTGATGCCGGAGAAACTGCCAACATCTTGCTTTCGGTTAAAAACACAGGATCGTCAGAGGCTTATCAGGTAATAACACAACTTGTAGCTAACAATGGATATGTCACGGTAAACTCCGATCCTTTGAACTACGGGGATATCGCTCCGGGAGAAACCAACTCCCTGGCATTCAATGTGAGTGCCTCAGGCGATACTCCGGCAGGTTATGCAGCGAATTTCACCGTGGAAGCTTTAGGTAATTTTGACCTGACCATGACAGATGATTTTTATACCATCGTGGGACAAATTCCTGTGCTCATACTTAACCTGGCCAATGTGGCTTCCGCAGATACCATGATGGCTTGTTTGCAGGTGTTACAGGTGGGTGGGGAAGTGTTGGATAGCCTGCCTTCCAATCTTGAAATTTACACTTCCGTTTTTGTTATGT
This sequence comes from Bacteroidetes bacterium HGW-Bacteroidetes-16, assembly GCA_002840975.1. Taxonomy (GTDB): domain Bacteria; phylum Bacteroidota; class Bacteroidia; order Bacteroidales; family F082; genus UBA6244. The sequence continues at coordinate 136,911 of PHDN01000004.1, forward strand.
TGGGATCTTATCCTGACAACCATGTGCTTACAACCACCGAAGGAGATGTACTGGCGACATACCTCCAAAGTGGAGGCCGTGTCTACATGGAAGGTAGCGATACCTGGTCGTTTGATTTCCAGACTGCTGCCCACAATTTATTTTTCATTAAAGGCTACGATGACGGGAGCGATGATTTAGGAACCGTAGTAGGTGACGATTCAAATTTCCTTGCCGGATATTCATTTGAATATAACGGCGTAAACAATTATGTCGATCGCATTTCACCCTACCCGGGTGGACAAGTGCTTATGAGCAATACTTCACCTGAATATAATACTGCAATTAGTTACGAAAACGACACCTATAAAACGGTTGGTGCTGTTTTCCAATTTGCAGGATTGGCCAATCAGGAAGGCTCAACTAAAGATGGGGTAATGGCGGAAATTTTGCATTTCTTTGGCGTTAGCATCACATGGACTGAACTTGATGAATCAGTGGCTCTTAACATGGGCGTTGTTGCCTATCCCAATCCATTTTACGATCAGGTTACTTTTAAGCTGAATCTGGATGAAAAATCTCCCGTTAATTTGGAAGTCTTCGATTTAACTGGCAGGGTGGTATATTCTTCCGGGCAAAATGTGATGAACCCCGGTCCTCAAAAACTGGTTTGGAATGTTCAGGATACACATCCTGGTATCTATACCTATCGCATTAAAGCCGGAAACACGTTGATCACCAATAAACTTGTACGTGTAAACTAACAAGTAGTTTATTACTATAACAAAAAGAGGGTGGAATTGTTCATCCTCTTTTTTTGTGCCGGGTGCATAAAAATGCGGATATTTGTCAACTTAATTAGAATACCCAACATGCGTCTACCTTTGTTTTTTGCCAAACGGTATCTTCTTTCAAAAAAATCGCATAACCTGATCAATGTGATTTCGATGATTTCTGTAGGAGGCTTGTCGATTGGTACCATGGCGCTGATTGTAGTTTTGTCGGTATTCAACGGGTTTGAAGAGGTGATAAAATCCTTATACAGCACTTTTAATCCGGATTTTCAGGTGACGGCACTAACAGGAAAGACATTTCATTTCAGCCAATTTCCAACATCCAGGCTTGCACAACTTCCCGAACTGGCCAATATCATGGAGGTGGTAGAAGAAGATGCATTATTGAGATACAACGAACAGCAATTCATTGCCCGATTCAAAGGGGTGCCCAAAACCTTTCAGAAGATCTCACATGTCGACAGCATGATGATTGATGGCACTTTTATTTTGGAAGAAGGCGAAACCAACTTTGCCGTTCCCGGAGCCGGAGTAGCGTGGCATCTGGATATTAATCCGAATAATCCCCTGCATTTACTAACTATTTATGTCCCAAAAAGGGGGAATGCATCTACTTTTCAGTTCAACAGTGCCTTTAACTCAGGATCGCTTCACCCGGCAGGCGTGTTTTCTGTTCAACAGGAATTTGATGAAAAATATGTTTTTGTCCCTTTGCGGTTTGCACGTAAATTAATGGACTATACCGATGAAGTCACCAGCGTGGAATTGATGCTGAAACCAGGAGCCAACATTGAAAAATCAAAAGAACAGGTTCAGACCATTGTGGGCAATGATTACCTGGTTAAAAACCGATTCGAACAAAACGAGTCTCTTTTTAAGGTACTGAAATCAGAAAAAACCATCATTTACCTGATCATGGTATTTATCCTGTTGCTCTCGTCTTTTAATATGATCGGGTCACTGTCTATCCTCATGATCGAAAAAAACAAGGACATGGCTGTGCTGAACAGTCTGGGTGCCAACCGAAAAATGATTAGCCGGATATTCCTGGCCGAAGGAGTATTGATAACCGCTGCCGGTAGTATAGCAGGGCTGCTGCTGGGATATGGCATTTTACTGCTGCAACAAGAGTTTGGCATGCTTAGTCTGGGCAATGGTGAAGGTTCGTTCATCATTGATGCATACCCGGTTAAAATGCACCTGACCGATTTTTTTCTGGTATTCCTAACCGTGCAGTGCATCGGATTGTTTGCAACCTGGTATCCGGTTAAATTACTTACCCCTAAGATTACAAAAAGCACCCTGAAATAACAGATTTAAGGATTTTGATTTCTTAAAAATCCGAATGCTTGATCCCGGCTTCAGATAATTGTACCTTTGCCTCAAAATTCTGCAATATAAATTTATAAATACAACCAATATGCTCAATCTCAAAGTCCAGGACGCTATCAATGTACAAATAAAAAAGGAAGAATTTTCATCACGATTGTATTTATCCATGGCCATTTGGTGCGAAACCAATGGCTATCCGGGAGCCGCGGCTTTTCTCTATCGGCATACCGAAGAAGAGCGCATGCACATGATGAAATTCGTGAGGTATGTAAATAACCGGGGAGGGAAAGCTCTGGTCTCCGACATCGAAAAACCGGAAAACGATTTTTCTTCGCTCAACGACATCTTCACCAAGATACTGGTTCACGAAGAATATATCACCGAATCTATCAACAATTTGTATGGTATCACCATGGATGAGAAAGACTTTTCAACCGGGAATTTTTTACAGTGGTTTATCACCGAACAAATGGAAGAAGAAAACCTGATGCGGACCATCTTAGATAAGATATCCCTGGTAGGCATGGACAAAGCCGGGATGTTCCATATAGACAAAGAGTTGGAGGGGATGGCCACGGCAGCCAAACCAATACCAGCTGTATAATTAACCAGGCCTTTGAGCTGATTGGTAATATATTTTAAGCCTTGAAAAATAGCGTGCTTAATGCACGCTATTTTTTATGCCAATACTTTTATTTGATGATCGTTTGAAAAGAATTTTTTTTCTTATAAATACAATACAATCTGTTGTTTATATAAAAGTAAATGGGAGGTGGGGTATTGTTAGTAACTGTCTAAATTTTTCCCGTTGGGAAATCAATGGGTAGAAAATAAATTGGTTGTTCTGAGTTAATTAAAGTTCGGAAGTTGCATAAGGTTAGGCTTAAACCAACTATTTAGAACAACAATAAATTAACGGCAGATATTCATCAACACCTGATAAATACTACATTTGTAACTCAGTGACTCACTAACAATATAAATCAAACATTAAAATAAGCATAATTAATTATCTAAACCTATATAATGATCATTCCGGCAGAGGTTTTGCAATTCAATCATTGTCATGATAAGGAGTGTTCGTTCCATATATAGCAGAAAAACGAATATTATTAATAGAATCAATACTAATCAGTTAAATCTTCATTTATGTTACGATTAAACATGCTAATTGGCTTTATCATGGTTGCGTTGTGCGTATCGGCCCAACCAAAACTGTCAAAATCTTTTAAAACATCCACCACGAAACCATATCAAGTAGTGGATGCACAGATGAAACAATATTTTACTGACAACAAAGGATTTGCCTATTCCATCAAGACAAATGGCGATGATGTTACTCTTCAGAAATTCGATATACTAAGTATGAAAGAAGTGGTCAGGAAAGAATATCACGACGGACCTCCTTATAATAAGGCCATCGATGTTGTCGAGATAGGTGATAAATTCTTTTATCTATACGAGTCATTTAACAAAAAGGAAGAAACAAAATCAGTTTATGTAAGGGAGTTTTTTACAGAAGATTGCAGCCTGGGTCAAGAACGAATGCTCTTAACTTCAGACGGTGAAGTAGCAAACGGCCCTGTCACAGAAAGTATTGGAGTTTGGGGCATGAAAGGCGGACCTCCTTTTAGCATATATAAATCATTCGACGATACAAAAATCATGATCAATTATCTCAGAAAACCTTTGTTGAAGAACGGGAGTGAAAATAAAGACTTATTGGGGTTTTTTGTATTCGACTCATCATTTGAGCCGATTTGGGGAAGAGAAGTAGTAATGCCGTATACAGAGCAGGAGATGAATAATCTGGCTTATACTGTCAGTACCGACGGAACAGTATATATGATGTCATTACACAGGATGAAAAAGAATTTCCGGTTGCTCACCATACCTGAAGTTGGAAAACTGACTGTCAAGATTATCGACAGTGAAAATTTCATGTTTAAGCATTTGTACATGGCAGAAAACAAAGATGGCCAACTTGAATTTTTAGGGTTCTATGCAAATGGACTGGAATATAAATTCTGGGAAGGCAGTATTGGCAATTTAAGTTTTAATACAAATGGAATCAGGTATTTTAAACTTTCAAAAGAGGGTGAAATACTGGCAAACAAAGACATTGAATTTCCTATAGAACTAATCAATAAGTATGAGTCGGGAAGACAGCAGGATAAAAATGAAAAAAGAGAAAGCGTTGGTAAAGCAGGTATAAGGGATGTCGTTCTCAGGAAGTTTACGGTTAATCCGGATGGTAGTGTTTTTATTCTTGGCGAGCAGTATTACTATTCTCAAAAATTTAACGCTAAAAACTATCAGATGACCTATCAATTCTATTATGGTGATTTAGTAGCGACAAAACTTAACTCCAAAGGCGAAGTTCAGTGGATGGAAAAATTGCCAAAAAAACAACATGGTACACAAGGGAAAGGAGGAATGGGAATTGCCTACCTTGAAGGGGATGATTCACATTATATTCTTTTTTTAGACAATGTTAAAAATGCAGCTATTGAACCCGATGAAGCTCCTGCTAATCATTCTGATGGTAAAGGTGGTTATCTTACTGCTTACAAAATAGACGATGCCACAGGCAATTACACCAAACATACACTTTATAATTCGGTGGAAGTAAATGGTGTGAAGACATACCAGTTTGCAACGACGAGGATATTTGAGGCGATGGATAACGTACTGCTTGTTGAGGTATATATAAAAGACAAAAAAGACATGATGATTAAAATGGAGTTAGTTAACTAACAAACTGTATTTCTCCCTGCCGGGAAAGAATACAGGTCGACAAGGCAATTGTTACTCACGTTATAGCCAAATGCCCTTGTTGACTTTAGTTGAAGTATCCTGTTTATGAACAATGACAATGAACCATAGAAACACAACATATTATTAATAAACCAAAAAAAATGAAAAAAATGAAAAATTACCTGATTTTGAGCTTAACCACGATGTTAATTATTGTTACCATCAGCAGTTGTAAGAAAAATGACGAACAAAATGCGAATACACCCACACTGACAACAATTGAAGTTAATAGCATTACTTTTAAAAGTGCCAAAGGTGGTGGGATTATTTTAAATAATGGAGGATCCTCCATAGTAAAACAAGGAGTTTGTTGGAGCACCACGGAAAATCCAACCATAACAAACAGTTATACTGTAGATGAAGGAGAAGTAAGTTTTGATAGCAATATTACCGGGCTTGAAGATGAAACTACCTACTACGTGCGTTCATATGCAACAAATGAAACCGAAACCGGTTATGGCAATCAAATTTCGTTCACAACACTTAAGAAAATAACCAGTTCTTTTAATGCAACAATTGATGGAATTCCATATAATCCAACACAATTAAATAAAAACACTGTATACGGTATTATTCAGATTTCTGCTTTAAAAGGTTCGGAAAATATGATAATCCGTATTCCGGAGGATTTTACTATTGGTTCACATCCTGTAAGTATGAGCGATTATTCAGTCCAGTATTTTCCGGGAAACAGTCAATTATTCACATCAACAAGTGGTTCGGGAACAATAAATATAATTGAATACGATACGCAGACAGGACGAATTAAAGCTACGTTCAGCTGTACCGCAACTGATATTAATTCATCATCTACAGTAGATATTACAAATGGCCAGTTTGAAACCACAATTAACTAAATGATTACAATGCTGGTAAGATAGAACTCCTCAACATTACAATCCAAATTGTTCTTTGAGGTCAGACAAACATGCACCAGTTGAAGGGGGGCAAAACAGAAATCTCTTTAAATGAAAAGAGAATTGCTTTTCTTTTACTGGTGCAACTATTTTCGAAACATAAAAATCAGTCGGATGTTACTTCATAGCCAGCACCAGCTTCTCATACCATTGATTTCCAAACTTCCTTACCAGGGGAGATTTTAAATAAACATATAAGGGTTCCCCTTTGGCTTTTCCGGCAACCAATGCAGGCGCACAAATAGGCCACTTATGATAATTTACCGCTATTGTATCTCCCACTTTGTCGAGCCGGATGGGATACAAATGACACGAAATAGGTTTCTGAAAAGGAATTTTTCCCTCTGACCAGGCTTTTTCGATGGCGCAATACCGGATTTCGTTTTCTTCGTACAAAAAAGCACAGGCCCGGTCGTTGACTAACGGAGTGGCGTAATCGCCTTCGATGTCATAATCAAAAACTCCCGTTTTCTCCACCACCTGAATTCCCTCTTCATCCATATAAGGCTTAATGTCGTCCAGGTAATCTTCCAGAATGGAAATTTCGTTCTCTTCCAGAGGAGCTCCGGCATCTCCTTCCACACAACAATCACCATGACAGGCATGCAGGTTACAGGCAAAAAAAGTATCTTTCAGGGCATCCGATACCAGGATTTCATCAACTATTATCATGGCGGCAAAATTAATAAGTTCCACCGGATTAAAACCACTGAAATCAACCTTGTTTTAAACACACTACCCACCAAGAAATTCGCGATAATTTGATTACTTTTGCCGCGTATTTTATCATTATTTTGTTTAATAACACTTTAAGCATAAGCTATGGCATTCAATTTAAGAAATCGGAATTTTTTAAAGCTACTGGATTTTTCCCCGAAAGAAATCATGTTTTTACTCGAGCTTTCAGCTGACCTGAAAAAGGCAAAATATGCCGGTACCGAACAACCCCGGTTAACAGGAAAAAACATTGCGTTGATTTTCGAAAAAGCCTCCACACGTACCCGCTGTGCCTTCGAAACGGCCGCTTACGATCAGGGAGCCAAAGTCACTTATCTGGGACCTTCCGGTTCACAGATAGGTAAAAAAGAATCGATGAAAGATACCGCCCGTGTGCTGGGACGCATGTATGATGGTATCGAATACCGTGGTTTCGGACAAACCATTGTGGAAGAACTCGGAAAATATGCAGGTGTACCCGTTTGGAATGGTCTCACAGACGAATTTCACCCGACACAAATCCTGGCCGACTTTCTCACCATGATGGAACACTCCGACAAACCTTTGCATCAGGTAAGTTTTGCTTATTGTGGCGATGCCCGCAACAACATGGGCAATTCGCTGATGGTAGGTGCCGCCAAAATGGGAATGGATTTCCGTGCCGTAGCCCCAAAGAAAATGTGGCCCGAAGAAACTCTTGTGGCTCAATGCCGCGAAATTGCAAAAGAAACCGGTGCTACCATCACACTCACCGACAAGGTTGAAGAAGGTGTAAAAGGTGTCGACTTTCTGTACACCGACGTATGGGTAAGCATGGGAGAGCCTGACAGCGTTTGGAAAGAGCGTATCGACATGATGATGCCTTATCAGGTAAACAAGGAAATGGTAGCCAAAACAGGCAATCCAAAAGTAAAATTCCTTCATTGTCTCCCAGCCTTTCACAACCGTGAAACCATTATGGGTGAAGAAATTTACCAAAAATACGGTGTGGACGGCATGGAAGTAACCGACGATGTATTCGAATCGCCGATGTCCATAGTTTTCGATGAAGCCGAAAATCGCCTTCACACGATTAAAGCTGTAATGGTGGCCACTTTGGGCGCATAAACAATAACTCAAGGAGCTTGGCGCTTATCTGAAATTTTTTAAACCAATAATACCCCGTATGAAATACAAAACTTTAACACTTGCAATGATGGCCGTCCTGCTAATCTTAGTTATGAGTTGTAAAAAAGACAGTGACAACACAGCCCCCGTCTTGGGAAATTTTAATTATGACGGATCTTCTTATTCCTTGAGTCAGGGATTCATTATCGGATACGGCCCATCAGACACAACCAGCTTTAGCATTGATTTAGTACTGATGTCTTCGGGTTTAACTATCATAAAGTCAGGGGGTACAGCAACTTCTGTATCAGGCAATGGAGAGGTTTTTGGCTTGTCCTTATTTTCAACTTCTCAAACAGTACTTGAGCCCGGAAATTATACTTTTGGCTTATCTCAAGAAGCGGGTACTTGTACAGATGGTTTCCTTTTTATTCAATATGATCCAAAAAACGATGAGGTCGTAAAGCAAGACGCTATTACGGGTGGAACGCTCGTGGTAACAAAAGTAGGCGATCAGTACGATTTGACTATGAATATGACAACTTATCTGGGAAAAACAACCACCGCAAGTTTTAAAGGGAATTTATCTTATTTAGTTGCAGAAACAAAATCCCTTTCATTAATGCGATAGGCTCTTCTCTTTTTTCACCAAAAAAACGATCGATGCAACAGAAGGAATACATCTGCGCCAAATGTGGCAACAAACAATACGAAGCCGACGAAATCCGTACAGTGGGCGGACCCCTGGCCAAAATTTTTGATGTACAAAACAAAAAGTTTACCGTGATTTCGTGCACCCAATGCGGGTATTCGGAATTATACAAACGTACCACAGGCACCTTTGGCAATGTATTGGACTTTTTTACAAATTAACTATGGCAAATCAGGAAGATTTATTTAAGAAAATAATTGCACATGCCAAGGAATATGGTTTTGTGTTTCAGTCTAGTGAGATTTACGACGGGTTAAGTGCGGTTTACGACTACGGACAAAACGGATCGGAGCTCAAAAAAAACATCCGCGATTATTGGTGGAAATCCATGGTGCAGATGCACGAAAACATTGTGGGTATCGATGCAGCCATTTTTATGCATCCCACCACCTGGAAGGCTTCAGGTCATGTGGACGCATTCAGCGATCCGCTTATCGACAACAAGGATTCAAAAAAACGCTACCGCGCCGATGTGCTGGTGGAAGACCACATGGCCAAAATTGAAGCCAAAATTGACAAAGAAGTTGAAAAGGCACGCGCACGTTTTGGCGATAGTTTTAATGAACAACAATTCCGTGAAACCAACCAACGGGTACTCGAAAATCAGCAGAAAATTGACGAAATCAGGACCACTTTTTTCGCCGCCCTCGAAAGAGAAGACCTGGTTGCAGTAAAAGCGATTATTGAAGATCTGGGAATTGTATGCCCTGTTAGCGGATCGCGCAACTGGACCGAGGTCAGGCAGTTTAACCTGATGTTCAGCACCAACATGGGATCGGTGGCCGAAGGAGCCACAGAAATTTACCTGCGTCCCGAAACCGCACAGGGTATCTTCGTGAATTACCTGAATGTGCAAAAAACAGGTCGGATGAAAATTCCATTTGGTATTGCCCAGACAGGTAAAGCATTTAGAAATGAGATTGTTGCACGGCAGTTTATCTTTCGAATGAGAGAGTTTGAACAGATGGAAATGCAGTTTTTTGTTAAACCCGGACAGGAAATCAAGTGGTACGAATACTGGAAAGCAGAACGCATGAATTGGCACCTTTCGCTGGGCATTTCTCCAACAAAATACCGTTTCCACGATCATGATAAACTGGCGCATTATGCAAATGCAGCTGCAGATATTGAATTCGATTTCCCTATTGGCTTTAAAGAACTGGAAGGCATCCATTCCCGCACCGATTTCGACCTGAGCGCCCACGAGAAATTCTCAGGGAAAAAACTGCGGTATCACGATCCCGAACTCAACGAAAGTTACGTGCCTTACGTGGTGGAAACCAGTATCGGCCTCGACCGCATGTTTTTGGCCATCATGAGCAATGCCTACACCGAAGAGCAACTGGAAGATGGATCAGAACGCGTGGTGATGAAAATCCCCCCATTCCTGGCTCCTTACAAAGTGGCCATTTTCCCATTGACCAAAAAGGATGGATTGCCCGAAAAGGCAAGTGAAATCATGGACAATTTGAAACCGGATTTCATGTGTTTTTACGAAGAAAAAGACGCCATCGGCAAACGTTACCGCCGCCACGATGCCATCGGAACGCCTTTCTGCATCACTGTTGACCACCAGACCATGGACGACAACACCGTAACCTTGCGCGAACGCGATTCAATGGTGCAGACCAGGGTAAAAGTGGAAGAATTAACTGGAATTATTTCCGGGAAGCTGAAAAACAGGTAGATACCTGTTAATCATTTAAAAACGAAAGCAGGGGTTTAATGCCGCTGCTTTTTTTTTGGCGACATCTGGCTATTCCAATTCATTTGCTGTTTCGACGGTGGTTTCTTTTACTAACCCTGTTTCGTTGTAAATTCAATCAAGGTTGGGACCACATCACTGAATCAGTTCCTGAACCATTGTCCAGAGCCAGAATACAACAATTACAAGAAAGGGAAGGATTCTTTTCATAGGGTCAGATTTTTAATTCATTAGACTTTTGGAGAAATTTATCTGTCCGAAACCGAACAGAACACGCGCATTTTTGACCGGGTTCCCTGTGTACATTAGCTCCTTTATGCTCATAATGCACGTATAAACATGATATTAAAAAATTCAGCACAGGTTTTGTTATGTTTTGAATCATTATTCATACACCTGACCACACAAAAAACGGCCAAATGATACTTAATTATTTAAAGCTTGGAATCAGAAACCTCCGCAAACAATTATCCTATTCTATCATTAACATTATCGGGTTGTCCATCGGGATTGCTGCTTTTCTGTTGATTGCACTCCACATTCAGTACGAAACCGGCTTTAATGAAGAGATTCCCAATTCAGATCAGCTGTACAGGTGTGTTGAAATTCAACAGGCACCAGGTGTGGGCGAACAACATGTGGCTGTTACCATGGGACCGTTGGGTTATGCTTTGGTAACCGAATTCCCGGAAGTTGAAAAATCGGTTCGTATCCTGTTTTGGGGAAGTCAGCCCCTGCAATACAACGATCAATTCTTCGATCAGAATTACGTGGTGTTTATCGATCCATCGGCTTTCGAACTTTTTGGGATAAAACTTATCACTGGAGATACCGCAACTGCGTTGAAAGAACTTAATTCGTTCGTGCCATCCAGAAAAGTGGCTGTCAAAATGTTTGGTACGGTGGAAGAAGCCATGGGCAAAGTGTTTCAAATCAATGGAAAACCCTTTGTGGTTACTGCCGTGATGGAAAATATGCCCGTACAGATGAGTGTGAGGATGGAAGCATTGATTCCATTCGCAAACATGGAAACTAAGTATTCATGGCTTAACGGGTGGAACAACAATTCAATCGATACCTATGTACGTGTCAGAAAAGGAACTGATATGGGTGCCCTGGCTTTAAAATTCCCTGATTTTGTTTCAAAACACGTGGACGTTGAGGACAGTCACTGGCAATGGAAACTGTTTTTGCAACCGGTGCGCGATATTCACCTTAAATCGGGGCACATCAAATTCCAGGTTATGAATTACAACCAGGGAAACATCAATACGGTGTATGTATTCTCGATTATTGCTGCTTTGATTATCCTGCTTGCCTGCGTAAACTTTATCAACATGGCCATTGCACAAACCGTAAAACGGTCTAAAGAGGTGGGTCTTCGGAAAGTGATGGGGGCGGAAAGAATAAACCTGATTGGTCAGTTTTTAGGTGAATCCACCATCCTTACCTTTATCTCCATTTTATTAGCTTTGTTATTGGCCGAATTGTTGCTTCCCACTTTTAACCAAATGCTGGGGACCGATTTCTCACTTGATTTTCTGGGCAACTGGATACTTAACATCGGATTGGTTATTATTTTGATTTTAGTGAGTTTGGTCGCCGGGTTCTATCCCGCATTTTACCTGAGTAAACTCAATCCAATGGCTATTTTCAGAAGCACCACAGGTTTAAAAGGTGGTTCTTCGGCCTGGCTTACCAAGGCACTGGTCATATTTCAGTTTGTCATTTCCATTGCCATGATTTTTAGCATTGCGGTGATCTACGATCAGTATAAATATGCGTTGAACAAGGATATGGGCATCAACTATTCCAATGTGATGTCGGTAAAACTATACGATAAAAACGACAAAACGAATGTTGAATTTTTAAAGAATGAATTTAAGCGGATTCCCGACGTAAGAGATGTGGCTTTTGTAAGCGATATCAACGGTGTTGCCGGATCGCAATCGTCAGTAACAGTGGACGATACTACCGAAACCCGTATTACGATGAGATATGGATATGTTGATTATAATTTTTTCGATATGATGGACATCCCCATCGTCGCCGGCCGGAATTTTAGCAAGGATTATGCCTTTGACGACAGCAATGCGGTGATTTTAAACCGCGCAGCCGTCAACTTCCTGGGTTGGGACGATCCCATCGGCAAACAATTTATGCCGTTTTTGGACACCGTTACCAATATGAAGGTGATAGGTGTGATTGAAGATTACCATTACTATTCCATTCATTCAAAAATTGAGCCGGCTGTGTATATGATCCGTCCCGACAGGTCGTATAACCTGGCTGTAAAAATCAACGGAATTAACAAGGAGCAAACCATTGCTGCCATGGAGAAAATCTGGAATGAACATTTTCAGGGAATTCCTTTTAACTATCACATGGCCAAGGACCGAATTCGCGATGAATACAAAAGCGAAGAAAACACCTATAAAATTTTCTCCCTGTTTACCCTGCTTTCACTGGTGATTTCGTGTCTGGGATTGTATGGACTTACTGCATTGACCATCGAAAAGAAAAATCGCGAAATAGGCATCCGAAAGGTGTTTGGCGGATCCATCAGCCGAATTCTGGTGTTATTAACCATCGATTTTGTGCAACTCATTCTGATCGCCGGACTCATTTCCACACCAATTGCATGGTATCTGATGAACAAGTCGCTCGAAAACTTTGCATACCACATTGTAGTTTCGTGGAAATACTTTGTGTTGTCCATTATGAGTGCGCTCATCGTGGCGGTAATTACCATCATATATCATGCTTACAAAGCCGCATCCTCAAATCCGGTGGATGTTTTGCATTATGAGTAAGCGTGCCTTCAGCCAACATGGCACTGGTTATTATTATGTTTCTTTAACCCATTTAAACGGGTTGAAATTCAGAAATGGTGTATTTTTACTTCCTGAATTTCCAGTGAATAATGCCTTTATATTTAGCAAAAATCGAAATATTTACACATAGTATTTTGCCGCGAACTAAGTTCCTCTTCTCAATCGTTTTGCTGACAGGGGTGCTTACTTCCTGTATAAAACCTTTCGTTCCCGATATTAAAACATCCGATTTAAAAAAGTATGTGGTTTCAGGGATGGTATTGGATGGCGATGGTTATCAAAAAGTAAACGTTTCAGCTTCCTCGCCCATTAACGATCCACAATATACGCCTGTCACTCAGTGTTTGGTTACTATTATTGATGCAAACAGTAATCAATATCAAATGACAGACAATGGCGATGGAAGTTATACCAATTGGATCGACCCTGTTCTGTTGGTTCCGGGATCATCTTTTAAGGTGCAGGTGCATACCTTTGATGGCCAGGTGTTGGAATCTGATTACGATCTCATGTCGAAAGCGCCGGAGGTGGATTCGGTTTACTTCCTGCGGAAAGACATCGAAGGCAATATGCCCGGAAGTTACACGCTGGGGATTCAGTTTTATCTGGATTTGAAAGGCACCAATAACGATGGCCGGTACTATTTGTGGAATGTATTTGAGACCTATGAATATCATACCGATTATCCGATTACATCTTATTATGATGGCGAAATCCATCAGGTAGACCCACCAGATTACTCAAAGAACGTATGCTGGAGGACAAACAAGATTCCCAAAATATTTACATTATCCACTGAAAATCTTACCGAAAATAAGTACAAAGAACTACCACTTCAATATGTTGACAATCAAACTACAAAGCTGGCCTATGGATACAGTGTACTGGTGGAACAACTGGCCTTAAGCGAAGCCGCCTATCATTATTGGGACCAGATGCGCATCAATAGCAGTCATGAGGGCGGGCTTTATGAACAACAACCCCTGGCAATCAAGGGAAATGTCCACAATCTCACCCATCCCGACGAGGAGGTGCTTGGGTTTTTTTGTGTCGCAGCGGTTTCACGCAAACGAATATTTGTACAGAATGTTCCGAACCTTCCCCTCGAATTTTCAACCTATTGTTCCCCCGCCGAATTGCGTTTTGGACCAAGTGAAATTCCTCCCAGTCAGTGGCCTGCGTATTTGAGTCCGGGTTTTATGTGGCTTAACAATGAATGTGTAGATTGCTTGATATTTGGAGGTATAAATATAAAACCTGATTTTTGGCCGAATTAGTGTCATATCCCACCTATTCCTGCGTTTTCTGGTAAGTTATTCCACGCAAAGACCGCCAAGCAGGGACACGCGAAGACCGCAAAGTAAATTTAACCTGTTTCAAATACCTCTTTGCGTACTTTGCGTGAAACTTTTCCTGCTTGTCCGGGTTAGGTAAATCAAATTTAGAGTCTGCCGTAACATGAGGCTATGGCGATCCCGGGGATATAATTCATTCCATAACTGCCCGGTTAAAATTTTGAATTATACCGAAATAAAATCAACCGCCGTTTAGTTTTTGAAAAATACCGGATAAAACAAACCCTTATTTTTATCGTTTAGTAAAAACAATCCGTTCAGTAGTAAAATGTCGAAATTTAAAATAGAGATTCAGATTACAGTAGTGGCTTTCATTATCGGGGCTGCTGTAGTAACTTCCGGATATTTTGCTTATAAAAGCCTCTCGAAAATTGTCTGGTCCATCTACCAGGAGACACGGCCCGACAATAGACTTTTCCTGATAAAGGATATCAATGCCGACCTTACAGCCCTTGAAAACAACGTACGGTTATACATTTTAACCAATAACAAAAATGATCTCAAACAATATGATACACTACAAAAACAAATCATCATCAAAATACAAAACCTTGGAGAAATTGGTGGGAAGAACCGTGGTGATGCGCCCCTCACCGATTCCATCCAAAGTTTGTCGATTGAAAAACTGGAGTTGTGGCACGAGGTTTTAAGCCTTCACCAATCCGCAAAAGAAGATCAACCGGCATTCTCGGAAATCTATTCGAAACTTGATGAACTAAAAATCGACACCATTACGGTTGAAACTGAGAAAAAGGGATTATTTCGGAAAATATTCGGAGGGGAAAAAGTAACGGTAGATACCACATTTGTAGAACGGTCTATAGAAAAAGATTCGCTGAAACAGGACATTCAAAAGGTAGAAACAAAAATTGCCGAGAAAGGACGAAAAATAAATGTGCTCGAATCACGGTTAATTGAAAAAAATATTGTCATTGGCGAAAAAATAAATGCGCTTATTTCCAAAGCTGAGAAAAGGGAATCGGATAACCTGATGGAAAAAACCAATGAGGCCGATCGGCTTGCAGCACTTACCTACAAACGGCTTGCGGCATTTATCGTTACCTCGGTGATTTTATTATTCGTTGCCCTTTTTGTATTGTTTAATTTTCTAAAAAAATCGAGGATCTACGAACGTGTATTGAAAGATGCCAAACAGGAAGCCGAAAAACTCGCCCGGGCAAAAGAACAATTTGCAGCCAATGTAAGCCACGAACTGCGAACTCCGGTAAATGCCATTTACGGTTTAACCGGACAAGTGTTGCAACAACCACTGGATACCGAAACCAGGGAAATGATAACGATCATTTCGCGGTCGGCCAGCCACCTTAAACATATTATAAACGACACGCTCGACTTTTCAAAGATACAAGCCCACAAATTGAAGCTGGAAACCATCGATTTTGCACCGTCCGAAGTTTTTGAAGAGGTCATTTCCTTGCATAAATACGAGGCGGTAAAAAAAGGAATTTCGCTGGGTTTTACCTGGGAAGGAGAAAAACCCGATGCGCTCACCGGCGATCCGCTCCGGTTAAAACAAATATTGATCAACCTCATCAGCAATGCCATAAAGTTTACTGAAGAAGGCGAAGTGGTTTTAAAAGTTAAAACAGCCAGGACCGTCAATCAAACTTTTGAAATGGTAATTCAGGTTGCCGATACCGGGATTGGAATGTCGAAAGAAAACCAAAAAATTATTTTTGACGAATTTGTACAGGCTGAAAACCAAACCGGCAAAAAGCACAGAGGCACCGGGCTCGGGTTGGCCATTGTGAAAAAACTGGTGGAACTTCAGGGTGGAAAAATTACCCTAGAAAGTGAATCCGGGAAAGGTACTGAATTGACAGTAAATGTTGAATATCCGGAAGGGAGAAAGGAAAATATCTCAAAAACGGAATGGGAAATACCTTCCATCCCTGAAAAGTTAAAACAACTTGAGGTACTCATTGCCGACGATGAAGAATTCAATCGGTATGTGCTTAAAGGAATCTTGAAAAACTGGGGCACTTCGTTTCAGGAGGTAAAAAACGGGGAAGAAGCTGTAAAAGCAACATCTCTTAAAAAATTCGATGTCATCCTGATGGACCTGCACATGCCCGAAATGAACGGAATCGAAGCGGCAAAAACAATTATTAAAACCCATCCGGGAATAACGATTGTGGCCATATCGGCCTCAAACGATCAACTGGATCGGCAAGCCTGCGAAAATGCAGGAATGAAAGGATTTCTTTTAAAGCCCTTCTCTGAAAAGGATCTCTTTGATACCCTGATTTCACTGGTTCCCGTCGAAAACCAGACAACACTCGGATCAAGTCAACCCAAACTCGATGTAGTTGAACTCACCCGGATGGCCGGTGAGGACAAAATATTTCTGCGAGAAATGATCCTTCTTTTTATAAAATCGATGGATACAGGAGTCGAAAATATCTCGGAAGCCATTCAGAAAAAAGACTGGAAATGTGTTTTTGAAAATGCACACAAAATGGCTGCGCCTTGTAAACATATGCAGGTAATGCATTTGTACAACAACATCAAACAGTTGGAAAAACTGGCTCAGCAGGCTGAAAAACCGGAATTGATGGCGCCTGTTTTCCAGGAGATAAAAATTGAAGCGGCAGAAATCAACGCATTCCTTAAACTTTATTTGGAAGATAATCATGATTAAAAACCCAACGTTTTTATACCGATCCAAAAAACAGCTATCTTTCAGCGACCAATATTGAGTCCACTCCGAAAAGTCAAGAACCCCAAAAGAGACTAAAGGAGATTTTAATAGTTTGTTGATTTTCAACGAATTCCCCTTTAAGGGTTTGGGGTAAATGAGTTGAAAATCAATGAGCACATACTTTTCGGAGGGGACTCAATAAAAAATACGAAAGTTGTTTATGCAAAAGAAACATGTACGAAAAGCCTTTTAAAATATTTGTGGTTGAAGACGACGAGTGGTACAGCAAACTGCTGGTACACAATCTTTCGTTAAATCCCGATTACGAAATCGAGTCGTTTACCAACGGAAAAGATTGCCTGGCCAACCTACATAAAAACCCGGATGTAATAACGCTTGACTATCGCCTTCCCGACATGCAGGGACTCGAAATATTAAAAAATATAAAAGCCGAAAACGAAGAAATCCAGGTCATCCTGATCTCGGAACAGGACGAAATTGAGGTTGTGGTTGAATTGCTGAAATATGGCGCTTACGATTATATTGTCAAGTCGAAGGATATTCGCGAACGGCTTTTAAATACGGTACAAAATATCCGTAACGGGGTTAGCCTGAAACGGGAAATTGTTTCTTTGCGCGGCGAGGTTAAAATGAAATACAGTTACCAGAATACCATAGTTGGAAACAACCCGGCCACACAAAAAATCTTCGGGCTGATTGAAAAAGCCACACGAACCAATATTTCGGTCACCATTACCGGCGAAACCGGGACCGGAAAGGAGTTGGTGGCCAAAGCCATCCACTACAATTCGGCGCGGGCAACGAAACCGTTTATCGCGGTTAATATGGCCGCCATTCCAAAAGATTTAACCGAAAGCGAACTTTTCGGGCATGAAAAAGGAGCTTTTACGGGAGCAACTTTCCGGCGTATCGGAAAATTTGAAGAAGCCAACGGTGGGACACTCTTCCTGGATGAAATTGCTGAAATGGATATTTCGCTCCAGGCAAAACTGCTGCGCGTGTTGCAGGAAAAAGAATTTGTTCGGATTGGCAGTAATAAACCCGTCAAAACCGACTGCCGCATCATCGTCGCTACCAACCAAAACTTTCAGGAAGCCGTTGTAAAAGGCACTTTCAGACAAGATCTTTATTACCGGCTTTTTGGTTTGCCCATCGAACTGCCGCCACTGCGCGAACGGGGAAACGACATTGTTATCCTTTCAAAACATTTTATCAAAGAATTCTGCAACGAAAACAACCTTGCCTTAAAAACACTGTCTGCAACTGCGGCCGATAAATTGCTTTCCTATCCTTTCCCGGGAAATATCAGGGAGCTGAAATCAGTAATCGAACTGGCCATAACGCTCTCCGATTATGACGAAATTGGTGCTGAAAATATCATCCTTGGCAATGAAGTCCTTTTCTCAGAAAATACAGTTAAAGAAATGAGCATGCGCGAATACAACATCCGGATTGTAAAAAAATACCTCGAAAAATATAACAACAACACCAATCTGGTGGCCAAAAAACTGGAAATTGGCGTCGCAACCATTTACCGGATGCTTAAAGAAGACAACTGATTCTGTTCTGACAGCATTCCTTTCATAAAACTCCTATCAAATTGATAAACTCCTATCAAATTGATAGGAGTCTTGGCATTAACAAGAACTATAATCGCTGAATTTCAAATCATTGAATCAAATTCATTCAGTTGGCACATCGTTTGGGATGCTCTAAATGAATTAAATTTTTTAAAGAAAAAAAGTATAAATCTTAACTTTAGGAGGACAAATGTTATGAAAACAGAAAAAAAATCTGTAATAATAGGAATTAGTGTTATGATGTTTCTGGTAGTTGTAATACTATCAGGTATTATTATTTCCAACAAATCAGTAGAAATTGAGCAACTCAACGCTCAAAACACCAACCTGAACATGACCATTGAAGATAGAGATTCGCTGGTAAACGAAATGGTAAGCACCTTCGATGAGATTGAGCAAAACCTGACCTTCGTTAGAGACAAACGAGGACAATTGGTTTTGTCGCAGGGTGAGGGTTACGAAAACCAGAAAGAATTGCTGGTTGCCGACATTAAGATGATGAATGAGATGCTGGAAGAAAGCAGCAAAAAAATTGATGAACTCGACAAAAGACTAAAATCTTCTGGCGTTGAAATCAATTCATTCAAAAATAAAATCGCCCAACTCAATAAAAATATTGAGGATCAAAACAACAGTATCCAACTGTTACAGGCACAGCTTGAAGAACGCGACTATAAAATCAACGAACTGGATCTTCAAATGGTGCAGTTACACAGCGACATTGCCTTAAAAACAGATTCCATTGTTGAAAAATCGCAAATTATTGTGGCCAAAGACAATGAACTGAACAAGGTTTTCTTTGCTTCCGGGACATTAAAGGAATTGAGAGAACATGGCGTAGTTACCCGTGAAGGCGGAATTCTTGGTCTTGGAAAAAGTAACAGTGTTCCCGATAATTTGAACGACAGTTATTTTACTGAACTCGACCAAAGAAGTGTACGTACAGTGCCTATTTTTACCAAAAAGGCCGAATTTATTTCTGAACATCCAGATAGTTCGTACAGCTTTATTTTTGAGGATGATATGATTGCCTATCTGCAAATTGAAGACCCGGAAGAATTCTGGAAAATTTCGAAATACGCAATTTTGGCAGTAAAATAATTAATCTGATCAAGTCATTTAATAATCATCAAAACAAAAATGTCATGAAAAGTAGAATTTTAATAGTAACATCAGTAATTGCATTCGCAATGCTGTTTGTTCAATGCTCAAAAGTCAATGAAACAAAAGATGAAAAAGGGCAGATTATGGTAAAAATGACCGATGCCCCCTCGGACGATGCGAATATCGAGGGAACTTTTATAACCATTGCTGATGTAAAGATTGACGGAAAATCGGTGGAAGGATTTGCAAAACAAACCATTGAAATTTCGGCATACCAAAATGGAGAAACTAAGTTAATTTTAAACGAAGAAGTGATCGCTAAATCATACTCCGCCATTTCGCTGGTTCTTGATTATGAATCGGATGCTTCGGGAGTTTCGCCGGGATGTTACATTTTAACATCTGATACAGAGAAACACAATCTTTCGGCTTCGGCAGAGACACAGACCGAAATAACCGTTTCAAAACCATTTGAGGTGGAAGCCAACTCCGAAACTTCGCTGGTGGTCGATTTCGACATACGGAAGGCCGTTGTCAGGGAAAACGACACCTCGACAGAAAGTGAATACACATTTGTAACCTCGACCGAAATGGAAAGTACAGTGCGGGTGATTTCAGAAGAAAATTCCGGTAAAATTTCAGGAAGTGTGAACATGTTATTCACTACGGAAAATGATAGTTATGTATTCATTTATCATAAAGGTGAGTTTAATGTTTTGTCAGAAAGCCTGGGACAGGGGGCAAGTAATATATTGTTTGCCAAAGCTGTAACAAGCGCAAAAGTGAATGCCGACGGAACTTACAATCTCAGCTTTTTGGAAGCCGGAGATTACGAAATCCATGTGGCTTCATTTGCTAAAACACTTGGCGACAGCACTACGTTTGCCGGAATGTTCAATGCGAGTAGTGCCACACCGGGTTTGCTGCTCAACTCCATTTCCGTTTCTGCAAATGCACAGCTTGAACTGGATATAGATATTTCAGGATTACTGTAAAGCTGCAAAATCATTAAAAAAAAGTTGTGAATACCGGATAAATCAATCGGTAAAATAGCAATTCAAATTAATACAATGGTATTTACAACTTGACTCCGGGGAGACTCCTCGGAGTTTTTTTTGGTTTTACCTTGCAAAGCAAGACTGAAGAATGATGACGACATCGACAGGGGCAAAATTTTATACCGAAAGATTCATGAAAAGCACAAAAACAATATTTTGTGCATTTGTCGGGACATAAAAAAGGTTTAACCTGATATTCAACAGATTAAACCCTTCAAAAGTCGGGGTAAGAAGACTCGAACTTCCGGCCTCGTCGTCCCGAACGACGCGCGCTACCAACTGCGCCACACCCCGATTGCAAGTGGCAAAATTAATGTTTTATTGATTTCATTCGATGGTTTAGCTCTACTTTCTACCGTAAAAAACTGTGGGGCGGCGATTCGCCTCTTACATTGGTACGATAACGGATTTTATCCAATACCTCCAGCTTTTCTTCGTCGGTATATTTCGACCAGTTACCAATTTCTTCGATGGTGCGGCGGCAGCCAAAGCAAACACCGTTGCTGTCGCGGTGGCAAATTTTCATACAGGGGGAAGCTATTTCAGGCATCATTTAATTAGTTAGGATTTAAAGCAAGTGAGTTACGACTCATTGAGCTATGGGGCAAAAATAAGTTATAAACCATTAAAATCTACTTCATGAATCATCGGATTACATTTCACCTTCGTTTTCCATACCTTCGCCACCTTCTCCCCTGTTTTTTTTTATTTTATAATTATTCAGTTTATAGGTCAGCGTAAGCGATAAATAAGGAGACTTCCGTTGATACAGAATATAGTTATTGAAGTCGGGGCCCATGGAAGTGAATTCATGCCGGGCGGTGGCAAATACATCGCGTGCCTGTGCAATCATAGTCAACTTGCGTCTGAAAAAATCACGACTCACGGCAACATTTAGTGTGTAATAACCTTCGCGCGTTCCCTGTGCCGAAACCGAAGGGCTGTTGTAATTTCCATTAAGCTGGAGTTTGGTGAACTCACCGGCAAAAAAAGTATTGTTTAAACGCGATCCCCAGTTCAGGCTCGTGCGGCTAAACTGAGCCTCATACAACATACCTTCTACCCGATAGTTAAACAGATTGCCCATCAACTCCATTTTCCACCATTTTACCACATCCAGATTGAGCATCAGCTCAAGCCCCAGGCTGTAATCGGTACCAACGTTTTCGAAGGTCTGCATCATGATGTTGTCCTCATAAACACTTCTAACGCGCTCAATTTTGTTGTGTGTTACCCGATAATAGGCTTCTGCGGAAACGAAGTTTTTTTTGATTTTCTTCTGATAGCTTAAATCATAACTGTCGATGTATTCGGGCAACAACTCAGGGTTTCCTTTCCTTACGTTGTAGGCATCCTCAATGGTGATAAATGGCTCCAGAAAATAACTCCGTGGCCGTTCAATCCTCCTCGAATAGCTTGTCATCAGCTGGTGATCGTTGGGGAATTGATACGAACCATGTAAAGAGGGAAAGTAGTCGAAACGGTCGAGTGTAAAATGGGTGTTTTCGTCTTGAAGCTCCATTTTTCTGTTGGTGTATTCACCCCGCAACCCAACCATGTAGCCAAACTTTTTGGCTTCGCCCGAAAAGGTGGCGTACACCGCGTGCACATCGTCGTTGTAAAGTGCAACGTGACCATATTCAGGAATTAAATCGTAATCGTAAGTAACCGGGTTGTAGCTGCTGACCGTATTTTTTTCGTCCGAACGGGCCATGATCGACTGATAACCAGCTTCTAATTTATTGTTTTCCAGTATGGGACGTGTATAATCCATTTTTAATCTTATCCGCGCCATCGGGCCACTTTCGGTAGACGTTTGACCACTGACAATTTGCCCGATAGAATCGCTTAGCTCATTTATAGAAGTTTCATCGCCATCATGGCCATCATAAATCAGTTGAAACGCCAACTCATGTTCAGGATGCCCAAACTGATGTTTGTAGTCGAGGTTGATGCTGTAATTTTTACCACTTCTGTTTTCGTCTTCATTGCTTATGTACAAATGATGGAGGTTCTGGGTCTCGTTCCATTCATCGTATTTCGAAACAGAGGTGCCGCCATGGCTGTGGTCACCAACATTTAAACCAATGTTGGCGTAGTCGAGCTTTGTAAGATTTAGTTCAATTCCTGATCTCACATTCCAGCTGGTGCGGTTTCGATCGCGATCGCCAGTGGAATTGATATGAAAAATGGTGTCGTTTTTGGTAGTTGTTCGTTCGTTGGTCATGGTACCCGGATGGCTGCGCCGGTTGTAATCGGCACCAAAATACAGGTTGAACTTTTCCTTTTTGTAGTTTAGTAAAAAATCACCCCCATAGGTATTAAACTGGCCCAGGTTGGCATTCATCACTCCATTCAAGCCTTCGAGCTTTATTTTTTTCATTTTGATGTTGATGATCCCTGCCGTTCCATCCGGATCGAATTTGGCAGACGGGTTGGTGATAATCTCGATATCGGCAATAGAAGACGCAGGAATCTGGTTGAGGATATCCGTCGCATCCAGTACAGAGGGTTTTCCATCGATATATACTGCAAAACTACTGCTTCCGCGCAAAGTGACATTCCCTTCCAAATCCACACTCACCGAAGGAACTGATTCAAGGATATCGACCGCTGTTCCTGATATGGCAGTAATTTGCTTGTCTACATGAATCACTTTCCTGTCGATTTGATATTCAATGGCAGGTGCACCGCCCACAATTTCCACTTCCTTCAGGTTGAGTGCCGATCGCTGCAGGTGCACTTTCCCTAAATCAACAGTCGATTGACTTTCTGACACTTGTACATTTCTTGTCATCAGGTCATTGTATCCAATAAACGAAATCTCAACGTCGTAGTTATTAAATTCAAGTCCTTTGAACCGAAACGATCCGGTCAGGTCAGAGATCATGCCACTAACCATTTCTTTTGTATCGTGCAGGTATAAAGCCACGGTGGCGTATTCAACGGGGTCGTTTGATAAGGAATCAATTACCCGTCCGGATATGATTCCCTTAGGTCGCGCATCATCAGGCACCATGGCCAGCATAGATGGAACAACTAAAAGGAAGTATAGGACAAAAATTAAACAGTTTCTCATGGAGGATTTTTAAAAGGACTGCAAAGATACATTTAAAGAATTGAGCATTTATTTTCAATTCCACATTTGACACCTGTTAGGTCAACCTTATTCCACAAAATGGTTTTAATTTCGCCACTTCTTATAATGAGTAGTTACTTTTAAAAAAAATCATGACTGAAGAAAACCGTTTCATTGATCGCTACCGAACAGGGCATACTCCCTGGGTACATTCGAATCCTGATTTTAATCTGTTAGAAACAGTCACTCAAAGACCCATCACACCATGCAAAGTTTTTGAGCCCGGTTGCGGTCTGGGAGTAGAATCGGTTTGGCTGGCAGAACAAGGATTTGAAGTAACCGCCATGGATGTTTCGGAACTTGCCTTAGAAAAAGCGAAAGCTTCTGCAGGAGCCTTGGCTTCTAAAATCAATTGGTTATCAATGGATATCACACGAGATCGCCTTCCAAAAGAAGCCTTTGGATTTATCTTCGATCGCGGTTTTTTCCACACCTTTGATACATCCGGCGAACGCAGCCTGGTGGCCGAAAAACTGGCTTCTTCTCTCGAAGAAAATGGATTGTGGCTATCGTTAATGGGCAATGGTGACGGAGTTCCGGTGCGCACCGGGCCACCTTTACGCTCTGCCAGTGACATTGTTCTGGCCGTGGATCCCTTCTTTGAAATATTATCGCTTGAAGTCAGCGTTTTTGGTAATGAAGAGGCTAACCCACATAAAATTTGGCGTTGTTTGATGAAAAAAAGAAAACTCTGAAATTCACTTCCTGATTTCATCAGGCAGAAAGGCAAAACTGGGTTCCATAGCCACCATGTTTATTAATAAGCATAATTTAATATTTTTACCAAAAATAACTTGCATTCCGGACTTGCAGAGATTTCCCCGTAGATTTTAATCACACTCTGGTTTTCTGGTATTTTTTTTGAGATCATGAGTAAAAAAACGACTCCTGCATTGATGAAAGGTCGGGGAACAAATCAACTGTTTTCTGTGCTTTTTAGTCCTACTATTTTGCTGGGAATAACCGGGGTGGGTATGCTGGTTTTTATGGCTAGCATGTGGCACAGGTTTATTTATATCGATGATGCTTTTTTTGGCGAGCAATCTTTTTGGCTGGCAAAAGAAGGTGTAGTAAAAACGGCCACTCTGATTGATTTTCTAGGATCCGATCAGCGCCTTTTTAGCTACCACAAACTGAATATTTTTATTGGTGCGTTGCTTATTAAGGTGTTTGGCTGGTCGGTAAATCCGCTGAGGTTCACCACCCTGATCTTCCTGATCGGATTTTTGTGGGTGCTTTACTATTTTTTCAAGGATAACAAAGCTTGGATTAGTAGGGATCACTTGATTGTAACGGTATTTATCATCCTTTTTAATCCGTTGATTGTCCTTTATGCCTTTACTTTCAGACCTGAAATTTGGGTGATGTTTTTCGGGTTTTCATCCTATTGGCTTCTCGAAAAATCTTTTGTTAACGTTCATGCGCAGCGTATTCTTGTTTTATCGGGTATGCTGGCCGGATTGGCCTTTCTGACGCATTTGAACGGACTGATTTTTTCAGTGGCCGGATTGATGGTCCTCGTTCAGGCGAAAAAATGGAAAGGTGCATTGATATTCTCCGTGTCGAGCGGAATAATTTGTCTGCTGTACTTTTTTGACCTTTGGCAGGAAGGCCATTTTGAAATGTGGCTTTATCAGATAAAAAACTGGCCCGACAACAATGCCACCAATTATCTTTCGGACAATTTCTTCAATTTATTCTTAAATATCATGATTAAGTTGAGTGAGGAGCACCAGCGTTTCTTCTGGAGTGACAGGGTGTGGGCGATATCGGCGTTTTTTATATTGGCCCTCATCTCCAATTTTAAATATCTCTTTCGCCAACATACTCACCTCATGGTTTATGTTTTAACATTGATTGTGACTCTAAATGTTGCCGGATCGCAGATTGCCGAGAGGTACCTCATCTATTTTTTTCCTTTTCTGGCCATCATTATTGCTATCGATATCATCAGAATGAAGGACAAATCTGCCTTTATCAGGAAGTGGCTGTATGCGGTTCTACTGATCTTTCAACTCATTTTCGTAACAAAAATGTTTGTTGGCATTTTTCAGAAAAACAACGATCACACCAAAATAAATAAAGAGATGCTGTCAGGAATTCCTGATAAAACCGCGTTGACATTGGTTCCTTACACATTTATATTCAATGAGTTGGAAAATTATAACCTTGCCAGTTTCAAGGCGTTTGAATATTATCAGGTAAGCGTAAAACATCCCCTTACACAGCAGGAATTTTTCGCCCGGGCAGCCACATTAAACATAAAATACATTGTTGTGCCGCTTAAAGGATTAAAATATACCGATACAGGACTTCCCTGCCTCGATTCCGGAGCGATCGACCCAAATGAATACTACACAGAATATGATCGAAATGAGAGATGTGCCTTTCTCGTGCGCATATAGCATAACAAGATTTCGTTGATCCTGTTTAAAAAACGATACAAAATGCTTTAAAATAAGGGGAATTAGCACTAATATTGCAGCCAAATTTTAACCTTATGAAACGATCATTAACTATTGTTCTTTTATTCTTTATTGGTTTTACATCCTTTGGGCAGGTAAGCCTGGAAACCACCTTGAGCGATGCGGTTTACGCTACTAATCTGGATGGTGTGGGCAAGGTGTATTATGGTGTTGATTATAACACGAGTGAGTGTTTTATCTACAACACTGATTTTTCTTTGTGGAAGACAATCTCCATCGTTCCTCCAGCCAATACCTATCTTTACGATGTGGCCTATGTTTCCACAAAGCTATTTAATAGTGATGATCAGATTGAATTGCTGGCAGTTTTTACCGAGTATGTTGCAACGGGCGACACCTCAGGTTATTACATCTATACTACCAAAATCGTCAACGAAGTGGGGGTTTCTTTTTTAAATCTGCCCGGAGCCGGCTATTCCACCGTGTATAATTTGAGTGATACCGAATCGAAACTTTTGTGTTTTGTTTACGATTTCTCTGTTAGTCCGTTTACCGTTAACACCAAAGTTTATGGCATTCCTGGAACTTTGAGCAGCATCCCGGAATCAACAGGTTTGTTTATGGGAAATGCCTTTCCCAACCCGGCTACCAATATGATCCATATTCCCTTATCGACTGAATCGCAGCAGTATTCAACACAATTAACGCTAATGGATGTGAATGGAAGTATCCTTCGGCAGGAATCCATTCCTCCTCACCAACAGATCTATCAGCTTAACACACAAGCGTTAAATGCCGGAACCTACTTTTATGTTGTGGAAACAAACGGTAGAAAATCGGTTGCCCGGAAGTTTGTGGTTAATTAAGTAGCTAATTGTTTTCTTTAGCAAAAGCAACCGCTCCCACGGCAACGGCTTCGCTGGTTCCCAACATCGAAATGCCTACACCTACTTTTTTTATGGGATTATACGGAACCTGCTTATCTGATTGGGGAACGGTGATCATTTGTTGATCGTTGGCCAAGAAGTCGGCCAGACAATCGGCGTTGTGCAGATTATAAGCAAAAACTTCCATGCGTGGAATAGTTTGACCATCAGGCTTAAAGAATCTTCCATTCATGGTTTCAACGGCTTTGGGAAGAAACAATTTCCATGCCCCGGAAAGTCCGCCACCAATTACAATTAGCCCATCAATCAGGGTGATGGCATTGGCAAGCACTTCTCCCAGGATTTCACCAAAGTGGCTCCAAGCTGCAACAGCAGCCTCTCTGTTTCCTTTTAATTCACCCATCCCCATGCGGTAAATGTCGAAAGGTTGTGGGGTATCCTCAAAGGAGATGTTGGCTTCCTTGGCAAATAAATTTCGAATGCCTCTGATACTCAATACTTCCTCAACACTTTGGTTCATATTGGCAGGGTTCGACATGCGGTTTATTTCAGCTCCGGATGAATTATCGCCCAGCAACAGTTTTCCGTTCAACACAATTCCGGCCCCAAATCCGGTTCCCAAAGTTACACCGAGTAAGTTACGGTATTGTTTTGTGTGACCTGCTTTGGTTAGTTGCTCATTGATATGCGGCAACAATCCGTTCATGGCCTCGCCCAGAGCAAACAAATCTCCATCATTGTTGATGAAAACCGGTATGTTGAATTTCATTTCAAGAAAAGCCTTGAGAGCAATGCCTCCCCTAAACAACGGAAGGTTTTCCAGATCACCGATAATCCCTAAAACATAATTAGCCGGACCAGGAAAGGAAAAACTGATAGCCATTGCTCGATTGCCACTGTTGCGATCTATTTCACGAAACCCTTCCACCAGGCGGTTTAAAAGCTCGTCCAGCGATTCTGCCGCCGAAGGAAGTATGGTACTCGCCACATTATTCTGATGTTGATCTATGGCGTTAAACTTCAGGTTGGTGCCTCCGGCATCCAGGGTTAATATGGTTCTGTTGTTCATCCTTTGAATAAATTAATGGGCTTCGAGCCAGTTTTCTCCAATATTAATGTCCACCTCCACCGGAACACTTAGTTTCATGGCTTGTTTCATGTTTTTTTCTATCAGTATTTTCATGATCTCCACCTCTTCACGGTGTACATCAAATACAAGCTCATCATGTACCTGAAGGATCATTTTGGTTTTCAGGTTTTTCTCCACCATCTCGTTGTAAATACTGATCATAGCGATTTTAATCATGTCTGCCGATGATCCCTGGATGGGCGCGTTGATGGCATTTCGTTCGGCAAAACCCCTGACAGTCGCATTTCCAGAGTTAATATCATTCAGATAACGCCGTCTGCCCATAATGGTTTCCACGTAGCCGTTTGCTTTTGCGAAAGCGATCGTGCTGTCCATGTACTTTTTAACGCCGGGGTATTTCTCAAAATAACTGCTGATGATATCGGCAGCCTCCCTCCGTGGAATACCCAGTCTTTCGCTTAATCCAAAAGCCGAAATACCATAAATAATTCCAAAATTTACAGTCTTGGCATTTCTGCGCATGTCGCGTGTAACTTCACCCAGAGGCATATTGTAAACCCTTGAGGCCGTGGCCGTATGGATATCAACGCCTTCGCTAAAATCATGGATCATGGCTTTATCATCACTCAGGTGGGCGATGATCCGCAATTCAATTTGAGAATAGTCGGCGGCCATCAACACATAATCGCTGTTGCGGGGGATAAAGGCTTTCCTGATTTCACGACCGAGTTCGGTCCGTATGGGAATATTCTGCAGGTTTGGATTGTTAGAACTCAGTCGCCCGGTTGCCGCAACAGCCTGGTTGTAGGAGGTATGTATGCGGCCATCGCGGGGATTTACCAACGCCGGTAGCGCATCCACATAAGTGGATTTTAGTTTGCTTAACGACCTGAACTCCAGGATACGTTCGATGATTGGATGGCGGTGAGCCAGTTTTAAGAGTTCATCTTCACCGGTGGCATATTGTCCGGTTTTGGTCTTTTTGGGTTTATCGATGATGGCGAGTTTTTCGAACAATACTTCCCCCATTTGTTTGGGTGAAGCAATATTGAATTCGGTATCGGCCAGACGGAAAATCTCCGCTTGTGTAACGCCAATCTGTGTTTCCAGTTCCTGGCTGAACTGAACCAGTGTGTCCACATCCAACTTCACACCCTCTGCTTCCATGGAGGCCAGCACCGGTACCAGGGGCATTTCTATTTCATCGAACAGTTTTTTTGTTCCGGCTTCCACCAGCATGGGTTCAAAGACCTCTTTTAGCTGCAAGGTGATATCGGCATCTTCGGCTGCATATTCTTTGATTTCTGCCGGATTGGCATCGCGCATACTTCCCTGGTTTTTGCCTTTCTTTCCGATGAGGGTCTCGATGCTCACGGGCTTGTAGTTCAAATATGTTTCTGAAAGCACATCCATGTTGTGGCGCATGTCGGGCTGGATAAGGTAATGGGCAATCATGGTATCGAAAAAACGTCCGGCTACTTTTACCTCGTACCAATTGAGCATGCTGGCATCGAACTTGATATTCTGCCCGATTTTGGTGATTTTCGGGTTTTCTATCACCTTTTTAAAAAGTCCGACGGTTTCGAGGGCCTCGTGGTAATTTTCGGAAACCGGCACATACCAGGCTTCGCCTGCCTTGAAAGCGAAGGACATGCCAACCAGCTCGGCATTGTTGGCGTCTACTCCGGTGGTTTCTGTATCAAAACAAAACTCGTTTTGCTTCCCCAGCAAAGCCGCCAGTTGCTGAGCTTCTTCTTTGGTGCTCACCAGGTGATACTGGTGAGGAGTGTTTTGTATGGTTTTTTTATCGGTTACTTCGGTTACAACCAAGCCACTATCCTCTTCATCCGAAAACAAATTCCCCTGTGTTGGAGTGTTTTGGTGTGGTGAATAAAGGGCTTCTACCCGGGCCGCATAATTTCTGAATTCAAGCTCTTCAAACAGTATTTTAAGCTTTTCAAAATCAGGATCTTCCATTATCAACTTATCAGGGTTAAACTCGATGGGTACATCTAAAATGATGGTAGCCAACGATTTGCTTTGTAGCGCCTGATCGGTGAACCGTTCAAGGTTTTCTTTGAGTTTTCCCTTAAGTTCATCGGTGTGATCCAGAAGGTTTTCTATGGAGCCGTACTCGGCAATCAGTTTGATGGCGGTTTTTTCACCAATTCCGGGCACCCCGGGGATGTTGTCCGATGCATCGCCCCACAGTCCCAGCAAATCGATCATCTGCAAGGGGTTCTCGAGCTGATACCGTTCACAGACTTCTTTAATTCCCCAAACTTCGGCACCGTTGCCCATGCGGGCAGGTTTGTACATAAAAATATTTTCGCTTACCAACTGACCAAAATCCTTGTCTGGAGTCATCATGAAAGTGGTAAAGCCAGCTTTCTCGGCTCTTTTGGCCAGGGTGCCAATGACATCATCGGCTTCATAGCCATCCACCGAAAGGATGGGAATATTAAATCCTTTTATCAATTCCACAATAAATGGGATGGAAGCGGCCAGATCTTCGGGCATTTTTTCGCGGTTGGCCTTATACTCGGCAAAATCGTCGTGGCGAACAGTGGGTGCATGGGTATCGAAAGCTACACCTATGTGAGTGGGTTTCTGATTCTTGAGTATGTCGAGCAACGCGTTGGCAAAGCCCAGAACAGCCGATGTATTCTGTCCTTTGCTGTTGATGCGGGGGTTATTGCTAAATGCAAAATAGGCGCGGTATATCAATGCCATCGCATCCAGCAAAAACAGTTTTTTAGGTTCGTTCATGAAGACAATGTTAAGTATGGGCAAAAGTAATCATTTCCGGCAGTCTTTTTTTTAACGGCAGCTTGTTAGAAAGTAAAATCACAACTGCGATTATTGTTGATTTTGTCTGGTAACTTTACACCAAATTCTACACTAATAACTTGTGTCGTATGCAAAAAACAACCAAAATATCCACCAAAAAAAAAGAGCCCGGGAAAATTTTTGTTCTCGACACATCGGTTATTCTATACAACCACAATGCCATCAACGAATTTGGTGACAACGATGTGGCCATTCCCATCACGGTACTCGAAGAACTCGACAATTTTAAAAAAGGGAATGCCATTAAAAATTTTGAGGCTCGTGAGTTTATCCGTTTTCTGGACAATATCTCCGGAAAGACAACTATGACCGAATGGAGAAAACTCAACGGGCCTACCAAGGGGAGTTTTAAAGTGGTGATGAACGAACAAAGTAAAACCGATGCCAGGAAGGTATTTGGCGAAAACAAACCCGATCACCACATCCTGAACGCGGCCATTAAACTAAAGGAAGACCACCCGGAACGAAAGGTTATTTTAGTGAGCAAAGACATCAACCTCAGGCTAAAAGCCAAAGCGATGGATTTGCACGCGGAAGACTTCGAAACAGGAAAGGTGAAAAATATTGACGATTTGTATACGGGTAGTTCGGTTATTGAACTGGTGAGCCCGGAGGCCATCGACAATCTGTACAACAATGGATTTTGCAGTCTGGACGAACTCAAGTTGGAAGAACCCTTGCCAAACCATTATTTTATATTAAAGAGCGAGCGGGCTTCGGCACTGGCCTTTGTCAACCCCATCACCAACCGCGTTGAAAGAGTGGAGAAACGCAGCATCTCGCGCATTATGCCACGCAATGCCGAACAGGTTTTTGCCCTGCATGCCATCATGAACCCCGAAGTAAAGCTGGTTACCTTACAGGGAGTAGCTGGAACCGGGAAAACCCTGTTGGCCTTGGCCGGAGCCTGGGAACAACGCCGGAATTTTAAACAGATTTACCTGGCGCGCCCCATCGTGCCGCTGAGCAACAAAGACATCGGCTACCTGCCGGGCGATGTGCACGAAAAAATCAATCCCTACATGGAACCGTTGTGGGATAACCTCAAATTTATCCAAAGCCAGTATGGTGAACAGGACAATGAGTATAAACGCATTTCGGATGCCATCGAAAGTCAGAAACTGATGATCACACCCTTGGCTTATATCCGTGGGCGCAGCATTTCCAATGTGTGTTTCATTGTGGATGAAGCCCAAAACCTGACCCCGCATGAGATTAAAACCATCATCACCCGCGCTGGGGAAAACACAAAGATTATCTTCACGGGTGATGTTTATCAGATTGATACACCCTACCTGGATTCACAATCCAACGGGCTTTCTGTATTGATAGATAAGATAAAACACCACAGTATCTATGCCCATGTAAGGCTGGAAAAAGGAGAACGGTCGGAGCTGGCGAATCTGGCGAATGATTTGTTGTAGATTCAAATCAAAACTACCGTTTCACTATTCTAACGGTCATACTTTTTTATTCAATTGGGATAGTTCCCATCTGAGTTGTCTGACCTATAATAACTACAACACCGGGTACAATTTTCTCTAAATGTCCAGCATTCTGAACGAATTTCACTTGATAGATCCCCGGCATAACTGCTGGAATAAGGAACTGCCCATTGGTCTGGTTAATGTATGTTCCCGAAGTATCAGTTGCATTTGTTGCTTCAACATAATAAGCGCCCTCAATGGGTGAAATTGTTCCTGCAATACTACCAATAGAAGTTTCCATGCATCCCGACACAACCGGCTTGAGCATATATTTCCCGTTCCCTGTTACATGAACTGATTTTTGTGTATTAAAATCGAGCACCAGGTAGTAAACACCGCCGGCAATCAACTGTTGTGAATCCATTTTTACCTTGTATCCGGAGGTCTGTCCCGATGGGGTTGTTAGTTCATGCGATACACCATCTACAACAACTGTATTATTAGTTCCAAGAATCAATCGCAATTCTGAAATGGTGCATGGAGTCATAACCACATCATTGATCAGGGCCAGTGAATTACCGTTGGTAAAACTCAAGAGATTGTATACACCTGAATTGTCCATTTCCAGAGTTATCCAGCCTGTACCGATGTTGGCTTCCATTCCGACTATTTCCACATTTACAGCATCATAGGCTGAAGGCGCATCAATAAGTTTTACAGAAAATACCGGATTACCGGGAGGATTGGTGTTATTATTTTTTTCACAACCCTGTTGTGAAAGCATAAATAGGGCAAATACTGCTAAAGCAGCAAAACTGATTAAGGCATTTCTTTTTTTCATGTTCTTTTTTTTTTTGTTCAATATAAAATTTAGTTTTTTAATTTTAAGTAAATTATGAAAAGGGAGGCAAAAGGTCTGCTCTTTTCATTGGGTCATCAGATTAAATTAGTTACTTTGTATTGTCGACAGTTAAATCTTTGAGCGCTTTTCCAAGTTCATCCATATCATGATTAAATTCGCGTTTGAAAGTTTCCCAGTCACTGTGATTGGTTTCATATGTCTCCAACTTAATCTTCAGGTCTTTGTTTTTCTGTTCAAGATTTTCAATCTTCCTTGCATAAAGGGGATCAAGTATAGTACCCGGTTTGTTCATTTTTTCTGTTAGTTCTTTAATGCGGATTTCATTGTTATTGATTTTTAATTCTGATTCTAATTTGAATGTTTTCCATTCATCAGCATTTGCCATTTTTGGCATATCAGAATTAGCATCATTGTGCATTGCTTGCCTGTCTTGTTGTGTTTCATGCATCATACCATGATCATCTCCATCCCTGTTGTCTGATGACTGGCAGCCTGTGAGAATTGTTCCTGCCATAAACGTTGTTGCTATGGCCAGGGTAAGAATTATTTTTTTCATCTTATATTTTTTTAGAATTATTATTTTGAAACAAACCGAACTGTTTAACGAATGTTGTTAAACAGTTGGTTTTGCAATATGTTGTCGTTTAAAGTTCTGAGATAATTTTGTGCAGTTCTTCTTTGGATTTGCCAAGCTTTATCTGAAGTCTTCCCAACATTTCATCTTTCTTACCTTCAGCAAATATCAGGTCGTTGTCCGTTAACGCACCGAATTTCTGTTTTAGTTTGCCTTTTTGTTCATTCCAGTTTCCTTTTACTTCAGTAGTATTCATCTTTTTTGATATTATATTCCTGCATTTGGCAGGTCAGTAGTGAAATAATTTTCACTTTGCAAAGTTGGAGCTATTGATACCGGAAAGCATTACACAATTAAATGAAAGAGTTATATGATTCACACATTATTTTCCAGCCTGATTCATAAGGCATATTCAAATTAATGTGCGGCGAGATGAAAAATCCACATTCACTAATCATTTCATTGGTTAATAAAACTATTTACTTACTTCGCATGAATTCAGAAATGAGTTCTCAATTTACCCTTAAAAAGGATTCGCGAATTTCTTATATCCTTAGAAAAAAATCAGAGTAATAAGTAAAGAATTCTACCTTTGTTTGTTTGAATATTCGCCCAAAGCGATACTGGAGAAAATTTTCAATTTACCTGAATACTCAAATTCGTTTTTTGTTATTTTAGCCGGATACAAATCAACAATTAAACAAATCAATTCCCCTATGAAAAAGATTCGCCTGTCTTATGTTATCAGCCTGTTGCTGGCATTTGTTTTTACACCTTCTTTACTGGCCCAGGATTCCGGAAAAGCGGAGTACAATGAAGGTAAAACTGAGTTTACTATCGGAGTGGCTAATATTTTTGCAAAAAACAACACCATTTATCCGATTTACTACATCGATCAGTATGGTAATTTCATTTATGACATTAATTATATATTTAGCGTTCAGCAACCTGAACTGGTTGTCGGGCTGAAATTTCACCAGCCTAAGGGTGCTTTCCGTTTGGGAACAAATATGAGCTATTCATCTACCACCGATGAGCAAAAATCGGGTTCAAAGGAGAAAACCAGCCTTAAATTGTTTAGCGAAAAATTCTTTGTGGGTTATGAATGGCAATTAACCTATTCAAGGATCAAAATTTTCTATGGATTTGATGTTTCCACTTCCTATGCGAGTCTTAAAATGGAGCAGGAATACCCTGTTAATAACGGATATCAGAATAATAGTTCCACCAAATACAATGAATTTGCTGTTGGGATAAATCCATTGCTGGGTGTGGATCTGATGATCACTCCCCATTTGTCTATTGGAACAGAAATAAAATATGCGACAGAATATGTTACCGGTAAATCGGAATCAAAGTATGGTACCAATTCCAGCGATAAAACTAACAGCAGTGCTTTCAGAACCTACTTTGGCCCGTTGGGCTATTTGTCAGTAAATATTTATTTCTAGACTACCGGCGATTTATTTCAAACCATTGGTTTATCAGGTCGTAATACTGGTCAAGATTTGGATGCTTGTTTATTTTCAACTCGTTTGTTTCTTTGATATAATTTTGTGTCTCAATGGACGATTTGGACTCATCGAGGGTAATGTGTTCATCAATAGCGGTTCGTCTGTAGAATTCCTCCACAAACAACGAATCATCAAATATATGGGGGATTCCAACGGCCAGTTGAAAATTCTCAATGGGCTCGTAAAAAATAAAGCCATCGAACAGGTATTTAAAGTTTACTTGCTTATAGTCGCTTCCGCCAAAATTGTACAGGTCGAACTTTGTGTCTCCGAAAGGAGTACCGGCAAAATCAAAACCTTTGTTTTTGTTGCCTGTAAGTTTAAAGGCAGCATCCCATTTTCCGTCTGCCACCAGTTTAATTTCGTTTGAAGTAGGGTAGAAGTTGATCAGTATACCTTTGGTATCGGCGGGATATGTTTTATAGATGTAGGAGGCAGTGCTGTAAGAAAATGGCTCGGTGGGATTGGGCAGATAGGGCGGGATTCTGGTATAACCATGGTAGGTATTCATGATCACCAGGGCTTTTCGTTTGTTTGGATTAAAGTATTTTGCATCATCATAAATCCGGACAAAATGCTTGGCCATAAGAGAGTTGCGGTCGATAACCGTTGGCATATTGTTTTGAGGTTCCATCATTTCCATGAACATTTTATATTGATCGTCACAGGTTATGGAATCCCAATCCAAGGGCACATCCAGGGGATGAATGAATATTTTCTCGTTTTGGTTCCGCTGTTGATTGATTTGGTAAACAGACTCAAGCAAGTAATAGTAATTGTAGTTGGGCCACAAAGGAAACATGTCGAGCTTTTTAAAGATGTTCAGAATCTCTGTTTCTACCTGTTCCGGCGACAAACCCTCCTTTTTAAGGAATTCATTGATTCGATCTCCGCTATTGAAAACCCCGACTTCGGTGTACATATCTCCGCTAAATTGCTTGTCTTTTATCACATCCACAATCAGTTTGTATTGTGTAAATTCACGATGATGACGTTCACTCAGCACCACAATGTCTTTTTCTTCCAGAGATTTCAAAATGTAATCCTTTGGAGATAAAAACGTTCCTGCATTCAAAAAATCAACCAACGACTTGATGCTGTCGCCGGGTTTTAATGACTGCGAAAACAGGGTGGATTGAAGACCAAATACAAGGACAGTGGCCACCATCACTTTGAAGTTAAACACGCATGAAGTTGTTTTCATTGTTGACCTATCTGTTAAATGGATAAAAACTACCTGTTGTAACCATTAGTAAATCAGTAGTCTTAGTCGGTTATCAAAGCGGATACACAAACAGTACCCAAAGGTACCTATAATTTTAAATAACCGAAAGATAAATCATTGCTTTCCGGAGCCTAAAAAGAAAATCCCCAACCAACGTAAAGGAACTCGGGGAATCCAAATCCGACACGAAAGACACCGTTTCCTCTGGGTTTCTGTCGCCGGTAACCTGCATAGGCAGCCGGAAGTACCTTTTTGATGGAACTGTCGTCAAAAGTGCTGAAATAGGTGGCACCCAACCCGGCTTCAAAATGTGACTTGTCAGCCCCGGTAATGATCCCGCCTTGGGCAACAATAAAGTCTCCGGTTCCTGACATAATGATAGTATACGCGCCATAGCCCGCCTTGGCGAAATAGGCCATCTTCTCGCTTTTATACACGATGCGTTCATAATATATGCTGGCCGCCAGATAGATGATTGAAGGCGATACCGACCCGTGAAATGCATTGTTATTCAACGCAGGTTTTTCGGTTGTTGCCTGCGCCGTCTGGGAATAAGTAGTGCCGGAAAGAAGCAATACAGTGCTCACAAAGAAAATGAACTTTAAATTAGTTGTAGTCATTTTGCTGATTATTAGTGAATAGTTAGTTAAGTCCTTTGTCCTCTCCAAAAGTCGACAAAATAAAATGACACACCTGAAACTGATCTATTGTCCAGTCAACTAAATTGTTCAAAAGAGAACGGGCGAATGTAAAGCATTATTTAGAATAATTCCATATTAATGAAAAACACATAAAATAAAATTTTTAGAATGGAAATTCGGACAACTTGATTTTGAATATTTTGCTAATAGTTTATTGGATATTTCAGGGTAAGTCAACAAATTCTGAATGTACTTCTTGCTTTTCATTCTTTTAATATGATGTTCTACTCGCTGTGCTTGTTCTATTGAATGACACTTAATGTTGAAAGTCAATA
>PHDN01000005.1:0-176176 GCA_002840975.1 Bacteroidetes bacterium HGW-Bacteroidetes-16
ATATTTTTTTTAAGTGAGTTTTCGGTTCTGTACCTAATCGATAAAAAAATGCAAAAGATTTTACAAATTCATCCTAAGCTTTAATTTAACTCACCC
Organism: Bacteroidetes bacterium HGW-Bacteroidetes-16; assembly: GCA_002840975.1. Lineage (GTDB taxonomy): Bacteria > Bacteroidota > Bacteroidia > Bacteroidales > F082 > UBA6244. The sequence goes on from PHDN01000005.1 coordinate 97, forward strand.
CACCCTTCTAATTTTCTGGCGAGGTCTCCTATCTTCGCGAAAAGAGGAGGCGGGGGAGAGTTGAGTGAAGTCAGATTCGAATGATTAGGTACTACAACGGATACTCAGTAATGATTAATGCGGAACATTAAAATCCGAGCTGTTACCACTTGCAAATCAGGTTAAATTAGCTTATATTTACCTCCCTTAATATTGATCAGGTAAGTATGGCAGTTGATATGAACAACCAGTTGTATCAATACATAAAACCCATCGTAGGCTTTAGTGCCCTGGTTTTTATGACGTGGTACTTTGCTGATTTGGTAGGTTATATTTTAGTGGCTGTCTTTCTGTCGATGACAGGTGCTCCGTTTACAAAAATGTTAAACACCTGGCGAATCGGCAAACACCACCTGCCGCATGCTGTAAGTGCCTTGGTTACCATGGTTCTTATATTGCTTGTGATAGGTTTATTGGCCATGATTATCGCTCCATTAATTATTCGTCAGGCCAATATTATCATGTCGATCAATATTGATGATTTCATTTCTCATTTTGATAAGCCAATGGGCAAACTGGATGCCTTCCTGGCACAATACAATTTGATAAAACCGGGTGAAACTTTTTCACAATATATACGAACGCAGGTTCACGGTGTATTCGACATGACACAGTTTCGGGAATTCTTCACCAATATCATCAGTGCCACCGGTTCAGTGGTCATCGGTATTTTTATTGTCATTTTTCTGACCTACTATTTTTTGTTTGACGATGGGTTGATCAAGAATGTCCTGTTAATTCTGTCACCTGACAAATATGTTGAAGACATCAGTAAGGTACTGCACGATTCAAAATTCCTTTTAGTAAGATATTTTCATGGGGTTTTGCTCGAAGTAGTTATCATGATGAGCCTGGAGACTATTGGATTGCTCATCATGGGCATTCCCAACGCGGTGTTAATTGGTTTTATTGGCGGATCAATGAACGTGATACCCTATTTAGGCCCGGTCATCGGCATGTGTTTGGGTATTTTGCTAGGCCTGTTATCTGAACTCAGTGCCGAAAATTACGACATACTAACCTACACCATTTTTAGCGTAGTAGGAGTGTTTGCCGTGTCAAAGACAATTGACGACCTCCTCTTGCAGCCTCTCATCTATTCAAGAAGCGTAAAAGCACATCCGGTTGAAGTTTTTCTGGTCATTATCATCGGCGGCAAGCTTTCAGGGATTATTGGCATGATTTTGGCAATCCCTATTTATACTATTCTCAGAGTAGTGCTCCGCCAGTTTTTAAACCAAATGAAACTGGTTAAATATTTAACAAGTAGAATGTAACTTTTTTCACATAAATCGATATACCATTATAAACCCTTTTAAAAATACCACTATGAGTAAAGAAAATTCAAATTCAGGATTTGCATTTATTGCAGGATTGGTTGTAGGTGCCGCTGTTGGCGCACTTGCAGGCTTACTATTCGCCCCTCAATCGGGTGAAGAAACCCGTAAACAATTGGGTGACAAAACAAAAGAAGTTGCCGATGAGTTATTAGATAAATTTGATGACTTGAAAGAATCGATGAGCGATGTGATTGATGGCGTGAAACGCGGTACCGCAGAAACCATCGAAAATGTCAAAAGAAGCACCGTGGAAATGCTGGATGAAGTAAAAAAGAATAAAACCAAGGCGGTTTAATCTTTTTCATGATGAAAGGTAATCAAATTGGTTCGGCTTTTCAGGATTCATTTGAATCGCTAAAAAGCTATATAGACATTCAGGTTAAGTACAATAAGCTGAAACTGACGCAAAAGCTTGGCGACATTACATCGTACTTTGCTTTGTTGTTTGTAGTAACTGCATTGGCAGGAGGATTGTTGTTGTTTTTATCATTTGCATTTGTCTATTGGTTCGCCAAAACGACCGATCTGGATGTTTACATCGGCTATTTGATTGTTGCAGGATTTTATTTGGTTTTAATCGTGTTGATTATTAATTTCAAAGAACGACTTCTGTTTTCACCTATTCGTAACTTGTTAGGCTCCATTTTGTTTGAAGATGAAATGCAGGGTTCTGCTGTCAATTCATTCAAAAATAAAGAGAGCGTTACGAAAATGATAAAAGATTTGGATCATCAGATTCATCAACATCAGGAAGAATTAACATCTAAATTCCATGTACTACAGGAATCGCTAACCCTGGCCAATATCTCGCAACAACTTTTTCAAAACGTTTATAGTAAAGTAGTTACTACGAGCAATGTGGCAAGAATAGCCTTTTTGCTGATCAAGCGTTTAAAGCAAAAATCTTCTAAAAAGAAAAAAAGCACTTAAGGTGCTTTTTTTCGGAATGATTTCTATACTGTCATGATGTCTTTCTCTTTCAACGAGAACAGTTCATCTGCTTTTTCGATAAACTTGTCGGTCAGTTTTTGAATTTCATCTATCAGGTGCTTGGTTTCATCCTCCGTCATACCTTCTTTCTCCAACTTTTTTGCCTCATCATTACCGGCCCTGCGCGCATTGCGAATCCCAATCTTGGTTTCTTCAATAATTGATTTAGCCTTTTTTACCAGGCTATGACGTCGCTCTTCGTTTAATGGCGGTACATTGATACGTAAAATATCGCCCTCATTTTGGGGGTTAAAGCCCAGATTGGCAACCAATATGGCTTTCTCGATGGCATGAATGGTGCTTTTATCAAAAGGCTGTACAATAATTTGTCGTGCATCAGGCGTGTTGATATTGGCGGTTCTTTCGATGGGTGTTGGCACTCCATAATAATCTACCCGGACACCAGATAACATCGATGGATTGGCTTTACCGGCCCGCACCTTAAGAAATTCTTTTTCCAGGTGATGCAAAGCGTGGGTCATACTCTCTTCTACTTCCTCGAGACATAATATGGCATCATCAGTCATAACCTATTAATTTTTTTAAGCAAATTTACTATTTCCTTTCAATTTTGCTCAATCTCACTCGATTTTAATCAAACAAAACGGGTTTTTAGTCCTAAACGCCTACCATTGTTCCAATTGATTCACCGTTGACTACTTTCATCAGGTTCATTTTTTTGTTCATGTCGAATACCAAGATGGGAAGGCCGTTTTCTTTACATAGTGTAAAGGCCGTCATATCCATGATTTGCAGTTTCTTTTCATAAACTTCATCATAGGTTACAAAGTCGTATTTCACAGCTGAAGGATCTTTCTCCGGGTCAGCCGAATAAACACCGTCCACACGGGTGCCTTTCAGCAGGATATCAGCATGTATCTCAACTGCCCTCAAAGCGGAAGCGGTATCAGTGGTAAAAAACGGATTCCCTGTGCCCCCGGCAATGATGACTACAAACCCCTCGTTCAGATACTGAATGGCCTTTTTTCCATTCATCAGTTCGGTAACAGGTTGCACATGCAATCCTGAGAGCAATTTTACTTTAACTCCCTGGTTTTCCAACTCGCCCTGCAACGCCATCGAATTGATCACTGTGGCCATCATACCCATATAATCGCCTTGTACCCGATCGAAACCTTTGGCCGCACCCTGCATTCCCCGGAAAATATTTCCTCCCCCAATGACAATTGCCACTTGAACGTTCATTTCTGCTACCCTTTTTATTTCGGTGCCGTAGCCTGCCAATGTTAGCGGGTCGATACCATATTGTTGATCACCCATCAGGGCTTCTCCGCTCAGTTTAAGTAAAATCCTTTTATACTTCATGATGATTCATTTTTTAATCACTTTCATGCAAAACCAGGATTAATAAATACCGGTCCACAATGTTGTTTTCTGATTATCCAATACTTTCGTGTTAGAATTTACGCCCAAAACTATTATAATCGAGTTCGAGTTTTGTAAACTGGGTGAAAAAGTTTTTGAACTCATCGTAGTTGTTGTTGTTGGCGACAAACCGGTAGGCATATCCGGCCTTCAAACCCAACGTATCTTTAGAATAGATATTTCTCGAGGCTGAATCGTTTTTTACAAAATAATTGATGCGCCCGTCGCCCAGTTTTTCAATCAGCCAAACAGCACTGGAATCGAAGGTAATTAATGCTTCTTTATCACCGTAAGTACTCAAATTATAGACAATCTGAAACGTATGGGGAGGCGAATCAGGTGGCGTAAGATAGCTATAAACCGGAATATCTCCCACCGAATTCGACTTATTGCACAGGCTAAACGAGAACAAGATCACCATAGCCAGCACCGAGAATGTAATAAATCGCACTATTTTCATCGTGTTGTTATTAATGTTTCAAAACGTGTAATTCGCAATATCAATCACTTATCAGCAAAAACAATTCGATATTAACCGGAAAGACGCTGTTTGCAATTACTGCACAATATAGAAATAATTTAGCTACTCCAGGTGTTTACCATGACATTGTTTATATTTTTTTCCACTACCACAGGGACAAAGATCGTTTCGGCCTACTTTCTTTTCTACTTTCACAGGTTGTGGTTTAACATGATCCTGGGTATTGCTATGCGCCTGCGACAACATGTCACCATGTTCTTCCTTGATTTGCGAACGATCGATTCCTTTTGGAAGTTTAGCTTCTTTTAATCCCGATTGGTTTTGCATAAAGATATCGCCTTTAATTAAATACGACACTACATCTTTATTTATTTTTTGAATCATCTTTTTAAACAGTTCAAATGATTCAAATTTATAGATCAACAACGGGTCTTTTTGTTCATAGGAAGCGTTCTGCACCGACTGCTTGAGGTCGTCCATTTCGCGCAACTGCTCTTTCCATGCATCATCAATATGAGAGAGTGAAATTCCCTTTTCAAAAGCCAATGGCACTTCTGTACCATTCGATTCAACCGATTTACGCAGGTTGGCAATCACCTGTACCTGCCTGATTCCATCTGAAAAGGGAATAGCTATGTTTTCAAACTGGCTTTGATTTTCGTAAACATCCTTTATAACCGGAAGTGTACTTATTGCCAATCGTTTACGTTTTTCAATATATGCCTTGTACACTACTTCAAACAACTGGTCGGTGAGTTCTGAAACACTTTCAGAACTAAAAGTAGCTTCGTTAAAGGGTGATTCAACTGCCAGGGTGCGATATAGTTCAAGTTTAAACCCATCATAATCACGGTTTTCCTGATATTCGATGATTATATTTTCGCACAAATCATATATCATATTCGAAACATCCACCGAAAGGCGCTCACCAAACAAAGCGTGTCTCCGGCGCTTATAAATCACTTCCCGTTGTGAGTTCATCACATCATCATATTCGAGCAAACGCTTCCTGATACCAAAGTTGTTTTCTTCTACCTTTTTTTGTGCCCGCTCAATGGATTTGGTGATCATCGAATGCTGAATCACCTCCCCTTCGTCGAGGCCAAGACGGTCCATGATGCCTGCGATACGTCCCGATCCAAACATGCGCATGAGGTCATCTTCAAGAGAAACAAAAAATTGTGAACTGCCCGGGTCACCCTGACGACCGGCACGGCCCCGCAACTGACGGTCAACACGCCTGGAATCGTGACGTTCGGTACCAATGATGGCCAAACCACCTGATTGTACAACGCCTTCGCCCAGTTTAATGTCAGTACCACGACCAGCCATGTTGGTGGCAATGGTCACCATTCCTGCATGCCCGGCTTCTTTAACTACCTGTGCTTCTTTTTGATGTAACTTCGCATTCAACACATTGTGGTGAATGTGCTTGCGGGTGAGCATCCGGCTAAGCAACTCCGAAATTTCCACGGATGTAGTACCGACAAGCACGGGACGGTTCTTTTTAGTAAGCTGCTCTATTTCATCAATAATGGCGTTGTATTTTTCGCGTTTGGTTTTATAAACCAAGTCCTGGCGATCGTCGCGGATGATGGGTTTGTTGGTGGGAATTACCACCACATCAAGCTTATAAATATCCCATAACTCTCCTGCTTCCGTTTCGGCAGTACCGGTCATCCCCGCCAGTTTGTTGTACATCCTGAAATAATTCTGCAAGGTAATGGTGGCATAGGTTTGGGTAGCGGCCTCTACTTTTACATTTTCCTTGGCCTCAATGGCCTGGTGCAATCCATCGGAATACCGCCGGCCTTCCATAATACGTCCGGTTTGTTCATCTACAATTTTAATTTTATTCTCGATGATCACATATTCCACATCCTTTTCAAAAAGCGTATAGGCTTTCAATAACTGCGTTACCGTATGTACCCGTTCCGATTTGATTGCGTAGTTTTTAATCAGTTCGCTTTTCTTTTCCAGTTTTTCCTTTTCAGGGATATTCTGTTTTTCCAAATCAGCCACCACCGATCCGATGTCGGGCAGAATAAAAAACTCCGCGTCATCGTACGACCTGGTTAGCAGGTCGATACCCTTTTCGGTCAGATCGACCGAATTGTGTTTTTCGTCGATGGCAAAAAACAACTCATCATCCACCACATGCATGTTTTTTGCTTGTTCCTGCAAGAAAAAACTTTCTGTTTTTTGCATCAATTGCCGGTTTCCTTCTTCGCTTAGCAATTTGATTAGCGCGGTATTTTTCGGTAATCCATGATAAGCCCTGAGCAACAACAACCCGGCATTTTTAACATTTTCGTTGTTCGATTGATCTTTAAACAGATTTTTAATTTCAGCTAAAATACTCGACACCAATGTTTTTTGAGCGTTATACAGCGACTGGACATCCGCCTTTAAAGCATCGAATTCCTGCAAGTCGCCTTTAGGCGTTGGTCCGGAGATAATCAAAGGGGTTCGTGCATCATCAATTAATACCGAGTCGACCTCATCCACAATCACATAATTGTGCCCCCGTTGTACCATTTCTTCAGGATTACCTGTCATGTTGTCACGCAGGTAGTCGAATCCGAACTCGTTGTTCGTTCCAAAAGTGATGTCGGCCAAATAAGCCATACGCCTTTCTTTTGAATTTGGCTGGTGATAATCGATACAATCAACCTTTAGACCATGAAACTGGTACAACATTCCCATCCACTCACCGTCGCGTTTGGCCAGATAATCGTTTACTGTGACCAAATGAACACCTTTTCCGGGCAGAGCGTTCAAATAAACCGGCAGGGTAGCTACCAGGGTTTTACCTTCACCGGTCGCCATTTCGGCAATCTTGCCATGATGCAACACCGTACCACCAAATAACTGAACATCGTAATGCACCATGTCCCAGGTAATGGTATTTCCACCGGCAAGCCATTGGTTGCGATAATAGGCTTTGTCTCCCTTAATATTGACTGAGTCAAGTTTGGTTGCCAGAAAACCATCCATTTCGTTGGCCGTTACCTCAACTACTTCATTTTCTTTAAAACGACGTGCAGTCTCTTTCATCACCGAAAAAGCTTCAGGCAAAATCTGGTTCAGGACCTCCTCCGTTTTTTCATAACTTACCTTGATCAGTTTATCAATGGTGATGTAGAGTTCCTCCTTTTCGTTGGTATCTATATCCGGCTGATCGTTTATTTGTTGCTTAATCCGATCTATTTCATTCTCTTCAACAGCAATGTACTCTTTAATACGTTGCTTGAACTCCGTAGTTTTAGCACGTAGTTCGTCATTGCTCAGGTGTTTTATTTTTTCGTAAGCTGCCTTTACCTGTTCTACTTCGGGGCCAATGGCTTTTAAATCACGGGTTGCTTTGTCACCAAGCAGCTTTTTTATAAAGTTTATCATGTTTTTTTATCTCTGAAAAATTGATACGATCAATAATTATTCCAAATGTGCTTATATGTTGAGTGATTAACGGGCAAAGGTATCTAAAAAAACGGAGCTGTTTTGGCACCAGGACAAGAACAGGAAAGAAATGTTATGACTTGGAATTATTTACTGCTTTGATTGAAATCGTTTGATATACCTGGTGATATATGGCTCCATATTCTCATCAGGCATGGGCATGGCCGCATTGGCAATGGTTCCGTCAGGATTGATCAGAATATAAGTCGGGAAGGTACGCACTTGGTATTGTTCAGGAAGTAGCATCTGACTGGTCACTTTTAAAAATTCCCATTGAAATTGTTTGTCGTGCTTTAATTTCATGGCATGATCCCATTCATCGCCTACGACAAGTGTGAGTAGGTCGAATGTTCCCTGAAAGGTCTGGCTTATCTTTTGAATTTTTTCCAACTCATTAAAACAAATCTGACATTGATCACTAATGAAATTGAGCAGAACAAATTTCCCGGCATAATTATTTAGTTCGACCACAATCCCATATTCATTTTTCAGTGCAAAGGGCGGAGCAGGATAACCGTAGGTCAGGTCAGTCAGTTTTTCGATAAAATGAGTCGCAATCTCTTTATTTTCGCGAAATTTTGAAACTCCCGAAAGCAATTTCAATTTATTGATCACCTCCGCTTTTTTAACCTCAGGTAGAGAATAACTCTTCGACATCAATAGCATCATGGCCAACTCAACCACCCGGTCGTTGCTTTTAAGCAAGCTATCGCGTTGCAGCATCTGTTTTAAAGTCAGATAGTCGCCAGGTTGATTTAATGCTCGTGTCAATTCGTTGTAATGACGGTTGCTAAAAGCATCGAGGTAATTATCAAAATAGGTTTTAAAAAAATCGGTGTATTGAATATTGTTGTACAAAACGGGTTTGGAAACAAGCTCCTTTTCAAGTACTGCGCTATTGCTCAATCGTTTACTCAACCATTCGAGTGAAACAAAAGCATAGTGGATGTAGTCGCTCAGATACTCACTTTTTCTATTTTTGAACCGCATGGTCATTTCAGACTTAAAGTTATCAAGGACCTGTTTGTTCCTGCTTTTGTAAATCACTTGGGCATTTTCATAAATAAACTGGTTATATAACTGGTTAAACAACCCAATATCAGTTTGTAAGTTGTCATCATTTGTAACTTCCAGGTTAAACTGTAAAGGTACCTGATCGAAAATAGATCCTTGGATTTCTGGTTGTTGAGCCGGAATCGCCACCCGATAACTTGCGCCAGGGCTCAGGTAGAGTTCACCCTTATCGAGATTAAGAGCCAGGAAACCAAAGGTAGTCAGAGTCACTGGTGCGGTGAGGATAAAATTACCCTGTTCATCACATCGCGTTTGAGCGATGGTTTTTTCCAACATTGAGAATTGATCGGCATACACCAATACCCTCACCAAATCGCCCTCCTTCGCATGACTGGTTCCCTCAATGGAAATATTTTGGGCCATGCTTTGGCAGAAGATAAAGACAAATAAAACCGCAGCAAAAGTTTTCATTTCAATAATCATACAGTTTAAGTTTCTTTAATATCCGAAATAATATGACCCGGTACCATGGCACTGATATCGCCACCGTGCCTGATCACATCGCGGACGATGGATGAAGAAATCGGTGTAAACCGGGGCTCGGTAAGCAAAAAAATCGTTTCAATCTTTGACGCCAGCAGTTTATTTACCTGACCTATTCCCCTTTCAAATTCAAAATCCGCGGCAGTCCTTAGTCCCCTCAGGATATAGTCTGCCTTTACTTTTTTGCAAAAATCAACCGTCAGGCCCTCGTACAGCTCCACACGTACATTGCTAAGATCAATGAAAGCTGCTTCTATCCACTGCCGGCGCTGATCGACGGGGAACATGGCTTGTTTCTCGGTATTGACACCGATAGCGACAATAATTTCATCAAACAGGGAAGCGGCACGCTTTACAACTGATATATGCCCCAATGTGATGGGATCGAAGGAGCCGGGAAAAACCGCAACTTTTCTCATAGGGTATGAATTTTAAAGGGTAAAAATACACGAATATTTCTTAACGAACGAAGAGATAGCCCAACGTTTCATAAAGAGACCGGTAACCGGACATGATGGCATCATGACTTTCATCGCAATTAAGCCACAAGGCTCTGGTAATTTGTTCACTCAACTGTGGCGATAAGGACGAAGTCGATTGAGTGCTCATCGAAAACCAACAGGTACGTTTTAAAATATATTGATGGTGTTCGCAATAGATATAGTACGAATCGGGTAACCCGGATTCAATAACAAGCCCGTCAATACCGGTTTCTTCGGAAACTTCACGCAGGGCAGCAGCCTCAATCGACTCGCCATGCTCAACTTTTCCCTTCGGGAGATCCCACTTTCCCAGCCGATGAATCAACAGAAACTCGCCTTTCTTATTCACAACCACTCCACCTGCTGCATCGATACAGGTAAATTGACTTTGAAATTGACGGAACAAATGTTCAGGGTCGCGACTCCTTATACAGATGTCCTGATGGTAATCATCCGAAAGCAGTTTAAAAACAAATTCCTTCATCGGTTCGACTTGATCAATAGTCAGAAAGGAAGCGTTTTGCGGGCAGGTTTCGTCCGCAAACAATACTTTGATATCATGATAATAAACTGCTTTCATCTGACAAATTTAATAGATTTTATGTGTCCTCTGAATCTTTATCATAATGGCAATCGTGAAAAATGTTTAGATTTGCCGAATGAATTTTGATCAGGAAACTGCCGACATGGTTTCGGCCAACTTACTTCAGATTAAGGCAATCAAGCTGAATAACAGTTTACCCTTTACTTGGGCTTCCGGTTTAAAGTCACCCATATACTGCGACAACCGGATTACCCTTTCTTATCCGAAAATTCGCACCTATATCCGTCAACAATTGGTGAAAGCCATCACCGAGCAATTTGGAAATGTGGACGTCATCGTAGGAGTAGCTACTGCCGGCATTCCTCAGGGAGTTCTGGTAGCACAGGAACTTGGATTGCCTTTCGCATATGTACGCTCGGCGGCCAAAGACCATGGAATGTCCAATAAAATTGAAGGAACCATCAATAGTGGACAAACGGTAGTGGTGATCGAAGATTTGGTTTCCACCGGAAAAAGCAGCCTGGAAGCCGTTTATGCACTTCGCGAAACAGGTGCAAAAGTAGCAGGAATGGCAGCCATTTTTAGCTATGGATTGCAGATTGCAGCTGAAAATTTTAAAGCGGCTGACTGCCGATTGGTCACGCTATCTGATTACGACTCCATGATCAGCAAGGCTATAGAGGAGGAATACATATCAAAAAAAGACGAGGCTTCGCTGAGGGAATGGAGAGAAGATCCAAAAGCCTGGAGCGACCGCCACCAATAATAAACCCGCACCCACATAAAAACAGACCCATGAAAATTGAAGGAAAATCTGCCATAATTGACAAATCAGCTGAAGATGTTTATCAATTTCTAAGCAATTTTAATCATTACGAACAGTTAATGCCCGAACAAATCACAAACTGGAATTCTGATGAAAAGAGCTGTTCCTTCACTATCCAGGGTATGGCCAGCATTCAATTGGCTTTTGGAAACAATGAGCCATATAAAAAGGTGGAATTGTTGCCTGTCGGCAAAGCTCCGTTTAGTTTCAGCCTCCATGCAATTCTGACAGACATGGGAACCTCTACCAAAGTAACCGTTTATTTGGATGCCGACTTAAACCCGATGTTAGCTATGATGGCCAAACGACCCATGGAAAATTTGGTAAATGTGATGGCGGAAAATCTGAAAAAGGCTCTGGGTTAGGTTTATTGAACTTATACCTGATTAATACGGCATCCCTCTAAACCACGAATTCTATTTCTTTAAAGAGATGGCATCGCACCTGTCCATCCTGGTTTTTTACGGCCAGACGACCAAATTCATCAATACCAACAATCATCCCGATGAATTCCCGTTCAGAGACGCGGTAGTTATTCCATTGATTTATCCGATAGAGCTTATTTAAATATTGTGTTTCAATTTGTTGAATACCCGCCTTTGAATACGTCAGTTGATAGAATTGGTCAATTGAGTGTGCCACTTGACTTCTAAATTGAGTCAATGGTATCTCCATACCACAAAAGTTTTTTAACGAACCGGCATTGGGCAAATCCTCGCTAAAAACCTCCTGGTTCACATTGACACCGATTCCCGCCACGGCAAAATCAAGGACATGACCTTTAATGATGTTTTGAAACAAAATGCCACCCACTTTTTTATCATTGATATACAAATCGTTGGGCCATTTTACGCTACAGGTTTCATTTGTCACCCATGACTCGATGACGTGCAAAACTCCCAACGAAACTACCTGTGTAAGTATGAATTGTTTGGCCGGAACCACCTGGTGCGGGGTCAGTATCAAACTGCACAACAAATTTTTACCTGCCTGGCTGTCCCAACAATTTCCACCCTGCCCCCTTCCCTGTTCCTGAAGGTTGGCACAAATCATCTCTCCCTCGGTGGCCAGGTTGGCAGCTATGCGATTTAAAGCCACATCATTGGTCGATTTGACCACCTCAAGCGAAATAAATGAAATCTCCATAATTTGAATTTTGATGAAAACGAGCATGAGTTGAAGCGGTAAATATGGTAAAAAAAACTAACAAAAGTGATTTTCACGAATCAAAACAAACCAGTTCATCAACTTTTTACCCGGACATCGTCAGGATCAACAAATTCACTATTTTTGCTTGCAATTAACAGATCGATTCATGACCAAAAAAAAAGAACGTGACAGTGCTGAACAAATTCTTGCTCAAGTAGTTGCCGGTATGCAGGAGAAAAAAGCAAAAAATATTGTCAGCCTGAATCTTCGATCCCTAAACCAGGCAGTTACGCAATATTTCGTCATCTGTCACGCAACCTCTAAAATCCAAATTGGGGCCATCTACAACAGTATTGAAGAATTTGTGATGAAAAACTGTGACACAAAACCATTGCACTGCGAAGGGGTGCAGAATTCGGAATGGATTTTGATAGATTATTTCGATGTAGTTGTTCATGTGTTTCAGGAAGATACAAGAAACTTCTATAAGATTGAAAATCTGTGGGCTGACGCCCTATTAACCAGATACAAAAGTGATGATTAATATATTTTTTGTAACTTAACGACAGAATGGCAGAAGAAAATAATAATACCACTGAAAATAAAGAAGAAAATAAAGGATCGAAAAATCCTTTTTCTAATCTAACCGGCGGCGGGAAAAATGGTGACAAACCAAAATTTAACTTTTACTGGATTTATGGCATTTTGGCCGTTGTACTTTTCGGAATTCAGTTTCTGGGTATGGGCGATGATGGAAAACAAACCGACTGGCGTGAATTCAAAACCATGCTCGAAGATGGGGATGTTGCCAAAATCATCCTGGTCAACAAGGAAACAGCAGAGATTTTTATCAAAACAGAAAATCTGACAAAGGACAAATATAAGGACTTGAGTAAAGGAAATTCCATTACCGGAAAAACACCTCAATATTATTTCAATGTGGGTTCGGTAGATAAGTTTTATGAAGACGTAGAATCCGCTCAAAAGGAGCTGGACCAGCCGGTTTATGTTGAAACTGAAATCAGGCACAATTGGGGTGGTGAAGTACTGAACTGGATACTTTTCCCCGCGCTGCTGATTGGTATCTGGTTCCTGTTTATGCGCATGATGAGTAAAGGTGGTGGAGGCGCCGGGGGCCAGCTTTTCAATATCGGGAAATCAAAAGCCCAGATGTATGATAAAAAAACCAGTGTGAATATCACCTTTAAAGATGTAGCCGGTTTGGCCGAAGCCAAGGTCGAGATTAAAGAAATTGTTGACTTCTTAAAGACCCCCGAGAAATACACAAAACTGGGGGGCAAGATCCCAAGAGGGGTATTGTTGGTTGGCCCTCCCGGAACAGGCAAGACCTTGTTGGCCAAATCTGTGGCTGGTGAGGCGCACGTGCCTTTTTATTCTATTTCCGGTTCCGACTTCGTTGAAATGTTCGTGGGAGTTGGCGCCTCACGTGTACGCGACCTGTTTAAACAAGCCAAAGAAAAATCGCCCAGTATTATTTTTATCGACGAAATTGATGCCATTGGTCGTGCCCGCGGGAAAAATGCAATGAGCGGAGCCAACGACGAACGCGAAAACACCCTTAACCAGTTACTTACCGAGATGGATGGATTTACACCCAACTCAGGCGTTATCATCCTGGCCGCTACCAACCGTGCCGATATCCTTGACAAAGCGCTTATGCGCGCCGGACGTTTCGACCGTCAGATTTATGTTGAATTACCTGACCTGGAAGAACGAAAAGAAATCTTTGCCGTACACATGAAACCCCTTACCCTTGACAAAGAGGTTAAAGTTGACTTTCTGGCCAGACAAACACCGGGCTTTTCGGGAGCCGACATTGCCAATGTATGCAACGAATCGGCTTTAATTGCCGCCAGAACAACTCATGAAACCATTACCAAGCAGGATTTTATGGATGCCATCGACCGCATCATAGGAGGCCTGGAGAAAAAAAATAAAATCATTACACCCGGAGAAAAAAGGGTTGTTGCCTTTCATGAAGCAGGCCATGCTACCATTAGTTGGTTACTTGAACATGCACATCCGCTGGTGAAAGTGACCATTGTTCCCAGGGGACGGTCACTTGGCGCAGCCTGGTATCTTCCCGAAGAAAGGCAAATTACCACTTACGAACAATTGTTTGATGAAATGGTGGCCGCCTTAGGAGGCCGGGCATCTGAAATGGTAATATTTGGCAAAATTTCAACCGGCGCCCTCAACGACCTGGAAAAAGTGACCAAACAGGCTTATGCCATGGTGAGTTATTACGGACTAAGCAAAAAAGTGGGAAACATCAGCTTTTACGATTCATCAGGACAATCGGAATACTCTTTTAATAAACCTTTTAGCGAAAAAACAAGTGAGCTGATTGACTCCGAAGTTAGTGAGATGATAGAAAGTGCCTATGCAAAAGCCATTGAAGTTCTTTCGGAAAACCGTGCCGGATTAGAAAAACTGGCTACCAAACTGCTCGAAAAAGAGGTCATTTTTAAAGAAGACCTGGAAGAAATTTTCGGAAAAAGGCCCTGGGACAAGGAAGAAATTGTACAAGAGGTAAAAGTCACAGAAGTTCCGGAACCAGACATTGTTATTTTGGATTCGGAGGATAAAAACCCTTTAAACCCGGCGTAAAAACCCTGATTATTTTACCATGGAAGAAAGTACCACAAAAGAAAAAATCCTCAAGTCAGTTCGCAATGCACTGATCAATAAATCGGACAATCCATTTAAAAACACTGATTTTTCGAGTTCGGTTTTTCGTGCCCAAAAAGAAGGGCCTGAAGTAGAATTTGCACTCAACCTGAATGACAATGGTGGTACTTTTATTTATTGCGACAATGAAAAAGGATTTACCGATAACTTGAAATCACTCATGGATCAGCAGGGCTGGACCCAATTGGCCTCTACCAACCCCCAGCTGAACACGCTGCTTTCCACTGCAGGAATTTTAGCCATGCCGCCGGAAAAAAATCTGGGCTTTCAGGTTAGCATTACAGGATGTGATTTCCTGATTTCAAGATTTGGAAGCGTTCTGGTATCATCAAAACTGGCCGACAGGAATCTTTTTGTGGGGGCTCATACCCATCTGGTAGTAGCCAATGCTTCACAAGTTAGAAGCGAAATTAAAGAGGCTCTATCCGCGTTAAAAGTCAAATATTCAACCAGTTTGCCATCGCAGATCATTATGATTACCGGAACCGGACGTGCCACCACTTTCACCAAAACATTGCCATTTGGTGCACTTGGTTCTAAAAATCTGATCGTTTTTATGATTGATGATGCATAGGGAATGATTATTCTATCAGTTGATTTCGTAGATTTGCAGCCAAATTTACATAAAGTATCCGCCTCCGTTTGAAAGAAATTATTACCAGGACCACCACGGGAATCATATTTATTGCAACAGTTATCGGCTCGATTCTGTTGCACCCACTGGCTTTTTTTGTGGTGATGGGAGTGTATACCACCATTGGACTTGTTGAGTTTTACAAACTCACCACCCGCACGAAGAACTACCTTTTTCCATTAACTATTGGGTTGATTACCTATACACTTATTGGGTTGACGGGCTTGCATGTGATCAATTCGCGTTATACCCTCCTGATGATCCCGTTGGCTTTTATTTTAATGGCAACTGAACTTTTTAACTCCAGGGGTTCCTGGCAGAACCTGTCGTTCTACCTGATGTCGTTTATCTATATAGCCTTGCCATTCGGACTCATGAATTCGCTGTTTGATATTCGATCCACTTCACCGGAGGGAATTCTGCTTATCAGCCTGTTTTTTCTGGTTTGGACCAATGATGTATTTGCCTACCTGACCGGTTCATTTTTCGGCAAAAACAAATTGATGGAACGTATTTCGCCAAAAAAAACCTGGGAAGGTATCTTTGGCGGTCTGTTTTTTGCTCTCATCGCAGCCTATGTATTTTATTTATTTACAGATAGTTTATCACTGATCAACTGGTTAAGCTATGCCATAATCATTGTGGTGTCTGCTACGGTAGGCGATTTGGCAGAGTCGATGTTAAAAAGAAATTCCGGGGTAAAAGATTCCGGCACTCTTTTTCCCGGTCATGGTGGTGTTTTAGATAGATTTGATGCGGTGCTGTTTGCCACGCCGTTTGCTTATGTTTTTTTTAATTTTGTAACATAATGAAAATCCACCACGAAGGAAATAAAATCATTCTGCTCACTACGCTTTGGGTCATCATCGCCGCATTGTGTGTTATCTATTTTATTCCCAATCACTTGATCCGCTTCATTCTTTTTGCCGGGCTTGCCTTTCATCTCATTTGGACCATCAGCTTTTTCAGGGTTCCTGACAGAAAAACTAACCTGCAAAACAACGCGATCCTGTCTTCGGCTTACGGCAAGGTGGTAACCATAGAAGAAGTGACAGAAACAGAGTATTTTAAGGACAAACGGCTTATGATCAGTGTCTTTATGTCTCCCTTTGATGTGCATGTGAACTGGTACCCCATGGATGGGGAAGTGGTGTATACCCATTACCATCCGGGTAAATACCTGGCCGCTTACAATCCGAAATCTTCGGTGCTAAACGAACGAAATACGGTGGTAATTGAAAACAAAGAAGGCAAATCGGTGTTGATCAGGCAAATTGCAGGTGTGATGGCCAGGCGCATCATCAGCAAAGCAAAAAAAGGAGACCGGGCCGGACAAGGGTGCGAATTCGGCATCATCAGGTTTGGATCACGGGTCGATTTTTTTATGCCGGTGGATGTGAAAATGAACGTGAAAATCGGAGACAAGGTCAAAGCCAGACAAACCGTTATTGCTTATTTCTAGGCAATTAAACTCTTACAACCAGCCTTTTAGCTCACTTAACCCCCTGATATAATAGGTTCCTGTTTCGGGAGGATGAATTCCATCCGGGTCAAAAAGCACCTGGTCCATGCCCACCTGCTGTGCGCCAATGATATCAATTGGCACATCATCACCAATCATCAGGCTTTCGACAGGCAACGCGCCGGTTTGCTGAAAGGCAAAATTAAAAATCTGTGGATCGGGCTTTTTTGCGCCCGCGTCTTCAGAAGTAATCACTTTATTAAAATATTGATCGAGTTGAGATGATTTGAGTTTTACTTCCTGAACCTCACTAAAACCATTGGTAATTAAATGCAACTGATAGTTGGGCCGGAGATACTGCAACAACTCGTGGCTGTAAGGAAAAAGATTTACCTTGCGGGGACTTTCCTCGATATAATAATCACCTATTTCTTTAGCCAATTCCGGGTTTTCTATTCCAAAATCGTTCAATGTCAGACTAAAACGAAGGTCTCTTAATATTTCCTTCTTAATTTCACCTACCCGGTATAAATCCCATAATTGCTCATTGTGATAAGTATACCGTTCGAAAAAAGTCTCCATGGATGGAACTCCGGCTGCTTTTAGATTGTAATTCGTGTAAATATCCGAAAATGTTTCTTGCGCGCTCTTTTCAAAATCCCACAGGGTGCGATCCAGGTCAAAAAAGAGGTGTTTATATCTTTTTTTCAAATCTCCGATTTTCGGGCAAAGGTAGGTTTTTTCAGCATTTGGACTGATGTAAAGGCATTGGGATAATTAATCATACCATCAAAACAATCGTTTGTAATGTTGAATTATTAACTTTGCTGCCGCCAACCAAATGATTACGAATAATGAATAAAAATTTTCAATCCCTACTGTTAGGATTCGCTATAGCCATCCTGATGCCTTTTAGCCTACAAGCCCAATTTGGAAGTTTTACCATCATACGTTGCGAAGATTCGGCTGCAGTAATTGCCTTGATAGACACTGTTTTCCTTAAAGGGGTAAATCCGTCACAATACAAGAATATCACTTTTAAAGGTGATCCGTATGCCGTTGGTTATTTTTACGATGGCTTTATGTTTGGCGGTTTTCAAACAAAGAAGGGCATTGTAATGTCTTCAGGATATGCCGGAGAACTGGATAAAACCAACAATTGCAGCAACCAGGTTGTTTCATATAATACCACAGGAGGAAGTGATGTAGACCTGGCCAGCTTGGTTAGCACTTCTATCAACGACGCTTGCGTGATAGAATTTGATTTTAAGCCCACCAATCAAATATCGTCTTTCAGATATGTATTTGGTTCAGAAGAATATCCTGAATATGTAGGAGGATCCTTTAACGATGTCTTTGGGTTCTTTCTTAGTGGGGATGGCATCAATGGGACATACAGCAACAATGCTGTTAATATCGCGCTCATTCCGAACACATCACTTCCTGTTTCTATTAACAACGTAAATTGCGGAAATACAAATCCTAATTGTCAACCGGGACCTGGAGGAACCTATTGCGATCTGCTCATTGAGAATATCGTAACCACCTCACCGTCTTTTAAACAACTGGCCCTTAATGCGTATACAATTGCATTTACCGCTGATAATGCCACTACACCTTGTTCGTGGTACCACATCAAACTTGCCATTGGCGATGCAGGGGATTCGGCATGGGACAGCGGTGTTTTCCTCGAAATGGGCAGTTTTGACCCTGGAAAGATCACTGAAAGTACCAACTATACCCATCCTACCGTTGATTCGCTTTTATATGAAAGTTGCAATAACCATGAAGCCATATTGTATTTCGATATTGGAAGCGAGAGAACCGAAGATTTTACCATTCCGTTCACTGTTGAAGGTACAGCTACGCAGGGAATGGATTACCTGTTGTTTTCTTCACAACCCGGTAAGATTTTTATCCCCGCCGGACAAACCTACGATTCCATAGTTATCAGGCCTTTTGCTGATGATTTGGTTGAAGGAATTGAGGATATCCAGATTAAATATATCCCGGTGATTTGCGGAATGGGATTTGAAGAAACCGTAACCATACTACTTTCAGATGTACCCGACTTTGCCGATACCAACCTGGTATTCAATTCCGTATGCGAAGACACCATCACGCTTGGATTTAACAATGTGCTCACCGGCATCCCACCTTACACCTATCGGTGGCTTCCTGACAACCAGTCCACCGCATGGCTCGACTATAGCATAACTGGATCCGATTCAGTGGCCGTCCCTTGCGTTGTTACCGATACCTGTGGATATCAGGTAGTGGACACGGCCTTCGTGAAAGTACTTGCTTTGCAGGCAGATGCCGGACCGGATAAATCGCTTTGCAATTTACCCAGCGTGCAACTGGAAGGTTCATCAGACGGAGCACAGCATTTTATGTGGGTTGCCAATCCACCCGATGCCACCCTGACCACGCCTGCCATTCCCGATCCCATCGTGAGTCCTTTGGTTAACACCACTTATACACTGACCGTTTCGGACAACTGTACCCATTACGACGATGATGAGGCCCAGGTATTTCTGGATGTGGCTGTGGCCGATGCCGGGGAAGATCAATCCATGTGCGCGCAGCAAAGCGTCACGCTGGAATGCAACCAGGGCCAGATATACGGTTGGACCGCCAATCCACCTGACCCGGGATTACCTGCCCAGGCCGGAAACCAGACCATCACCGTTTCACCTGCCGTTACTACTCATTATTTTGTTGAAGTAACCAACGATTGCGGATTCACCGCTACTGATGAAGTGATTGTCGTTGTAAATTCTTTACCTGTTGCATCAGCCGGAAACGACAGCGAAATCTGTTTAAACGAAAGCTATTCATTGCAAGGCTCTGGCGGAATACACTACGTGTGGAGTTCAATTCCTGATGATCCATCACTCCATGTAAATCAACAGGATACGCTGGCCAACCCGACAATTACTCCCGACACGCAGACCAATTATATCTACACAGTAAGTGTAACAAATGGATTTGGATGTGAGTCAGAAGCCAGCATGAATCTGGCAGTAAACCCCATACCCAATGTGAGTGTAACTACCACTAATACAACCATTTGTTTAGGTGATTCTACCACTTTAACGGCCGTAGGAAATGCTGATTACACCTGGACGGCTGATATCAACGACCCAGGTTTGACGGGACAAATACATAACCAGGCGATCAAAGTTTCGCCAACCGTTACCACAACTTATACTTTAACAGGAGTTGTGAGCGGATTTAATTGTCCGGCTACCATCGAACAAACCATTGTGGTCGTTCCCGAAACCACGGCCAATTTTTCGGCCAATGTGAGCCAAATATGTCAAAACCAGCCACTCACCATCAGTTATGAAGGAAATGGAACGGGAAGTGGTATGTATCAGTGGGATTTCGACCAGGGAGCTATTACATCCGGAAACGGGCAGGGACCCTATTTGGTTGAATGGACCGACACGGGATTAAAAACCCTGACATTGACAGTGACTGAACAGGGATGTCCGAGTGAGGAATTTACCCAAACCATCGAGGTATTGAACATGCCACAGGCTGAATTTAGCGCCCTGGTTCTGGAAGGATGTCCACCTCTGACGGTAGCATTTACCGATGAAACACAGAATACCGGGACAACGTTGGACCACTATTGGACGTTTGAAACAGGACAAACCAGTACTGAGGTCAATCCATCCTATACCTATACCCTGCCGGGAACCTATTCTGTTAGTCTGCTGGTGACCGGCGACGAATTGTGTGCCAACCAGAAAGAAAAGACGGCCTATATCACAGTACATGAAGTTCCCACGGCTGACTTTATTCCCGATCCTGAAGAAACCATTCTGGAGGAAGGAACCATCAGTTTTACTAACGCTTCAACAGATGTCGGCACGATGACCTATAGCTGGAATTTTGGGGATGGATCGCCCTTGTCAGTCGAAATTAATCCCTCTCATACTTATACTGATTCAAATGTATTTGAGATAGAGTTAATCACGACCAACAACAACCAATGTAGCGACACCACCATGAAAATTGTGACCATCCACCCCGATTTCGCGGTGTATGCACCCACCGCTTTTACACCAAACGGTGATGGCATCAACGATGACTTTGAAGTGAAGGGGATTGGAATAAAAACCTATTTACTCCAAATTTATTCCCGTTGGGGTGATTTGATTTATGAATCGAAGAGCCTGGAAGACAAATGGGATGGAACAATAAAAGGATCAGATGCCCCCATTGGAAGTTACGTATATCAGATTCATTATACGAGTATGATCGACCGTGATTATTCAACAAAAGGGACAATTACCCTGATCAGGTAAAAGGCTGTGACAATACTTTATTTCATCTATCAATCAAATACTTATGACCCAGATTGGCGATTCTATTCTTGAAAAAATGAAGGCCCAAAAGGGCAAAAAATTCACCGGTTCACCCTCCCCTTTTACCATGTGGCTCGATCCGGTTATCCTTGAGGTAGAAGAAGGTGCTTTGAGTTTTGAGTATCAAGTGAGGCACGACATGACCAATCCCATTAAAACCCTCCATGGAGGAGCCATCGCGGGCATGATGGACGACACCATCGGGGCTGCCGTATTTACGCTCGGACTGAAGGAATTTTTTACTACCGTTAACCTGACGGTGGATTATTTTTCGCCCGTGGTGGAAGGCGACACGATTATAGCCAGTGCAAAAGTGATAAAAAAAGGAAGGCAGATCGTACACGCAATTTGTGATTTAAAAATGAAAAATAGCGACAAGTTACTTGCCCACGGGACTTCGAATCTGATCAAGCTTGAGAGGAGACTAAATTCTATATCACCTTTCGCGGAGTGAACGATCAAGGTGAGCAATAGATAAAATGGTTGTTACAAGAACAATTATTGCAGCCCGCTTTCCCCTAGTTTCCTTACCTTTGCGCCCTTAGAAAAACCGGATTAGTGGAGAATTCCGTGTCATCAATTCATGATATTCTCCGGATCATATATATTAACTCATGAAAAAAATCAGGATCGCCATCAATGGCTTTGGAAGAATAGGAAGGGTTACCTTTAGAAAGATACTGGAAAACAACCGCATGGAAGTAGTAGCCATCAACGACCTGACCGATCCGGCCAACCTGGCTCACTTATTGAAATACGACTCTGTTCAACGACAATTTGCAGGAGAAGTGTCGAGTTCAACCGACTGCCTGATTGTAAATGGACAAACCATTCAGGTGTTCAACGAACCCAACCCGGGGAAACTACCCTGGAAATCATTAAACATCGACGTGGTGATTGAATCGACCGGATTATTCGTTGACAAAGAATCGGCCATGAAACACGTGCTGCTGTCAGGGGCGCGAAAAGTGATTATTTCTGCTCCTGCCAAAGGCGAAAGCGATGATGTAAAATACGTGGTGTTGGGTGTAAACGACCATGTAATCAACCGCGACGACGTCATCATTTCCAATGCTTCGTGTACCACCAACAATGTGGCCCCGCTGATCAAAATCCTGGACGAACATTTCGGCATCGAAAAAGGCTTTATCACCACCGTTCATTCCTATACCAAAGATCAGAACCTGGTGGATGGTCCGCACAAGGACTGGCGACGGGGACGGGCAGCTGCATATTCTATTGTGCCTACCACAACCGGAGCTGCAAAGGCTGCAACGCGCATATTCCCCCATCTGAAAAACAATTTGGGAGGTGCCGGAATCCGCGTTCCGGTCCCCGATGGCTCGTTAACAGATTTTACCTGTATCCTGAAAGTGTCGGCCAGTGTGGAAGAAATTAACAAAGTATTTAAAGAAGCGGCAGAAGGCCAACTGAAAGGCATCCTCCAATACACCGAAGATCCCATTGTTTCGGTTGATGTGATTGGTAACACCCACTCAGCCATTTTCGATGCCAATCTCACCGCGGTATTGGGCGATAGCAATAAACTGGTAAAAGTAGTGGCCTGGTACGACAACGAAATGGGCTATTCGAGCCGTTTGGTAGAATTGATCGAGAAATTCGTTTAGGATCTACTGAAGTCAGAAGTTTTTACTCAGGTGAATAGGTAAGTAACTGCATGTTGCCCTGATCGAAAACCGCGTAGGTAAAATGGGTAATCCAGTCACCAAGAATAACCAGTGAAGTAGTTTCGCCTATTTTTTCCAGAACAGGTACATGACGGTGTCCGAAGATGAAATAGTTCACATCAGGAAAGTCAATCAATTGGTCTTTAGCAAATTGTACCAATATTTGTTTTTGTTGTTCCGGAACGTTCTCAAACTTTCCTGCTTTAGCCACATTGGCCAACCGGCTTCTTCCCGAAAAATAAAGACCCAATCGGGTACCAATATCGGGATGCATCCATTTAAATAAAAACTGGTTGGGCTTGAATTCAAACACCTTTTTCAGGAACTTATATCCATGATCGCCTGGACCCAGCCCATCGCCATGCGCCAGGTAAAAAGTGCTTCCACCAAACTCCCGGACCACCGGATTGCGGTAAAGATGCACATTCAGTTCTTTGGTCAGATAATCAAAGGCCCACACATCGTGGTTGCCCCGAAAAACATGCACAGGAATTCCCTGATCGGTGATCTCGGCGATTTTTCCCAATAACCTGACAAATCCTTTGGGGACAACGGTACTATACTCAAACCAAAAGTCAAAGATATCGCCCATGAGGAAAATCTCAGCCGCATCTTTCGACACCTCCGTAAGCCAGCTAACC
Source organism: Bacteroidetes bacterium HGW-Bacteroidetes-16 (assembly GCA_002840975.1). Taxonomy (GTDB): domain Bacteria; phylum Bacteroidota; class Bacteroidia; order Bacteroidales; family F082; genus UBA6244. Next base: position 23,866 of record PHDN01000005.1, read on the forward strand.
AACAATTTCTCACGTATCAAACTGCGGTTATAATCAGGTATGCCCAGATGAAAATCAGAGGCAAAATACAACTTAGTCCTTTTCAAACGAATCGATTAAAATGATGCAATTTCAACAACCATGCTTTTTATCAAGGCAATTAATTTTGGTGTTACCCGGCCAACGGCTTCAATCACTTCCTGATGCGAAATCTCAATAATTTTTCCTTCGACGCCCAAATCGGAGATCACCGAAACTGCAAAAACAGGCAATCGCATGTGACGGGCCACGATCACTTCAGGAACGGTGGACATCCCTACAGCATCGGCACCCAATATTTTGATGTATTTATATTCGGAAGGAGTTTCATAAGTGGGGCCACTCACGCCGGCATATACACCTGTTTTATAGTGAATTCCAAGGTGGCGGGCGTTTTTCTTCGCGATATTCAACAACTGCTTGTCATATGCTTCGCTCATATCCACAAATCTTGGCCCAAATTCTTCCATGTTGGCACCAATTAATGGGTTTGGCATCAGGTTGATATGGTCGGTAATTAGCATGATATCGCCCACTTCAAAATTTTCGTTTACACCGCCACTGGCATTGGAAACAAACAGGTATTTTATGCCGAGTTGATGCATGACCCTGACGGGGAAGGTAACTTCCTGCATGCTATAACCTTCATAATAATGAAACCGACCTTGCATAGCCACTACCTGAACACCGTTCAGCAGGCCAAAAATCAATTGACCATGATGCCCTTTCACGGTGGAAACAGGAAAGTGGGGAATCGTATGATAAGGTATGATGGCCCGTGGTTCTATTTCGGCGGCTAAATCTCCAATTCCGGATCCAAGTATAATCCCTATAACCGGAGGGTCTTTAATCTTCCGGCGAATAAAATCAACGGTTTCTGCTATTCTCTTTAACATATTTCTTTAATTGGTTTGATAAATTTGCTTCATCAACCCCATGCAATTTCATCACAATGGGAATATAAAACAAAGGTAAATTTTTGAGTTCGCTAAGGTACTCAGAATTCATCAACCTCATGGCATCTTTTTCGGTGGTAACAATGATTTTATTTCCCGAAAAAGTGTCATCAAATATTTTGCGAATAGTTTGCAAGTCCTTGCGCTTGAACTGATAATGATCGGGATAATCGAGCACGATGAGTTCTGTACATAAATCGTGCAGGTACTCCTGGAATGGGTAACTATTGGCAATGCCTGCAAACATGATAATCGTTCTTACTTTCTGGTTCCAACTATGTTCAGAGCCGTCAGGAAACGAGATCGCTTTGCCGTAGGTAATGTAAGAAAAATAAAGAGATTGATGAGGCAACAACCTGAGCACCTGTTTCACCCTTCGCTTCGTAATAGGCGACAGCACCTTGTTAGTCTTGGTAACTATAACTATGTCTGCACGTTTAGCCTGGCTTACTACGTCGCGCAAACCACCTACCGGGAATAAATAATCTTCGTTGTAAAGTTTATGAATATCTGTAAGCAGAATAGACATTCCCGGTTTAATGTACCTGTGTTGAAAAGAATCGTCGAGCAGTACCATTTCCAGATTTGCATCATCTTTGGATAAGTTTCTTACGCCCTCTACCCGGTCTTCAGCCACAGCCACTTTTATTTTGCCCTCAAACTTCCTGAGGTACTGCATGGGTTCGTCACCAATATCCTCGTGGTTCGAAAACTGGTTCCCAAAAAGAAAACCTTTTGTTTTTCTGCCATAACCCCGACTTAGCACCGAAACTTTGTGGTCTTTATAAAACATCCTGATCAGATATTCCACAAAAGGGGTTTTCCCGGTTCCCCCCATGCTTAGGTTGCCGACTCCAATCACGGGGATATCAAAAGAATGGGTTTTCAGCACTCCAACATCGAACAACCAGTGCCGAAACCTAATCGCCAAACCGACTATCCAGGCAAACGGAAAAAGAATGATCCTCCATGAGTCCATACGCTTTTTATATTATTTATGCTTTTAGCACCAGCAAACGACTACAAAATTCCTTTTGTTAGTATCTTTGAATTTCCAAACTCTTATAAAGTGCACTAAAGTACAAAAATTTACATTGATCAAAATAAAGTTATCATTAAGTAACTCTATGAAACTAGCCGAACTTATTTCCTACCTGGAAGAAATTGCTCCCTTATCGCTTCAGGAACCTTATGACAACTCCGGGTTGTTGATAGGATCACCTGACAGCGAAGTCCATCGGGCCTTGCTTACTTTGGATGTTACGAGTGAAGTGGTTGCTGAAGCAATAGCACAAAACTGCGACCTGATTATTGCTCACCATCCGTTGATATTCAAAGGCATAAAAAAAATTACCGGCAGCAACGACACCGAAAGAACCATCATCGAAGCCATCAAAGCCGACATGGCCATATATGCCATTCATACCAACCTCGATCAGGTGTTTCTTGGCGTGAACAATATGCTCGCCCATAAGCTGGGATTGCAGAACCTCAGCATACTTTCAGGCAAAAATCAGCTGCTAAAAAAGATTGTGACTTTTTGCCCGGTAGACCAGGCCGATCAGGTGCGGGATGCTCTTTTTAATGCAGGAGCCGGCCACATTGGGAACTACGACAGTTGCAGTTTTAATCTACCGGGGACAGGGACCTTTAGAGGAAACGAAGGCACTCATCCCTATGTCGGGAAACCCAAACAATTGCACCATGAAGCGGAAATCAGGATCGAAACCATTGTACCTGATTACCTGGTCAGGAAGACGATCGCCGCTTTAATTCAGGCACATCCTTACGAAGAAGTAGCATACGACATCTATCCCCTTGAAAATACATCAAATTCCATTGGAAGCGGTATGATAGGAGACGTGCCCCACCCTGTTTCTGCTATCGAATTTCTTACAACAGTAAAAAACGTTTTGGGTTGTCAGCATGTAAAACACAACAAATTAATCGATCATCAGGTAACCAGAGTAGCCGTATGTGGGGGTAGCGGAAGCTTTTTGATTGGAGATGCTTTTAGGGCAAAAGCCGATGTTTTTGTTACCGGAGACGTGAAGTATCATGAGTTTTATGAACACCTTGGACTAATGACCATTGTAGATGCAGGTCACTTTGAAACGGAACAAGGCATAAAAGAATTACTTGAAGGCTTGATAACCAAAAAATTTCCTAATTTTGCACTCCGAATTTCAAAAAAGAATGTCAACCCTGTTTCCTTTTTATAAAACAGAAATTTAAGTAACTATGAGCAAAGAAAATGTAATAAAGGAAGAAGAATTTAGTGTTGAGCAAAAGCTAATCGCGCTATATAGTCTTCAGCAAATTGATTCGCAAATTGATAAGATAAAAATTATCCGTGGCGAATTGCCTCTTGAAGTAGAGGACCTGGAAGATGAAATTGCAGGGTTAAAAACACGTATTGCCAATTTCAACGAAGAAGTGGAAACACTTAACCAATCAATTCTACAACGCAAAGAAGCCATAAAAGAAAGTCAGGGCCTCATTAAACGTTATGAAGAACAACAGCTAAATGTTCGTAATAACCGCGAATATGACTCACTGACAAAAGAACTTGAATTTCAGACGCTTGAAATCGAATTTTCGGACAAGAAAATAAAAGAGTCCATTTATAAAATCGAAAACCAAAAAGCGGAAATAGAGCAGGCTGAAAACAAGCTTAAAGAACGTCAATTGGATCTCAAATCCAAACAGGATGAGCTTAAAGACATCGTGGCTGAGACCGAAAAGGAAGAATTGAGGATGATTGAAAAATCAAAAGACAACGAAAAATTCATCGAAGAACGCCTGTTGTCAGCCTATAAACGCATCCGAAAAAACGCACGCAACGGACTGGCTGTGGTTCAGATTGAACGTGATGCCTGCGGAGGTTGCTTTAATAAAATTCCACCCCAGCACCAACTTGATATCAGGGTGCACAAAAAAGTGATTGTCTGCGATTATTGTGGCCGCATTTTAGTCGACAACGAAGTAGCGGATATTGTTACTGAAAAACTGAAAGAGTAATCTATTTCAAAAAAAAACCTTTGGAAGGGGCACATCTGCATGTGCTCCTTTTTTTGTGTATTTTTATGCACCACAAATCAAACTCATGTACCGGTTAATCTTTTTGCTCTTATTGGCTGCAGGCTGCGCGAATGGACAAACCACCGCTAATTTCACTTCGAATGCAAGCACGGCATACGGGTTGATATTGTCGTTGCGGTTTGATGAAGCCGGCAAGAAAATTGCCACAGCCAGGGCGAGTGATCCGGAGAACGTAATGTATGATTATCTCGAAAATTACCAGGATTTTTTATCCACCTTTATCAGCGAAAACGATGAAACTTTTTCATCACAAATGAATAACAAAAACAAGCGTTTGGAAAGTTTTGAAAAGATAAGTGATCTGAGTCCCTACAAAAACTATCTGATTGCCAATGTCAACCTGCAAAGTGCTGTGGCAAGGCTAAAATTTGGAGAATATTACACTGCCGCCCTGGAGTTTAACCGAGCCTACAGGAAAATAAATGAAAATGCGCAGAGATTTCCTGAATTTTTCCCAAACCAAATCACCTTGGGGGTAGTTCATGCCATGATTGGAGTAGTTCCTGAGAATTTCCAATGGCTTTTGAGCCTGGTCAGCATGTCGGGTTCCGTTGAGCAAGGTCGACAGGAGCTCATGAAGGCACTGGCTCAATGTCATGCCTCGCCCGGGTTTGAAGTCATGGAGAATGAAATTTTATTTTACCTGAGTTTCATTAATTTGAACCTTTACTCCGACAATGAAACCGTGAAGGTGCCCGGTGAACCCGACAACAACAATTTGCTCATCAAGTACCTCTCCATCAACATCCTGATGAAAGAGGGCAAAAATGATCAGGCGCTGGCGATATTTTCAGAAATAAACGACACCATCCGTTATTATCCTTTTCACTATTTAAACTACCTGCATGGAGAATGCTATTTAAGAAGAGGGAATTATCAGGAAGCTTATCAGAAATACCAACTATTTATTGGTCATTTTAAAGGAAAAAACTACCTCAAGGATGCCGTTAGAAAACAAGCCTGGTGCCTGCTCTTGCAAGGAGAGTCAAAAAAATACACTGAAAAAATGGCCCTGGTAAAAAATATAGGGTATACCAATGTTGGCATTGACAATGAAGCGGAAACCGAAGCGGAAAATCGCCCCATACCAAATCCAACCCTTCTGAAAAGCAGGCTGTTGTTCGATGGGGGCTATTATTCAGAAGCGACTATTCAGCTGGAAAAGCTAGCACCTGAGCAATTAAAAATAGAAGAGCAGGTTGAAAAACAATACCGGATGGCACGCATAGCTCAAAAAACGGGGGAAACGGAAAAAGCCAGGGCTGCGTACATTAAAACCATTGAGATGGGGAAAGACCTGGATTTATATTATGCTGCCAATTCGGCACTTCTCCTTGGAAATATATACGAGGATGCAGGCGAAAAGGAACTGGCTATGGACAAGTACCGGCAGTGTTTGTCGTTTGATTTTCATACTTACAGGGGCAGTATCCGTGGACTTGCAAAACAACACCTGAGCCGGCTCGAATAGACAACTCAGGTGCGTGGAATGATCTTATTTTAAAATGGAAATTGCTGCTTCGTAGTCGGGTTCGTCAACAATTTCAGGAACCTGCTGTGTATAAATCACTTTTCCTTCTTCATCAAGAATCACTACCGCACGCGATTCAAGACCGGCCAATGGACCGTCCACTATTTCTACACCATAAGCTTTGCCGAAGGCACCGGTGCGAAAGTCCGACAGGTTTTCTACATTTTTTAGCCCCTCTGAACCGCAAAAACGTGCCTGGGCAAAAGGCAAATCCTTGGAAATGCACAACACTTTGGTGTTTTTCAGGTTGTTGGCTTCCTGGTTAAACCTACGAACAGAAGCCGCGCAAGTGCCCGTGTCGAGGCTCGGGAAAATATTGAGCACCACTCTACTGCCCCTGTAGTCTTTTAATGTTTTTACTGAAAGGTCATCTTTAACCAGGGTAAAATCAGGAGCTCCGGCCCCAACTTCCGGCAATTTACCTATGGTATTGATTTTGTTTCCTTTTAATGTGATTTCTGCCATGATAACAAGTTTGATAATAATTAATTGATCTTATACAAAAAGCCTCTCAATCGACTCCGCGTAGCGTTTATGAATCAGGCTGCGCTTTAATTTCAGGTTGGCGGTGATTTCACCCGAATCAATGGTCCACTCGTGATCGATGAGTTCAAATTTTTTAATTTTTTCAGTATCCCCAAATTGTTTGTTGAAACAATCTATTTCACGTTTAAAACGATCTTTTATTACCTTTTCTGCGATCATTTCTGCCGGGTTTGTCCATGGAACCTCCTTAATTTTACACCAGTTGCGCAAGTGCTCAAAGTCGGGCACAATCAATGCTGCCGCAAATTTCTGATTTTCGCCTACCACCATGATCTGATCAAAAAAAGGTGACTCCTTTATTTTATTTTCGAGTAAAACAGGAGAAATATATTTTCCCATGGAGGTTTTAAAAATCTCCTTCACCCTCCCGGTAATTTTCAACAACCCCTGCTCATCCAAAACCCCTACATCCCCTGTATGAAGCCACCCGTCAATAACAGTATTTGCTGTCAACTCAATGTCTTTGAAATAGCCTTTCATCACGTTAGGGCCTTTTACAAGAATTTCACCTTCTTCACTGATTTTTACTTTCACATTATTCAATGGCGGGCCAACAGTTCCAATTTTCCGCTGTCCGGCAACAAAGGTATTCACCGCGATTACGGGAGACGATTCTGTCATACCGTAACCTTCAATCACACTGATACCAGCGGCATTGTATATGCGGGCCAGTCGTGGTTGCAAGGCGGCTCCACCCGAAACAATACAAACCATTTCGCCTCCAAAGGCGGCCCTCCACTTACTAAAAACCAGCTTGTTCATCAACCGGAGTTTGGCATGATATACAAAGCGGGTTGGCTGATCAAATTCAAATTTCAAACCCAAATTTACGGCATAAAAGAAGAGTTGCTTTTTCACACCTTTCAGGTTACGTCCCTTGGCCAAAATTTTGTCGTACACCTTTTCGAGTAACCTGGGAACGGTAGTCATAATATGCGGTTTCACCTCTTGTATATTGTCAACGATGGTGGCCATGCTTTCGGTATAATAAATGGATACTCCCTTATAATGAAGCACATAATTTACCATCCGTTCGTATACATGGCACAAGGGCAAATAACTTAGTCCCCTGCATGTTTCATCCACTGGAAAGATGCCTTCCGAAGCCTTCACGTTGCTTAACACGTTGTTATGCGACAGCATGACTCCTTTTGGAAACCCGGTTGTTCCGGAAGTATAAATCAGGGTGGCTACATCGTCAGGCAGAATGTCACTTTTTGCTTTTTCAAGAAAAGGAACATTCCTGTTTTGTTTGCCCAGTTCCACTAAATCGGCTAATTGTTTATACCCTTCCACCGCTTTAAAAGTATATACCTCCTGAAGGCCTTCAATTTCAGGCAGAAAATGCGCAATTTTCCTCAGCAATTCTTTCCCGGCAATAAATACGATTTTTACTTCGGCATGCTTCAGGATATACTTATAATCATCCTCGCTGATGGTTGGGTAAATGGGAACGTGAATGGCGCCTATTTGCATAATACCCATATCAATAAAGTTCCATTCAGGACAGTTATTTGAAATGGTGGCGATGGCTTCACCCTTTTTTATCCCCAGTTGCATGAGCCCATAACTGATGTTATCGGCAAAACCCTGGTATTCAGTCAGGCTGTACTTGACCCATTGTCCGTATTCTTTTCCGGACAACACATCGTTTTTAGGTTTAAATGCTTGCTTGTAATGGGTAAGTAGATCAAATATTCTGGTTACTTCCATTATCAACGGTTTTAAGTTTTGGTGGATGCAAATGTAGAAATAAAATAATTGGCGGGGCAATTACTTGTTAACAACCAGGCTCGGGTGATCCCATTAAACCCTTTTATGCATAACCGTTGCGCTCGCCTGGGCCGTGGGCATAATCACCAGATCGTTGATGTTAACATGTGCCGGTAACGTAGTGACATAAAATACAGCCTCGGCAATATCGTCGGGTAGTAGCGGGTGGAAGCCTTTATAAACACCTTCAGCACGATCGGCATCGCCTTTGAAACGAACCATGGAAAACTCTGTTTCCACGGCACCCGGAGCTATTTGTGTGACTTTTATCCCATGCGTAACGGTATCAACCCGAGTTGATTTGGTAAGCGCGTCTACCGCATATTTTGTTGCACAATACACATTTCCATTGGGATAAATTTCCCGGCCTGCTACCGAACCAATGTTGATAACATGCCCCTTCCCACGACCAATCATCCCGGGCAAAACAGTCCGGCTCATATACAACAATCCTTTTACATTGGTATCAATCATCCGCTCCCAATCATCTATCATACCTGTCTGTATCGAATTAAGGCCAACCGCAAGTCCGGCATTGTTCACCAGGATGTCGATGGATTTCCACCTTTCAGGCAAGCCGGAAAACGCCTGTTCCACTTCCATGTGGTTTCTAATGTCGAACGACAGGGGCCACACCTCTATTCCGAAGGTTGAAACGAGTTCTTCTGCCAGGCTGATGAGTCGTTCCATCCTCCTGCCGGTGATAATCAGGTCATGTTGATGGGCAGCGAACTTCCTGGCACAGGATTCACCAATCCCGCTGGTTGCCCCTGTAATTAAAACAATTGGATTCATGGTTTATATTTTGATTGAAAAAAAAATGGAAAGTACAAAAATAGGGAAATCATGCCGGAGATTTTTCTTATTTAAAAAATTGAAAATCGAGACTGGTTCTTAGTCCGGCAATAAGCCAGAGGCCAGGTTGAGGGACATTACCATAATCAACCGCTTTTTCATTGAGCAAATTCCTGCACGTAAGTGAAAAGTCCAGTTTGCTTATTTGATAATTGATTTGTAGATTTATTCGGTGAATGGGTTGATAACGAACCACATCACCCGAATTAAAATCGATATAAGAACCACTCCGCTGTTGGAAATTAAGAACCCATGAAACCTGTAAGTTTTTTATAAACAGCTGATGAATTAAGCTGAGTGCCAGGTTATGGTTGAGATAATCAAGTGCGTACAGCGACAAATATTGATTCGACAATTTTTGCGATTCCAAATAGGAATAGCTCATCCCTGCCGACTTCACCAATGCGCGGTTCTGATGCTGTGAACGGTATTGTATGAAACAACGGATGCCATTGGTCTTGAGCGAAGTGAGATTCATGCTGTGCCATTTTTCCTCCGGCTTTTCTTTTATCCAGTCAATGAGGTCTTTACCATCGCGGTGAAATACCGCTCCGGTGATAGTAAAACGGAGAAGGAATAATTTAGCACCCAATTCATAGGTTGTGGCTGTTTCCGGTTTCAAATCCGGGTTGCTTACCTGATCTACACCCTGATAATACAAATCTGTAAAAGTAGGAATCCTTAGTGCCTGATTAACCGATCCATATACTTTCAGGTTATCACCAATAAAATAACCCATATCCACACCGGGTGAAATATGCATGCCATAATCACTGTTGTAAAAAGCAGAAAGTCCGCCGGCAATAGAAAACCGTCCGTTAATATAACTATGATTTAAATAAAGCGTTACATTCTTCCTGTTTTTTGAGCGGTTGTACCAGGCATCTCCGGAATTAGTATATATCGTATCTAACATCAAATCGCCCAGCACATTGCTCGTAATGGATTCGTACCGGGCCAATATACCAAAATTTGTGTTTCCGGCGAGGGTTGAAAAACCCATGCCTGCGTTCGTCGAAACCACATCGGTACGGTGATAATTGTGCCCTTTGTAAGGAACAATACCTCCGGGTATCGGGAATCCGGCTGTATCACTTCCGTTGACATATATATCCCCTTCTTTTTGATACCAAAGATGATCTTCCCTAAACAGTTCAAAACGATCGTAAAGTCTTTTCCAGGAGGCATTTATTTTAATTGGCAGTTGAATGTTTTTTTCAAAACTTATTGAGGCCAGACTGCTCTTGATTTGTTCATACTGATCCGGATATTTGGCAGAATAAAAACTATTGGCACCGAATCCCTTGTTCAGGTATCCAAGATAAATTCTCAACATTCCATCTGGTATTTTTAATGTGCTTTCGTTGATCACCTGATTCATATTAAAATCAGTATTTCGAATATATCCATCCGATTGGTGGTGACCAAGAAATATGGAGTTGGTCCAATTCCCCATTCTGAATGTTCCTGCTACATCAGCAAAAAACAAACCATGCTGACCACCGGAGAAATCGAGTTTTAGCTGATTACGTTCGGGTTGACGTGTAATAATATTGATTCCCCCGGAAAATGCATTTGGTCCAAACCAGCGAGAGCCGGGGCCTTCAAGGATTTCAATTTTCTCGATATTCGTAACCATAACAGCCTGATTCAGGTTGTGGTGACCTGTCTGCGGATCGTTTAGCGCAACCCCGTTAACCATCATCAGGTTTTGATCCATTCCACCACCACGGATACTCAAATCCGATTGTACACCCATGGTCCCGCGTTCGCGTACATCCAATCCACCATAATAGCGCAAAACGTCATCCAGACTAAATACCGGTGCAGTTTTCAAATCATTGGATGTAATCACCTGAATACTACGAGATAGTTGCTTAAATACCAATGGATTCCCGGCAGAATTTATTTCGATTTCTGCAAGGGGAATGGAATCGGTTTGACTAAAAACTGCCTTTTGAAAAATTGTAAGTAATACAATACCAATGATATATAGAATTGATCGTAAGTTCATCTGAATAGTCTAAAAAGCGGCAAAAGTAACCATTCTATGTTTTATTATCGCAAAAGCCTGGTTGATTTAACAAGAAGGTAAAGAAAGAAATGGCTAAATGCTGGTTTACAGGGCCCAGGTATAAACACCAAAATCCCGGACAAGTGGCAACATGCTGAGGGGCTTTTCCGACAAGGCAAAAACAGCCGATCCGCTTCCTGTAAGCGATGCATAGGTGGCTCCTGCCAGGTAAAGCTGATCAATAATTTGGCCTATTTTTGGATGCATCGCGGTGGCAACAGGTTGAAAATCATTTACGAGTCGATGGCGCCACTTCGTGGGAGGAAGAGCAAGCACCTCAGCAAAAGAAAAATCAATTGAATGAGGCACAACCTTCCGAAAAGCCAGAGCCGTGGAAATAAAATATCCGGGAAATACCAATGTGAGCTGATAGCCCGAAAGCGACAACGGAACTTCAACGAGTACCTCGCCCCTTCCCTTTCCAATAGCCGGTTGATTGCGAATAAAAAAAGGACAATCGCTTCCAAGTTTTGCGGATACAGCTTCCATTTGATTGTTTGACAGGCCAAGTGAAAACAAGGCGTTTAACCCCTTAATAAAAAATGCCGCGTCAGATGAACCACCTCCTAAACCGGCACCGGTAGGAATCATTTTTAGTAAGGCCACTTTTACCGGAGGCACCTGAAATTCGCCGTGCATCAATTGCCAGACCTTTGATATCAGATTGTCTTCAATTGGACTCTCCAATTGATTTCCGAAGACCGTTAATTCAAATTGGCTACTCTCAACAAATTCCAGAACATCAAATAAAGGAATAGGATAGTAACAAGTTTCGATGTGGTGAAAACCATCAGATCGGAGTTCTGTAACGGCCAATCCCAAGTTAATTTTAGCGTTTGGAAAATAAATCATCCTGCTGTTTTAAGCAAAAATAATGGTTCTTGGCTAATCCAACTACACAATTGAATAAATAACCCGAGTAACCCCCGTGTTTGGTGAAATCTTTTTAATTTTGAACGTTCATTTTTTTGACATAAAACACGCGATGATCATACTCGATTCGGTATTAAACTGGTGGATAAAAAAACGGATCCATCAAATTGAACTCTTTATAAAATATCCGCACGATGTGCAGGCAGACCTGTTTAAAAAACTCATCTCCACTGCTAAAGACACAGAATGGGGGAAAAAATATGATTACAAATCCATCAATTCTGCAGATGAATACAGGGAGCGCGTACCACTCAGTTCATACGAGGACCTGAAGCCGCACATTGATAAGATGCGCAAAGGGGAACAGAACATCCTTTGGCCCGAGGAAATCACCTGGTTTGCCAAATCATCAGGAACCACCGGTAACAAGAGTAAATTTATCCCGGTAAGCCCCTCCGCACTCGAAGAATGTCATTATAAGGGTGGAAAAGACTTACTGGCCATTTATTTAAACCTTCATCCCGATTCAGGCTTTTTCGAGGGCAAAAGCCTGGTGATGGGAGGAAGTTGGAACATTACCGAAATCAATAACATCTCATACATGGAAGGCGATCTTTCAGCCATCCTGATGCACAATTTACCATTGTGGGCTCAATACAAACGAACCCCTTCGCTATCCATAGCCCTGATGGATGAATGGGAAAATAAGCTTGAACTTATGGCCGAATCAACCCTCGATCATGATGTTACAAGCATCTCCGGTGTTCCCAGCTGGATGTTGGTTTTGTTAAGAAAAATTCTGAAAAAAGCAGGGAAAACAGACTTAAGCGAGGTGTGGCCCAACCTGGAAGTATTTTTTCACGGTGGTGTTAATTTTGAACCCTACAGGGCGCAATTTCAACTCATGATCTCCTCCCCCAGAATGGTTTATTCCGACAATTACAACGCTTCCGAAGGCTTCTTTGGCATTCAGGATCAAAGCGATAGCAACGAACTATTGCTGATGCTGGATTACGGAATATGGTACGAATTTCTTCCAGTTTCAGACATGATGAATGAAAACGGAAAAACGCTCCTCCTGCATGAGGTTAAAACCGGAGTCAACTATGCCATCGTAATCAGTACCAATGCCGGCTTGTGGCGTTACCTCATTGGAGATACCGTGATGTTTACCAATACAAATCCATACAGGATCAGAATCACGGGACGCATCAAGAATTTTATAAACGCGGTAGGCGAAGAGCTGATTATTGATAACGCCGAAAAGGCCTTGATCACAGCCTGTACAAAAACAGGGGCATTGGTAGGTGAATATACTGCCGGTCCATTGTTTAGTGGTCATGATGTATCCCATCAATGGCTCATTGAATTCGAAATACCGCCAAAAGACATGGAGTTTTTTCATGAAACCTTTGATAACGCGCTTAAATCCCTTAATTCCGATTATGAAGCCAAAAGGTATCACAACCTTGTGCTCAAGCCTCCTGTAATTAAAGTGATGCCCCAGGGCACTTTTTATAACTGGATGAAAAGCAGAAACAAATTAGGTGGACAAAATAAGGTGCCCCGGTTGGCGAATGACAGAAAATATCTTGATGAAATTTTAAAACTTCAAGGTGCTTTCTAACCGTTTTACAAGAACATAAAAAATCAGGTAAAGAATAAAAACGGGATGTAAACATTTTTTTTACATTCGTAGAAAATTATAAGCACATGCATGTAGCTATCGCAGGAAATATAGGATCAGGGAAAACAACTCTTACCCGGTTGATGTCGAAACAGTTTGGTTGGAAACCCCATTACGAAGATGTGGAAAACAACCCATACCTTCATAGTTTTTATGAAGATATGCAACGTTGGTCGTTTAACTTACAAGTCTATTTTCTCAATTCACGCTTTCGCCAGGTAGTCGAGATACGCAAGAGTGGCGACAACATTGTTCAAGACCGAACCATCTATGAAGATGCGCATATTTTCGCACCCAACCTGCATAGCATGAACCTGATGTCGACACGTGATTTTGAGAATTACATTTCGCTGTTCGATCTCATGAGTACTTTTATTCAACCACCTGACCTGTTGATTTATTTGAGGGCTTCAGTTTCAACTTTGGTTGAACAAATCCAAAAACGTGGCCGCGATTATGAAGAATCCATTCGCCTCGACTACTTAAAACTCCTTAACGAGCGTTACGAAGCCTGGATTGAAACCTATAGTCATGGCAAATTACTCATTATCAATGTTGACGATATGGATTTTAACAAACCGGAAGATTTGAGCATCGTCATTGACAAAGTAAATGCCGAAATCAATGGTTTATTTTAACCTGATCAACTGATTTTAAAACCATGAACATTGTCGCCATCATCCCGGCCCGATTCCAATCGACCCGGTTTCCCGGCAAACCTCTTGCCCTGATACATGGAAAAAGCATGATCAACAGGGTGGTGGAGCAGGTGCATAAAGCCCATGGATTATCCAGGGTGGTAGTTGCAACTGATGACCAGCGAATTGTTAAACATGTTCAGGATTTCGGAGGAGAAGTTATCCTGACAGGCATTCATCACCTCAACGGGACATCCCGTTGTCTGGAAACACTAAAAATCCTTCAGGATGAATCACTTAAAATTGATGCCGTAATCAATGTACAAGGCGATGAACCCGGCATCCATCCAGAACAAATTGAACAACTTATTCATCTCATGCATCATCCCGAAGTTGAAATTGGCACACTCATCAAAAAGATTGACTCTGAGGAAACGCTTTTTAATCCCAATGTAGTGAAAGTGGTGATTGGTGATGATAACCATGCACTTTACTTCAGCAGGCAGGCCATCCCGTTTTTACGGGGAATCGACAAACACCAATGGCTAACCAGGCACACCTATTATAAGCATATCGGGATGTATGGTTACAGGAGCGAAATATTGAAAAAAATAATGGACCTTCCCCCTGGAAAACTCGAGCAGGCAGAAAACCTGGAGCAACTGCGCTGGCTCGAAAATCGAATTTCAATCAGTACACAGATAACTGATTATGAAAGCATTGGCATCGACACCCCCGATGACCTGCAAAAACTTACTAACATTTTTTGAATAAACTAATATTGTTTAGTACTTTAGCGGGTTCTGAACAACAATGGATTTGACATGAAGATTGCAGGATACGTTGGTGATTTATTGTATGATTATGAGTGTGTTGTCATCCCCGGTTTAGGTGGCTTCATTACCAAAGATAAGCCTGCTCAAGTGGTAGCGGTTACGCATCATTTTAAACCTCCATTTCGCGAAGTTCTATTTAACATTCACCTGAAGACCAACGATGGCCTGCTTGTCAACTATGTGGCACGGCAAGAAGAGTTGAGTTACAACGAAGCCAAATCGAAGGTAGATGTGTTTGCTTTTGAGTGCCGAAAAGCATTGGATGCAGGAAAACGCATCCGGTTTTATGGTATTGGATCTTTATCACGTGATGAAAACCAGAACATCGTGTTTTCACAGGACAAAAGCATTAATTACAACCCACAGGCATTTGGGCTTGGAAGTTTTGTATCTCCCGCCATTGCACGTACTTCTGACGAAGAAAAGGTGATGGGAGCCATCAAGAAGGTTGTTCCTGAAAAAAAACCGGTTCAGGAAGAAAAACCAGTTCCCGTAAAACCAAAAAGAATCCTGATTGCCACCAGGAAAAAGTCAACATTCGTGAGTCAGTTGATTTTTCTGATAGCTGTATTTTTTATGATGGGAGCAGGCTATATTTATATGCACCGCCATGCCATGAATTACTATTGGGAAAATCACGCGCATCAAATTCCACTTTTCTACACCAGCCCACAAGCCTATTATTCAAATAATATCGATATGATCCCCATCGGAAAGTTGTCCTATTATTCAGCTCTGTGGCTTCCGGGTTTGTTTGAAAGCAAAGTCCAGCAGCAAACTGCCACTAAACAGCCGATCGATATAAGCCAGGCCACCTTCCTCCCCATTCAAAGCGCCAACACGGTGCAAGTGGATCAGGAACTAATAGAAGAACCCGAAACGTCAGAAATTACACCTACAAACTTATCCGGGGAACCGATAACGGAGGAAATTAAAAATCCACCTGAAACTGTTGAACATGAAGCGCTAAACACATCAGTGATAACACCGGCCGTTGTACCTTCCATCTCAACATCTTACAGTTATTATATCATTGCAGGATCATTTAACAACGAAACAAACGCTCTAAATCTGGTAGCCCGGTTAAAAGCGAACGGCTTCGACGCCATGATAGCTGACACCAATAAATATGGTATGTTCCGTGTAGCCTATAAAGGATTCAAAAATGAGGAAGAAGCCTCACAAGAATTGGTTACCATTAAAAACAAGCATAATCAGGAAGCCTGGTTATTGAAAAAATAATGAGGAAATCACAGAACCTTGAGCACTAAAAACAAACTTCACCATTTTGCCGAAAACCTCACCTTCGACAACCTATTTCAATTGCGTTACGAAGAAGTAATACCTGGCTTTCCCTATTCAGGAAAATGGGCCACCGGTTTTTTTAAAAACAACCACGATATTATTTTGGAGCTTGGTTGTGGCAAAGGAGAATACACAGTCGGACTGGCTAAAATGCATCCTGATAAAAATTTTATCGGTGCCGACATCAAAGGAGCCAGGCTCTGGCGCGGGCTTAAAACCACCAGGGAAGAAAATATTAAAAATGCCGCATTTATCCGTACCAGGATTAACCTGATCCAATACTATTTTAGCCCGGAAGAAATAAGCGAAATCTGGATTACCTTTCCCGATCCACACGCCCGTGAGGTGGACGAGCGAAAACGGCTTACCTCTCCGCAGTTTATCAACTACTATCGCCAAATACTTAAACCTGGCGGGCTTATCCACCTGAAGACCGATAATATCATCTTGTTGGAATACACACTTGATGTGATCAGGGATCATGGCCACGAACTTATCGAATTAAATTACGATGTTTATGCTGGTGGTCTTGATAATGAAATTACTCAAATTCAGACCTATTACGAGAACATGTGGCTGAAGCATGGCACTAAAATTAAGTATTTAAAATTCCGGTTAAATCCAAATCCCCTGCCATGAAAGATTCATTTTTCGAAAAAGTCTATCAGGTTGTGGCAGAAATACCTTTTGGCCGGATTACGACCTATGGTGCGATTGCCGAATACCTGGGTAGCAAAGGTGCCAGCAGGATGGTGGGATGGGCACTCAATAGCACGAATAAATTTCCTGGTACACTCCCTGCACACAGGGTGGTAAACCGCAAAGGATTGCTCACAGGTAAACGACATTTCGGGGGAACCCGTGTCATGGCCGATTTACTACAAAGTGAAGGCATCGAAATAAAGGGCGATCAAATCCTTAATTTTAAGGAAAAACTTTGGCTCCCTGAAGACATACAATAAAAGCATAAGATAAAGCAGTCGATGGCTTGAGTCCTTACATCCATGAGTCGGGTCTAAAAAGGTGAATCATGGATATAATTGAAAATCAGTTTTCACCTCTCCCGATATTGACATCGGGACTAAAGGGATAACTGATTTTCAGCTACTTCCCCTATAGGGGATTCCTGCCTACCGGTAGGCAGGGAGGGGTAAAAGTGGCTGAAATCTTTCTATTGCCTTTTTAGACCCGACTCATCCAGCATTTTTCAAATTTTTAACACTGCCTAAATTGGGGAATGCGCCAAAGAAACTGTTCCCGCTTTTAATTAATAATTACTTTTGTAGCGTCACAATATTTAATTATTATTAAATCTAAATAAGAATAGTAATGGCTATCACAAAAGAACAGGTGATCAATGCATTGAAACAGGTAATATTCTTTGCAAAGCAAAACAACATCGTTGACCTGAACATGGTTGATGACCTGGTCGTAAATGAAAACGAAATCAGCCTGACCGTCATCTTCCCAAAGTTGGCTGATCATTCGGTCAACATTGTTTCAAATTCAATAGAAAAAACCTTAAAAGGTGAGTTTGGCGAGCAGATGGCCATAAAAGTGACCCCCGTTGCTGAAAAAGACCGGGAAATGGGCCCGTTATCGGGAGTTAAGAATATCATTGCAGTGATAGCCGGAAAGGGTGGCGTCGGAAAATCGACCATTGCGGCCAACCTGGCAGTGGCCCTGGCCAAAGCCGGAAATACAGTTGGTATTCTTGATGCTGACATCATGGGGCCTTCGGTACCCATCTTATTTGGTGTTGAAGGAGAACAACCCGGCATTATTGAGCGTCAGGGTAAATCTTACATGGTGCCCCTTGAAAAATATGGTGTCCGTATCCTGTCGCTTGGTTTTTTTGTTAAACCCGATCAGGCACTTATGTGGAGAGGCGCGATGATTAATAAAGCCTTTAACCAGTTGATGACAGATGCGGAATGGGGCAACCTTGATTTTCTGGTTATCGATATGCCACCGGGAACCGGCGACATTCAACTAACACTCGGACAATCGTATAAGGTGAGGGGAACTGTCCTGGTGACAACTCCCCAGCGCGTTGCAACCGCCGATGTAAGAAGGGCTGCTTTGATGTGCCGTCAGGATAAACTGACTATTCCACTTTTAGGAATTGTGGAAAACATGGCCTATTTCATTCCACCGGATGCCCCTGAAAAAAAATATTACATTTTTGGGAAAGGCCAGACCGAACTCCTCGCTGCCGAATTAAAAATTCCGGTACTGGGCAGTATTCCAATGGTTGGGGCCATCGCCGAATCAGGGGATTCGGGCAATCCGATTGCCCTCGACGACAACTCCCCCGTTGCCAGGACATTTGCTCAATTGGTGATCAATTTGCAAACTGAACTGAAAAATTGTTAACATCATCATTAAAACCAATCATATCATGGCATTGAATAAAGAAGAAATGAACCAGAAAGTACTAAATGTGCTGGATCAGGTAAGGCCCTATCTGCAGGCTGACGGCGGAGATATTAAATTTGTTGAGCTCACCGATGATTTTGTTGTCAATGTGGAACTTACCGGAGCCTGCGGAACCTGCGCTTTTAGCACAATGACATTAAAAAATGGGGTAGAAGCTACTCTGAAAAGAGTAATCCCTGAGATTAAAGAAGTAGTGGCTGTTAATTTAGTCATCTAATCATAAAAAAATAACTTCCTGAAATGTCCTTTGATGGCCGGGTTAAGAAAGATAACGGGCCACGATGGGCATTCGCCTCCCCATGCCAAACGCTTTACCTGTCACCCTGAGTATGGGCGGGGTTTGATAGCGCTTGTATTCATTCGTGTTCACCAGTTTTAGAATCCGGCTCACCAGTTCCTGGTTAAATCCCATATCCACTATTTGTTTCGGCCCCATCCGCTCTTCAATGTATTGATATAGAATTTCATCCAAAACATCATATTCAGGTAAAGAATCTGAATCTTTTTGATCGTGACGCAATTCGGCCGACGGAGGCTTTGAGATGATGTTTGCAGGGATGATCTCCTTATTTCGGTTAATGTAACGGGCCAGTTGAAATACCTTTGTTTTATACACATCACCAATCACCGACAATCCACCATTCATATCCCCGTATAAGGTTCCATAGCCTACCGCTGCTTCGCTTTTATTGCTGGTATTCAACAGGATATAGCCGAACTTATTCGACAAAGCCATCAGAATCACTCCCCGGACACGGGCCTGAAGATTTTCTTCTGTAACATCGGAAGGTAAATTCTTAAAAAAAGGAGCCAGTGTTTCTTCCATCGCGTTAAAACCATTCTCGATAGGTATTGTATCATAAGGCATGCCCAAATTAATTGTCAGTTTTTTGGCGTCAGCTACTGAATGGCCGGTTGAATATCTGGAAGGTAACAATACGTTGTATACATTCTCGGCCCCCAGCGCCTCGGCAGCCAATACGGACGTTACCGCCGAATCAATTCCACCTGACAGCCCGATAATGGCTTGCCTGAAACCCAGCTTTCCAAAATAATTCCGGATTCCCATCACCAAGGCATCATGAATGAGTGCTATTTCGTTGACCTGAACTGGTTGCAGCAAAGGTGAGTTGGCATCCAGGTGATCCATATCAACCAATCTGAAATCCTCTTCAAAATACCGGAGCTCATGAACCGTGCTCCCTTTGCCATCCAGCACCAGCGACCCACCATCGAACAGCAACTCTGTCTGCGCTCCTACATGATTTACATACACCAACGGGATTTGATATTTGATTGCATTTTTCTGAAGTACTGCCTTTCGCTCACTGGCTTGCGCATAATTAAACGGGGAGGCCGCAATGTTGATGATCATATCCGGGCGCAGGCTTTTGAGCTCCTCCATTGGATTAGCAATGTACAATGGATTGTCGTGCACATTCCATAAATCCTCGCAGATGGTCAGAGCGATGCGTTTTCCCTGATAGTTCAGTATCTCAAAATTCCGGTTCGGCTCAAAATATCTGTATTCATCAAAAATATCGTAGTTGGGTAACAATGTTTTATGAACCATCTGTTGAAGCCTGCCCTCAGCCAAAAATGCTGCCGAGTTGAATAATGGTTTCCCTTTAGGTGCATGATTGTAAGTTGGTAATCCGACAATAACCCCTATTCCGCTACAAACGGGAGCAATTTTTTCGAGGGCCACCTGACATTGGTCGACAAAATCGGTAAACTCGAGAAAGTCGCGGGGAGGATATCCCGAGATGGCCAATTCAGCAAATACAACCAAGTCGGCCTCCTGGTCCTTTGCCTGACGGATTGAATGTAAAATCTTGTTTACATTGCTATCGAAGTTTCCGATGTGGTAATTTAGCTGTGCAAGGGCAATTTTCAATTGTTAACTATTTAATGACTTACTCCTGTTAAAATATAATGGCCACATTCAATTCAATATAATTGTTTCGCGCCGAGTTTTTCACTTCCGGGTTCTGGCCATTATCACCTTTAAGCACATTGCTGAAGGCATTGTCGAACTTCAACCCGGTGCGCAAATAGGTATCGCCATGAAGCGGAATCTCAACTCCGGCTCCTAAATTCAAAGAAGCACGCAGGAACCGCATATCCCCGGTGATGTTTTGATCGGTCGTCTCCGGTTCATAACTGTCGGTGGCTAAGAACGAATCATTTCCCTTGGCCGAGAGCAGGAAACCCAACCCAAAACCAATCTGGCCATAATACCGAAGTCCTTTTATTTCGTTTGTTTTCATGGTGAATGACAAAGGCAATCCGATATATTTTGCATGATATTTACGGGTCAATACACCGTCCATTTGTTCAGCCGACCTATATGGATATTTAAGTGTGCCATTGAGAGAAACTACATCGAAGCCGGTGGTAAACGCGTAATTTTCCATGAGATACACATCAGCCACAAAGCCCCACGCTGTTCCGGCAGAAACGCCCTGATTTACATAATCATCCTCGGTGCTATGGAACCAACCCAGGTTTGCCGCGGCTTTAAACCCAAATTGAAAGGGCTTATGCTGGGCATGAACCACACCTACGGACAACATCATGCATACTAAAATGGCTTTTTTCATGTTTATGTAACTTTAGACAAAGATAGGATTTCAAATAAAATCTGACTTAATTAAAGAATATTTAATTACTTTTGATAAATCAACTTAAAAAAAGAAACCATGAAAAAACTGATTATTTTAACCGTGGCCTTGTTCGCATCGGGAGTGATGTTCGGCCAGTTTCATATTGGACCTCAAATTGGATTTACCTCCTCAAAACTCACCACCAACCAGAATGACATTAAAACCTCTTTTAAAAGCAATTTTGTTTTTGGTGCTTTCGCCCGGATTGGTGAAAAACTTTATGTTCAACCCGAAATCAATTGGCTTACCCAGGGTGGCATCTGGAAAGACAAAGTGACCAATGAGGAAGTCGAGATGACCTATAAAACCATTCAAATACCGGTGAGTGTAGGATATAAACTCATCGACATGAAAGTAGTAAATGTCAGGGTATTTGGTGGTGTAGCTGCCAATATTGCTACCGACAAAAAGATGAAAATAAACGACATCACCCAGCCATTAAAAGACGCTGACTGGAGTAACATGGTATGGCAGTATCAGGTGGGTGCCGGTGTGGATGTGCTGATGTTTGCTCTGGACGTCAAATATATGGGCGGATTAAACAACCTCTATAAAGGTGACGTTCAGTATGATGGCAAAACCCTCTCAACCAAATCGAACCTGTTTATGGTTACCCTTGGCTGGAAGATTTTCTAATCAGGAATGCCCTGTTTTGTAAAAGGAAATGTCAGTACTTTTGTGCTGACATTTTTTTTTGACCATGAAGATTTTGAAAAGTACCTCCATTGCCATTTTTTTGATATTGATAACGGGCTGTAACCGCAGCTCATCGGAATCGTGGGTCGTCCCCGATGACCAGAACCAACAAATTATGGTTTCCATTCATCGCTACGGAGAGAAACTTTTTTCACTCGACACCAGCAACCTGCTGCAGGAACTAAAAAGCATTCAACCCGAATATCAGGTGTTTTTAGGAACTGATTTTGCTGATCATGATCAATTCATGCAGTTGTACCAATTTGTAACCGACACGCAACTGATTTACCTGAACAAGAAAACACAAGAGGTTTTCCCTGATCTTCATTCATTGGAAACAGAAATTTCCAAGTCGTTCAGCCGTTTTCATTACTTTTTCCCAAACAATACCCTCCCTTCGGTGTATACTTATATCTCGGGTATGTATTACGAGCAACCTGTGGAAGTGAATGACGAGCTGATGGTAATTGCCCTGGATGATTATTTGGGGTCTGATTTCGAACTTTACCGAAAACTGGGATTGCCGCATTATCGCACCCTGCGTATGACCTCTGATTATGTAACCATTGATGTGATGAAAGCCCTTTACAACGAGGGTATCAATCCGCAATTCGCGCAAAAAACACTACTTGACCGGATGGTTGGTGCCGGAAAACTGATGGTGTACCTTGATGCCGTTTTGCCACAGGTGGCCGACTCGCTTAAAATTGGATATACGAGTGCCCAATGGAAATGGATGGAAGAAAACAAAGAAAACGTGTGGGCTTTTCTGGTCAAAAACCAGCTCTTCTATTCGTCAGATTACGACACGCAAACAAAATTAATTCAGGAAGCTCCCTTTACCACCGGGTTTTCAAATGAATCGGCGCCACGCGTCGGAATCTGGCTGGGCTGGCAAATCGTTAAAGCCTATCACGAAAATTATCCTGAAATCTCCCTGAGCGAACTGATCTCGAACCCGGATACTCAGGAAATCCTTCAAAAATCGGGATATAAACCCTGAGTTTGGCATCCTTTACATCAACAATTGCAATTTGCTATTCATCCCGACTGTAAATTGTTCTGCCATTTAAATTCTTGATATTTCTGTAATTATTCTTCAAAATTCCTTCAAATTGTGCTATTTGCGTTGCTGAGGCTGAAATTTCATTTTTTAGAACATACCAATTTACAACTTCTGAACAGGGTGGTGTGGTTAGCGAACCACTATAATGATAAAAACTTTTATTTTCAGGCAACAGGCCTGCCAGATTAATTTCGGTAGTGTCGGTATAGGTTCCCTTTTCGGTTGGGAAATGAGCCAGAAATTCCGTAAAAAGCTCATTTTCTTCTCCCGGCTCAAAAAATACGCCTACAACGGCATAAGCCGTATCCGATTCGTTGTGCACGAAATGAACTTCTAAGGGATGGTATAATCCGTCAACCTGGTGTTCGCTCTTAGCATGATAATGAAATTGCAACAGTTGATAGGTTTTTGTGCCGATTGTTAATTCGCTGCCTGCTTCGCAAACAAATTCGATAGTATGACCGTTATTCTCAATTTCCGTGGTTGTTGAAGAATAGTTAAAATCCAATCCGGGTAACGTTAAGTCAGGTATGGCACCGGAAATATTGACCGGTGATTGAGATTGACCACCACAATCACTATAACCCGTGCACAGATCTACCCATTTGTCTTGTCCATCGGTAATTCCGTCATAGGACCAGTGAACTTCCGTGCAATCGGTTGGGATGATGACTTTTTTATCATTTTTACAACTTGCAATACTGAAAGCAATAACCGCAATGGTGATTAAAAAATAGTGGTGTTTCATGAATGTAAATTTAGTATTGTTTATTTGTAGTCGGCAATAATAATAAAATTTTGATTAACCAACCACTGAATTATCCATCACGCCATTAACCTGATGAGCAAATGCAGAGGCTATGGCTTCGATTCTTTTTGGTTCAATTGTGCTCATCGGGATAGGGCTTACAATCCAATGAGCCCCTTCTTCCTTGATTGGGATGTAGATTGGTTGTTAAATTTTTTGAAAACGAATCCGGTTAATACGATTAAGAGAATTGTTGTTTTTGGGTTTAAAAAATGGTTGGCGGGATAGTGTCTTTTTGGATTTTGTCTATTGTCAAAGAAGTCAAGTAGAATTATTGTTTCTCCTTTAATCCTATAAAAAATGTTTTTTTGCTTGACTATAGTAAAACCTCCTTACCCTTTTTCATTATTTTCAATTGATCCAATTTCAGGAAACTCTGATAAAACATCTAAAAAATCATACCCTTTTGGACAAAATTCTTTGTTACTTGTTCACTCCAATTTGTCATTAAATACCCAAGAATTTTATCAAATTTTCTATCAGCTCTTTTTGACCACTTTATGTTTAAAGCCATTTACGATGCTTTTTTCTCATTACGTCATTATCAATCAAATTATCAGGGTTCTCGCTCTCTTCAAAGGCGATCAATAATTCCTCTTGCTCTTTTTTGTCCAACCGTCCCCACAATTGTCCATCTTTTGTTACTGTCTTTGATTTAATAATATCGTAAAAACTCACTAAAATGTTCTCATTGTCAATACTATCAATCAAATTATGAAAATCCTTTTTTAATTCTATCATATTCATAATTTTAATCTTTTTACAGATTTACTGAATTTATCAATTATATCCAGTTTTTTTCAATGTGCCCTACCATCTTCTATACACGTTGTGTTTATGTCTATGATATCTCAATTTGTTCTTTGGCGTAACTGCCTGATGTAACGAAACAATACAAAGTTCGGCTTTTGTTTTTTTGTGCCAACAACCCTCCTTTATTTATTTTGCTTTAAATTTCCAAATACGATTCCACTAAACAAATCTATTCTTCCTAATGACAGTTAAAAAAATCATTTCCATCTAACTTCATGTTCAAAAAAAATTCCGCTATACCGACCGGTCAATTGTAAGGAGCGTCACATACCAACCAGAATTGATAGAATGCCTGTGCCAGAACGGGGTATGTATTTTTAAGGAGAAGTTCAATTTCGATATTCCAGCATAATGGTCATTATATCAATAATATAGCTACTTATAAACGACTATAATCATTTAAACTCGTAAATAAATGGTTATTAACCGAATAAAGTTTGATAGAGGCAGTAGTTTTGCTCCATACAATTATTTGTATTAAACCTTTTAATTAACCTTTAAAATTTACTGTTATGTCAACTTTGAGAAATTCTGTCCAACTGATTGGCCGGTTGGGAAACGATCCCGAGATCAACAATTATGGTGAAAACAAAACCAAAGCACGCTTTTCCGTAGCCACATCCGATTATTACACCGACAAAAACGGACAACGCGTGGAAGACACCCAATGGCACAATGTTGTGGCCTGGGGACCTGTGGCACAGATCGCCGAAAAATACCTTAAAAAAGGCCACGAAACAGCCATCCTGGGTAAATTAACCCATAGTGACTATACCGATAAAGAAGGCCAAAAGCACTATGTTACTGAGGTGGTGGCTTCTGAAATTCTGCTGCTTGAAAAGAAAAAGTAGTTTTAAGCCTGTTTGAACGAGCCATGGTTCATTTATTCATGGCTCGTTTCAGCTACTTCGGTGTAGTGGAAAAAGCTAAAATTGACTTTACCGTATTTGCGGAGTGAATGAAAATAAGGGCTTTCTGAAAAATTCACTGATTTTGGATGCTCGATGATGAGCCACCCATTTGGTTTAAGCCGTTTGTACTCAAAAACCAATTGACGAATTTCAGGAATGTTGTCCAAGGCGTAAGGTGGATCGGCAAATATCACATCATAAACCTGGGTTCCGGTCTTCAAAAACCGGAACACGTCTGACTGAATCACGGTAAGCTGATTCATTTCAAAATCTTGGGCGGTCTGACGGATGAATTTAACACAGGCAAAATGCTGCTCAACGGCCAACACTTTTTCTGCACCGCGCGACACAAATTCATAGGCAATATTGCCAGTCCCGCTAAAGAGGTCAGCAACGGTTTTGTCATTCAAGTTAATGATGTTGCCAAGGATATTGAAAAGGCTTTCCTTCGCCAAATCAGTGGTCGGCCGAACAGGAAGGCTCTTTGGCGGGCTGATGATCCGGCGTTTAAACGATCCGCCTACTATTCGCATAACATGCTGTTAAAATGAACATAATAGTGGTGTGTGTTCACCTGATCGAGAAGATAAGAATATTGAAAGTTTTTGTTCTTATCGATAAACTTAAAATGTTTGATGTACCTGAAAATCATGTCATAATTGGGACTTGTTTTATCTATTTTCCCCATCATGATCAGGTTAACATTTTCCGGGTTTAATGAAAGCTGCTCGATGCTGAGCAGAAGGAAGTAAATAAAATCTTCTTTGGTGTTGAACAAAAACTGATTATAAAAATGGAGGGTTTTTTGGTTGAAGTGTACCAGATCGAAGCTATTATCCTGGACGTTGATAAACAGGGTGTTGACATCGAGTTTATTTTTGAAATTGGTCGAAAGACTTTCAATCATGGCCGTCGAAAAATGCAATATCCGCGCATTGGCCCAAAAATCCTTTACCTTTTCCACAAGCGGGTTTGACGCGTAATACACCATGTAGGCTCCAATGTTCTTCAATTGATCGTATACGATACGCGAGTTCTCCTGAAAAGGATGATTAAAACCAAGGTATAGGTTTTTGTGGTTTTGATCGAATAAGGGTTGAGGAACCAGTGTTGAATACCTGTTTTGAATCAGCACGGTAACTTCCTTAAATGGAAATGCAAACCAGGGCTGCTGATTCAGAATTTGTCCAAAAAGTGACGGTAGCTGTGCGTAATTATCAACGTTTGGAAAATGATAGGATTGAAGCCCGATAAATTTGTTCTTGTCTGGATTAAAGATGGAAAAGACAAGTCCATGCAAGTCGACCTGCATGGACAAACTATAACTTCTTGTATTCGACTCCTTAAAAGACTTGTCGAGATGGTTGATATAGGGTGTTAACCGGAGAGACATCAGGAAAATTCGTTATTCCCAATTTCCATCAGTTGAAGGTTCAACCAATGATCCAACTTTAAGTCCGGGATATTTTTCGATGTCCTCAAATTTAGCATTCAGGTTAATAATGGTCTGCTCATCCATTCCTTTCAGGTAAGCAGTAAAGGGTGCTTTTGCCTCGAATACATACACTTTTACTCCCCCTCTTTCAGTGGTATCGGCTTTCATTTCAAAAAACTCACCACCTGAATAAGGAATGGTTTTGAAGGAGGTAAATGAGAAATTCTTGATTTTGCTAAAGAGGGAGTCGGCTACATTAATGAATCCAACTGTATCGTTAATTGTTCGCGTGTAGGTGGTGTCTGTGGGATCAGGAATGATTTTAACCACCGGTATTTCAGCTACTTTCAAAAAGCTGATCAGCGTATCAAAACTCGTGGCATAACTGCCTTTAAGTTGTTTATAAATCACCTGCGAGCTTCTGATGTCTTTTAATTTTTGAATCACCACTTTTTCGCGGGAGGATTTTTCCTTTTTAAACCTAACGGGTTCCATGATGCTTTCATAAACCAGATAACCTAACCCAATAATGATTACAGCTAAAATTACTTGAACAATCTTTTTCATATAATTAAATAATTTGATAGCAAAAATAGATATTAAAACGGAATAGGTGGATATTTCGTGTGAATAATTTTAAACTTTTATATGCTTTGGCTATCTGATCACCTCATTTAACACACACGGCCTTAACCAATCAATTGATTGAACTCCGGGATTTCGGTTAAAAACAAGAAGGTTTCATTTTGATGATCAATCTTACAGCAATAATGTTGGGCCCCATTGCTGATGACCAAATAGTTTACTTTAAGGCTAAGATTATAGCGTCCGGCTTGTTCCATGGTTTTTTGAGAAAGTGCTATGGTCGGGGCTTTAAACTCAATCAGCATCACCGGTTTTCGAAGTTGATTGTACACCACAGCATCAAATCGTTTCGACAGTCGGTTAACCAGAATTAGTTTCTCCACAGTGATGAGTGACTGCGGATATCCTTTTTCTGTTACCAGAAAGTTTAAAAACTGCTGACGAACCCATTCCTCAGGAGTTAAGGCCACGAATTTTTTTCTCCAATAGTCAAAAATCTCCTCTTTGCCCTCCTGATTGGTACGGATATTAAACTTGATTTCATTCAACGCCATAATCCCTCTCTTTGCTCTAAATTAGATGTAAAACTAGATTAAAAATTGTAATTTTGCCTAAAAGTATCATATGATTGAAAAACAGGAAATCGTAGAGAACTGGTTACCAAGATATACAGGTTTACATTTAGGTGGATTTGGTAAATATATACTGCTTACGAACTTTAAGAAGTACCTTGAACTTTTTGCCAAATGGAATGGGGTGGATATTGTTGATGATAAAAGCCCCATGCCTTGCGCCACTTCTGGTGATATCACCATGATTAACTTTGGGTTTGGAAGCGCTAATGCTGCCACCATCATGGATTTGTTAAGTGGTATCGAGCCACATGCCGTTTTGTTTCTGGGGAAATGCGGCGGTTTGAAAAGGAAAAATGAAGTGGGCGACTTGATCTTACCCATTGCAGCCATCCGTGGCGATGGAACTTCCGACGATTATCTTCCCTCAAAAGTACCGGCGCTTCCGGCATTTAGCCTGCAAAAAGCCATCTCGACAACCATCCGTGAATTTAAACGCGATTATTGGACAGGCACGGTTTATACCACCAACCGCAGGGTTTGGGAACATGACGAGAAATTTAAAAAATACCTTCGCAAAACGCGATCGATGGCGGTGGATATGGAAACAGCTACCATTTTTACCGTAGGTTTTGTAAATGAAATTCCCACCGGAGCCTTACTTCTTGTCACCGATCAACCCATGATCCCTGAAGGAGTGAAAACGATGGAAAGTGATAAAAAAGTGAACGAAAACTGGGTGGAAGACCACATTCGGATTGGTATCGAATCACTTAAACAACTTATTAATGATGGCGTCACTGTAAAACATTTGAAATTCTAGCCTTGAAATACGACGAGATCATTCGGAATATCGATCATAAAATCTTTGCCCCGGTTTATTTTTTGCATGGTGAAGAGCCTTGGTACATTGATCAGCTCACAAATCTGATTGAGAACAAAGTGCTAGATGAGGGTTTGCGCGACTTCAATCAAAAGGTTGCCTATGGTTACGACCTATCTGCCCGGGAAATTGTTGACATCGCCCGTCAGTTTCCGATGATGGGTAATTTTCAGGTCGTTATTATAAAAGAAGCACAGGAACTAAAGTCATGGGATGAAATCGAAACTTACCTCGATAATCCGCTTAAAACGACCATTTTAGTGCTTGCTCATAAACATAAAAAAATAGATAAACGAAAGACTTTTTATAAAAAAATAAATGCTTCTGCACATGCCGTTGTTTTTGAGTCGGAAAAAATAAAAGAAGCCAGGGTGCCTGATTTCATCCATGAGCTCATCTCACAGAAAGGCTATGATGTGCATACTGCGGCCATGATGCTGTTGGCAGAATATCTTGGTAACGATTTGAGTAAAATCAATAATGAAATTCAGAAACTCATCATCAGCATTCCTCCCGGGTCGCTTATTACCGAAGACCACATTGAGCAAAATATTGGTATCAGCAAGGACTTCAATATCTTCGAGTTACAGAAGGCCCTCATCCAACGTGATGCACTAAAAGCACAGCGTATAGTGAATTATTTTGAGTCAAATCCAAAGGAAAACCCTTTGCAGATGTTGACCGTGATGCTACATAATTACTTTATTAAGGTGTTCCTTTATGCACAACTTCACGGACAGCCACAAAACGCAATTGCCTCTGAATTAGGCATTCCTCCATTTGCAGTTTCGGAATACGCAAGTGCAGCCAGGGTTTTTACTCCCAACAAAGTAAAACAAATACTCAGCTCCATCCGGCAGCTCGATCTGAAGAGCAAAGGTGTCGACAGTATCGATTCGACAGGCTACAACGATCTAAGGGTGCTGATTTACAAAATAATAAACTGATAGTGTTATTTAGTTATTCTAAAACAAGAAACCAGACAAATCCATAAGGTTCCAATACTATTTGATTGTCGGGGTCTTCTACACGCATTCCTTTTGGAAAAAGAATGGCCATGTCCTTTTCCGGAATGGGATTCTTTAGTTTTACTAATTTATCCGATAGGTTATTAATAATCAGCAGTTGTTCCTGATGGTAAGTCCGGTAATAGGCCAACACCCCGGGGCAATCATGTCCTTCATGGTTTTGTATATCGACAAATTGTGTATCGCCACGACCAAAGGCTTTTTGTTTTTTTCGGCTATTCAACATGCCGAAAATTAATTCAAAAACCCTAAAATGAAAATTGTTTTCATCCGACAAGTCTGCTTCCAACTGATCCCAATCGATACGTCCACGAACAAGAAAGCGGGTATCGTCTTTACCTGTAAGCCTGATTTGTTCGTTATAATAGGTCTCGTCGTTCAATTTCCCAAACTCATCGCCATAATATACCACCGGGGTTCCGGTTAATGTAAGCATCAGCGAATAACTTAACGCAATTTTGTCAGGATTCCGTTGCATGAGTTCCGACAGACGTGCCGATATTCCTTCTCCTAAGCGAAAATCCCATTTCGGATCGTGACAATAACGGGAATGAATATAATGCCGGTCCTCTTCACTTACATAAACCAACTCCAGGCTGAGTTCATCATGTACACGCAAAAAGGTCATCCATTGGTTCTCCTCATTTATTTCAGGTGTAACCTCACGGCTCAACGTGTGTTTTATTGGAGTCCCATTTTGCATGGCAATGGCCTTAAACATCATGGGCATCAGCGGAAAGTGATAGGCCACATGGCATTCGTCACTATTTCCCAAATATTTTACCACTTCCTTGGGTTGCTGGCATGCTTCGGCAAGAAGCAAGGTGCCGGGTTTAACATAATCCAGTACCGCCCTGAAAAATTTCACAATAACATGGGTGTTGTCCAGATTCTCGCAACTTGTATGGTCTTCTTTCCAAAGGTAGGGGATGGCATCGGCACGGAACCCGTCAGCACCCATCTCTTGCCAATACAGGAGGTTCCTGGTCATGGCCAGCAGAACTTCAGGGTTGCGGTAGTTTAAATCGGGTTGAAAACTAAAAAACCGGTGAAAATAGTATCGGTTGCCTGATTTTTCCCAGTTTGAGTCTTCGATGCCTTTGAACAGAAGCCTTGCTTCCAGATACTTATCTGGTTGGTCGCGCCAGATATAGTAATCGCTGTATTGATTTGGGATGGTTTTTTGTGATTCAATGAACCAGGGATTTTGATCGGAAGTGTGATTGATGGCCACATCAAAAATCACCTTAATATGGTGGTTGTGCGCAGCCTTTAAAAATCCCTTAAAAGCCAGGGCTTGTTCTTCTTTAGAAGCCGATTCGGACATGCCAAGCAAATCGGGTCGAATGCGGTCGTAGTTTTTAATATCGAACCCGGCATCGCGCATTGGCGAATCAAGTATGGGTAACAACCATAAACACGTGATACCCAGGTCCTGCAAATAGTCCAACTTATCGATCAACCCATCGAAGTTCGTATTGAACAAATCCACGTAAAGTGCATATAAAGTAGCATCTTTATACCAATCCTGTTCATCGTTTGAGGCATCCCCATGGGTTAGTCTTGATAAAAATTCTTCAAGACGGGTGAATGGGGTTTCAGGATAAAGTGTTTGCCAATATTTTACTAGGATTGATTTATCGGTCATAAGATGAATATTTTTACAGGCAAATGTACTCTGTTTTAGCTTTTGGCTTACCCCTGGAAAGCTATTGAATTGCTTATAAAATGATGGTGATTCATAGGTGGAATGATTTACTTTAAATCAATCGTTTGCGGGGCATATCTCATCATGGCTAAAACGAACCATTTTTTTAATGATTTCCTTTATTTTGTGTCAATCATTTCATGAAGTCTTTATGCAATGATTAATTGGATTATTTTTGGGTACTTATCCTACAATTTGATAGTCATGCATCGTTATTCAAAAAAAACTCGGTCAAAACACATCGCCACCTGGCTGATTGTCCTATTCCTGCTCTCGGGGTTTGCCGCTCAAACACAAAAAGTAGCTTTGACGCGCATCGATCCTCCTTTTTGGTGGGCAGGTATGAAGAACCAAAACCTGCAACTCATGGTATACGGAGAGTATATCTCGAAAACACAGCCTGTTATTTCATATAGTGGAATACAGATCAAGGAAGTAATTCATGTAGAGAGTCCGAATTACCTGTTTATCAACTTGTTGTTTTCATCGGAAGTTAAACCGGGTTTGATGAACATCGAATTTCAGGAAAATGGTAAAACAAAAGCCTCCTACTCCTATGAGATAAAACAAAGAAAAACCGATCCAACCCGGTTTCATGGATTTGATAACTCGGATGTCATCTATCTGTTGATGCCCGACAGGTTTGCCAATGGCGATCCTTCAAACGATGATGCTCCCGGCATGACAGAAAAATCCGATCGGAAAAACCCAAACGGACGTCATGGAGGGGATATCAAAGGAATTACAAACCATTTCGATTATTTAAAAGAATTGGGTGTAACCGCCATCTGGACTAATCCCATGCTCGAAAATAACATGCCCACCTTTTCGTACCATGGCTATGCAATAACTGACCTTTATAAGATCGATCCACGGTTTGGAACCAATCAGGATTACGTGAACATGATAGACGAAGCGCACAAAAATGGACTCAAGGTAATCATGGACATGGTTTTTAACCACCTGGGAACTGGTTATTACTGGAAAAACGATTTGCCCATGCAGGATTGGTATAACCAATGGCCCGAATTTACCCGCTCCAACTACAGGGGTGGAGTGGTTTCGGATCCGCATGCAGCAAAATCCGATTATGATAAAATGGTACGGGGCTGGTTCGATACTTCGATGGCCGATCTCAACCAACAAAACCACCTGATGGCAGAATTTCTCATTCAAAACAGCATTTGGTGGATAGAATACACAGGATTGGATGGCATCCGTCAGGATACCTATCCCTATCCGTATAGCAACTTCATGGCACTCTGGATGAAAAGACTACTGGAGGAATATCCCAACTTCAATGTGGTGGGCGAAGTATGGCTGAGTGACCCCCAGTCCGTGGCTTATTGGGAGAACAGTATCACCAATAAGGATGGGTATCGTTCGAATTTGACCAATGTGTTTGATTTTCCATTGATGCAGGCCATCAGCAGTGCCTTTAATGAAGATGAAGGTTGGGACAAGGGAGCAGCGAAACTATGGGATATCATTTCACAAGATTATGTGTACACCGATCCTATGAAATTGGTGACGTTTGCCGATAACCATGACGGCGACAGAATATATTCAAAACTGGGAGAAGATGACAATAAATTTAAACTGGCCATGGCTTTTCTGCTGACCACCCGTGGTATTCCTCAATTATACTATGGATCAGAAATAATGATGACCGGAAAAGAACATAAAGGCCATGGCGACATCCGCAAAGATTTTCCGGGTGGTTGGAGTGACGACACCAGCAATGCCTTTACACGCGAAGGAAGAACCCGGGAGCAGAATAACGCATTTGACTTTATGAAGAAGCTCTTGCATTGGCGACAAACAAATACCGCCGTCCAATCAGGTAAATTAACCCACTACATTCCCGAAAATGGAATTTATGTTTATTTCCGTTACAACGATGAAAGCTCTGTGATGGTGATGCTTAACAACACCAATGAGGAGAAAACAGTTGATTTATCAAGATTTTCTGAAAACCTGCAAGGCTATTCCAAAGGCAGAAGCGTCCTCGATCGGACAGGTTTTGATCAGTTGACAGAAATTGTAGTTCCTGCCAAATCGCCTGTGATTGTTGAATTAGTAAAGTAAATGGTATTGAAATAAATTGTTCATGAAAGTTAAAAACAACCTACTTCTCTGTATTGCAGGGCTGTTCATTTTTATTCAAACGGGCTTTTCGCAAGTAGCCTGGTTCATCCCAGATAACCCGCCACCAAATACGATGGCAACACTGACTTTTAATGCTAAAGCCGGTAATGGCGCCTTGGAAGGTTATCAGGGTGACGTATATTTCCATACCGGAGTCATTACCAACAAAAGCATTGATGGCGGCGACTGGAAACATGTGGTAGGTAACTGGGGTGAAGCAGATTCCCGTGTAAAGATGACCGCGCTGGGCGATGATCTGTATCAGGCTAAATTTGTAATCAACGATTTCTACGGGTTACAACCTGATGAGATTCCACAACAACTTGCTTTTGTCTTCAGAAGCGAAAATGGATCGCATGTGGGGAAAACCAAAACAAACGAAGATATTTTCATTCCGGTAAACGGGTATGTTCCTCCTGTAAAGGAAGCCCCCGAATATGTTTTTAAAAAAAGGGAATATGTGTCGCACTCTCTTTTTGAGCATGTGCTAAAAGTGTTAACCAACAATGGATTAATTACCATTGTGCCGTTTAACTCCACTACCATTAAAGTGCAGCACTTTCCAAACAGCGTGGGAGTGAGCTCACCCTCCGATGCGGTTATTATGGCACCTCAGCCCGTTCGTTCTGTTGCCTCTGAGGATGCCACCTGGGTGAAATTGATAACCGATTCACTTACCGTGCTGGTACATAAAAATCCAGTATACGTGGCCTTTGTGTATCACCACGACACCATCCTTCAGGAAGAAAAAGGATATTTCAGGCGTGATGATTCGGATGGACTTCGATTTAAAATGGCTGATCACGAACGCTTTTTTGGATTGGGCGAGCGTGCCAATGCGCTCAACCTCAGGGGATCGCGTTACACCCTGTACAACCGGCCCAAATACGGATACGAAATCGGGGCTAAAAACCTGAATTACTCCATTCCATTGGTTGTTTCAACCAACCATTATTTAATGTTGTTTGATAATCCTCAGAAAGGATATGCCGATTTGGGCGAAACTGAGCCCGGCATTATGGAATGGGGAGCCATTGGTGGCCCGATGCAATATTATCTGGTGGTGGGTTCCGACTATAAAACCATCTCACACGATTATGCTACCTTAACCGGATTTCAGCCACTTCCGCCCTTTTGGGCATTGGGAAACCTGCAATCGCGTATGGGTTACATATCTCAGGTGGAAACTGACTCCATCGTACATTTGATGCAAAAGGAAGATTTCCCAATCGATGCCATTATCCTTGATTTTTATTGGTTTGGCGACAGCATCATGGGCACCCTGGGCCGTTTAAACTGGTACAAGCCAAATTGGCCCGATCCCAAACAAATGATAGATGGCTTTAAACTCTGGGGAATAAAAACAATCCTCATTACCGAGCCTTACATCATCGATACCCTTGAGAACTTTAAAATCACCAGTGAGTTGGGATTGCTGGCCAGGGACAGCACCGGCAGTACCTATGTGAACGATCAGTTTTATTTTGGACCTGCCGGACTGATCGACATTTTTAATCCACGGGCCGCTGAATGGTTTTGGAAACAATACAAACCCCAGATAGAAATGGGTGTTGCCGGTTGGTGGGGCGATTTGGGTGAACCTGAGAATCATCCTGCCGATCAATTCCATGTGAATGGGAAAGCAGACGAAGTTCATAATATTTATGGTCATTACTGGCATAAAATGCTCTTTGAACAGTATCGCAAGGATTATCCTGATACCAGGCTTTTTAACCTGAACCGGGCCGGCTATGCCGGATCGCAACGCTACAGTATTTTTCCCTGGACGGGGGATGTTTCACGAAGTTGGGGAGGCTTGCAAGCACAGTTGCCTTTGATGATACACATGAGTTTGAGCGGATTGCCTTTTATCCATTCCGATGCAGGCGGATTTGCACAGGGAACCCGTGATGATGTTTTGTATACCAGGTGGTTACAGATGGCTTGTTTTTCACCAATCCTGCGACCTCATGGTTCCGGTATACCATCGGAACCGGTTTACTTTAACGACACTACCCGTCAGGTGGTACGCGATTTTATGCATTTGCGATATAGCCTTTTGCCCTATATTTACACGCTTACCTTCGAAAGCCATACGTTGGGTTACCCCATTGTTCGACCTTTGTTTTACGAATTCCCGGCTGATACCAATGCCTATAATATTGAAGATGAGTACATGTTTGGGCCCGGTTTTCTGATTGCACCCGTTCTGAAACCAGATTTGAAAACCAGGCAGGTGTACTTGCCCAAAGGCGATTTCTGGTATGATTTCTGGTCCAATCTACGTGTTAATGGCGGGCAAAGCATCGATGTTCCTGTTGATATTCAAACCATTCCCATCTTCGTCCGGGCAGGATCGTTTATCACCAAAGCCTCACCGGTGAATACAACCAACGACATTTGTACACAATACCTGCAGGTAGATTATTATCTGAATTCGTATGCAAACATGGATTCCGGATTTGTGTATTTGGATGATGGAGCACTTTATGGAGCCTATGAAAAAGGAGAATATCACCTGATGAAATTCAGGGCAAATCAACAGCAGAATGGCGGTTTGCTTGAGTTTACAGTCTATTCCGAAGGGAAGGGTTATTACAATGAACCTCCCGAATATCATTTAACCCTGAAGGTAATCGGTGGCGAAGAAAAATACCAATCGATAACCCTTGAA
Source organism: Bacteroidetes bacterium HGW-Bacteroidetes-16 (assembly GCA_002840975.1). GTDB lineage: Bacteria > Bacteroidota > Bacteroidia > Bacteroidales > F082 > UBA6244. Next base: position 60,492 of record PHDN01000005.1, read on the forward strand.
CAAAAACTTGAAGATGGGAAAATTGAGATGGTAGAAGTACCAAAAGATCAAATCGAATTAACTGACGAAGGTCCGAAGATTTCCTTTACCTGGGGAAGTGATCCTGTGACAATTCGCCTTAAAAAATAGAAACCAACTTTATAGAACATGAAAAATATTTTATTTACCCGGACAGCAATGGCCACAATTGCAATTTCTACGATGATGTTGATAGGATGTCAGAACCAAACTCAACAGGTGCAAGAACCACCTAAAGCCGATACCGTACTAACCCATGTTGATTGGAGTAAAAGCGCGAACATTTATGAGGTAAACCTTCGGCAACACACCATGGAAGGGACCATTAATGCATTTCAGGCTGATCTTCCCAGGTTGAAGGCCATGGGTGTGGATATCCTTTGGTTAATGCCAATTTTCCCAATTGGTATGGAGAACCGAAAAGGATCGATGGGAAGCTATTATGCTGTAGCTGATTACACAGAAGTAAATCCCGAATTTGGAACTTTGGCAGACATCAGGTCACTTGTTGATGAAGCCCACCAGTTGGGGATGTTTGTTATTTTAGATTGGGTGGCAAACCACAGTGCCTGGGATCACCCCTGGGCGAAAAACCATCCTGAGTGGTATAAACACGATTCTACCGGAGCCTTTGTCTCACCCTTCGACTGGACAGATGTAATTGCTTTTGATTACGAGAATCCAGAGTTGCGTGACTCGATGATAAGCGCGTTAAAATATTGGGTTAAGGAAGCTGATGTGGATGGTTACAGGTGTGATGTGGCCGGTTTGGTTCCGGTTGATTTCTGGAATGAGGCCCGATTGCAGCTCGAACAGCTAAAACCGGTATTTATGCTGGCTGAAAACGAAGATGTACCTGCCTTGCTGAAAAGAGCCTTTGACATGAACTATTCCTGGAATTTTCATCACATCATGAACCAGATTGCCCAAGGCAAAAAGCCCGCTTCCGAGGTATGGAAATATGTTCAATCTCTGGATACCTTGCCCCCCGATGCTTACCACATGCTGTTTATCACCAACCACGACGAAAATTCGTGGAATGGAACAGTTGGTGAAAGAATGGGTGACGCAGGTGATGCCATGGCAGTTCTTACTTATACAATTCCCGGAATGCCTTTGATTTATAGTGGCCAGGAAGCCGGATTAGACAAGCGGTTGCGGTTTTTCGAAAAGGACACTGTTGATTGGCGAAACATTAAAAAAGAAGCCTTTTATACAACGCTTAATCACCTTAAAAAGAACAATAATGCACTATGGAATGGTAAAGAGGGAGGTGAAATAATCGCCTTAACTGACAGGAAGGATACCACCATGCTGGCTTTTTTAAGAGAAAACGAAGACAACAAAGTGGTTGTTGTAATGAACCTGAGTAATCTGCCTCAGAAATTTTCGCTTGATCCAAACAGCCCTTCAGGAATGTTTTCTAATGCCTTTACGGGAGAAACCATCGACTTGTCCGAAAATCAGTTATTCGACTTAACTCCATGGGGTTATCTCGTATTTGTTTCAAAGAAGTAAAACATTTTTGTGATTTCGTTAAATTACTGCAATGGATGTGTTATATTTGTTGGCCGTGTAGTAGGACAATTTCAGCAATTTATTTTTCCGGGCAATTTTAAAAAAAACGCCTTGCTTTACTAAAAAGGAATGTAAATTAAGGAACCAACTAATTGCCTGTCCCCTGGAATAGTTGTGGTTGCTGAGATATGGGTTTTTACCGCATAGCCATAGAGTTTAATCTGATCAACTAATTGATATGAAACGACAGGTAACCATCAAAGATATCGCTGAAAAACTCAGTATATCAACGTCTACGGTTTCACGGGCATTAAAAGACCATCCTGATATCAGTAAGAAAACCCGACAGGCTGTTCAGGAATTATCCAAATTGCTTGGGTATAAACCAAATCTCATCGCCCTTAACCTCAAAAACAGCCGTACCAATACCATAGGTCTCATCGTACCCGAAATACAGCACTATTTTTTCTCGACCATTATCAACGGAATTGAGGAAGTGGCCTATCAAAATAATTACAATGTATTGGTGGTGCAATCCAATGAATCGTACCTGAGGGAAGTGCTGAACACACAAACCCTGTTGGCCAACCGGGTAGATGGAATGTTGGTATCGTTTTCGAAAGAGACCAAGGATTTTTCGCATTTTCAACAAGTGATTGATAATGAAATTCCCATGGTTTTTTACGATCGCGTTTTGGATGACTTCCATGCCGATTCGGTGATGGTAGATGATTATTCAGGTGCTTATAATGCGGTTACTCACCTGATTAGCAGAGGTTGTAAGCGGATTGCCTGTTATACCTCGCCTCAACATCTTATGCTAAGTCAAAAACGGCTCGAAGGTTATAAAAATGCGCTTTTACACCACAGTATACCTTACGACAGCAATTTGGTTTACCCATGCGACACGCTGGATGCAGCCACTAAAATTTCGGCCAGCGTCCTCAAAAAAGTGGATCGGCCTGACGGGATATTTGCAGTGAATGATATGACTGCCGTAGGTGTAATCAAGATGGCAAAAAAAATGGGTATCCGCGTTCCCGAAGATTTAAAGATTGTTGGTTTTGAAAACAGCAAGAGTGCCGAAATTTGTGATCCGGAATTGTCCTCTGTCGATCAGTTCGGATTTGAACTCGGAAAAAAGGCCACCAGCATTCTGTTGGAACGGATCAAGAGCAATACATTTGACTATAACCCCATAAAACACGTCTTAAAAACGAAACTGATTATTCGGGAATCCAGTTAGAAGAAAGGGAGGTTTTATTTATTGTACCATTTGTTTTCTAAGGTACTCACGTTGAAAAAATAACTAAAAAAAGCCGGTAGATCAATCTGCCGGCTTTTTTTAATGGTACTTTACCCGTCAATAAGAACGGGTTTCTTATAACAATCTTCCACCTTAATAACCGGTGTTTTGAACCAGGTTGGGATTTACATCAATTTGAGCCTGCGGAATAGGCCAAATAGTAGTGTAGGTAGCTGACTGTTCGGGTTTTTCCCAACGGATATTTCCATAGGTACCAAACCTGATCATATCTGTTCGCCGATGTCCTTCGGCAAACAATTCCCTTGCCCGCTCATCCAACAGTGATTCCATCGTGACTTCGGTAGCCGGGATAACTCCTGCCCTTGTCCTTACCCGATTTACATACTCAAGTGCTCCCCCGGCATCGCCGGTGCGAAGAAGAAGCTCCGCCTTCATCAGCAGTATGTCGGCATATCTGAAAATAGGAACATCGTTACTGGTATATCGGTTGCTGCCAACGATAAATGGATATTTCGCTACCCTGGCACCTGCCTGGCGCAAACATTTGGGCTCAAGCATGTTGATTTTAGGCGTTAAATTAAGCGGGGCGCCATCAGGATCCCTGTAAGTTGGATCAGCAGGGTTAAATTTCTCGAAACTCGGATCTTCGACAAGTGTACCATCATCAAAGTGCTGAAAACCAAACAAAATGCTGTTTCTACGAACATCGTTTGTATCGGCATCGAATAGGTGGAAAAAGCTTTCCTGAGCACATATCCCGTTCCAGGTAGCATCTTCAAACTGGTATTTTGCGGCCAGGTTGTAATGAAGTGTAAACAAGTGAACTTCAAACGCCGGGGCGTCAACATTATCGAAATGCAGTCCAAATATATACTCGGGTGAGGTGGTTGCATTTTCTCTGAAGTTCGAGAAAAAATCGCTCGAAAGGCTGTAACCACCCGTCATAACAGAATCCACTGCAGTCATCGCCTTATCCCATTGGGGAGTACCGGTGTACACTTCGGCATTAATATACAGGTTGGCGAGTATGGTCTGGGCAACATAATAATTCACCCTTCCAAAATAATCAAGACCGGTACTTTTCGACAAATATGGCATCACCTCCTGCAGCTCCGATTCAATAAAGTCGTACACTTCTTGTCGCGATTTTGTTTCCGGCTTAAAGTCAGCAGGCACATCAAAACTGTCAACGATAGGTACATTTCCATAAATATCAACCAGCCACCAGTAATAAAAGGCCCTAAGTCCTCTTAGCTCAGCAATTGCAGGCTCAGTATCAACACCTTCAAGGGCTTCGAAAGTAAGAATTAAACGGTTACATGTATTTATTCCAAAATACAGTATGTTCCATGCTCTGGCCACGTATCCTTCGGTCGGAGTCCATTGATGACGGTGATATCTGATCCATTCACCTCCATCGTACCAGTCTCCACCCCTTTGTGGGACAACCAACAGGTCGGTGCCGGCATCCATGCCAACCACACCATATTTATGTCCTACCAACTGGTAAAGATTTGTATAAGCTACCCCGAATCCGTAAATTAAATTTTCAGGGTCGTCGAAAAGGATATCCCCATTGAGGTCAGAATAAACCCTTTCGTCTAACTTGGTGCACGATTGCTGAGAACCAACAATTAGTACGGCCACCAGGACTAATTTAAAAGTAAAAAATATTTTTTTCATCTCTTTATCTGATTTTGATAGTTAAAAAGTAACATTTACACCGAAGGTAAAGCTGCGGGTGGTGAAATAGGTATTCTCCCTGTCGATTCCGGGAGCCAATGGATTGTTATCGTCATAGGCATCTCCATACCTGACCTCGGGGCTTACACCTGAGTAGTTGGTGATGGTGAACAGGTTTTGCCCTGAGATATATGCCCTTACCCTGCTCACGTATTTACTTTTAGGGAAACGGAAGTTGTACCCGATGACGAAATTATCGAGTTTGACGAAATCGGCTTTTTCCACATGCACGTCTGAGTAGATTGGCCCATTAGTGGCATCTGCAAAATCAAGGGTTTGATTCATACCGCTTTGGATGCCAATTACATTGGGATTGCCATACCGGGCGTTGTTAACATTAATCAAATAATGTCCAAACACGCCCCGAAGGAAAAAACTCACATCCAGGTTTCCAAAAGTAAAAGAGTTGTTCCATCCAAATTGAAATTTAGGTAAACCGTTCCCCACATTTTGAAAATCTTCAAGTTTAGGGTTCGAAGTAATTCCAGTTGAATCAGTAAGAGATTCAAACAACATGACTCCGGTTGAGTCCAGTCCGATATAAACCGGGGCAATAATTTGACCAATCACCTCCCCTTCAGTAGCAAGTATCGTTGTGATTCCGGTATAGTAAGGTGCCCCCAGATCGCCAAGATATAGGGTGCCTTCTGAGGTTGTCAGATCACTGGTTATTTTTATGAGTTTGGTATCGAAATATTTAGTAAAATTAAGGTCGGTATTCCAACTGAATTTTTTGGTTTGAATGGCTTTGATATTAAAAGCAAACTCAAGCCCTGAGTTGTCCAACTCACCTAGGTTATACCACATCCTGTCGGAAGGATAAGGAGGAACAGGCACTCGCGCATAAAGAATAAGTTCCGAGCTTACACTGTGGTAATAGTCAATAGAACCTCCAATTCTGTAATTCATTAAAAAAAAGTCAACCCCTATGTTGGTTTCTTTCTTGGGCTCCCACTTCAAATCAGGATTATCGTTTCTGATGGGTGCATATGCCAGAATGAATCCTCCATTATAAAAGAATTTTTCGTTTGAAACATTGTACAGGTTATTTGACAAATACGGATTGGGGGGCAGGTTTCCTGTAGTCCCATAACCACCTCTGAATTTCAGTTGATTAAAGGTGCCTAAGTCGAATATTTTTGCAAAGTCTAATCCGGCACTTAACCCGCCGAAGGTTCCCCATTTATTGTTCCAACCATACATTGACGATCCATCCCGTCGAATATTGGCAGTTAAAAACGCAATTTCGCGCCAGTTAGCCGAAACCCGACCAAAAAAACCAATCAGTCGTGAGCTTTCCTGGTAACTGCCCCTTGATTCTTCATTGGATAAGACTGTTGAGGATGAGCCGATGTTGTTGTATGTAAATTCATCAGTAAGGAATCCTTCACCGTAAGCCCACACATTATCGTAGTAATCTTCACGGAACGAATAACCCGCCATGGCTTTTACTGAAAGGCCACTAAATTGTTTATCGTAGCTGACAATTCCCTCGAAAAGATGGTTAAACCTGTTTTGGTTTTCTTTTCGTGCAAAACCTTTATGACTGCCAACCGCATATGGAGTATAGTACGATTTTTTGCTCCAATACGAGCCATATTGGTCAGCGTTGTAATTCTGCGAATAGAAACCGCTTATTTTTAATTTCTCAATTGGTTCCAGTGTAGCTTTGATGCTTCCAATAATGTTCGTTTTTTTGCCATCCATTATGCTCTGGTCAATCATTGATTTGGGATTGTAGAAACCAAAAGCTTCCCTTTGAAAATATCCTCCCCATTCTTTTGAGAAATCATCCTCACCCATAATGGATGCTGTTGGATTATATCTAACAGCTGCTCCATAGGCTTCACTGGGGCTGTATTGTTCATTCCTGTTGGTCGCCAGCAGGTTAAAATCAAAAGTCAGTTTGTCGTTCAGTGTTCTCTTGGTAAAAGTAAGGTTACCATTTAATCTTTCAAAACCCGTTCCTATCACAACCCCATCCTCTTTGCGATAGTTGAAAGAAACCCTGTAGTTTGAATTCTTTGTGGCCCCATCTACCGCCAGGTTATACGTTTGCGAAAGACTCTGCTGCGTGATTTCTTCCATCCAGTCGGTGCTGCTTCCATAGTCAACCGAATTTTGTAAGCCAAGGTAGTCGGAGGTTGAGAGTACGTCAACCTTTCTGGCCAGTGATTCTGAAGTAAGCGAAGTATTAAATGTTACGTTAAACTTTTCACCCTCAGGAACAAACTCACCTCTTTTTGTGGTGATGAGAATAACTCCCGAAGCACCCTGAGTACCATAAATAGCGGTCGCTGAAGCATCTTTTAGCACATCCATCGATGCAATGTCGTTGGGGTCAACCGAGTTAAGCGAGGCTCCATGTACGCCATCAATGATGATAAGCGGCTCGGTGTTACCTCCAAATGTAGAGAGTCCCCTTAACCTGATATGGAAGTTTTGGTTGGGATCGTTGCCCGGTTTGGCTATTGATAAACCGGCCACTTTTCCCTGAATTAACTGGATAGGGTCGCTGATGTTGCCGTTATTGAAGTCTTCCGATTTGACGCTGGTAACAGCACTGGTAACTTCTTTTACTGATTGAGAGCCGTACCCGATTACAACAACTTCGTCAAGCTGCTTACCGGCCACCAGTTTTACATTCAGCACCTCCGATGTTAATTCCACCACCTGAGTGGTATACCCGACATAAGAAAATGAAAGTGAAGTAACACTTTCAGGAACCGTCACCTTATAAATTCCATCAATATCAGTGACTGTACCCCTGGATGGATCATTCGCAAAGGTTACATTCACTCCAATGAGCGTTTCACCTGATTGGCTGTCGGTCACCTTACCGGTAACTGTCCTTTCCTGTGCGAGAGCACTGCCAAGGCCCACAAAACTGATGAGCAAAGCCAATAAAACTTTGTTTTTTAATAAGTTAGCTTTCATAGAACAATTTAATAATGTTTAAGAAATTAAATTTTGTAACACGAAAATAACCATTTAAGGATTATTAACATTCATGAATAAATAGGTAACCATCTTTGGTATAAATCTAAAAAAAAATCATTTTGGTATCGTAGATTCATCCTTATTTTGTAAATAATTGTTTAACAGAAGTATAATGGATTCGTCCCAGATAATTACCGGTGTTGGCGAAGCTGTTTTTTGTTGTTTAAATAGGTTCTAAACAAAAAGTAATTATGGCCGATATATGTTATAACAATCGTTTGCTATAAGGACGTGGTGTTTAGGGCGAAAGGTTTTTTTTTCAAAAAGAAAGAAGTTTTAATTTCTATTTGAATGCTCGCAGGAAAATTGATATATTAGCCTCGTAAAACACAGAAACTATAAATAAACAATTTAAACATGAAGAAAATTTTACTTTTAATGGTATTAATGGCCGGTATGGCCTCATTTAATGCTATGAGCCAATGTGGTCAGGTAGGCCTTATTGGCGAAATGACCGGCTGGGCTGACGATGTGATGATGACCCGCGACATGGGAAATCCTGACTTGTTTAACGGATTCATTTCTGTTGATACGACAATGGATAGTGATGCAAGCGGATTTGTTGACATGAAGTTCCGCGCTAACCATGACTGGGCAATCAATTGGGGCAGTGCCGATTTTCCAACTGGCATTGCTGTTCAGGATGGAGCCAATATCCCCGTTCCCTACGGCACCTATGCAGTTACATTCAACTGTGCAACAGGTGATTATTCATTTGCTGAAACTTGTGGAGCGATTAGCCTGATTGGGGAGTTCAACGGATGGGCCGATGACCTTTTTCTAACCCGCGATGGCAATAATCCTGATAAGTGGACTGGCACCATTACTGTTGACACCACCATGGATGGTGATGCAAATGGAGTTATCGAGATGAAATTCCGTGCCAACTCTGATTGGGGAACCAACTGGGGAGCCGCTGATTTCCCAACAGGGATTGCTGTTCAAAATGGTGCAAATATCCCGGTTCCTTATGGAACTTACGCTGTTGATTTTAATTGTGCCTCAGGTGAATATACCTTCACGGCAACATGTGGAAATATTGGTCTTATAGGAGAGTTTAATGGCTGGGCCGCTGACTATTGGATGACGCGCAGCATTGACAATCCTGATGCATGGAGTGTTATTCTAACACTCAACGATGCCATGGATGGTAATGCCGACGGTATTATTGAACTTAAATTCCGTGCCAACTCAGATTGGGGAACCAACTGGGGCGGTGATGGTTTCCCAACAGGAGTTGGCGTTCAGGATGGACCAAATATTTTAGTTCCCCTTGATGAACTAGGTGTCACTACCGATTATGCAGTATCCTTCAATTGCGCAACCGGCGAATACAACTTTATAGCCACCTCAGGCAACATCAGCATGATTGGCGCATTTAACAATTGGAATGGTGATGTACCTATGCACCGTGATGCCAGCAACCCTAACCTATGGAAACTAACACGCTCATGGTATGCCGACTCAGAAGTTAAATTCCGTGAAAATGCAGATTGGACTGTAAACTGGGGCAATAGTGCATGGCCATCAGGTGTTGGTACCGACAATGGTGCTAATATTCCATTGGTTGCAGGCACCTATGATGTAACTTTTGATTTTAATACGCTGGCCTACAACTTCACAACAAATGCTACTGCATGTGGCGAAGTGGGAATGGTTGGTGATTTTAATACATGGGGCGATGATGGTTCAGGTACACCAACTGATGTTTACCTGGTACGCGATGCCATGTATCCCAGCCAATTCTCATTGACGTATAACTTTACCTCCAGTACCTTATTGCTGTTTCGTATTGATGCTGACCCCACTTTCACAGATGTTTGGGGCGGTTACTTTCCATCAGGACAGGCCATTAATGATGCAGCAGTGCAATTTAATGTCCCGGGTGGTAAATATTTTATCACTTATAACTGTGTTTCACACGACTTTAATTTTGAACGTCTTGGGAATGCCATTATAGCACCTCAGGTTTTTGCAATTAATGTCGATGGCAATTTAAACGAAACCGACTGGGTAATTAATCAACCTGTTTCTGCTCTTGCCGAGGGTACCGCCCCTGAAACTCCAATTGAAGTTTTCTTCGGTGCTGCCTGGAATGCTGAATACATGTATGTAGGTGTTGATGTGACAGATGCAAATGTTACTGCCGGCGATATCGTTGAAGTCTTCTTCGATGGAAACAAATCAGGTGGCGCCTATGATGCTTCCGATGTGCACGTAACTGTTACGAGCGATGGAACCGTTACTGTTATTCAAGGTCCCGCAGGTATTACTGTTCTCGGGGCTTCGTCTACAACAGCCAATGGCTACAGTATTGAAGTAGGAATTCCTTTTGCTGCTCTTGGTGTAACCCCTGAAACAGGTGCACAGGCGGGGATAGATATTATGGCAGGCGATGACAATGGTTCAGGTGTGGACTATCGTCTGGTTTGGAACGGTGGTATGCAAGACTATACCGAGACATCCTCATTTGGTGACCTTAATTATGGAGTACTTAGCTGTGGTTGCATCAGCGTGCACAACGCTACCATTGGAGATGTGATCCTCCGTAACCAGTTAGCTTTTGATAACACAACAACTTATGTTGGTACCTATCAACTCGATAACGCTTATGACGTGGCTTTCCGCAAAGATGGTTCCAGCACGGTTAGCTGGAGCGCTAATACCTTCCCAGCAGGTACAGCAACCCTTGGAGGCCCCATGATTCCAGCCACCACCGGGCGTTATCGCATTACATTCGACTGTATAACAGGTGAATATACCTTTGGTGATGCCCTTAGCGGCGATGCGGTTGCCATGTCAACCTATACTCCTGACGCACCCGTCATTGATGGAAATTTGAGTGAATATACCCTGGCATATGGAAGTGAAATCCTGGCTGCAGGTACAGGTCCAATCAACAATACCGTTACTTGGGGAACCTTGTGGGATGCCGATAATCTCTATATTGCCGCTCACGTTGTTGATGCTGTTGTAGAAGGAACAGGAAACCCATGGGACAACGATGCCGTTGAAATGTATGTTGATGGCGATAACAGCAAAGATGGTACTTACAGCGCTGCCAGTTTCGATACCCAGTTGATTATGGATGCCATTAATTTGGACTCGCTATGGGCTAAAGCCGATGGTGTTCCAATTACTGATGAATCGTCGGTATGGCTTGCTACGAGCGATGGATACTCTATCGAAATTCGTCTTGCCTGGTCCAATTTTGATTTTGCTCCCGGTAAAGGAAGAACCATTGGTTGGAGTCTTGGAAATAACGATTCTGATTTGGGTGTTGGCCGTGATTATCAAACAGTATGGTATGGAAACGGAAACGATTGGAGCGACAACACGTTACTTGGCGATCTTGAACTTGCAGGAGGTCCTTATTTTGTTGATGGCCTGGATGAACATGTTCTGTACAATGCCAACGTGGTGCTCTATCCTAACCCCACAGCCGGTAATGTAAATATCCGTACAACAGGTGACGTTTTCAACTCAAAAGCAGTCATTTTCATTTCTGACATCACCGGAAGATCCATTGCTAAAACAACTGCCAGTTTCAATGGCTACAGCACTGTTCAACTTAATACAGGGGAACTTACAAAAGGCGTCTATTTTGTAAACATCCTTAGTGAAGACGGAAAACGTGCAGTTAAAAAACTCATCATTCAATAGATTTTAACAAGTCATTTTCTATTCGAAGCCTTCCCTCTTTTCAGGGAAGGCTTTTTTTGTTTTAGACGGTTCAATTTCATAAGGATTTTGGCAAAGCGATAGAGGCAACCCATTCAATTTTAGCAATCGTTTGCATCAGTTTGTTAAGATTCATATTCAATCGATTAACATTATTGAAGCCCAAATAGCGCCTACGGGTTGTCCGGCCCTTATATATTGATTAACTTTGTGACCCATCAATTAAACGATCATGAATAAAGTTTTCCTAGCCCTTTTCCTTATTGTTGCCGGACTTTCCGGTTCCTATGCCCAATTAATAACTTCTGATCCGGCCTTTCCAACTGACGAGGATCAGGTGACGATCGTGTTCAATGCCCAGCTTGGTAACGGAGGTCTGGCTGGAACTACCGATGATGTTTATGCACATACCGGTGTAATAACCAACAACAGTTCTTCACCTTCCGACTGGAAATATGTAAAAGCCAGTTGGACAACCAACCTCCCGGAATGTAAACTGTCGCCTGTTGGGGACGATCTCTGGCAATTGATTATTGGACCATCCATTCGTGATTATTATGGAGTACCCGCAAACGAAACTATTTTGAAACTGGCTTTCGTGTTTAGAAATTCTGATGGGTCGGCAACCGGGAAAACAGAGGATGGAGGCGATATTTTTTATGATGTCAGTATTGGAGGCATCAATGTATTGATTACTATGCCTTCTAACCGACCGTCAGTAGTTCAGTTAAACGATCAGGTTGAGATATCAGGAAATAGCAGTGAGGCTGATTCCACCATTGTTTACCTGGATAACGTAAGAATTTATACAGGTACCGGAACCAGCTTTTTTACGGCTTTTGTTGCCGATAGCTATGGAAAACACTGGATAAAGGCAGTTGCTAAAAGTGCAGCCAATATGGCTACCGACAGTTTATATGTATATGTACGAAAGCCTGCGGTTATTGAAGACCGTCCGACTGGAATAATTGATGGCATTAATTATGTGGATGAGACCACGGTTATACTAAGTCTTTATGCTCCCGAAAAAGAATACATTTTCGCCATTGGCGATTTTAGCGATTGGGAACTGGAAGAAACCAACGAAATGAAAATAACGTCTGACGGAAAGCACTTTTGGACAGAACTAAATGACCTGGAAGTAGGTAGACCTTATATTTTTCAATACCTGATTGATGGAAATATCCGCGTTGGCGATATCTACGCCGATCAGGTAAGCGATCCCTGGAACGATCATTACATTACGAATGCTACTTATCCAAACCTGATTGATTACCCTACCGGAAAAACATCCGGTATTGCTACCGTTTTTCAAACAGATCAGCAGCCCTATCCATGGCAGGTCGAAACTTTTACCACTCCTGATCCTGAAAAACTGGTTGTTTACGAGTTGCTTGTCCGTGACTTTACAACCGCCCGTACATTCAAAAGTGTAATGGATACGCTTGACTATCTGGCTCACCTTGGTATTAATGCTCTTGAGCTGATGCCCGTGAGCGAATTTGAAGGAAACAACAGCTGGGGCTACAATCCTAACTACTATTTTGCCGTGGATAAATACTATGGTCCAAAGGATGTTTTAAAAGCACTCATTGATGAATGTCACAAAAGGGGCATCGCTGTATTGATGGATATGGTGCTGAATCATGCTTATGGAACCTGTCCGTTGGCCATGATGTACTGGGATGGTGAAAACAACCGCCCTGCTGCCAACAATCCCTGGTTTAATGTTACATCACCCAATCCGACCTACAGTTGGGGAAGCGATTTCAACCATGAGAGCCAGGCGACTAAAGATTTTGTCGATCGCGTAAACAAATACTGGATAGAAGAATACAAAATAGATGGATTCCGCTTCGATTTTACCAAAGGATTTACCAATAAACCCGGGGAAGGCTGGGATTACGATCAGTCGCGAATCAATATTCTGCAGCGCATGGCCGGTCAGATTTGGAATGTCAAGGACGATGCACTGGTCATTTTTGAGCATCTAACAGCCAATTCTGAAGAAAAAGTACTGGCCGACAATGGCATTCTTTTGTGGGGAAATATGAATCGGGCATATACTCAGGCAGATATGGGCTATGGAAGCGAAAGCGATGTGTCCTGGATCTCCTATAAAAATCGTGGGTGGAGTGAACCCCATGTGGTAGGCTATATGGAAAGCCATGATGAAGAACGCATGATGTACAAAAACTTAACCTATGGCAACCAAAGTGGGAATTATTCGGTAAAAGACCCAGCCACAGGACTCAGCCGGGTTGAAGCGGCTGCAGCCTTTTTTATCCCCGTTCCCGGCCCTAAAATGATATGGCAATTTGGTGAATTGGGTTATGACTATTCGATTAATACCTGCGAAAACGGTACCATCAGCAACGATTGCCGTCTGAGTCCCAAACCCGTAAAATGGTCGTATTATCAAGACGCAAACAGAAAAAGGATTTATAATGTATTCAAAGCCTTAATCGATATTAAAAAAAATGAACCCGCTTTTAGCACAACCGATTTTTCGCTGGCTGGAGGAAATTCTTTATTAAAAACCATTCATCTTAACCATTCTTCCATGAATGTTACCATCATTGGGAATTTTGATGTATCGACAGGCTCTGTGAATCCTGCCTTCCAGCAAGCAGGTATTTGGTACGATTTCTTCAGCAACGACTCCATTGATGTTTCTGATGTAAACGAAACAATCCTTCTTCAACCAGGTGAATACCATCTATATACAACAAAAAAACTCAACCAGGGCACCTACCTGGATATTGATGAATCATTGATGGGGGGAAACACTTTGATGTTATACCCAAATCCAACTAACGATGTGCTCTACATAAACACAACCGGCAAAATGATAAAACTTGAGTTGTATGATGTGGTTGGGCAATTAGTGAAAAGGGTACAGGTCGATCGTGCATCAGAAACGGTCCTCAATACTCAACCATATAAAGGCGGATTGTATGTGATACGTGCCCGGATGGAAGATGGTAAAACAGTTATAAGCAGGTTTATTAAAAGATAGCACTTGCATTTGCAATCGTTTTAAAACAGACCACCCAGGTTGTACAGGATGTTTTTTACAGGATGTCATCTAAATTTGTGCTTGTAAATCAGGATTATCGATCAATTTGAGCGTATCTTAGTCCTGTTAAAATTTAACTTAGAAAAAGTTCATAACAAGATAGCTGTAATTGTTCATTTTTTTTGGAAGCTCATCCCATCCTGTGGGTTGGGCTTTTTTTTTGTACCTTTACGCGGCGAACCTTGTTAAGGAATAGATATGAAAAAGATAACAAAACGCAATGGTGAAAAAGATGAGTTTGACGTTCACAAGTTGCGAAAATCATTGCTTAGGTCGGGAGCAGGCGAAAATGAAATTGACTCGGTGGTTGATTATATTACAGGACAGGTAACAGAAGGCATGAGCACGCATATGTTATACAAGCTCGCATATGCCCAGTTACGTAAGAAATCGCCCAAAGCTGCAGGCAGGTATCGATTAAAAAAAGCCATCATTGACTTAGGGCCAACAGGATATCCATTTGAACAGTTGGTAGGGGAATTGCTGAACGATCAAGGTTATCGCACCCGGGTGGGAATCATTTCGCAAGGTAAATGTGTAGAGCATGAATTGGATGTAGTAGCCGATAAACCGGGTGTACGAGTGATGGTTGAATGCAAATTTCATAACGACATACGTCGAAAAAGTGATGTGAAAGTATCGCTTTATATACACTCCAGGTTCCTGGATATGAAGAGTGCCTGGGAAAAAGAAGCCAATGGGGAGAATACTAAGTATGAAGGTTGGATTGTGACCAATACCCGTTTTACAGAGGATGCCCTACAATATGGTATCTGTTCAGGTTTAAGGTTGATTTCATGGGATTATCCTGCCGGAGACAGCCTCCGCGATATGATTGACCGTGTTGGTTATTATCCGATAACAGCACTGCAATCGTTAACCAATGCCGAAAAACTTTATTTACTCGAAAACAATGTCGTGTTGTGTAAAACACTAATGAAAAGTAGCGATGTGTTGCGAAAATTGGGGAAATCAGAGAAACAAATTGAAAAAATCCTAAACGAATCGCTCCTGATTACCGGGGAAAGCTAATTATTTAGTGAGGTGTTTATTAAGGGTTCCCAATAGATGATCAAGCATGATCGGTTTGGTTATAAAATCGCTTGCCCCCAGGTCAAAACAGGTCGCTTCCTCACCCGAGAGGACATAGGCTGTTTGTACAATGATCGAGACCTCTTTATTTTTTTCTCTTATGACCTTGAGTACTTCGAAACCACTGATTCCAGGCAAGTTTAAATCAAGAAGAATGGCATCAATGTTGGGATTTTCATCCGCTTTTTTCAGAGCCTCATCACCATTTACTGCCCACAAAAGGGTTGCATTTGTGCGGCTGAGCGCCGCGTTGTAAAAGCGGTTGCTGGTCTCTGTGTCTTCGACAATTAAAATTACTTTCCCTGAAAAATCATATGTACTTTTTGTAATCATGTCTGAATTGGATAAAATAAAGGATTCAAAATTAGCATCATTTTTCGTATATTCATATTATTTCTAACATTTCCTTACATAATATTCGAAATTATTGTTGACGGTAGTTACGATTGGTAATTTTAGCTCTGGTATTGAGCAATATAGCTGTTGAATCTCGTTTTAATTTTCCGTTTTCAGATCTGACAAAATGTTCCAGGAAATGAATTTCACGCGGTATCTCAGGTTTTGAAACCAAGCCTTCTATTATTTTCCAAAGCTCACAAATTTTTGGAAGCAGCTCACCGGAGTTCTCCAGGCATAAAACAGCCTTTTCGCCTAAATGAATATCTGGCAACCCTGTGATAAAAAACGGGCAGGGAAGATGACCCTCCAACTTCTTTTCTAACAGCACCGGATTGATTTTAATGCTTCCACTGTTGATGATAAAATCAGTACGCCCATCAATCGAAAAAGTACCATCTGCAAATAGCGTGACCAAATCGTTGGTATAAAGGTTTGTTATACCGATGTCCTGGTATTCAACAACCAGATTTCCTGTTTTGTTTTTCTCTATTTTCACACCTGGCAGCGCCGAAAAGGTTGGAGAGGCTTCATTCCCATTTACTTTTCTTAGCGCTATGTGGCTAATGGTCTCGGTCATGCCATAAGTATGCCACAGACACACATGTGTTAGTTGCCTGAGTGAGTCCTCAAGCATCTTTGGAAGTGCTCCACCGCCAATCAACACAGAGCGAATCGTTTTATCAATCAAACTCAGTCCGTCTTTTTTCTCCACCAGATTGGATAATTGAAGAGGAACCATGGCCGCGAGTGCTATTTTATTCACACCCGGAAAGGTTGGAAGTGACTCAGGCTTTGAAATCCATAAATCCAATCCTCCAACCAAGGCCCGTACAATCATCATTTTGCCTGCAATATAATTTGCCGAAAGGCAAAGCCAGGCAAGTCCTCCCGGCTGAATATCCAAGAATTTTAATGTCGCTTTTGCACTGATGACAGCATGTTTTTTTTCAATGGAAATAAGTTTAGGCTCTCCGGTTGACCCTGAGGTTTTAACAGTAATGAAGTCAGATGAATTGTGCCATTCCGTGAAAAAGCCAAATATCGGTTGTCTCCAGTCCTCAAAATCATTGACATCCAAATGTATACGGCAAAAGGAAATAAAGTGAGTCAGATCAAATTCCTTATTTTCGAAATAGATGTTCATGAAGTCAGGTTTTGAGAGAAAAGTTGCCAGGATTCCAGGAGCGCTCTGGTTGGTAATATAGTCTGCCCTGATCAGCATGGAGTGGGCAATCGACATTGTTACTAAACAATTGACCAGTGCCAAGCCCTTGGGGCATAGGGTTTTTCAACGTGTAAACCCATTGAGCGATTGTGTTGAGCGCAATGTTCGATTCCAAAGCAGAAGTAACCCACCAATTTACATGGTTGCTTTCTGCGGTCTGTATAAAACCGTTGGCAACAGTTAATCCTCCTGTCAGGCTGGGCTTGATTATGATATATTTAGGCCTGATAAATTGAAGCATTCTTGACAATTCGTTGCTGCTTCGGATGCCAATCAATTCCTCGTCCAGCGCGATGGGGATGGGACTTTTTCGACATAATTCAGCCATCGCTTCCCACTGACGTTGCCGGATGGGTTGTTCGATGGAGTGAATATGGTAGTTGGCGAGTTGTTCCAGTTTTTGAATTGCGCCGTCAGGTTCAAAGGCTCCGTTGGCATCTAACCTGAGCTCAAGGTCTTCGGGTGGAAATTCTTGCCGGATGAATTGAATGAGTTTCAATTCGTCGTCAAACGCGATCGCTCCGATTTTCATTTTAAGGCAACGAAACCCGGCATCAATTTTTATCCTGATCCTATTTAGCATCTCATGGTATTTTCCCATCCAAATGAGCCCATTGATAGGAATAGAATCTTCCCCATTGGTAAATTTTGACGGGAAAAGAATTTTTTGACCTCCTGTTTTTAAATCGAGTCTGGCGGTCTCAAGCCCAAAACGAATGGCAGGAAAATCGATCAGACTATGTTGGATACGTTCATCCAGGTTGTTGATTTGGCAGCAGACCTCTTTTAATTTGGGCTCAAAGTCTGAAATTCTGTCGGGGCTTAATCCCTGGATCAGGCTACACTCGCCCATTCCTATTACTTTGGGGGCATCATTGTCCCAAATTTCGATGAACCATGAATCCTTATATTTAAGTATGCCACGCGAGGTGCCTGCGTCAAATTTAAAATGTAAACGATAAGGAAAATAACGGGCTGAAAGCATCCTTTTTTAGGTAAAAATACAAAAATATTGGTCTGGTACAAGATCACAAAATAGTACCAATCCCAAATAAAATGGTAAAAGCCAGCGTGCTTAATGCCAACCTTTTCAGAAATGGATCCAGGTCGCGCTTATCGACCGTGTTTTTTATTTTTATTAAATCGGTGATAAAAAAAGGGATCATGACCAAATACATGAGTTGCCAGATTCCGTGGTAGTGAATCAGCGTAAACAGGAGGCTGGCGATCCATCCAAGCAAAATGAGCATGGCATGGTAATTAAAAGCCCCGATCGAACCCAGCCTGACAGGAATGGTCATTTTACCAGAATCCCGGTCATTGTCCAAATCACGCATGTTGTTAAGGTTGAGCACCCCGGTGCTGAAAAATCCAATTGTACAGGCTGGTAGCCAAATGCTCCAGGGCAAGTGATGTGCATTTAGATAGAAAGTGCCCGTAACACCCAGTAATCCGAAAAAGAGAAAGACAAATACATCACCGAAGCCACGGTAACCATAGGCATTGTTTCCGACCACATATTTGATGGCTGCCGCGATGGAGCCAATTCCCAACACCAAAAAAATGAGACCCGTGATCCATTGGTCGCCTAAACTCAGATAAATTAACAGCATGCCTGAAATCAAAGCCAGGACAACTGAAATAAGTATTCCCCGACGCATCTCTTTAGGGCTGATTTCACCACTCTGCACAGTCCTTACCGGTCCCAGCCGATGTTCGTTGTCGGTGCCTTTCACCGCATCGCCATAATCGTTGGCAAAATTGGAGAGAATCTGTAAAATCAGGGTGGTAAATAAGGACAGTGCTATGACACCAGGCTTATAGGAGGTGGATCCTATGGCAAGAAAACTACCCAGGATCACACTCGACAATGCCAATGGCAAGGTACGCAACCGGGCTGCCCTAATCCATGAACTCACTTTGGTTGGTTTTGACTGTTTCATTCAGCGATCAGGGAAATTTCGGGTATTGATGAAAATCAGGATCCCGTTTTTCGAGAAAGGCCTGTTTACCCTCCTGGGCTTCGTCGGTAAGATAGTATAGCAAGGTGGCGTTGCCGGCAAATTCCTGCAAACCAATCTGGCCATCGAGTTCTGCATTCATGCCCAGTTTTATCATCCTAAGCGCCATCGGACTGCGTTGATGCATGATGAGGCACCACTCAACGGTCTCATGTTCCAGCTGATCGAGAGGAACTACTTTGTTTACTAACCCCATTTCGAGGGCCTCCATTGCTGTATACTGTTTATTTAAAAACCAGATTTCACGTGCTTTTTTCTGTCCTACAATGCTTGCCAGATACGAAGATCCCAGGCCTGCATCAAAACTCCCTACTTTTGGACCGGTTTGTCCGAAGCGTGCATTTTCTGATGCGATGGTCATATCGCAAACCACATGCAGCACATGACCGCCACCAATGGCGAAACCATTTACCATGGCAATCACAGGTTTTGGCATAGAGCGGATTTTACGTTGGACATCCAACACGTTTAGGCGGGGTATGCCATCCTTGCCAATGTAACCCCCTTTTCCTTTCACATTCTGGTCGCCGCCACTGCAAAAAGCCTTGTCGCCTTCACCGGTAAGTATGATGGTATAAACATCCTGTTCTTCACGCACCATTTCGAGTGCAATAGCCATTTCAGTGGTGGTTGCGGGGGTAAAAGCGTTGTAAAAACGTGGTCGGTTGATGGTGATTTTGGCGATGTGATTCCAGTATTCGAGCTTTATTTCTTCGAATTCGTGCATTGATTTCCATTCACGTTGTGCCATGAGATTTTTAATTTTATTCAGGGAACGAATATATAAAAAACAAGTGCATCACCGTCCGGTTCTTGTGCAAACCGTATTTTTGATTTTATGAATTTTAAAAACACTCTCATTCAATGTAAATCAATCCAGAAAAGGCTAGAGAACCTGTTAATGCCATTCACAACACTCGTCTTTTTTGTCCTTTTGACCGTAGTAACGACTCCGGCAGGAGGAGTTACGTAGCGGAGGAATCTGACCTTCAACCAAATTCATGTCCATAGTAATGAGGCAACATCAGATTCCTCTGTTCGCTCCTGGCGTCCTCTCAATAGGTATGACAAAAGGGGTGCTCTGTTTGTTAACGCTATCTGTTACTTAGCCCCTTGAAATAATTACGCAGTACTTCAGCATTTTTTTCGGCTGGTGTGCTTATCTCCAGCACCTGAGTCCCTCGTGTACCATAAAGAAGATCATGAACTTTTTCATCAACTGTTTGGAGTGAATCAGCGTACAGGTAGTTGATGTTAAATGCTTTTGTAAGAAATTCCAGCCTGAGATTGTGCTGCGCTTCAAAATATTGTTCAAAATCAGGCACAGTATCAGGCCCGGGTATAAACCTGAAAATTCCTCCCCCCTGGTTGTTGATGACTATTATTTTAAGGTTGGGACAATGCTTCAAAAGGAGCAAGCCATTGCTGTCGTATAAAAAGCCCAAATCACCGGTAATAAGTACATTTGGACTGGCTGAAACAGAGGTAAAACCAGCGGCGGTAGAAATCTGTCCATCAATTCCACTTACCCCTCGGTTGCTAAAGTAATGAAGGCGAGGCTGGCATCCAAAAAGCTGTGAATAGCGGACAGGTGTGCTGTTGCCCAAATGCAGGCAGGCATCAGGTGGCAATTGATCCAAAATATGTTTAAATACTTTTAGATCAGAATATGCTGAATGTTGCAAGAATTGCTCTCTCTTTGTCTCCGTGGTCAGCTTTTTTTTCAGCCAAAGATGTTTAAAATGTTCGGAACGATGAGTTGGCAGGTTTGCCAGAGTCAACAAAGCATCGGTCGCTGACGAATGAATGACACCCCTTAGGCAGAAATAGGTATCCATTTCTTCGTTAGAAGGTGAAATATGCCAGTGGTGCTCGGGTTGATGATTACGCAAGAATTTTTTAACCATTTTAGAAACCACAGCACCACCTAATGTGATGAGCAAATCTGGTTTGAAGTCATCGGCTTCTTCAAGACTGATAGCTGTAATGACATTATCGATTACATCAATAAAATCAGGATGATGAAGGTTGGACGTGGTTTCTGTTAAAATTACAGCCCGATGTTTCTCCACGAGCAATTTCAATACTTCGTTCAACTGAGTATCCGGGTTCATCTGACCGGCGATCACCATCAACTTATTACCCGACTGCCATTGCTCAATCAACATTTTGGAAAAGTTCCCGATGGAATCGCTGAAAAAAGGTGTTGAATGAATCAGATTTCCCCTTGTTTCAGTTTCTGTTACTCCATAAAGTGGTTCATCCAGTGGAATATTGATATGAACGGGACCCGGCGCTTCATCCATGGTGCGGTTCATGGCCATGTTGATGATCTTTTCTGCGAGGGTAAAATCTTCAATCCCATCAATACTTTGAGGAAGAGTGTAACTGTTCTTGATGTAATTGGCAAAGAGGTTTTCCTGCCTGATGGTTTGACCATCGCCGATGTCAATAAACTGAGGTGACCGGTCAGCAGTTAACACGAGCAATGGGATATGCTGATAATAGGCTTCAGCGATGGCAGGTGCATAATTGAGTGCTGCCGTACCCGAGGTACAATCGAGGGCTACCGTTTTCCCCGTAGCCAAAGCAATCCCAAGGGCAAAAAAGGCAGCACTTCTCTCATCCACAACGGTGAAAATCTTTACTTTTTTGCTTTGACCAAAAGCAATAATGATGGGCGCATTCCTCGACCCGGGCGAGTGAACTAAAAAGCGGAGCCCCTTTTGGATCAGGATGTCGGCCAGCAGTGCTACAGGTTTTTTGTCTGTTGTCATGGGACAAACCGCTATAATTTTTCTATCACTAACAACAAGGTTTTCGATTTCTGAACCGTTTCTTCCCATTCATCTTCAGCTACTGAGTTCGCCGTTAAACCACCTCCAACGTAAAGATTAAGTGTATCGTTTCCTATTTCGGCACAACGCAGGTTTACAAAAAGCTGTGAATGTCCATTTAGTTTCCACGGACCTAAAAAACCGGTATAAAATCGTCGGTCATGTTGTTCTGCACGCATGATCAAGTGGAAAGCATCACCTTTTGGATATCCGCAAACGGCTGGTGTGGGATGTAAGCCCATAATCATCTTGCCGGCTTTGTTCTCAATTTGGTTGAGCGGGATAGTAAATCGTGTTAGCCTGTGTTCAAGGTGACCTGCTCGCAGGGTGGCAGGCTTATCGGTTTGGTAGTTCGAAATGCCTGTTTCAGAAAGCACGTTGTCAATATATTGCGAAACAAACGACTGTTCCTGAATTTCTTTTTCCGACCATGGATCATTGGTAGTGTCGGGATGGAAGATCCGGGTACCCGCCAACGCCATCGTACTGGCCTCATCCTGATTTATTAACAGCAAGGCTTCGGGTGAAGCACCTGCCCAGGTTCCATTTTCCGGAAGATGAAACAGGTAAATAAAGGCATTGGGGTATTCACAGGCCAACCGATTGAATAAGTTGCCGTGCGAGAATTGAGGTTGTAAAGGATAAGCAATCACCCTTGAAAGAACTACTTTATGGAGTTCTTCTTTTTGCAGCAGGTTGATGAGGTAGTCCATATTGCTGATATAAGCGTGGCGGCTGATAACATGATTTTCGATATCATGCTCTTTTCCTGCGTCATCGGGCAAGGGTGCAATCTGGTTCATTAGTTCGAAAAACTCATCCTTATTGGTGGCTACTAAATCGGGCCTGATTAAGAAGGCGCTGCCCGTCCTTGCACATTTGAAAGGTGCCACCACGAATCCCTGAAATTCTTCAATATCAAGTATGTCAATTTCTTTCACTTCCTGATCCTGTTGGCAAACCAACATAAATTCTTCTTTTTCCGGTAGCCTGAATATTGCAAATGGTAGGTTTTTCTTAAGCAACAGGTCGATGATCGGTTCAACGTTTTTTAATGTCATTTTTTAAAAATGAAAATGGTGAGACGACAAGTGGAGATGGTTCTTCCTTTTTGATCGGTAATATCGATGTTCCAGACATGCGTATTTTTACCCTGGTGGATGATTTTGGCTTCAGCGGTTACAATTCCTTCTTTCACACTGCGTACATGGTTGGCGGTGATTTGAGCTCCCACCACTGAATAATGCTCAATATCAACCAACATGGCCGAACCCACGCTTCCAATCGATTCTGCCAGCGCAGCACTTGCACCACCATGAAGCAGTCCCAAAGGCTGGTGCGTACGGTGATCGACGGGCATGGTGGCTTTTAATAATCCGGGTGATGCCTCGGTAAATTGAATACCCAAATGTTCCATCATCGTGTTTTTATTCAGATGGTTCAGGTCGTCAAGGGTGTATTTGGTTTTTGCAATTTGATTCATTTTCTTTTTTTACTGAAAGAAGGGCAAAGATACTCATTCCCATTCAGAAATTCTTTGTAATAGATCATGATCCCCAGCTTTCACGGTCAAGACTACGCAACTGAATAGCCTCGGCTAGGTGTTCAGCGTTGATGTCTGCCGAATTGTCAAGGTCAGCAATGGTCCTTGCTACCTTTTTTATCCTGACAAAAGCCCTTGCTGAAAGGCTAAGTCGCTCCATTGCTGTTTTAAGCAAGCTATAACCATCGGTTTGCAAAACACAGTATTTATCCACATCTTTCGACGACATCTGGGCATTGCTAAAAATGGCCGGGCTGTCTGCAAAGCGGGATTCCTGGATTTTTTTCGCTGCCATCACTCTGGACCGGATAGTGGTGCTTACCTCACCTTTTGGAGTCTCTGCCAGGTCTTTGAATGGTACCGGGGTCACTTCTACATGCAAATCAATGCGATCCATCAATGGCCCCGAAATTTTATTCAGGTAGCTTTTTACTGCTCCCGGTGAGCATACGCATTCCCGGTTAGGATCGTTGTAATAGCCGCATGGGCAAGGGTTCATGGCAGCGATGAGCATAAAACTGGCCGGGTAAGTTACCGTGATTCGGGCCCTCGAAATGGTGACCACGCGGTCTTCCATGGGTTGCCGCATGACTTCCAGCACCGAGCGTTTAAATTCGGGAAGTTCATCTAAAAACAGGACCCCATTCTGGGCAAGGGAAATTTCGCCCGGTTGGGGATAGGGACCGCCGCCAACCAAACCTGCGTCACTTATTGTATGATGTGGTGACCTATAGGGTCTGGTGGTGACCAGTCCGGTTTTTCCATTTAAAATTCCGGCTACGGAATGTATTTTTGTGGTTTCGAGTGCTTCGTTAAGCGACATGGGAGGAAGGATGGATGGTAACCTTTTGGCCAACATGGTTTTACCCGATCCGGGGGGACCGATCATGATGGCATTATGTCCGCCTGCGGCAGCAATTTCCAATGCCCTTTTAATGTTTTCCTGGCCTTTTACATCCTCAAAATCAAAAGGATATTGGTTCATTTCCGATTCAATCAATTGGCCCAAATTAGCAGAGGCGGGAGTAGGGCTTGTTATTCCATCCAGCATCTGAATCACATCCGTGATGTGCTCAAAACCATATACCTCCAAACCACTTACTACTGCTGCTTCTGAAATGTTTTGACTGGGTAGAATTATTCCCCTGAATCCTTGCTCACGTGCTTTTAATGCAATGGGCAACGCTCCTTTAATGGGTTTAAGCCCGCCATCGAGCGAAAGTTCGCCCATCATGATATATTGATCGAGCAAACCGGCGCTGATTTGTTTGGAAGCGGCCAATATTCCAATGCCGATGGGCAAGTCATATGCGGAACCTTCTTTTTTGATGTCGGCGGGGGCCATATTAATCACGATGCGTTGCCCGGGAAACCGGTAACCAATGTTTCCGAGAGCCGCAATCATGCGTTGTTGGCTTTCTTTTACCGCATTATCAGGTAACCCCACCAGATAAAATTTACGACCTTTACCAATGTTGACTTCAACGGTAATCACCAGCGCATCAATACCCTGAAGGGCACTCCCATAAGTTTTAACTAACATCAGGTGTTTAGTAAAGGGTTATGTAGCACAAATATAAATAAATATTAATGGAGGAGCTTGGTACTATAAATAAGATTGTTTGAAAATATGTATGATTAATTAATCATAATTAATCATAATTAATCCAAAAGAAAACAAATGAATTGCATTTTAAACGGTAGGCAATTTGAGCGTTAAGTCAAATACCAACAAGAGTGAAAAAGTAAGGTTTAATATTGGTAAAGGTAAATAATATTATTTTACCTGAACTTAAAGTTTTACTTAATGACCAGAAATTTTGCCGTATGCCATTGGTTCCCTGTTTGAATGCGGATAAAATATAGTCCGCTCCCCACATCTCGGAGGTCGAACGTATAGGTACTTTTGCTACCATTCTGGGCAACTGATCTAACCCTTATTCCGTCAGAATTATATATCTCTAGTTGATAAGGAACTGAGCGAGGCAAATCAGAAACTGTTAAATTGCCCGGTGTCGGATTAGGATAAATACTAAATTGCCGAGAAGAAATATAATCTACGCCAACCGGATAGTTATATAGTATGGCAACTTCTGAAGGAGTGAGTGCTCTGTCATAAATACGCAATTTACCGATATTACCATCAAGGCATTGATTAAGGTTAAAAAGTCCGCCAACTTCGTCCTGCTCCTGGCCAGCAATCAAGCCGTTCGGTTCTATTAACAGGGGTGAGGAATAAACACTTGAAGCCGATGTTCTTAATACGCCGTTTTTATACAATAATGCAACCGATCCTTGCCTTATAAAAACGACGAAGTACCATTGAAGAGGTGAGATTGTATCTGTGCTCTCAAGATAATAATTATCCTGTAACCAAATTTGCCATGCGCCTCCCGGTCCTGTATAGTATTTTTGATAATACAATCCAATATTATCCCCACCAGACTTCTGGTTGTTTTCCCCCGACATCATCGTGTTGTAATGACTGCCACTCCCTATGTGAAACTGGTTAAATCTTACCCACATTGCTACACTGAAATCCTGGAGCTGATTCATCACGGTATGGGGAATCGTGAGATAGGAAATGTCATCGAAAGGTATAGCCAGTGAACCATTAACAGTTGCATTTCCTTCCAGAGTGGCATCGTTACCATTGCCACTTGAATCCATAGTACTCCCATTAAAAGAATAATAAGCAATTAATCCCTCAGTAACTTGTGGAATTCCTAGATATGAAATACAAAGTAGAAACAACAGAATGCTGAATTTTTTTTTCATGGTTTTCAAATTTAAGTTAACGAACAAAAATAGAAAAAATAATGGCCGTTGTCAAGTAAATAGTTCATATAGAGTGACTCATGGTCACACCAACCAATATCGATTTTGTTATGTTCTCAGGTTTTCGCCGTAAACAGTTAAAAAAATATGGTAAAAGTTGTCAATAAGGAACTTCAAATAAAGATGGAAATGTGGAATAAACACTTTTTAAAACCAGACTTACTGAAAAATGAATGCTGCGCTGTCGAGCATACTACCAAATGGTTTAAAATAGTAATGATCCGGTTGTCCGATATAAAATAAAATGTGATATATTTGGGTTTTACTATTCTTTTGAAAGTCTGTTTTTTAAGAATAGTATAGATATTTGAAAAATCAAATCTATATCAGATGAAAACAAAAATGTTAATGGTATTTACCTCTTTAGTCGTATTGATGGTTCTTTTTTCGGGTTGTAAAAAAGACGACAAACCCAATTATTCAGAACTGATCCTCGGCACATGGGTAAATACTCATGTAAATAACGAAGCCATTCTTACCGATGCTTCATACAGCATGGAGTTCAAATCGGATCATACCGAGAACTACGCCATTGGATTTCAAGTGGATGAAACCAGCAAAACATGGCAGGAAAATGATCATTATACCTACAATGTCGTGGACGACCTCATTGTAATTGATGGTGTGGATATTTTCGACAAAGCCTATCACATGGAATTTAAAATACTCACATTGGATCAGTCCACTTTAAAGTATTCAATCCAGGCATTTTCAATTGATGGCATTACCATTCCGATTTCCAATATATTTACCTGCAAAAGAATAGTGGATGACTTTAGCGCAGATTTTACCGGCGTTTGGTATGGTAAATGCACCTCTGATAACACTACTGACACCAAATTCCACTATTGGGAATATTTTAGCGATGGAAGCTACAACTATTATTATCTAGATGAAAACAACAACTGGATAAAAAAATCAGACAACGAGGGTCGGTATTTTCTGTACGGAAATTTATTTGCAAGCAACTACTCCAACGACTTGATTAGTGGCGGTACCGGACTGGCTTATGAATGCTGGAATTTTAATATCATTGGCAACATCATGACCTGGTCAGGATTACGGGAGAACGATATCATCGTTACTTATGAAATGGAAAAAGTGGATGAAGCACCCATTACCCGCTGATCAAACCGGTAATCAATGTAAACCCCAATGATTTAAATTTTAAAGAGCCTATATCCGTAATTCTGTGAAACCAGGTGTCTACAATAGATGGCTGAAGTATTCAAATCATTTACAAAGAAGTCCGGGTAAATGATAATCAATTGCAACAGTCATTATATTTGCCAACTAAAAATTAGCTGTATCAACATCATCATATCCTCAAATTTATGGCTGGACTAGGGGCCGAAATTTCATACGACGTCATCATCGTAGGATCAGGCCTGGCCGGCCTGCAATGCGCAGTTATTCTGGGTAGGAAAGGATACCGGGTATTGGTGTTGGAGAAAAACGAACACATAGGAGGAACTCTTCAATCTTTCGAATACAAAGGAGTGGCTTTCAGCACAGGCTTACATTATGTGGGCAGCCTGGACGATGGTCAGGTTCTGAACCGGATTTTTCGCTATTTTAATTTGTTTGATGGCATCATTTATAAACGCATGGATGAGCATGGATTTGATGTGTTTAACATTGGAGGCAGGAAATACGCATTCCCCATGGGCTGGGCGGCTTTTGGGAATTATCTTAACACCCTTTTCCCTGACGAAACTATTGCCATTCAAAACTATATCACTGCGGTACAAATTACAGTTAACGAACAGGAAATCTTTAAACTGGAGATTCCACTTGCCGTCTATTTGGAAAAACCATCGCAGGCAATTAACGCGTGGGATTTTATCTGCTCACTCACACAAAACCCTGAACTTCGGCAGGTATTCAGTGCCCTGAATTTTGTGTATGCCGGTGACAAAAACCGTACTCCCTGGTATGTTCATGCCTTAATAAATCACTATTTCATCAGCAGCAGTTATCGGGTGGTGGGTTCATCGAATCAGATTCCACAAAGACTTTTTCAGGAGATTGAAAAAGCAGGGGGCCATGTGCTTACAAATCAAAAAGTTACTAAACTCATATTTGATGGGGATCTTTTATCGGGAGTGCTTTGCGCTGATGGCAAGGTTTTTAAAGCCGGGAAGGTAATTTCAAACTTCCATCCTGCCAGTACAATGAACCTGATTGAACCGGGAAAAATAAAGAAATCATACCGAAATCGCCTGGAACAAAAAACAGACACTCTGTCTTGCTTTGCCCTCTATCTAAAGATTGAACCCGGCAGGTTCCGCTATCAAAATTCAAATTACAATTTTTACCTTCAATCCGATGTTTGGTATGCCTCTTCCTACAATGAAAACTTGTGGCCAGAGCACTTTTTTATGCATTTTCCTTCCGACGATCCTCATCCGCAATGGGTAGATCATCTTTCCATCGTAACGCATATGAATTTTGAGGAAGTATCCAGGTGGAAAGACCTCCCTTCTAATGCCAGAGGGAATGGTTACAAACAATTTAAAAAAGAAAAGGCAGAGAAACTACTGGCATTGGTGCTGCTGCAATTCCCCGAGTTGGAGAACCTGATAACCGATTATACCACCGCCACGCCCCTCACCTTCCGCGACTATGTTGGTTCGCCCACCGGTTCAATGTACGGTACCTTGCGCGATTATAAGTACCCCCTGGCCTCCTACGTAGGCGTACGCACCAAAATCCCTAACCTGTATTTTACCGGTCAAAATCTAAACCTGCATGGTGTGATGGGCGTTAGCATTAGCGCGTTGTTAACCTGCGCAGAATTTGTAGATTTGCCGGAACTTCTCAACGAAATCAATGACAGCTAAACATCAAACAAAGAACCGTTTTTGGAGACGGTTGCGCAATACAATCCTTGGAACTATCCTTGTAATTGTATTATTTTCAATATATTATTATTACAGCACACGACTAAGCCCGCCGGTTATTTCCGACCAGTCGGCTTTGAATATGGAACGTGAAAATTCTTCCAAAGATTTTTACAAAACAGGCAACAATTGGCTTAAGAAGAACAAATACGGATTGTGGGAGATGTACCTCGAAGGTAGTCCGTTCGAGATGGGAGTTGCCAACGGAAAGCTAACTAAAGAACTCATTGCCAAACAGGAAGAAGCTTTTGTCGATCAAATCAACACCCTGATTCCTTCTCCGTCATACCTGAAATTTCTAAAATATTTCACCGGCTGGTTTAACCGCGACATTGATGAATATATACCTCAAGAGTACAAGGAAGAAATTTACGGAGTTTCGTTTTCGGCTGCCGATGGATATGAATACATTGGAAAAAAGTACGACCGCATGTTGAATTACCATGCTGCTCACGACATTGGTCATGCCTTGCAAAGCCTGATGCTGGTAGGATGCACTTCGTTTGGAGCCAATTTTAATAGTACTGACAGTAGTTTGATCATTGGCCGGAATTTCGATTTTTATATCAATCCGGCTTTTTCCGAAAACAAGATTGTGGTTTTTGTCCATCCCGACAATGGAATCGATTTCATGTATGTGAGCTGGGCCAGTATGATCGGTGTGGTTTCTGGAATGAACGCCAGAGGATTGACTGTCACCATCAACGCGGCCAAATCGGATATCCCGACCAGTGCCAAAACACCCATCTCTATCTTAGCACGTGAGATACTTCAACATGCCGGCAATATAAGTGAAGCACAGGCCATTACAAAAAAGCGCAAGACTTTTGTCGCGGAATCGCTGTTGATTGGCTCGGCTGAAGACCACAAAGCGGTAATCATCGAAAAAGCGCCAAACAATTTGGGCGTGTTCGAAACCCAGGGTAATGAACTCGTATGCGCCAATCATTTTCAAAGCCAGGCCTTTCAGGGGGACAAAAAAAACGAAGCCTATAAAAATGAGTCGGCTTCTATTTATCGGCAATTGCGTTGTGAACAGTTGATGTCGCAGTCGGATTCTATTGATGCTCCCGTGGCCGCCTCTATTTTGCGCGACTACCTGGGACTGGATGGGAAAAATATTGGTATTGGCAACGAAAAAACCATGGATCAGATGATTTCACATCACAGTGTAATTTTTCAACCTGAAAAACAACAAGCCTGGGTTAGTACACAACCTTACCAACTCGGTGAATACCTGGGTTATCATTTGGATGATGTTTTAGACAAGGCTTTGGCTTATCAAGGACAAGTACCGCTTTTCGATCCTTGCCTGACCATCGAAGCAGATACGTTTTTACTCTCCGATACTTACCTCGACTATATTCAGTATAAGGAAGAACGCGAAAAAGTACAGTTGCTTATAAAAAGCAAAGCCATAGTACCGGAAAGTAAACTCAGCCATTTTATTTCATTAAACCCCGAATACTACCAGGGATACATACTGGCAGCGAATTACTTTTATGCAATCGGCGACACCTCATTATCTATACAATACTACCAAGCCTCTCTTACCAAAGAGATGGAAAATGTGGCCACGGCAGAATTGGTTAGGGCAAGGTTAAAGGAGCTGTTGGGAGAAAACGCAAAATGATTCAATCCTTTTGATTATCGTAAGATTGAAAACCGGTATCGATTGATTAAGCCATAATAAGACCTTCAATTTGAACATATTTGACCAGGCACAGATGTTCGTTCTGCCGAATAAGAAACCCCGCGAATCAATGATTCGCGGGGTTATCTTATTAACTAAATTCTAAATGAAAGTACTATGCTCTTATTACGGTATTACATAAATCTTTGTATCATCACGGTATCCGGGTTCGTCCATGTACCAGTCCGGGAAGTCAACACCCGACGATTGTGCCCAGGCTGCAAACTTCAAATGTGCAGTTAAAATATCAGCCAATTCGATGGGATATTTGAAGTTGATGGGTGTTTCAATGCCCCATGGCAATCCATTCGTTGATTGGAAATAAAGTCCGCTTGCAGGAACCGAGCCATCACTCCATGTGCCAAAAAGGTCAGTATCCATGAACTCGGTGGGTGCAAGGCCTTTTAAATGAACTTCGTGACTACGTACCTGATCAACAAATATGAAGGGATTAAAAGGAGGTGTCCCGATGGAGGCTTGTGGAGTTCCAAAATGGGTGGTTACGGTGTTGATGGTGGTCTGAATATATTTTCCACCTGGAATTGTATTTGCCATGCCGCCTTCCATCACCTGATTGATGGCGTCTAAAGGAACGATAACCGTTTCATTGGTATGCCCAGCTTCATAACCACTTGGATCCATCGTCACTGCATTGCCCAACTTGATAAACCCGGTAACGCTTTCTACTGAAGCCGGAGGAGCATCGAACACAAGGCCAAAGCCGTTGTCAAGCGATGCCCCATCGGCCATGATCTGGTATTTGAGAATCACATCTACTGTGGCATTCTGGGCATTGGTGACCATCTTAAAGTTCAAGTTAACTACGAAATCGTTGAAGTCGTAATCACCATAACCGGGCCACAGATCTTCAAAAGCAACGCTGGCATAATCAATCTCATTGGGATAATACGAATTGAAAGCACGTGTTGGATCTGTTGGATATTGATCCAAATTGTCAGGCACACCATCGCCGTCAGTATCAGTTCCACCTCCGGTGCCAATTACCAATTCAAGTGTTTTGGTATCCGTTCCGGCACTGTTGGTAGCCGTCATGGGAATATTGAATGTTCCTGCTTCAGTTGGAATACCACTTATGACATCTCCACTAATAGTTAATCCGGCTGGAAGACTGGTTGCATCAAAGGTCATCGGTTGCGAGCCTGTGGCTGTGATGGTATAACTAAAGGGGAAATCCAGCATCCCATTTGCTGTCAAAGAGCTGGTGATTACAGGAGGCTGTGCACCTTCATTAATGGTGATAATAAGGGTTTCTATATCAGTACCATATCCATTGATAGCAGTTAACAAAACGTTGGTAACACCCGGAAATAACGGTGTGCCATTAATTGTTTGGCTATTTGCGTCAAATGATAAGCCGTCGGGTAAATTGGTCGCTGTATAGGTAATAGTGGGTGATCCTGTTGCGGTAACAGTATAGGTAATAAACTGGACACCTGCCGTACCGGATGCTGTTAAGGAGCTGGTAATGGTTGGTGGTGTTCCTACGGTCAATACCAAAATTTCGTGAGTTGAACCCCCTTCATTGGTTGCAAAAAGATCGATGTTATAAGTACCGGCGGTAGTCGGGCTTCCGGTAATTTGCTGCGTATCGGAATCGAATGATAACCCATCAGGCAAATTGGATACAGTATAGGTGATTGGCCCGGTTCCACTCGCCGTTAAAGTATAGTTAAATGATTCATCCACAGTGGCTGAGGCCGATAATACACTGGTAATCACCGGAGCGGCGGTGGGTTGAGTAACAACAAGTACCAGAGTCTCAGTATCGTCTCCCATAAAATTGGTTGCTGTCAGGTTGATATTAAATGTACCGGCAGCAGGAGGAGTACCGCTGATAGTGTGTGTTGTGGCATTATACGATAACCCGGATGGAAGATTTGTTGCATCAAACGTGATGGGCTCAGTTCCGATAGCGGTGATCACATAAGGTGTAATTGCTTGTCCTACAACACCACCAATTTGTAACGAACTTGTGATGGTTGGAGCCACGTTTGCATCGCAGCTTGGTGCGGTAAGGGTATAGGCGTGGTAGGTAACATGAGGTCCCTTGCTTCCCTGGTTAGGGCTAATGTTATGGTTACCTTTAACCCACAAATCCACATATCCGGTGATGCTGGAACCACCGGAAGTTTGGCTGTCATCGTCAGCAGTTATTTGAGAACCCTGGGTGCCAGGTCCTTCAATATCACCTTCAATTTTAAACTCATTGGTTTCAATTAGACTTCCAAGCCCGAGTGTTGTTTTTTTGTTGCCGGACCCGGTAAAATCAGCTTCCCCGCTAACAATCATATAACCATTGTTGGTAAAAGAACCTGATTGTTTGAAATCCCGGCTACCACCTGAATTTGCTGATTTTGAAGAATTTTGTATATAAAACTGGCAATTGTTGGTCATCGACCCCGAAGAGTTTATCTCAAAGTCTTTTGAGGTAGTAAATGTTCCATCGTTGATCACCGAACCATGAACGATTATTTTAATCGTCGAGGAGACCACACCCCAATTATGAAACTCACCCTCAATTTGACAGGATTCTTCACCACTTCCGCTCCCGGTAAAGTTGAGCGTACCATAGTTTTGAACTGTATAGTCTAAATTGTATTTTGGCAATGTGAGACTTGCATCCGGGTTTACGACAATGGTTTTGTCACTTCCTGAATTTTGATAATTTTTTGTAATGGTCGCTGTGCCACTCACGCTCAGTGTTGCTCCCGAACCAATCGTAAGTTTTTTAATTGTGGCAGTATTACCTGCGGCCACACAATAAGTTTCACCTGCCGGGATTGACAAATCACTATTAAAGTTATTAGACAGTGTATTATCACAACTGCCAACGGTGAAGGATTCTTCCACCGATTTATTCGATGCAAAATTGAATTGAATTGAAGTACCGCTCACAGGAACGGCAACATATTCATTCAGCCCACTGGAGGATAATTTAGCTACATATACCTCAGTAAGCCTGGAAGCAATACGAATGGGCAGGTTAAATACTCCGTTTTGATTAACGGCACCTGTTAAAATCAGCCTTCCACCATTGTTTGGGTGGGCATCGTAAATCTGTACGATCTCAACACCAGTTGCCTTGGTACTGGCCAGCTGAATGGAGGTCTGCAGATTTGAGAAATTTTCAAATTTAAAAGATTCATCAATCTTCAGATCCAGAAAACTTGTTGGATTATTTTGGTTCGGTTTGTTGTCCTTACGACAGGAAAAAAACAACAAGCCGATCGCAAACAAAATGGCAATTGAATAGATATTCCGCTTCATGATAATTAGAATTTAGTTTTAATAGTTACTTTCGCCTTACGCATAGCAATTACCGCTCCATAAATCATAACACAATGACGTGCAAAAGTTTAATTTTTCCATGGTGTTCATTTTTTCCCATATAAAGAAAATTATTTCCAATATTGATTCGGCCTATAAAAGTACAACATTTATTTCAGGATAATAGTTCCTTTTCATCACGAGAAAATGAAGGCTGAATTCTTTTGGAAAACATGGATAATTTAGCTTTATTTGTTCAAGTGTTTCGATCAATACTAAAGCGAAAAGTGTTAATGAAAAATGAAATTGCATAATGTGGTCTTATTTGGTAATTGTCGGACTAAAATTGGTTCAATAAAATGGAAACAACAATTCTAAGCAACCAACATTTTAAAGTTAGTGACTGGTCGGGAGGCACAACCACCGAACTTTTCATTTTCCCTCCCCATGCGAGTTACCAGGAGCGTAATTTTGTTTTCAGGCTCAGCACAGCACGGATTGAAATTAAAAAATCTACATTTACCTCATTGGCAGGAGTCACGCGAAAAATAATGATTCTGGACGGCGAAATCAGGATCAATCACCAAAATCATTACGCAAAAAACCTTCGTAAATTCGATGTGGATACATTTGAGGGGGATTGGAAAACCACCTCCATCGGCTTATGCACCGACTTTAATTTGATGACCACTGAAAAGATAAAAGTTGATCTTACTGCTGTTGTAATTGAAGAAAACCAACGCCTTAACTATCAGGTCGAACCTGGCTGGAATTGGGTGTTGATATACCTCTATTCCGGACAGATCAATATTCATCTGGATCATGATTTTTTCACCTTAAACTCAGGTATTTTACTGGTTATAAGCAATGTGGTCCCATGCGCACTTCAAATTAAAGGAGTAAAAAGAAGTGAATTGGTTTTTTCTAAAATTAAACGATAAAGCCAAATATTTGGTAACTAATCGGGGGGGGGGTGTGAGTGATACGATATAGCGACGCGGCTAGTTTCTTTCCTTTAAAAGAAAGGAAAATTACGTATTTTCGCAAAGCGAAACCAAACGGGAAATTCGCCCAAATCATAGCAATTGATACTTCATGAGTTACATTCCTGAGATTGAAAGCAAATCACCAGAGGAAATCCGAAAATACCAATCACAACGATTGGTGGAACTTATGGAATACCTGAATACCAATTCCGTATTCTATAAAAACCGGTTTCATCAAAACAAAATAGACTATCGCAGTATCTGTAATCTGGATGACTTGGTTCAGTTGCCGGTTACCACCAAAGACGATCTTCAGCAACACAACGACGATTTCCTTTGTGTGGAAAGAAATGAAATTATCGATTATGTGACAACCTCCGGAACAATGGGCGAGCCCGTTACTTTCGCCATGACCAACAATGACCTCGACCGCCTGGCTTACAACGAATACATATCGTTTTCATGTGCAAACACAACCAAAGAAGACGTTTTTCAACTAATGGTCACCCTCGACAAGCGGTTTATGGCAGGAATGGCCTATTTCCTTGGATTGCGCAAACTGGGTGCCGGAATCATACGCAGTGGCCCGGGATTACAACGGCTTCAGCTAGAAAGCATGAAAAAATTCCGGCCCACCGGACTCATTACCGTGCCCTCCTTTATACCAAAACTTATTGAATACGCAAACAGCCAGGGAATTAACTACAGGGAACTGGGTGTTGAAAAGGCGGTATGCATTGGCGAACCCATCCGTAACAACGATTTTACCTTGAATACGTTGGGGAAGAAAATCACGGACCAATGGGACATCAAACTCTATAGTACCTATGCTTCCACCGAAATGGGTACTGCCTTCACAGAATGTGAAGCCGGGCGCGGCGGACACCACCACCCCGAAATGATTATCGTGGAATTTCTGGACGAAAACAACCTCCCTGTTGCTGAAGGCCAGGCCGGAGAAGTGACCATTACCACACTGGGTGTGGAAGCCATGCCGTTGCTGCGTTTTAAAACAGGCGACCTGTGTTATCATTTTACTGAAGCTTGTTCATGCGGTCGTACCACCATGCGCCTGGGCCCTGTAATCGGCCGTAAACAACACATGATTAAGCTGAAAGGCACAACACTCTATCCACCGGCCATTTATGATGTACTAAACGAAATTCAACAAATAGAAAACTATGTTGTAGAGGTTTACACCAACGCTTTGGGCACTGATGAAATCCTGGTGAAAGCAGGCGTCCGGCAAACCGTTCCCGGAATAGAAAAACGCATCAAGGACCATTTCCGTGCCAGGTTAAGGGTCGCACCTGAAATCTTATTCCTCTCCCCCACCGAAATCGCCGATATCCAAATGCATGAACATTCCAGAAAACCTGTTATCTTTATCGACAAAAGAAAAGGGTCGTAATCCGATGAATCGTACAAAAAAAAATACATTCCTGCTTTTTGCTGCCTTTATCTTGGCCTTCGGCTTGCAAGCACAAAAACAATTTACCCTCACCTTAAACATAACACAAATCGAAATCAGGAAAGCTCCGCTGATTATCGGGCTGTATATGGATGAAGAAGGGTTCAAATCGAAATACGCATTCGATTCACTGGTAGTGTTACCTGACAAAGAAAACATACTGGTTAGTTTTAAGCAAGTACCTGCCGGCAACTATGCCATTGCACTGTTTCAGGACGTTGATGGCTCAGGCAAACTTACCGTCAAAGGATTTGGCATTCCGGTCGAGCCGGTGGGTATTTCCAATTACCCGTTGCCGGGAATTCCGCAACCGCCTAAATTTAAAAAAGCTTCTTTTGAGATTACGAAAGACACCCTATTGACCATACCACTCATGTTTTCAAAAGATTACGACAAGGAAACAAAAAATCTTTAGTCACGTATTTGCTTTACAATAACACGGACTCACTCTAAGCACTGACGCTTTTAAGAAGTCGATCGTGCAACATCAAAAGATAATCCCTAAATTCGCACTTTATTTCTTTAACAGGAAAGATGGCTAAAGTTTTAGTTGTTACTTATTCACAATCAGGACAATTGGATGAGATTGTTGCCAATGTAGTTTCGTCGCTGGCAGGTCGCGTAGAGTTGGTGACAGAACCATTAAAACCCATTCCCGACTTTCCTTTTCCCTGGAAAGGCATCGATTTTTATGATGCCATGCCCGAATCAGTGGAGATGATTCCCTCAGCATTGGCTCCTTTTAAATTTAATCCTGACGACCATTTCGACCTGATTATTTTGGGTTACCCCGTCTGGTTTTTGTCACCACCGATTCCCATCACTACTTTTCTCAAATCGAAAGAAGTGGCTAAAGTGATGAAGAGCACACCGGTGATTACCGTTATAGGCTCGCGCAATATGTGGGTGAACGCGCAGGAAGATATAAAAAGAATGATTGCAGGCAATGGAGGAAAATTGGTGGGCAACATCTCATTGCGCGACCGACACAACAACCTGGCAAGCGTGATCACCATCATTTACTGGATGGGCACCGGTAAAAAGGACCGGTACCTGCGTGTCTTCCCTAAACCCGGGGTGTCGGATAAAGACATTAAGAATGCAAAACGGTTTGGAGAACCTATACTCGATGCTATTAAAACAAAGAATTTCAATCAGCTTCAGGACAAACTTATTGCCTTAAACGCCGTTGAACTCGATCCAAATGTGGTGTCGACCGAAAACAAAGGCAAAAAAATATTTAAGTTGTGGTCGGCTTTTATACTTAAAAAAGGAGCTTCTGGCAATCCGTCCCGTTTCAACAGGCTCCTTATGTTTAAATACTACTTGCTTTTTGTTATATTTATTGTTTCGCCCTTTGTGTCATTGGTGTTTTACCTGACCTATCCTTTTTTTTACAATCGAATTAAATTAAAAATGAAATATTATCAATCCGTATCACTCAAGTGATTGGAGATAACCCTATGAGCACATGAGTGAGGTTTACATCAACAGAATAGAAAAATATTTTCCTAACAGCCCGGTTTCAAACGAAGAAATGGAACTGTTTCTTGGTAAAATAAATGGAAACGGGTCCAAGAGTAAAAGCCTGATTTTACGTAATAACCGGATTGTTCGACGTTATTATGCCCTCGATA
Source organism: Bacteroidetes bacterium HGW-Bacteroidetes-16 (assembly GCA_002840975.1). Lineage (GTDB taxonomy): Bacteria > Bacteroidota > Bacteroidia > Bacteroidales > F082 > UBA6244. The sequence goes on from PHDN01000005.1 coordinate 98,731, forward strand.
GGGAAGGAAACATTACCCACACCAATGCCCAGCTTTCGGCGTTGGCAATAAAAAAAGTACTGGGCAACGATCTGGATATAAACGACATTGAACTGCTTACCGCAGGAACTACCTCGCCCGATGTCCTTCAACCTGCACATGCGTTGATGGTTCAGGGAGAATTGGGTACCGGTCCCATGGAAGCCATGTCGGCGCATGGTACCTGCAATGCCGGAATGCTTTCGCTAAAATACGCCTACCTGTCAATCAAAGCCGATGAAATCAGCAAAGCCATCAGTGTAGCTTCCGAAACGATGTCATCGTGGATGCACGCACGCAATTTTCAGGATGAAATAGACAAACGACTTGAAATTGAGCAAAATCCATACATTGCCTTTGAGAAGGATTTCCTGAGATGGATGCTTTCAGATGGAGCTGCCGCGGTACTTCTAAGTAACAAAACAGAACCAGGTCACCTCAACCTGCGCATCGAGTGGATGGATATAAAAAGCTGGGCAGGGGAAATGGAGACCTGTATGTATGCCGGCGCCATTAAAGAAATTGATAGCAGCCTGACGGGCTGGCGCGAGATATCGCCTGAGCGCAGGAAACACGAATCGGCTTTTAGCCTTAAACAGGATGCTAAACTCCTGCAAAACCATGTGATCAAAATAGGATTGATTCACTTACAGCAAATCATCAGGGACCGCGAACTGGACCTGAGCACCATCGACTATTTCCTGCCTCACTTGTCCTCCATGTTTTTCAGGGACCAGACATTAAAAACTTTTCTTGAGGCAGGCCTCATGATTCCTGAAGAAAAGTGGTTTATGAACCTGACCACTATTGGTAATGTAGGTGCTGCCTCAGCATTGTTGATGATGGAAGAACTCTATCACTCCGGCAGACTTAAAGCAGGCGACCGGTTGTTGGTGATGGTACCTGAAAGTGCCCGGTTTTCGTATACCTACATGCTGCTGACAGTGGTTTAGCCCTGGCTTTCTTTTACTCAGGTTTTCCTGTCATGTTTCACGCAGGAAGATTCAAGCAGGTTTTTTTCCAACCTGAAAGGTTAGGAACCTGCTTGTATTCATGGTCGAACAGCACCCTCAATTAGACGAAACTTTTGTCCACAGCCTTCAATACAGGGATAATAAAGTATCAATACAGAATCGTTTATCGAATAGGCAAGTTGGTATTCGGGCGAATTGCAATTATCCGGAACGATGATTTTAGCCGAAGCATCATATTTTCCCTTGCCAACCGAACCTGTTTCTGTGCTCATGGTACATAAAGGTCCGTTTGAAATGACATCGTCATTGCATAAAAATTCAATGGTTTTGTCACTATCTACAGGAGTAAAAACACCGGAGCCATCTCCCGGATCAGCCAGTTGCTCTATCAACTTCCATTTACTTAACAATTGCCCTTCCACCTTGTTTTTTGAGCAGGAGATAATTATACCTGTCACTACGACCAAAGCAAGTAAGTTTTTAATTCCATTCATTTTCATTTGTTTTTTATTTTAATCAATAACAGTGTCATATTCCAAAGTTTGTACCAAACTGACCCGAATGGTTCTGCCCTTAATCATGATGTTTTGGGATAAACACTTTTTGTCGGGCAATAAACATTTAACTGTAGCAATATCTAAGCCGGCGCTTCCAATTAATTTGATCTGATATAGAAGCAAAACGGCAACAGAAAACCGATCAGAAAAATGCTATCAAGTCAATTTCCTTTTAAAAAATGCTGTAAGTAAAACTGGCAGTGATCCTTGACGCAAAGTTTTTAGTGTTTTCAACATCAGAATTGCTGATTGCCGCTTCTTTGTACTTATTTAATGAATAGTAATATTCTTCACTAACATTCACTGATAACCGCAACTGTGGTGAAAAATAATAGTAACAGGTCAGAATCAAGCTACCATTTACATTGGTTTGATTTATATCCACCTTTGGATCATCATCTACTTTTGTATCCTCCCAATATTGTCTGATGCCTGCACCTGCAGTCATGCTGATATTGGTACGGCTATTAGGAAAATAACCCAACGCGTAGCTCATATTTAATCCCAGGTTGGGCGAATTCGTCACTACATCTCTTTCAAAGCCCAACACATTGTCAACATAGTCTTTAGTATGTAAATTACTTTTATACAGCGAATATCCCACATTCACCTGCGTTGATTGTTGCCAATATAAATTAAGTGGTTTTTCGCAGACGTAATAGGCCACCGCATCAACATTCCAGAAAATTTCCTGATTGTTGTTTTTATTTGTAGTTTCAAAGACAGATGCGTTAAGGGTGTCGCGATTGTACCACTTCAATTCATCAAATGTAGAGCCTAGACCAGGTACTAATCCAATGGAAAAACGTCTTCCGGAAGAACGTGATGGCCCGGCTGCATAATCCCAGTTATCGTTGATCAAGGTATAGTAGCTGGCATCTGATTGCCCCTTCAATCCATTCACAATCAGAAAAGAATCGATGGCGGTTATATCGGCAATTTTACGGATTCGACTATCAAAATACCGTTGGTTTTTGGTTTCGGTGATAAAACTGGCAAAGGCAAGGATGTCTTCTTTATCAGGTGTTTTGGTTAAATCTCCCGCTTTTTGAAGATCGTCGAGAATATATACAGCCAGTCGGGCATCCTGTACCTCTTCTATTCTTCCTGTCCCAACAAGCAAAGGCAATGAGGCAGACACTTGATAATTATTACGCCTATTTTTATAAGTATAAGGGTAAGCCTCTTGGTCAGCTTCGTTTTTCGTGACAGAATTTCCCAGATCGCCCGTTAAATTTAAATCTACTTCAAAAAATCGCTTCTTGTCGTTATAGTAACGGTTAATTGAATTGGCACCTAACGCCAGGTGCTGTGAATTGTATTTTTTTGAAGACTCTGTAGTAAAAGAATTATCACTAACCGATTTGCCGTGGTAGCTGTTTGCTGCAAAGTTTAACCAATAGGTTTGTGATCCTTGATAATATTGGGAATTTCTTACAGAAAAATATCTTGTATTCAAATTACTATAGAATGTGTTTTGGTAATCCTTATTGACATCATTATTCTGAAAAGCGTTTTTTTGAAATGAATTATTTCCGTTAAGCCCGAACCGGAAATCGAGTGAACGCCAGTTATAATCAGGGTTTTTGTAATCGGATAGATTAAAATCAGTCTGAGCCTGCAAGCTGTTTGTCAACATGCCTGTAAAGAATAAGGACAACAAGAATAACCTCGTAAAATGTCGGATTGTTTTCATTTGATTAATTTTTTAGGTGCTGTTTAACTGAATTTGTGTGTTTAAAGGTTTCTGTAAAACTCCGGAAAATACAATTATCAGGCCAAAAAATTTGTGAATACCAACCTTTATCTGAAAACAACCAACTTGATATCAGACATCAGGTGTATTTGGTTTTCCGGACTACTGGACAAAAAACAATCAAGGCGTGCAGGTCCATAATTAAAAGTAGAAAACAGATGATGTTTTACATGCATATGATATATCCGCTCGTCAGTAAAAGGGTATTACCAGACACTTCATTTCGAATTCCCTTTAATAAAAGTCACCTTTATGACCATGATCTCAGTTTGGGCAACCGTTCGAATGGGTGTTCCCCAGCCTTGAATGCCCGATGCCGTAAAGAAATGAGAATCAATAATCTTCTTGATCTCCAGGGAAGTTCTTAAAGTAGTTCGACAATATAACATATTGGCCAAACGTCTCCGATATCAATATTCCCAGTTCAAAGAGCCCTTTTCCACCGCAATAATCGACATCACTACTCTATTTGAAACATTCCTCCGACACAACAACCCATTGTTTTACAGGATTCTAGTGCAGATAATATCTATCCGAATTAAAAGTGAAAAACAATAAACGAGTTTAAAATTGAGAATTGGCACTTGATCGATTTGGATCGCATTGTTAAGCTTTTTAAGTTGGTGTTTGTTGCTTTCATTAGGATTTACGAAGTTGGAATATATATTGGCTCAATTTGCCCATTCAAAATCAAGAAACTTGGAATAAAAGCCAACTATTTGTTTAAATACGATTGAAATAATCCAGCTAACGTACTGTTTTTCTATTATATAGAAATTTTTTGAGGTGCTGTAATAATTTTTCCATGTACTGTGTAAAAATCATTTGAAACACCCTATATTTACACAATAATTAAATATACCCCCGCTATGAAAACAAAATTTTTACTTAGCACATGGGTGCTTTTATCCATCCTTAGCATAGGATGTAAAAAGGATAAAACGATTGAACCACAACCGAATAAACTGGAAGTGATAATCAACGATGTTCCTTATCAAACTGAAAAATATTTACGCATCGGTTACACCCTGAAAACATGGGAATTCACAAAAGATGGTCTTCAATTGCAGCAGATCGTTGTACTGGACGACGACTCAAAAACTGAATTACTGAAAATCGGGAATACGGATAACCTGCTAATCTATCATGACCCCTTGGATGAAAATCCTTTTCTTACGTATGATATAATAACCAGTTATTACCTTTCAATTCAACTTCCAATCCTGTTGGGACAACCTGTTCCAACCAATGTTTCGCATCGGTTTGTCTTTAAAGATACCATACAGAACAAAGAGGTTGTAGTGGAAGGCGGACTGTTTTCCCCCAGAAAAAACGAAACTCCCATCGCAATCTCCTCGCCGGTAAAAGGAACAAACTGGTTGTTTATAAACCAGTCTACCCTTGGTTATCATTTTAATGCAATGTTTTTTGTACAGGGTACAATATGGACTGCAGAAAGATATGCGTTTGATAACTTGCAGTTGAACGAAGACCAAGTAACACATGTTGGTGATCCGAAAATAAATGAATCCTATTTTAATTATGAGGATACGTTATTTGCAGTAGCAGATGGTACAATTGTGACGCTTAAAGACGGTCGACCTGAAAACTCAGGTGATGCAAGGGATGTGCAATTCAATTCTCTGGATGAATATGGAGGAAATTATGTTATTCTCAATATGGGCAGCGGACGGTTTGCTGTTTATGGCCACTGTGTTCCAAATTCGTTTTTAGTTAAACAAGGGGATGTGGTTAAGGAAGGCGACCCGATTGGGTTGCTGGGTAATTCGGGGAATTCTACAGAACCACACCTCCATTTCCAGATCTGTGATAAACAAGAGTTATTTTTGTCATATGGATTACCCTTTGTCATCAAAAAATATACAAAAATTGGTGAAGCTGGAACTTTCGATCCTTTTCCTCCAACTGAAATTACAAATTCAATGATGGAACAGTTTACACTTCTCAGATTTGATTGAATGGATAACAGAAAGGTTCATTTTTTTTGAAAATAGGGAGTACTACTGCTCTCTATTTTCATTTTCTCCCATTTCAGGTCATTCAGCCCCCGTCCTTTTTTTTCCTATTTTTGACGACTCAATTTACAGCAATGAACCTGGAATATTTGATGTTTGGACAGGAACAGATTGAAAGTCTGATTCCTCAGCGTTCTCCCATGATCATGGTCGATGGGCTGCTGCATTCTGATGACAAGTCCACCACTTCAACACTGAAGGTTCTGTCTGAAAATATTTTTGTCGGGAATGGGTGTTTACAGGAACCCGGAATCATTGAAAACATGGCCCAAACGGTGGCTCTACGTGCCGGTTACGAGGCTCAACAGCACGACAAAAAACCTGAAGTTGGATTTATCGGCGCAGTTAAACGACTTAAAATTGAACGACTGCCAAAAGTGAACGAACAGCTGATCACTACGATAGATTTGATTAACCAACTGCTTGGTGCGATGGTCGTTCACGCCACCACACGGGTAAATGGCCGGCAAATAGCCGAAGCAGATTTGTCCATCTTTTTATCTAAACCAACAAAAACCCCACTCGATTGAAAGCCAAAGATGTACCTCAGGATGATGCCAATATGTTGCAGGGAAAACTGCGCGAACCCATTTATTCACTGGACGAAAATGGCAACTACACCACCGTTCAGTCGGTGGGTTGGAACCCGAAAAACGAAGTCATGAAGGAAGCCTGGGACCAGGTAAACGAAAAAGTTGAAAATGCCCGCAAAAAGGTTCTCTCGGGTGAATTGAGTCCGCTGGCATATTACATTGAAAAAAACATCATGGACATCGGGCTGGTGGCCAACTACATGGGAATATGGCGGTGGACGGTGAAGCGGCATTTAAAACCTAAATTTTTTGCCCGACTCAAAGAAGAAACACTGGAGAAATATGCCCGTGTCTTCAACATTACTAAAGAGCAACTCATCGATACCAACCTTCTCAAATCAGAAAAATAGCGAATGGATCAACCCATCGAATTTCAACATAAACAATCGGCGCACTGCGAAAACGGAGTGGTGTCGAACCTACTTCGTTTCTACGGAATCAACCTGAGCGAACCCATGGTGTTCGGGATTGGTTCGGGATTGTTTTTTTCGCATATGCCGTTTCTAAAAGTAGGAGGTATCCCGGTTACCTCTTTCAGGCCGCTGCCTGGAATCATTTTCAAACGCACCTCCCGGCGACTGGGCATTTCTTTTGAAAGAAAAAAATTCAGAAATCCAAAAAAAGCCATGGAAGCCCTGGATAATAATCTAAACCAGGGAATTCCAACAGGCATGCTGGTGGGCGTTTACAACCTTTCCTATTTTCCTGATGCTTACCGCTTTCATTTCAATGCACATAACCTGGTGGCCTTCCGTAAAGAAAACAACACCTATCAAATCAGCGATCCCGTGATGGAAGGCTACGAGCAGCTCACCTATGATGAGTTGTTGCGGGTTAGGTATGCCAAGGGCATTTTTGCCCCCAATGGTCACATGTACTGGGTAAAAAATATTCCAAAAAACATCCACCTCGAACAAGCCATCCTCAAAGGCATCAAACAAACCTGTAAGGATATGCTCACGATCCCGATTCCGCTGTTTGGCGTTCGGGGCATCCGGTATTTATCCCGAAAAGTGAGAAATTACCCCCGCAAACTCGGTGTCCGCAAAGCAGCCTCCTACACCGGACAAATCGTGCGGGCTCAGGAAGAAATTGGTACCGGTGGCGCCGGATTCAGGTTTATGTATGGGGCCTTTTTGCAGGAAGCGGCACAAATCCTCAACAAACCGGTACTGCGCGATTTATCCATCGAGCTTTCAGGTATTGGCGATCTATGGCGCGAATTTGCCGTGATTACGGGAAGAATCGTAAAAAACCGCAACTCCCTGGATGAAAGCTACGATAAAGCGGCTGATCTGTTGCTCGTCATCGCCGACCGGGAAGAAGCCTTTTTTAAGAAACTTAAACTGGCGGTATCGTGACAAACAAAAAAGATTTCATCGAAATCAGGGGATTGATTAAGCGTTATCCCCAAGCAGAGGTCAATGCGGTAGACCACCTGGATTTATCAATCGCACAAGGCGAAATATTTGGTTTGCTCGGACCCAATGGCGCAGGCAAAACCACTACTTTATCCATTCTTTGCGGACTTATTTCGGCTACTGCAGGAAGTGTTTTCATCGATGGATTGTCGATGAAATCGCATCCCGACCAGGTAAAACAATTCATCGGTGTGGTGCCACAGGAAATCGCCCTTTTCGATAAACTTACAGCAATTGAAAATCTGCTCTACTTTGGGCAGATGTATGGGCTTACAGGGAAATCGCTGAAGGATATTGTGGAAAACTACCTCCTGCGTTTTGGATTGACCGACCGGAAAAATCACCGCATTGGTAACTTCTCGGGCGGTATGAAACGCAGGATTAACCTGATTGCAGGGATCCTCCATCAACCTAAAATTCTTTTTCTGGATGAACCTACCGTTGGCATCGATGTACATTCCAGAAACGTGATTCTGGAATTTCTGCGCGAAATCAATCAGCAGGGAACCACCATTCTGTACACTTCGCACCACATGAACGAAGCCGAAAATCTTTGTTCACGGATTGCTGTGATCGATTACGGAAAATTGATGGCTGTTGGTATTCCTGCCGTATTAATAAGAAGCCATGCAGGCTGCGAAAACCTTGAAGATCTTTTTCTTCAGCTTACCGGACGTAAACTAAGAGACTAACATCGAAAAAAAATGTGGCTTTTTCTGATAAAATATATCGCTTCCACCTATAAAGAAACCTTGCTGCTTATTCGCGACAGGGCAGGCTTGTCCATGTTGTTCATTATGCCAACGGCACTGGTGCTGATCATGACCATGTTGCAGGATTCCACCTTTAAAGTGCTGGAGGAGAAAAAGTTGTCCGTTCTGGTATTAAACCAGGATGCCGACACCTTTGGGATCAATATAGTGGATGGCTTAAAACAGTCGAAGTTTTTCCATGTTATTGATAGTCTGAAGGGAAAAGTACTCGCCGAAAGCGCTTTACGCGAGCAGGTGGCAGCCGGGAATTTTCAGATTGGCATCATGATTCGGCCAAACGCCAGCCAAACCATCCGTGAAAACATCAAATACAGGATGCTTCAACAACTACCTGAGGAGCAATCCGGTATTTTCGGTTCCGACCCTGTTTCCCCATCCCAGCCTGCTTCCATCGATGTGTTTTTCGATCCGGTTACCAAAAACTCCTTTAAACAGGCCATTATCAGTGCCTTGCAGGAATATTCCTCCATGGTGGAAGCAAAGGTGCTTTTTGGCGTTTACTCACGGGTTTTCGAAGACATGCTCGACATCAAACTAAAAAAGCAAGGTGTTTTTTCCCGTTTGGTGAATATCAACGAACAATATGCCGCAACCGATCAACACGTGGCCATTCCCAACTCGGTGCAGCACAATGTACCCGCGTGGGCAGTGTTTGCCATGTTTTTCGTGGTAATTCCTTTGGCCGGCAACCTGATTAAGGAAAGGGAAAGTGGCGTTTCGCTCAGGCTGCGCACCATGCCTGGATCTGATTTGGCCATAATCATGGGAAAAGTAACCGCCTATTTTATGGTAATCATCCTGCAAGCTTTGCTCATGCTGGTCATCGGGATTTATCTGCTTCCTTTGCTGGGTTTGCCTCAGCTCGATCCCGGACATCATTACCTGGCCTTGTTTGTGCTCACGGCTACCATTGCCCTGGCAGCCACCGGATATGGTATTCTGGTAGGCACCATGGCCGGGACGCTGGAACAGTCTTCTATTTTTGGTTCTATTTCGGTGGTTATTCTGGCTGCGATAGGTGGCGTTTGGGTTCCTGTTTTTATGATGAGCGATGTGATGCAGGTGGTTACCAAACTCTCACCACTCAACTGGTCGCTGAACGGTTATTATGATATTTTTCTCCGCAACGCCGGTTTGATGGATATACTACCCAACCTGACAGCGCTGTTTCTTTTCTTTGTAACTTGCGTGTCGGTTAGTTGGTGGGTCAATACGCATAAGAATCAGCCGGTGTAAGGGAAGGGGAAGTTAAAAGATGGAAGCCGGAAGTCGGAAGTCGGGGCCCCATCTTATATAATAAAAATTAGTAGTCTAGAAAAATACTTTATAAAAGTGTAGGCCACGACAGTTTCCCTCTTTGGGGGATTATGGGGGTAGAAAGCCGAACCTAGATTCCTATCCCGAACACATTCAGGATTCAGGATCGGGGGAAGCAATAAAACTGAAAATTAAGCTCCGAAGTGGCGAAAGTGGCTAGCCTGATTATATAAGATGTATCCGTTTATAACCGGTCGATAATTTAGTAGTAAAGTCATGTACAAAGAACACAACTCACTTTTTTCAGAAATCAAACAGGTGGCCAGATACTTATGGAAACGAGGTTGGGCTGAAAAGAATGCCGGAAATTTTTCTGTCCGCCTTTCGGCGAAAGCCGTTGCATCCAAAGAACAAATTTATCCTTTGGAGCAAGAATTTTCAGCGCTGGCCAATCAGATCTTTTTAATCTCCATCAAAGGCAGCCGAATGCGTAACATGGCTAAAAATCCAAAACGAAATACCCTCTTTATCCAAATTGGACCGAAAGGCCAAAATTTTCAGGTTATTCACCGAAATAAACACGCCCAACAGGCAGAACCCACCAGCGAACTGTCAGCTCATTTAACCATCCACAACATGCTCGTCAACAGCGCATCCACAGCCAGGGTAGTGATGCACACCCATGTAACCGAACTCATCGCCCTCACCCACATTCCACAATTTTGTAACGAAACCGCATTGAACAATCTACTTTGGAGCATGCATCCCGAAACGGTGATGTTTGTTCCGGGAGGTGTGGGATTTGTTCCTTTCGAACTTCCGGGAAGTGCTGCCATTGCAGAACTAACCACACAGAAACTAGCCAACCACCAGATCGCCATCTGGGAAAAACACGGTGCTTTTTCGGTGGCATCGAGTTTACAGGATTGTTTTGACACCCTTGATATATTGGCCAAATCGGCCAAAATTTATTTTATGCTGAGAAACAGCCTTGAAAATGAAGATCCTCCGGGTCTTACATCGGAGCAACTTGAACGGTTGAGGAATATCGTTTTTTAGAGGACAATACCTTTCCCAAAGTTTGAATTAAAAACCACTCCTGGAAGCAGGGTCAATCTCCATGGCCTCCCATCCCCCAAAACAAATCACCAAAAAAACAAACCTAAAAATCAAACCAATAAAATAATTTCCTAGATTTACCATCCCAACACCCGATGATCCATTTACAGTGAAGGAGAAAGGAACCGATTTAACTAATACTAAACGGTTATGATTGTATAATATATTGATAATGAGATTAAATGAATACTAAAAGGAATTTAAACGACAAAGGCTATATAAAAGGCATAGGGACAATTGACGGTGTAGGGATGTAATGGTGCATTTTAGGACGTGACATTTTAAATAAATTATGAAACTAAATAATACCGAAATATTTAAGCTGTTTAATGATAAAGGTATATTTCACCTTTATCATTCCAATACAGTTCGGACTGCTAGAACATTTATTGAACAAGGAGGTCTCTTGTCAAGAGGAGCTGTCGAATCAATGGGACTTGAACAAACATTACAATCTTCTGATGGAATTGATAAAATATTCAATGTTTGGAATGACATCTTTTTAGATACTGTCGACCTCCATGCATACTTTAATAGACAAAATTTGTATGGACCAATACTTTTCAAACTCTCAACAAGATTTCTAAATGAAAATGAGTTTAATATTTGGATTACAAAAAGTAATCCTATTCACTGGAATCAGAATATGGCAGATGAGGAGAAATATTTTAGTTCGGTGCAAGAATTATCAGATAATTGGGATAATTATCAGCGACAGAAAAAAATGATAACAATCAAAAATAATTCTTCTCCAATTTTAATGGAATATGTTGAAGAAATAATCATCGATGACCCGGGTGTAATGAATCCTCAAACTGGACTTATTTTCTTTAATCAAGCCATCAAAGATTTAAGGGAGTCTTTAAAGAGCAATCCTCCATTACGCAATAGATTTCGTCTTCGGACTTGTAACGGCGGATGTTATTGTAGAGATAATTATTTACGCCAACTTATTATACCTGAATTAAATAGATTATTCTTATAAAGAAAATATTATGGATTTTAAAATAATTAAATGTAAACACTGCCATACCAAGCAAGAAGTTAGAGAAGTAAAACTACTTTTTCCAGAAAAGAAGGTCATAGAAACTGCATATTGCTCCAATTGTTCAATAAAGATTTTCGAAAATAGAACAGATGGCTGGTTTACTGTTACGAACCTTGAAGTAAAAAAATTAGTTGATGAAAAGTGTGAATATCCAATGCCATAAAAAACGTACCATAACAAAGTTGCATATACTTTATGGTTGGTTTCAGTCTGAATATGACCATATTATTTCCAAATATAATTCGGTGTGGCAAGAAAGATTTTTCTTTTACAGCTCGCCAAAAAGCATATGCTGCCGGTTGGCGGTAATTTGAAGAAGTCCCAACATTAAGAATAAGTTGAATCATTATAAAATCTAAACTATGAAAAAATATCAACGATTATTTCATTTCATGAAACACGAAAAGACAAGTGCAACAATATTATTAGGATTAATAATTTTTTACTCATTACTTTTTACTTCATGTGGATCAACAAAAAAAGAGGATATCATATTGGGGAAATGGAAAGTTGATTCAATTATGTCATACAACAAAGGCGAAAAGCGATATTTTGTTCCGTTATTAGATGAAGATGATATAGTTGGTACTATTTACAATCCCAGAATCTTAGATTTTAATGAATTTGGAGAGAAAATAGAATATCGATTAAACAGTTATCAAAATAGAACTATGACATTTTATGATTTCGTTGATAACTACTCAAAAATCAAATTTACTCACGGAAAAAAGGGAGATAAGACATACAATGAATCTACTTGGCAAATAGATAAACTTAACAACGATCAATTCCAGTATTCAACAATCTATGATATCCTTAGTAGCCGCTTGGTATATAAATTTTATTTAACAAAGGTTAAACCTCGGAGATATTCACAGGAAGATTTACAGGGTAAATGGTTAATAAAATATCAAATAAGTTTTATCACTGGAGAAGAAATTAAAATTGATTCGTCAATTAGGCAGGTGTTTGAGATTTCAGACAATAACCTGAAACTATACTACGATAGTGATAATCAATACGGTGAGATGAACGCACAATACAAAGTAAAAGGAGATTCTTTGCTAATTGATGGTTGGCTTGATTTTTACATATTTGAGTGCGATAAAAGTAAATTAGTTCTGATGGAAAATGATGGTAAAAAATTATTTGGTGACTTTTCTGACATTACAAGTTATTATATCAAAGTTGCTGAAAGAATTGATTAATTGGATAACTCTAAACAAAATCTTAAATGAGAAGTAAAGACGATTTATGTTTAATATGTAACCTGTATAAGTCGGATAAAACAAACTCCCATTTCATTCCTGCTGGATTGTTAAAATCAAACATAGGGGAAAGAAATTATGAAGAGGCTTATATGATAGGGGTTTCAGAACAAGCGCCAATCACAGATTATTTTGGTCGCTCAAATCTTAAAAATACTGATCCTGAGATTAAACAAAATCCTCATGCTGCTGATTATATATTTTGTAGTAAATGTGAAGATAAACTTGCAGAATTAGAAAATGAGTTTGTACCATATCTGAATTCCCTCAAGAAAAAATTTGCAGGCAAGCAAGATAATGTTTTAGTCTTCGGGGACTTAAACACATTAAGATTTAAAGTTTTCGTCTATTCATTAATTTATAGATTAAACCTACAATCAGTTTTAAAGAATCTGCTTACAGGTATTGATTTTCACCTGTTTAATAAATTGAGACTTATTATAAGTAATAAATTTGCAGGACTCGATTATTTAGTTGACACCAGCATAAATTTTTCTGTATTTGCCTCATTAAATAATGAATATGATTATTCGATGAACTTTGTCGGGATAAATACTTTCTTTATTAATCCATTGCTAATGGTTAATGAATTCCATATCGTACCTTACATTCCGCCATTTCCATTGATTAATTCAAGTTTTGAGAGTGCCTTTAAACATTATCAAAACCTTGATGGGCTAACTAATAAGCAAGTTAGTATCTATAATGTAGAAACTGAAAAATGGTTAACGGTTCACGAGCATTTAGTTAATTATCAAGCTTATCAGTTTAGAACAATAAGAATTGGACAACTTATGCGTAAAACAAAACAAACTTTTGAAGAGTGTCAACAAAAATTATATAACCTTGCTGAGAAAATCCATTTGGAAACAAGCAAACCCTTTGGAATATCATATGATGTTGCGTTTAAAAAACTAATTGAATAGAAAAAACTACCGCCAATCGAGTAGGCTGCCTCCACTGGCGCCCGAATGTTTCACGTGCCTTTAATACAACAATTTGTAAGTTAATAAAACGACTTATGGTTCAATTCTGGCAACCATGTGTATGTTTTTAGACAACAGTAGTCGCACAGGGGGGTTAGGGATATTGATAAAGAGCCAAAGTTAATTTTAATAGTCACGCGTTACGCTATCGCTAAACGCGCGCCATTGCAGATAGACACACAGCCTGACACACTTTTTTGAAGACTCCTCAACATTATGAAACATTTTGAATTAGAAAAATTACGCCTGTTTTTCCGATTGTAATCGAAATTTCAGGTCAATCTGCCCATTAAAACGCCCGATTGCACCACGACACATGCGCTCCCCTCCGCCCAAACACAAAATCTTAGCTTAGTTCATCCACAAATTTCCTACCTTTGCAAGCTTAATATTTTTACCCGCATGTCCAAAAAACTCATTGATATTACTGAAGTAAAGGTTCGTTTTGGCGAGGTCGATTCGATGAGCATTGTATGGCATGGCAATTATGTAAAATACCTCGAAGAAGGCCGTGAATCCTTCGGACAGCGGTTTGGGATATCTTATCTTGAAATCTACGCCAACGATGTGATGGCACCGATTGTGAACATGAACATCGATTACAAAAAACAGGTCGCTTACGGCGATTCAGTCATCGTTGAAACAGAATACATTAACACCGAAGCTGCTAAAATTCAATTCAAATACCGCCTCTTTCGCAAATCGGATGGCGAACTGGTAGCCACTGCCACCACCACCCAGGTTTTTATCAACCTCGAACGTGAAATGCTGTTGTACCCGCCCGTTTTTGCACTGGATTGGAAAAAACGAATGGGCCTTATCAAAGAAATCCGCTAACATGGCCGTTCGATTTGTCTCTTCCAACATCATTTCATCGCTGGGGTTTTCAACTGAAGAGAACTTTCAAAACCTGCTGCATGGCAAAGCAGGAATTCAAACCATTAACGATCCATTACTTTATCCTGCGCCTTTTCTGGCCGCCTGCATCCATCAGGCAGAGTTGGAAGAAAGATGGATTGAAACCAATCAGAAAGAGGTAGCTTCCACACGATTGGAAAAAATGCTGATCCTGTCGATTACTGAAGCCCTTTCAAAAACCAAAATAGACATCTCTTCCAGCCGTACTGCGATCCTTCTGTCAACCACCAAAGGCAACATTGATTTGTTAAATCTAATTGAAAGCATTGATCCTGAGCGATTATTGCTATGGAAACTGGGCGAATTTATCGGGCATTACTTTGGAAATCCAAATCCTGTCAGGGTTGTTACCAACGCGTGTATCTCTGGCGTTCTGGCCATCAATACTGCGGCCATGATGTTGAAAGGCGAAAGATTTGATCACATCATTGTTGTGGGTGGCGATTTGGTAACCAGGTTTGTGGTGAGTGGGTTTATGTCGTTTTTATCACTCAGTGAAACCCCGTGCAAACCCTTCGATCGTGACCGCGATGGACTTTCACTGGGCGAAGCCGCAGGAACACTCATCCTGGAGAAAACCAGTTTCCCTGAACAGGGGGATATCTTATTCTCCGGTGGAGCCACGGCCAACGATGCCAACCACATTTCAGGACCATCACGCACCGCAGAAGGTTCGGTGATTGCCATTCAAAATGCATTGAACGAGTCCGGCATTGCCGCTCAGGATATCGACCACATCAATGCACATGGCACGGCCACACGGTACAACGACGATATGGAAAGTATTGCCATACAGCGACTTGGTTTATCCGAATTACCCGTCAACAGTTTCAAAGGCAGTTGGGGGCATACACTGGGTGCTGCGGGAATCATCGAAACCGCAGCCTTGATCGAATCGATGAAAGCCGATACCATCCTGCCTACCGTAGGATTCAACATGCCAGGAACCACAGAGAACCTGATCGTAACAAAAAAGCCCCTTTCAAAACCATTACACACCTGTTTAAAACTGGCTTCCGGATTTGGAGGATGTAATGCGGCACTTGTTCTAAATAAAAAGTAATCTCACCATGACGCCACAGATCACCGCTTTCTGTCACATCAAAAAAAATCAGGTTTTCCTGAACGGCAAACGCATTTTTAGTACCGGACCTGAGGTGGACATGCGTGAATTTGTGAAGGCTGCCTTCCGGAATACCGGAACAAAATACCCCAAGTTTTTTAAGATGGACGACTACAGCAAGCTGGGTTTTCTGGCTGCCGAAGTTTTGATGAAGGAGGTCGGTGAATCAACAATAGAGGCCAAATCAACCGGTATTGTGTTTTCAAACCGTCACTCAACACTGACCACCGATCAGCTTTTTCAGGATTCAATCCAGTCGGACGACGCCTTTTTCCCAAGTCCTTCGGTGTTCGTTTACACCCTGCCCAACATCATGGCAGGCGAAATCGCCATCAGGCATCATTTTACGGGAGAAAACGCTTTCTTTGTATCTTCGGCCTTTGATCCGGATTGGCACACTTTCTATATAAATCAGCTGTTTGAAAGCAAAAAAATTTCAGCTTGCCTTTCGGGATGGGTGGAAATGGATGATCAAAGTCTGGAAGCATTTGTTTACTTTGTGGAAAAACGGAAGAATCAGCAGAATGAATCAATGCAACATACCGTGGAAGAATTGAATAATTTGTATAAAATAAATGATAAATAAATCGCACTATGGAAGCCTTAATTGAAAAATTAAAAGAACAGATTATCAAACAATTAAACCTGGAAGACATCACTCCTGCTGACATCAATGAAGAAGATTCACTGTTTGGAGAAGGTCTTGGTCTCGATTCAATCGATGCGCTCGAACTGATTGTACTCCTTGAAAAAGAATATGGCATCAGAATCGAAAATCCGAAAGACGGGCAGAAGATTTTCTTTTCGATAAAAACCATGGCAGAATTTATCCAGGAACACCAAAAAAAATAACCCGAATAAATTAGCGAGATGACCGAAGGGGTAGTGGTAACCGGGATGGGTATTGTTTCATGCATTGGATTTAATGTGGATGAAACGCTCCATTCGTTGATGATTGGGAAAACAGGAATTGGGAAAATCTCCATTCTCGATAGCATTCACCGGGACGAATTTGTGCTGGGTGAAATTAAACTCACCCAAAAGGAATTGATGGAAAAACTGGGAGTGGACCTCAATTTACCCTGGACCCGTACGGCACTTCTGGGCGTATGGGCTGCCCGTCAGGCCTACCAGTCAGCCGGATTATCTACAAATTCGGGTAAGCGCATCGGCCTGGTTTCAGCCTCCACTGTGGGTGGAATGGACCGCAGTGAACTGTATTACAAGGATTTCCTTACGGATGCCATTCGTAAAAACCACATCGACACCCACCATGCCGGTAACAGTACTGAAATGATTGCCGACGACCTCAACATTCACGATTATTTAACCACCATCAGCACGGCCTGTTCTTCCTCGTTGAACAGCATCATGTTTGGAGCCCGCTTGCTCAGACACAACCTGTTGGATGCGGTAATTGTTGGAGGCACCGATGCATTGAGCCGGTTTACACTGAATGGCTTTAATACCCTGATGATCCTGGATCATGAACATTGCCGACCCTTTGATGCCACCCGCCGCGGACTCAACCTGGGGGAAGGGGCAGGATATCTGGTACTGGAACGTACATCGGATGCCCTCGCCGGAAAAAAACAGGTGATCGCCCAGGTTGCCGGGTATGCCAATGCCAACGATGCTTTTCACCAAACGGCCTCTTCGGATAATGGTGAGGGTCCGTTTTTAGCCATGCAACGGGCGGTCGCAAAAGCAGGAATAACCGCTCAGGACATCGATTACATCAATGTTCACGGTACCGGAACCGACAACAACGACCTCACCGAAGGTGTGGCCATGAAACGTCTTTTTGGCGACCAGGTTCCTCCTTTTAGTTCAACCAAAGCCTTCACCGGACATACATTGGGAGCTACAGGTGTGATTGAGTCCATTATCTCCATACTTTCAATGAACAACGACAAAGTCTTTCCGAACATCAATTTTAAGGAAGTGATTGAAGAAATCAATCTTGTGCCCGTGAGCCAGCTTACCGACCTGCACATCAACCACGTGTTAACCAATAGCTTTGGTTTTGGCGGAAACGATTCCTCTGTGGTTTTTTCAAAAGTTCCGTCTAATATCTCCGGGTTATGATGTTAGCTCCCACCTATATCGACGGAAGTGGCGCAGTTGTTCCACAACCCACTGTGAATCAGGATAAGTTCCTTGAGGAGATTTTGGAATACAACGAACGGTTTTTGCAAGTGGTTTCTCCGGTTTACAAAGATTATATCGATGTAAAGCTGTTGCGACGGATGAGCAAAATTGTGAAAATGAGTATTGTTAGTGCCCAGGTAGCCATGCAGCAAGCAGGTGTTGATCAGGTGGATGCCATCATGACGGGAACAGGAATGGGTTGCCAGATAGACACCGAGAAATTCCTCAATGCCATGATTGAGAATGGAGAAACTTTACTCACTCCCACCTCATTTATTCAGTCGACCCACAACACCATGGGGGGACAAATTGCACTCATGCTGGGCAATAAAAACCACAACCTGACCTATGTACACCGTACTTTTTCGTTCGAAAGTGCCCTGCTTGATGCCATGATGATGATTGCGGAGAAAGAAGCACAAAAGGTCCTGGTGGGCGGTATCGACGAAATTACGGATGAAAGTTGGCTCATTAAAACACAAATCGATTATTACAAAAAACACGCCTGTAAAAATTCAGCAGTGTACACCGACCTGCAACCCGGGGCTCTTTCGGGAGAAGGAAGCGCCTTTTTTGTTTTGTCGGCCGACCGTTCTGAAAAAACCTATGCGCAACTCAAAGGAGTGAGCACCCTTTACAAACCACGATCAAATAAGGAGTTAGAGGATTTCATAAAGCGTTTTCTTATGACCAATGAACTCGGATTATCAGATATTGATTTGGTCATCATGGGGAATAATGGTGATCCCGTTTTTGATCGCATTTATGAAGATCTGGCAACCGGCCTGTTTAAAACCATCCCAACCGGACGTTTCAAACACCTGTGTGGCGAATACGACACCGCCAGCAGTTTTGCTTTGTGGATTGCCTCAGGCATCCTGCGTCATCAGTATGTTCCTTCAACCATCTCTCAACATCCATTTGACCGGAAAACACCAAAAAAAATCCTGATTTACAACCATTTCAGAAATATAAACCACAGTCTCATACTCGTTACTACTCCGGATGCTAGTTAAAAATTTCTATAACATTCTTTCGTTCAACGCTTCAGATCAGCACCTGGAAGCCACGCTCTTATTCAATCCTGATCATGAGGTGTATCTTGGTCATTTCCCAGGTCAACCGGTGGTTCCGGGAGTTATTCAGCTACAAATTGTAAAGGAATTATTGGAACAACATCTGAAGCGACAATTACAACTCGTCAGCATGTTGCAAGCCAAGTTTTTGATGATCATCGTCCCGGAGGGGCAGGTGGTGTTGATCAGCATCTCCTACAAACAAACTGATGAAAGCTCGTTTCAGGTGGATGCTTCGATCAGTACTTATCAACAAACGGCAACCAAACTGAAAGCAATTTATCGTCTGAGTGAATCATTGTAAGATTTGCCGCCTCATCACAGTAAGTATTGAGCAGGTTATCGCCGGAAGTGACAATTAGCCGGCTCAGGTTCTGGCTGTAAAAACGGAGGTTGTCTGATAAATTAACCAATAATGACTAAATTTGCAACAATCGAATCCGTTGCTGCCATGACACAAGACACATTTTATTACACGCCACGTTCTTATCAAACCATTAAGCGTTGGGAAAACGTATCATCTGAAGAATGGCAAAATCATTTGTGGCAAGACAGGAACACCATTCGGGATGTGGAAACCTTATCAGAAATCATCAAGCTTACTGAATATCAAAAAAGTGAAATTCAGGGCACCATTGATACATTAAGAACCGAGGGCAAAGAGTCGATGCGCATTACACCCTATTATGCCATGCTGATGCAGGAAGATGTTTTTCATCCAAAAATGTTGGATGGGGAAAAAGCTTCACGCCGCTTAGATCCAATATTCTGGCAAAGTGTACCCACCCCGGCCCACCTGTTGTTTCCCTCAGCCGGAAAAGAAGAGTCGATGGAGGAAGGCAGTAGAAGTTATGGAGCTGTTTATCAAAGATATCCAAACAGGGTAGCCTTTTTCATTTCCGAAAATTCAGCCTGTGCTACTTTTTGCACCCATTGTCAGCGGACTAAATCACTCGACTCATCCAGTTTCATTGGTGAGTTAGACATTCAAAAAGGATTGTTCTATATCGCCCACAACGTGAATATTGACGAGGTTTTGGTTACAGGTGGCGATGCATTGAGAATAGGTAAAAAACGATTGGGGTATATCCTCGGGGAACTCAGCCGCATTCCTCATGTGCGTAGTATCCGCATTGCAACCCGTGTACCGGTAGTAATGCCCATGGGTGTTACCGAGGAGCTTCTTACGGTCATCGATCAATCGGTTAACAAATACAATCATGGCCCTGAAAAAATGGTGTATTTCATGACCCACATCAACCATTATCAGGAAATTACAGAAGATATGCATGCAGCCATCCAACGCATCAGGAGCCATGGTTATTCGGTAAGAAACCAGACAGTACTACTGAAGCATGTTAATGCCTATTACAAAACATTGGCCACTACTTTCAGACGCATGTTTTGGGCCGGTGTGGAGCCCTATTACCTGTTACAATGCCACAAAGAAAAAGGACTGATGCATTTTATCACGCCCATCCAGATCGGCAAAATCTTTATCAAGCATTTGCAAGGTTGGATATCGGGCATCTACAAACCCATGTTCGCGGCTAATGTAGAAGGCGGAGGAGGAAAAGTACTGCTGATGCCATCGGGTCACGATACCGTGCATTCAGGGCTGACGATTGAAGACAATATCTATGACGGATCGGCAAAGGTAATGACATGGGATGGACGTGTTATATACGATTACGAAGCCCTGGGCAGGGCCTCACGCAAGGAATATGCGAATGCAGTTAAAATCATGGATCAATTTATTGGTAGAAAAGATTGCTTTCTTCCCTGTTTGAATATCTTCGATAAAAGAGGTGAATACATCGAAACTACCAACCGGGGGTGGAGCCTGATTCCAATGCTCAGTAATATCAGTAAAGCAAAGCTGCTCGAATACGAGGTACAGGAAGATGAAACACCCATTACCAATCCCGCCCTGATTGAAGAGAAACTGAACACGCTGTTTTACGATTCAGAATACGTACCGGGCACAACAACATCCAGGCCATTTACCGATAAATCAGAATAAACCCTTAAGAATCAGACAAAACCCATGACTGATGTAACAACCCATGAAAACCCCCAAAATAATCCCCGGCGCGATTTTGCTCCCGAATGGATTTTTAGTGCGAGCCGCAGCAGCGGGCCGGGTGGACAGAACGTGAACAAGGTGAGCTCCAAAATGGAATTGCGATTTCACATCATGGATTCATCATTGTTATCGGAAAGTGAAAAGGAAATGTTGACCGAAAAACTCGCCAACAAAATCAACAACGAAGGATTTCTTGTGCTTACGTGTCAGACTTCCCGTTCGCAATTGGCTAACAAAGAAGAGGTGATTGAGAAATTTTACGCCCTCCTAACCAAAGCACTAAAGCCGCGTAAGAAACGCGTGCCCACAAAGCCTGGCAAAGGCAGCATCGAACGAAAACTGAAAGACAAAAAGAGGGTTGCAGAAAAAAAGCAGTGGCGTAAAAAACCGGATGAGGAATAAATCATGTAAGAAATCAAAACGTGCAGGCAGACATTATAAAAAGCCGACTTCTTTCGAAGCCGGCTTTTCGTACTCGAGGCGGGACTTGAACCCGCACGACCGCAATGGTCATTGGATTTTAAGTCCAACGTGTCTACCAATTCCACCACTCGAGCCTATGTCAAAGAAAAATCCCGTGATTAATCCCGAAAGCTATCGGGACGTATCCGGGATTTTGAGCGGGAAACGAGACTCGAACTCGCGACCCCGACCTTGGCAAGGTCGTGCTCTACCAACTGAGCTATTCCCGCGTTTCCATCAAAGTTACCAACCCGTGGCATCAAATTTGGAGGTGCAAATGTAAAACAATTTTTATAAAACCTACAAATAAAATACAGTTTTTTTCCTTCCGGTTATTTTTGGGCATTTCCCAACAACTTTTTTATCTCATTCAACTTCATTAAGGCTTCCACAGGTGTCAACACATCAATATTGGTGTTCAGGATGTCGGCTTTTATCTGTAACAGCAACGGATCGTCCAGTTGAATAAAACTCAATTGCATGTGATCAGGGTTGCTGGTCTTTTTTATAGCCTGGTTTAATGCTTCACTGCTGTGGTTTTTTTCCAGAATGGTCAGCATCTGCCTTGCCCGTTCCAACACCTTTCGTGGCATACCGGCCATTTCGGCCACATGGATACCAAAACTATGTTCGCTTCCTCCTTTTTTGAGTTTGCGCAGAAAAATAACCTGGTTGCCGATTTCTTTCACTGTTACATGATAGTTCTTAATCCGTGCCATGGTAGTGGTCATCTCATTCAATTCATGATAATGGGTGGCGAAAAGTACCTTTGCCCGGTATGCAGGGTGATTATGCAGGTATTCAGCGATGCTCCAGGCGATGGAGATGCCATCATAGGTACTTGTTCCTCTTCCAATTTCGTCAAGCAAAATCAGGCTCCGACTCGAAATATTGTTCAGGATGCTGGCGGTTTCGTTCATCTCTACCATAAAAGTAGATTCGCCTGATGAGATATTATCCGAAGCACCCACCCGGGTGAATAACTTATCTACAATACCCAATTTTGCAGAATCGGCAGGCACAAAACATCCCATCTGTGCTAACAATACGATTAAGGCCGTCTGGCGCAACAGAGCCGACTTACCCGACATGTTAGGTCCGGTAATCATGATGATTTGCTGTTTGGCATGATCCAGAAATAGATCGTTGGCAATATAACTTTCTCCGGGAGGCAGGTTTTTTTCAATCACGGGATGACGCCCCCCTTTGATATCAATGGCCAAATCTTCATTGAGATCGGGCCGCGAATAGTTGTTATCAACTGAGATGCGTGCAAACGAATCCAGACAATCCAGTCCTGCAATCAGATTGGCATCGAGCTGTACCGGATCCACAAAACCAGATGTAAAATGCACCAACGCCTCAAAATATTTCTGTTCCAGCACTTCCATTTTTTCTTCGGCACCAAGAATCTTTTGTTCATATTCCTTTAACTCTTCAGTAATATACCGCTCACCGCTGGTCAGGGTCTGCTTGCGAAGCCATTCTGGTGGCACCTTGTCTTTATGGGTATTGGTTACCTCCAGGTAATATCCGAACACGTTGTTAAAACCAATTTTTAACGATGAAATTCCGGTTCGCTCAGTTTCCTGTTTCACCAGGTTTTTTAGATAATCTTTGCCACTGAAGGCCAGGTTTCTTAACTCATCGAGTTCAGGTGAAACGCCAGAGGCAATAACATTCCCCTTCGAAAGTACAGCGGGTGGTTCTTCAGTTAGTTGTGAGGACAATTTTTCGATTAATATCTGACAGGGGTTGAGCTGATCAGCGATAGGGCTTAACGACTCATTACCAGTATTTTTACATAATTTTCGCAACCTTTCAACAGCCTGGAGCGCACGCTTTAGCTGAATTAATTCACGTGGGTTCACACGACCTGTTGCCACTTTGGAGATTAATCGTTCCAGATCACCTGTCTGTGCAATTTCGCCATGTAGTTGCTTTTCGAAATCAAGGTTCTTCAATAAAAATTCTACGACGTTTAACCGGTCGTTGATTGCCTTGAGGTCTTTTAACGGAAGTGTAATCCATCGGCGCATCATCCTGGCTCCCATAGGCGAAGCCGTGTGATCAATAACATCGAGTAAGGTAATAGCGCCCGGACTTAAGGGTGCTATAAGTTCCAGGTTTCGGACAGTAAATTTATCAAGCCACACGTAACGGCCTTCGTCGATGCGGCTTAACTTACTAATGTGATCAATTTTATCGTGATGCGTTTCAAGAAGGTAATGAATACATGCCCCGGCCGCTACAACTCCTTTGTCCAACGACTCTACCCCGAAGCCTTTTAGAGAGGTTGTATGAAAATGTTTAAGTAACACCGTCTGAGCAAAATCATCACTAAACACCCAATCATCGAAATAAGCCTGACAATAGCCATTGCCAAAATGCTGTTGAAACTGATCGCGAAACTGTCGTTGGATCACCACTTCGCTTGGGGCAAAACCCTGGAGTAATTTATCTACGTATTCAATACTGCCTTCAGCTAAAAAAAATTCACCAGTACTGATATCTACAAAGCTTACGCCCAAATTGCCCGTGGTGAGGTGCACCGCTGCCAGAAAATTATTTTCTTTTTGTTCCAGTACATTGTCGTTAAGTGTAACGCCAGGAGTTACCAACTCGGTAACACCCCTTTTGACGATGGTTTTGGTCAGCTTGGGGTCCTCAAGCTGATCGCAGATGGCGACCCGATGCCCGGCCCTCACCAGTTTTGGCAAATAGGTGTCGAGAGAATGATATGGAAATCCGGCCAATTCGACAAAGGAAGCAGCACCATTGCGCCGCTTAGTGAGTACAATTCCCAAAATAGCCGATGTTCGGATGGCATCTGCACCAAATGTTTCATAAAAATCGCCCACCCTGAATAGAAGCAACGCGTCAGGATACTTTGCCTTGATCTGGTAAAATTGCTTCATCAACGGTGTCTCAACATATTTTGTTTCTGTGCTCAACTTATTTTTTTTATAACAAAGATAACATTTGAAGCTGATTGTTATCAATAACCACCGTATTTTTGCCACAAGATGCCTAGAAAATGAGAAAATTAAAAAATGAAGAATTGAACAGGATTTCCCTGAATGAGTATAAAAATGCAAAAAAGAATCCATTGGTAGTTGTGCTCGACAATATCAGGAGCCAAAGCAATATTGGATCTGTATTTCGTACATCCGATGCGTTTGCAGTAAAACAGATCGTACTCTGTGGAATTACGGCAAACCCACCACAGCGCGAAATTCACAAAACTGCGCTTGGAGCCACCGATTCGGTCGATTGGGAATACAAATCCACAACAATAGAAGCGGTAACCAACCTCAGGGATCGCGGATATAAAATAATTTCTATCGAACAGACAGAACATGCTATCCCGTTGCCCCTGTTTGAAATTGAAAAAAATAAAAAATACGCCCTCGTGTTCGGAAACGAAATTAACGGTGTGGAAGACGCTGTTATTCAGCAATCTGACTTTTGCATAGAAATTCCCCAATGGGGCACAAAGCATTCATTGAACATTAGTGTAAGCGTTGGAATTGTACTTTGGGACATCTTATTAAAATTGAAATAGTTACCCATTATTGAAACAATTAATATTTTTGAGCGTAAAATCAAACATTATGCATATTTTCGTTTAATATTTTATTACTTTTGCGTTATTAACAAGACGTTCTTAACAATTAACCTATCAATCATATATCTAAAAGATTAAAAAAAATACTTTTGTAATCATTAATACCTACAATAAACTTTACTAACATGAAAAAAGCTTATTCTTTATTAACCAAAGCACTGATCTTAAGCATGGTCATGGCTTTACCATTGTCATTCCTTGCTCAGGAAACCGGGGATTCCAAAGCTGAAAAACAGGAAAAGAAAAGTTCTTCCTTTTCACCCTTCTGGTACATTGAAGGTGAAATCGGGCCATCCTGGTCACACGCTGACTTAAGCCGTTACAATTTTGCTCCTGATTTTGGATACACCAATATCAATGGAGTCTTAGGTCTCGGCCGGCAATTAACATCTGTTTTTAGTGCATATGGACATATTGACAGAGGTTTTTTTGAAGGTGAAAAAAAGAATGTGGCTACCACAAGCATACCTAACGCTCAATGGGGTCGGGATATGTATTTCCTGACCGACTACTTCGGCGGAAACCTGAATCTTGGCATCAATATTTCAAACCTCATAAGTGGTTATCACGAACGTCTGATTGACTTTGGTATTCACGGGGGTGTTGGCCAGGCTCAATGGATTTCAAAAACTTACGACCTGAACACCGACGCCAGAATAATGACCAATGGGGCGAAAGGGACAAAATCAGGCGGAACAGGAAGCGGTATCAGTGACAGAAACATTGATCTTACAGTGCCTGTTGGTTTTAATGTCAATTTTAAAGTGAGCGATAAGTGGGATGTATATGGTGACTATACCTATACCTGGATGTCTACTGATTATGCAGATGGAGCCAAACATGGAGCCATGGCCGTAAAAAATGATGTGTTTTCACACTTTAATATCGGTGCCCGCTACAAATTTGGCGGTAACAACACCAAGAAAATGGCTGCAAACTTCGAAAAAGTAGAGTTGAAAGCTACACCTGATCCATTAGAAGAAAGAGGTGACAGCATAGAAGTAACCATCAAAGGAACTTTCCCTCCCAAATATTTTGGGAAAAAGGCGGTGATGTGTTTTGCTCCTGTGTTGACTTACGAAGGTGGACAAACTGCATTCCCACCAATGAAATTTAAAGGTGAAGATGTGACCGGTGACGGGAACCTGGTTCCCTATGGCAATGGTGGATCGTTTACCTACACTGGTAAAATACCTTACACCCCAGCCATGGATGTAGCTGAACTCTCTGTAGCGCCCGTGATTTATACATACGATGGTGAAAACTATGAGACATGCGAAGCAGCGGCTAATGCGAAAGGAGCCATTATTGCACCTGAACGGAAAATGGCTGACGGTACTGTTCATACCTCCAACTGGTATAGAGACACTGAGGTACTTGCCTGGGCTTCTGATGCTTACGAAAAAGAAACTCTCAGCACGGTAAAATCTGATCTATTCTTCCAGGTAAACCTGGCTCAACTGAACATGAAACTGCCTCTCAACAAAAAAGATGAAAACTTTAACGCTTTAAAGAATAACCTGTCAGATGTGGAAAAAGGCTGGGTTATCAGAGATGTGACTATCAATGGTTGGGCTTCACCTGAAGGAGAAGAAACCTTCAACGAAGGTCTCTCACAACGTCGTGCCGAAACAGCTCAGAAATTCATGAACGACAAATTTGTAAAAGCCGCTAAAACCAACAAAGCCATTGATCCAAAGACTGTTAATTACGTTGTGAAATCAAATGGTCCCGATTGGAACGGCTTTATGAAAGCAGTTCAAAATTCATCCATTCAGGACAAGAGTGCCATCCTCAATGTTGTGAATTCTTCTGATCAAAGCAAAAAAGAAGAAGAAATCAGAAACATGATTTTAATCTATCCTGAACTCGAACGCGACATTCTTCCTCCGCTTAGACGTGCCAACATTGAAGTGACCACCTATATGCCGAAGAAGACGGACGAACAGCTTGCAAACCTTTCCACAACAGATCCTAAATCGCTGGAAATAGAAGAGTTGCACTATGCCGCCACATTAACAAATGACAACGGAAATAAAAGGATGATTTACGGTTCTATTATGGAGTACTACCCCAACGACTGGAGAGCCGTTAATAATGCAGCAGCTGTTGAATTGGCAGAAGGCAATCTGGAAATTGCGAAAGCGCTGTTGACAAAAGCACTTGAGATGAACGAAAATTCATTCGAAGTACACAACAACATGGGTGCTTATTACATGATGACTGGCGATTATTTGAGTGCTGAAAAAAGTTATATCAAAGCACAAAGCCTTGGCGGTGATGAAAATTACAACTTAGGTATCGTCAATATTGCCAAAGGTGATTATGCAAAAGCCGAGATGCTGTTAAAAGCCGCCAACTGCGATTTCAATAAAGGCTTGGCTCAACTGTTAAATGGCAATAACGCCGGTGCAGAATCCACATTCAAATGTGCTCCACAAGATGCAGAAACCATGTACTTGTTGGCCATCACTGGTGCCCGTACCGACAACAAATCGATGATGCTTGATTATCTTGGACAATCGATCAAGGCGGATGCCGCAGTAGCTAAGGTTGCCGCTTTAGACAGGGAATTCATTAAATATTACAACGATCCTGACTTCCAGGCTGTTGTAAACATGAAATAGAAATTGCTTTTTTCATGAAAAAGCCCCGGCAAGTTGCCGGGGCTTTTTTTGTTGCTTCTCACCAGGGCAAAATTCGATTGCCAGATTAGAAAAGATTGTTCATTAAAAAGTAATCCTGTGAATCCCGGGTTTATGCTCCTGTTTGATGACCTCAATAATTGAGTTATAGTCGGTCCGGTTCCGAACAAAATCGATTTGGTTGGTATCGAGAATTAAAGTGGTGAGGTTGGGTTGTTGTTTGATAAAGTCGATATACCCTTCCTGGATTTTATCCAGGTATTCATCCTTAATCTCCTGTTCGTACGATCGTCCCCGCAGCTTGATGTTTTGCTGCAATTTGGGCGTATTCACGTACAAAAAAACGAATAAATCCGGTTTTGGAAGCTGGTGATTTATGATGTTAAAAAAACGAACGTATAAAGCCAACTCAGCAGGAGGAAGTGTCTTTTGCGCGAAAATCAATGATTTCACGATAAAATAATCCGAAATGGTAAACGACTTAAATAAATCTTGTGTTCCCAATTGGTCGGTTAACTGCTGAAATCTGGATGCCAGAAAGGACATCTCCAACGGAAAAGCATATTTCTCCTGGTCCTTGTAAAACTTGGGGAGGAAGGCATTATCTTCAAATTGCTCCAGTATCAATTTGGCGTTGAATTCCTCAGCAATCATGGTGGCCAGGCTCGTTTTCCCGGCTCCGATGTTTCCTTCGATGGCTATAAAATTGTACCTCATGCCTGCTCCATTTGATAATGCCATACCTTTCCCTGGTCTTCACACCGTTTTAAAAGTTCAAGTTGATCCACTTGTAAAACCGGGTGAATAAATCCTGAAGCGATTTCTACCAGCGGCGTTAATGTGAATTTGCGCTCATGGAGCCTTCGATGCGGGATGACCAGGTCATCCGAATGAATTACTTCATTGTTGAAATACAATAAATCGATGTCTATATTTCTGGAGCAATATCCCTCACCAACCGCTTTTACCCTGCCTAATTCCTTTTCAATACGCCTGGTAAGTTGGTGTACTTCAGTGGCTGAATAGTCTGTTTGTACCTGAATCACCTGATTCAGAAAAAAGGTGTCCGCTTCAAACCCCCATGGCTCCGATTCGTACAATCCCGAAGCGGACAATACTTTGCCGAGCCGCTGTTCGAGCAGTTCAAAAGATTTACGAATGAATTCTAACCTGGGATGGACATTGCTTCCCAGTAAAAGAAAAACCTGATTTTTTATTGGCATAACAACTATTGACAGGAATGCAAAACTAGTAAATCTTCGTGCCTATAGCAAACCTAAAAATTAGAAATCCCGAAATGTGGATGTGGTTAAAAAGGCCTTATTAATTGATCTTGGAAAGTAGGTTCCTTGCCTTTTCTGAATAATACCCATTTTCTTTTTGAAGGTCTTCTAAAAACGGGATTAAATTTGACCCAATCGATGCAACAAGCTACGGATCTTTTTATCATATTGTGTGTCGGTGGCCCACTTTCCCGTCAGGTCAACAATCTCTTCTGCACTACCCCGTTCCACAAAACGAAAACGCTCATCTACCAGGTCTGTATTCAGCTTTTCGGTGGAAGCATACGCTTTCAGGTGTTGGATGTGTGCGCGAACACCTGTGCGCGAATCAATGAATGATAACCCCTTTTCACCTTTGCCCGTAACACCCAAACCACAATAATTATGTTGTTGGCTGTCCACATCGCCTCCAAAACGAAGGAAACCCGTTTCGAGACACATTTGGGTGAACGCCACGTCCGGGTTAACGCCTTCTATTGCCGATTCCTCTATATATAATCTGGCCAGATGGCGGGCAGTAGAAAGGCCTATATGGTGGTTGTTTTGCAGAAGAAATGCCTCTAGTTGCTCCTCGCTGGTCACTCCCAATGCCATAATTTGTTCAGATGGAAGCAAACGTACGCTTATCGTTGTCTTTGGATAAAAACGAGCCCAATAATAATCGACCGGAACAATGGCCGTCAACCCCGACAGGTTAACCGATAAAGTAAGTTGTTGTTGATAACCGATAAACTTTTGATTCGCATTTCCCCAAGTCGGGTTGCTTTCAGAATACGTGTAAGTACTTGTACACACTATCATCAGCAGCAAAGTAAACACGACTGGTTTATTGAATATCAACCTCATACAACCTTTTTAGCATCATCGAATTTGCCGGTTAAAGATCATTTAATTGGTGGATTTATTTCCGGAAGGGCATATAATATTATTCACAAATATTTGTTAATATTGCTTCTAAATCAATCCAACTTCAGCCATGAAACAATTTTTAAAGTTTATGTTTGCCTCCTTTTTAGGCACCATCCTTACATTTATCGTTATTTTCCTGCTTTTCGCTGGAATGGTTGCTTCATTGGTAGCCATGTCGGGCGATGAAGAAGTGAAGGTTAAAGATCGCTCCATACTGCAAATCAACTGGCAGGCTCCCATCATGGACCGTGCTTCTGAGAATCCTTTCGAAGGATTTGATTTTGCCAACATGCAATCGAACAAGCCGCTGGGTTTAAACGAGATACTCAAAACCCTCGACAAAGCCATCACCGACCCAAAAATAGAGGGTATTTTCCTGGATATGGAGACCATTCCGGCAGGCATAGCCACCTCGCAGGAAATACGTGAAAAGCTCAAGTCATTTAAAGAAACAGGCAAGTTTATTGTCAGCTATGCTAACAATTACGATCAAAAAGCATATTACTTGGCCAGCCTCTCCAGTGAAATTTATCTTAACCCTGAAGGCATGGTGCTTTTCAAAGGCCTCAACGCACAAATTATGTTTTTGAAAGGCTTCCTGGAAAAACTGGATATCGACATCCAAGTGGTACGCGGGCCTGACAATAAATTTAAAAGCGCTGTCGAACCACTGATGCTGGATCAAATGAGTGATGCCAACAGGTTACAAATGCAAACACTCATTGAATCCATCTGGGGTCAAATACTAATGGCTTTGTCAGAAACGCGTGGCATTTCCATCGATGACCTCAATACCATTGCCGACAATCTCGAAACTTCTACCGCTAAAAAAGCCCTGGAACTTCATTTTATCGATGGAAGTCTGTACCGTGATGAGGTAATCGAAATTCTTAAGACGAAAACAGGAAGAACAGAAGACGAAGAGTTAAACCTGGTGGCTTTTAGTTCTTATATTAATGCAAAGGCCTCAAAAGAAGAGGGAGTAATTCGTGACCGGATAGCCATCATCTATGCTCAGGGCAGTATTGTTCAGGGAAAAGGAAATCAGGAAAACATTGGTTCCGAAACCATGGCAAAAGCCATCAGCGAAGCCAGAAATAACGAGAAAGTAAAAGCCATCGTTTTTAGGGTGAACTCAGGCGGCGGCGATGCACAGGCTTCCGAAATTATCAGGCGCGAAATAGAACTTGCCATCAAAGACAAACCTGTGATTGTTTCCATGGGCGATATGGCCGCTTCAGGGGGTTACTGGATTTCGACCAATGCAGACTATATTTTCGCAGAACCCACTACGCTTACCGGCTCTATTGGCGTGTTTGGCATCATCCCGAATATGAAAGGATTGTTTAACGATAAACTCGGCATTACCTGGGATGCCGTAATGACCAACGAAAACTCAGATTTTATCGACATCATGAAACCATTAAGCCCATTTCAACACGAGAAACTCAACCAAACCGTTGTTGACATTTACCAGGAGTTTACAGCCTTGGTAGCCCGCACACGCAAACTGGATGTTCAGTTTGTCGACAGCATTGCTCGTGGCCGGGTTTGGACTGGTCAGGATGCCAGGCAGCTTGGACTCATTGATGACTTTGGGGGAATAGACGCCGCCGTAAAATACGCCGCCAATAAAGCACAACTGGGCGATGCTTACCGCATTGTTGAATACCCAAAACGAAAAGACTTTGTGCAACAATTGATGGAGGAACTCACCGGCCAGGTCAGTACCCGTTTGATCAACAATGAGTTGGGAGAGTACGCCAAATACTACCAGGAATTGAAATCGTTACAGGGTATGCAGGGTGTTCAAGCCAGAGTACCCTATTTTCTGGAAATTAAATAGACCATTTTAAAGTAAAAAATATTTGATACAGCAGAGGCTGGTGATCCAATGAAAACAAAAAAGGGCTGCTCATCAGAGCAACCCTTTTTTATTGTTTGGGATTTCTATTTAGAATAATCCATTTCGGTCATTCTCTTGTAGTTTTTATATCGCCAAAGGGCACTTTCTTCGGCCAGCTTAAAGAGTTTTTTAGCCTCTTCGGGGAAGGCTTTTCTTAATGAAGAGTAGCGCACTTCGTTGTTCAGGAAGCTTTGGAATTTTGTCCAATCGGGTTCTTTTGAATCCAGGGTAAAGGGGTTCTTTCCTTCGGCCTCCATAAGTGGATTGTAACGGTACAACTGCCAGTATCCAGCCTCAACAGAGAACTTCTCTTCGTCCTGAGCTCCACCCATGCCACCTTTGATACCGTGAGCAATACAAGGTGAGTAAGCTATGATCAATGAAGGGCCAGGATAAGCCTCGGCTTCCTTGATGGCTTTAAAGGCCTGCGACTGACTTGCCCCCATGGCGATTTGAGCAACATACACATATCCATATGTCATGGCCATGGCGCCCAGATCTTTTTTGCGGGTTTTTTTCCCGGAAGCCGCAAATTTAGCTACCGCTCCAATAGAAGTGGATTTTGATGCCTGGCCTCCGGTATTTGAATATACCTCGGTGTCCAGAACCAACACATTAACATCTTCCCCCTGAGCCAACACATGGTCAAGACCTCCATATCCAATATCATAAGCCCATCCGTCACCACCAAATATCCATTGTGATTTCTTTACCAGAAATTGTTTCAGGTTAAGGATTTCTTTTGCCAGAGGATCGCTCTCTTTACTAAATGCAGCAACTACTTTTGCAGAAGCCAGAATCGATTTTGCAGCATCATCTTTCCCTTCAATCCATTCCTTCATGGCTTCTTTGGAGGCGGCAGAAAATTCTTTCTTCAAAGCCTGTTCCATCCGCTCGTGGATACGTTGCCGCATTTTAGCGGTAGCAATGGACATACCATAACCAAACTCGGCATTGTCTTCAAACAATGAATTGGCCCAGGCAGGTCCATGACCTGTTTTCTGGTCGGTGCAATAGGGAGTGGAAGGAGCTGAACCACCATAAATGGAAGAACACCCTGTAGCATTGGCTACCATCATCCGGTCACCAAACAATTGTGTAACCACTTTAATATAGGGGGTTTCGCCACAACCTGCACAAGCTCCCGAGAATTCGAACAGTGGCTGTGCAAACTGGCTGTTTTTTACTGTTTGATCCTTTGGCACTACCTCATCCTTGTAACCCACTACATCATTCAGGTAGTTCCACCGGTCAATTTCGTCAAGTTGTGTTCCGATGGGTTTCATCACGAGCGATTTCACCTTTGAAGGACATACTTCGGCACAAGCATCACAACCGGTACAATCCAAAGTACTAACCTGGATGCGGTATTTATAGGCCTTGATGCCGGCCAATCCCTGAATCACTTTGGTTCCGGCGGGTGCTTTTGCCAATTCTTCATCTGTTAACAAGAATGGACGAATGGCAGCGTGAGGGCAAACATAGGCGCATTGGTTACACTGAATGCAGTTTTCTTCAATCCATTCCGGAACATTGATGGCGATACCTCTTTTTTCATAGGCTGTCGTCCCGGCAGGGAAAGTACCATCTTCACGTCCGTTGAAAACACTAACCGGCAGGCTGTCGCCTTTTTGCAAGTTGATTGGATTGACCACATCGCGGATAAATGCAGGTAATGAATCATCTACCTTTGGCTTTTCAACCACAAGCTTTGACCATTCAGCAGGGATTTCAATCTTTTCAACAGCATCGCCACTGTCAACTGCGGCGTAGTTCATGTTGACAATTTCTTCCCCTTTACTACCATATGATTTGCGGATGGCTTTTTTCATCTCATCAACAGCATCTTCGTATGGAATAACTTCCGATACTTTAAAGAAAGCTGACTGCATGATGGTATTGGTGCGGTTTCCTAATCCAATTTCTTCAGCAATTTTAGTGGCATTGATGATGTACATGGTGATGTTTTTCTCAGCCAGATACTTCTTGAAATGAATGGGAAGCCGGTTCTTGGTTTCTTCAACATCCCAGATGCTGTTAAGAAGAAAGGTACCCCCTTTTTTCAATCCGGCCAGCATATCGTATTTTTCCAGGTAAGCCGGAACATGACAGGCTACAAAGTCAGGTGTGTTAACCAAATAATGTGAGCGGATGGGAATATCACCAAAACGAAGGTGAGAGACCGTAATACCACCTGATTTTTTTGAGTCGTAGGCGAAATAGGCCTGGCAATATTTATCAGTACTATCACCAATGATTTTAATGGAATTCTTGTTGGCTCCAACCGTACCGTCAGCACCCAGGCCATAAAATTTAGCGGCGAATGTACCCTTAGGTGCTACATTAATTTCGGGCAACAGGGGTAAAGAGGTGTGCATCACATCATCCACAATACCTACCGTAAATTGGTTTTTTGGATTATTAGCCGCCAGGTTATCATAAACTGAAATCATCATGGCCGGAGTGGTATCCTTTGAACTTAATCCATAACGCCCGCCAACGATGACAGGTGCATTTTCTTTGCCATAAAACAGTTCTTTAATGTCCAGGTACATGGGCTCACCATTGGCGCCTATCTCCTTTGTACGGTCGAGTACAGCTATGCGCTTTACCGACTTGGGACAGGCTTTCATAAAGTATTTCTCTGAGAAAGGTCTGTACAGGTGCACGGTGATGACTCCTACTTTTTCACCGTTGGCCAGCTTATAATCCACCACTTCTTTAATGACTTCTGTAATGGAACCCATGGCCACGATCACATCTTCCGCATCCGGAGAACCATAATAGGTAAACGGATGGTATTCTCGTCCGGTGATTTTCTGCAGCTGTTGCATGTAATCTTCAACCATGTCGGGAATACCGGTATAGAATTTTGAGGCGGCTTCTCTCGACTGGAAGTAAATATCAGGATTTTGAGCAGTACCACGGGTTACAGGATGTTCAGGGTTTAATGCGTGGTCGCGAAAGCGTTGCAACGCATCATAATCAAGCAGTTTGGCAATTTCTTCCTGGTCCATGGCTTCTACTTTCTGAAGTTCGTGCGAAGTTCTGAAGCCATCGAAGAAGTGCATGAATGGGACCCTGGATTTAATGGCTGCCAGGTGGGCAATGCCGGCAAGGTCCATAATTTCCTGGGCACTGCTGGTGGCCAGCATGGCAAAACCCGTTTGACGGGTACTCATCACATCACTGTGGTCACCAAAAATGGACAGAGATTGTGCGGCCAAACTGCGGGCACTTACGTGGAAAACTCCCGGAAGCAATTCACCGGATATTTTATACATGTTAGGAATCATGAGCAACAATCCCTGTGAAGCGGTAAATGTGGTGGTTAAGGCACCTGCCTGAAGCGAACCATGAACAGCGCCTGATGCACCGCCTTCTGATTGCATTTCGGAAACTTTTACGGTTTCACCAAAAATATTTTTCTTGCCGCTTGCCGACCATTGATCGACATACTCGGCCATGTCGGACGAGGGAGTAATCGGGTAAATAGCAGCCACTTCACTAAACATATAAGCGATATATGCAGCGGCATAGTTTCCTTCACAAGTAATGAATTTCTTCTTATTTTTCATCTTATGTTATAATTAGAAAAAACGAGTTGATAATCAATTTGAAATTTGATGCAAAATTACTCTTTTCAATTGTCAGGTGCCTCCCCCTCACCCCAAATACTTGACCTCAAACAACAATTTAAAATCATTATAGATTGCACCTGCACACGTTGCAAAATGAAAAAACAGTAATTTTACAGATTTAAAAGACACTATAAATTTATTAGATATGGATCTTTCGACAACTTACCTTGGACTAAAACTTAAAAATCCAATCATCGTTGGTGCCAGCAACCTGGTCACCGACTTATCGATCATAAAAAAACTCGAAGACGCAGGAGCTGCTGCCATTGTTTATAAATCACTTTTTGAGGAGCAGATTCACCTGGAAAACCTGGAACTTGATCAGGATATGACTGATTACAACGACCGGAATGCTGAAATGACCAGCATTTTCCCAACCGATATGTATGAGGCCAGCCCTGACGAATTTTTGATGCACTTCAAGGAAGCCAGAAACGCCGTCAAAATTCCCATGATTGCCAGTTTGAACTGTGTATATGATGACACCTGGTACGAGTATGCCAAAAAGCTGGAAGAGGCCGGGGCAGATGCGCTCGAACTAAACTTTTACAATAACCCACGTGATTTTGACATGGAGGGTCGTTCAATCCTAAATGAAGAGCTGGACACCATTGAAGGCGTGAAGAAAACCGTTAAAATCCCCGTGAGTGTTAAACTCAGTCCTTTTTATACCAATCCATTATACACCATCAACGAAATGGACAAAAGAGGAGCCAATGGTTTTGTGCTTTTTAACAAACTTTTCCAGCCCGACATCAACATCGACCTGGAAGAATTGCACTTCCCATATAACCTGAGTTCGGAACATGAATCAAGGCTTCCTTTGCGGTACGTGGGCATCCTTTACGACAATATAAAAGCAGACCTTTGTGCCAACCGTGGAATTTTTACAGGAGAAGACGTGATTAAAATGATTCTGGCTGGTGCCAATGCGGTACAAATTGTGAGCACCATCTATAAACATGGTCCATCGCAAATAGCTAAAATGCTGGAGGATATGGAAATCTGGATGGCCAGTAAGCAATACAACCACCTGAGTGAATTTCGTGGTAAACTTAGCAAGAAGAACATCAAAGACCCATTTGCTTACCGCAGAGCACAGTATGTTGATATTTTGATGAAATCAGGAAAGATTTTTAAGGATTTTCCGATATAATCAAACGATTTGAAAATTAAAAGCCGTTACCTTCTGATAGCGGCTTTTTTAGTTTAGCACATTTGAATTGAGTTAATATGCGGGAGTATTTTATGCTCTATAATTGAGTCAGTTTAAGGGTCATTTACCTTTATAAGAAAAATATTCCTTTTATGATACTCAACTAAATCGATTCTGGTACCATTAAATCATATATTTACTAATGATGTCTAGCAGCAAAGCTTTTTGGATGGGCTTGGTGATATAGTCATCAAAGCCTGCTTGTATGATTCGGTCTTTATCATCTACCAGGGCGTAGGCAGTTTGTGCAATCACAGGCAAATCAGGTCTTTTGTCTCTGATAATTTTCAGGGCATCAAATCCGTTCATTACTGGCATTTTAATGTCCATCAATACCAGCTTAATATGGGGGTTATTCTCACAAATTTTCACTGCTTCGAGCCCATTTGTTGCGTGAATATATGGATATTTCTCTCCCTGAAACACTTCTTCAAAGTATTGGAAATTTAATTCATCATCTTCAACAATCAGCAATAAATCATGATCGTTGGCGGTTATCCGTTTTTGAATCACCGGGGTTACAATTTCAGGGAGTTCCTCATTAGATTCAATTAGTGGAATGGAAAAGGAAAAACGGGATCCTTTACCCGGCTCCGAAAATAAATCGATCTTCCCTCCCATCATTTCTACAAATGCCTTTGATATGGCAAGCCCCAAACCAAAACCGCCTCTGGCAAACTTAAGTTCTTCGTCCACCTGCCGAAAACGGTTGAATATCAATTCGTGGTATTTTCTATCAATTCCAATACCGGTATCCTCCACCCAAAAAAACAGTTCGCCCGGATCTCTTCTGCGATACCCAAAGGCTACACTCCCCTTTTCGGTGTATTTTAACGCGTTGGATATTAAGTTGATCAATATTTGCCTCAATTTAATTTCATCGGTAAATATCCGGAGTTCAACCTGGGGGATGTCGACAAGAAATTTGATCGATTTCTCCTTTGGAATGGTCACATTAAGGGTTAGATATAGGTCATCGAAGAAACTATTTAGATTCACGGGATCGGAATGGACCTCGGTATAACCTGCCTCAATCCTGGATATTTCGATGATATCATTAATAATAGACAACAAGTGCCTGCCGCTTTTATGTACCACGTTAATGTAGTTTTCTCTGTCCTCACCATTCAGGTTTGGTTCTCTTAACAAATCCGTGAAACCCATAATGGCATTCATGGGGGTCCTGATTTCGTGCGAAAGATTAGCCAGAAAAGCCGATTTAAGGCGGTCACTTTCTTCTGCTTTTTCCTTGGCAATTACCAGTTCCTGATTGAGTAGGATGTGTTGCCGGTTTTTTTCTTCTAATTTTTTATTGGTATTATGCAGCTGTTGTTCGAACTGTTTTCGATCTGTCAGGTCAACGCCCAGACAGGCCATGCCAATGATTTCATTATTCTCGTTAAATAAACGGGTATTGTACCAGGACAGGAAAAATCGATCGCCATGCTTCCCTATAATTTCATTTTCAAAATTTTTTACAAAAGTATTTTCATTTAAATTGACAGTAAATTCGAGGTTTGTTGAATCATTTAATTCTTTTGGCATAAAAAATTTATACCAGTTCTGATGTAATACCTCATCCTTGGTATACTTTGTAAGGTCAAGTAAATATTTATTACAGAAGGTAATATTTGCATGGGTATCCAGGATAATAGAAACTATATTCCCGCTTTTCATAATCTGGCTCAACCTTCGCTCCAATTCGGTCAATTTTTTAAACGCGAACCGGTTTTGGACATTTTTTGTTTGATTGAGCATGAAGATACCAAGCAGCATAGTGCCTGGAGAATAAATGAATATCAACGGCAACGCAATGTTATTAATGGTTGTCAAAAAAGTACCGGAAGGTAGAAAAACTGTACACCCCAACATGGCCAGATGAACCAATAAACCCATCAACAACAGGTCTATATATACATTTTTTATGGAAAATAAGTGATGGAATTTAGCCCATAACAACCCGATAGAGCCAGATGAAAAGATAACGGCGATGCCCATCCACATTCCATCACCTCCGAGCCAGAATCTCAGCAAGGCAGTCATCAACATGGCAATCAGGGTAGGAATAAAACCGAAAAATAAACCTGAAACGGCTAACAAGATGGACCGCGTATCGAAAATAAGGCCTGGCACCAAAGTCCATGGAGTAAACATGAGCAGTATTCCGATACCACCTATGACTATTCCGGAAATGAGTTTTGAAGAGATGCTTTTTCGGTCTACCTTTTTTAACCAAACAGTTTCGTACAGCAGTGCGAATGCCAGCAATATGCCAATGTTTTGCAGCAATCCAATGATGATCGACTCTTTCATTTAGAGGAAAAAAGGATGACAAGAAAAAAAAGCTAATGTATAACAAAAAACTGGTGCTTTAACGATCTGACAGTTAATAAAACAGGCATTGAATCAAAAAAACACGCCAGTTTATTTTAGAAATGAATCACTTAAAGGGAAGAACAAAATGGTTACCGGGTTTCTTTACGACTAATTTTCTTCGTTAAAATATAGTTTATAGAAATTCATGTTCTTTTCTTCATCGCGGCCTTTTTCAATATAACGTCTGTCGCCATGAATGTAAAGACTAAAATTTTTATCGAGTTTAAGTACACTTTTAAAATTTTTTGCCTGTCTTTTGGTCGCCCTATCGCTGATATCGAAATGATCGTCGATTTGAATTTTATATTCCTGCTCGTATTCTGTTTTATAGCTTTTAAAAGTATTGGCCAAATCGGGATGATCGAGTACTTCATTGGAGAAAGCATCCAGGTCGAAGGTATCGTGTTCGCGGAAATATCGGGCAGAATTGTTGAGAATTTCCGCTTCATCGGTACGATCCATGTCAAAACGGTGTGGCAGATAGGAGGTCACAAATTTTTTGGTCATTGCCAGGGCATTATCTGTCTGGTAATAGGCATCTTTGCGTTCAACCAGGTGAAGAAACTCATCAAACCAAAAATGTGTCTCAGTCTTATTCAGGTGATCCACTGCTTCCACAATAAAGCCGTTTTCTTCCTCTAAATTAAAAATCAAACAACCTTTATCGAGTTTATTAATGTTGATGCCCTCATCGCTGTTGATGTTGTAGTTATCCTTGGTAGTAACTACTTTCAGATAGGTTTCACGCGATTCGGATTTAAACAAGCCCAAAGCCTTTGTCTTCCTTCCTTCAACAACACAGTTATCGAATAGCACTACATAAAACTCACCGAATTTTATTTTAGGATGCGTTGATTGAGCGTGCAAGTGCTTCGCCAGGCTTATGCTGGTATTGAAGAACGTATCTGAATCCTTAAAAATCTGCCTTGCGTAGAAAAATACCTCGTTGAGGTTCAGGTCAGATTCGTGAGAAAAATGGTACCGCGATTCTGTTTTGAAAGGTGACAAAAAATAATGCTTCAACAAGGCTCGGATATCATCTTCCAGATCAAGCTCATCCTTTGAAAACCGAATGCTATCTTTGTTAGTTGTATTTCCAACCTTATGCAGGGCGATGTGTTGTATGATAATTTCTTCCATAGGATTCATTTATAACAATCCCTGATTTGACAGGATTGTGGTTTTTTGTCGGATACCTATTAAAATTATTTTTTTAAATTATCGGTAAGCTTGATACGTTTATTATCCTGATAAACAACGACAAAAGCATCAGAAATCCCCCGCTGTTTTAGCTCCTGACTGTAGATAAGCGCCTGCTGGTAATTTGAGAAACTACCGACAGAGTAACGGTAAATCCCATCCTGAAAATTTTCAAATATTTCACCAGACAAGCCAAACTTCTTTTTCAGTCCATCCAACGATCGCACCGATTGATTTTTTGCTAAAATCTGCACACGATAAACCATCCCTTTTAGATTGCCTGAAGGTAAAACCGTCGCTTGGTCATTAACCTCCGGAGCAGTTGGTTTTATCGTTTTAACTACCGGCTTTACAGGTTGCTTTCGATAATCATATAATGGAATTTGATCCATGTTCTTCTGACTTTGGATTACCGCATCACTCACACGGGGTCGCTCACCCTTTGTTTTAAGCGTTTTTTGCTTGTCTCTTGAATCGAAATAATATGAAATGCCTATTTGCGTGTAAAAGGGCTGATCATATTTAAATCCATCGGCCCACATATCCACATCATCACTAAGAACTGTATGCAGGTTTCCTTCAAAGTTAAGCGCCCAGTTATTTCCCAACAAATAATTCACACCAAGACCAATAGGAACTACAACTCCTGATTTTTTGGTGGTGGTTCCGTTAACGGCATCACCACTATTGATTACCAAACCTGACAAAAGATCTGTCAATTGAGTGTTCCATCCTGAATAACCTAACCCAATGGTGGAGTAAACGCTAATGTTGCGGGGAGCCTCTCCCCAGAATAGGTTGTTCAAGTCAACATATAAGTGCACACTGCCATCGTAGTATTTACCCGACAATTCAAAATCAACTACGGCTCCTGTTGCAGCTTTTTGCTTGTGGCTCTTAATCGACGTATAGTAAAAACCTGCTCCCAGGGCGAAGGTTGGCGTCAAAAACTTCCTTGCCATCATTCCGGTTCCAAACGCGCTTTCACCCGACATTTTTTTAAAATAACCATTGTTACTTGCATCACCATAATACTGGGTAAAGCCAATATGATAATTAAATTGCCAATCGTGCGACGAGTTGTCCTTTGTAGAAAAAGTTGGTGATTGTCCAGACACTCCTTCTGACAGCATCAATAGAATTGCTAGCGAAATAAAAAGGTACGATCTGGGCATAGTCTAATTATAGGCTAAAATATTATTGGCAATAGTTCAACAAGTAATCGTGTGCCGGGCCAAAGCCAAACTCCAGGGCTTTATTCCAGTCTTTGCAAGCGCCGGCCATGTCTTGCATATAGTATTTTGCTACACCCCTGTTGAAATAATTTTTCACCCAATTGGAGTAATCCATCACATCATCAGGTTGAAAATCGAGTGCCTTGTCAAAATCATCAATGGCATCATCATAGAGGCGCATTTTGCTGCGGGCGTTACCTCGGAATGAGTAAATCAGGAAATCGGGAGTATCAGGATTTTCTTCCAATGCTGTATCAAAAAACTCAATGGCAGCCGGAAAATCACCCATTTGATATTTAAGGATTCCCCAGTTAAAATTATTGGTATAGGCATCATTTTCGGTTAAGGGATTATCCGGATTGGTAACCGGGAGGACAAACTCCTGGGCATCACGGATTAATGATTTAAACCGGAATAATTTTGTTTCATAAAATGTCATGTCAAAGTTCTTTACCCAGTTTTCAGGAGCTGCATAATAGCTGACTAAATATTTTTTACGAAACGATCTGATCAATTTAAACCTGACTACTTCTTCTTCACCATTTTTAATTGGAAAAACAGCGAACACCAAGTTCCAGTCGTTCACTGTTTCACCACGCTCAACGCTTTGAATGGCCTTTATTATTTCATCATCCTCATTCTTTTGTTCAAAGTTTTTAACTGTTCCGCGCGTATACAAGTTTAAATCAACTGCATAAGCCTTGTTGAAGGGAATTTCGACTGGAAGCAAGTCTTCAAGCTTCTTGCTTTTAAACACGTAAAAATCAAGGGATTTATATCCTCTCCACCCTTCTCCCAACACAGGAAACTCATAATCACCGTCGTGGTATTTTTTTATCAGAACATTGTATTGTTCGTTACCAATCATTACCTTTCGGATTTGAAGAGCAATGATATTGTCTTGTCCTAATTTACGTTCCGAGCCAGTGCCTTTGTTGGTACGTTCATCGGTAAAAGGAACCCTGTTAGCAGCTGAAAGCCAACGCCCATTGTCTTGCTTCGACCAGCCGGTTAGCTGGTTTAGTTCAGATTGTACCGGACTTAATGAGCTAAAGTTAACCAGTTCTACATCTACTTGCTTACCCAGGTCTGTTTGTGAGCTGACCGGGTAGCCACCAAAGCAGAACATGCCTACCAATAGAAAAAACTTAAAGCTTATAATTTGTTCTTTAAACATGAAGTATTTTGGTTTATCATCAAACTAAGCCAACCGGGTAAATTTATAAATTTTCAGCCGGACAACGTTCGAGGTTCATTTTTTTATTAAAAATGTTATTAACAGGCTAAATCAATCGACAAATTTAATCTATTTAGCTGAAATTAAACAAAATAAATAAGTTGAATTACCTGGCTATTATTTTCAAACTAACCTTGTAAAAGAACTAAAGGATTTTTAACTTGAAAAATAGCGGCCAATTAACTTCTTAATCAACTATCAACCCAAAAACACTAACCTAAACCAGCAGGCTAAACCAGCAGGCTTTTCACACCGGCAATAGCTGAATCGATGCCTCCCGCCTCTTTACCTCCGGCAGTAGCCATGTGTGGCTGACCACCACCACTTCCTTGTATATAAGGTGCTACCTGCCTGATGGCTGCGGCGGCATCAAACTGTTTAGTCGCTACGAGTTCATCTGAAGCTGCTATCACCAGATTCACCTTGTTTTCGTGTACAGCACCAATCACCACAACCACATTCGTATCCAAGGTTCGTAGTTTCTGCGCCAATAGCTTGGCCTGGTTTACATCCATAGTAAATCTACCCGAAACAAATCGCATTTGCGCTAATTCAATGCCCTTGTCAAAAAGTTGACCTGCCAGTTGAGTTGCTTTTTCCCTTTGCAGTGATTCAATTTCTTTTTGAAGAAGGGCATTCTTCTCCAATGCCTGCACTACCGCGAGTAGTGTATTCGATTGATTTTTAAACTGATTACTGATTAGATGAAGCGTTTCAAGTTGATCCTGAATATATTTTTCGGCTTGTGACCCCGATAGTGCCTCTATGCGACGCACTCCGGCCGCTATGCCACTTTCAGAAACGATCTTAAACAATCCAATATTTCCGGTTGCGGAAGTATGGGTTCCACCACATAATTCAACAGAAAACCGGGGATCAAAGGTCACCACACGAACGGCTTCTCCGTACTTTTCTCCAAATAAGGCCATAGCCCCCATTTCGAGTGCTTTTTTGATAGGGATATTTTCTTGCGTCTCCCCTGAAATATTTTCGCGTATCTTTTTATTTACAATCGCCTCTACTTGCCTGATCTCATCCGGAGTCATCTTTGCAAAATGAGAAAAGTCGAACCTGATTCTTTCGGCATCAACCAACGATCCCTTTTGTTCAACATGCATCCCAAGGACTTGCCTTAGCGCAGCATGCATCAGGTGTGTGGCCGTGTGGTTATTGGCAGTAAGCTGCCTGTTTTCGGCATTTACAATCGCCTCGAAAACAGCTTCAGGATTTTTCGGCAGGCTGTTTAAATAATGAACTGTGAGGTTGTTCTCTCTTTTTGTATCAACGACTTCAAGGGTTTCGGACTTAGAAACCAAAAGGCCGATATCACCCACTTGTCCTCCTGATTCAGCATAGAATGGGGTTCGGTTAAGTACCACCTCGAAGTTGGTTCTCTTTTTAGCAATTACTTTGCGGTATTTAATGATACGGACCTCG
This sequence comes from Bacteroidetes bacterium HGW-Bacteroidetes-16, assembly GCA_002840975.1. Taxonomy (GTDB): domain Bacteria; phylum Bacteroidota; class Bacteroidia; order Bacteroidales; family F082; genus UBA6244. The sequence continues at coordinate 143,066 of PHDN01000005.1, forward strand.
GCAACCAGCTGGTGATATCCCACAAAGCCTTCCGAAACGCTGGACCCTGCTAATTCAATCCAATCGCCTGTTTCAACAGAGGCTGCACTTCTCGAACGTTGTTTTTGCTCGTCTAATCCCTTATTAAATCCATCCATATCAACAGAATAGCCTTTCTCACGGGCAATTAACTGAGTTAAATCGATGGGAAAACCAAAGGTGTCGAACAATTCGAAAGCAAAGGCTCCGTTAATTATTTTTTGATTGTTTAGTTGTAGTATATACTGATCAAATTTTTTGATTCCCTGGGCAAGTGTTCGCAAAAAAGCCAATTCTTCTTCCTTAATTACCTGAATAATAAATTCTTTCTGCGAGGCCAATTCGGGGAAAACTGAGCCCATTTGGTTGGCCAAAATGGGGACAAGTTGAAACATGAACGGTTCATCGAAACCCAGAAAAGTAAAACCGTATCGAACTGCCCGGCGTAAGATCCGGCGAATGACATAACCGGCCCCGGTATTTGATGGAAGCTGTCCATCAGCCACAGCAAACGAAACCGCCCTGACGTGATCGGAAATTACCCGCATGGCAACATCCTTATTTTTATCTGAATGGTAGGTTGTTTCGGCCATTCTGGCCACTTCGCCTATTAAAGGTGTAAACACATCTGTATCATAGTTTGAGCGTACACCCTGGATAACCATCGAAAGGCGTTCAAATCCCATACCTGTGTCCACATGCTTGGCAGCCAGAGGCTCTAATTTGCCGGAAGAAAGGCGGTTAAACTCAATAAACACCAGGTTCCATATTTCAATTACTTCGGGATGATCCTGATTAACTAAATCTTTCCCGTTGATTTTGGCTTTTTCTTCTTTTGAACGAATATCGACATGGATTTCCGAACAGGGCCCGCACGGGCCTGTGTCGCCCATTTCCCAAAAGTTATCTTTTTTCGAACCCAAAAGAATATGAGCCGAAGGAACTGTTTTGGCCCAAAAATCATAGGCTTCCTGATCCATGGGCAAACCATCTGCTTGATCTCCCTCGAAAACAGTGATGTATAGATTTTCTTTATCAATTTTCAGTACTTCAGTCAGCAATTCCCACGCCCAATCGATGGCCTCCTTTTTAAAATAAGAACCTTGCACTCCTCCAAACGACCAATTACCGAGCATCTCGAACATGGTATGGTGATAGGTGTCGTGACCTACTTCTTCAAGGTCGTTGTGTTTTCCACTCACACGCAAACACTTTTGAGTATCAGCCACCCGTGCATAAGTTGCCGGTGAATTACCCAAAAACACATCTTTAAACTGGTTCATGCCGGCATTGGTGAACATGAGGGTTGGATCGTTTTTTACAACCATGGGAGCAGAAGACACCAACTGGTGCTGCTTCTGCTTGAAAAAATCGAGGAAGGCATTACGAATTTCTCCGGATTTCATAGAATATTAGTTAACAATTATTTGTTTATATTTACGAATTTTTAAGATGCAAATGTAGCCTAATTTATTAATTTTGCCCCAGTGTTAATTTCATCTATGGCCAAAACCAAATATATATTCAACTCGAAATCGCTTGCCTACGAAGAAGTTAGGAAGTCAAGTGGTCAAAAAATCGCTAATACATTTCTCTTTTTAATAACAGCATTGGCTTTCTCGGTAGGCCTGACCATTTTGGCCTATACTTTTACACAAACACCTCGAGAACGGATGCAAAAAGCTGAACTTGAGCAGGTAAAGCTTCAATACAGCATCATGAACGACCGACTGGATAAACTCCAGGTGTTGATGAAAGAAATGAGTGACCGGGACGACAATATTTACAGGGTTATTTTTGAAGCCGAGCCAATTCCCAAAACGATTAGGCAAGCAGGTTATGGTGGCGTTGACAGATATGATCAGCTGGAAGGTTATTCAAATTCAGAGCTTTTAACAAAAACCGCCAAAAAACTTGACGTCTTGGCCAGTCAGATGTATGTGCAATCGAAATCGTTTGATGAAGTATTCGAAATGGCCCGTAACAAAGAAATTATGTTGGCCAGTATTCCGGCTATTCAACCAGTTAGCAATACAAATCTTAAACGGCTCTCTTCATTCTACGGATATCGCATTGATCCCATTTATAAAATCAACAAGTTTCATGCGGGTGTTGACTTTAGTGCACCCCGTGGAACACCGATTTATTCGAGCGGTTCAGGCAAAGTTATCAGGACAAGTAAAGCAACCAGGGGGTATGGAAACACCATCACAATCGATCACGGATTTGGATATCAGACATTTTATGCACACATTCAAGACATTAAAGTTAAAATTGGAGAAGAAGTAAAACGCGGGCAGATAATCGGTAGTGTTGGAAACACGGGTAAATCAACCGCTCCGCATTTGCACTATGAAGTGAAAAAAAATGGCCACACGGTAAACCCTATTTATTATTTCTTCAACGATTTGTCGCCTGACGAATTTGGATTGGTACTCGAACAATCTAATTATTCGAATCAAACTCTGGACTAACAATAAATGGCTGAAAAACTGTTCTACAAGATTGGAGAGGTGGCTGATATATTAAGTATTACACCCTCGCAACTCAGGTATTGGGAACAAGAATTCAGCTTTCTTAAACCAAAGAAAAACGACAAGGGAACGCGTTATTATTCTCAAAAGAACATCGTTCAGGCTCAATTGGTTTTTCATCTACTCAAAGAAAAAGGGATGACCATAGCCGGTGCCAGGGAATACCTTGAGAGGAGAAAAAATGACCAATCATTGGAAAAACTGGAAGTAATCTCCACATTAATAAAGACAAAAACACTTTTAACTGAGATAAGTCAATTGTTAGATTCAGTAAAATAAGGGATATTTCCTTCACAAATTGTGAAACAAGCCAAATTGATTAATTTTACGGAAAATATTCTGTTATGAAAACGATTGCCTTGATTCTTGCATTGCTTATGATTCATCCGGTTTTAGGCCAGGCACAGGATACAACTTCTATCGCTCAAAGTCGCAAAAACAACCTGATCAGCTTGCTCAACTATCGGTTCAAAGGTGGTTTTTATAGTTTTGAGAAAGAGTTTATCAAACAGGTAACCTTTCCCGAAATGGCACGGAACAGTTGCATTGTTGGGATCGTTCTCGTTTCGGTAGTGGTAGATTGTGATGGTACTATTAGCGATGTCAGGGTCAAGAATCCGTTGGGCTATGGGATTGATGAAATGGTAAGCAATTTTTTTGTCGCAACCGAAAAACAATGGAACCATTGCACAGATTCGAAATATACAAAAATGGAAATCCCCATTCAGTTTCGCATCAAAGGAACTAAAACGGATGAGGAGGCTGCCCTGTTGGTTTGCCTGGCCGAAAATCCGGGTTTCCCATGCAATGACGATGAATACTATTTGAAAAAAGCGCAACGGTTTCTTGAAAAAGGAAGAGGATTAAAAGCCATTGACATGCTGGATATTCTCATTAAACGCAATCCTTACAATACCATGTACTACGAGATGAAACAAAAAGCCATCGAAATGTAACCCTCAATTTGTATGTTTGAAATCCTTCAAAACATAGATGAACGTTGGCTGTTGCTTATAAATCAGCACTATTCACCTGTGTTGGATTACCTGATGATTTTTTCAACAGGAACCCTTTCGTGGCTTCCTCTTTATATCCTGTTGCTTTATTTAATCATTCGAAAATTCAGGATGAAGGCCATTCTCATCCTTTTGATGTTGGCTCTGACCGTCACTCTTACCGATCAGCTTTCGGTACATTTGTTTAAAGAGGTCTTCCTCCGGTTACGCCCTTGCCATTATCCCGATTTGCAAGACAGCATTAGAACCATTATAGGTTGTGGCGGAAAATATGGATTTGTTTCGTCTCATGCGGCCAACTCAGTTGGACTGGTTACCTTTCTTCTTTTGGTTTTCCGTCCCATGAATATGATTTTAACCCTTTTTCTGGTTGTTTATGTCCTATTGAATATGGTTAGCCGGGTGTATTTGGGTGTTCATTATCCTTTCGATGTGCTGGGAGGGGCGTTCTTAGGTATCATATGTGGGCTGACCACTTCACACCTAACGAAATTCTTAATGAGCAGGTTCTGAGTTTTTTTATGGATATTTGCACGCGCATCGATAACCAAACCAACGTGAGAATTGCCGTAAACACAAGATTATTGATTAAAAACCAGCTTGAGGGTATTGGTTGGTTCACCTATGAAACGCTGAAAAGAATCGTGACGAACCATCCTGAGCACGAGTTTTTTTTCATTTTCGACCGGGCCTACGATCCCCAATTTATTTTTAGTAAGAACGTTACACCAATTGTTGTCGGGCCACCCGCACGTCATCCGTTGTTATTTATTTTGTGGTTCGAGTTTTCCATACCACATATCCTGAAGAAAATCAAAGCAGACGCCTTTATTTCACCCGATGCTTATGGTTCGCTGTCAACAAAAGTCCCTACTTTGCTGGTTATTCATGATTTAAACTTTGAGCATTTTCCTCAGTACATACCAAGGTTAGCAAGGTGGCATTACCAATATTTTACCCCGCGATTCGCCAAAAAAGCCCAACGAATTGCCACCGTTTCGGAATACTCAAAAGCTGACATTGTAACACAGTATGGCATTGACCCTGAAAAAATAGACGTGACCTACAACGGTGCCAACCAACACTTCTCTCCCATTTCGGAAGCCGATCAAGTTAAAATAAAAAAAGAAATCACCGGTGGGCATGACTATTTCGTATTTATTGGCGCTTTAAATCCACGCAAAAACTTAACCAACCTGTTTAAAGCATTTGATGTATTTAGAATAAACAATCCATCGGTACAAACACGGTTGGTGGTAGTGGGTGAAAAAATGTACTGGACCGATGACATTAAAAACAGCTACCTGAAGATGGCCCATAAGTCACAGGTAGTTTTTACCGGCAGGCTTAACCTGGACAAATTGGTTGCCATAACAGGTGCTGCGAAAGCACTCGTTTATGTTTCAATATTTGAAGGTTTCGGAATCCCGATTGTGGAATCTTTTTATGCAGGTGTTCCTGTAATTACCTCTACAACAACCTCTATGCCTGAGATTGCAGGGGATGCGGCTCTCTTTGTCGATCCATTCAACATTAACCAGATTGCAAAAGCCATGGAAAAAATTACTTTTGACAAACAATTGGTCCTATCGCTCATTGAACGTGGCCGCAAACGCCGCCATTTGTTCACCTGGGACAATACGGCTGATCAATTATGGAATAGCTTCCAAAAAATGATTAAAGATTCAATAAAATAAACTACACCGCTAAAAAACACCAAACCAGATGAATACACTTATACTTGGAAGTGGGGGCAGAGAGCATGCTTTGGCGTGGAAAATTGCCCAAAGCCGCTTGTCGGAAAAAATATTTATCGCTCCGGGAAATGCAGGAACCAGAAGCTTAGGAACCAACCTTCCCATTGGTGTTAACGATTTTGATCACATCAAGACCGCGGTAATTGAACATGACATTGATTTGGTGGTTGTAGGCCCCGAAGATCCATTGGTCAATGGTATTTATGATTACTTTCAACAAGACAAAATTCTTTGCAACACTCCTGTGATAGGCCCTTCAAAAGCCGCCGCCATGCTTGAAGGCAGTAAAGACTTTGCTAAAGATTTTATGTTCCGCCATCAAATACCTACCGCGGCCTACTTAACTGTGGACGTAAATAATTTATCAGAAGGGATGGATTTTCTTGATAGGTTATCTCCACCCTACGTCCTTAAAGCCGATGGGCTTGCGCAAGGGAAAGGCGTACTTATTCTTGACCAACTTGCTGAGGCGAAAGCTGAATTAAAATCGATGATAACCGATGCTAAATTTGGCGATGCATCGAAAAAGGTTGTCATTGAGGAATTTCTGACAGGTATTGAATGTTCTGTATTTGTGCTCACCGACGGAACTGACTACGTGATATTGCCCGATGCCAAAGATTATAAAAGAATTGGAGAAGGCAACTCCGGGCTGAATACAGGTGGTATGGGTTCGGTATCTCCAGTACCATTTGCGAATACTGAATTTATTAAAAAAGTAGAAAAGTTGATCATTGTTCCAACCATAAAAGGCCTCCAATCAGAGGGCCTTATTTATAAAGGATTTATCTTTTTTGGATTAATTCAGGATGGTGGAAATCCAAAAGTGATTGAATATAACTGCAGGATGGGTGATCCTGAATCCGAATCGGTCATCCCACGAATTCAATCCGATCTGTTGGAACTTTTGATTGCAGTAGGAAACAACACATTGGGGAAGCATAAAATTGTTTTTGATGAACGTTATACAGCTACCGTTTTTTTAGTTTCAGGTGGTTATCCTGAGAAGTTTGAGAAGGGGAAGGTGATTTCAGGTCTCGAAAACATGAACAATTGTATTGTTTTTCATGCAGGCACGGCCAAAGATATTGAAAATAATGCGATAAAAACCAATGGAGGAAGGGTGCTTGCTGTTACATCTTACGGATATTCGTTAAGGCAAGCGCTAAATAATGCTTATGCCAACGCGGAAAACATTCATTTCGAAGGCCGGTATTTTCGCAATGATATTGGATTTGATCTCGGGGCGAGATAATAGGTTTGTCTTATGATAAAATACTTCAGCAAGAGCTATTTTTCACGCTATGCATGGCTGTTAACTATCATGGTGGTGAGCTGGCTCCCTCAATTAATTCATCCGGGGGAATGTGAAGGCTTTCCAAGTTATCTATTTTTACCATGCCAATCTTTGTTCAATAGTTTCCCCATTGTTGGCATTATTTTCACTTTACTGGTCTATGTTTTCAGTATTTTCTTTCTCAATTTCATTTCCATTGAACACCATATCTCCGGGAAAGTAAATACACTTCCCATTTTCATCTACATCTTGTTTACAGCCAGTCTTTCAGCCTATTTCACAACAAACTCATTTGTCTGGATAAGCCTGCTACTTTTATGGATGCTGCGGCATTGCCTCAGTCTGTACCAGAGCGAAAGCACTATAACAAACGCGCTCAATGCAGGATTGCTCCTAAGTGTCGCCTCCTTTTTTTATCCTCCCCTCATTTATTTAATTCTCTTAATCTGGTTCTCCCTATTGCTTCATAGAGTCAACAACTGGAGGGCTTACGTTTCTGGTTTGTTGGGCTTGCTTGGTCCTTACTTATTTTTGCTCACCTGGTTTTTCATGACCGACCAATTTAAATCAGCAACAGCAAATTTTGTGGGGGAAATCCTTCCTGTTGTCAATTTTAAGCTGGAACTTCCCTGGACAGAATTAGCCGTTTTCACCCTCCTTTTATTGCTGGGAATCCTGTTTTCAATCAAACTTGCTTCATCCTTAGGAGAAAAAAACATCAATTTACGTCGCAATCTTTTTATTTTGCTGCTATTTTTCACCTTTCAACTTTTACTGATCCTCATTTTTAACAAGAGCTCACTGGCATTCATGTTGCTGGGCATACCTTATGCATTTATCGTGGCTCACCAGCTTGTTCTACTTAAAAAAACCAGGCTCATCAATCTCCTTCTTTTGTTAATCACCTTGTTTATTGTTGGCAATCACCTGATGATATTGTTTAATGCTCATTAGCTCATTTACCGGAAATTTAATTGAGGCCGGATGCGACGAAGCAGGCAGAGGTTGTTTGGCAGGACCCGTATTTGCCGCTGCCGTGATTTTACCTCACGGTTATCAACATGAGCTATTGAACGACTCCAAAAAGCTCTCTCCAAAACAGCGAAATTTTTTACGTCAAATCATTGAAAAAGAGGCTATCGCGTATGGAGTTGCTTCCTGTTCACCGGAAGAAATCGACGAAATAAATATCCTCAACGCCAGTTTTTTAGCCATGCACCGTGCCATCGACAAATTAAAGCCAAACCCTCAACTTTTGTTAATAGACGGTAACAGGTTTACTCCATACAAAACCATACCCCACCGCTGTTTAATAAAAGGTGACGCGAGGTATTTATCGATCGCCGCGGCTTCCATACTGGCCAAAACCTATCGGGATGAGTATATGCTCGAACTCCACCATCGGTACCCGAATTATGCCTGGTTAAAAAATAAAGGATACCCAACCATGGAGCATAAATTGGCCATCAGGGAATTTGGGATCACTCCATATCACCGCAAGACTTTTAATTCACAGATTCAATTAAAGTTGCCATTTTAATCCAACTTTTTACCCTAATTGTGATCTGGCGAACTTGTTAACATTTTGTTTACATGAATTTTATATATTCATGTTGGTTCAGTTTACTTCGCTAAAAAATGAGTACCTTGCACCCAAAAATGAGATGAAATTTACAGCTCAACAAATAGCAGATGCTCTTGGAGGCAAGGTTGAAGGAGATCCACTGGTTGAAGTAAGCAATCTTTCAAAAATCGACGAAGCGCTTCCCGGTACTTTAAGTTTTTTAGCCAACCTTAAGTACGCACATTTCATATATGAAACCCCGGCTTCAATCGTTATTGTAAACGAAGATTTTATTGCCGATCATCCCATTACAACCACACTGGTCAGAGTGAAAAATGCCTATGTATCGTTTGCCGAATTGCTTGAATTATACAAGCAAAATAAGGGAAAGCGAAGTGGCATATCAAACCGGGCCTGTATTGCGCCTTCGGCTAAAATTGGTCAGAATGTATATATTGGGGAATTTGTTTCCATTGGCGAGAATACGTCGATCGGTGATAATTGTCAGATTTACCCTAACACCAGTATCGGATACGATTGTAGAATCGGAATCGAAACTACTCTTTATAGTGGAGTAAAAATCTATGATGATTGTCGGATAGGTGATTGGTGCACAATGCATTCCGGAGTAGTAATTGGTTCTGACGGGTTTGGTTTTGCCCCGCAGGAATCCAGCGATTTTCGCAAAGTACCACAATTGGGTAACGTCATCATCGAAGACCAGGTAGAAATCGGATCGAATACTACCATTGACAGAGCCACCCTGGGTTCGACCATCATCCGAAAAGGAGTTAAAATTGACAACCTGATTCAGATAGCACACAATGTAGAAATTGGTGAGAACACTGTAATTGCCGCTCAGACCGGTATATCCGGTTCAACAAAAATTGGCCGTAACTGTATGATTGGTGGACAGGTGGGCATTGTGGGACATATCACCATAGCCGATAAAGTGATGATTGCCGCCCAGTCGGGTGTTGGAAAGAGTATCCTCGTGGAAGGCGAGGTGGTGGAAGGCAGTCCGGCTTTTGGCATTCGCGAATTTCAACGTTCCTACGTGCATTTCAGACGACTTGACCACTTGGTGAAAAGAGTAAATCAACTGGAGCGAAAATAACAGGAACTGACTTTTTTGAGTTTCCATCTTGTCCCTTCAACCTCAAATGGTACAACCAACAACACCTTTATTTGTGGTTTTCATTTGTCTAATCTACCCATCCGAAAATTGTAAATGAATAAATAAAAATGATTACTTTTGCAAAAATTCCTTAACAATATCAAACCTTTATGCGGTAGATGACAGAGCCACAAAAAACGATACATCAGTCTATTTCGGTTGAAGGAAACGGATTGCATACAGGACAAACCGGAACACTGATTTTTCATCCGGCTCCTGTTAACCATGGGATCAAATTCAGAAGAACCGACCTGGCATCAAAACCGATTATCGATGCCAATATTGATTTTGTTGTAAGCACTGCCAGAGGAACCACACTTGGAAAAAACGAGGTAAGTATAAATACTATCGAGCATGTACTTGCTGCCTTAACAGGGCTTGGTATTGATAATGTTCTCATCGACCTGGATGTGGAAGAAATCCCCATTATGGATGGTTCATCTCAACATTTCGTTCAGGCATTACTAAAGGCCGGGATAATGGTGCAGGATGCCCAAAAAAATTATCTGGTCATCACCGAGACGATCATACATGAGATTCCTTCAAAGATGATCAAGATCATGATTGAACCGGCAGATTCCTTTTCGGTGACCGTAGAAATTGATTACGAAACCCAGGTACTTGGCAAACAAACTGCTCAATTAAACCATCTTGCTGAATTTGAGAAAGAGATAGCCCCCTGCAGGACTTTTGTTTTTTTGCATGAGCTCGAATTCCTACTTCAGAACAACCTGATAAAAGGAGGTGATTTGAGTAATGCAATTGTTTTTATTAACAGACAGGTGAACCAGCAAGAACTTGACAGGCTCGCGAAAGTTTTTAATAAACCAACCGTGAAAGTAAAAGAAAACGGAATCTTAAATAATTTACAACTACATTTCGAAAACGAGCCTGCGCGCCACAAACTATTAGATGTTATTGGCGACTTAACACTGTTGGGGAAACCCATTAAAGGAAAAATAACCGCATTCAGACCTGGCCACCAAACAAATACTGAATTTGCCAGAATCATTAAACATACCTTAAAAGTATAAGCTATGATTAAAAAACCACCATTCGACATTTATGCTGATCCTATTTACGACATTAACCAAATAAAGGCCATTTTGCCTCATCGATCACCTTTTTTATTGGTTGACAAAGTCTTAGAGATGAGTGAAGGTCACATTGTTGCCCAAAAGAACGTAACAATGGACGAACCTTTTTTTCAGGGTCATTTCCCCGATGAACCGCTCATGCCCGGAGTTCTATTGGTTGAAGCCATGGCCCAGGCGGGAGGAATTTTCGTGTTGAACACCGTTGAAGAGCCTCATTTGTACTCAACCTATTTTTTAAAAATTGACAAGGTCAGGTTTAGGGCAAAGGTTATTCCCGGCGATGTGGTTATTTTCTCCATCGAACTCACCAGCCCGATAAAAAGAGGGATTTGCTCCATACGTGGCGAGGCCTTTGTTGGAAATAAAGTTGTGATGGAAGCCGAACTGATGGCACAAATTACTAAGAATAAGCAAAAATAGAAAATACTAACATGAATCAACCATTAGCATACGTCCACCCACAGGCTAAAATCGCCCCAAACGTAGTCATCGAACCTTTTGTTAACATCGAAAAAAACGTCGTGATCAAAGAGGGTACATGGATTGGATCCAATGTTACCATCATGGAGGGGGCGCGCATTGGAAAAAACTGCAGAATCTTTCCCGGTGCTGTTATTTCTGCAATTCCTCAGGATTTAAAATTTGCAGGTGAAGACACCACCGTGAAAATTGGTGATAACGTGACCATCAGGGAATTTGTTACCATCAACCGTGGAACCAAAGCCAATATGGAAACAGTTATTGGCGACAATTGCCTCTTAATGGCCTATGTACATATTGCCCACGACTGTATTCTGGGACACAATGTAATTTTAGCCAATGCCTGTACTCTTGGAGGACACATTACAATTGACGATTGGGCTATCATTGGCGGTTTGGCTGCCGTACATCAATTCGTGCACATTGGAAAACACGCCATGATTTCGGGTGGTGGAATGGCGCGTAAAGATGTACCACCATTCACAAAAGCAGGACGCGAGCCCCTTTCCTATGCAGGGGTAAACTCCATTGGCCTGCGCCGCAGGGGATACACCAATGAACGCATTAATGCCATTCAGGACATTTACCGGATTATATTCCTGAAAGGAAACAACATCACTCAAGCCATCAGTTACATTGAAGCAAATGTTCCAGCCACTGATGACCGTGATGAAATACTGAGTTTCATTGCCAATTCACAGAGAGGTATGATGAGAGGCTATACCAGCATGAAAGACCGAATATAAGAACCAACTTTAATTATAATTGTAAATAGTAAGTTAAATGGCAACAACCGCAGATTTCAGAAACGGGTTAATTATTGAGTATAACGGAGAACTTTGGGCAATTTCTGAGTTTCAACATGTTAAACCTGGTAAAGGACCGGCATTTGTCCGCACCAAATTAAAAAATGTGATTACCGGAAAAGTAATCCCTAACACTTTTACCTCCGGAGTGAAAATCAACATTCAAAGGGTAGAAAGAAGAACCTACCAGTACCTGTATAACGAAGGTGATACCTACCATTTTATGAATAGCGAAACCTTCGAGCAAACGTATATAGACAAGGCGATGGTGCCGTCTCCTCATTTGATGAAAGAAGGCCAGGAGGTAACCATTTCATATCACGCGGAAAACGACACACCCATGATTTGTGAAATGCCTACTTATGTGGTGCTCCAGGTCACCTACACTGAACCCGGCGACAGAGGAAATACGGCCACCAATACATTTAAAGATGCGGAACTTGAAACAGGTGCTATTATAAAAGTCCCTTTATTTATTAATGAAGGAGACAAGATTAAGATTGATACCAGAACGGGCGATTACTCAGAACGCGTTAAAGAATAAATATGAACTTCCCACACCCCTTAACAGTAGCCTCTGTGGCAGCCATTATCGATGGCAAGATTATTGGTAACCCTGAGCAGGAAACAATTGGTTTAAACGAGCTGCATATAGTGCGCGCGGGTGATGTCACATTTGTAGATCACCCGAAGTATTACGAAAAAGTTTTAAAATCAGCGGCCTCGGTAATTATCATCAACAAGGAAGTCGAAGTTCCTGAGAACAAAAGTTTGATTTTTCACGCCGCTCCATTCGACGCGTTTAAAAAACTAATTCTTCATTTCAGACCATTTGTTCCCGGCACAGCCATGGTAAGCCCTGATGCAATCATCGGAGAAGGCACCGTAATTCAGCCAGGCGCCTTTGTGGGGAATCAGGTGACCATTGGCAGAAACTGTATCATTCATGCCAACACAACCATTTGCGACCACTCGGTTCTGGGTGACAATGTAATTGTCCAACCCAATGCTGTCATTGGAGGCGATGGATATTATTTTCAACGCCGTCCGCAAGGATATGTAAAATTTGAATCTGGAGGTCGCGTAATACTTGAAGACAATGTAGAAATCGGTGCTTCATGCACCATCGACAGAGGTGTTACAGGAGATACTACGATCGGGGCAGGCACAAAAATGGACAATCAATGTCAGGTAGGGCACGATACCGTGATTGGCAAAAACTGTCTTATTGGTGCTTTTGCAGCCATTGCCGGAGTAACTGTTATTGAAGACGATGTGCTCATTTGGGCAAGAGTTGCCATTAACAAAGATATCGTGATTGGATCAAAAGCCGTAATCCTTGCGAGTTCCGGAGTTGATAAATCCCTCGAAGGCGGGAAAGTATATATGGGGTCGCCGGTTGTTGAAGCCCGTCAGTACTGGAAAGAACTGGCTGCCCTGCGGCAATTACCGGAATTAATTAAAAAATTAAAATAATATCGGATGGCCGGTTTCTGTTAAGGAGCCGGCTTTTTTGATCCCTTGGTGTTGCTTTTGTCTATGTGATAGACATCCAATGAAACGATAATGGCAATAAATCCCCAAAATGGGACTGACAATTTATCCGTATCCAGAAAATTATTGAGGACGCCATGTGCAAAATAAGTAATCAGTCCAAGCAAAGCCATCATACTTAAAAACTTTTCTTCCCTATTTCCCGTCTTGTAAACACGCAATCCTGTCATCATCACCATAACGATCAAAATCAGGACGATCACCATCCCGGGAATTCCCATTTCTGCCAAAGGCCCCAGGTATTCACTATGGGCATTGCCCATATCGCCCAGGTTGGTCGAAATAATGGTTTTTTCTTTGGCACGTTGAAAGGGCGAATATACGAACTGGTATGTTCCCGGTCCCCAACCTATCAAAGGTCGCTCGTCAAACAACCGAAGGGCTGCCTGCCACCGGTTTATCCGTTCAAGATTAGACGCATCAGATGATATATTGGTGATCGACTGTATGTGCTCAATAAAATTGGCAGAAGAATCCTGTTTGTTTTTTTCTAACTTATCTATTATTTCTTGTTGAAAGGCGAAGAAAAATCCAATCAACAAGGCAATTGTGGCGAAAACGATATAGAACTTAATGCGCCAAAGCACCAACATGAAAACGCCAAATGAAACAATTAAGCTTATCCACGCAGCCCTGCCATACGAAAAAATGATGCCTACTATCAGCACAAATAAAACCACCGAAGCCAATACCCGCATCCGGTTAGTAACTCCCGGATAAAAAATCATACCAAAGGCCACCGGAATATACATGGCCAGGGCCGCACCATAGGCTGTATGATCGTTGTAAAAGGGTGACATAATCCAATGACCCACCTCTTCATCAAATCCATATTGAGAATGAAGTGTAACAGTGTAAACCACTACCATTGCCAAGGCGATCATATAGAGCCATAAAAACTTGTGGATATTCGACTTATTCCTGAAAATCATGGCCGCCATAAAATAAAATGGCACAACGAACCACAACCTGGAAATTAAATACTTTAAAGAAACAATGGGCATTTCACTGGTGAGCATGGTAAAAAACATCCAAAACAATTGCGCATAGATAATATAACTGATGGGATGTGTTGAGATGCGGCGTTCGTATCGATTCTCAAAAATAAGATTGGCTAAAAAAAGCAACAATACGCCAAGCATGAGTGGTTCCGTAGGAAGGGAAACCCCCAAACCAACATCCATATCCAGAATATTTACGGCAAAAGGGGTTAAAAATGTAATAAGTAGAATGATGTTGTCCAACGAGGTAAGGTAATAATACAACACGATTAAAACCAGTGGCAATAAAAAGAACCAATACACATCTTTTTCAAGGACAAGATAAAAGTTGACCACCAAAAACAAGGCAGCTAACAAATATACCCAAAGTATTTTATTCTTTTCCTTCAAAACGTTGCAACAATTAATTTTAGGAATTCTTCCGCGGGCTTGCCTTCTTCCCTTCAAATAAAAAGATGATCAGCAGGGCGAAGATAAAGGTAGCCAGTGAAACAATAACAACAACCAGCCACCTTACCGGGTAGCTCTTTTTATCCGAAGGATAAGGATCGGTAACAATGTTACTGTAAGTCATGTTGGATTCATAAAAACGGATGGCCATTTCATAGTCGAGTTTTACTTCCACATAGGTGCGGGCTTCATCCTGGATCATTTGTACCACCTCGATTAATTGCCCGCTGGCTTTTTCCATATTTTGCATCAACCTGTCCACTTCCTTTGTATTGATACCAGATCCATTGCTTCCATCGACGGTTTTAAGATAACCACGCATAATTTCCTGCGACTGGTATTCGTACTGGATAATCCCCTGCTCTGTTCCTAAAACATAAAGCACGTTTTTTAACGAATCTAAAGTTGCACGTTTTCTTGACAGTTGAGCACCATACATATCAATCACCTCTTTGTACTTGGATTTATGAAGCGAGGCAATTTTTTGATCATAAAAATGAAAAATCGCTTCAACCATGAAAGCAGCAGTATCGGGGCTTTTATCCAACACTTCTATTCTCACCGACTCATAAGGGGTTTTACTGATACGGACGTTATCATAGTATGTATTGACTAAAACTGTTTTAAAATACTTATATTCGGGATTAATTCCATAGTGTTTGGCCAATTGAAATTTGAGGATCATACTATCCACAATGCCTTTGGAGTTTAGCACCTGAAGCATTTGTTCTGTTTCACTTTCTTCCGAATAAGGCTCAATGTTGGCAGGATAAGCAACTCCAAACGATTTATACATTGGCGTAATAAAGGATGGTCCCGAGAAAATGATAGCGAGTATGGCCGAAATTCCAATGATCGAAATCAGGTGGTATTTCCACTTGGCGATTAAACTGACAAGATGAGCGCTGTTAAAAAATTTGTCCATTTCAATGTTATTAATATCCCAATATAACTCTTTTTTTCCTTCTGAATTGCTACTATTCTTTCTCTCCTCAACCAATCGGTGATCAGCCCGATGAACCTCCCCGGGTTCTTTATAAAGTATTGTTTCCTTTTTCGTCTCCTTATTAACCGATTTGAAAAAAGAATTCCTAAAAATCAGGCTACCGTTTCGGTCGTACTTTTTTTTTTAATGTTATTCCCCAATGACCCCGAGAATATCTCAAACAGTCCAAACACAATGATAGCCAGCAACAGTACCGAAAATGTAGCTGTGATAACTATTAACCACCTGATCGGATAGGATTTACGCTCAGCCTTATATGCGGTGTTAATTACAAATTTATGAGGCAGGCTTTGGGTCGCATCCACCTTGGCTTCTTCGTATTTTGCCTTTAATTCACTTAGCTGCTTCTTGTCGTGTTCGAGGGCATCGCGCAACGAAACATAGGGGCCACCAAATTTGGCTAACATGTCAAGCTTTGTTTCGAGCCGTTTGATACTTTCTCTATTTCCCTTGGCCATCTCCATGGCCAACTGCATGTTAAACATCTCCGCCTGGCTTTCGTAGTCGTGAACCCCGTATTGACGAAGTACGGTCATACTATCCTCTTTGATCCTGATTTCTTCTTCTAATTTTAAATACTCATGCTCCACAATCAAAAATGCTTTCACAGCGATTTGCTTTTGCATATTATTAATGGTGGAATCAACAAGTTCGGCTACATCATTGGCCATATCGGCAGCCATTTGTGCATCTTTATCCATTACCGTAATTTTTACGGCCATGAATTCGGTGCGTCTGAATTTAAAATTATTTTCGTACTCATCGTACAGTTCCGTCAATCTAAATGAAGCATTCTCTTTGATGCCATAATGTTCCATCAGGTTAAACTTGCTGATAACACGATCCCTGATTTTGTTAGAGTTCAAAACCTGAAGCATTTGTTCAGTTTGTTCATCTTCACCAAACTCTAGTATATCTTTCGAATTATTGAAGTTGTCGCTCAGCAAAACCTTTGAAATGGAATTACTCGCTGTGGGATATAAAATCACCGTAGACTTGTATAATGGAGTAATAAATCCGGGAGAAGAAAAAACAATCGATAAAACAATGCTTAAAATACCGAGAATAGCCAAGTGCTTCCGGTAATGATATAATACCTGTAAAATGACTCCAGATAAAAATGGTCGTCTATAATCGCCGCCTGATTCCATTAATTTAATTCATTAAAGCCGTCAAAAATAGGAAATATTGTTCAATGAACAAGTAGTTTGAGAACATAAGCAGATAAATGATGTCATTGCCTGGATTTCATAATAAGAATAAATTCTTTTAGATTGAATAGTTTTAGGGAAAATGATGCCAACATACCTCCCAAAACAAGGGTAAGCAGTCCTGTTTTCCAATCGACGATTATAAAATTATTTAATGTGTAAATAATAGTTAACATGAATAATATCAATAAGATAAACCGGATTATAAGAGAATAATTTATCCGGAATTTAAAGAAGCGAACTGCTATCACCAACTGCAAGATGGCCGTGATCATTTGAGCCGCCATGCCGGCGTATGCCGAACCAACAGATTGAAATTTAGGAATTAATAAAAAATTCAGCCCCAAATTGATGATTACTCCTGCAAGTGCCACAAAATTAAGAATGCGCATATTGTTATTGGCGGTTAACAAGGTACCAAATATATAATTTGACGAAATAGCAACAAAACTAAACATGAGCACAGAAAAAATGGTAGCCGACTGCCCGATTCTTGAATTAAAATGCAGGATCGTTTCGTCAGGCATCCTGGTATATAACATGGTCATAATCTGTTCACTATAAGTCGAAACCGAGAAGGCGATGATTAAAACTCCGGAGATGAGGATCGAAAACGAGAGACGCGTTAAGTGTTCCACATCCTGTTTTTTGGAAATCATTTTAGCAAACAGAGGCAACAACAATACGGCGAAAAGATAGGCGAAATTTTGGCCCGCATCGAGCAAGCGAAAGGCCTGTGAATAAACTCCAACCTGCTCGTAAGCTATTTCTTCTGGCAACAGCCGTTGGATAAGCACCGGATCAATCCGGTTATAAAAGCTCATCAACAATACCAAAGAGGCAAACGGGAGACTTTTTTTAATGATCAGGATGAAAAATGGCAGGTTCCAATGAAAGGTCAGTTTACCTGCCTTATGAAGAACCGCAACCAAAGCGATCACAGCAGTAAAGAAGTATGCCGCCGTCTGGCCGTAAACGAACCATTCGATGGTAAATAATGCATTGTACCAACCCGTCCAAAGCAAAAAACCACAAATCATGATCATCATTAAACGGTCGAGAACAGAAATTACACTATCCGTTTTAAATAACAACAGTCCATTTAAATTCGATCGCAGATACAGGACAAACGACAATAAAAACTGGTTAAGCCCGACCCAGATAAGCAAATAAAAGGCCCGCCCATCATATCCGTTAAGCCATGCTACAATAAATATTACCAGCGCATAAAGGAGACCTAACATCATCTTCATGGTTCCAATACTTGCCAGGTGCTTGCTTAGCAATTGGTTGTTCTGGGCAATATTGCGGTTATTAAAATTGGTAATGCCCAGATCGAGAAAGATGAAGAATAAGAATGAAAAGTTAAAAATGGTAAAATACAAGCCATATTCCTCAGGACCAACCAAATTCTGAACCTGTCTGTCGATGCCAAATATCCACAGAGGCTTCACCATCAGGTTGAGAACAATCAGTAGAAGCAGGTTCTTTAGAAATTTCTTTTGCATCCGGACAAAGGTAAAAAATCGATGTAACGCAATAACGATCATCAGGTCAAAATATTTGACGGGGTTGCTTCAGACTTTTTCAAATCGCTATCTTTGCCAAAATTTAAGAAATAAAGCTGTGAAGAATTTTGTTGAAGAGCTGCGCTGGCGAGGCATGATCCATGACCTGACGCCCGAAACGGAAGAATACATGTTGAAAAATCTCACCGCGGGCTATGTTGGTATCGATCCCACTGCCGACAGTTTGCACATCGGGCATTTGGTTGGAGTAATGATGCTGAAACACCTGCAAATGTGCGGACACAAACCCATTGCTTTGGTTGGTGGCGCTACGGGAATGATCGGCGATCCATCCGGTAAATCGCAGGAACGCAACTTGTTAACAGAAGAATCGCTTCGGCAAAACGAAAACGGAATTAAAAAACAACTTGCAAAATTCCTGGATTTCGACAACGACCAGCCCAATGCGGCCATTCTGGTGAACAACTACGACTGGATGAAAACTTTTAGTTTTCTGGAATTCATCCGCGAGGTAGGCAAACATATTACCGTAAATTACATGATGGCCAAGGATTCGGTGAAAAAACGCATTTCGGCCGAAAGCAAATCGGGTATGTCGTTTACCGAATTCAGCTACCAGCTGGTACAAGGATACGACTTTCTTCATCTTTTTCAACATCACGACTGTCATTTGCAAATGGGAGGATCGGATCAATGGGGAAATATTACCACCGGCACCGAGCTTATCCGCCGTAAACTGGGCTCCGACCAGGAAGCCTTTGCTCTCACCTGTCCATTGATTACCAAAGCCGACGGAACCAAATTTGGTAAAACTGAAAGCGGAAATGTATGGCTCGATCCTGAAAAAACAACTCCCTATGAGTTTTATCAGTTCTGGCTCAACGTTTCGGACGAAGATGCTGAAAAGTACATAAAAATCTTTACCTTGTTAAGTCAGGAGGAAATTCAGAAGTTGGCTGAAGAACACCAGGAGGCACCCCATCTGCGGCTTTTACAAAAAACACTGGCACGCGAACTTACCATCCGGGTTCATTCGGAAGAAGAATATGAAACGGCCCTCGCTGCAACCGAAATCCTGTTTGGAAAGGGAACGACCGAAACACTCAGACGTCTGAACGAAAAAACATTGCTCAACATCTTTGCCGGAGTGCCACAATCAGAAATCATCCGAAGTAAGTTTGAATCGGGCATTGGTATTTTGGATTTTCTTTCGCATGAAACAGGTGTTTTCACATCGAATGGCGAGGCCCGGCGCATGTTGAAAGAAAACGGGGTTTCAATTAACAAAGAAAAAATTGGTGAAGATTATTTATTGACCTCGAACGACTTGCTAAACAATCAATATATCCTGGTTCAGAAAGGCAAAAAGAATTATTTCCTTATCAAGGTGGTTTCTTAAGCGGTGGTATAAATCCTGATTCGTATTCTTAACGGTTTCAAAAATGAACAGCGGTTATTCTTTAGCTCTGTTTTTCTTATTTGAAGAGGAGCCAAAAACTTCTGTTTTGGAGTAATTTCATAATTTTTAAGTATCGTTTCCGCGCACCCTCCATGCACATGGAGATTTTCACTAATATTGCATGGTTAGCCAATGATCGTGACTATGGACATTCAAAAGAAACTCTTACTTACCATTTTTGCTGTTTTATTTCATTTTTTGCTTTACAGCCAATATGTGTTTTTGGAAGATTACCACGCACCGTCGGGTATGGCCATCGGCATAAAACTCACCACTTTTGGCCCGGGAGCCGAAATAAGCGCTGCGCTGACACCTAAGTTTGCTTTGCGGGCAGGCGTTGCTTTTTTTACCTATCGATACACCGAAGACATCAATACGGGTGATGCCATTGCACGCAACGCCCGAACAAATCTGGGTGCAGCTTCACTTGGGATGGATTGGATGTTTGTCAGGTTTTTACATGTATCGGCAGGTGTGATCTATAATTTCTCACAAATTAACTTCGATGTTGTTCCAACGATTCCCAATGCACAAAACAATGGTTCTGTCGCATATCGGATAAAACCCCATCAGTATGGTCCCTATTTTACACTTGGGTTTGGCAGGAGTATTTCAAAAAAAAGAATCGTCAGTTTTGGATTTGACGTTGGGTTCACGTATCAGGGAAGGTCATTCGTCGATTACGAGGTAACTGGCACTATTTCTGAAAAAAAACTCTCTAAATGGAATTTCAATGTTACCAGCAATACCAAATTTTACAAAGTGTACCCAATCGTTAGCCTGATGTTTGCTTTTCGTATTTTTTAATTCTTTCAACCTTTTTACTTTTATCGAAGTACCCTCTTTCCATCATGATAAAATATCATTGTTTAGTCATTGCTGTGAATAATTTTTTCTAATATTGTAATAGCTAAAATATTCATTCCTATGAATACTCAAAGACGACTTCTTCTACTACCGTTCATTCTGCTGTGTATTCATTCTGTGCTTTTAAGCCAACAAGCTGACCCCGTGTTACCTAAGAAAAACGGATTGGCGGTTGGCGTGAAATTGACCACTTTTGGTCCCGGTATTGAATTCGTATATGCAATCCACCCTACAATCAATTTGCACGCAGGAGCAGCGTACTTTCGATACAATTACAACCAGGATATCGAATCAGGAGATGCTACAACCCGGAATGCTCAGGTAAAGTTTGGCACCATTTCATTGGGAGCCGATTGGCAGTTTGTCAGCTTCATGCATGTTGCGGCAGGAATGCAGTTCAATTTCACTCAAATCGACTTTGATGTTTTTCCAACTAATCCGGACGCCCAAAATAACGGAGTTGTTGCCTACCAGCTTAAGCCAAATAAATTAAGTCCGTATATTTCTCTCGGTTTTGGAAGAACCATCTCTAAAAACAAACGGGTAAGCGTAGGCTTTGATATCGGTGTGGCCTACCAGGGAAGCATGGCGGTTGAATCCTCCGTCAAAGGTGATATTTCAGATGCCAAGCTCCACAAATGGACCAACAATATAAAATCAGGATCAGAATCCTATACATACTACCCTATAATAAATCTGCAGGTAGCCTACCGCATATTTTAATTTTCCAACCTTATAACCATTGCGATAAATACAGACACAAGTCTTTATTTAACAATCTTTTAAATTTGTTATTTGTAATAATTCCAAATTAGCATTACTTTTGCATCCTCATTCACTACATTATAAATTATAAAATATTAAAGTTATGTCGTTTACACTTCCCGCCCTCGATTACGCGTACGATGCACTGGAGCCCAGTATTGACGCACGAACCATGGAAATTCACCATACCAAGCATCACCAGGCGTATATAAACAACCTCAACAGCGCCATCAAGGATACTCCATGGGAAAACAAAACCATCGAAGAAATCATGGCCTCAATTTCCACTGCCAGCACGGCCATCAGGAACAATGGAGGTGGTCATTACAACCACAGTATATTTTGGAAGATGCTTTCTCCAAATGGTGGCGGACAACCAAGTGGTGACTTGCTCGAAGCCATCAACAGCTCATTTGGCTCGTTCGATCAGTTTAAAGAAGAATTTTCGAAGGCTGCCGCCACCCGTTTTGGGTCTGGTTGGGCATGGCTTGTAAAAACAAAAACAGGGCTTGTGGTGACCTCTACTCCCAACCAGGACAATCCGCTGATGAACCTGGGAATTGCTGAAGTAAAAGGTACCCCCATCCTGGCTTTGGATGTTTGGGAACATGCCTATTACCTGCATTATCAAAACAGAAGACCCGACTACATTACTGCATTTTTCAATGTAATCAATTGGAAAGAAGTTTCATCCAGGTACTAATCTTCTCTCTTCAAATAAAACCAAAACCCGCGACAAATTGCCGTGGGTTTTTCATTTTCAAAAGAACTGAAATATATTGGCTTTGTTAACAATCACCTGTGATTAACTCGGGTTACTTGAAAGTGAATAGTGGGCAACAGGATTGTATTTTTACACAAAAATCACTTGTCCCCAGGATTATGACCTTGATTGTTAGCCACAGTGAAATTGATGCTTTGGTGAGTTTAATGGATGAGCCAAACGAAGACATTTTTTCCGGGATTCAAAACAAAGTGATTAATTATGGCACAGCGGCCATTCCATTTTTAGAGGAGGCCTGGCTTCACACTTTCAACACCAGAGTTTCCAGGAGGCTCGAAAGCTCCATTGAGGAAATAAAGTTTCAGCATGCATCTCATTTAATATTAGAGTGGTTAAAGGATGACTCCCGCACTCCCATCGACATGATGCATATTCTGGCTGAATATATCGATGAACATTATGAACGTGATGAACAGCAAAAATGGATGGATCACCTTTATCGTGACTGCTGGCTTGAATTCAACGATAACCTGACCGCGCTGGAGGAGATTAATGTAATAAACCATGTACTCTTTAAAGTATATAATCTTACGAATTATCTTCCCGGTCAAAATCGCCTCCATGGTTTTTTTCCTGATTCTTTTCATAACCGAAAAACGGGCAATGCCATCTCGATGGGCCTGATTTACCTGATGATCGGCCAAAAACTTCATGTCCCCTTAAGCGGAATTAACTTACCCAATCAGTTTGTACTGGCTTACCTGGAACGGAATGCCAGAAAAAGGTATTCGAGCGGTCAACCACCCAACAAAAACGATGTGTTATTCTATATTAACCCATCCCATTCGGGTGCAATCTTTACCCAAAACGAAATCAATGCTTACGGTTCACACCTGGGGATGAATACGATGGACGCGTATTCTTTACCGTGCACTCAAAAGGTGATGGCGGTCCAATTTTTACATGAACTACATCTGAGTCTGATAGAAGAAAACAGAACCGCCAAAGGCAACAATATCCTAAAATTCATGCAATTACTCGATGAAACGCCTGCCCATTTAGGCCAGAAAATTTGCTAAAGTTTAGTCTACTCCGAAAAGTATGTGTTCATTGATTTTCAACTCATTTACCCCTGACCCCTAAAGGGGGATTCGTTGAAAATCAATGATTGCTCAGAAAATTGTTGATATTGAATTCAATTCTCGAAATCACATCTGCCGGCACTGACCGTTTAAAAGGCTCACCGGTTACCATTTCATACAATTCGATGTACCGCTCCGAAACACTGTCGACAAATTCATCAGTCATTTCGGGCACTGTTTGCCCTGTTTTACCCTGAAAACCATTCTCCATGAGCCATTCCCTGACGAATTCTTTTGACAATTGTCTTTGAGGCTCCCCTTTTGCAAAGCGTTCTTCATATTCGTCAGCATAAAAATAGCGGGAGGAATCAGGAGTATGAATTTCATCGATCAGCACAATCTGTCCGTCCTTCTTTCCAAATTCATACTTGGTATCCACCAGAATCAGACCTTTTTCTGCCGCCATCTGCGTACCTCTTTCAAACAAGGCCAGGGCATATTTTTCCAGTTGTGTATAATCTGATTCCGATATCAATCCCTGACGCAGAATTTCTTCACGCGAAATATCCTCATCATGGCCCTCATCGGCTTTGGTGGTTGGGGTGATAATGGGCTTTGAAAACCGCTGGTGTTCTTTCATTCCGTCAGGAACAGCCACACCACATATCACCCGTTCACCTGCCTTATAAGTTCTCCACGAACTTCCGGTAAGGTAGCCCCGGACGATCATCTCGATGGGAAAAGGTTTGCAAAGAACTCCTACTGTTACCATGGGATCGGGGCTGGCTGTTTTCCAGTTGGGTACAATATCACGGGTGGCCTCTAAAAATTTTTCGGCAATCTGGTTCAGAACCTGTCCTTTAAACGGGATTCCGCGAGGAAGCACCACGTCAAAGGCCGAAATCCGGTCGGTTGCAACCATCACCAGCAGCTGGTCATCAATATTGTACACATCACGAACTTTTCCGTGATACACGCTTTTCTGTTTTGGAAAAACGAATTCTGTATGCGTTAGGGCTTCTATCTTCATATTTATGAGCTTTGATCTTCAGTTTTTGAATAGGCTTCAATAATTTTGGTAACCAGTTTATGGCGAACTACATCACCGCCATCGAGATAAATAAAATCGATGCCGTTGATGCCCTTCAGGATATTTTGTGCTTGAAAAAGTCCGGATTGTTGCTTTCGTGGCAGGTCAATTTGGGTAATGTCGCCTGTGACGATAAATTTGGATGATTTTCCCATGCGGGTCAAAAACATCTTCAACTGGCCTTCGGTTGCATTCTGTGCCTCATCGAGAATGGCATACACGTTACTTAAAGTACGTCCCCGCATAAAGGCAAGCGGTGCTATTTCTATTGTTTCATCTTCAAGATAGGATAGAAACTTTTGCGTTGGCAGCATATCGCGCAAAGCATCGTACAAAGGTTGCATGTAAGGGTCGAGCTTTTCCTTCATGTCGCCGGGTAAAAATCCCAGGCTCTCCCCTGCTTCGATTGCAGGCCGGGTGAGAATGATTTTTCTTACCTCCTTGTTTTTCAATGCCCTCACAGCTAAAGCCACGGCGGTATAAGTCTTTCCCGTTCCTGCCGGCCCGATGGCGAACACCAGTTCGTTGTTAACGCTGCTACTCACCATTTTTTTCTGGTTGGGAGTCATGGCCTTGATTACTTTTCCATACCTGCCAAAAACTAAAATATCCTCACCGAGTGGCTGCCCTGCGACCACATCATTTTCATCGTCGCCCATGATCTGACTGATGGCCTCTTCATTGATCTTACCAAAGCGTTCAAAATGAACCTGGAGCAAATCAAATCTGTTTTCAAAACGGGTGATTTCGTCAATATCGCCAAAGAGTTTGAGGAATTCACCACGGGCCACGATTTTTAATTTGGGATACATGTTTTGCATCTGCGTAAGAAACACATCTGCCGGTCCGAATACCTCCAGCGGACTAGCCACTTCTATTTGAATCACACGATCGGTCATAGGCAAAAAACTGATAAATGGAAAAGATTTTATCAGGCATCAAAAATATTAAAAATAGTTCCGTCCCATGGTCTCTTTTTTTCATAATTTTGATTTTTCGGCTGAAGCCGAAAATTTACTGATTATCAATAGGCTGTGCGATGGGTGTAATTACATTAACAAGTGATTGGGGAACTGCAGATTACTATATCGGGGCAGTAAAAGGAATGATCTACAAACACTTTCCTGAAGCACGGATAGTTGATATCACCCATGAAATAAACAAATTCGACTCGGGAGAAGCTGCCTTTATGCTGCGCCATGTGTTTCCCAGCTTCCCTGAAGGCTCCATTCACATCATCGGTATCAATACCGAGGAATCGATACAGGAACCACATACCATTGCATTTTATTCGGGACAGTATTTTATTGGTACCGACAACGGAGTATTTTCGATGATTTTCGATGGCCCGCCCGAATGGATGATCGAATTGGATATTCCGCATGAATCCAGCGGATTCACGTTTTCAAGCCGCGACCGGTTTGCCATTGCTGCTGCACGCATTGCCCGTGGTGACAATCCAAAAGAAATGGGAGATGTCAAAACAGAATTGGTGAAGAAAATGTTGTTTAAACCGGTGGTTGGCCAGGCAGACATTAAAGCCATGGTGATTCATATTGATGGTTACCAGAACCTGATCACCAACATTGACCGAAAAACATTTCAGACTTTTGTAAAAAACCACCCCTTTGTTATTTCGTTCAGGTCACAGAAATACAAAGTAACAGAAGTAAAAGAGGCCTATACCGATGCCAGGCCCGGAGAAATTGTAGCCGTTTTTGCTTCGAACGGTCTGCTGGAAATTGCTATCAACCAAGGGAAAGCGGCCTCGTTACTGGGCATTCGGAAAAATGACCCCGTGGTGGTTAGTTTGATAACTAAAGAAGATCACAAAACAACCCTGTTTTAGGATGGAGAACCAAATGAAGGTATTGGTTACCGGAGGTACCGGACTTGTTGGCTCACATCTTCTTTACCACCTGACACTATCGGGCCAACGTGTGATCGCCCTTAAACGTGCCTCTTCGTCCACAGAATTAACCCATAAAATATTTTCCTGGTATACCCCTTTTTCTGATAAGCAATGGAAACTTATTCAATGGATTGAAGGTGATATCATGGACATCCCCTCGTTACAGGATGCCTTTGAGGGGATTGATCAAATCTACCATGCGGCGGCCATCGTTTCGTTTCAGGGTCAAAATAAATCGACCATTGAGCAAGTAAATATCACAGGAACGGCCAACGTGGTGAATATTGCTTTGGAGAAACGCATTAAGAAGTTGGTTTATGTGAGTTCCATCGGAACCCTGGGCCGTGTTCAAAATAAGGAAGTCGTTTCCGAGACCACCTATTGGAGCAACAAGAAGACATCGGTCTATTCAAAGAGTAAATATGAGGCTGAACAGGAAGTGTGGAGAGGAATGGCCGAAGGATTAACTGCCGTTATTATTAACCCATCCATCATTATTGGTCCCGGTAACTGGAATCAGGGGAGCCCGCAATTGTTTGAAACCATGTGGAAGGGACTGAAGTTTTTCACCACCGGCTCCAACGGTTTCGTGGGTGTTAACGATGTGGCAAAAGTGATGATCCTATTGATGAACAGTGACCTGCAAGGAGAAAGGTACATTGTTTCGTCAGAAAACGTACCCTATCAACAGTTGTTCAACTGGATTGCCGGTGCACTTCAGGTTCAACGGCCAAAATACAAGGCAGGAAAGTTTTTAAGTGCCATCAGTTGGCGGGTGCTGGCGTTGGCAGGATTGTTTACCGGAACAAAATCAAGCATCACCAGGGAAACGGCGCACACGGCCAACCAGCAGTACCGGTATTCAAATGCCAAAATCATCGCAGCCACAGGCATCCGGTTTATGCCCGTAAAAGAGTGTATTGAGCATACTGCGGGGATTTTTCTGGACGAACACAGAAAAACAAATTAGGGATTTCATTTAGGTCAATTGTAATTAGCTTCTCAGAACGTTGTTTGAAAATGAACAATTGAAAATTTTATTATCTATGACTATCAATTCTTGTTAAGACGCCATTTTACATCTCCATAATTCTCTGGAATTCAATAGAAAAAATTCAAAACCGTCGATAAGTCAACGGTATCGTCGGGATGTAGTTCAATCCTGTATAAAAAGTCAGGACTGGGGGCTGGGCGCCGCTCAGAGTCCTATTTATTATAGCCAGTTTTTATTTGGGGAATTCATTTTCATTATCTCTAATCTCCTCAATATTTTTAAACCATCCCATTGTTTCTACATCCTTTTTAATCTCTACTTCTAATGATTTAGGGTATCTCTCGGCTTTCTCAATGTATGAGAATAAGAATCTATGCTCTCTATTTGTTGAAATCAGAACCATTGATTTACTTTTATAATTTGAAAATAAATTAAAGCTTTCTATTGCAAGATTATTTAAAGTATGAACCATCTCAAAGTTCATCTCTTTTGTGTAAAATGTAAAAACGATTCCAACGCCATCGAAGTCGCCATATCTTCTTCCAAAATATAGTCCTTTAACATCTTTATATCTATCATGGAATTCAAAGTAACTCTTTGATATTGCTCGTCGAGTCAATCTGTCAAATGAGAGAAGTGTTTTAGCTAATTTCTCTCGCATTGGATTAAGATTAATTAGTAACTCATGTTGAACAAATTTATCAATAAAATAACTCGCTTTATTTGCATTTATCTTGTTACGTACCTTTTCCTCCTTTTGAAAGTCTTTCCAATCATTGTCAATAATAAGGTAAAACCCATTCGAGTCTTTATTTAAAACATCTGGAAAGTTTCTTGTATTTTTGAAGAAATGAGCAAGTAAATCCTTCTCTGTGCCAGAAATTAGAATGAAATCAGAACTAATATTCTCTGCAATCTGTAAAAACTCTTTTTGTGTTTCTAATGGGAAATCGTACTCATCCGCTGGTAAGATAAGTGTAAACTTATCTTTGAAAAGTTTTTCTCTTTTCTCCAAATAATCAATAAAATCAGGAACTGTATCTAATTCTTTTATAATCGTTTGAAATGATTCTTTATTAAAAATTGTTACATAGTTGTTATTTTTAGTTTTTTGATTGAAAGGATAAAATTTGACATCTTCACCTAAATTAATTGTCAACAGAAAAATCCTTTCTATTTGACTTTTAGGAAATATTTCAAGCTCTTTATCTGGATGTTTTATTTTGATTTCTTGATTTCCAAATAGTAGTCTATAAGCACCATGCAATTGTTTTACTGACTTCTCAATTGTGTTACTAAAATATCTAAAGTGTTTGCCCTTA
Source organism: Bacteroidetes bacterium HGW-Bacteroidetes-16 (assembly GCA_002840975.1). Taxonomy (GTDB): domain Bacteria; phylum Bacteroidota; class Bacteroidia; order Bacteroidales; family F082; genus UBA6244. The sequence goes on from PHDN01000005.1 coordinate 171,778, forward strand.
AATTCATAATTTTTTACCGATATAATAATCGCTATTGAGTTAAACAAAATTAGTAAATCACAAATTTCTTTTTTATGGCCATTTTCAAATTTTGGATTTGGGTAGCACCAAAATTTGAAAAATGAATTAAAAGCTAATTCATTAACAAAATCTTCTCCTATTGTTCCTTTGTCTGCCATAGGTGATTTTTAAAATTGGCTATAACATCCTCATAGCGCCATTTGTTGCTATGCCTATTATATAGCCTTTGTTGTTAAAATTCCTTTTGCTATTCATTTAATCTCACTATCATTATATTACCCATTTTCAACCGTTTAAAATTATTAAAATCAGCTTATTGCTTCATTGTAAATGGATCATAGGGTATTTGGTGGGGTAAATCTAGGAAGTAAACCTATTGGTTTGATTTTTAGAGTCAATCTTTTGGTGATTTATTTTTGGGGGATGGGGAGGATGGAGATTGAACCTACTTCTAAAACCTGTCCGCCGTGAATCCCGGCCGGCAAGGCAAGTATCAGTGGGTGATAAACCTACAGACAAGTGGAACTAAAATGTTCATTCCTGCCTGCCGCCTGCCTGCTGTAGTCAGGGCATGCAGGTTCAAACCTAACCTGCCATAAAGTATATGCATTTTGTTGGGCACTGTAATTCATTTTATTTCTTTTTAATATTTTTTTTGGTAACGTTCAACAAGCTCCAAGAAGTATTATTATTAAATGATAGTTTTATTATTCCATTGGTCGTACAATAGAAAATTGTGTCTGCGCTCATGGATTCGGTACAAACACCCGAGTATACTAGATTACTAAAAGCGACTACATTATAATAATAAGTTCCGCTTATCAATAAACTGTCATAAAAAGAGTTAGAGTTTTGATGGTCAATAATTGGGAGGGTAATGTGGCTGGCAATACATCTACAATTAGTCTTGCTAATTTCCGATTGATCTTTAAACCAAATATCCATTAAATATCCAGTTGACGACCCATGATGTGTACTACTTGTACGACTGGCTAACTGAATATACAATTCAAATTTATTTTCTTGGTCAGTAAATGAGCATTTATCAATCTCATTCGTGTAGTATTTCTCGCTACCTGTTCCATCAAAAGGGGACTGAATTTCTTCAGTGTATCTTCCTTGTCCCATAAAAATTATTGTATCATTATTATTATTCAAATAGCTTAAAATCTCGCTACCAGAAAAGGGATTTTGACCTTTCATTTCGCCAAGTGGATATACCCCTATTTCTTTGTTACAGCCAGTAATTAAGCAACTTAAGAAAAGGATTGTTAAAAAGTGCTTTCTCATTTTAGACTGGTGTTTTTTCGCTAATAATATTCTTGGAATTTCTCTTCATCTATTCAAGGGATAAGTTTGATGTTCATTATCTAGTTTTTCATTATAGTGCCCAACGAGCATATAAACTCACCTCTAGCAGTTATCTATTTAATACCCTTTTTTTTACCTCTTTATGCATCATAACCTACCCCCTTTTCAATCGTTTAAAATTATTAAAATCAGCTAGTTGCTTCATTATAAATGGATCATCGGGTATTTGGTGGGGTAAATCTAGGAATTAATCCTATTGGTTTGATTTTTAGAGTCAATCTTTTGGTGATTTATTTTTGGGTGGTGGGGAGTTATTGAGATTGAACCTACTTCAAAACCTGTCCGCTGTGAGATCCGGCCGGCGAGGCAAGTATCAAAGGTAGGTAAACCGGCAACTGAGCCACCTTTTCTTGCAACAAGTTTGTTTTCACCTAAAGTCTTTGGTTTTTGCTTCTTAGACAACTCTGTCGTTGACGTTTCTGCAAGCATATTTAGCACTAACTCAAGGTTCGTCATATTATCTCGAAGGTTTTCTTTTTTCAGCTCCTTAAATTTCTTGTATTCTTTTGTTGAAAGGCCGGCCCACGCCTTGGTTATCTCATTTGTCAAAATTGCATATTCAATTCCTTTCTTTACTCCGCGCGATTCCCATTCGTCAGTTAGTTCTTTTCTAATCTCAATACTCTTAAGACGCTGGTTTATCCAATTCTTAGAATATCCTTTTTTAAGATATGTTTCCATTGCCCTTTCAAAAGCTTTTTCCGGATCCTCAGTTTCTTCAATTCTTTCATAACCGACTTTCGCTAACCATACTTTAAATGGTTCTGCTTTAGGTGAAGGTATGGATTGTATTAGTCTTAATAACTGTTCAGTATCAGCAACATCTGTCTTGTAAAATTTTCCGTCAGAAGATTGCATTTTCAGTTGACTACAATTTGTAGTCAACTCACTTCCTTCTTTACTTAGCCTTGTTTTAAGAACACTCCAATACTTTCTGGGATTAGGGCTTTCTGTAAGAATTGCAATGATGTCGACAATTGAAAAATACCATTTCTCTTGTTTGTCATCCCACAGAACTCTTACCCGATGGTCTTGGAATAGTCTTATCGCATTTTCCTTAGTCATAATTCGCTAATTTTTCAAAACCAAAGATACCTTTTCTTTGAAGTTTGTTTTTTCTTGAATATGAATTTTTTCGAACAATGAATGCCACTGTCATCATACCGCCAATTGTCGCTATGCTTATTATATCAACTTTGTTACTAAGTATTCCATTCAGTATTCATTTAACCTCATTATCACTATATTATCCAACCCCAACCGTTTATAATCAGTTAATTCGGTTTCTTTCTACATCATTGTAACTGGATCATCGGGTATTTGGTGGGGTAAATCCAGGAATTAATCCTATTGGTTTGATTATTAGAGTCAATCTTTTGGTAATTTATATTTGGGGCGATGGGGAGTTATGGAGATTGTTCGTACTTCTAAAACCTGTCCGCTGTGAGTCCCGGCCGGCGAGATAAGTATCAAAGGGAATAGAGTTGATTGTGCGCCCTTGCCGCAAGCTCGTTGCCGCTATGCTCAAACGAAGATAAGTCAGGGGTTCAGAACTTATTTTTCTTAGTATCCTTTTTGTAGTTCTTAATTACTTTCCCAAACTCCTTATCTTTTCTTCGTCTCTCTTCAATTGTTGATTCAAAATGTGCTTTTTCCCGCTCCATTTTCAGATAGTTTTCATAAGACTTTTTGTCTATTTCTCCTTGTTCAACTGCTTCAATTACGGAACAATCGATTTCATTTGTATGTGTACAATCTTTAAATTTACAATTAAGCGAAAGGCGGATAATTATGTCAAAAGTGGTTTCTAATCCGCTTGAAGTATCAGCAATTGCTACTTCTCTCATTCCCGGATTATCAACAAGAATACCACCGCTTTCAAGAACTATTAATTCTCTGTGACTTGTTATGTGTCTTCCTTTATTTGTACTTAGACTAATAGAATCCGTTCTCATTAAAGTTTTTCCAGAGAGATTATTCAATAAAGTTGACTTCCCCACTCCTGAAGAACCAAGCATACAGTAGGTTTTACCTTTTTCAATAGCCATTTTAAGTGCTTCGTATCCATCCTGAGTTTCGTTACTAATTGCGAAAACGACGATGTCTTTTATTCGTTGTTTAATACTGTCAATAATTTCAGTAATCTTTTGTTCATTAATTAAATCAGTTTTCGTCAATACAATTATCGGTTTTACTTTAGACGAATAACAGATTGTCAGGTATCTTTCAAGTCTGTTGATATTAAAGTCTCTGTCAATGGCTTGAATCAGAAATGCATAATCAATATTTGTTGCTATTATTTGTATCTCTCCAAACCGACCAACGGCTTGTCTCGTAATCATTGATAGTCGCGGTAGTGTTTTATGGATTACCGAAAATTCAGCATCATATGTTGTTAGCGCAACCCAATCACCAACTGCCGGGAAATCTATACGGCTTTTTGCTGAAAATCGTAAATTTCCTGTTATTTCGGCTTCATATTCACCGCTTTCGGTTTTTACAATATATCTTTCCTTATGTTCCGCAATAACCCTTCCAATTTCAAAGTCTGAAAGGTTATTCTCAACTCTTAATTTCTGGAGTTTGTCATTGTATCCAAAATCTTCTAATTTCATAACTGCAATGTTTCTATTTTAAATTAACCGCTATCGAATGGCAATATGCGGAGGCTGGGATTTCGAAGCTCCAACTTATCAAACCGTTACAACTTCGATTAAATGTACAAAAGTTTAAATTACCCACATCCCCCGGCTTAGATATATTGCGTGTTGAACTAAATCCCTTCGGGATAGCCTTTTTTAAAGCGAATCTATGCATCAGTTTACTTTATATGTCCAGGATAAAATTAAGCTTTTAATCTCAAAAGTGGTTCTTTTATTTTTACACAAAAGTTCAAAATTATAAAGGCGGATTATTTATCTTGTCAACCAATTCTTGTTAAGACGCCATTTTACATCTCCATAATTCTCTGGAATTCAATAGAAAAAATTCAAAACCGTCGATAAGT
>PHDN01000005.1:176185-199513 GCA_002840975.1 Bacteroidetes bacterium HGW-Bacteroidetes-16
TTCAATAGAAAAAATTCAAAACCGTCGATAAGTACATAGGACTAAAATTCAACGGTATCGTCGGGATGTAGTTCAATCCCGAATAAAAAGTCGGGACTGGACGCTGCGCGCCGCTCAGAGTCCTATTTATTGTGCAACGTTTTATTCTTTAATTCTAACCAATTCATTTCCATAGAATAATGTTCCAAGTACAATAATCAAACTAGGCAAAAGTCCTGTTATTATTAAAGATGGAAAACTGATTTTCGTCGAAATAACAACGGTATAAATGCAAAGTCCAAGTCCGAATTTTAACATACGTTCAGTTCTATTCATTCTCAATGTTTTGAAAACAATGAAAACAGGAACAAAGAAGCTTAAAAGAATTGCCCCGAACTTACTATTTATACTTGCTTCTGAGTCAATTATTAAGTACCCGAAAATTACTACAAGAACAAAGTTTAAAATTGTCAAAAATCCTCCATTGATAATTCTCAAGGCTAAAGTTTTTTTCGTGTTTATCACTTCATGTTCAATTATGTCTTCAAGTCTGAGATCTAGAACGCTGCAAATTAAATTCAAGGATTTTCCACGAGGTATGGTAACGTTATTCTCAATCCGTTGAATTGTTCTCAAATTCATTTTTGATAATTCGGCTAATTCTTTTTATGACAAGCCTTTCATTTTTCTTGCGTCTTTAATTTTTTTACCGATAATTTTCATGTCATGATCATTTAATTTTTTTGTAAAAGTAGACTCCTGTTCTATTCATGATATCGGTTCTAATAAGACTTTTATACGGCATTTAACTTTTGTCTGTTGCTTGTCCAATGAGGTTGACCTTGTTTTTTTAAATGTTGCACAACGTCCTCATATCGCCAATTGTCGCTATGCTTATGATCTCAGCTTTGCTATTATCTTTCCTTTTAGTATTCATTTACTCTCATTATCACAATATCCAATTCCAACCGTTTATAATCAGTAAATTCGGTTTCTTTCTACTTCATTATAAATGGATCATCGGGTATTTGGTAGGGTAAATCCAGGAATTAATCCTATTGGTTTGATTTTTAGAATCAATCTTATTCCAAGTCGTTATTTCTCCATCACCACCATGGCATTGGCCATTTCTTTTACATGCGAAACGGAAAGATGGATGTGCTTTACCTGCTGTTTTTCAAGGTACTCTTTTACTTTGCCCAGGGGTTTAATATAAGGCTTGCCCAGTTCATCGTTCAGCACTTCAATTTCGTGAAAGGCCATCCCATACCGATAGCCGGTTCCGAGTGCCTTAAAAAAAGCCTCTTTGGCAGCAAAACGGGCTGCAAAACATTGAAAACGGGTTACCGCGCCCTTGTTGCAATAGGCCTGTTCCCGCTCGGTGAAAATACGTTTCATCAGGGCATCGCCTTTTTCAAGAGCCCGCTCCATCCGAGCCACTTCAATAATATCGGTTCCTATTCCAAAGATCACTTTTCAAAATATTTAATTTTGGGGCAGACAAAGTCTGCCCCAAATGGTATTTCTATTTTATCACATTTAATTCCTTGCCCACTTTGGTAAAAGCAGCAATGGCCTTATCCAGGTCACCGCGTTTGTGAGCGGCCGACAACTGAACGCGGATGCGTGCCCCGCCTTTGGGAACCACCGGAAAGTAAAATCCGATCACATAAATTCCTTCTTTCAATAGCCTGGAGGCCATCTCTTGTGAAAGCTTTGCATCGTACAACATCACCGCACAAATAGCCGACTGGGTAGGTTTGATATCAAATCCAACAGCTATCATTTTTTCCATGAAGTATTTGGTATTCTCATGCAGGCGGTCCTGTAGTTCGTTGGTGTCGCTCATCATTTCAAGCATCCGGATACCAGCGTTCACCACCATGGGAGGAAGCGAATTGGAAAACAAATAGGGACGTGAACGCTGACGTAACAGTTCGATGATTTCTTTACGTCCGGTGGTAAAACCACCAATGGCACCACCAAAGGCTTTGCCCAGCGTACCGGTGATGATATCTATTTTGCCAACAATGTTAAAATGTTCGCTTACACCGCGTCCTGTTTTTCCGACCACCCCGGCCGAATGGCTTTCATCTACCATGACCATGGCGTTGTATTTTTCGGCCAAAGCCACAATCTGATCCACAGGAGCCGTATTGCCGTCCATGGAGAAAACCCCATCGGTAACGATCAGCCTGAAACGCTGGGCCTGGGCCTTGATCAATTCTTCTTCCAAAGCGGCCATGTCGGCATTGGGATAGCGGTAGCGCTGTGCTTTGCAGAGTCGCACTCCATCGATGATGGAAGCGTGGTTCAGGCTGTCGGAAATGATGGCATCTTCTTCGCCTAACAAAGGCTCAAACACGCCTCCATTGGCATCAAAAGCAGCGGCATACAGGATGGTGTCTTCGGTGCCAAAGAAATCGGCTATTTTTTGCTCCAGCTCTTTATGAATATCCGTGGTTCCACAGATAAAACGAACTGACGACATGCCGTATCCATGGCTGTCGAGTCCCTCTTTGGCAGCGGCAATCAACTCCGGATGATTGGACAACCCCAAATAATTGTTGGCGCAAAAGTTAAGTACTTTTTGACCTGAATCTAGTTCTATTTCAGCACCTTGCGGGCTAACAATGATGCGTTCGTTTTTATATAAACCGGCTTCTTTGATCTCTGCAAGCTCTTTTGATAAATGTGTTTTAAAATCTCCGTACATGATGATGTGGTTTAAAAATTGTAATGGTTATAAGGTATCAAAAATAAGCAAACATATCATTCAGAGAGGTGTCGAAGTACAATTTAGACGCGTTATTGTTTTCAACGCAAAGGTAAATTTTCCCGATCTTTGCAGCCTAAAATCACATTGAATGAAAATTGCTTCACTGGTCTCGGGCGGCGTTGATAGTTCTGTAACCATTCCTTTGTTAAAAGACCAGGGCTACGATCCACATATTTTTTACATTAAAATCGGAATGGAGGACCAGTCGGCCTTCATGGATTGTCCGTCGGAAGAAGATATTGAAATTACCACCTGGATCGCGAAAAAATATGGCTGTCGTTTTACTGTTGTCGATTTGCAGGAAGAATACTGGGCAACCGTTGTGAAGTACACCATTGATCAAGTCAGGATGGGGTTAACGCCCAACCCCGACATCATGTGTAATTTGCTGATAAAGTTTGGCGCGTTTAATCTTAAATATGGCAAAGAGTTCGATATCATCACCACAGGACATTATGCCAACACCTATCAAACCGATGAAGGCACTTTTTTATCCACGGCCACCGACCGGGTGAAAGATCAAACCTATTTCCTGGGGCAAATAAATTACGATCAGGTTAAAAAGGTGATGTTTCCCATCGGACACCTGAATAAACCGGAAGTCCGTCAACTGGCGGTCGATATGAAACTCCCAAGTGCCAACCGGCCTGACAGCCAGGGAATTTGCTTCCTTGGAAAAATTAATTACAATGATTTCATCAAACAACATCTGGGCGAAATGTCGGGTGCCATTGTTGAGTTGGAAACCGGAAAAATGCTCGGTGAACACAATGGATTTTGGTTTCACACCATCGGACAAAGGCGTGGATTGGGTTTGAGTGGCGGTCCCTGGTTTGTCGTTGGAAAAGACATAGAAAAAAATATCATCTATGTTTCAAACGGTTACGACCCCATTGCTCAATATGGAAATGAAATTAACTTGGGACGGCTGCATTTCATCAATCCAACCAGCGATCGTCCAACATTGAGCCATATCAAATTTAAGATACGACACCAACCTGAATTTAACTCGGGAATCCTGGTTCGCCATGAAACTGGCAATCAGATTATTTCCGACAACAGAATTTCAGGAATCGCTCCCGGACAGTTTGCCGTTATTTACGACGAAGCCGAAAGAACTTGTCTGGGAAGCGCTGTCATACAAGGAGGAAATATCTGACCCGGGTATCTACTGATATTCCGTTATTGGACGCTTACTTTCTTCAGGTATTTTTTTACATAGTCTTCAACACCAGCTTCTAAAGAGGTAAAAGGCTCGGCATAACCTGCTTTCAACAACTTACTCATATTGGCTTCTGTAAAATACTGGTATTTATCGCGAATGTCAGCGGGTGTATCGATAAACTCGATAACAGGCTCTTTGTCCATGGCTTTAAATGTGGCCAAAACCAAATCGCGAAACGTTCGCGCTTTCCCGGTTCCAAGATTATAGAGCCCACTTTGTGGTTGTTTTCTGAAAAGAAACACCACCACATTGACCAAATCTTTCACATAAATGAAATCGCGCAACTGTTCCCCGTCCTTATACTCCGGGTTATGCGACCTGAACAACTTCATTTTACCTGTTTTCAGGATTTGATTATAAGCGTGAAAAATCACCGAAGCCATCCGTCCTTTGTGGGTTTCGTTGGGACCATACACATTGAAAAACTTCAAACCAGCCCAAAACGGAGGAAACCGCTTTTCTTTTAGCACCCATTTATCAAAATTGTTTTTCGACTCCCCGTAAGGGTTCAGGGGTTGAAGCTTACTTACAATGGCATGCTCGTCTTTAAAACCAAATTCACCCATCCCGTAAGTAGCGGCTGAGGAAGCATAAATGAGCGGAATGCCATGCACGGTACACCGTTTAAAAATATCCCTGGAATATTTTACATTCAGTTCGTCAAAAATCTTCTGGTTAAACTCAGCGGTGTCGGTACGGGCCCCGATATGAAAAACAAAATCAACGTTGAAATAATAATCGTCAAACCACTTGAAAAACTCTTTCCGTTCCACCTTCTTGATATACTTGCGACGAGCGAGATTTTTTTCTTTGTTTATTTTCGAGAAATCATCAACTAAAATCAGGTTTTCGTATCCCAGGCTATTCAGTTTAGCCACCAAAATGCTACCAATAAAACCGGCAGCTCCTGTAACTACAATCATGGACTTTATTTTTGCCAAAAATAGGTCAAATAACACCCGCATGTCAAGTGAAATGAAAAATGAATGCAATGTGGTGTTTATTAGTCGACAACGTGATTATTTTATATCACCGCCCTGTTTTAGGTACAATAAATGGCTACTTTTGTATGTCAATTGGGCTAAACCACTTGGGGAAATCAAAAATTTACAAATAAAATGCTGACTGGAAAAACAAAATACCTCACCTGTTTCCTGCTACTGGTGCTCATGCCCGTTATTACAATGGCACAAAACCGACCGGATGGAACACCCGTTTCGTTTAATGTAAAGAACCTGTTGAATCCGCCCGTTGTGCACATTAAAAACACCATCAATATAGCCGAAGGACGAAATGAAAAAGAACCCATCCAGGCTGGTTACACCCTTGATGTGAGCCAACAAAACCTGAATAAAGCAGGTGTTTGGGACAGCCTTTCGGTCTCCTCCTTTATTTGGCGCATCACTTATCATGTTACCGGTGCTTTTGCTTTGAACCTGTACTTAACCCATTTAAACCTCCAATCGGGAGATCGGCTTTTCATATACAATCACCACGGAAACCAGGTAAGGGGAGCCTTCACTTCCCGGAATAATGGAAATTATCTTGTTACTGATTTTGTTGAAGGTGATGAAATCACCATCGAATTGAATACCTCCGAACGAATAAGCCCGTTGCCCTTTGAAACTTCGGAAATTGGAGTGAAACTTCCTGCCCAGGATAATAAAGGGTTTGGTGATGCAGGCATTTGTGAAGTACAAGTAAACTGTGCAGAAGGTGATGAATGGCAACAACAAAAAAAAGGGGTGGCCAGGATTTTGGTTAAGGATGGCAGCCAGACTTTCTGGTGCACCGGCACACTGATCAACAATACCCGCATCGATGGAACCCCGTATTTATTAACGGCTAACCACTGTGGTGAAACAGCTACGATTATTGATTATTCCAATTGGTTGTTCTTTTTTAATTATGAAGCTACAGGCTGTGAGAAACTTGTGATTGAACCGGAAGCTCAAACGATCAGCGGATCGAAATTGTTGGCAAACAGTATTTCGGGAACAAGTGCAGGATCTGATTTTAAGCTACTCTTACTAAACCAAAGTGTTCCCGTCGAAAATTCTTATTATAACGGATGGAACCGGACGGGGGATGTTTCCTTGTCAGGTGTGTCTATTCACCATCCTCAAGGCGATGTAAAAATGATATCAACCTACACCGAACCGCTTGTTTCATCCTATTACAATTCTGTTTCGGATGATCCTGACGGAAAATATTGGCGGGTTAATTGGAGCGAAACTCAAAACGGTCATGGTGTTACTGAAGGAGGATCATCAGGAAGTCCCATTTTTGATCAGGATGGATTGGTGGTCGGCAGCCTGACCGGAGGAGGCTCGTCCTGTACGTTTTTGGATTATGCCGATTATTATGGAAAATTAAATGTTTCCTGGGAACCCACCACAACGAACGATAGCACCGGGGTATTGTCTTATTGGCTCGATCCCGACCATACAGAGGTCCTTACCTTATCCGGATCAGATCTGGACACAAACAAAATTATTGCCTTCTTTGCTGCAGAAACAACGACCATCCTGATTGGCGAATCCATCGCATTCACCAACACATCATTTGGCAACATTTCGTCCTATCAATGGGAATTTCAGGGCGGTGATCCATCCTACTCTGAGTTGAAAGATCCGGGCACAATTACCTATTCAAAAGCAGGAAATTACAATGTTACTCTTCGCGCATTTTCTTCCTCCAATGCCGACACACTGACTCGGGAAAAATACATCCATGTCATGCCAAATATTTCGCCAAACCCCGGAAATGGAAGTTTCAAACTAGCCTTTGGCTACCAGCTACCCGAAAATATAGAGTTAGTCGTATTTGATGTGATGGGGAATAAAGTAAAATTTACCATTGCAGAAATCGGCACCAATTATCTGATCATTGATATGAGTACAAAACGATCAGGCATGTATTTTATCAGGTTTACCTCATCAGACCAAAACAACAGTTATAAAGTTTTTTTAATCAAATAGTTGGCGAAGGTTTATCGGGTTAACCCAGCTCGTGATTGTAGGTATAACCAGTCCATTTTTCAATTACGTCGTGAAAATCGGCAGGAAATTCCGATTCGAAATACAGGTTCTTTTTTGTGATGGGGTGCTCAAATCCCAGAGATTTGGCATGCAATGCCTGACGCGGGATCATGCTAAAGCAATTGTTTACAAACTGTTTATATTTGGTAAAGGTGGTTCCTTTGAGAACCGCATCGCCTCCGTACATGGCATCATTAAAAAGCGGGTGGCCTAAATAACGAAAATGTGCCCTGATCTGATGCGTTCGTCCTGTTTCCAGTTGGCAAGCTACCAGGGTAACGTAGCCAAAGCGCTTGAGCACCTTGTAATGCGAAATGGCTTCTTTGCCATAGGCTCCATCGGGGAACACGGTCATTACACGACGGTCTTTCAAACTGCGGCCAATATGCCCGACGATGGTTCCTTCCTCTGCTTCTACATCACCCCAAACCAATGCATTGTATGTACGCTGAATACTGTGGTCGAAAAACTGTTTGGCTAACCGGGTTTGAGCCAGTTCATTTTTCGCAACCAGAAGCAGTCCTGAAGTGTCTTTATCGATGCGATGAACCAGGTAACCAAAGCCATTTTCTACTTTTTCAAGCTGGTTGGATTCTTTGAAATAATGGGCCAGCCCGTGAAGCAAAGTCCCCGTGTAATTATTAAACCCTGGATGCACCACTACACCAGCGGGTTTGTTTACGACCAACACATCATCATCTTCATAAACAATGTCGAAGGGGACCTTTTCAGGGAAGATTTCCACATCGCGTGGAGGATAGGCCATCACCACAGAAATCTCATCTCCCGGTTTAATCTTATAATTTGATTTTACGGGTTTGGTGTTAACAAGAATGTTTCCTGCTTTGGCAGCCTGTTGGACCTTGTTACGCGATACATTCATAATCCTGTTAAACAGGAATTTATCAACACGTAGAGGTGTTTGTCCGGGATCAACAACAATATGGTGATGCTCGTATAACTCCGAATTATCTTCTTCGATAAAATCGTCTAATTTTTCCATATTTACCTATTGATCAGTAGCTTTGCAGTGTAGTACCGGTTGTTGCCCTGGATTTTGACAAGATATAGTCCGGAGGGGAGGTTTTCAATATTAACACGTTGCCCGATGCCTTTTTGTGTCATCACTTTTTTTCCAAGCAGATTAACGATGTCGAGTTGAACCTCAGCATTATTCAACAGGTCGGTTTGAGAGATTGAGAACCAGGTGGAAGCAGGGTTAGGGAATACCCTGATTTCGGTGAAGGAGGAAGAGGGTTCTGATACGCCCAATACAGATTTCGAGCCGACGATGGGCCGTATTAACAAGGCTCCTTCAAATTGGCTGGTTTCCCATTCGCCGGATGTATTGCTAAATATTTTATCACTCTTATCGTTATTCGAGTCGAAACCAATATTCAGAAAACCACTGGTATATTTTTCCCATCCCACATAAAAAGTACCAGAAACTATGATTGGATTTTCAAGCATATAGGGATAAAAATGATATAAACCATTTGCCCAGGCTACCTTTACATTTTCTTGTTCAACAATCACTTCGCCCGGTTGTCCATTGTTGTCGCTCCACACCTTTAACTTGAAGTAAATTTCGTTTACATCATTCAGTGTTTTGTTAAAATACATTTGAACACCCTGGAGTGTATCGGGCATGGAAACAATAAACTGGTAGGCCAAAGAACCTCCTGTCGGGCTCAGACCTAACCCCAGTTCTGGTGTGCCATCATCATACGCGTAATAATTATAAAAACCCTGGCGATAAATGGCGGAGTCAACGATGGGGTTCTGATCAGACGAATCGCTGATGTAATGTTTTATTATATAGGAAGTGGTATCCAATTCGGTGTCGATGTTAAACAATGCCTTTACAGGCGGGCAAGCATGAGCAGGACAGGTGACGCAACTCTGAAGACTATCTTCATAAGATGGAGACAGGTTGCAACTGCCACCATCGTAGCGATAGCCATAGCTGCCATTCACCTGATTTACATGGTATTCATAAGCCGTGTTGTGTGCAATGTTATCCAGATTTGAAATGTACATACTAAATTGCTGCCTGATTGAATTGGTAGGATCGGCCCTATATTGCCGGTAGGGCATCACCTGATAGTCGCGAAGAAACGAAGGTGCACGCTGTGAAAAGGCCAGAGCCCGATAAGTGGTATCAGCTGCCGAGCGGTTGTAATTAAGGTACACATAATCTATATTCCACTGATCCCCATTACTTTTCTCAAATGGGTACATATCGGTAGCTACCGTAATATAACTGTAAAATCTGAATTGAAAAGCAGGGTTAAACCAGGTGGAATCCAAAATCGGGATCATCACCTGAACGAAATTTTTACCATAGATTTGTTGAAATTCTGACAACTTCATCCCCTCCGACCACCAAACTTTTTCCCAATTGGTAATCGGTTCATAGACAGAATCGCATAGTATTGTAATTGAGTCGCCCCTGACAATGGGTTCTGGATCGTAGTTGATCATAAAAACCAATGGATTACATCCCAGCGAAACTGGTGCCCACAAGGTATCGAACATGAAAATGGCTTCTTGTCCGGTTTCCATCAACAAATCGGCAATAACTTTTATTGAATCCATGCGAACGAAAGCTGAATCGCCGGAAGGAACACCCAACTCCAATACCAACGTATCCCAGGGCTCCGGATCGTTGCCTACACCCTGGGGCTGGTAATAAAAGCTCAGGTACACAGAGTCGGCGGGCGACAAAGCACGCTGTATTGATAGTATGCTGTCGAGCCTGATAGGAAGCGAAGTAAGCCTGTCGCCAACAGTAGGCGGAAACCAAACTGCCTCTTGATATACTGCACCTACACTATCAATGGCATCAAAAGTGGCTGCACCTATATTAGGAGGCAAGAAAGGAAAATCCTTATTAATAAAAACAGATTTTCCTTCCCATAGCTGAGCATTGGGAACAACTGTTGTAACAGAAAAATCGTCAAAAAATGGAAGACTCAGTGAAGGTTGAATAATTTCTTCGGATTTACAATTGCAAAAATCCGGTTCGGTATTCAGCTTATCTGCTTCCATCCGCACGGCTTCATTGGTTTGCAACCCAACAAGGATCACTTGTGAATGAGCCTGAAAGCCAAAAAGCAGCAATGCTATCCATATGAGGTGTTTAATATTCATCTTCAATCTGGTAGTTTTTATTAAAAACGGTGTCGCGAAGAAGCGAATCCACCTTAAATTGTCTCACATACTCATCAAAATTAACCAACTCATCAGACCGGTACCACAAATTTACTTTCTCACCCAAGACAAGCAAACCATTACTAAGTACATCGGGTTCGGTTTTGTAAACCCTGGAATGTATGGGGTCAAATCCTTCTATAAAATATTCCTGACCAACATTTAACGAATGATAATGAAGCAAAGCAGCCGCCTGCTCGGTAGTAAGTCCGATCAAAAGTGGCATTGGCACCTGGGTAGTTGCCTCTCCTTTGCCAAGAACCAGGTTTATGATGGAACCTTTTGGAATCTCGGTATCGGGTTCAATGGGTTCTTCACCTAATAATTGATCGATAATGGCATTTTTGGCAAAATATTCAATATACTCCAACTCTCCAACCTCAAGACCTTTTGATTCAAGCGTAACCAATGCCTGCCTCAAACTCAGGTTTTTCAGATTTGGCATCAGGACCTTCTTTGGCAATTGAGCCACTACAGTTAAATAAATATGGCGTCCCTGTTTTACCTTGGCACCGGGCTGAGGATTCTGCAAAACAACCGATCCCTTTTTCCTGCTTTTAAAATAAACAGAGTCGATGATTTTAAAAGAAAAATACTCGTTGTAGCCTTGACCCTCGATGTCGCTAAGCGACTGGCCTTCAAAATCAGGAACCAGAAAAACCTGCCCATGTCGTGTGAAGGCATCCAGGGATTTAAGTACAATCCATAGTAAAATGAAACTGAGGCCAATAGCCAATAAAAAATGAAGATAAAATTTTCGTTTCCTTAAAAAATACCATGAACCCATTCCAGAAAAAAATCAAATGAATTTGCTAACTTCCAACTACCCATAAACTTTGTTTACAGGAATTTATTGTTAAAACGGCAAAGGTAACAATAATTGAGTTGAATTAAGTTGACCACAGCCGTGAGATTTGAAAATGAATCGTGGTGAATAAAACACAACGAACTAAAAAAGCGTCTACCTTTGGGCTATCAATTGCTATTGATTTATTAACAGATAATCGGGTGGAAATGAAAAATATTGCTATTGTATGTGGAGGTTATTCGGGTGAGTATGAAATATCTATCCAAAGTGCTCAGGTAGTCGCTGACAATCTCGATAAAAAACGGTTTAAAGGTTATCTGGTTGTGATTACCAGGGACCGGTGGTATTACAAAGATAAATCAGGGGAAACAGTTGATATAGACCGGGGAGATTTTTCTATTTCATTAAAAGGTGGTAAAAAAATCAGGTTTAATGGCATTTTTAACGCCATCCATGGCACTCCCGGAGAAGATGGCAAATTACTTGGTTACTTCGACATGCTGGGGTTGCCTTATACCTCCTGTAGTGCAGATGTCTCAGCACTCACATTCAACAAGTTTTTGTGCAATAAATTTGTGAGATCATACGGTATCACCCTGGCAAAATCAGCCAGCTTTGTAAAAGGTGAAGAAATTCCATATGAAGAAATTGTTCAAAGCTTGGGTCTGCCACTATTCATAAAACCGGCCTGTAGCGGTTCAAGCGTGGGGGTCACCAAGGTGAAAAACAGTTCAGAATTGCCCGGTGCAATTTCCATTGCCTTTAGAGAAGGCGACCGCGTTATTATTGAGGAATTTATTGATGGAAGGGAAATAGCCTGTGGTTTGATTATGAAGAAGAAGGAGTTGATTGTTTTTCCATTAACCGAAATAATTAGCAAAAAAGAATTCTTCGATTATGAGGCCAAGTATACCAAAGGAATGGCCGATGAAATAACGCCGCCTGTGAACCTGCCATTACAAGCAGAACTCGACATTAAAGCTTTGTCAGCATTTTTGTACAGAGAGTTGAATTGCAAAGGATTTGTCCGCATCGATTACATTGTTTCAAAAGACGGAATCTATTTTATCGAAATCAATACCGTACCGGGTATATCAAATGCCAGCATTCTTCCTCAGCAGGCCAATGCCATGGGAATGTCGATAGGCGAACTTTTCTCAACAGCTATTGAAACGATGTTTTAGTGGATCGTATTCAAATTTTTTCAGACAAAAATGCTGCCAATTTATGTACTGCTTTTCCCCTGTGACTAATGGCATTCTTTTCATCATCAGGCATTTCACCAAACGTTTTATTAAATCCCAACGGACGAAAAATTGGATCGTAGCCAAAGCCGGAGTTTCCCTGCTCAAAGCGGGTGATTTCACCCTCCACCACTCCTTCGAAAAAATATTCCTCCCGGTTCAAAATCAATGAAATTACGGTCCGAAACCGGGCAAACCTGTTTGTTTCATTTTCCATCTCATTGAGTACCTTCACCACGTTGTCGTGAAAGGAACAACCTTCACCGGCATATCGGGCTGAATAAACACCGGGTCGCCCATTTAAAGCATCAATCTCGAGCCCTGTATCATCCGAAAAACAGTCAATTTGAAATTGATCGAAAATGGCATGTGATTTCTGTGAAGCATTCTCTTTAAGCGTTCGCCCTGTTTCAGGAATTTCTTCATAAAAATGAATATCACTTAGCTTTAAGACCTCCATTTTACCATTTAGAATGGTCTTTATTTCAATCAATTTATGTTGATTATTGGTGACAAATAAAATTTTCCTCATAAATAACAATATAGTCAGTAGTTTAATTGGCAAATGTAAAGACATTTACGTTGAATAATTTTTTACTTTTGACTTCTATGATGGGAAATAAATCACAATATGTCAAAAAAAATAAAAATCTTAAACCTATGAGAACCATGAAAGCAGCTTTGTTAATCACAGGCTTTCTATTGATGATCAGTGCTTGTAACTGCGATTCCAAGCAATCGAGCTGGAGTGTCGATCAACAAAACGAATGGAAATCGAACTGTATGAAATTTATGACAGACCGGGGAGTTGAAGATCGCGACGCCACCGATTTCTGTGATTGCATGTATTCAAAAACATCAAACAAATACACTCCCGAAGAGGCGAAGAACATCACCACGGAGGAGGAACGTAAGATGTGGAACGAATGTGATTATAGTTGGTAAACCATCAAAAAAAAAAGCGGGCCTAAACGACCCGCTTTTTTTATGTGTGTTTCATTATGGAAACAGAATGGGTGGATAATTGGCCACCGATACTTTTGGTATTTGCGCACCATATTGTCCATTGATGGCATCAATAAAATAATTGGCAACAACTGCATTTCCCTGAGGTGTCAAATGAATCCCGTCGAGCGAAAACAAATTTCCTGTCACAAATTTTGTGGAAAATGTAATACCGTCGAAGATTAAACCATTGGCAGAAATATCCACCATAATGGCGTTAAAATCGACGAATGCCAGGCCGTTATCATCTGCAGTCTGTTTAATGATGTTATTAAAAGCAATGGTGGCTGCGTTAATGTTGTCGATTTCGGCCTGGGTCAGGATGTATTGATTTGGCACTGGTACAGCGCTTCCCCATGTAGCACATTTAATCGAATCCTGAGGAAGAGTCAGCAGAGCTAATTCACCTTCAACCATTTGTCGGATTTGTAATTGAGCAGGCAAACCATAGCTTGCCATAGCCGGATCTTGTATGACCATCTGGTTTGGCCCGATTGAAAAGGTGATGCGATAAGGGAGTCCCTTGGATTCCATGAAAGCATTGTATGGCGCATAGCCATGTTCGCCATTCAATATAGCCAAATATCCCTGACCCTCCGGACTATCGGGAATATCAATTACATCGGATGGAATGGTTGTAAAAAAAGCCGTATTGATAACACCGGGAATATTGGCAAGCACCCCTTTTGCACCACCAGTGACCAGGGTTTGAGCCAACATATTGTAATATTGTCCAAACTGCTCAGTCGGAGTAATGACATCGCCTGCTCCACCTGATGTAGCATAACCCAGTACATCGTTATTTCCAATCCAAAGAGAAAAGAAAGTAGGCGACATGGACATGGCCTGAGCAACCACTGAAATATCAGGAGATGCAGCAAACTTTACAAAATATGGATTCGCTAAGCCTGCCTGCAGATTCGCTGCGTTTCCATAACCCGGTGCAAGAAGATGAGCTACTTTAGCTCCGGGAACGCCTACATTATTTACTGCATAGTCAACGTGAGTTGACCAGGGATCGAGTTCACCATTATCCAATACAGGCCCCAGGCTGGTTACTCCCAGGCAATCTACACTAAAACCAAGTTTTCTTTTACCGGGCAAAACGCCAAATTCGCTTGTCACCACGGGCTGAACAAATGGTTGTCCTCCTACTGTAGTTAATTGCTGCCCCAAGATATTGGACCAACTATAACTTTGTCCCGATTTATAAAGTGCGCCATCAGCATAGCCAGCTGTTAGTGAGTTACCAAGTGCCACGTAAGTTTTAAAGTCGGCAGATCCATTGCTTGGTGTAAATTCATTGACTTCAGGCTTACATGAAACAATAAAAGCCAGCAATGCCAAATAAAATAAATATCTAATTTTCATGATTCTTTCTTTTTAAAATTATAACTTAAAGCTTACACCAATTCCGGGAATATAAACAATCGTTTGATAAGTTCCTTTGAAGTTACTTGGAGTATATTCCTTTTCTGCTGTTTGACCAAATAGTTGCAAAAATGAAACATCAATACTCAGTTTCTCAATGGGACTGTAAGAAAGGCCAAGTGTATAAGCAAAGGTGTTTAAGCTTACCGTTTCAGGAGTGAAATACTTCTCGTTGGTAGGTGATTGATCGTAATACATTCCGGCTCTCAATTGAAATTGATCGTTTAGTTTGTACTGTGCACCAATACGAGGAATAAAAGTGTCCTTATACTCGCGTGGGTTAGTTGAATTTAACAAGGCTCCTTGTTCTTTAAAAGTAAAGTCAAGCGATTTGTATGTTCCCCACATCACCCAGTCAAGTTCAAACGCAAGCAATAACTGTTCAGTAGCCTGATAAGAAATACTGAAGTCGAGGTTGGCAGGAAGAGGAAGTTCCGCGTCAAATTTATTGTCTTTAGGAATGGTGGTTTGCAACGCTGCAGGAACAGTAAAGGTGGCATCACCGTCCTTCATTTTCATCATGATTTCTGAGCGATAATCCACTCCAAAGGCAAGCTTTTCGCTGGCTTTATAAAAGGCGCCGATGTTAAATCCATAACTTGTGGTTGAACCTTCCAGGTTAGCTTCTGCATCACCAGAATAATTCAAGTCTTTGTTAATTTTCACATCACCCATGGCCAGAATAAACCCGGCACCGATACCAAATTTTTCATTGAAATTAAATGAAATTGTTGGCTGAACAAAGATGGCTTTGAGCGCGATGGTCTCAATCAACAATCTACCTGTCCAATTTTCGTCCCATTTTGATGTACTGCCATAGGGAGTGTAAACACCAACCCCAACAGCAATCATGTCGTTAATCTTGCCTGCACCATATACATAAAAAGGTGTAGACAGGGGATTGTCGGTTTGGTAGTTTTCGTTAGATCCAGCACGCTGAAAATCGACATTGGACATAATCCCGCTTGCTCCCAATTCAAAATGAAATTTGTCTTTCATTAGGGAAAGAGCCCCTGGGTTGTAAAAGATAGAACTGGATCCCATGTTTAATGAAGTACCCACCAATCCCATTCCGTTTTGCTTATTTCCCTGCAAGCGCACCTGGTATCCGCCCGCATAGATTGTCATGGAAAACAGCAACGATGACAACAAAAACAGTGTAATTTTTCTCATAAATAAATATTTTAAATTATGCGTGGTAAAACTACAAAAATATTTATACCGTTATCTTTTCACAATAAAATTATTTACCAATTAATTGGTTCTAAACCAATTCTTTTCAGTATTTCATTTGTTTTTGAGAAATGTTTACATCCAAAAAAACCGGCATAAGCAGACAAAGGTGAAGGATGAGCGGCTGATAAAACAACATGTTTGGAGGTATTGATCAGCGCTTGCTTTTTTCTGGCATGGTTTCCCCACAGGATGAAAACAACGCCCTCCTTTCGGAGCGAAATGGTTCTGATCACCTCATCGGTAAACGTTTCCCATCCTTTCCCAGCATGAGAAGCCGGTGCGGCCTGGCGAACAGTGAGTGTTGTATTGAGCAATAAGACTCCCTGATCGGCCCAGCCTTCCAGGTTGCCGGATCTGGGTTTGTCGATACCCAAATCATCTTTTAGTTCTTTAAAAATATTATTTAAAGAAGGAGGAAAAGCAACACCATCTGGTACCGAGAAGCACAACCCATGTGCCTGTCCCTCGCCATGATAAGGATCCTGTCCAAGTATCACTACTTTTACTTTTGAAAGTGGTGTATGAGCAAAGGCTGAGAATATCCTCGGCCCGGGAGGATAAATAACCTGCTGTTTTTTTTCCGCTTTGACAAATTCTACCAACTTTAAAAAATAGGGTTTGTCAAACTCTGCCGACAGGGCCTCCTTCCAACTTTCTTCTATTTCAACGTTATTTCTCGTCATTTATAAATATTCTAACCGTGAGGGACAATAAAATCATAAAAATCTTGTTAATTAAGCAAAATGTGCTTTCCTTTGTCGACAGCTAATTATTATTATTCAGTAAAGTTATGAAAAAATTAATCGTCCTGATATCGACCGTTTTACTCTTCGTTGTATTGGCCAGTTCCTGCAAATCATCCAGTAAATGTGCAGCATACGGCGAAACACAAAAGTATCAAAAAGAAGCCAAGTATTAAGTTTAGCCCTGTGCTTTGGCAAACCTTTGGTTGATATTTGGTGATCTCATCAAATAGAATTCTGATACATGCATTATTTCCGGAAAATACCATTCATTATTTTATTGTTGTTTTCCGGGTTAACTGTTTTTGGTCAGTTTGATACTGAAGAAATTGATACTTTAGAAAACAAAATTTTATATAACAAACAAATCACTTACGGCCTCACCTTTCATAATTTGGGTTTTGGGGCCAATTTCAGAACAGGAAAGCGGATCACCTATTTTAAAACACGCATGTTTGAAATCGAATTTTTCAGCATGCGCTCGTACAAGCAGGTGAAGATGATCAATCCATACTTTGCCAACTCACGCCGGTATGTATTTGGCAAATATAATGATGCCTTTTTCTTACGCTGTGGAATGGTTTGGAAAAAGTTACTCAACCAAAAACCGTATTGGGGAGGCGTTGAGTTAAGGTTTATGTATGGTGGCGGATTTTCACTCGGTATTGCCAAGCCATATTACCTGTATATCATCGAAGATGTTACCGGAGATGGCACCAATTACATTTTAGTAACCGAACGATTTGATGCAGGGAAGCACTCATCAACTTATATATATGGAAGAGCACCCTTTTCCACCGGGTTAGATGAAATCACTTTACATCCCGGGATGTATATAAAGACAGGTTTGAATTTTGAATTCGGAACCAGAAATACCCTGGTTAAATCCCTTGAAGTGGGAGCCGCCATTGATATATTGCCCACGGGTTTAAGCATTATGGCCGATGACAATAACCAAATTTTTTTTCCGGGAATATTCCTAAACTTTAGTTTAGGGAAACGGTACAACAAGTATTAAAAACGAAAGGCCCCCCTTTTCAGAGAAGCCTTTTTGATTTTTATAATCGGTGGTTATTAATTTACCAACATCTTTTGTGTAATCAATTCATCACCTTTTGAGATAATCAGTGTATACATACCCTGTTGGATATCTGGCAAGGAAATGTTCATTTGATTGGCACCAGGCAAACACGTGATGGTGCTATTATAAATGCTTCTTCCCGCTATATCTGTCACCTTAATACCGTATTCATCTGTAGAATAACTTTCTAATAAAAGCGTAAATTCTCCATTATTTGGGTTTGGATAAATAGAAACAGCCTCGCCGTTCAGGTACTCGTTAATCCCAATGTACCCTTCGGTTTTGAACGACCAAACAGGGCTCCAATTTGAACTATCAAGCAATGTAACTCCACGAACCTTCCAGTAAAAGATGGTATTTTTTTCCATTTGGGCAGCACATTGCAAAAAAGGCGTTTGGGCAATTGCGGAAACAGGATCTGTAAAATCTGATGTTTTGGATATCAAAAGTTCATATTCCGGGGAGCCAATGATTTCGGTCCAGGTGAACTTGGGACATGAAGAAACATCAATCTGGCCATCAACAGGAGTCAAAAGGGTAGTTTCGTTTTTTGTAATGAAAGAGAACGGGGTTGACCAGTCTGAAACATCCAATGCATTTTTAGCCGCGACACGCCAAAAATATTCGGTTCCAAAATAACTACTGAGTACGTAAATGGAATTGGAATCAGAATAAAACAAGGAAGGATTGGTAAAATT
The DNA here is from genome assembly GCA_002840975.1 of Bacteroidetes bacterium HGW-Bacteroidetes-16. Classification (GTDB taxonomy): domain Bacteria; phylum Bacteroidota; class Bacteroidia; order Bacteroidales; family F082; genus UBA6244. The sequence continues at coordinate 194,669 of PHDN01000005.1, forward strand.
TGAATTATCATCTACCTCAATAATATATTCCAATGTTCCTTCATATTTCGACCACCCAAAAAGAACTAATAAATCAGTTACCTTTTCATTTGTAGGTGCTACAAGCGTCACAGTGGCTCTTGTTGTCATTGATTTAACCTGCGACCATGCGGATGTATCACCATTATGAATGGCACGGACATGATAATAATAGGTTTGGTCATACAATAAGTTGGAAAGTTTATAGGCCGTTTTATCAGAAGAAAGTGTAATTGTCTTGAGAGCGGGGCTATTAAACCCTTCATCGGTTTTTAGTAAAATGGTTCCAGAAGCGCCAACAATAGCACCATAACCTCCAAGAACAGATACTCCTTGTAAGGCTTTTGTTGTTCCTGACGAAACAACTGACCAACCACCATCCAGTGCCACGATGGTACCGCTTTTACCCACGGCATAACCTTTATAATTATAGGTACTGACGCTATAAAGGTCACTGCTTGTATTGGAATTTTCTTCAATCCAGGCAGTTCCATCATAATGATAAATCGTTCCGCCTTTACCAACAATCCAACCATTGTTATCATCCTGAAAACTGATTCCGTAAAAATCTTTGGTTCCAACAACCTGATCCGTCCAGGCAGTACCATCAAAATGAACTACTTTCTTACTCAAGCCGCAGGCCCAGATGTTATTCTCTGAAACCATGTCCACATCATAAATATCGGTTTCAACATTGCTGATAACCTCGGACCATGTCCCGGTTGTATAAATAGCTATTTTCCCGGAAGCACCAACTGCAACACCATGATCGGCATCAGCAAAACTAACACCAAGCAAATCACTGTTAATCCCTGAAGATTGTGCAGCCCAGGAAGACCCATCATAAAACAGAATAGTGCCTGAGGTACCAACCGCATATCCGTGAGTAGCATCAACAAAATAAACATCCTTTAAATCTTCAGTAACGCCACTTTCGCTGGAAGTCCATGAAGTTCCATCATAATGCAAAATAACTCCCTCATCACCTACAGCCCATATATCGGCTTCATTCAAAACAGTACCGGAGTTAAGTGAGGTGCTCACACCGCTTGCAATGGTGTTCCATGCATACTCCGTATCGATCTGAAACTGATATTTTGTAATTCCGGTAAGTGGGTTCCAGGTAATTTCAGGATCGGAATCCACCATGGCACCATCACTTGGCTGGGAACGTAGCGAAACTGTCCAGACAACCTGAAAGGAAAATGTCTCGGACCAATCGGAAGGATTATCCTGATCGAAGGCACGTACCCTCCAAAAGTACTGTCGGCCAAAAATCAGGTCTGAAGTTTGTACAGAAGTTAAGTCCGTCCGGGGAAAGGTAACTGCATCACTAAAATCGATATTAGATGCCAATTGAGCTTCATAGGTAATTTCCAGGGTAATTCCTGTTACAGCCTGCCAATCGAGCACCACATCAGGCATTTGGTTTATTTTACCATTCTCCGGGGCTTTAAGTGTTGGGGCATATATTTTTGTTTGTGCTGTAAGGGCCATCGACATTAACATCAAAAAGCCCAACACTGAATAAATCTTTTTCATATCCTTCAATTTAAATATTTCAATCAAATTATTTCACGATAAATTTCTGCGAATACTTAGCATTCCCCACCATGGCAGCAATTACGTAAGTTCCTGTATTAAGATCATCCAGGTTTAGCTGGATCTTGTTATCCCCTTTATGAAGGCTTGACGATTGCTGATCAACCTTTCGTCCCGTAATATCATATATGGTTAGTATTATATCAGCATTTTGATCAGCGGCCAATTCAATGGTGGCATGATCAATAACCGGGTTTGGATACATTTTAAGCTCGCGGATTTGGGAAATATCACCCATATCATGCTCATCTATGGCAACCGGTTTACGATAAGTGTTCGAGCGCAAAAGTCCCCGGCCAAACGTAGCGGCATATATAATTCCATAGTTATTTGTTCCCGGGAAGACAACAGTCGAAGTCTCCGTTCCATTCACAAAAATCACGGTGTCGGCAACCTTTGCCACATTCTGCTGTTGTAGCTGGAAAACAGGCACACTTCCCATCAGGCTGTCCTCTTTCACCCATTGTGATGAAGTACTGTGGATATTTTCGTTCACAAAAACACCGTGCTCAGTACCAATAATAGCCATGTCTGGATTGGCCATTTCGAGGATAGAGGAATAAACCGGCATCTGTGGCAGATTATTTTGTCTGCTGGTAAACACAGGAGTTTCATCTAAACCATTCTCTGTAAAGAGAACATAATGTTCATTTCCATAATTGCCCAAAGTGACCATCACATTGTTAGGATTGCTTGGGTCGACAGATACGGAGGTGACTACCTGAGTAATTGGTGTTGTTGTACCAGGTATGTACAGAGGAATTTCCTGTGTTGCAACGATACATTCAGAACTATTTACATCAGCACGGGCATAGTTATATGCCAAAGCCAGATTTGATAATCGATATAAACGTCCATCACGCATTCCAACAAACAAATGATTGGCATCAGATGAATAGGCTAAACATTGCGGGTCGCCAATAAAATTACTCACCGCAGCATTTGCTATGATAAACCACTCAGGCTCTTTGGCAAACAGATGAAGCTCTTTTGTCATCCCGACAACATTATCGCTTGCGATAAAAAGTCTGGAGGAAACAACATCACGAATCTTTAGCGAATCACCTATGTTTAAGTTAACATCGGTTGGAGTGGTATAATAGAAGGGCTGAAGGCTGTTTTTACTTAACACCTGTATGCGTGTACCACCGGGGATCACTTTTCTCGCGTGATAAACTAAGGTGTCGCGGCTATTTGGGTTATCGAAACTCTCCCAAAGGGCCAATGGAGTATTAAAGAAGGTATTTGATAAAGTAAGTCCATCTAAAAACTGACCTGAGTAAGTAAAACCGGCGTCTTCTGTACGAAACAGATTACTTCCCCCAGCGTTTACGACCATAATTTTTTTATTAATCAGCGAAAGGGCACAGGCACCACCATCTCCGCCAAGTACCATCTCGCCTTGCTTAGAAGTATTTCCGTCACCGGTGATAAGAATCGAACCATTGCCCTGGGCGCCACCAAGAACATAATTTTCCTGTCCCGATGGAGCTACATTATAAAACTGCGTTGTAAAGTAATTCCGGTTACTGCTTTGGTAGCTGTATACATTTGATGTAACATTTCCGATAAAGACCCCACCATCATTACCAACAAAAAAGGTGTTGTTATCTCCGGGTCTGAAGGTAATGGCGTGTTGACTATAATGCAGGTAAGAAGGAGAGAAATTCCCGGAGAAATAATCAGAAACAGTAACCCAGGAATAGTACCCTGTTTCCTGGCTTTTTGTACCTTCCCAAAGATCAAGGCCTCCCAAAAGAATTTTATTTGGATTATTGGGGAAAACTTTGATCACGTTATTATACACACCGAGTCCATAAAAAACAACAACAGCGGGTGTACCAGGTAGAATAATCCTCCAGGTATCCCCTTTATCTTCTGATAAATAGATGCCGTAGTTTGAACCAAATTTGTTAATTACACTTGCGTACACAATGTTGGGATCAGAAGGTGCATAAGCAAATTCAATTCTCCGGACATCGCTGGCTACTGGTAAACTTACCGAGTCACCAGTAGATTTGAGCATAAAACCATCAATAGCCCCATCCAATGAAACATAACATTTGTTACCAATGGCAGCAATGATGCTTCCACTCGAAGAAACCTGAACATCATAAGCGTTTTCCACTAAATCAGTTCCGGCAGTATCTTTTACTGTAACCCAGGAGATACCTTTATCGGAACTAAATTTTAGTCCTGTATTGGTGGCGGCAAAAACGCCATTGGTTCCCTGGTTGACAGCCAACTCATTAATATAAGCCCAGTCGCTGGACATACTATTAAATGTAGGTGCAGTTGCAGGTAGCAAGTGAAAGTTTTCACCATCAATTGATTGATAAATACCCTGACCCATAAACCCGGAAGTATACCCCAATTCAGCCAAGGCAGAGAAATCCTGGGCATTGAACAGTTCGCCGGTACCGGCATAAATTACACCGTCAGCATCTTGCTCCAGGCAACTAACGTTCAAGTTATAAGATGCCTGATTAACTTTAGTCCAGGTGATACCTGTATTGATTGATTTCCATATTCCACCGGAAACTCCGGCTGCATACAGAACCGTGGAATTCTCACTTTTATTATCAAAAATAATGTCCCGGGTACGGCCGCCAAAATTATCAGGTCCAAGTTGCGACCATTTTAATTGAGATTCGGCTCGTTGCGAATGGAATGCCTGAAGTTGATTTTGCACCTTATTATAATCTTCAGGTGTAATAACTCCGCTTGACTGATTGTTTCTAATACTAGCCAAATAATCCGAAGATGTCTTAATAGTTGTTACCACTGCGCCTTCTTCGTCGTTAATCAATGAGGCATAACCCCCAATTTTATAATTGACAAAACCCAGAATAAATCCTGCTAAAACAATGATAATCAATACTAAGCTTAAAGGTAAATTTTTTCGTTTCATACTTTATTACTTTAATATGCTCATAACTATGGAATTCTTAAAAAGAAGGCACAATTTACAGCTTTTCTTAATATTTGTAGCCTTATTGCGCAAATTTTTAATCGCTATTAATAACAAGACAATCAATAACAAAAAAATGGTGTATGCAGGTTGAAAAAAGAAATCTTTTTTCGAACAAAACTTAAGGTGAGAAACTACAAAATAATGAACCAAAAAAAAATTATAACGCTTAATCGCAAAAAAAAAGCCTGTCCATTTTGGGACAAGCTTTTTTGTGTCTTTGGCGACGACCTACTTTTCCACCACAGGGGCAG
>PHDN01000030.1 GCA_002840975.1 Bacteroidetes bacterium HGW-Bacteroidetes-16
ACGCAAGAAAAACCACTACAAATTGCTGATTATCAAATTTATCAAAGAACGATTTAATGTTTTAACGAGACACTAGTGACCTATTTTAACCTATTTATTATTAATAACCTACCCATTATTAGTTTCATTGTAATTGGCTAATAGGGTCTTTTGAGGGGTAAATCTAGGAATTAATTGTATTGCTTTGATTTTTAGAGTCATTATCTGGTAATTTATTTTGGGCGAAGGGAGGTTGTGGAGATTGATCCTGCTTAGATGGGATAACCTTCCAGGTTTTTTTTAACCTGGAAGGTTGAAGTATTTACGAACGTCAAGGGATTGATTCCGTGTTCATTAATCGATAGCTTGACTGTCGAACGCCGAACTAAGATTCATTGGGATAACCTTCCAGGTTTTTTTCAACCTGGAAGGTTGAAGTATTTACGAATGTCGAGGAGTTGATCACGTGTTCGGTATTCTATTGTTTCCTGACCTCGAACTTTGAACTGCCCCGCAGCCGGAACAAAAAAAAGCCCGGTGCATCGAACCGGGCCTTTTTTAAACTGGATTGTTCCTATTCTTCCGGCAGCAAAACCACCCTGAGATAATGCTCCGAATTAAAGTACTTCTTCGCCATGTTCTGAATATCCTTTGCCGATACGGCTGAAATCATGTCCTGTATTTCTTTGATGGTGAGCATCTCAGATTGATTGAAAAGACTGGCCTGAATTTTACCCAACCAATATTTATTTTGTTCCGCATTGGTTTCAAAATCCCTGATGAGCGTTTCTTTGGCTTTGCCTAAATTAATATCCGACGGCCCGGACTCCTGTAAGGCTTTCATCTCCATAAAAACGGTTTCCGACAAGGTATCCGCTTTGTTTGGGTCGCATCCCCAGCCAATCATGACCGACACCTCTTCTTTTGGATATTTTTTCGTGTTTTGGCTGGCCCTCACCCCGTACACACCTCCCTGGTCTTCGCGCATGTTCTCACGCAACCTGATACCAAGAATCTTCATCAGCATGGTCATCCTGATTTCATTGGTGGCATTCCACTCAAACGCTTCATCCATCAAAATGGCCACACTGCTCTGTGGTTCGGTGCCTTTGCGTACGATAGCTTCGGTGGTTCCATCCGGAAACTTCGGGCTTACATCTTTCCATGTGGAGGCCATGCCCGTGTTGGGCAAGCTTCCCAGATATTTAACAATGAATGGTTTGATGGTGTTTAAATCAAAATTGCCAACGAAAACGAATTGGAATTCGTTGGCATTGGCAAACCGGTCTTTGTAAAAGGCATAGGCCTTTTCCATGTTGATGCTGTTTAGCTGAGCTTCGGTTGGAATAACAACAGTTCTGATATTGTTACTTGTCGCAAATTTATACAAGGTATCATAGAACACAGCCCTGGGATTGGCTTTCATAAATTTAAACTGGGTGTTCATCTGTTCCATGAAGGTGAGATAGGCGGTTGAGTCGCTGCGAGGTTCGGTAAAATAGAGGTAGGTAAGTTGGAACATGGTTTCAAGGTCTTTTTTAACAGAGTTTCCGCTTAGTTCCTGAGTGAGTTCCTGAATGGTGGGACTCACATTCACGTTTTTCCCGGTTAAAAATTTGTTTAAATCAATGTTACTAAACCCGCCCAGCCCGCTTTGGTTCATTATTTGAGCCGCGTATTTTGCCGACATAAAATCCTCATCCGAAGCCAGTGAAGTTCCTCCAAGGCTAAATCCGGTCATCAGGATTTCATCGTTTTTGAAATCGGTAGGTTTCAGTAGCACACTTACTCCATTGTTTAATTTGAGTTCGGTAATGCCGAAGTTGTCCATGGTGGTTTCACTTATAATTTCTCCTCCCGGCAGCGGGTGACTGATGAGTGAGGTGGCAATGGCTTCCTCCTTGTATTTTTCTAATTTGCTTTGGGTAGCTTTTTTAAAATCGTCCAATACTTCTTGTTCGGTAGGAATGCTAACCCCCTCGCGTTCGGGCCCGTTGATCATAATCACTAGGTTGCTGTCGCTGATCAATTGGGCAGCCAGTTTGTTAATATCCATCAATTTAACCGATGGCAGCATGCCTTTGGTGAGTTCGTATTCGAATTCAATGCCGGGATAAGGTTCTTTTTCGAGGAAATTGTCGACATATTTCGATACGAACACCCTGGATGGGGTATGGTCCTTTTCTTCCAGCGCTTTTTCCAGGTCGCTGATCATTTGTGCTTTTTGGCGTTCCAGCTCAGCTTGTGAGAAACCAAATTGTTTCACCCGTTCATTTTCTTCAAGCAGCACCACCAAAGCCTTGTTGATCTGGTTTTCTTTGGTGACGGCAAACGACATGTATGCATCAATCGAGCGGCCAAGAAATCCGCCATACATCGTGGCAGCATACAGGAAGGGTGATTCAGGTGTTTGATTTATTTCGTTCAAACGGGCATTTAACATGCTGATATATAGATTGGTGATAATATCCTCCTTGTAATCGTTTACCGTGGCAGTGGTTTTCTTGGGGTGTTTATAAAACAACATCACCATATTGGAGGTGGCTTCTACATCGGTGGCGATGGCGATAAGCGGTTCCTTGTTTCCGGGGATGTCATACTCAACACGGGGGCGCGCGTTTTCGGGATTTTTCAGGTCGCCAAAGGTTTCCTTAATCTTTTGTTCCGCGAAAGCGGGATCAATTTTTCCAACCACCACAACCGCCATTAAATCGGGGCGGTACCAGTCGCGGTAAAACCGCTTGGGTACATCATAGGCGCATGAATCGATCACCTTCATTTTTCCAATGGGAATGCGATCGGCATAGCGCGAGTTGTTAAAAATAATGGGGAACGACTTTTTCATCATCCTGTCGTTCGCTCCCAGGCCCAAACGCCATTCTTCATGGATGACACCACGTTCTTTGTCGATTTCTTCATCTTTAAGCGACAAATTCTTTGACCAGTCGTGTAAAATTAAAAACGCCGAATCGATCAATCCTTCTCGGTCAGCCGGGATTTGAAACATGTAGACAGTTTCGTCAAAGCTGGTGTAGGCATTCAGATCCGCACCGAAATCAACCCCCGAACTTTCGAGGAAATTAATCAGGTCGTGTTCGCTAAAGTTGGTTGTACCGTTAAATGCCATGTGCTCGATGAAGTGAGCCAGCCCTTGCTGATCGTCATCTTCCAATATGGAACCGGCATTGACTACCAACCGGAATTCGATCCTGTTTTCGGGTTTTTTGTTTTCACGAACGTAATAACGCAGCCCGTTGTCCAAAGTTCCGGTAATTACTTGTTGATCGGTAGGCAGTTTGTGTTCACCCGCCGTTTGCCCTGTCAGGTTGATCATCCAGAATGACAAAGCCATTGTTAACATGAGGGACCAGGAAAATTTTGTTTTCATTTTTTTTAAGGTATGATGATGTTGTTTTTAAGAGGCGTAAATCTACGAAATCATTTTTAGATAGGATGTTTTTTATAGAATCTATTTTCAGAACAGAGTTGACAATTGTCTTACCTTTGTTCAAACCTAATCTTTAAAAAATAAGACATGAAAATTAATCGGTATGTTGACATTTCAACCATTGAAAGAGAAGCAAAAAAAGACTACATCGATCGTCATTCGCCATTTGTTCTTTGCGAGGATAAAGCCACTTTGGGAGATCCTTTTAAGGTGAGCATAAAGATGGGCAATGAGTACACCCATCCTGATGATTTTGATCATTTTATTGCCTATGTACAACTGTGGAATGGTGAATTTATGCTGGGTCAGGCATCGTTTGCACCCGGAACACTGGGCAACAAATCCGGACATGTTCAGGTTGATTTTCACATTGTTCCGAACAAAGACCTGAAACTCACGGCCATGGCTTTTTGCACCAAACATGGTTTGTGGCAATCGGATGAAATCATGGTGCAGGTAAACTAAGTTTTCAGGGTATAAAAAAAGCCCGGAGCAATCCGGGCTTTTTTTATGGAATAACGGTGCTACCAAATGATCGACCTCTCTTCAACCGGAATAAATAACTTGTTGTCAGGCTGAATGTTAAAAGCCTTGATAAAGGTCTCGAAGTTGAAAGGTGGTACATTTACCCTGGCATCTCCCGGGCTGTGAACATCTTCTTTCAACCGGCGTTGGAGTTCTTTGTCGCGGATATTTTGTCTCCAAACCTGTCCGTAACCCAGATAAAATCTCTGGTCCGGGGTAAAGCCATCTGTTTTGTCAGGTATGATTCCGTTATAGGCTTTTTGCAGGGCATCGTAGGCAATGCTCAGACCACCCAGGTCGGCAATGTTTTCTCCAAGCGTGAGTTTGCCATCTATATGGAGAGAATCGAGCTCGGTATAATTGTCATACAGGATAACCAGTTTGGCGGTTTTTTCGTTAAAACGTTTAGAGTCTTCCTCAGTCCACCAGTCGTTCAGGTTGCCATCTTTGTCGTATTGACGGCCCTGATCATCAAATCCGTGGGTCATTTCGTGCCCGATCACTACACCAATGGCGCCATAGTTTACTGCATCATCGGCATCTTTGTTAAAGAAGGGAGGCTGTAGAATTCCGGCAGGGAAAACGATTTCGTTGTGGGTAGGATTGTAATAGGCATTTACCGTTTGAGGGGTCATTCCCCACTCTTTTTTGTCGACGGGTTTACCAACTTTAGAGATGTTATAGTCGAATTCAAATTCACGGGAGTTGAGCACGTTTTGATAATAATTGTCGGAAACGATTTTCAGTGATGAATAATCTCTCCATTCATCGGGGTAGCCCACTTTTACGGTGATGGCATCCAGTTTTGCCAATGCTTTGATCTTGGTTTCGTCGGTCATCCAATCCAGGTTTTTAATCCTGTCGGCAAAAGCAAGGCGTAAATTTTCGACCAATTGTACCATGCGCACTTTGGCCTGGGGCGGGAAATATTTTTCTACATACAGTTGTCCGATGGCTTCACCCAATCTGCCGGAGGTAACGTTGAGTACACGTTTCCAGCGTGGTTGTAGTTCCTGACGGCCTGACAAGGCTTTGCCGAAAAACTCGAAGTTCTGGTTTACAAAATCATCGCTGAGATAATTGGCTGAATTGTCGAGTAAATTCCACATGAGGTAGGTTTTCCATTCGTCAACGGGGATGGTCTGCATCAGGTTACTGATTCCCGCAACGAACTCAGTTTGTCCTACGTTTACTTCTCCGGGATCGGGTAACCCGATTTCGGTAAAATACATTTTCCAATCGAAATTGGGTGAAAGCTGCACAATTGAATCCAAACTCATCTTATTGAAATTGGCCACCGGGTCTCGCAATTCAAGGCGCGTTTTGGAGTTTCTGGCGATTTCGGTTTCAATTTTCAAAACTGTTTTGGCTTCTTCTGCGGCTTTGGCATCGTCGTCACCTTTTAATATAAACATTTTGGCCAGGTGATCAAGATATTGGGCCCGCATTTCAACTGACCGATCGTCATCGCTGAGGTAATAGCTTACATCCGGAAGGGATAAACCTCCCTGATAAAAGTTGGCAATCTCCATGTTGCTGTTCGATTGATCGGCTTCCGAGAAAATATAAAACAAGGGATATTCGCCTTTGTGGTGTACCTGTCCGATGTATTTTTGAACGCCTGAAATGCTGTTAATCGATTCAATTTCAGCGATCTCATTTTCGATGGCTTTTACGCCCAACTCATTGATGCGGACAGTATCCATACCACTGTTATATAAGTCTCTGATTTTCTGGCTGACACTCCCGTTTGGCGCATCCTTTTTGGCCGAAACTTCTTCCACGAGTGTTCTGAGCTGAATCTGGTTGTTTTCGTTGAGGATGGTAAATGCACCATATTGGCTAAACTCAGGAGGTATTTCAGTGGTTTTCATCCAGGTACCGTTTACATACCTGAAAAAATTATCTCCAGGGTTCACACCCAAATCCATGTTGGCCAAATCAATGGCCGGTACTATTGCTTCATTCTTCATGTTACTGTTGTTGTTGCATGATAACACACCCAGCAACATTCCAGTTGCCAAAGTGTAAAAAATTGGTTTCTTCATTTACAAGTTTAATCCTTTTGTGATTTTTATACAATCCTATTATAATAACGGAAAAATCCCTTACTGAAATCATCCATCGGATGGTGGATGCACCAGGATGCGATTTTTTTTATGACCGGGCAAAGGTAATAAAGTTGTTTTATTTCTGCCTACTTCACCCGGTTACTTTATAAAGGCTTCTCCGAAAGGCTTTCTTCGCTTCAGGAACAGCTATTTTTGTTATTCCAGACAAATCATTTTAAATTATATGTTGATAGATTGTTGTTTGCATTAATTTGTTTATATTTTTGCCATATCAATGAAGGGAAAAAGATTGAATTATTTTAACCGCGTCCGTCGTATGTCAACCATGGGTTCATTTTGGGACGTCGTGGTTTTATTTAGTATTCTATTTGTGCTTTCCGCGAATGGATATGCCCAAAAAACAGAGAGTTGGAAAAAGGTAAAAGACAGTGATGGGATTCAATCCTATGTGATGAAGTTACCTGATGTGGCTGTGAATAAGGTCAAGGTAGAAACTATTGTCAAGTCAAGTCTTTCATCCCTGGTTGCTTTGATGATCGATACTCCCAGAAATAAGGATTGGGTTTTTTTAAATACATATGCCTGCACTCAACATAAGGAGAATGAATTTAATTGGGTGTATTATGGCCAAAACAATGCCCCCTGGCCGGTGAGCGACAGAGATGTCGTTACCCGTGTTCATTTGTTTCAAAATACTGTCACAAAGGAAGTTGTGATTGAATCGGTTGCTGATCCTGACCTGAGGCCCCGGCATCAGGACTTTGTACGCATACCCATGTTGCAATCTGTTTGGCGATTGATTCCGTTAGGCGAAGGCAAAATAAAGGTAGTTCTCGAACTTGTTATCGATATGGGAGGCAATATGCCTTACTGGCTTATTAACCTTGCCGTGACAAAAGGTCCCTCAGGTTCAATGCTTAAATTTGTTACCCTTGCCCGGGAAGAGCCATATTTGAGTGCCCACATGGATTATATCAGGGAACCACAATGGTAATTTAGAAGCCAATTTCAAGATTAAACTGGTCTTTTAGCTTTTGCACATTTGGATTTTTTTCAATTAACCTTTCAAGTTTATCCCGGTCGGTATAGGCCTTTTTAGTCTGGTTTTTGTCAGGAACAATGGCATGTAAGGTGATTTGATTGTTGTTAAGTTCTCTTTTTAAATGTTCCATTAATTGGTTGACAGACAAACTATTCTGTATAATTTGTATGGAGTCGACCGTGTAGGTTATCTGATTGTTACTGCCCAGGTGAGGGGGGTATTTTGCCAGGGCGTTGGCGAAACTGGGAGAAATTCCTTCGTAGGATTTGCAAAAACGAGTCCACGATTCTTCCAGTTTTTCCTGCGTAAATGGGTTGTCAATGATGGGCTCGGGTTGGTTTTCTTCGGAAATGGATTGTTCCTTGATTGATCGAAGACCGGCTTTAATAGAAATGTTTCTGATGTTTTTCCCGTTCCCTGGCTCCTGACTTTTAATTGTCGCCGCAGTTTCTGTGTTCGTCTTTTGCACCGGTGTAATTTCCGGCTTTACTTCAATATTTTTTTCAACCTGTTGTTCAATGGGTTTTCCCGGTACGGCGATCACTGGTGGTGGTGCCGAATACTCTATTTTATTTTCTTTTGCGGTGGTGTTTGTTTGTTCTCTCACAAGTGGAGGAGGTGGTGGCAAGGTGGTAGCCCCGGGGTGGCTGTTCGTTAATTCTGCCAGTGTCATCAGGGCGATTTCAATGTGCAACCGTTTGTTGTTGCTGGCTTTATAATTGATGTCGTATTGATTGCAGATGTCCAGGGCTTTAAACAGAAATTCGGGTGTGCAATGCATAGCCTGGTCCATATATTTTGATTTCAGCTGATCGCTTGCATGCATTAATTTGATGGTAGCAGGGTTTTTAATGACCAAAAGACTACGGAGATGATCACTCAAACCCATAATAAAATGCTGCCCGTCGAAACCGTTTTCGATGACTTCATTAAAAAGCAGCAACAATTCCTGGATGTCATATCTAAGCAAATCATTGGTAATTCTAAAATAGTAATCGTAATCCAGAATGTTCAGGTTTTCGATCACATTTTTGTAACTCATCTTATGACCGCTATAGCTTACGATCTGATCGAATGTGGAAAGGGCATCGCGTAAAGCGCCATCGGCTTTTTGGGCGATGATGTGCAGGGCCTCGGGCTCTGTTTCAATGTTTTCCTTCGAAGCTACATAGCCCAAATATTGTGCAATGTCTTCCACATTAATCCTGCGAAAATCAAAAATCTGACAACGCGACAATATGGTCGGGATAATTTTATGCTTCTCGGTGGTAGCCAGAATAAATTTCGCGTAGGAGGGAGGTTCTTCAAGTGTTTTTAAAAAGGCATTAAACGCACTCTGCGAAAGCATGTGGACCTCATCGATGATGTACACTTTATATTTTCCCACTTGTGGCGGAATGCGTACCTGTTCAACAAGATGTCGGATATCGTCTACAGAGTTGTTAGAAGCCGCATCCAGTTCGTGGATGTTGAACGAAGCATTGTTGTTAAATGAGGTGCACGATTCGCATGCATCACATGGCTCCAGGTTTTCGGTCAGGTGAGTGCAGTTAATTGTTTTGGCCAATATCCGGGCACAGGTTGTCTTGCCAACACCACGTGGTCCGGTGAACAAAAAGGCCTGTGCCAGGTGGTTGTTTTTAATGGCATTTTGTAAGGTATTGGTAATAGAATGCTGCCCTACCACCTGATGAAAAGTGGCTGGACGGTATTTACGGGCCGAAACAATAAAATTTTCCATATGCTGCTGTAATGGGCATCAAAAATACGATTTTTTTTTGTGCTTTAAGAAGTGTTAATTTTTTCTGTACTTTTGAAAAGATGGAAAGTCTGCTCGTTTTTGTGCCAAAGAAGTCCAGCCGGGTGCGGTATGTATTCAGGCTGGTGTTTAATGATTTGTTAAAATTACCCTTTTCCTTGACCTCCGACCTGGATGCGTTCCAGTCGTCGGATTTACATAAACTGGTGTATGGAGAGAAGCCCTGGTCCGATGATTTATTTTTTAAGTCATCAGGTTTGCTTTTTCAAAGAGGTATTGATTCAGTCGAATTGAAGGCTTTTGACTATGAAGGGTTAAAGGCATTTTTTCCGGTGCATGATGCCGACTCGGCTTTGCCTTTCGACGTGTTTTCTTCCATCTTTTATCTGGTTTCAAGGTATGAGGAATACCAACCCTACGTACCTGATAAGTATGGCAGGTTTACTGCCCATCTGAGCGTTAGTTCCAGGTTGGGCATTTTGCAAAAACCCATGGTCAATATTTGGGCTTTGATGGTGAAAAAAATTATCCAGGACAGATATCCCACCATTGTCTTTCCTGTTCGGCACTACCGTTTTGTGCCTACCTATGACATCGACTCGGCTTTTGCCTATCGACAAAAGGGATTGGTACGGTCGATGGGAGGTTATCTGCTGGCACTAAAAGAACTTGATTGGGAGGATATGTTTTACCGAACCCGTGTGCTCCTCGGACGGGCAAGAGATCCTTTCGATACCTTTGATTTACAAATTGAATACCAGAAAAAATATCAACTTAAACCTGTATATTTTATTCTATTCGGGCATTACGGACAATACGACAAAAACATCAATACCCGAAACCGGACTTTTCGGTTTTTGATTAAAAGGATACATGACTATGCCAGGATTGGTATTCATCCATCATACAATACAGGAGAATACCCGGAATTGTTGCACGAGGAAATTTCTTTGCTTGAGAAAGTGGTAAATAATGAAATTACCACTAGTCGGCAGCATTTTCTCAGGCTCATGTTGCCGCACACCTACCGCAATTTAATTGAAGAAGACATCTCGGATGATTACACCATGGGCTACGCCGCCTTGCCTGGTTTCAGGGCCGGAATTTGTGATTCATATCATTTCTACGACCTGGATATGGAGGTGGAAACAAAATTGCGGATACATCCTTTTATGGTCATGGACGGTACTTTACGCGATTATATGAAATTGACTCCTGCGGATGCCATTGCCCAGATAACTGCTTTGATTGAGGAGGTAAGAAAGGTAAATGGCACTTTTATCTCCCTGTGGCACAATGAATCGTTAAGCGAGGAGAAGCGCTGGAAAGGATGGCGAACGGTTTATGAAGCATTAATTCAGAAAGCCTTGCCCTGACAATATTTGCCTTCAACTGAGTTTAAAAGAAAAACACATCGTCATGAGAAAAATAAGATATCTTAAAAACGAAGAAATTAACAAGAAAAAGTGGGATGCCTGTATCACCCATGCTTTTAATGGCAATACCTACGCTTATTCCTGGTATTTGGATATCATCCACCCCAATTGGAGCGCACTGATAGAGGAAGAATATGTCAGGGTGATGCCGCTTCCGGTGAAGCAAAAATATGGTGTAACTTATTGCTATCAACCTTATTTCGCCCAACAGTTGGGTGTGTTTTCTGTAAGTGTGCTTACCCCCGATATAGTAACCGGGTTTATCAGTAAAATTCCTGATTTTATTAAGGTGATCGACATGAACCTGAATAGTTTCAGTAATCCTGATTCTAAAAAATACACGGTCGAACTGAGCAATAATTACATGCTTGATCTCATTCAGGAATATCCACGTCTTTCGGCCAAATACCGGTCTAATACCAAAAGAAACCTAAAGACGGCAGAAAAAAGTAAACTTACTTTAATGAAAGGTGTGGGTCACGAGGAGATTATTACCTTGTTTAGAAACCACCGGGGCCGGGGTATGACCAAATGGCGTGATGAACACTACCAAACCCTTAGTCGCCTGATGTACACAGCCCTGTATCAGGGGCAGGGTGTTACCTATGGCGTTTATAGTGAACGAAATGATCTGATTTCGGGTGCGTTTTTTCTGAATAACAAACAGAAGCTCGTTTTCCTATTTTCAGGAACCAATGCCGAGGGAAGAAGTTCATCGGCTCTGACTTTTCTCATCGATTCAGTTATAAAGGAATACTCCCCGGGAAAAATGATACTGGATTTTGAAGGATCAAACAACGTCAACCTGGCCAGGTTTTATGCCGGTTTTGATGCCAAGCTGACCCATTATTACCGACTTAAATTGAATCGCTTAAGCCCGGTTGGAAACCTGTTGTTTAAAGTGGCTGCGATGTTGAAATAAGAGAAAATGGGGTATCCGATCATCTCCCGTAAATAATAATAAGCTTTGTTGGATGAAATATCCAACAAATACCTGGAAATTAAGGAATAAATCTGATCTACTTGCAGTCAGATAAATCCAGCTGCAATGGATGTTCAATAAACACATTCATTGTAGATGAATAAAGCACAATAAATCCCATTCCTTGCAGCCTGGCTTTAGCCGGCTGTAATAATAAATCCCTTATGTTTAAGCAACTGTTATATTGTGTAATCTGAAAATATCATCACAAATCAGTACGGGAGATGATCGGATACCCCATTTAAAATTATTTATCCGCGTTGTCAAATAATTTTGATTTCAGTCCGGCAATTCTTTTTACTTCCACTTTTACCTGCTTGATATGTCCATAATTTGTAGCAAGGTAAATGAGTGGGTTAACCATATTGCCCGAAAGACGCTTGATGACCGATTTGGTGCTGTAGAACTTCTTCCTGGCATTAACTTTGCCTAGTTGAAGTTCGTAAGGAGTCATGTTTTTGGGCTTAAAAACCACCGTGTTGTGGTCGTAATATTTCCACTCGGTGGTAGTAAGGCGATTTTCACTTTTCAGGTTTTCATAGGTTTTTGTTCCTGGATAAGGCGTTAACACGTTGAATGATACTGTATTTACTTTATTTTTAATCAGGAACTCAACGGTATGGTCGAAAACCTCCTTGGTGTCGCTATCAAAACCAAAAACCATGGAGGCATGAATAAGGATTCCCGTTTTTTTTATCTTTTTAAAGGCATTTTCCAGGTGATTAATATCCTTGATGGCCTTGCGCATGGTTTTGATTTGTTCCTCTGCCACGCTTTCAATACCGAAAAAAAGCATTTTGCAACCACTCTCTGCTGCCAGTTGAATCAATTCATCGTCGGACACGAGCAACGAAACCGAAGCCTGTCCCACCCACTTAATTTTTAGTGGTTTGATGGCCCTGAACAATTCTTTGGCGTATTTTGGACTTCCAATGATGTTGTCGTCCAGAAAAATAAACCGTTTGGAACCGGATTCCTTAATGTCGCGTATCACATTTTCTATGGGCACGTGCTTAATTTTTTCGCCAAAAAGGTTGGTTACGCAACAAAAATCACAGTGATACGGACACCCACGGGTAGTGAGGATGGGGATCAAACTAAACCGCCGGCTTTGGAAAATTTTCCTAAAATCCTTATGGATGTATTTCCCCAAATCAGGGACGGGATTGTGGTAGGTTTTTTTCAGTTGGTTGTTTTGGAAATCAACAATGAGTGTTTCCCACACACCCTCAGCTTCTCCAATGACTACACTGTCGGCATGTTGCAGGGCTTCGTCGGGAAGAATGGTAGGGTGTACTCCGCCCAGGATCACCGTTTTACCGCGGTTTTTAAACTCCCGGCAAAGATCGTATGATCTTGGCGCGTTGGCCGTCATGCAACTGATGCCAACCAAATCGCAGTCCTGATCCAGATCGATGGGTTCGGTTTCCTCCTCAACTATCTTGACCTCATGTTCTTTTGGAGTTAGCCCTTCCAAAATATAGAGGGCAAGTTGTGGCATCATAAGTCCTTTGTTGGTTCTTCTTTCTTCGTCTGTTGCAGGGGATATGAGTAATATTTTCATGAAAGTACCGATGAAATATTTTCTCCCTTCTTTAAATATAAATTTGAGGTGCAGACTTGTCCGGGAGAACGCGGAAAAGGTACAGATAGGTAGCCGAAATGAGCAGTTTTACAGGCTGTAAAATTAATAAAACCCGGACAAAAAAGCAATCGGTTTTCAGAAGATCGTTTTTTCGACGTGATATTGATTAACCCTTTGACAGCATCGTTTCCCTGGAATTTCTTGCTTACTTCGGTTTATCAATTTGGGTAAATAAACTAATTATCTTTTTCAACAGGAGAATGGCCTTCATAATATATTAATTACTCAAGTTTCGCATGCATTTTTCTGAGTGCTTATATCTGATAATCAATGAAATATAATTATGTTTTAACCTTTGTGGCACTTTGAGTCTTCTTTGTGGTTCTTAGTGTACTAGCTGATAAGTTGTTACACAGAGCTACACAAAGAAGTCACAGAGATACGCAAAGAGAATTTTTGAATAGGTATGAAATCTGTGATTAACTGTAAGTCAAAGTTATTTATGTTTAATAAGAAATTAATTATCTGATTTTCGCTTAATAGGTTTACTGCGAGACTTGAGTTAATTATCGATCCTTCCATCTGTCTACTTCGAGGTAAACAGTATCTGCGAAACCAAAATAAAGTGTTCGGTTGGGGATTTCTTCACCATATTGATTTACTTCAACTGTGCGCCAGCCACCACGGGTGATTTTAAAATCCATCTTGTTGCCATTGGTGGAGAATGTAAGCACCAGCCTTCCATCGGTTAACCTTTCAAAAATGAGTTGCCGGTCTTCAGGGTTCCAACCATTAAAATCGGGAGCCAGAAAGATTTGGTCGTTAACCGGGGTGTTTTCGGGGATTTTGTCGATGACTATTGTAACCTGATCCATTTCTTTTTCTGGTATGTCTTTCCAGTTTTCGATGGCGAGGGTAAGTGTGTCAAAATCCTGGTAGTTGTATCGATAGGGTGGCATATCAGATCCATTGGCATCCACCTGGGCTGATTCCCATGAACCACGGGTAATCCTAAATTCAAAATCGCCATTTCGCCTGGGCAGGTTGATAAAATATCTGCCTGAGGCATCTTTCCAAAACTTATAACGCAACTTCCCGGGATCCCAGTCGCTAAAACTTCCTGAAATATAAAGCTTGGCATTTTCGGGTGTTGATTCCGGGACGCGATCCAATATAATGGTCATGTCATCATCACCGCTACCACCCAAATCTTTCCATCTGCTGATAATTAGAACAACCGTATCGGCATTTTCAAGATTGGTTCTCCGGTTCGATATGTCATATCCGTTTTTATCCACCTCTACGGTACTCCAGTCTCCTCTCGTGATTTTATAATCCAGCATGAATTTCTTTCGGGGAAGCGAATAAAACAACTGACCTTCATTGTTTCGTTGAAACTGGTAGTTTTTATCACCTGGTGCCCATGAATTCAGGTTGCTGGCGAAAAAAACAGGATCGGTGCCAGGTGTGTTTTTCGGCAGATGACTAATCAACAGTACCACTCTAACAGGTTTGTTCTCGGGCTTGTCGGTCCAACCTTTCACAGAAACTTTTATGGTATCCTTTTTCCCAAATTCCATGGTGCGGTTTGAAACTTCATTTCCAAACTCATCCGATTCGGACGAAGACAACGAACCCCTGGTGAGTTTATACTCCAGGTTATTTACTCCGGGAGGGCGGTCGATGGTGATGTACCGCGTTCCTGAGCTGGTTATTTTTGTTATGGAGGCATCGTCCGGATCCCATGAGTTCAGGTTGCTGGCCAGGGCTATCACATCATCTTCAGGCGTGTTTTCAGGTACCTCTTCAATCACAATGGTCAACCGCGGACAGTTCGCCGGATCCAGGTCGTTCCAACTTTCAATGTTGTTTGACACCGTATCTTCATCAGCAGTAAATAGTTCCCTGTTGTCGATTTCGTCACCACAAATGTCCTTTTCCACGGTAGTCCAGTCGCCTCTCGTAAACTTATAATCAATTTTTCCAAAACCTGGAGGCAAGGTAATATAGTAATTGCTGTCGGCCGCGAGGTTTAATTGGTATTTGGCGTCACCCGGATCCCAATCGTTAAAGTTTCCGGTGATGTAGATGGGTTGCCCTTTAGGCGTATTTTGTGGTATGGATTCCACCCTGATGGTTACCCTTTGGCAGGAAGCCAGAAAAATCAAGCCCCCTGCAAAGAGAATTAACACTGGTATATCGATCTTTGTTCTCATTTGTCAATCCAATTTAAAAATTCGGTAACCTTTACCCGGCTGATGAGCACTGGTTCACGAGTGATCGGTTCTAATTCTAGGTGAAGGCGGCTGTTAAAATACTTGCTTATTTTTTTTATGGACGAAATATGGACCAGGTAACTGCGGTTTGCCCTGAAAAAAATGGATGGATCAATCATCTCAGCCAATTGATCGAGTGCATAATTGATGAAATATCGCTTGTTGTTTTCTGTAACAAGCAGTACCTCATTGTCTTCAGCTTTAAAATAGGCCACCTCCGTGATGTCGATTTGTTTGATTTGGTCGCCGATACGGGTGATAAAACGTGATTTATAACGGGTCTTGTGAAGTTGCAGCAATTGTTCAATATTTTCCAATCGCAGCACAGTTTCCTTGTTGCTACCCTTGCCGCCCAACGAGCGAAACTTGTCTAGTGCAGCGTTAAGTTCAAGTTGCTTCACCGGTTTTAACAGGTAGTCAATGCTGTTGACTTTAAATGCCTGAATGGCGTATTCGTCGAAGGCAGTGGTAAAAATTACAGGTGTTGTCGCTTTGATATGCTTAAAAATTTCAAAACTTAATCCATCAGAAAGTTGAATGTCAAAAAACATCAGATCGGGTTCAGGATGGTTGTTAATCCAATGGATGGTATCCTCCACAGTGTCGATGCAATCCATCACAAGGATGTCGTGCCCACACTGAGCAAGCAAGCGTTTCAACTCGCTTTGCGCGTGAGGCTCATCTTCAACTATCAACACTTTTATCCGGTTCATGTTGTCGTTTTTTGTTTATGTTCTACGAGGTCAAATTAATGGAATTTTTACTACAAAATCCTCTCCGTTATTAAAAATTTCAATTGTTCTATCCGTTAGAAACCCATACCGGTTGCTGATATTTTTCAATCCCAACCCGGTGCTGAACTCTTTTGTATGTTTGAGCAGGATACTATTTTTAACTACCAGCATTTTATCTTCGATAAAAATATCGATTCGAAGTGGATTCTTCCTCGAAATTACATTGTGTTTAATGGCGTTTTCGATAAGTAACTGAATCGTAAGGGGCGCAATGCGGAATCCGGGATTGTTGTGGTTTAGGTCTAAAATCACTTCCAGGTTTTTATCAAACCTCAACTGCACCAGGTTGATGAAGGACTTGGCAAACTCAAGTTCATTACTTAACAGGATCAATTCCTTGTCCCTGTTTTCGAGAATATACCGATAAACGTCTGCCAACTCTCTGACGAAATGCCCGGCATTTTTCTGATTTTCATAAATGAGTGATGACAAAGTATTCAGGCTGTTGAACAGGAAATGTGGGTTTAACTGCGACCGCAACAATTCAAACCTGTATTCAGCATTCTCTTTTTTAAAACGTTCGAGTTCTGCCAGGCTGAACCTCCACTTATTTAAAAGGAACACGCTCAACTCTGATACCACAAAGATCAGTACGACGCTAACTACCAACGCCATGATAATTAACTCATCAGCTAATGCAATATAATCTATGCTACCCAGCAGAAACCGTGCTCCCCAACGTAACACCATTACTAAAACGATGGCAATGAGGCTGTTTGATGCAAATTGAAGGAGGAACCGTTGGACCGGGTGTTGATCCCAATCCAAGGTATTTTTCAGCCGCTTGTTAATGAAAAAAAGAATTTCGAAAACCGCATAGGTAAGAAAAATGGATATCAGATAATTGTTAATTGGCTGAAATAAAGGGTAGTTTTTATAAACCAGGCTGAAAATTATATCCAAGATAAAATTGAATATGATCCCCAGGTAAAAACCGTAACTATATCGAAGCCATCTGTTTATTGTAAACCCGTTATCCATTTTTCGATTATCTCGTTTTTAATCCCATGTGTTGTATGATCAATAGTTTATTACCAGATACGTGTGATCAAAAATACACATTCCGGGCATCTGAGCACTATTTCAATGAACTGTTTGTTACCAGGAGTTTATTTACAGGGGCAATTAACGCAGTACCAAATGCTCGTTGGATTCAGTATGTTCAATGGTTTGCGCAAAAACTACTTCCTTGTCTTTTACAATTTCAAAGGTATATTCGCCCATTGGAAACTGACCGATGTCGTATTTTAAATCGATAAGCGCCCATGATTTATAGCTTTTTTGGTACAAGATTTTGTTATTTTCTTTTACCCTGATTTTCACCTGATCGCCAACGTGTTTAGCTACTTTTACGTTAACCAGCGAGTTGTTGTCCATAAATATGGAGGCCCGTAAATCGGTAGTAACATACGAACACGAATCAGGGGAATCTGATTGAGGAAATTGTGCAAAACTGAAAGTGGCTATCAATGCCAGCGACAAGGTTAGGATGATGGTTTTCATGATTTCTATTTTTTAGAGTGAATTAATAATTTCAGGAGCAAAACTAGACCATGATGGCAGGTTTTGAAATGAAAAAGCTGTGAACTTCATTTTTGGGAGGGTGAAGTTTAGCCTGAATTAGGCCAAAGGAAAGCAGGTAGGAATCTCAATAGCTAGGACGGTTCACTTTCATTAAATTACCTCATCATTGGTGGCAGATAGTTAATAAGTTTCATAAACAACCATTTATTGTACAATAAATAAATCACTGTTTATTGGATTTGTATTTCTGCGTACTTTAAAGTTTCTAAATACATATTATAAACAATCAGATAATCAGCAGTATAGCAATCAATTTGTACGGCTGGGTTTTAAACGTACAACAAGTTATTGACTTGGGGAATTGGAGTTTGTAAATTTATACCATCTAATTAAGTACCCAATGTATTAATGTAAAAAAATTACCATGAAAAAGCTTATTTTAACGATGGCCGTGATTTTTTGCGGAGCAATGATCACAGAAGCTCAAACGGTTCACGACCCAAATGTTGTTCCAACAATTACACCTAAGCAAATTAAAGAATTGGGACAACAACACCAGAAATTCCCTTCAAGTGTTATTGTACTCGACTTTGAAGGACTCGGAGACTTAGATGATATTAATGGCTTCTACAACGGTGGCATCAGCGGTGCGGGATATTCAGGGACAAACTACGGCATTGAGTTTAGTGTTGCACTGGGTCTTATTGATTCGGACGCGGGTGGTAGCGGTAACTTTGCAAATGAACCATCACCTTCTACCGTCATGTTTTTCACGAGTGCCAGTCAGGCCCAAATGAATGTAGCCGCGGGTTTTACTACAGGCTTTTCAGTATTCTATTGCTCCAGTGTAACTGGTTCTATTGAAGTGTATGATGGTCTCGATGGAACAGGGAACCTGGTTGGCTCAGTAAGTTTAACTCCAAATGTTGGTAGTTGCACTGGTGATCCTAATGGATCCTATTGTCAATGGGATCCGGTAGCAGTTCCTTTTTCAGGGACAGCCAGGTCAGTTGTATTCATTGGCGCAGCTGATCTAATTGCTTTTGATGATGTTACCTTTGGGAGTATAACTCCTGGTCCAACACCCGGCGTACCCATTTCCAACTGGGCTATCTTTATTGGACTATTCTTAATTGGTGCCTTTATGGTTGTACGTTTTAGAAGAACTCTGGCCTAAAGATTCATAAAGTATCATGATGAAGAGCTACTTCTTAAGGAGTGGCTCTTTTTTGATATAGTCGTGATCTTCTTGCTCTTTTTTTCTTCAGGACAATAAGTTTAATATGAAGATGATTTTTGAACACCTGCCAAGTCAGACGAGAATAACTATGCAGGCCCAGTTACACAGTTTTTTTTACTGATACCACCCTCATTAAATTAAATATTAGTCCGTGAAAAAGAAAGTAGATAGGAGCATCCAAAGCTGGCACGCTAACTTTCATTAAATTACTTCATCTTTGGTGGTAGATAATTAATTATTTTTATATTTGTGTCAATTTGCAGCTCAGAATTATTTAACCTTACCAGTGAATCTAACATCGGCATGTTGAATCTCGATAACCTGAATATTATTCTGCTTATACTTCCGGTATATCAATTGATGTTTTATGTTGTGCAACTTGTCACACTGAAGAAAAACGGAAATCCCTCCCGACGGCCACTGGGTTTATTAATGTTTCTGATGTGGATCTACCTGGTGATGAATGCCGCCGGTTACCTGAGATATTCATATCTGGATGAATACCTTTATTGCTTGCAGCTCCCTGCTTTATTGGCTATTATGCCCACTTACTATTTGTATTTGCGTGCAGTTTCAATCACATCCGGTGAAATGTTTTCAAAGCCCTGGAAAGTTGTTTATCTTCCTGCGGGTTTTATCTTCTTGCTTCAGGTGGCAACGCTGTTAACTATGAACGCGGAGCAATCAGTTTCTTTCCTGGCCTCAGGCGGTTCACTGTCTGTAAACAGCGATGTTACCATCAGGTTTGCCATGATGGTTTCCATGCTGGGCTATGTGGTCTTTTTGCCTTCTCAATTGCTTATTTTCTCATTTCAATATGTTCGGAAAATGAGAATGTTAGCCGGATCAAGAAAGAATAACCCGGCATATTTGCCACATTTTCAGCCACTCTGGTCACACATTATTTTGTTTTCGGTCATTGGTTTTCTTGTTCTCGGTGCGACGATGCGTTTTTCCGCACCTGATTACAATCACCTTTTAACTGCCTTCTTCAATATAGGCCTTTTAATTTCAGGCGGGCTTGCAGGATATTTCAGTTTGAGACAGGATCACCTGAATATAGAAGTTGCCGGTATTAAAATGGACGAAGCGACCGACGACATTGCCACTGAAATAAACCTCCCTTTTATACCCAAATCGGATAATAATTACGCTGTTCGAATAGATGATGATGAAGTCATTAAAATTATTTTCAACCTGCAACACTACCTTGTTGAAAAAAAACCTTACCTGAATAATAAGCTGAGTATTGTTGATCTTGCACGAACTATCGTTACCACCAAACAAAAACTTACCTATGTGATTAATGTGGTGATGGAAACCAATTTTTATGGCATGATTAATAAATACAGGGTACTGGAAGCGAAGGAGTTGCTCAAACGACCTGAAAACCAAAATTACACCATTGATGTTATTTCGCAAATGGCCGGATTTCAATCGAAATCATCATTTAACGCTTGTTTTAAGAAACTAACAGGGAATACCCCTTCAGAGTTTAGAAAAAACCACCGAAGGGTTCGGATAGGGAAACCTAAAATGGTCACACCGGTAAACTAGGCGCTTCCATCATTAATAACTTTAATTATTTATACCCGGACAAAGTTTCCGATAAAATTGAATAGGTCAACCCAACTATGCAACTAAAGCAGTTTGTTTTCTTATTAACACAGTAACATGAAAATTTGCAAGCCAGGCGACCACTGGTGTTGTTGATAGCAAATAATGCGGTTGAAGTATTGCACTTTATTGTACCAATATGCTCCTGTTACAGCTATGGGACTTTCTGTTGATCTTCACAAAATAAATTCCTTTCGGAAAATGTGACAAATCGAATTGAATGGTCGGTTGTTTTACCACCTTAAAATCAGTGTATACCTGTTCTCCAAACAAATTATACACTTCGACAGAGGTAATGTTCTCACGACTGCTTAGGGTGAAACTACCCCTACCCGGATTGGGATAAATCCGGATGTCAGCCTCACTCATATCACGAACTCCGGCCACAGCCGTATGAAAATAGTAATCGGTTTTTGTTCCACGCACAATTCCTCCTCCAACGATATCACGGTCTCTCTTTATTTCGCTGGTCATGAAGTTGTTGGCATCGTAAGTATAGTTTTGTTGCCATGAAATTACCCAGGCGCTTCCATTCCAAAGTTGTTGTACAGCACTCGTCATTTTAACGGAGTTCTCATAATAACAATTGGTTTTAGCATAGTTTTGCCAGTAACTACCTGTCCAGCCCCTGACGAGTTCACTCTCTATGTCGTTGGATGCATTGTAGGTATAGGTGTATTCGGCATAGTTGTCCCATGCGGATCCATTCCAAATGCGATCGGTTTCTTTGGTTAGCAATTGATCCGAATTATAGGATAAAATCCCTTGAATTAAATTTATCCAACCATTGTCCCAGCTTTGAATATCCAAATTAGTCAGGTTGTTGTTTGCATCGTAAGTGTAGTTTCCCTGTTTGGCATTCACCCATTTGTTTATTTCCCAGTCTTGTAACAATTCAAAAATCAGGTTGTCGTTTGAATCATAGGAAGAAAGAATTTGTTCATCATTTACCCACGCAGAGTCAATCCAGTTTTGAATAATATATTGAAGAACATTAAAGTTATCATTATAAATATAGCTTGTTTGAGTGCTGTTTACCCAGGTGCCGTCTGTCCACCTTTCTACACGATATTCCAATTTATAATGGTCATCATCGAAAGTGTAAAAATAAGTATGGTTGTATAAGTTGACCCAGGCAGAGCCATTTATGGTTTGTTCCAGGTAACCAGTGAGGTTATAACTGTTGTCGTAATGGATATTGATAAATCTGCTCTCCGGTTTCCATTCCATGTTGGGCACGTCAAGTTTACTATTCGCAACACTGTCGAATTGTTGTATCAAGGTGAGTTCATTGCGTTTTTTTGATACTAGAGCTTTCCAGTAGCCAAATTCAGAAACAGGATGGTCAGGCTCATTTCCTGAAAAAGTCATACCCTCACGAAGACTTTCTGTCTCTGTTAAAAACAAAATGGGCGATTGGGCTTTTGGTTGCTTATTTTGTGAATAGGCATAAGATGTCAAAACCAGGAATGTAAATAAGATTGTTTTTTTCATGTTTGGTTTAATAGGTGATGAACTTGCAACTACTGATTTTGACCGCTTCACAATCAACTGCAAATATATAATTAGTTTGAACCCTGCTAATAGGATATCAATAAATATTAAAGCCTATATGGCCACTTGAATTTTTAAAACAGCAAATGTTTAAAATACAAAACCGAAGTATTTACCCTATTAAATCGCTGTTTTCTGCCTCTGTTAAATCACAAAAGTAATTGGGATCTTTTGTAAAGAAACCTTTCGATGAATGTAATAACTGCCCTTATTTTTAATCCTTAAAAACCATTATCATTTCACTTGGTCTACTCTGTTAAATAATTGTACTTTTGTCTCAAATACTCAAGCCATGATCAGGGAAATAGGAACTACCGACTCTATCTTTAACAGGTTTATTTCAGAACTTCGTGATGTTACGATTCAGCAGGATAGGATGCGCTTCAGAAGGAATATGGAGCGCGCAGGCGAAATATTTGCCTATGAAATCAGTAAAACCTTTGTGTATGAAGAAAAAGAAGTGATTACTCCACTGGGCATGGCCCGGATGAAACTTCCAACTTCTAGACCTGTTTTGGCCACCATCCTTCGTGCAGGGCTGCCGCTCCATCAAGGATTGCTTAATTACTTTGATACCTCCGACAGTGCCTATGTTTCTGCTTACCGGAAATATACCAAGGCAGAGGATTTTGTAATAAAACTGGATTATATATCGGCGCCATCATTGGAGGGTAAAATACTGATATTAAGCGATCCCATGTTAGCTACGGGTGGTTCGCTCATTGCCGCACTTAAGGGACTGCTGCTAAATGGAGAACCCGCACATATTCATGTAGTTACTTTGTTGGCCAGCGAGGAGGGAATCATCAACCTGAAACGGCAATTTTCATTAAAACCTCTGACTATTTGGGTTGGGGCTGTTGATGATGAGCTTACTGCCAAAGCGTTCATCGTTCCGGGGCTGGGCGATGCAGGTGATCTGGCTTTCGGTGCAAAAGAAGACTAATCCTATGACAGACTATCAACTGATAAAAGAGAACTTAAGTATCTCGTTGACCTCAATAAAAAGCCATTTATTACGTACCATCCTCACGGTAATGATTATCGCTTTTGGGATCATGGCGCTCGTGGGAATTCTGACCGCCATTGACGCGGTGGAGTATTTCCTCAATAATAATTTTGCCATGATGGGAGCCAACACCTTTAATATTCAAAACAGAGACCTTCATGTTCATATCGGGGGTAGTGACAACAGACCAAAGGAATATACCGAAATCAGCTATCAGCAGGCCCTTGAATTTAAAAAAGAGTATCATTTTCCGGTAACTACTTCCGTTTTTACTTATGGTACTGGTATCGCCACGCTCAAGTATCAATCGGTAAAAACCAATCCCAATGTTCAGGTGATGGGAGTAGACGAAAACTACCTGGCTACTGCCGGATTGGAGATAGACAAAGGAAGAAATTTTAATCCCACTGAAATTGAAGAGGGAAGCGCTGTTACTTTGCTGGGCAGCGAAGTGGCTAAAACCCTGTTTAAAGACAAGGAAAACCCTATCGGACAGGTTGTTTCTATTGGTGCCGGTAAATTTAAGGTTATAGGTGTGATAAAAGAAAGGGGGTCAAGCGTGGGTTTTTCCGGTGACCGAAATTGTATGGCACCATTATCCAACGTCAGGCAGTATTTTTCACGTCCCAACATGAATTTCCGCATCAGTGTGATGGTTACTGACCCAAACCTGATGGATGCCGCTATTGGTGAGGCCACGGGTGTTTTTAGAAGAATCAGAAAAGACAAAGTGGGGCAAGATGATTCATTTTCCATTATTAAAAGCGACAACATTGCCAGTATGCTGATCAAGCTTACGGGGAGTATTCAGGTTGGCGCCACTTTGATTGGCTTAATTACGTTATTGGGTGCTGCCATCGGATTGATGAACATTATGCTGGTATCTGTTACCGAACGCACCCGAGAAATTGGTATCAGGAAAGCGGTGGGCGCCAGGCGTAAAACCATTCGAAACCAGTTTCTGGCAGAGGCTGTAGTGATTGCTCAAATTGGAGGAGTGTTGGGTGTGGTGGCCGGCATTATGGTTGGTAATATCGTTTCAATTGCCACAGGAAGTGCCTTCATCATTCCCTGGGCATGGATTGCACTGGGAATTGGCCTCTGTTTTATCGTAGCCCTGCTCTCGGGAATTATTCCCGCTAATAAAGCCGCTGGCCTCGACCCCATCGAATCGTTGCGGTACGAGTAATGAAAATATTTTCTGGTTTACCCTTTATTTCAACTCCTAAAAAAGTCCGGTTGTTGGCTCAAGCTATATTTTAATTTAATATAAATTAGGATATAACTATTCAGTATATCTGATTGTTGAGAAGTTCTCCTTCATACTTTTATCAACATTTAACTAACGATTCATAGGTTTGTATAACTTGTTTTGTATTTTTGCTTTATTACAAACAATTATAATCTAAAAAAATTAATTTATGAAAAAAATCTTACTATTTGCTGTCATCATGATAGCTGCGTTTTCTATCAACACATTGAATGCCCAAGTGAAGGGCGGGTTTAAAATAGGTGTGGATTTTTCTATGCTTAGTTTAGAAGACGAGGACGGAAACAGTTTTAATGAGGGATATGATCCCAAGCGATTAACATCACCAAGGCTTGGATTTATTCTTGAAGTGCCTGTGAATGATTTTCTGTTTGTCCAGACAGGTTTGTTCGCTGCCGCAAAAGGATATGTTATAAAAGAAGAAGATGCCGGAGTTAAAGCGAAAATGATTCAGATACTTGGAACTGTGGATATCCCAATCAACTTCGGATATAAATATAAATTAGATAACATGAGTCTTTTTGCAATGGCAGGTCCTGTGATCTCATACAATGTATACGCTACTACTGCAACTAAAGTGGGTTCAGAATGGGACAACAACAATGATTTAAAAATTGGCACCTCAGAGAGTGATTTCTTTAAACCTTTAAATATGGGAGTTAATATTGAAGTTGGGGTTGAACTAAGTCGTTTTCAGTTTTCGGCTTCTTATACTCAAGGGCTGTCGAATATAAGCAATATAGAAGGCGGCAATTTCAAAACAAATGTAATCGGATTGGCAGCTGCCATTAAATTCGGAAAGGTTGATGGTAAAAGAGGCGGATTCCGCAGATAGTAAGTCACTGACGTATCAAATAAAATAAAAAAATCCCTGTGCGAGTAAGATTGTACCGGGATTTTTTTTGTGTGTAAAACATAGATGGCTATTAACGTCTATTTTAAGGGTATGATCTCAACACATTCATCGTAAGACTGATAAAAACATACAAAGCAAGGACTTTATAATCTCTGGTTTTTGAAATTCCCTTTTTACAATATAACAGTTGCTTAAACAGAAGGGGTTTTGCTTGCAGTCGGCTAAAGCCAGACTGCAATGGATTGATTCTATTCAGGTTTATTCATCTACGACGAATGTATTTCTTGGACATCCATTGCAGCCGGATTTATCCGACTACAAGCCAGATTTATCCGACTTCAAGCCGATCAGATTTATTCCTTAATTTACAGGTATTTATTATTATTGAGGTATCTGATAGATGTTGTCGTCATTTCGGTAACCACTCAAATCGCGGTACCAGTCATTGAACAATGTTCCATTGCTTTCGGCCCATGCACTAAACTTCAGGTGTGCCGTTGTTACATCCACCTTTTCAATTGGATATTCAAAACTTTCAATAATATTAATGGCCCAGGGCAGGTTGTTATCTGTACGGTAATATCTGCCCGTGGCAGGATTGCTGTTGTCGGCAGCGGTACCAAATAAGGTTGTTGAAGCCAGGTCTGTTGGTACTCTGTCAACAAGATGAACTTCTACATCCCTCTGTCCGTTTACAAAAATAAATGGGTTATAAGGGGGAATTCCTGAAGTGGACAGGCTTATAGGTGTATTAAGTGTGATAGTGATTCTTAGTGTGTCGGGTACAACGAAGGGATAATTGGGATCAGTGTTTACACCAATTCCGCCGCCTTCCTGAGGTAAGACATCGTAAGCGTCTTCCCACACCATCACCACGGGCAGCGTTTGTCCTGATTCCAGGTTCTTACTGTCTAAGGTAACAATGTTTCCGGGCACATTCAGGTCACCGGTAACAGAGGATACCAGGCTTTTATCGAAAGGCATCTGGAAGCCAAAACCATTGTGATAGAAGGCGCCATGAGCCCTTAAAATAAATTCGGCATTAATTTCAACCATGTCGTTGTCGGCATTGGTTACCTGATTGAAATTATAGTCAATGACGGCATCGTTAAAGTCGTAATCACCTTTGGATGGCCAGAGGTC
Source organism: Bacteroidetes bacterium HGW-Bacteroidetes-16 (assembly GCA_002840975.1). Lineage (GTDB taxonomy): Bacteria > Bacteroidota > Bacteroidia > Bacteroidales > F082 > UBA6244. The sequence continues at coordinate 26,112 of PHDN01000030.1, forward strand.
TTCATAGGCCAGTGTTCCATAACTTCCCTGGTTAAAGAAATAGTTGTCGAAGGCCTTGTTAGGATCGTCGGGATAGTTGTCAACATTGTCGGGCACTCCATCACCATCGTCATCTGCGCCGGTATAGTCAATATTTGGAAATTGACTTTGGTCGATAGCCTCGATGGGATTGGCCGTTACATAAAAAATGGCATCGTTAAAATCGTGGTCACACGAAGAATTGTCCCTTCTAATGTCTTCAATACCAAGTAAGAGCAGGTTCCGTCCGTTGTCATTTAGCAATACAGTATGCTGACGTAAGGCAGGATCTGATTCCGGATTTAGGTTGGGGTTTGAATAAACAATCCATTTTCCATCGGTTACTTGTCCGCCAACCCAACCATCGGCCATCAAAGCAAAACTTACCGTCATTCCGGCATCAAACTGCCCAATATAGACCTTGTTTCCTGAATAAAGTCCTCCGCCGGAGCCGTCATAACTGACATTGGGATAAATAATGGTAATGGTATCAATATCGGCAGGGATTTGCGGAGTTTGTCCGGTTGGATAGGAATAAAACCCGAGTACATTTTTATATCCGGCTTGCTCATGCACAAAAGTGATCCAGACATCGCAGGCTTCAATCAGGTGTAAGTTATAATCCCATTCTGGGAGTAGATACTCTGGGTGTGATTGAGTAAGTGGTTGTCTTTCAGGGAGTGTATTGTTAATATCGTTGAGCAAACTTTGTGTAATTACATCATTCTCGGGTTCCAGATAATCAGGAACTCCCTGAGTGTTATAACCTCCAAGATATTTGTAAGAACTGTTTACTGATTTAAGACCGGATGAAGATTTTACATGACTTTTAATCTGTTGGCCTCCCAAAGTGATATTGAATCCGTGCTGATTAAGCTCCACCCGACCGGGAGAGGGTAATCCAACATAATCTGTTGAAACAAACAGACTTTCGTAATAGGCGGGCACCTCATAATCTATTTTGTAAATTCCATTTGCATCGGTCGCCCCACTTACAATTAATTTGCCACCTTCGAGCGGATCGCTGGTATAAATATTGATTTTAGCTCCTTTTATGGGCTGGTTGGTGTTGTCCAGTGCCCTTACCTGAAATAAAGCATCGCTTGCCGTCGACCAATTGAAATTGTCGGCGACAACCAAATCGTTCATTCCTTTGAGATTGTCAAGAGGAGTGTCTTTTTTCGTGTTGCATGAAACAACAAATAAAAGGAAGACGATTGAAAGCAGGGTAAAATTGACAGGTTTCATATTTTTTTATTTAATGATTTTTATTTATTGAGATGGAGAGGCCATACCAATTATTTCGCCAAATATCACAATACATTTAAAATAGGCTTGTTATGTGTAAATAGTGTCAATAGCATTTTCCCGTAAATGGAATTTATTCGGTGCTTACATCAAACGAATAAAACTGCGAATACCCCACAAGCCGGTCATATTCAGGTACTTTTTCACGGTAATACACATAAACGGTATATTGATTCTTTGTTTCCCAATGATCTCCTTCGATGATGGTAACATCTCCTACGGATTCCCCATTTGGGACAACGGCATACAAATAATCGTAATAACCTTGCTTTAAGTACAATCGCCCGTGATACATATTGATTCGGTTGTCGAAAACCATTTTACCTTTTTCATCCAGTTGCCAGTCGTTGAGCGCTCCCAACAGATAGATTTCGCCCTCCTTTAACCGGGGCATTTTCAGGTAAAACTCTACCCAGGCGTATTCTCCTTCGGTATTGGTATTTTGTCCCTGCCGGGCCTTAATCAGTTTTCTGCCATTGATGTCTTCTATCAGGCTGTAAGGTTTGCCGGGTCGGGGGGCACTGGTGTGAAGTACCACATTGTAACCATTTACATCATTGATAATTTCACTGATATACATCGACTGATAATAGAAACTTTTCATATCAAAATTCCGAAATTGATTTCCCCCGTCAAAGACAATGCCATCGGTATAATCGAAATTGAGTTGGTCAAGCATCAGCGAAGTAGGTTTCAAATCAACCTTCATGTTGTCGTATCGCCCATTTTGCATGATGTTCACACTCATGCGCTGTTCAGGCTCGGTATTGAACAAATCAGGGGTAAACAGCTTCAGGTTGATTTGCTGTTTTTTTCTGACAAAGTCGAGGTTCTTTGGGTAATATGGAATGTTCACGTCAATTTTCACCAACGGTTCCAATACGTAGAATCGTTTGGTAAAAAGCACATTTTCGTCCTCGGTATTGTCCATATATACCTTTATTATATAGTTGCCGGAAAGTTTTATCTGGATATCTCTGTTTGGAAAACTAAGTGTGTAATTAATATAAGGAGGGATGGCATTCAATGAGAAGTTGTAATTCGTAATGTCAGCCTCAAAAAATCCTTCCAGGTAATCCATTGGGTCGAGGTCGGAGGTTTGCCAATCTTTGGTACAATGAATTAAGGTGTATTTAAAAAGAAACGACTGGTTGCTGAGGTCGTCAAAAGAAAGAGTCAACTTGTCGGTTGAACCCAATTTGATGACCGGAGGAGCCAATTGATCTCCGCCAGGATAAAGCAGTACGGTCTGAATGTTGGCATCATAAACCAAATCATTGTTTTCAACCGATTGTGCCCAGGCGTAGTATGGCATGAGGTAACAAAACAAGCAGATGACGATCAATACTTTTTGAAATCGATGCATTTTATTTCTCCCCATTTTCTACAGTATAAGAGATAAGTTTATGATTTATTTAGAGTTAGTAAAAATAGGTATTATTTCCAGACGATTCTCACATAAAACAGGATTATTGTCTAAATTGCGCCTCATTAATACATGAATTTATTTATATATGTCAACTAATTATCTTATTAATAAGGGTCTGGATATTAAGTTGTTAGGTGGTTCAGAAAAAACTATCGTTGACTATAGTGCAAAGAGGTTTGCAATCAAGCCAACGGATTTTATTGGTGTTTTCCCAAAAATGATGGTGGCAGAAGGTGATGTGGTTCAGGCGGGGACGCCGTTGTTTTATGATAAAAGTCGTACCAACATCATTTTCACCTCACCTGTGAGTGGTAAAGTAGAAGCTTTAAAGCGTGGAGCCAAGCGTCGTTTGTTGGAAATCATTATCGAATCGGATGACAAATTTGATGCGGTGCAGTTTGGGCCCCGAAAAGTGAATGGAATGAACAGGGAAGCCATCATCGAAACAATGTTGCAAAGTGGTATTTGGCCTATGCTAAGGCAAAGGCCCTATTCGGTTATTGCCAACCCTGCCGAAACACCAAAGGCTATTTTTATTCCCGCTTTCGACACTTCTCCATTGGCACCTGACTTCGATTTGGTTGTGCATGGTAAAGGTCAGGAGTTTCAAACAGGACTTGACGTATTAAAAAAACTCACCAATGGTCCGGTTCATTTGAACGTGGATGCGAAAAACACAACATCCAAGGTGTTTCTCAATTCAAAGAACGTACAAATAAATAAGTTCAGTGGCCCGCATCCTACCGGTAACGTGAGTGTGCAAGCAAGCAAAATAAGCCCCATCAACAAAGGTGAAGTGATATGGTATCTATACCCGCAGGATGTGATTACCATAGGAAGTTTCTTTTTAAACGGAAAAGTCGATTTTACCCGCATCATAGCACTTGCCGGTTCTGAGGTACTGAAACCAAGATATTACAAAACCCTTCTCGGGGCTTGCATCAAGCACATGGTCGAGGGCAATCTCACAAAAGGTAACAACCGGACAATCAGCGGAAACGTATTAACCGGAGAGAAAATTGAGATCGATGGTTTTGTCGGTTTCTACGATTCGATGGTGACTGTGATTCCCGAAGGAAACGAAGCCGAGTTTTTTGGCTGGTTGCTGCCTGGTTTTAACAAATTCAGTTTTTCAAAGACATTTCTGTCGTGGATGTTTACTAACCGGAAATACCGCCTCAACACCAACCTCCATGGCGGACATCGTTCTCTTGTCATGACCGGCAAATACGAACAGGTTTTCCCTTTCGACATTTACCCCATGGCACTTTTAAAAGCCATCATGGTGGAGGATATCGATGGAATGGAAAATTTGGGTATTTACGAAATTGATGCCGAGGACTTTGCTCTCTGCGAGGTGATAGATACCTCCAAAACCGAGATGCAGGCAATCGTTCGCAAAGGCCTTGAGCTGATGCGCCAGGAAATGAGTTAAACATAAGTTAATCAGTATATATCGCATGAAAGCGCTTAGAAAACTATTAGACAAACAGAAACCCCATTTTGAAAAGGGAGGGAGGTTCGAAAAATTCCATTCGGCTTTCGACTCTGTTGAAACCCTGCTCTTTGTTCCGGATAAGGTTACCTTCTCAGGATCGCATATCAGAGATTCCATCGATATGAAACGTACCATGATCGTGGTGTTCATTTCATTGATTCCCGCATTGTTGTTTGGGATGTGGAATATCGGAAACCAGCATTTTTTATCTTTAGGACAGGTACCTGAACTTTGGACCGCCTTTTTTTACGGATTCCTGAAAATGCTACCCATCATCATTGTTTCTTATGTCGTGGGGCTGGGTATAGAAATTATTTTTGCCCAGATAAAAGGGCATGAGGTAAATGAAGGTTTTTTTGTATCAGGACTACTCATCCCAATGATTGTGCCACCTGAAACACCTTTGTGGCAGGTTGCCATCGCGGTGGCGTTTGCCGTTGTATTTGCCAAAGAGGTATTTGGTGGTACCGGGATGAACATTGTAAATCCGGCACTTACTGCACGGGCCTTTCTTTTCTTTGCCTATCCGGCTGATATGTCGGGCGATAAAGTATGGATAGCCGATAAACTGGATGCTTATTCGGGTGCAACTCCGTTAGGAAATGCCCTGGTTGGTAATTTTGATCAGATTCCTTCAACTTACGATATGTTTATGGGATTTATTCCCGGTTCTAATGGGGAAACCTCTGTCTTGATGATTCTTATTGGCGCCGCTATTCTACTGGCAACAGGAATAGGCAACTGGCGGATTATGTTGAGCGTGGTTGTGGGTGGAATTGTTATGGGCTTGTTATTTAACTGGTGGGGTGCTAACGAATACATGGAATTACCCTTCTATAATCACCTGATTATGGGTGGATTTGCTTTTGGTGCTGTCTTTATGGCTACCGATCCGGTGACCGCTACCCAAACCAAAAATGGAATGTATATTTATGGATTCCTTATCGGCGCCATTGCCATTCTCATCCGGGTATTTAACCCGGCTTATCCCGAAGGCGTTATGCTTTCAATTCTGTTAATGAATGTGTTTGCTCCGCTCATCGACCATTATGTGATAGAATCCAATATCAAAAAGCGGCTCAAACGCATAAAAGTCTTAGTTTCTAATTAGCCAAAAAGAAGTAAAACTATGTATAGTAACGGATATATTTTCAGGTATGCTGCCATTATGGTCATCATTGCCGCTGCTCTGTTGTCTACAGCAGCGATGCTCCTAAAGCCTTTTCAGGAGCGAAATGTAGCCATTGATAAGATGGGAGGGATACTGGCCTCAGCCCATATTCCGGATGTGACGGCCAGTAACTCAATCAAATTATTTAATGAGTTCGTAACGGAGGAAATAGTCCTTGATCAAAACGGTGAGGTGGTTGAATCATATACAGAAGCCAACAAGGAAAATGCAAAGGCATTTAGTCTGGATATGAAAGCCGAGCTGTATAAAAAATCACAGGGCAAACCTTTTGAGCTTCCTCTTTATGTAATAAACAAAAACGGTCAATCACTCTATGTGATTCCGGTAAGGGGTGTAGGTCTTTGGGGACCAATCTGGGGCAATATTGCCTTGAGTAGTGACCTGAACACCATTGTTGGTGTTACATTCGATCACAAAGGGGAAACTCCCGGTCTTGGTGCCGAAATATCTACAGCGGCTTTTGAGGATCAATTTATTGGTAAAACAATTTTTGACAATCAAGGTCAATTTACTTCCATTATGGTAATAAAAGGGGGCATCGGCAAATTGCCTGAAGATAAAAGAATACATGGGGTAGACGCTATTTCGGGCGGAACCATCACAAGCAATGGTGTTAACGACATGTTGAAAGATGTGTTGGAGACTTATTTACCTTATTTACAAAAACACAGATAAACCATGAGCACAGAAATCAGAGAACGTGAGGCACTTTTCTCATCAAAGAATATTAAATTACTGAAAAATCCGTTAAGCCTCAGCAATCCGATTACAGTTCAGGTGCTGGGTATATGCTCGGCACTGGCTGTTACCGCCAAATTAGAACCCGCCATTGTGATGGCTATATCCGTAACCCTCGTCACTGCCGTTTCGAATGTAGTCATTTCTTTCTTGCGAAATGGTATACCACCCCGAATCAGGATTATTGTTCAACTGGTTGTGGTTGCCACGTTGGTTATCGTCGTCGACCAGATACTTAAAGCCTTTGTGTATGATGTAAGCAAACAGCTTTCCGTATTCGTTGGGCTTATTATTACCAACTGCATCATCATGGGCCGTCTCGAAGCCTTTGCCATGGCCAACAAACCCTGGCCTTCGTTTCTCGATGGAATTGGCAACGGTCTGGGCTATGGTTTGATTCTGATTATCATTGCTTTCTTCAGGGAACTGTTGGGGTCAGGATCTATCTATGGATTCCATTTAATTCCTGAATCATTTTATGAACTGGGATATAAAAACAATGGGTTGATGATCCTTCCTCCCATGGCATTGATCGTGGTAGGTGTGATTATCTGGGTACAACGATATTATACACGTGATCTGATTGAGAAAAACTAGGTTGAACGATAAAACTCCATTATCATGCAGGAAATTTTTAACATCTTTATAAAATCTATTTTCATCGACAACATGATATTTGCCTATTTCTTAGGCATGTGTTCCTATCTTGCTGTGTCGAAAACCGTGAAGACTTCTGTTGGGTTGGGTGCGGCCGTTGTATTTGTTTTGGGAATAACCGTTCCTGTAGACTATATGCTTAATGAATATATCCTGAAGGCAGGAGCTCTTGAATGGCTTGATGCCAGTTTCGCGGATGTTGATTTAAGCTTCTTAAGCTTCATCATGTTTATTGCCATTATTGCTTCCATGGTGCAACTGGTTGAAATGATTGTGGAGAAATTTTCCCCTGCACTCTATTCTTCCCTGGGTATTTTTTTACCACTTATTGCCGTTAACTGTGCCATTCTCGGGGGTTCATTATTTATGCAGGAACGTGAATATCAGAGCCTGGCACAAGCCACCTCTTTCGGCATAGGTTCTGGTGTGGGCTGGTTCCTGGCCATCGTCGGTATTGCTGCCATACGTGAAAAAATCAGGTATTCCGATGTACCTGCACCTTTACGTGGCCTCGGCATTACCTTTATTATTACCGGATTAATGGGAATTGCTTTCATGAGCTTCCTGGGAATTAAGTTATAGAATAATTAAATTTTATATACAATGACTTTATTGCAAGTTGGAATTGGAGTGATAATTGGCATAAGTATAGCCATCTTTCTGGCAACCATGTTGCTACTGGTTTGGTTACTGCTTTTTGCACGTAAAAAACTCATGCCGCAAGGAAAGGTGAAAATTACCATCAACCAGGAGAAAGAATTGGAGATAGATCCCGGATCGACTTTGTTGTCTACCCTCGCGAACAATAAAATTTTCCTGCCGTCTGCTTGTGGAGGAGGGGGAACCTGTGCCATGTGCCGGGTTCAGGTGACTTCGGGTGGAGGAGGAATATTACCTACAGAGAAAGGTTTTTTTACCAGAAAAGAACAGGCTCAACAATGGCGCCTGGGTTGTCAGGTGAAAGTGCGTGAGAATATGGAAATCATGGTTCCTGCAGAAATATTTGGCATAAAAAAGTGGGAGTGTACTGTTGTTTCCAACCACAACGTGGCATCGTTTATTAAGGAATTCGTGGTGAGGCTGCCGGAAGGTGAAACGCTTGATTTCCGCTCAGGCGGTTATATCCAGATTGATGTGCCGAAGGTAGAAGTCGATTTCAGCACCATGATAGTTGAAGACAAATACAAAGAAGAATGGGATAAATTCAAGATGTGGGATTTGAAGATGAAAAATCCGGAACCCATTTATCGGGCCTATTCCATGGCCAACCATCCTGCCGAAGGGAATATTGTGATGCTGAATATCCGCATTGCCACACCTCCATGGGACCGTAAAAAAGGTGGTTTCATGAGTGTGAACCCCGGGATTTGTTCTTCTTATATTTTCTCCCGTAAACCGGGTGACAAAGTGATGGTTTCAGGGCCTTACGGTGAATTTTTTATCAAAAAGACGGAGCGTGAAATGATGTTTATTGGCGGTGGTGCCGGAATGGCTCCCATGCGGTCACACATCTTCGACCAATATAAAACCAAGCATACCAGTCGAAAAGCTACCTTCTGGTATGGCGGACGCTCAAAACGAGAATTGTTTTACGTTGATCAGTTTGAGGAAATTGAAAGAGAAAACCCCAATTTTAAATTTGAAGTGGCTTTATCAGAACCACTTAAAGAAGATAACTGGAAGGGTTATACAGGATTTATACACCAGGTGATTTACGATAACTATTTAAAAAATCATCCCGAACCAGAAGATATTGAATACTATCTCTGCGGACCGCCCATGATGAATGCCGCAGTACAGAAAATGCTCGATAATCTTGGAGTTCCGGAAGAAATGATAGCCTTCGATGACTTTGGAAGTTAATATAAAAAAAAGGTGACATTGGTTGTCACCTTTTCAGTTTTTTCTTGTCGTTAATATTATGCAAATTAAAGTATTCTAAAATGGTTAATCGCAGTATCGTGTTTTTGTTGATCGTAATGGTGTCATTTCAGGTTTTTTCACAGGATGTGATTGTATTAAAGAACCGGGCGAAAATCGACGCCAAAGAAGTGGCGATTAAAGGGAATGTGATCCTGTATCAGGATTATGCAGGAAATTCCGGCTATGAATACTCCATTGATATAAACAAAGTAGATTATATTCAATATCAAAATGGGGAGAAGTTACTCGCCAGCGAAATTGAAAGTAAGAATTCGTCTAAAATGAACTATGGCTCCAACCTGATTTCATTTCATATACTCGATTTTGCAATCAATAATTTCACTTTCTCTTACGAACGGATACTGGGCAATGGGAAATATAGCCTGCAAATACCCATTTCATTTGGATATGGGGAGGGTAACGACAATGATTTTTTGCCATTGCCTTTTGGAACTGATTATGAAAACACTTTTTCCAATCGTTTTAATACGGGGGTCTCGTTCAATATTTATCCTACCAGCCAGGGAAAAGTGCGTTACTTTTTCGGACCTTCAGTACAGATTGGTTCAGGGATATACTACTCAAATCATTATAATTACAACCCTGACGAAATAAAAACCGGATTTATGGGTTTTATGGTAAACAACGGGTTAATGATTTCACCCATAGAACACCTGAGTATGGCAGTGGTTGGCTCCGTTGGAGCGCGCCACTTTTTTAAGGTCGAAAATGGGAAAACCATTTCTACGCTTGGTATTTCGTTCAACCTGACTTATCGTTTCTAAATTAAAAATTATGAAAAAGAAATTGTTTCTGGCATTAACTTTATTGTTGTCGGTGTGTTGGTTATCCAACCTGACCGCTCAGGATTTTATTTATCCACGCGATCAATCTGCCCGTATCGCGGCCACTCATATCGATATTGACAAAACTGAAACCAGATATCAACTCTTCGACGGAAGTACCAACGCGGTATTCGCCATAAACAACAGCGATATCAGTATGATCGTGTTTGAAGATGGGACCGTGAGGTTTTTGGAGAATGAGGATCAGATCAAAAAGGTTTACGATTATAACAAGAACTTATTTACCTTTCATTTGTTCGATTTAATAGTCAACGAATTTACCATTTCGTATGAACATATTTTTTCAAAGGGTAAAATGGGAGTTCAGATTCCCCTTTCAGTGGGCTTCAGCAACGAGAATATTAATGGATTTGACGATATTGACAATAAATTTTATTCAGGTTTAAACCTTAATTTCTATCCTACCGGACAAGGTAAAGTCCGGTACTTTCTTGGGCCTGGTTTCCAGGTAGGGACAGGCGAATACGAGCGGTATAATAATTATGGGGGAGACCCTGCTGAAAGGTTCGACACGTTCTTTTTTCGCTTCTTTGTAAACAATGGCCTTGTGATAAGTCCTGTAAAAGACATGAGCTTAGGTGTAATTGTATCCATAGGGGTGAGGTATTTAGGCAACCCGGATGAGAACCACGACGAGATAAAAACCGTAGGGGCTTTTGCTTTTAATCTGTCCTATCGTTTCTAGCTACCATGCGCATCAGAAGTGATTTTTTGATACTACTTCTTTTGCTCGGAGCTTGTTCCGCCAAAAAACCGTCCGAAGCAATACAACTGTTGGGGGAGGCGCAGGGAACCTACTATTCAATCATCTATTTCGATAAAGAAGGGCGGGACCTACAAAGTGAAATTGATTCCATTTTGGATGCTTTCGATCAGTCGGTTTCGCTTTGGGTGCCCGAATCCATCCTGTGTCGCATCAACCGCAATGACTCATCGGTTGTTCCTGACCAATTTTTTAAAGATAATTTTACTATTTCACAGCAGGTAGCCATTGAAACTGGTGGTGCATTCGATATGACCATTGGTCCGTTGGCCAAAGCCTGGGGTTTTGGAAGCGATGGTGTGAAACATGTCGATCCGCAAATTGTTGATAGCCTGCTGTGTTTGGTGGGTTACCAAAAGGTACAATTGGTGAATGGTGAGGTGACGAAATCGGATCCGCGCATTTCGTTTGATTTCAATGCGGTAGCCCAAGGCTATTCGGTTGATGTGGTGGGCGGTTTTCTGGATCGTTGCGGCATTCACGATTATCTTGTGGACATAGGTGGCGAGGTGAAAGCCAAAGGACGAAAGTCGGATGGCAGCCTGTGGAAAATAGGAATTGAGCAACCGGCAAAAGACAAAAACAGCGACCGGGAATTGTCGGCAGTTGTTGAATTGGATAATGCTTCCATCGCCACTTCGGGAAATTACCGAAAATACTTTGAGGAAAATGGTGTCAGGTATTCGCATACCATCGACCCTAAAACCGGATATCCTGCACGGCAGACTTTGTTAAGTACTACCATCTTATGCGACAGCACTGCCTTTGCCGATGCTTATGCCACCGCCTGTATGGTAATGGGGCTGGAAAAATCCATCGAGTTTGTTAATACGAATCCAACCCTGGAGGCCTTTTTCATCTATTCAACTCCAGATGGATTTGCTTCGGTATCAACAGATGGATTTCGTAAAAAAATGACGCAGGAATTCGAAGAATAATCTAACGAACATCAAATTCTTTAAATTGCATCACCAGAGGTGATGTTTTATGTTCCTCTTTACACTAGTGTCTCGTTAAAACATTAAATCGTTCTTTGATAAATTTGATAATCAGCAATTTGTAGTGGTTTTTCTTGCGTG
>PHDN01000031.1 GCA_002840975.1 Bacteroidetes bacterium HGW-Bacteroidetes-16
GGGTTGATCAGATCGTTGGAATGAGATGTCTCATCAGCCCGGGGCTGATGAGACATGACAAAGAAGAGACTTCGACCCGACACTGCTCTGGTCCGGCTATACGGATGGGCAATTGACCTTGGCTTTGTTTAGATGTATTTGTGGTGTAAACGACATGTGTTCAACCCTTAGTGGATTTGAATCAATAGAATAAAAAAAGCCCCCTTTTGGGAGCTTTTTTTATTACCATGTAATTTTGTTATTAAAACAACTTCCCTCTCCTGATAAACAGGGCTGCTGAAATTAAAAGTATGGCCAGGATGATTCCTGAAGTACCCAGAGGAATCACAGGGGTACGCGTGATGTCGGCTGCATCGCGGGCCGTAAGATAGTATGCACTGCCAAATCGCTCATTCGGGATTCCCACAATGTTTACAGCTTTTACAGGGATGGTTGTTCCAATATAATCTACATCAAAAAAGGTGGTACGGAAATTAAAATCCGTTAAACCAGCTTCCGTTACCGGATAAATAGTACCATTTGCGAATGAACCTCCTCCATCTGCAAAAATAAGATCCTGAATTTCCACCACCCGACTCTCGTAATTATCGAAGTTGGTTAAAAATTCGGTCGCTGTTATTATAACCGGCACAATTGCATTACCGGCAGATGTGGCAACACCCGGATCAGCTACAGGTACAAACTCAAGCATACCGTTAAAAAGTAATAACGTTCCGATGATGCCCGTTATCCCATCCCCAACAGTATAAGAGGTCGTGAAAATTCCGGAGGGGTCATCAATTAGAACACCGGCAGTTGCATCCTGAATAAATTTTTGATTTCTGAAAGTCTGTTGAAAAGTAAGAATAGCCTCTCCTGTCAGTTTGTAAACTGTTCCATCGGTAGCACCGGCACGCAGAGAAGCTATGTCGGCAACTTCGTTGATGGTAGGAAAGGTGTATAAGGCCGAGCCAATGGAACTTGGGTCGAAACCTGTAGCGTAGGCAATGGCTTTAAGTGTGGTGGTACCCGATATGGCAACAGGTACGGTATATTCAGTATCTGTATTATCAGGATCTGTTCCATCGGTTGTGTAGTAAATGGTTGCTAAAGGCGTGGTGGTTGAAATGGTTACGTTTTGGGGGGCATAATAAGTGCCTGCTGCCGGATCGAAGGTGGGTGTGGCGGCGGTGGGAGGGCCACCAAATACGCTGGTTATTCCGGCAACCGATATGTCGTTACCAGTACCATCCCCAATACCTCCTGATCCTGCGGTTGACTCGGCCCACATGTACACCCGATAGGTAACCGCTACATTTGAATTACTTTGGGCGAAGGTGAAGGTGAAATTTTGAGTAGTGGTGTTATCTAAAATGGCGTATTCCTGATCAAGATTTGCCGCATAACTGTCGAGGGAATTTCTTAGCGCAATACCACGTGGACCGGTACTGGATCTTTGCAATTGAATATAGATGGATGATACACTAAATTGATAACCACCATTTGGGGTAATTGTGAATTCCATGTATTTATCTCCGGTTACGGCATTCGCGATGGATGTTAATGCCCAATTGGTTGCATTAAATCTCCCGCCATTGCCAGAAGCCGTCAATCCAGTTCCTCTGGTGATGGTAGATGAAGTTAAATTGGCATCATTTGAATTTGATGGTGCACTGATTTCGCTGCCCGTCAGGCCACTAAATTCAAATGTTAGTATTTGTCCCCACATTTCCTTCCCACCAAACGCCAGCAGTATCACCAGCATTAAAGTTGTAAATAAATTTCGTTTCATAATCTAATGATTTATTTGAATATAGTTTTTTACTAGGTACGAACAAATTTAGCAATTATTAATATAAATGCCTGGGATTTCGTAATTTATATCTATTCTTAATAGAACCCGGGTTTGAAATGGTATTTATTCTTATTTCCTGGTGGAATCCCCTGTTTTGGTGTGCGTTTAGCGATAGAGCAACGCGTGATATTAAAGGTTGGGGTGGACTTAGGAATGAGATGTCTCATCAGCCCGGGGCTGATTTCGACATGACAAAAAGAGACTTCTAATCGGCGCAAGTTTTGTGTGGATGGCCATGTGGGCAGTTGACTCATAGGTAGAGGGGGTTGATCAGGTCGTTGGAATGAGATGTCTCATCAGCCTGAAGCTGATATCGACATGACAAAAAAGAGACTTTATGAAATTATTTTTATAAAATTGCAACCCGGGCATTACTTGCCTGTCTTTAATCTTAAATGAAAGCCATTTGAACGTGGGGCCTGAAATACACAGGGAAGTCATAGAACAGAGTAAACGCGGCAGCGCACGCGATCAGTATGTGTTGTACCATGCTTATTCAAAAGCGATGTTTAACATTTGCTACCGCATGATGGGCAACCGCGAGGAAGCCGAGGACATGTTGCAGGAATCGTTTGCCGATGCTTTTCGCCGATTGGAATCCTTCAGGTATGAAGCCACTTTCGGGGCCTGGTTAAAAAGAATTGTTGTGAACCACTGTATTAACGAGATAAAAAGAAAAAAAGCCGACCTCATGTACTTTGAAGACATGCACCTTTTTCAGCAACGTATCGAGGAAGAGGATGAGTTGCCCGAGGTGAGCGTCCCCATGATCCGGAAAGCCATGGAAGCATTGCCCAACGGAAGCAAGATGATTTTTTCGTTATATCTGCTCGAAGGAATGGACCACGGTGAAATTTCCCAAATTCTCGGGGTGAGCGAGTCGAACTCAAAATCACAATATATGCGGGCCAAACAACGTGTCCGCGAAATATTAAAGGAGGTAGTCTATGAAAACTGATCAACTGGAAAAATTTATCCTCGACCACAGGGAAGAGTTTGATGTGATGGAACCCTCTCCTGAAATATGGAACAAAATCTCGGCTCCAAAGACTGTTTCACGCGGGAGACATATTTCATGGAAAAGGGTGATGTACCGGGTGGCGGCAGTCATCGTCATCTTTATCGGATCGTATTATGTTCACGACCTGATAAACCCTCCATCCAAAGGGATTTCAGCCATCCAATCGTCTGCCTCCGAAGAGGATCGGCAAATGCTGACACAACTCATGGAATCCAAAGCCTACTATACCAGCCTGATCGACACCAAAACGGAAGAAGTGTATCTGCTGGCAGCCGAAAAACCCATGTTAAGGGACGAAATTCAGCAGGAGATGAAGGATCTGGACCGGGAGTTTTTGGAACTACAGAACGACCTGCACGACAATACCGACAGCGAAGAAGTGATTGCCGCCATGATTCAGAATTACCGCTTAAAACTTCAAATACTCGAAGAAACCCTGATGCAACTACAAATTCAGAAAAAAGAAAATAACATTCGCCATGAAAATAAAAGTGTTTCCATTTAACCTGATGGTGCTGCTGGCCATGGTCATTGTTCCACTCGTTGGAACAGGACAAACGGTAGAAAAGGAGCGATCTGTCAGCCGTTCGTTTGTCCTGAAAGAGTCAACTGAAATCGAGGTGTCGAATAAGTACGGCGATATTCACCTGATTCCATGGGAAAAAGATTCTGTGCGGTTCGATATCCGCCTGCAGGTGAAATCCACCAAACAATCGAAGTTGGATAAAACATTCGATTTCATCGACTTTAATTTCAAAGCCAACGATTATTACATCATCGCACAAACGGTTTTTGAACAGGGCGGTTCCTTTTGGTCGGAAGTGAACGACATTGCCAACAACCTGTTTTCGGCAGGAACTTCAACCTCCATCGATTATACCATCCACCTGCCTGCGAACGTGCATATCAGCCTTCAGCATAAATACGGCAACATATATATGACCGATTTTACAGGGGATATCAACATCGATTTATCCAACGGTAACTTGAAAGCCCACAACCTTAGCGGCGAGATATTGCTCAGGGTAAATTTCGGCGACCTGGATGTTCAGTCCGTAAAAAATGGGCAGATCTACCTGAGTTACGGCGAGTTACACCTGGATGAAGCAGGCGAAATCCAGGTCAGTGCGAGCTCGGCCAGTATTTATTCGGACTACATCAGGCAACTCACCCTGGATGCAAAACGATCGAAATTTTACCTGGGAAAAGTGGATAATATCAAAGGAATGACCTATTTCTCGACCCTCGAAGTGGATGACCTGAAGGAGTTGATCAGCCTGAATTCCCGTTATGGAAGCGTGGATTTAAAAAATATCGGGCAAAAAGTGTCGATGGTTAACCTCACCACCTATGATACCGACCTTTCGCTGACCCTGAATCCTGAAGACACCTATGGTTTGGATCTGTTGGTGAACGATAAAACCGAAGTGCTATATTCTGCAAAAATCACCAATATTGATACGCCGGATAAACCTGTCGCCGATAATAAAATTCAGGTAAAATACACCATTGGCGATAAGAAACACAAAGCGATTCCTCTGAAATTGAATTGTGAAGCAGGTCGTGTATCATTAAAAATGAAATAATTTAAAAAAATTGCAACGGGTACGAATTTGACTTGTCTTTTAGGATTTAAGAAATTAGATTTAGGATTTCAGAGAAAACCACCGAAACTGATTCGTAATGATTTGATTAAAACTTTCAACTTTTAACTTTTAACTCACAAACACATGAAATGGATTAATATAATCACAATCGTAAGCCTGCTGGCATTGTTTTCACTGGCTTCTTGTGGCAAAATGGGAAGGATAGAGGGCAATGGCCACGTGATTACCGAGACCAGGCAGAATGTCTCTTTTAACGAGGTCATCAACGAAGGAATCTTTGCTGTTACGGTAATCCCCGATACCGTTTACGAAATCACCATCGAGGCCGAATCGAATCTGATTCCTTATGTACGGACCATCGTCAACGGAAATACGCTGGTAATCGACAGCCACGAAAACCTCGATCCGATGGTTACCATCAAGGTAACTGTAAGAATGCCTGCCGTACAATCGGTGCGCCTTTCGGGATCGGGATCGGTAACGGTGAACGACATGCCGGATTCGAATCTTACAGCCATACTGTCGGGTTCGGGAACCATGAATGGAACTTGCAACGGAGGCACTTTTAAGGCCATATTAAGCGGATCGGGAACCATCGACTTTTACGTCAACACCAACCGGGTGGAAACCACTTTGAGCGGATCGGGAGCCATCCGCCTGGGCGGAACAACGGCCTATGCCAATCACCTGATCAGTGGTTCCGGAAACATCGATTCCTATTCCTTGTTCACCAACGAATGTGATAGTAAAATAAGCGGTTCAGGAAACATGTACCTATGGGTAAGCGAGAGGCTGAATGCCACCATTTCAGGAAGCGGCTCGGTATATTACCATGGATCCCCTCTTGTAAATACCAGCATAACAGGCTCAGGGACAGTGATTGGAAACTAAAAAACCAAAAACAATGATTAAATCAGGACTTATATCAATTATTCTGCTCTTTTTCATCTCACCACTGATGTCGCAGGGGTTTGAACGACAGATTGGAGTAAGATCAGGTTATACTTCAGGAATTTCGGGGAAGGTTATCAAAGACGACAAAGTGGCCATAGCAGGTATGTTTGGATTCCGTCAGGGCGGCATGCAACTGGTGGTATTGCTCGAATCCTATCATCCACTCATCCCATCACGGGCCCAGGAATGGCGTATTTATTTTGGTGGAGGAGGTCACGTGGGCTGGGTAAACGGGTACAACCGTGTTAGGCGATGGAGTAATTCCTCAGGTTACTATTGGGAAGAACGACGCTTGACCGGGCCGGTATTTGGACTGGATGCCGTATTTGGTACCGAATACAATTTTGTCAGAGTACCCCTGGCTCTTTTTGCAGAGTTTAAACCTTTTGTTGAATTTCAATCCTTTAAAAGCATAAAAGTTAATTTCTATGATTTCGGTGTCGGAATCAGATACAAATTCGGTAACAATTAATAACATTAAAATGAAAAAAGTATTCACATTACTGATGA
Source organism: Bacteroidetes bacterium HGW-Bacteroidetes-16 (assembly GCA_002840975.1). GTDB lineage: Bacteria > Bacteroidota > Bacteroidia > Bacteroidales > F082 > UBA6244. The sequence continues at coordinate 5,927 of PHDN01000031.1, forward strand.
TTATGTGCGTGGTCGGGATGATTCAGGCACAGGATAATGACCAAATGAAAACCTTATTCTCACGTACCAACAAGAACGGACATATCAGCCATGGTGGCTATGGTGCCTTTTCGGTGGGATATACCCAAATCGACAAGCAGGATGCTATCCTGGTAGGCGGACAGTTTGCCTGGATTGCCAACCACAGTTTTGCGCTTGGTTTGGCTGGCCACGGTTTTTTTAATAACCTCGATAAAAATTATAACTTCGATGATCCGGGTTCCTATTCACTGGCCGGTGGATATGGCGGGTTGTTGTTAGAGCCCATTATCATGCCCAAATCTCCGGTACATATCTCTTTCCCGGTATTGTTGGGCGTTGGTGGGGTGGCAGCCACACACCGCGATAAATGGGACAATTATCAAAACAACAACAACTACTATTACGACAATGATGTATTCCTTGTTTTTGAACCGGGAATCGATATTGAATTCAATATTGTAAAGTTTTTTCGGGTAGCGCTGGGAGGCTCATACCGGTTGACCAACGGTGTTGATTTACGCTATAAATACATCGATGACAACAACATAGAACAGCAAAAAATCATTGCAAAGGATGCCCTCAATTCCTTTAACTTAAACCTGTCGTTGAAGTTTGGCTGGTTTTAACAACAATTACCCTGACAGGTTTCAAAAAACCTGTCAGGATTAATTATTACTCCCCTCTTTTATATACGATCGCAATTACCGTTACATCATCACCACCCATGTTGATGGTCATTCCGTAAGGTTTATCGGCTTTTAATTCGATTTGAGCTTTTCCGGCTTTTCCGGTAAGCTGTTGCCAGATGGTTACCGCCTGATGAACACCGGTAGCTCCTGTGGGATGTCCCCATCCGATGAGTCCACCAGTGGTGTTGGTTGGAAGTTCTCCGTTATGCGATGTCTTACCCGCGGCCACAAAATCGCACCCTTCGCCGGGTTTGGCCAGACCTAAAGCTTCGATCACCAGAATTCCTGCAATGGAGAAACAATCGTGCACTTCCAGTGTTCCCAATTGATCGACTGTGATGCCTGCACTTTCAAGCGCCTGATGGCTTGCTTTTTTGATGGTCTCGAGCACGGTTAATTCGGCAGGATCATTGGTGATGTTGCGGATGACCTGTGCCCATCCAACAACCTCGACGGCATCTTTTTTATCCACACCCATTTTCTCCAAACCTTCTTCCGAACAAATGGCAATGGCGGAAGCTCCATCCGAAACCTTTGAGCAGTCGAGTATGGTGAGGTGATCAACAAAACTTCTGCCATTTGGTTTCAGGGAATAGGCCTGAGTATAAGGATCTTTAACGAGGTTTTGGAATTCCTGCGCGTTTTGGTCGAGGCGTGCATTTTCGATGGCATTGGCATACCAACGGGCCATTCCTTTACGGGCGCGGTCGTAACCGTATTTTTCGTAATAAGCTCCGGCACGGTCGCTGAACTGTCCGGGAAAAAAATAGGCATGGCCTTCTTTTCGTCGTTGGTACCAGCCTGCTCCTGCCAGGATATCAGCTCCATAGACGGCTTTTACCGTGTTTTGGACTTCAACACCCAGAGCGAGCACTACGTCAGCGGTTTCGGCAAGTACTGTTTTTATGCCGTTCATCAAGGCGAGGCCACCTGAACCACAGGCACCTTCAACACTGGTGGCAGGCTTCCATTGCAGACCTTCGTCGATGTAGGGGATAAATCCCGGCAGGTTGGCCTGTTTGTTGAAACGGGCAGCCATAAAGTTTCCGATGACGGATTCATCCACATGTTCAGGGCCACCAATCTGATCCAGAACGCCTTTTCCGGCTTCTTTAATATAATGTTCCAAACCCGGGCGGGGTTTTTTTGGATTGAATTCTTTTCTTCCGGTTCCCAGTGAAGTGGTGTTGTATCCGGCAGTCATGTATATTTTTTTTCTTAATTTTTTCATGTTATTCTCTCTTTAAGTGAGTGCCATTGGTGATGTTAAATTTCCTGATTGTTAATCCGATCAATCAAAAAAATCATTTATGGGTCCGTAGGCATGATAGAAACCTGTGAGCATCACCGTATTCACATCGTTATAGGTGTGGGCCACCTCGTCTTTTACCAGTTTTAATCCGATTTCTTTTGAACGCAGGCCATAGTCGATGGCAATGGCGGCACCCAGGGCATCGAGGTTTTTCAAATCGTTGAAGAAAGCCGTCAGTTTAGCTTCCTTGTCTTGCGCGCGCATGATGTCTTTCCAGGCCACTTTGTTTTCGGGCAGTTCACCCAGCATCTCGTCACAATCTTCTTTAAATTCTTCCAGTCCAACATATTCCTGTTTGTGGATATCCCACACGGCAGTGATGAGACCGCTTTTGTACTTAAAAAACCCGTCTTTTTGAGCGCCGTTGGAGAGTTGGCCTCCCATTACGCCTTGCAGCATCAGTTTATCGAGTAAATCACTGTGCAGGTTTTCATCCCCTACAAACGGATTCATCACGTTCAGGATAAACTTGACCACGTCGATTCCCACGTAATCGATAAGCTGAAAAATCCCCATGGGACGCACCAGGTAGTCTTGCGTTACCTTATTCACCATGTAAATGGCTTTATACAGCGAAAATTCATTCTCGGCGGCCAGTTCTTCGGCTTCTTTGATGCCATGAAGCGCATCGCGCATGAAATGGCCATTTCCGATAAATCCGGCAATGTCGTTGGAAAGCACCACCACTTTGCGCAAGTTTTTGGCATATTGATGGGCAAAATCAACCACTTCCTGGGTGGTATTGTTGGTCAGGATAAGCTCCACCAAACGTTGTATGGCCGGAGGATTGTAGAAGTGAAATCCCAGTATCCGGCCTTCTATTCCTGCTTCCTTTTCCACCAGGTTGATGGGCACCGACGAGGTATTGGTAAAGAACCAGGGTTTATTGGGGTTGTTTTTGTCGATGGCGGACAAGAGCTTTACCTTCAGGTCTTTGTTTTCGCTAACGGCTTCAAAAATGAGGTTCGACTGATAGGCGGCTTCGATGCCGGTAACGGGTCGCACAATGTTCAATACATCGAAGATATATTCATCGATGATATCATAATTTTCGATCAAATCGTCGCGGTCGGCATAAAGCTGACGGAGCAGAACGGTTTTCTTTTCGGCGGCTTTGCGCACCTGATCGCGTAAATATTTCATCAAGCCGGACAAACCGGCTGGTGACACGTCGATTGCATTTAACACAAAGGATTTGTCTTTGTTTTCAGGTTTCAGGCTGAGGTCGGCCATTTCGAGGGCGGTCAGCAGCAGGATGCCACTTCCCATTTTGCCGGCGGCACCCAGCACCGAAACATGTTGTAGTCTTTCGTCGTAAGTCATGTTATCTTATATTATTATTCGGTGTTTATTAAAATATTCATTTATTCTCTGTTCCATTCGGGTTTTCTTTTTTCCAGAAAGGCTGTCATGCCTTCTTTTCCCTGGCGGCCTTCGCCGAAGAGGGTTCCGAATTCAACCGCTTCCATGTTTTCTCCTTCAGCAAAAGTAAGTTCCATGCCGTGCCTGACGACTTTTTTAACCTTTTTTACCGCTTCCGGACCTTTTGAAACGATGTTGCGTACTATTTTCAGGACTTCTTCAAGAAAATTTTCTGGCTCCAATACCTTTTGTACCAATCCGATGCGAAGTGCTTCTGCGGCATCAATCATCTCGGCTGACATCAGCAGATACAAGGCGTTGCCCATTCCCGTAAGGCGCGACAGCCGCTGTGTAGCTGCATAACCCGGAATAAGTCCCAGGTTGACTTCCGGCTGGCCGAATTTGGCTTTAGCGCTGGCGATGCGGAAATCGCATCCCATGGCCAATTCCAGACCTCCGCCCAGAGCGAATCCATTAATGGCCGCCACCACAGGGATTTCCATTCGGCCAAAGCTGCTAAACGTGTTTTGACCCAACCGTGAAAAGGCTTCGCCTTCGTCCTGATTTTTATTCACCATTTCGGCAATGTCGGCTCCGGCTACAAAGGCTTTTCCCTCACCGGTAATGATCATGGCATGAACAGATTTATTAAGTCCGATTTCCTGAACCTGCATGTCCATTTCCTCGAAAAACCGGGTGTTGAGGGCATTCATGGCTTGTGGCCTGCTGATGGTGACGATGGCGATACCATCGATAATTTCAGTCTTAAGTATTTCGTACTGCATGGAGGTAGTTTTAAAAATCCAAAAGTAGCAAAAATTGCTCATATTTTAAAATGTTCGGTCCCGTTGCAATCGATTTAGAATTCACTGTCGGGCCTGATTTGACCCGCCGGGTTTTTTCCAACCCGGCTGGTCGGCATGTATCAATGATCATCTAACCTTACAATTTATTTAGCCGTTCTTTCTTTGTCTATATTTGTTTTATAAAAGGGCTTCATTATTTTTTTTTCAAGCTTATGGGGTGGAAAATTTCATATGATAACAGCGCTTTATCTAAGTTATGGAAAAACAAGGATAAAGAGGAAAAATCCATAGATCAGGTGATCACCTGCCAAAACTGTGAAACAGAGTTCAAAGGCCATTATTGTCCGCGTTGTGGCCAGTCCACTAAAGAATTCGACAGGCCTTTCAGCATCCTGATCTACGATTTCATGGGTACGATCTTTGCCTTCGATGCCCGTTTTTTCAGGACCTTTAAAACGGTGCTCTTTAATCCCGGCAGGTTTTCAACTGATTATATGAATGGAAAACGGGCCAGGTACATGAAACCTTTTCAGTTTTATGTTTTTGTGAGCTTTGTGTTTTTCCTGCTGCTCAGCATTCAGACCAATCGCTTGATTGAGAGAAATATAAAACTGTCGGAAGACCTTACTTCTGACAGTCTGACAATGGATAGTCTTGTGGATACGGGCGAACAATCCTTACTTCAGATGAATTGGAACAGTGACAGCCTTGCGCAGGATAGCCTGAAGGTACTGAGCAAGGGATCAAAAAGAGAAAGAACCATCATTACTTTATCGAAAGCCAAAACCTATCTTGAAAAAATACAAGCCAAAGGAGGACATACCGAAGGTGAGGAGCGAATATTACAAAACGCCTTAAAGATGCTAAATTACCCTGATGCCTTTATCTCAAAGCTTTACAAGTACTTATCCTGGTCGTTCTTTTTGGTGATGCCCATTTTTGCCTTTTGGCTGTGGCTGTTTTTCAGGAAGAAAAGAAAATACTATTCGGCACATTTTATCTATTCGCTGATACTGCATGCCACCATTTTTTTAGTCTTTACCCTGATCCTCGTCATTAAAATGACCTTCCCCGATAAATCCATCTACTGGGAGAACTACCTGTTCTGGCTGATCCCCATTTATGTTTGGATTGGTATGAAACAATACTATGGCCGTTCTGTTCTCAGGACTACATTCAACTTTCTGTTTCTGGGAGGGGTTTATACCTTTTCGATGATTGTTACCGTCATCATGGTATTTTTGGTGTCTTTGTATTTTTAGTGGAATTTGTACTTTAGTTATTTTATTTATCAGACATGAAAAAAGCAATCCTACTCCCTCTGGCATTTCTGATCATTTTCTTGAATTCTTCAAAGGCTCAGCAGTATTATCCGTTTCAAACAGATACCGCCAAATGGAGCGTTACCAGTTGGGTAAATAACTATCCCAATGGCTTTTCATATGAAACCAATTTCTATTTTATCAATGGAGATACCCTGTTCAACGACCTCACCTATTCAAAAATTTACCGAAACAATCCATTGTTTACAAACCTGATCGATACAGCCAACTCCACCTATATTGGAGCTTTACGCGAAGCCAACTACAAACATATTTACTTTAAACCAGCGACTGTCAACCAGATATTCAGTATGCATTGTCAGATTAATAACAGCAATCTCGACGAATTTTTATTGTACCGGTTTGATGTGGTTTTAGGAGAAGAATTTGAATTGAATGAGTTTGTTGGGGGCACCCTTGAAGTGCTGAATGTGGATAGTGTTCTGGTGGACACTTATTATAGAAAATTGATACGCCTGGGCATAGGCGGGATTAATGTGGAATGGATTGAAGGAATTGGAGAAATGACCTCACTTTTTGGCACCTTTTGTCCCATGTTCGAAAGTGGGGATAATTTGCTTTGTTACGAAGATCCCGGCACGTTCTATTTCGGTCCTCTCAATTCGTATGGGCGATGCACGGATTTTGTAGTCGGGCAAGACGAAATCAGTCGGGCTGACCTGGTCTTATACCCAAATCCAGCCGGAAAAACGGTTCACATTAATAACCTGGATGGGCGACCCATCAGTCAAATCCTTTTTTACGATCAACTGGGGCATCTGGTATGGCAGCTCACAAATCCTTCGGAAAGTATTGATGTCTCCACGCTCAGAACAGGGATGTATATTGTTGAACTTGCATCCGGAAATTTCAGGTATAGAAAAAAGTTCATCATCGAACGATGAGGTAACCCGACCCGCCGGGTTTTTTCAATCCGGTGAGTCGGAGTATCCTAAGACAATCCCAACCCCATGCTCACCAGTTCGGCAATGTCGTAGTTCTTCACCGTCTCTTCCTTGTTTTTGTATTTGATGCCATCGGTCATCATGGTCATGCAGAACGGACAGGCCGTAGCAATGATGTCGCAGCCGGTCTCCAGGGCTTCTTCGGTACGTTCGATAAAGACTTCTTTGGTGCCTTTTTCTGCTTCTTTAAACATCTGTCCGCCACCGGCACCGCAGCACAGGCCAAAACTTTTGTTCCGTTTCATTTCTGTTTTTGTGGATGGAATGGCATTGAGGACCGAACGGGGAGCCTCGTACTCACCGTTGGCACGACCCAGATAACAAGGATCGTGGTAAGTAATTTTTTTATTGGCCAGATCACCCTGAATGGGATTGATTTTTCCGGAATCAATCATCTGCTGCAGGAACTGAGAGTGGTGTGTTACCTCATAATGTCCGCCCAGGTCGCCATATTCATTTTTCAGGGTGTTGAAATCGTGGGGATCGCAGGTGAGTATTTTTTTCACTTCATAGCCATTCAGCACTTCGATGTTGGTGAGTGCCTGCATCTGGAACAGCATCTCGTTTCCGGTACGGCGGGCCACATCACCGCTGTCGGATTCTTCAACTCCCAGCACGGCATAATCCACCTTCAGGTGATTGAGGATGCCCACAAAAGCACGCATTACTTTCTTGTAGCGGTCGTCGAATGCTCCGGCTGAACTCACCCATAAAAGGAATTCAGGTTTTTCGGTTTTGTCGGCTATCAACGGGACTTCCAGGCCCTCGGCCCAGTTCATGCGGTCTTCCGGCGAAAACTGCCAGGGAGCACCGTTGTTTTCGATGTTGGCAAACATGCTGTTCAACCCGGAGGGAGCTTTGGATTCTTCCATCACCAGATAGCGGCGCATATCAAGGATGATGGCCGGCTGATTGATGTTCACCGGGCATTCCTGGGCACAGGCATTGCACATGGTACAAGCCCACAGTTCTTCTTCGGTAATAAAGTTGGTGAGGAGCGAACGTCCATCGTCGAAGCCAACACCTTCCCTGAGCATACCCGGACCTTTTTCTTTCATGCGGGCACGGGTATCCATCATGATTTTGCGGGGTGAAAGCAGTTTGCCGGTGATGTTGGCCGGACAGACCGAGGTACAACGTCCACACTCGGTACACGACAAAGAGTTGAGGTAGTTGATCCAGTTGAGGTCCTGCACATCCTTAACGCCAAATCGTTCGGGTTCGCTTTCGTCTTCAGGTGTTTCCGCGAAAGCGGTATCCGGATTGAGCATCAGCTTCACTTCCCTGGTGATGTTGTCCATGTTGTCCACGGTACCCAGTGGTTTTATCTTGCTGACAAACACATTGGGAACAGACATAAACACATGGAAGTGTTTGGAATAAGGCAATATGTTGGCAAAAATGAAAATCAGGACAATGTGGGCCCACCAGTTTATTTGATACCACAATAAGGATTGTTCGGGTGGAACATTTTTAAGAAATCCGGCCAGCCATTGGCTTATGGGATAAGCACCCATGATTTCCCCACCAACACTTTTAGTCCAGTGATAATAAAAGGTGTTCATTCCAAGTAAGCTGACCATCAGCACCAGGATAATGCCCAGGGCCAGGTTGGCATCCGCTTTTGAAACAGATTTCATCTCGGATCCATAAAACCGTTTGACGTGCATAAACAGCCTGCGGAACAGAAAAGCGAGGATGGCCACGGTGATGATCAATCCGAACAAATCGCCCGAAGCCATAAAAAACCTGTAAAAAGGTCCCAGGGAGAAAAAGATTTTTTCAGTGCCAAACAGACCATCGATCACCATTTCGGCGCTGCCAAACAAAATCACGATAAAGCCCCACCAAACCAGGGCATGCATTAAACCAACTAATGGACGCCGCAAAATTTTCTCCTGAAAAAGAGCCACTTTAATGGTGATCCAGAGTCGTTGACCGATGTTTCCCAGTGGTTGTTTTTTGGTAAATTTAAAGTACCTGAAATACCGCCTCATCGAGTAGGCAAACACGACCAGGGTAATCAGTAATACGATTAGAAAAATCAGTTGCCTTATCATCATTATGTCAAGTTAGTTGATTAATTAAATGTGTTGTGCTACCCATTTAAGACACTTCCGGCGCGAATAACTCCTTCTCCCATTATCTGTTAATCTTTATCATCGCTTTCGGATTCCGGCTCACCGGGCAATCCCACATGTCCCGATTCATCGGTATAGCCATATAAACGGTCGAATTTGATTTTGTATTTTTCCTTTATAAAGTTACGTTTTACTTTGAGAGTAGGCGAGAGCTCACCCGATTCAGGAGTCCAGTCGGAACAGGTAAGTTCAAACTTTTTTATCTGTTGGTGATTTCCCAGACTTTTATTGATCTTATCAACTTCTTGCTGATACCGGGCGATTACTTTAGGTTTCTGGATCAGGTCTTTGTTGTCGCGGAATTTGATGCCATATCTGTTGCACCAGGCATGTAGAAAATGAAATGTCGGACAAATAATGGCTGCGGCGAATTTTTCGTTTTCACCCACCACCATAATCTGTTCGATAAAGGATGATTCTTTAAAGCGGTTTTCCACAATTTGGGGTGCCACATATTTTCCGGTACTTAGTTTGAATATCTCTTTTTTCCGGTCGGTAATTTTCAGAATGTTGTGGTCGAGTAACACACCTATATCGCCCGTGTGGAACCATCCATCCTGATCGATTACCTCATCCGTCATGGCTTTGTCTTTGTAATAACCCAGCATCAGGTTGGGACCTTTCATCAGGATTTCGCCATCTTCGGCAATTTTCACCTGCACATTGTCAATCACCGGGCCCACCGTTCCGAATTGCATAAAAGGATATTTTTTTTGGTTGACTGAAATTACCGGAGATGTTTCGGTGAGGCCATATCCTTCCATGATGGGTATGCCGGCGCAGTTAAATACCCGTGCCAGACGTTCCTGCAAAGCCGCACCTCCCGAAATAACAACCTGGAGGTTACCGCCCAGGGCCGCACGCCATTTGCTGTAAATGAGTTTGTCGGCTATAGCACGTTGAAGTTCGTATGCCCAACCATTTGCTTTGTTCAGTTCATATTTCAGACCCAGGTCTACCGCCCAAAAGAACAAGGCTCTTTTAACGCCAGTCAACTCTTTTCCTTTCAGGATCAGCTTGTCGTACAATTTTTCTATCACGCGGGGAACGGCGGTAAATCCTTGCGGGTTTATTTCACGCAGGTTGTCGCCTATGGTGTCGATGCTTTCGGCATAATAAACCGATGCTCCTTTGTTTTGTACCAGATAATTCACCATCCGTTCGAGCACATGACAAAGAGGTAGAAAACTCAAAAACCGGGCAGAATCGTTTACGGGCAAAATGTCGGTGGTGCCAAGTACGTTGGTGATAAAGTTCCGGTGGCTCAACATCACGCCTTTGCTTCTTCCGGTGGTGCCGGAAGTATAAATAATCGACATCAGGTCGTCCTGATCGATGGATTTTTTAATCTCTTCCAGTTTGTCAGGAACCTGATTTCCTGCACCCAGCTTTAACAATTCCTCCCAGTTTGAAGCTCCGGCTACCTGATCGATGGTGTAAAAATGCTTAATGGCAGCCACCTTTTTTACCAACGGTTTGAGGTTTTCGTAAAACACTTTTGAGGAGACAATCACCATTTTTGCATCGGAATGGGTGAGAATATGCAGGTATTCTTCATCTCCAATGTTGGGATAAACAGGCACATGCACTACGCCAATCTGGCTCATGCCCATGTCCAGAAAATTCCATTCGGGTCGGTTGTTGCTGATGGTGATGATTTTATCACCTTTGGTAAAACCTGAAGCCATCAAACCAAAACTCACCTGGTCGGACAGGTTCTTGTATTCAACCGTTGAGAATTTTTCCCATTTTCCTTTTCTTTTGATGGCCAGCGCATCTTCTTTGGGGTATTTTTCAACCAGCTGTGCCAGGATGTCAAATGTTCTAAGTACATTCATGTGCGTAGGGATTTAGTTAATTATTGTTGATTTTTTGGTTTAAATGTCCAGGTGAACCAAAACCGGGCTACCACCTCTCCGTTGGCATCCAATCCTTCTGTAAAAATTTCACATGTACGACCTTCCTTTTCGGTAATGCTTTGCGCAATGGTTTTCTCCAGCAATTCACCCTGATTGCATGTAAAGATAATACGTGATTTGGCTTTTTTTACAAACTCGGCTTTTACACCCAGCACCAGCATCGAAACAGGAACGGGGGTTTTCTCCACGTGGGCCATGGCGAGAATCCCCGTCGACAGTTCGGCTGCCATGCTGAGTGCAGCAAAATAAATAGATCGAAAGGGGTTTTTGTTCAGGTAGTTGTAAGGCAACGAAACCGATGCCTTTTGCATGCTCATCTCATCCACCCTGAGCCTGGCGAAAAAAGCCAGTGGTAGTTTCCAAAGCATATACAGCCTCATCTTGCAATGACTGTTGGCTAAAGCTTCGGTTTTATTTCTTTGGTTCATGGTGTGAGCCTATATATTTTCCGGGCACCCCCGGTTTTAGTAAAGAACAAAGCTATATTAATTATTAATAACCCACGTTTCGTGGTTAAACCTATTTAGTGAAGATCAGATAATTAAATTTTATTTAACAAAACTAACATTGATTTACTGTTAATTACAGATTCCATTCCTATTCAGACATTCTCTTTGTGAATCTCAGTGACTTCTTTGTGCAGCTTTGTGTAACAACTTATTAGCTATGCCACTAAGAAACACAAAGAAGCCACAAAGTGATACGAAGGTCAAAATTAAATTCTATTGACTATCAGATATAAGAGCTCGAATAATTACATGCGAAACTTGAGTTAATAAGAATAGCGATTGTCTTCGATCATACGGTCGGCAATGCGGCGCCGGGCAGCAATGGAGTTTACATTGGCTGATTTGGTAAAGCGTTTCATCCCCATGAGCATGGCTTGCTGCTCATCACCTGCAGCAAAAGCATTCACAGCATCCACCCCTGATTTATTGATTTTTCCGGCCGCATCGTAAAAGAACACATCCGTCATGTCTTTGTACAGGGACAGTTTTTCTTCGGTGAGTTTCGTGCTGAGTTTTTCAGTACGCAATAAACACGATTCGGCAGCATAGGTGGTAATAATCATATCGGCCAATGCCATTAAAATTTCCTGCTCATCGGCAAACTTGTCCATGTATTTCTGAATGGCAGCACCTGCTACCATGAGGATGGATTTTTTGAAGTTCACCATCATTTTCTTCTTTGCCTCAAAGTAATCTGTTGAAACCGAACCAAAATCAGGAATTCCCATGAGCTCTCCTCCAACCGCTTTTGCCGGGGTCATCAGGTCTATTTCGCCTTTCATGGCACGTTTTAGTAATTCGCCCACGATCACCATGCGGTTGATTTCGTTGGTTCCTTCAAAAATACGGTTGATACGCGAATCGCGGTAAGCGCGTTCCACCAGGGTTTCGGACGAATAGCCCATACCTCCGTAAATCTGCACGGCTTCATCTACTACATAATCCAACACTTCCGAACCAAATACCTTGGCAATGCTGGCCTCGATGGCATATTGGCGAATACCTTCCAGGGTGGCCTTGCCCTTGTCGAGTCCTTGTTCGATAAACGATTGGATGGCATCGTCGATGTTTTGGCTGGCACGATAGGTAAGCGATTCGGAAGCAAATGTAAGGATGGCCATTTCTCCCAACTTCCATTTGATGGCACCAAAGGAGGAGATGAGTGTACCAAATTGCTTGCGTTCGTTGGCATAATGAAGCGCCTCATCAATGGTGGCTTTGCAGGCCCCAACAGTTGCCCCTGAGAGTTTAATACGACCGAGGTTCAGGATATTCAACGCGATTTTAAAACCTCCATCGCGTTCACCCAGTAAATTTTCGGCAGGAATGATTGCGTTGTCAAAATAGATCTGAACAGTGGACGACCCTTTGATGCCCATTTTTTCTTCATCGGCTCCAATGGTAATTCCAGGTGCATTGGTTTCCACAATAAAGGCACTCAGGTTTTTGTCATCGCCGATTTTGGCAAAAACGATCAACAGGTCAGCCACGCCTCCGTTGGTTATCCAGATTTTTACTCCGTTCAGTGAGTAGGTTGTCCCATCCTGGCTTAAAATGGCTTTGGTTTTTCCTGAGTTCGGATCTGATCCGGCTTCTGCCTCGGTCAGGCAGTAAGCACCCAGAAATTCGCCAGAGGCCAACTTGGGCAGGTATTTCTTTTTTTGCTCTTCGGTACCATAATACAAAATGGGAAGGGTTCCAATGCCGGTATGTGCCGAATAGGCTACCGCGAAGCTGAATCCTTTTCCCATTTCCTCCACGGTGAGCATGGAAGTAACAAATTTTTGCCCAAATCCATCGTACTCTTCCGGGACAGAAATGCCCAGCAGACCAAGTTCTCCGGCATCCTTGAGTAATTTTGTGAGCAATTCACGGTCGTGTTTTTCCAGCTGATCTACCTGCGGGAGTACCTGCGTTTCTGTAAAGTCCCTGCAGCTTTGCGCTATCATGCGCTGTTCTTCGTTAAATTCTTCGGGAATGAACACATCCTCGGCCAGTGTTTCCTTAATCAGGAATTCTCCTCCTTTTAGTGATTTATTTTCTGACATGTGATTATTTTTTTAAGTTGTTTCTATTAATTAACTTGGGTTAAAGCATTTCAAATATCCCTGCACCACCCTGACCGGTGCCGATACACATGGTTACCAGGCCATATTTCCCCCCGGTGCGTTTGAGCTCGTGTATCAATTGAACGGTGAGTTTGGAACCCGTTGCGCCAAGCGGATGACCCAATGCAATAGCGCCACCGTTGACGTTTACTTTGCTTTCATCCAGCCCAAGCTCTTTAATTACCGCGATGGATTGTGAGGCAAAGGCTTCGTTGAGTTCGATGCCGTCAATCTGATTGAGGTTCATCCCGGCATGTTTCAGCACTTTTGGGATGGCAGCAATGGGTCCTATGCCCATCTTGTAAGGTTCCACACCTGCCACCTGATAATCCACGAGTCGTGCGATGGGAGTCAGGTTGAATTCTTTGAGGATTTTTTCGGAGACTACCAATACGAAAGCGGCACCGTCGGACATCTGTGAGGAGTTTCCGGCAGTAGAGAATCCGTTGGCGGCAAAGGCCGGACGTAGTTTTGACAGAGCTTCCAGGGTTGTTCCTCTGCGGGGGCCTTCATCGGTGTCGAACATCTTTTCTTTTGTGATGAGCTTATCGTTTACCACCAGGTTTTCTTTGATGGTGAAAGGTACGATCTCTTGTTTAAACTTGCCCGCATCAATGGCAGCCAGTGCTTTTTCAACTGATTTCACCGAAAATCGATCCTGCTCTTCACGCGATACGTTGTACTCTTTGGCCACCATTTCGCTGGTAAGCCCCATGTTTAAATACCACTTGGGATGGTTTTTAGCCACGTCAGGATTAGGCACTTGTCTCCATCCTCCAATTGAGATCATCGACATGCTTTCGGCTCCTCCGGCCACGATAATATCGGCCAGTCCGGCAGTGATTTTGGCCGAAGCGATGGCGATAGATTCGAGGCCTGACGCGCAATACCTGTTAATGGTGGAACCGGGAACTTCCACGGTGTCCATCGACATGAGCGAGAGCATGCGCCCCATGTTGAAGCCTGATTCCGCTTCCGGGAAAGCATTCCCCACCACTACATCATCGATGCGGGTATGTGGGATTTGTGGGAAATCGGCAAGTAAATGCCGGATGACTGTTGCGGCGATGTCGTCGGGTCTGGTAAAACGAAAACTACCCCTGGGGGCTTTTCCAATGGGTGACCGATATCCGCCTACTATATATGCATTCATGATTTTACGTTTTTCTGGTTCGTGATAGGTTTAGTTTCTCAAAATTTTACCGGAGGTGATCAGACTCTGGATGCGCTCCAGTGTTTTGCGCTGGGTGCAGAGTTCCATGAAGGCCTTGCGCTCCAGGTTCAGTAGGTATTGTTCTGAGACTTCAGTCAGGGCTTCCGACACTTCGCCACCGGCCATGACCATGCCTAGTTTTTCGGCGATGAGTTTGTCGTGTTCACTCATGTAATTGGCAGTCGCAAAACCATCCGCACCTACATAGACCATTCCAAGGGCCTCTTTACCAAGCACCTTGATATCAGTACGGGGCACAGGCCGGGTATAGCCTTTTTCTACCAGGTTCAAGGCGGCCTTTTTGGCGTAAGCCAGTTGGTGAGCCCGGCTCACAATTACTTCATCAATGCCCGGACGCATATACCCCAGGTCGAAGGCCTCGTATGCGGAAGTGGAAACTTTCGCCTGGCCAATGCTCAGGTAGCGGTTCAGGAATGCATTGGTGCGGATATCGCCTTCTTTTAATTCATCCGAAAGACGCAGAGCAAACTCTTTGGTTCCTCCTCCTCCCGGGATCAGGCCAACACCAAATTCCACTAACCCCATGTAGGTTTCGGCATGAGCAATGACCTTATCGCTGTGCATGCACAACTCGCAACCACCTCCCAGTGCCATGCCATGGGGAGCCGCAATAACCGGAATGCTTGAATAACGCATGCGCATGGTGGTTTTCTGAAACCATTGCACGGCCATATCCAGTTCTTCGAATTCCTGTTCGATGGCCAACATATAAATCATGCCTACGTTGGCTCCGGCCGAAAAATGCTCTCCTTCGTTGGAAACAACCAGGGCCTTGTAATCGGCTTCGGCCATGTCGATGGCTTTGTTGAGTCCTTCGAGCACTCCCTGGCCGATGGTGTTCATCTTGGTATGAAATTCGATGTTCAGTACGCCATCGCCTAAATCAAAAATGGTGGTGTCGGTATTTTCCCAGAGTACGTGAGAGGCACGCAGCACTTCAAGGGAAATCAACGCCTCCTGTCCCGGAATTTCCTTGTAGGATTTTGAAGGAATATCGTAGAAATATTTTTTGCCTTCCTTTACGGTGTAAAAGCCGGGGATTCCTGCCTCCAGCATATCGTAAATCCATTGAGCCGGTTTTTTGCCTGCTTCTTCCATGGCCTTAACGGTATCGGCAACGCCTACGGCATCCCAGGTCTGGAAAGGCCCTAGTTTCCAGCCAAAACCTGCATTCATGGCATCATCTACCTTGTACAAGTCGCCGGTGATTTCAGGAATTCGGTTAGAGACAAACTGGAACAAACTGTAAAAAGAGCTGCGGTAAAATTCACCTGCTTTTCCCTTGTCAGACATGAGGATGGGCATCCGCTGACGCAAATCGTCGATGCCTTTGGTTTTTTCGAATACGGAGAATTTGGGACGAGGCGCCTCCATATAATCCATGGTGGAAAAATCCAGGTTGAGGAATTTTTTATCACCCCCTTCGTCAACTTTCTTAAAGAACCCTTGTTGTGTTTTTGAACCCAGCCATTTGTTGTCAAGCATTTTTTGCAGATAGGCTGGAATTTTAAAAGCATCGTTTGATTCATCGTGGGTTGTCTCACGGATGTTGTTGGCCACATGGACCAGCGTGTCGAGTCCCACGATATCCGCTGTGCGAAAGGTAGCTGATTTAGCGCGACCTATCACAGGACCTGTGAGTTTGTCAATTTCGGGGATGGTGAGCCCGATTTGTTCCACGTTGTTAAATAATTCCATGATGGAAAAAGTACCTACGCGGTTAGCGATAAAGGCAGGAGTATCTTTTGCCAGCACAGGGGTTTTACCCAGATATCGGCTGGCGTAATCGGTCAGAAAGTCGAGTACTTCGGGTAAGGTTTTGCTGGTGGGAATGATCTCGAACAGTTGAAGATAGCGTGGCGGGTTGAAGAAGTGCGTCCCACAGAAATGTTGTTGAAAATCTTCGCTGCGACCTTCTATCATTTTTTCTACCGAGATACCGGAAGTGTTGGAAGTGATGAGGGATCCCGGCCTACGGAATTTCTCCACCTTTTCGAATACCTGTTGCTTGATGTCGAGGCGTTCAATCACCACCTCTATCACCCAATCGCAGTCCTTTATTTTATTAAGGTCATCATCAAAATTGCCCGTGAGGATGCGTCGGGCAAACGACTGTTTGTAAATAGGAGAGGGCTTCGACTTGAGTGCCGCCGTCAGTGAATCGTTCACCATCCGGTTTCTGACTACTTTGTCGTTCAGGGTCAGACCTTTGCTTTTTTCTGCTTCATTGAGCTCGCGGGGGACGATGTCGAGCAGCAATACATCGAGGCCGATATTGGCAAAATGACAGGCGATTCCCGACCCCATCACTCCTGAGCCGAGCACCGCGACTTTGTTAATTCTACGTATCATATATGGTTAGGTTTAAAAAGTTAGTCTTCATCGCAACTTTTTCCTGTGAGGTGAGCGAGGTCGTTGCAAACTTGCTGACGGATTACCTCATTTACACGCATGAAAGTCGCCATCTCGGCCTGATCGATTTTTTCAAAGAGTTTGTTGTTGAAATCAAGGACCACCTTTCTTACTTTCGCCCTTAGTTCCACCCCTCTGGGAGTTAAAAACACCTTGGCTACCCGGCGATCGTTTTCGTCGGATTGACGGTAAATCAGGCCATCGTCTTCCATGTTCTTAAGTAAACGGCTAAGACTCGAAGTACTCATGCCCATCATGGGAGCAATTTTGGTTGCCGGCACCCCTTCTCTGCCAACGTTCACCAGTACATAACCGATGCCTTGTGTTATTCCATTTTCGGCGGCGAGCAGGTTGTACATCCTGCGAATGGCGAAGAGTGTGCTACGCAAATGATAATCAACTGTTTCTTGTATATTCATTAATACTTATGTTATGCATGCACTGCAAATATAATACATTAACTATGCGTGCACAACAGTTGTGTGAAATTTTAACAAATATTTTCACAAGGGGGAGAATGGAGCAATCCTACCTGATCGGATTTCCTGCCGAAGGCAAGGTAGGCAGGAATTGAACGGATAAAACACGGATTTAATTTTATCGATCCGTTTAATCCGTGTTATCCGTGTTCAAAAAAAAGCGGCTATCGGAAAACTCCAATAACCGCTGACCAAACATCCTACCTTTTGGTTCATTTTCTATTTTATAACCTCCAAATTTCCATTAATTGTGATGGTCGATCCGTTCTCAAGCGTGATGCTATAACAAACTGCATTGATCCCAAGGGGTATGGTGGGGAAATGACCACCGGTTGGAACCGCCGGAATTGTAACCACAAAGGAAGACGTAGGCACGATCCCATTTTCCCAATTGGTGATAGCATTCCATTCCACCGTATTTCCAATCCATACTGATTGTCCGGGGACCAGGGTTAAAGTATAATCTTCTACTTCACCATCGAAACCTGTTTCGCAGGAGGTGGGATCAGAAGAATATTTAGTTGAAACCCGCATGATGGTATTGTCCAACACGGCATCAACAGGCACGGTAATGCTCAGAGGCGATAAACTGGTGGCCCCGTCCGAAGTATTCGTAGCTGTTCCCAAATCATAGGTTTCTCCGCTGTCGCTAAAGTCACAATCCTGGTTCCAGTCGACCCACACGATGGTGTTGACGGTATAATTTCCGTCGGTGTTTACCCTCACATTCAACAGATAAACCTCAGCTACTCCTAAATTAGTTGATAAATTGGTATAATCGCTGTATGCTCCTGGTTTAGCCGAGGCATTGCTGAGGGTATTCAAACCAACGAAGGTTGTACTGGTTTCATAATCGGTATTCCCATTTGAATTACAAAGATTACATGGAGCAACCCCACTTGTTGTGGCATTTCCGGTTAAGCCCGGTGACAGGTAACAAAAATCGCTGATTGAATATTCATGGATTGAAAAATGATAGGCAGTTCCTGCCTGGAGCGATGTGGTGATAACGGAGGTACCTGTTCCATTATAAAGAACATAATTGCCAGATCCAATTGCGTCGCCATCGCCAAAACTGGCATTGGCATTATAATTTGTTCCCGTAACAGGACCTTGGTTCACCGCACCTGCTTCACGGGCAATGACCAACACATGGGTTCCATTTCCCCTGGTCCAGTTAATGGTTAGGTCGTTGTCGTGGATTGCGGCGACTGAAAAAGCAGCAGCCTGAACGGTTGGTGCGATACAGGAAAGGGGAACTGTAAAAGACGCGATCCGGGTACCATGTGACGAACTGCTCTTGTATTCATTGGTATACCAAAAGGTGGTGCCATCACCAGGGTCGACACTGATGTTGCTATAATCACCCCAACGGTTAATCCCAGTTTGAGAGAAGGATCCATCCCAAATACTCACTTCGGCTACATCCATGGTATTTTGGGGTGCGTTGGTTGTTTGTGCGCAATACCTGATACCAGGATAAATGGAAGTGCCATCGGAAACGGAATATCCCATGGCTATTTCGCCATTGTCGTTCATGGCGATACTTCCATTCCAGCGACTTACGTCATCGGGATTGTAAGTGCCTTGTTGAGAAATGGACCAACTTCCTGTGGTTTTTTCGAGTTCATACCACCTGATGGCCGACTCGGTAGCACTTTCGGCAATGGTGTGGTTACAAACGATCTTTTGGATTCCATTAAAATTGCGGTATTGCGCCCTGAACATCAAAACAGTGGATATTCCATCCAGTTTTTGTGCTGTTCCGGGTTGTGGGATGTTGTTCCAATCATTTGAAAAGTTTCCATTAAACGCGTTGACAGGCAGCTGTTGCACCATCGAAAAGGTAGAGTTTGAAGGGGTAGTCCAGTCGGCGTCAAGTTCATATATCCTAAGTTCGTCAGCAGGATTGCTTTGGCCGTCATCGGCAATGGTAATAAACTGGCCGGGTGTTCCAGCAGGTGCCCATGCTCCATCGTTATCCAAAGGGAGCAAACAATGAAATCCATCAAAAGTAGTGGGCCTGTTCGGGTTGTCAAAACCAATCATGACAGGGCTTCCTGAGCCTGAAATCATGGCATCTCTATCGAAAACATACACATCATTGCCAGCCGAAGTATTGGTTGCCATGTAATAGCCATCCTGCCAAATACCAAACTTCATATAGTCCGGCATATCGGCCACATCATACGACCAGGAGTACCAGGTTCCTGTTGGATCGTTGGTGGTTGAAACGGCGATCAGCATATAATCGTTGGAGCCGCAAAGCGAAAATTCAGCAAAAAGCCACCGGTCGGCTTGTTCATCCCATAGTACGATGGGATCGCCGCTATTGCAGGTGGCCCCCGGTAGCCCACTATTGAATATTGAATTAAGATTTGAAGGTCCGGCAGCGGAACTGCCATCCGATTTATTGAAAATCTGGTACGTAACATTTACCACCTGAAAATAATAGTCTGAGCCAACAGTTCCGCTACAGTCAGGTGGGTAGGAGCTGCTGTTTTGACCAGGAAAGTTTTGTTGCAGGGATCTCCCGGATAACACTTCCCCCATAATTATTTGCTCTCCTGGATCAGGTATAGCTTTGCTAAAATCAGGAGGATAGATATTGGGGTTAATTTCCCGGTCTCTGTGTTTATTCATATAAAACTCTTCGGCAAATTGTTTTTTATCAATAAAAATGGGTGCCTCCCTTAATGGGGCAGAAATTGAAAAACCAATGGGTGTTTTTATAACCGAGGGAACCACCGCCAGATGATGGTTCAGGTTGCTCTTTTTTTGCGAAAACAGCAGACCGGGAATGACCATCAATATGAATACCACTTTAAATAATCTCATCATCATCGAGTTAATGATATGATCCGTCAAAATTAATAATTTGGATGATTTTACCTTGATTTTTGTTTTTAGAAGGAAAAAAAAGCGGGCTTTCAACGATAAGCTGAAAACCCGCCCTAACCAAAATTTCCTACCTTTTGGTTTCATTGCTGCAAAAGGACAGCTAAATTTTGAAGCACTTATTTGTCCACCTCCAATGTTCCGTTTATGGTGATGGTGGCACCATCTTGTAGCGTGATGCTGTAACATTTGGCATTTGTACCTACCTGAATTTCAGGAAAATTACCACCTGATGGGGTTGTTGGAATGGTTACTTCATAAGATAAATTTGGGATCACTCCATCAGGCCAGTTGGAAGCATCATTCCAGTTGGTGTTGGTACCGTTCCAGGTAGTGCTGGCGGGTAGTATGTTGAGGGTGTAGTCTTCTACTTCGCCGTTTGGTGTACTCCCGGTTGAGGTACAAGTGGCATCCCAATATTTCATTCTTAATCGCATGCGAGTGCTGCCAAGATCCGCGTCTGAGGGTATTGAAATAATAAAATCCCCTTCCCCTCCACCATCGATATCACATAAAACCTGCTCACTGGAATCATTAAAGTCGCCATCACGGTTCGCATCTACCCAAATCCCAAGATCAAGCCCCGGATCATTATAAGGGCTGGTGACCGTAATGGTATATGATTGTCCGGGCGTCACATCCGTCGAGTTAACGGTCCAATCCTCATAATACTGATCATCTGGATCCGGTCCTCCAATATTCGTGAAGGTGGATGACTTATCAATTGTCCCCATCTGAACCCTGCTTATATAGCCATAAGTACCTGTAGAATAAGCTTCTGCATAGCCGGTTGGAGATCCTGTGGCAGTGATGTAGCCTGTTTTTGTTATCGTATTGCTCCCATTTGAATTTGTCGCAACGAGCGTGACTTCATATGTATTTGCGGCATCAAACTCTACCTGAGGTGATTGTGAAGTATAAGAAGTCCCGTTTTTATAGGTTACAGTAGTGGGATTAAAGGCCCAATTCCACGAGGTTGGAAAGTTTGCCGATGCATCGCTAAAATCAACTGACTTATTTATTGCCGTTGTTAAGGTAGAAGCAAAAAAATCAGCCACCGGAGCCACTGCATTGTCAATATCACCACTGATGATCAGGGAAAATGCCTGAGGAGAAGCCAGTGTTCCATCATGATCCACGGTAATGGTGTAGGTGGTGGATGTAACGGGCGTTGCGATATCCACCATTTCTACATTGTCCACATTGTTTTCGGCAGTGTGGGTAGCAGCATTTGAAGGATTGTCTTTGTCCAGTTTCCATGGATAGTAAGTGTTAGAACTTTCGGTAATACGTAAATCCAGGTCGTTTACGAGCATGGGATCAGCAGGATCGAGCGCAGCGGACGGTGGCGTTCCGGGAGGATCGGTCCACACGATGGTTACCCGGATGGGATTGGTTCCCGTGGTGGTGATGTTGCGGGTATAGGTTTCCCCATTAACCAGTACATGTTCTGAAATCACATCAGTAGTCTGGTCTTCGGTGATTTTGGCTGCTGCCGATTGGGTATTCAGCAATCCCCATCCAAATTCATAATCCGGGCCATCATTGGTTCCTGATTCATCCGCCGTATGCAGCACAAGCGCTTTCAATGTGGACGAAAGCATTTTCATTCCTGAACCCTTTACATTTTCATAATGTTGAATTAACAAGGCAAGCGATCCTGTGGTGGCAGGTGCCGACATGGAGGTACCACTGGAGTATGTATAATCAGTATCAGAATCACTATCTGTAGAATACAAATTTACGCCATTGGCCACAATATCCGGTTTTATCCTGCCATCATCGGCAGGTCCCCAACTACTAAAACTGCTCATCACCACATCGGAGGGTTGCGAATATCCTGTGGGAATATCTTCTACGGCACCAACTGTTAGTATATTTTTGGCCACTCCTTTTTGTGGGATACAATCATAGGGACCATCCGGAGGATAAGATCCGTCGCCACTGTCCCCTCTGTCGTTACCAGCCGATTTTACAATCAAATAATAGGGTGCATTGGTGGCTATTTCGTCCCAGTTTCTCGCGTAAATATCATAAAACCCGAAAAGATAGTCCTCTGAAGTACTAATTCCCGGATCTCCATTCCAAACATTGGCAGAACCATTCCAATACCATCCCCTGACAAAGCCATAAGAGTGGTTACTAATCAGGGTTCCACTGGCCGCTTCGGTGGCCATTTCGGAGTTATCGTAATCCCAGTCGTAGGCATTCAGTTCGGCCGCAAACGCCATTCCTTTGGCAGCCGAATTGACTCCGGATGCCATGATGGTTCCTGCCACATGGGTCGAATGCCAATGAACGGCAGAGGCGTCGATGTTGGTGGCCCGCGTATCAAATTCCTGATGGGTTGTCCTGATGGTGCCACCATCCCATTCGCAAACGGTAACCCCGGAACCACTCAGGCTTAATCCAGCTGCACCGCCGCTGTATACTTCATTAGTGGATGAAGTGGCTGCCGCGTTGGCATTGAAAGTGGTATAATATTGAGGCCTTCCGCGTTCATCGATATTGATGAGTTCCATCAACATGGTGTCGGTTTCAATGCGTATGGGAATGTTGTTCGCCCGGGCATATTCAATGGCTCTTTGTTTGCCTTCTTCAAAAGACTGAAAAAAACCGGAGGAAAGACTATTTAATTTATTTCGGTTTGTAATCTGCTGAGCATGAGAGGGAATTATAATACAAAACGTGAGCAAAAGGAGCACTGCTGATTTTTTCATGAGCGATCTTTTTGGTGTTAAAAATGAGACCATTGAGATAATAAATACATAACGGTCACAAATATAATACAAGTGAAATACAATTACAATATTCATGACTCAAGTTTCTCATGTGTTTTTCTGAGTGCTTACATTTGATAGTTAATGAAATATAACTAAATTTTATTCTCTGTGTCACCTTGTAGCTTCTTTGTGGTTCTTGGTGTCATAGCTTATAAGTTTTTACACAAAGCTGAGTAAAGAAGTCACAGAGATACCAATGCGAATTTTTTAATAGGGATGGAATCTGTAATTAACTTTAAATCAAATCACAAATTATTAAAGGTCACACTAAGGTCTGACAGCTGTATTTTTATTTTAACCAAATTTCTGAGCCTTTTAAAATGACATGATTGGGTTATTCTTCCAGGCGTTCTTGTTTTATCAAATACAGTTTACGTACTCCATAGGCCGCTGCCATTCCCATTAAAACCAGGCTTCCCCCCCCGATGGGGGCACCACCGCCAATGGGAACATCACCTCCACCGGGCTCTCCCGGAGGGTTACCCGGTCCTGTGGTTTCGGCCATGGAAATTAAGGGGAACAGGAGGAGTGAAGCGACTAGCAGGGCGAAATATATTTTCTTCTTCATAAGACACATGTCGTTTTAAGGTTACTTGTTAATGAATATTTTCTCGGTGTAGACTTGTTGATCGGTAACAACCATGATGACATAATAAGCCATTTGATCACCCACCCAGATTTTCATGAATTTTTGATCTGTGGTTTTCAGGTTGCGAACCAGCGATCCCGACAAGCTATAAACCCTCACCTCCCGGATGGCTTCATCGGTGTTGTTGCGCACGTACGTATGCTGGCCGGAAGAATAGATATCAACCGTTGTTTTGGCGAGTTCATCCGTTCCGGTTGGACCGAAGAAATGGAGGATAAAACGGTCGGCGGCATCATCCGGTGAACCGTTAAAAGTATAAAGAGGTTGGGTGTTGAGAGAAATCCAGTCGCCTCCGGTGAGTTTATCTTCGAGCCAGATTTCGGTGCCGGCTTCAAAAGATTCGATGTCAGTGAAAGTCAAGCTGTATTCCGAAGTATAACCGCAATCAAAATTCAGGGGAACGCTCAGCATTTCTCCTCCGGTGAGACTTTCCAACGGCAGCGCATTGATGGCAAGTTCCAGGTTGCCTTCCGCTACCGACCTCAAAGAGGTAGCATCTGAGTTTTGACTTTCCCAAAAAACGGCTTCCATGTTCACATCATAACCCGAGGTAGCTTGCTCGTCGAACCGGATAATGGCATCATCGCGGTAACCCGGCTTGCCGCCTTCGGCAGCAACTGAAAGCATGTTGGTCATGGTTTCCCTAAATGCAACCGTACTGTGGGCACGTCTTGCATTTGAAAAGTTAAAAGTCCCTGCTGAATTCGTTTCTACAAAGAAGCCTTGTCCTACCTGAATATATTGGGTTCCTCCAACGCCTCCTGCACGTTCCACGTAATTATTGGCAGCAGGATCCCAAATCCAGTAGGCATCATATACAACGCCACTGTTGTCAGTAGCCAGCCCGTCAAAATCGATGGAGGAAGGATAAGGATTGCTGATCAATTCATAATGGTTGTTGCTAAAAGTTAAGGAGGGAGATGAAATGGCACCTGTCATAAACGAACCGGTCATTTCGAGGGTATGTGGCAGATTGTCGATGGTGGAGAGACCAATTCCATCGGCGGTTCTAACCTCATAGGATAAGCTGTTGATGTTTTGCCATCCGTTGAGCAGGACTTGCGTTTCGTCCCATGAATACGCGTAGGTGCTCCCGTTCACTACATTAAAAGCACTCAGGTAAGCACCTGTCCCGGCACCCGTGTAGTTTTCTTCATCAACGGTAGGTCCTACCAGGTGAATATCAAAATTTCCTGAGCCAGCCGAATTGGAAAGATAGGTTTGTACCTTGGCCGAACCACTTGCTCCATAGGTGATGGTTCCGTTATCAATAAAGGAGCCTGTGCCTGTGGCGTCGGATTGGATGACGATAGAATTAACAGCATTTTGAACAGTTGATCCATTAAATGTTGCTGAAGCATTTGGTGTAATGATAAAACCGTTCGTTGCGTTAATTGTTGATGAACCTGCTACTGAAATTCCAGGATTTACACTTGATGTAGGGTTGATTGTTACCGTCCCATCTACTAATAAATCACCCGAAATAACAAAGTTATCAGCATTTACATTTAAAAAATTAATACTGGCTCCGCTTTGAATTCTGACATTGTTAGCAAGCGCAGTACCCGGAAATCCAACAAACGCATAAACATTTTGTGGATAAAAGGTTTTACCGGAAGGAACATAACAGTTAGAAGATGAAGTAGGTACCGATGCCTGCGTAACCCCACACTCACTTTTCCAATTTGCCGCATTTCCCCAGCTATTTCCATCATAAAAAGGGGCGCTTACGTTTCCTCCTTCCCAAACGTAATCATAAACAACGGTTGGATAAGAATAGTTAACATCACCATTAATTGTTGGTGTATAATCGGTTCCTCCCTGGTTCCAGTTTAAGCTTCTGCCATCCCAGTTATTAGGAGCTATTTCAAACAACCCGCTTCCCGTAGCTCCGGATGCATAAAAAACAGCGATATCTTCCCAAACATTTTGTACCCAATTGGACGGTGGATTGAAAGGTGTGTTGCTTGCATTCCAATAGTGATAATCATAGCCCCCAAATGTTTGTTCTACTCCTCCTAAACCATCAATCATATTATAATCGTTTGATGAACAAAGCAGGTCAATATCCACAGCACCGCTGGGGTATCTTACCACAAAAGTAATATCAACAATATTGGTGGCAGTGGTTGGCGTTCCTGTTCCTGAGGTTTCTCTCATTTGAACTGTTAAATATCCAATGTCATTTTCTACAGTTCTAATTTCAAACGTTTGAGCTTCAGAATACAAGGAGCCCAGAATGGCGAGAACAGTTAATGTTAGTTTGTAGATGTGTTTTTTCATATTTAAATTTGTTATTTTCTTTAAAACTCTATAATTCAGGCATGTGTGCTGAAAATACCACTCCCGGGGTTGAAACCCCGACAACAGAAAGTATTGAACTCCTGTCGCTGCCTGCACCATTGTATATCACATCCCCATCCATATTTACATCATTTGCTGAGTATGAATCTAATACAGTATTACCTGGTGTGCCAACTCCGACCTCTGTTAATACAGCTGAACGATCATTACTCGCGCCGTTATAGGCCACCTGTCCATCCCCATTGGCATCTCCATCCCACAAAGCAAACACATTGGTTTCCACTTCCTTCATGGCCGCGTTGGTGGTAATAGTGCCATCTTGCCAGGCAGTGGCTTGAGCTCCTTTAAAAGTTAAGGTTGGTGAACCGGCTAAATTCACGGTGGAAGTGGATACCACCCCAAAATGGTTGCGGTGTTGTATGGCTATGTAATAAGAACCCGAGACCACCCCGGTCATTTTACAATCGGTTCCGTCTTCATTAATGATTTGTCCGTCCTGGTCAATAAAGCGCGCAAAGCTGTGAAGCACTGTTGCATGGTTTCCTGCATCCCGCAACTCAATTTTTATCCAATCTACGGCCGTGGCAGGAATGGAGGTTACCGTTGTAGTCAATCCATAAGGGTCGGTCAGGGGGAGGAGGGAATTCAGCGTGTTGTCCATGTTGTGGTTGGTGGAATTGTAGGCCCCGGCCAAAAAAGCCTGAAGGTCAATCACCAATCCACTATAAAAGTAGTCGCCCACCATCAGCGTTCCGGTTGAGGTAATTCCGGAGCTTGAATTGGTATAAGGATTACTGCCTGTTGCACTGGTATTACTTCCCCATGATACTGTTGTACCATTGTCAGAGGTAACGCCAATTGTGCTTGCTGATCTATCAAAATTGGTTAACTCTTCACCAACGTTCCATTGATTTGTGGCTGTAAGGTCCGAACCATCGGCAACATCTTCACCAACCACCCATGAACGATCAACGATATGCGTCGTACCAGAGAAACTCACCGGTTTGCTATCGGCGACCCTAACGCTGTAGTTATCAGTAGTAGCAGAGACACTGTTTTGTAATGTGATTGGATTGTAGGCACTGTTTCCAATGGGAAAGATGACGTTGGTGGAGCCGTCTGCAGGAACACTTCTTTTAACACTTCCTGTACTGTTGGTTACAATGAAGGATGTTGTGCTTGCTCCGGTTGGATCACTTGCTCCAATCGTTAAGTTAAACCCATTTAAGGTGAGCTTTCCACTGGTAAAATTAAGTGTTCCGTTAATGACTTGATCGGCTCCGGTTGCGGTAGTTGTAATAGCAACGCCTGTGGAATTGTTGATGTCGAGGATTCCATAAAAAGTGGAGGAAGCTATCCCGGTGATCTCCTGTGCTGAAGTTCCTTCAAAGGTAACGGTTCCGGTAGAAGTGGCGTCCATCAGGGCACCACTGTTGTTGGTGATATCGCCTAAAATGGAAACTTCTCCATTGTTTTTAATGGTTCCTCCCGAACAGTTAATGTCATTGGCAACCACAACAGCACCGCTATTGACCACCAATTGGGATCCACTGGAAAGTACTAACTGTGAATAAACTGAAAATGCACTCCCGAACAGGAATGCCATCAAAAAGACTTTTTTCATAAAGCAACCATTTTTTTGTATCTAGTTAAATAACTAACAAAAGGTAGGAAATTTGGTCAGCTTTATTGGGTGCAAACATACAAACAATACAAGCAGAAAAGCAAGCAAAAAAACAGATAAAATAAAAATTAAATTTTAATTATCTGGATAACAACCATATAGATATATGAAAATGCAGGTATAAAAACAAAATTCAAAAGAGAAAAATTCATATTCTCAACTACTATAATTCATCATCGCCTCCAAAAAGCCTTCTTTTCTACGTCTGGCAATCTGGATTTCGGTGTTGTCGTCCAGAATAACGGAGCCACCTTCTCCTTTTTTGTACTCTTTTACGTATTTAAGGTGGATCAGGTGCGATTGGTGGATCCTGTAAAAATTGTCACCCTCTAAAAGTTCTTCATACTCCTTCAGTGGATAGCATACCAAGATTTTTTCTCCATTGTAAAGGAAAAAAGTGGTGTAATTTCCTTCCGAAACACAATGGCGTATGTTTTCAGCTAACACAAATTTGTAGCCGCCAGTGGTTGGCAGTGCGATTTTTTTTGGTGTGTTTTTGTTTGCCAACAGCGTCATCAATCGTTGGTGCAGGCTCGAAAAGTCCACTTTCTTTCTGAATTTTTCAATGGCTTTAACCAGCAGTTCAGGGTCAACGGGTTTCAATAAAAAATCGATGGCACTATAGCGAAAGGCCCTGATGGCGTGTTGGTCGTAAGCCGTAACAAAGATGACGTTGATGTTTTTATGGGGGAGCCTTTCGAGCAAGTCGAAACCCGAGCCATCCGGCATGTTGATGTCGAGAAAAACAAGATCAGGATTGGTCAATTTTATTAATGCCAACCCCGTTTCTAAATCATCAGCTTCGCCGGCTACCTCAATATCTTGGTACAACTCATTTAAATACAGCCGGATGGTGTCCCTGCTATCTGATTCGTCGTCTATGATCGCAACTTTTATCACGCGTAAACTGGTTTTATTACAAAACTATCAATATTATCTTCACTATGGATGCATATAAACTACCTAATCCTTTTCAAATGGAATCATTAATTCAACCCGTGTTCCAACGAAATTTCCATTGATGTCTTTCAGGTCGATAATCACTTGTGATATATGGGTTCCTCTTTTCTTTTTCAGGATTTCAAACCTTTCCTCGGTTAATTTTCCGGCTACCGAAACATGCCCTTTTTTTTGCTTTTCAGCAGATTTTTCTCTTCCTATTCCATCATCCTGTATCACACAATTAAGGTGATGATCCAGCATCGAAATTTCAATCCTGATAGTTCCTGTACCCTCTTTCTTTTCAACTCCATGTTTGATGGCGTTTTCAATATGTGGCTGCATGAGCATGGGAGGGATATAAATGGCCTCCCTGTCAATATCCTGGTCGACAATAAAATGAAAATCAAATTTGCCCTTTAAACGAAGTTTTTCTAATTCCAGGTTTATTTTAAGTGTTTCCAGGTCATCTTCCAGCGAAACCATTTCTCTACGCGACATACTTAACACATTGCGCATGAGGTTGGCGAACTTGATCAAATAAGTGCTTGCCTGTGTTTTTTCGTTGTTCATCACAAAATGCTGAATGGAGTTGAGCGCATTAAAAATAAAATGGGGGTTTATTTGAGAACGCAGAAGACGGCTTTCAATTTGCAGGTTTTGATTTTCCAGTTCGATGTGTTTGTTTTTTTGCTTTAAGCGATACCTGATAAAGAGAAAATAGGCCAATCCTGCCGACAGGAACAGAACAAGTAAAATGGTGAAAATGATCATTCTTTGTCGGATCAGGTTTGATTTTTGCTCTATAATGGCCAGTTTTTGTTCCGTTTTTTCTGCTGTGAGGCTCAAAATTTCTTTCTCTTTTTTCTCGGTTTCAAATTGGGTTTGAAGTTCCGATAAGCGGTTTCGGGTGTTCTCGTTGTTGATGCTGTCGTACATGTTGTGGTATTTCACATGGTAGAAATAGGCTTCCTCATAATTTCCCCGGTGGCCGTAAACTTGCGACAGTGCTTCTTCTGCTTTGTAAATCAGCGTTTTCATGTCTTCCGACTCAGCTATTTTCAGGCTTCTCAGCAAATGCGTTTCGGCCTGTTGATTTTGATTCGACTTCAGGTAAATCAATCCCATGTTCAAATGCAACTCTGCCAATGTAAATTTGCTTGAAATCTTTTTTTCCAAAGCCAGTGCCCGATGGTAGGATAAGGCTGCCCGATCCAAATCGCCTTCATCCAGATACAGTTTGGCCAGATTACACAGGTTGTTCACCTTTTGTTCCTCATTTCCCAGTTCTTCATCCAGTTTCAACGCAAGTGTGTAATATTGAATGGCTTTGTCGTTGTTTCCCAGGTTTTTCTCGACAATTCCCAAATTTCCATATACGATTTCCATCATGGCCCTGTCGTTGCTTTTCTCATAAAGCAACAGGGTTTGCAGGTAATATTTCTGCGAATTTTCATAATCTTTCAAATAAGCATATAAACCGGCAATATTGGTGGTTAATTTGGCCATCGATTCGGGAGGTGCTTTGGCCAGTTCCCTGTATTTCAATGCATCTACAAAATAATAAAAGCCCTTTTCATAATCGCCTTTTCGGATAAAAATCTGGCCTGTGTTGCCAAGTGCTTTGCTTATATTCATCAAGTGAAGCTGGCTGGTATCTTCGGCTGATTCGTAAACCTTTTTCAGCAGGGCAATGGATTTAATGTTGTACACCAATGAACTGTCAAACTCCCCTTTTTGAAGGAAAAACATACCCATCTGTCCCTGCATGGTGGCTTCGCTTTTCCATTCCTTAAATTGTTTGGCATAGCTCAGCCCTTCTTTCATCATGATCAGAGAGGAGTCATAATTCTTTAAATTGAAATAGCCATAGGCCTTATTTGAATAGGCATGTATTCTTTCTTTGGACCACTCAAATTTTGACAACAGTTTTAGGCTGGAGTCAGACCAGAGGATGGCTTGCCGTGGATTCGTTTTTGTCAACCCATCGGCTAGTTGGTTGAAAAGCAACGCCTTCTCCGAACCGCTTCGTGATGATAACAAGGTAACCAGGCTGTCGTTTATCCCGCTTTGTGAAAAACCTACCTGTCGGGCAAATATCCAGGCAACAAGCGCCATTAATTTACAAGCAATTTTAACCATATAAAGCGATAAAATAGAGGGTTGCAAAGTACATAAAAACCGAAAACAAAACCAAAACGGCCAAATCCTTGCCAAAACCAACCGAATTTAAAATTTGGTTTTTTTAGGGGATAATGTCTCTATACATTTGCGCTATGTTTTATTGCTGGTAACCAGAAATATACGTATATTAAATGAACAAAGATAAAATCAAAGGTAGGAAATTTGGTTTACCCCGCCGAATCTCACGAGTTGGGTAGTAGGCGGTTTTTTTCATTTTCACCAA
>PHDN01000006.1 GCA_002840975.1 Bacteroidetes bacterium HGW-Bacteroidetes-16
GATTGATTCTATTCAGATTTGTTCAACTACAATGAATGTATTTATTGGTTATCCATTGCATCCGGATTTATCCGACTGCAAGTCACTCAGATTTATTCCTATCTTGCCTTTCTCCCGTTTCCTTTACCCGATGGTTTTCGATTGCCCCTGAAACCTCCATCTCTTGGATTGGGTTTCGGATTCCATGCAGGACCACTTCCCAATTGAGGTGGCATCGGAATTTTCATGATTTCACTCCCAATAAATTCTTCAATGCGTTTAAACTTGTACATGTCATTTTCATTGACAAGTGTCAGTGCGACGCCGGTTTCATCGGCACGGGCCGTACGTCCTACACGGTGTACGTAGTCTTCGGCATCATTGGGCACATCAAAATTGATCACCAGGTCGATGCCTTTAATATCAATACCACGGCTCATCACATCGGTGGCTACCAAAACGCGTGTTTCTTTCGATCGAAACCTTAGCAGTACTTCTTCACGCTCGCTTTGCTCCAGATTGGATGAAATGCCCTCCACCAAAAATTGTTTACTTCTCAAAGCCCTGACAATTTCATTGACTTTTAGCTTTGTGGAGCTGAATATCAGTACACTCTTTACATTGGGTTTGTTGTCGATCAGGCTTTTTATTAGCGGTGATTTTTGCGCATCGTAGGTTAGATAAGCTGCCTGGAGCACTCCTTCTGCCGGTTTTGATATCTCCAGACTTAACGCGATGGGGTTCACTAAGATCTTTTTCGACAACTGACGTATTTTATCCGGCATGGTGGCGCTAAACATCAGGGTTTGTCTGTTTTTAGGAAGGTAGGTAATGATCTTCAGGATGTCATCATGAAAACCAATGTCCAACATCCGGTCGGCTTCATCCAGGATCAGGTATTTTATCCGGTCGAATTTCACGTAGCCCATGTTCAGGTGTGAGATGAGTTTGCCCGGAGTGGCGACGATGATATCGGCACCGCTGGTAAGCGCTTTTTTCTGGACATCCCAATCCGACCCATCGCCTCCTCCATAAACCGAAATCGACTGGATTTCGGAAAAATAGGAGAAACCCTGTATTTGTTGTTCTATTTGAATGGCCAGTTCGCGTGTGGGGACGATGATCAGCGTGCTGGTTCCAGCGTGGGGCCTACCCATCAATTGATTGATAATGGGCAGTACAAACGCGGCGGTTTTTCCGGTTCCTGTTTGGGCACAGGCTATCAGGTCTTTTCCGTTTAGTATTTCAGGAATTGCCATTTCCTGTATGGGGGTTGCTTTTTCGTAACCCATAAACGAGATGGTTTCAAGCATCTGATCGTTCAGGCCTAGTTCTTTAAAGTTCATCTTTAGATTTTGTTATCAAATGTTCTTGTTTTGATGCCGGATGATTGCCCGGTTAATTTTTTTCGCGATGAAAGGACCTTCATAGATAAACCCGGTATAAACCTGTATCAGGTCAGCGCCAGCTTCCAACTTTTCAATGGCGTCTTCAGGAGTTTCAATACCTCCCACCCCTATGATGGGGAAGGCTTTTCCCGATTTTTCGGATAAGTACCTGATTACTTCGGTAGCTCTTTGTTTAAGCGGTTTTCCGCTCAGTCCACCATTTCCAATATGTTTTATTGTTGATTCAGAAGCGGTTAACCCATTGCGGGTGATGGTGGTGTTTACTGCCACCACACCATCAATCAACTTATTTTTCGCCAGATCGATGACCTCATCCAGCTGAGCTTCGTTTAAATCGGGGCTCACCTTGAGCAGTATAGGTTTGGGGTGTTTTTTGGCTTTGTTGATATGTTGTATTTTTTCCAGGATATTGATCAGCGCCTCCTGATCCTGGAGTTCGCGCAGGTCGCTGATATTGGGGCAACTCACATTTACCACAAAATAATCCACGTAATCGAATAAACCATTGAAAACCGTAACATAATCGTTTACGGCTTCTGTGTTTGGTGTCAGGGTATTCTTGCCCAAATTTCCACCGATGATGGCTTTGGTACGGCGTTTTTTCAGATTTTCGACAGCAGCCTCAAGTCCGCGGTTGTTAAATCCCATACGGTTAATCAGGGCATGATCCACAGGGAGTCTGAAAAGTCTGGTGACGGGATTCCCCTGTTGTCCTTTGGGAGTAACGGTTCCGATTTCGATAAAACCAAAACCCAGATCGGCTAATTCGTTGTAGCATTCGGCATTTTTGTCGAATCCGGCAGCGATACCCACCGGATTATCAAAGTGCAACCCAAACAGCACCTTATGAAGCCTGATATCGTTTATGCTCGCAGAACACCGCACCAGTTGTTTGATGCCGGGAATGGCCATCCCGAATTTTAAAAGCGAAACTACCTGATGATGAACTTTTTCCGGATCAACTAAGAAGAAAAGAGGCCGTATCAGGTGTTTGTACATTCTTTAGAAATGAGTTTTTTTAAAAATTCCAATATTGGAGGATTGTTGTTAAACAACAATATTACAATACGTTGCAAAAGTAATGCATTATTTCTCTTATTCAGCTTTTTCCTGCTCAGGTTCAACGGATTCCTTCACTTCTTCAACGGTTTCGGTGAAGTCGAGCATTTCTTTCTCCAGAAGCAGGTTGTACCATGAGAAGATTTTTTTCATGTCAGAGACATAAACGGACTCTTTTTCATAATCAGGCAGAATGGCTTCAAAAAGGGTTTTAATTTCTGCTGATGACATTTTTTTAGGGTCGTTAATCGGCTTTCCTTCCTGGTGATCGAAAATCTTTTTAAGCACTATTTCGAGTGCAACATCTTCGCCTTCTGTATAAATGCTGATTTCTTTTAGAGAGCTCACCCTGTCGTGTGCGAACGAGGGCATCTTTTTCCCATCAACGAGCGACTCAATAATCAGGTTGTTTTTTGCTTCGCCAACCATACGATATAATCCGGGCTTCCCGGTAACTGATAAGATTTTACTTAAATCCATAGAACAAAAAAATTTATGCAAAAATAACGTTTTTGCTCCAATTTCAACACAAAAGTTTTTAACTGCCACAAAGACACCGAATCACCAGACTCAGGAAGAACCATCCATCATAAAAAGGGAATAAGACGAGAGAAATGAAATTTCCTAAATCAACGTCAATCCGGTGTAATTTTCAGGTCTGATGGCCAGCAATTCTTCTTTAATGTTATCTGACACTTCCAGACCGAGGATGAAATTCCTCATAGAGGTTTCCGTAATTTTTTCATTGGTACGTGTGAGGGCTTTTAAGGCTTCATAAGGATTTGGATAATTTTCGCGGCGCAGGATGGTTTGAATTCCCTCGGCTACCACGGCCCAGTTGGCTTCCAGATCGGCAGCGATTTTATCTTCATTCAGCAGAAGTTTATCCAGGCCTTTTCGTATCGAAGCCATCGAAATCATCATGTGTGCAATGGGAGTTCCCACATTGCGGGTAACGGTAGAATCGGTCAGGTCGCGTTGCAGGCGTGATACAGGAAGCTTATCCGACAAATGGTGCAAAATCGCATTGGCCATGCCCAGGTTGCCCTCTGCATTTTCAAAATCGATGGGATTTACCTTATGCGGCATGGCCGAAGATCCCACCTCACCGGCTTTTATTTTCTGTTTGAAATAATCCATTGATACATAGGTCCATATATCGCGACAAAGGTCGATGAGGATGGTGTTGATGCGCATCAATCCATGAAAATAAGCCGCCAGATAGTCGTAATGTTCGATTTGTGTGGTCGTTTTCTGACGGTGTATTTTAAGTGATTTTTTTACAAAATTATTGGCAAAATTTTCCCAATCGATGTCGGGATATGCCACCACATGGGCATTCATGGCTCCTGTGGCACCACCAAATTTCCCTGAAAAAGGAACCTCCTTTAACATGTTGAGCTGGTTTTCGAGGCGTTCGCAAAACACAAAAATTTCTTTCCCCAGTTTCGTGGGCGAAGCGGGCTGTCCGTGTGTACGCGCCAACATGCTGACATCGCGCCACTTGTAGCTCCTGGTGTTGAGTTCGTCCGTCAACTCCTTTAATGCAGGAAGCAACAGCTCGCGGTGTGCGTCCTTCATCATGAGTGGGAGGGCGGTATTGTTGATATCCTGTGAGGTAAGTCCAAAATGTACAAACTCCTTGTATTTGCCCAATCCTATTTTCTCCAGGTTTTCTTTTACAAAATACTCGGTGGCTTTTACATCGTGGTTGGTGGTTTTTTCCAGCTTTTTGATGGCCGCGGCCTCATCAACACCAAAGTTCTTGTATATTTCCCTGAGCTTTTCAAAATGTTTGCTACTTACCTCATCAAGTCCCGGGAGCGGAAGTTGGCACAAGGCAATAAAGTACTCTATTTCAACCTGTACACGGTATTTAAACAAGGCCTCTTCGGAGTAAAACCCGGATAATTCATGGGTTTTATCGTGGTATCTTCCATCGATGGGAGAAATAGCTGTAAGGGGTGAGAGTTCCATGGTTGAGAAAATTTTGGTAAAAGTAGGAAATTATGGATAATGGGGGTAGACAATTGGGCCTGGAGGAAACATGCCTGGTACTAAATGCCTTGACTTACTTTAATTTTGAAGGAGATTGTGGGTATTCAATTTAATTATATCTTTGAGTTCATGAAAATTATCATCAACTTTGTACTAGTGAGGGCAAAATACTTTCACTCAACCGGATTGATTTATTAAATTTGATATTGAAAATTTTGCAGCTATTCAGGAAATAGTCAGTGCAGTTGCGGTTAAATACCGGTCCATAATAGCTTAGTCACGATATATTTACAAGTAATTCACAAAAATTAAAGCCGTGAGAACCACCATATTATTATTAGTTTTTATTTTCTCGATGAATATGAAAACAATAGCTCAAATTCCAGCTGAGGGTCTAATTGCTTATTGGCCTTTTAATGGAAATTCATCAGACAGCAGTGGAAATGGGCATTACGGGATGCTGCATGGATCTATTTTAGTAAATGACAGATTTATGCTCAAAGATAAAGCTTATTCATTTAATCACAGTAATAATGATTATATCCAAACAGATATTTATGATAGTGTATTAGCAAATTATACTGCTGTTGGATGGTTTTATTGGAATGGCAAAGATAATTCTCATGCAATAGGCACCTATTTAGAGGCAGGGAAAGGTTGGGCCTGGAAGGTATATAATAACAAAGTGCGATTTTACCAGAAGAATATAGCATTTAATTCAACCTATGATATTGTTCCAATGACATGGTTTCATGTTTCTATCAGTTTTGATGGTTCAGTAGCAAGGTTATACATGAATGGTGAGGAGAACTCAAGCCAACCTGTTTCTGGTAGTACCGGGGAAACTCTTGTGATTGGCGCTATACCCAAATACTTATCAGAGTTTAATTGGGATGGATATATTGATGAAGTACTCATCTATGATCGGGCACTTTCTTCAGACGAAATTTTTAACCTTTATAGCTGTGGGGTCTGTACTCAAATAATTTATGATACTCTGATTGTTTATGATACCATTCTTGTTTATGATTCAATAATTGTAGTAGATAGTATATCGGTAACCGATACTCTAAGAATTGAAGTAAACCTGGGCATACCACAGCCAAATACATTTAATACAATAAAAGTTTACCCTAATCCAACCAGGAATATTATACATATAAAAACAGGAAATTATCTGTCAATGGAAAACTATTCGATAAGAATTATCAATAACTTGGGGGCCGTGGTTTTCTGGAATTTATGTAATCAACAAGAATTTACTATCGATATAGGTGAATTTGGCGCGAAAGGATTGTTTTATTTACAAATAATAAATGCTGGTAACCAGGTTATTGATACCCGTAAAATTCTTTTGGAATAAGAAAAGGAAATACCCGAATAATAGGTAGAAATTAACTTTCGTCACAGATCAGGAAAAGCGTAGTGGTTTTTTGACATTTTCCGGTCAACGAATTGATTGTTCAACTCTTTCTTAATTAGTAAATTAGGTTGACCCAACTTAAAGAATATCTTTGCATTTACTATTTATACTAACCATGAAAATACGCTCTATCATGAAACTATTCTTATCCTTACGCTCTCTCGGATTACTACTTATTGCCACCCAGATTATTTTTTTCGGTTGTAACAATAAATCTTCTGATAGCAATCCCGCCTACAACGAAATACTCATAGGTGCCTTACTTCCGATGTCCACTTACGACGAAGGAATTCTTGGCAAAACCACGATGCAATATGCAGTGGATGACTTTAATGCATTTTTGATAAAAGCAGGTTCTGCCGACCGTTTTAAATTGGTGATAGCCGACACCGAATCGGATTCATCTACGACAATTCAGGCAGTGGAGGAGCTTTATGCTCAGGGAGTCAGGTTGTTGGCAGGCGGACCAAGTTCAAGCATGGAACTTGGTGCGATAATGGATTATATCAACGACCATCAAATGCTTATGCTAAATGCTTATAGTACAGCCCCCTCACTCGCCATCATGGATGACAATATTTTTCGTTTAGTTACCGATGACGCCAAACAATCGAAAGCCATTAGTAAATATTTGAATTTTGATGGAATTTCCGCAGTCATTGTGGTTTGGCGTCATGACAACTATGGACAAGGTCTTAGTGAAGCGTTTGCTACAGATTATGTTGCGGCAGGAGGAACCTTAATCAATTCCATTCCTTATGACATCAGTACTACTGAATTCTCATCATTAACTTCTGAATTGAATTCACAGATTATTACGGCCAAATCACAATATGGGTCTGAAAATGTTGGGATTTGTTGTTTCGGTTTCGATGAAACGACCATGCTGTTTGAAGATGCTTCTGCTCAGTCGGATCTGGGTACTGTTAAGTGGTATGGTTGTGATGGAAATGCAGTAATAAACGAAATGGCAAGCAATCCGGTTTCTGCTGCCTTCGCTTTACAGGTCAATTTTACCGCGCTTAATGTAGGATTGGGAACAGCCGATTTCACCCCAAAAAACGCGGCTAACTTATCCGAAAGGGTTCAGTTGGCAACGGGCTTACAACCCAATGTAAATACCCTTTCTGCTTATGATGCGGTGCGTATTTTCGGCAATTGCTACCTGGCAACCAACAACCAGGAAGTCGAATTGATAAAAAGTGTTCTCCCCGAAATTTGCAGTACTTATAATTTTCTGGGAATCACACGCGAACTTAACGAGGCAGGTGACCTGTTGAATGCCAATTATATCTTTTGGAAAATTGAAACTTCCGGTTCATCCAATATATGGAATACCTCAGCAACTTATTTTGCCGATGGTGATTACATTGAGTTAAAGCATTAACAGGAGGTGGATTCACTGTTGAAATCGTTGACCTGAAATATACTGATACTGATAAAGTGGGGACTCCTAATATAGAAGTCCCCATTATTTAAACAATTGAATTATATTTGGTTCTAAAATCACAATGAATGAAACCTAAAAATAATTCAGGATGCAGCCACTCAATTCAATCGTATCACAAAGAACTTTGAACAGGTTTGCCATCATCATACTGACCATGTCTGGCCTTATGTCGTGTAAATCCACCAGAGAGCTCCCCACAGTTCAATCCCTTGATTTTGAAAAATATGCCGGGCATTGGTACGAAATTGCCCGGTTACCCAACTCCTTTGAAGCGGGGTTGGAGCGTGTAACGGCCAATTATACCATTAAAAAAAATGGCAGGATAGCAATTTTGAACAAAGGATTCTCCGTAAATAAGGATGAATATAAATCAGCCAAAGGAACTGCCTGGTTACCAAATGTCAACCACCAGGGCAGGTTAAAAGTGCGCTTCTTCTGGCCTTTTTCGAGTGATTATTACGTTATTGCTTTGGATAAGGATTATCATTATGTGCTGGTGGGAACCCCTTCAAGAAAATATTTGTGGATCCTTTCAAGGTCTAAAGAGTTGGACAGCGCGATCTATTTAAAATTGTTGAGTACAGCCAAAAGAAACGGTTTCGCAGTTGAAAATTTAATCGAAGTAAAGCATGAATAAAAAAACTGCGCACGATATCCCTGAAGTATAACACGCGTCATCAAAACAAGATAGTTTCGGTTATAAAATTTAATTTATTTTGAAATGATGAAAGTATTCCTGGTTATCATAGGGTTGATTGCTTCCATTGGAACTCACCTGTCAGCACAAACCAATTCTTACGCCTTTACGCGCAACGACGAAGGCTGGGGATTAATTGATGAACAAGGCCAAACGGTGGCTGATTTCAATTACGATGTGGTGTTTTCACCATACATGGAATACATTTTTACCTACAGCGATTCACGGCGCCTGATTTTTCAACCTGAAGAGAAGTTGTTTAAAACCCGTATCAGGGGTAAATACGGAGTTGTAAATATTAATAACGAAGTTCAGGTTCCCAACGAATACGAAGAGTTATCCTCTTTTATGGACGGGTATGCCATCTTTTATCAAGATTTAAAATACGGAATGGTGGATACCTCCGGTAAACTGCCTTTTGAGCCTTCCCGAACTGAAATTCTTGGCTACAGCGAAGGAAAGGTGCTGGGTAAAAAAGGACGAAAGTATGGTTATCTGAATATCAAAGGAGAAGTTGTAATTCCCTTGCAATACAGTAATGCCGGTTTGTTTTCCGAAGGACTTGCCTCCGCCAGATCGAAAGACCTCTTTGGTTACATTAACCATGAGGGTTCCTGGAATCTTGAGCCGACCTATTTTTCGGCAGAAAGGTTTATTGATGGGCGCGCCATTGTGGAAGCTACTTCCGGATGGGGTGTAATTAATCGTTCAGGAGAGTTCATCATTCCACCCGGCTATAATCACATCAACCGGCAGGAAAATGGATTTTTCAGGCTGGAAAATGGTGGCAGATGGGGATTTGCTGATTCAACTGGCCATTTGATAGTTCCGTGTAGCTATGAGTATATAAGAAACATTTCTGAGGGAACGTCCATTGTTAAAAATGGCGAACAGCGCGGACTTGTAAATGAAAAGGGAGAGATGATTTTTTATGGATTATATGAGGATATAAAAGATTGTAAGCAGGGTATGGTATTGGTAAAAAAAGGAGATCTATGGTATTTTATCCGCAAGGATGGAACTCCATTAAATGACCAGGGTTATACAAGTGCTTCCAGTTTTTCAGAAGGGTTGGCCAGGGTTAAAATTGGTGACAAACTGGGATACATCAATATCTATGGAGAGTTGGCGATACAGCCTGTTTTTGTCAATGCATACGATTTTCACTGCGGGTTGTGCCGTGCCCGGAAGGATGACAACTGGGGATATATTGATAAACACGGAAAATACGTTATTGAACCCGTTTACAGAAATGTAGAGGACTTTTTTCCACTTCATTGATTACAAGTTTCGAATTTTAGACTTAAAACTTTAACCCACCCACACAGGTGCGGGAATGTTTCGTATGCCTACATTGTCTGTAGGTGTAGTTGTTATAAAATATACCGGAACATAACAGCCAGAACCCGTCTGTTGCCTTCATTCCTCCATGCCTCCGGCAGGTTCACCTACCGGAGGTAGGTAAATCGGCAGGATCAACTACCAAAGGTAGTCAACCGGCAGACAAGTGTAACTACGTTTTTCTATCACAATGTTCATTGTCTTTGTTTTATCTCAGAAAGTGATCAAATCAGAGATCAAAATGCAGGACATTTTTTAACCTTTCAGAGGTTGGCTGGGCAGAACTATTTTTCAGCAAGTATCACCGCGATGTTATTATTGAGAGTTTTAACTACACCAACGGATTTTTATCACGTACAGTAGTAAAAGAGTAAATCACCCGCTAAAAGAAACTGGTTCTAAATTTACCATGGAAACCTACAATTGATACTTTTGTCAATAAATGAGTTGTTGCTTGCCTGATAAACTATTGAATAATCTGGTAAACAAACTTTTGTCAACTAATAGTAAATAAATTATGTCGGATATTGTTCTGTTTTCAGTAGTAACCATCAACCTGGCACTCATCTTTTATTCCATCGGTGTTTGGTCTGAAAGGGTGTCAAAGTACCTAAAATCGTGGCATGTGGTTACTTTTTGGGTTGGCTTTTCCTTTGATGTTACCGGCACTACCGCCATGCATTTTATTTCCGACAAGCCTTTCAGCTTAACCGACATCCATACGCTGACCGGACAGTTGGCACTATGGCTGATGCTGGCCCATGCAATCTGGGCGACCCGGGTGGTACGGAAAGATAAATCGGATTTACGGAAGAATTTTCATCGTTATAGTCTGATGGTCTGGCTCATCTGGCTGATTCCATACTTTGGGGGTATGATGCTGGGAATGAATAGATCATAATGATGGGTTAGCAGAAGGATTGTCGTAAAACATTTGAATAAGACTTTTGAATTCAATAAATAACCAAAAAGACGAATGAACCTCAATTTCAAGGATTTGGACAGGAAATTAATGATCCTCTTTGGCCTTTGGATCATGTTAGTTTCGTGTAGTCCGAATAACCCCAAAGTGCTTATTGAAACCGATTTGGGGAGTATAACCGTGGAGTTATACCAAAAGCGTGCTCCGGTTACTACCGCCAATTTTATGCGATATGTTTTGGAAGAGAGGTACATGGGAGCCACTTTTTATCGCGTTGTAACGCCCGAAAACCAACTCAACAGCACAACAAAAATCGAAGTCATTCAGGGAGGACTTTTTGATGACAATCCACCTTTGGGTTTACCACCCATACCTCACGAAAGTACCTATGAAACAGGAATTTTGCATAAGGATGGCGTAATTTCCATGGCCCGCTATGAACCAGGGACCGCCACTTTTGAGTTCTTTATTTGCGTGGGCGATCAACCTTCTTTGGATTATGGAGGAGGCCGGAATCCGGATAATCAGGGATTCGCTGCCTTTGGCTGCGTCATCGAGGGCATGGAGGTGGTAAGAATAATTCAACACCAACCTGAAAAGGATCAGTATCTGGAATCCAGGGTTGAGATCAAAAGAATGGTTGTAATCAACTAATCATCAGTGGTAAATCAATAATTAAACAAATTTTCAATTGTCCTGATTAAAATTTCCTGATGGGTTGAGATATTTATTATTTTTGAAAGGCTTACAATGTCCATTAAAATCACGAGACAACATAAAGCTACAGTATAAGGGTTATTTTATTTTACAAATAAAACAGAAGTTTATTTGAACTAAACATTTATGACATCAAAACAACCAATAACCATTGCAAATCGTCTTATTGGCAAAATCTTGATTATGAACAAAGTACTATTCTTCGTCTTGTTATCCCTGTTCACCCAGGACTTATTGCATTCACAAACTACAGGAAGCAGAAGTTTTTTATTTAGAACCCAGGCTGAAATAGACTACTTTCAGTTTGACTATCCTGGTGTTACCTTCCTCAGTGGTGACGTGAATATTACTGGGAATGATATCAATAATCTGAACGGGCTAAGTGTCGTGATCGGCATCGGGGGTTATCTATGGATCGACAACAATGATTCAATGACCAGCCTAACAGGTCTTAATAACATTACTTCAATAGGAGGGAGCCTTCATTTGGCTGGTTTGG
Organism: Bacteroidetes bacterium HGW-Bacteroidetes-16; assembly: GCA_002840975.1. Classification (GTDB taxonomy): domain Bacteria; phylum Bacteroidota; class Bacteroidia; order Bacteroidales; family F082; genus UBA6244. The sequence continues at coordinate 11,495 of PHDN01000006.1, forward strand.
ACGGACTCGTAAATCTGGAGAGACTTAACGGCCTTACATTTATTGGAGATATGTTTGAGGTTGCATTTAATGATGGGTTGTTGAATTTGGTAGGTATTGATAATCTTTCTTATTTAGGTGGTGATATTTACATCCACAGCAATGCTTCACTTTATGATTTTGACGGTTTCAATAATATTACTGAAGCCAGGGGTGATATTACAATTATATATAATCAGGAATTAAACAATTTGGCAGGGTTCGACAATATAAAAACTATTGTAGGTGCACTTAATGTATATGAAAACAATAGTTTATCTGACATGAATGGTTTTGAAGGATTGGAATCAATTGGTGGGAGATTGTTTATTTCAAATAACCACGATTTATCAAATTTTGCGGGACTTGATAGCTTAATATCTGCGAATGAAGTGATAATTGTAAGTAATGCCTCTTTGACTCATTTAACCGGGCTAAATAATTTGACCACCATTGGATCAATACTGCAAATTGAAGAAAATGACCGATTGAAAGAGATCACCCCTTTGTCCGGTATAACATCTCTGAGCGGTTCAATTATTGTATATGGAAATGATTCACTCACTTCGTTGGTGGGTATGGAAAATATAGCTTCCGAGACAATTAGCAATCTTTGGTTTGAAAATAATCCCATGCTTTCTGTATGTGAAGTAAAAAGCATATGTGAATTTCTGGGTATTCCGGTTTCTGTGGCAACTATTCATAATAATGGACAGGATTGCAATACAAGAGAAGAAATTGAAGCCGCTTGTTTAGTAACTATTTCAACAGCAGGTTTTAACAATGAGTTGAACATCTACCCAAATCCGGCACAGAATGAAATACATATCAGTTCAGTTAACGGGACTATAATTCAAAAAGTTAATATTTACAACCAAATGGGGCAGATGGTATTGTGTTTAGATGATGTCATTGAAGTATTAGACATTTCTGGATTGGGAACAGGGATGTATCTGGTTGAACTGGTTTCAGATCAAACTAAAATCAGAACAAAATTGCTAGTTGAATAAAATTGAATCACATTATAAAAAGCTAACCATAAAAAGAATGACAATAATTCCAGATTCAGGCACATCCAAAATCATTTTAAGCCTTCTTTTTCTAATTCTGTCTATCCAACTCATTGCCGGAGATCGGGATCGCGAGGGGTATGTCATTACTTTAAAACATGATACTTTACACGGTTTTTTACTATATCGAACAAACATGTATGCATCAAAATCCTGTAAGTTCAAAGAGAAAACAGATGGAGCTTATTCTGAATTCTTTCCCGGAGAAATAGAAGGTTATCGGTTTTTGAACGGAAAGTACTTTGTGTCGAAGGAACTTGTACAGGATTCAACAACCACAAAACCTGTCTTTATGGAGTATTTGGTCAATGGTATTGCCGACCTTTATTATTATGTGGACAACAACGGTGAGCATTATTATATTGAAAAAGAAGGTTTTGACCTGATTCAACTATCAGAAAAGAAGGCCGCATACGATGGAAGTGAACGTTTTGTACCTTCAAAATATAAAGGTAAATTAGTTTGCATAATGGACGATTGCCCGGAAATCAAGTCAAAGATCAACAGGTCGACACTCAGCCATCAATCGTTAATAAAACTGACGAAGGATTATCACCAACTGGTTTGCCTAACCGACAGTTGTATTATCTATGAAAAAACTGATCTAAAAGTAAAACTTAGCTGGCATGTTCTGACTGGGGTTGGCTGGAATAATTATATCTTCGGATCGGAATTACAAACAAACTATGCTAACTCATATCATCTGGGAATAGGATTGGTGTTAAAGAATCTTATTTTGTCGAATGAACGAATACAGCTTTATGTTGACTTTCTACTGGCAAAAACATCGGCATTTCAAATATCAAAGACTCCCGGCACTTATTACACATCTAGGGTAACCTACAATAGGATCTCTTATAATATCAGCAACCAGAATGCTCCCAATAGTGTCTCCAGTTTGGCTGTCAACCTGGATGTGGTGGATTTAACAATCCCTATCATTATTAATTACTTGCTACCGGTACGAAAAGCTTCGATCATAGCCGGCATCGGGATAACAAACAAATTTATTCTTTCTCAAAGTAACAATCTCGTGTATTCGGTGTTTAACGATGAGTATGGACAACTGCTCAACACATACTTAACCGGCGGGGTGGCTAACATTGGAATCAATCGTCAATTATCAAAAAGTCAAACCATTGGAATTAACTTCAACTATCAATATCTGTTCCATTTACGTAGTTTAAATGCTGATACCCGACTGAAAGAAAACCAATTTATGCTACAGCTTTGCTATGGTTTTGGAGGTAAGAAAAAATAACAGGCTTTACTACCGAATGACATATACCAAAACGAGTCTTCCTGACTGAGTAATTTCCAGTTTGGAAAACTACCTCCATCTAGGTTACGGATGGAAGCAAATCACTTTTCAGTTCTGCCTCATATTCCCCACCGCTCCCGCCAGTTTATTAATGGCCTTTCTGCAAATGACTTTTTCACTCAGAAAGGTGGTCCGAAAATCTGAAAGAAGTAATAGACTAAATCCCGCTATTTCCAATCTTCCGGCACGGTAACCAACACGCTGGCATAAGAGGAAGAAAAGGCTGCGAAGTATCCCACGGCATCGTTGTCGATATTGCTGATGACATTGGCGGGCGGACCACTAAACAACGGGTTTTTAGGCTGGATTTCTTCCTGTACATTGAGGATGAAATCATAATAGCTTTTGGTGATGTTCGATAACGACAAGGTGAAGGTATCTCCCGGAGAAATCTCGTCTTTGTATAGTACCATCACCGTGATGCCACCGATATAATTCCCGTTGTAGAGCCTGTCATCCGTTACACTCTTTCTTGAAATGCTGTCGGTGATCATTTTCCCGTTCACATACCCGTTGAAAAGGTAATAATTTTCGGCCGGTGGTTCCCAGGCATATAAATGCACCAGCCAGCGTTCCCATTGTGCATTGTATTCCAACTCAATGGAATCGATCACAGTGGGTTGGTGTGGCATGGTTTCGGTGGATTGGTAATAAACCGAGTTGTTGATGGCATCCTTTAGTTGAATTTCAAGCGAATAGGTCTGATCCGGAATTCCCCTGAAATCGGCAGGTGCCCTGTAATATCCCGGATTTTCAAGGTCTTCGACAAAAATGACAGCCGAATCACCTGTGGTAACCTTCACCTGAGCTTGCTTTATACCTTCCGGCGGATTGTTATAGAAATAATTAGCTGTTTTGGTGAGCTTTACATGTTGTTCCCCTTCTTCTGGCGTAATATACCCTTCAACGGCAAGTCGTACGTAACTTTCATCCAGGTTGATGTCGATGCGTTCGGTACACGAACTAATGGCCAAAATGAACATAACCAGAGAGATATAAATTTGGAATTTCTTTTTCATGATCAGAATTTAAAGTTGTAGGTAAAGGATGGAATGATGCCAAACAGGTAGGTAGACTCGGCATAGGTAACATTTGGGTTGTCGGGCTCACTCTGGAAATTGATCACGTATGGATTCTTGCGGTTGTAGGCATTGTACACGGAAACGTTAAACTCGCTGTGCCATTTTTTTTCGGGTTTGTACTTTTCGCGCCAGGTAATGCTCAGATCCAGCCGATGATAGTCGGGCATGCGGTAGCTGTTGCGTTTTGAATAAACCGGAACCGTGGTATTGTTGTAATCGAACCGGCCTACCGGGAAGGTGACCGGATTCCCGGAAGAATAAACCCAGGTAAATCCGAAGCTTACACGTGCATTCAAATCGTAATTCATCACCAGAGAAATGTCGTTGGGTCGGTCGTAGGGCGATGGATATTCGTTTCCATCGTTGATACCGTTGATTTTACGAAGCGACTTCGATAAAGTATAACTCAACCAACCTGTGAGTTTCCCGCTGTTTTTTTTCACCATCAGCTCAGCGCCATAACCCCAACTTTTACCAAAAAGCAGTTCTCCTTCAAAATATTTGTTCAGCAGTAAGTCGGCATGATCGCGGTAGTCGATGGCACTGTTTGAATATTTGTAATACACCTCGATGGAGGTTTCAAATACATTTTCACTGAAATTCCTGAAATATCCCAACGCAAACTGATGTCCTATTTGGGGTTTTACGTTCGGACTGCTCGGAAACCAAATGTGCAGCGGTGATCCTGCCGTAGAATTTTGAGCCTGTTGAATATACTGGTGGTTCTTGCTGTAACTGGCTTTCACCGAGCTGGATTCGTTCACAAGGAAAACAATGCCCAGCCGTGGTTCAAAGCCGGTATAGCTGTTATAAAAATCTCCTGGTCCATGCGAAGTAGAATCGGTAACATTTCCCTGATTGTCAAATTGATAGTTGGTAGCTGACCCGATATTGTTGAACATACTGATCCTTAGCCCGTATTTCAGGATAAACAGGGCACCCAGCTTTTGTTCATTGCTGATAAACAAGGCACTTTCGAGGGCATGCTGGTTGTTAAGTTGGTATTTGGTGATAAACGAATCCTGGTTGGTTCCCTGAATCACACCGGGAAAGAAATTGTGATACAGGACAGAATACCCAAATGTTACCAGGTTATTTGGATTGGCAAACCATTGAAAGTCCTCCCTCAGGTTGTAATCGTCCAGGGATGATTGCCAGTCGAATCCATTGGCGGAATTTTCCGACACCCCCAATTGGTAGTTAAACCGGCTGGCCACAAGCGTTAAATTGGAAAAGAGTTTCTTGTTGAAGATGTGGTTCCACCGTGCCGTTCCGGTGGCGTTTCCCCAATTCATTCCAAACAATCCGCTTTTAAACACATCCTTCCCAAAATAACCCGATAAATACAGGTGGTTGTTGCCATTGATGTTGTAGTTGATCTTCATGTTTAAATCGTAGAAATACAGGATGTTGCTGTTGATATCTTCGTCCGGCGACAAACGGAGGAATAAATCTGCATACGATCGCCTTCCCGCCATCATAAAGGCGACCTTGTCCTTTACAATCGGCCCTTCGAGCAACAACCTGCTGCTGATGAGTCCGATACCGCCATTTCCATGGAACCCTTTTGTGTTGCCGTCTTTCATCCGCACGTCTATCATCGAAGCCAACCGGCCACCATATTTGGCAGGCAGATCGCCTTTGTACAGGTCAACACTTTTTACGGCATCATTATTAAAAACGGAGAAAAACCCCATCAGGTGACCTGCATTGTAGATGGTGGCTTCATCCAGCAGAATCAGGTTCTGGTCTGGCCCACCACCGCGTACACTCAAGCCCGACGATCCTTCGGCCACAAATTTTACCCCGGGCAGCAGTTGAAGGGCTTTTATCAGATCCACCTCGCCCATCAACGATGGGATGGATGCAATCGTTTTGGCCGAAATGCTGTTGACGCTCATCTGCGCATTCACCACGTTTTCGTTTTTGGCTAATCCGGTTACTTCAACCTCATTTAAATCATGACTGGTTGAAACCATTTCGATGGTGAGAGTTGTATCGTTATGTAATTCAATATCAATTATGTAATCGTTGTATCCCAAAAAAGAATAAACCACATGGTACGAACCAACGGGTAAGGTCATGCTGTAAAATCCATAGTTGTTTGAAGTGGTACCTGATTTAGTGTTGGAAACATACACCGTGGCACCCGGAAGCGATTCCCCGTTTTCCTTGTCGTAAATATGTCCGCTCAGGGTAGCTCCCTTTACGATGTTTTCGGCAAAGGATCGGGCTGTAAATGTGTAGCAAATTAAAAACAGGATAAGGGTAATCCAAATGTGTTTATTCATATTTCAGGTGATTATAAACTGAGGGTCAGTTCAATGATGTCGGAGCTGCCATCATCATTGTCGCCGACTCCAATCACCTCATAAACACCATCTGAAAGGGTATTTTTTAAGGTGATGCTTTCAAGTTTTTTTGTGAATTGTTTATCTTTAAAAGTGAGGTTGCAGATTGAATAGGTTCCTTTTTCGAGTCCGCAAAACGGGATGTATCCGATGTAACTGCCCAATACTTCGCCATCAGCGGTGGCTGTTTTCGTGTTTTCAAGCGAAGCTGTAAACAACAGCCCGGCTTGGTCAGGCAAACTACAAGTACCTGAAAATCCGGCAGAAACGCCTTCGGATTGGGGAAGTTCAAACCGGTAAATCATGATTTCAGGTACGGATGTATTGTTTAAAAAATAATCAAAAAAGGCCTCGTGCGATATGCTAACGACAAAGTTGGAGGTAACATTGCCACGTTGCAATAAATAAACATGCTCATTGGCAACGGCCAGACCCTCGATATTGAGTTCGCCCGGCTTAATTCCTGATTGTGAACTGATTGTATCAAAAAAATCGCGGACATTTTTTTGATAAATGGGAGCTTTTGTTGCCAAAGGGAAAAGATAAGCTGTATCGCGGGTAACCTTTTTCGAACCACTCGAAATCACCATCATCATTTCACGGCCGTGCAGTTCAAAAACATCCATCGATTCAAAATCGGCTTTGATGCTTCCCGGAGTTCGCCCGTTTACAAGGCTGTCAACATGACTTAACTGCGTTTTATTTACAATGTTATACTTGTTGTCAAGTTGAAAAAGCCATGGAACATCATCGCCGGTGATATAGGTGATGCCATCCTGATACCAGGCAGCTGACGCCGAGGACAGATTTTCGAGGTAAGTGGTTCGATTCACGGTAGCCGCAATTTTTTTTACTTCACAGGTGTTACAACCTGCAATAAGTATTAATGACAAGCCAATGACCAAAAGGTTTAAAGGTTTCATGAAATGTGTATTTTTTTTGCAAATGTAAGCGGTTAATGTCACTTTGAGGTTAAATTCAAATAAAGGGCACATTATTTGAGGATGAAAATATCAGCCTTAAAATGAATGGGTGACAAAGTATGAAAATTGAAAGAAAAAGATTCGTGGCCGCCCTGTTACCTCCGGTATATCTGCTCGTTTTCATGTGGTTGGTTAAAATCTTTGAAGTCTTATTAAAAACCGATGTAGGATTTTTGGGAGTTCATCCGCTGTCTTTGGACGGATTACCGGGCATATTCCTGATGCCATTTATTCACGGAGGCTGGAGTCATTTAATGGCCAATACAGTTCCATTTTTGGTTTTGTCAACGGCTTTGTTTTATTTCTATCGCGAAATTTCATGGAAGGTCCTGATCGGAATATGGTTGCTATCAGGAATGTGGGTTTGGTTTGGCGGTCGTCCATCGTGGCACATCGGGGCCAGTGGGGTGATTTATGGTTTGTCAGCCTTTTTGTTTTTAAGTGGAATTATCCGCGATGTAAAAGGACTTGCGGCGCTTTCGCTGATCGTGGCATTTTTGTACGGAAGTATGATATGGGGTGTTTTCCCCGATTTCTTCCCCAAGGAAAAAAACATCAGTTGGGAAGGACACCTGGGTGGATTGGTTTCAGGAGTGATTATGGCCCTGTATTATCGCACACAAGGCCCGCAACGCCGTAAATACAGCTGGGAACTGGAAGATGAAGAGGAGGAAGATCCAAATCCCTATTGGCGATCGACCCATACCTGAAATTTACTTTTGCCTTTGGTGATATTCACCCGCAGCCTTTACAAACCCAACAAACAGCGGATGTGGTTGTTTTACAGTACTCTTGTATTCAGGATGAAACTGAACGCCAATAAACCATGGATGATCCTTTAATTCAATAATTTCCACCAAATCTTCCTGTGGATTGATCCCCGTTATCGCCATACCGTTTTCCTCAAACCGGATGCGGTATTCGTTGTTGAATTCATAACGGTGACGGTGGCGTTCTTTTATTATATTGGTTTCGTACAATCCATAAACCAGGCTGTCTTTTTTTAGTTCACAGTCGTACGATCCCAAACGCATGCTGCCTCCCAGGTCCTTTACGCTTTTCTGCTCTTCCATCAGGTCAATTACCGGATAGGGAGTATTGGGGTCAATTTCTGTAGAATGGGCTTCTTCAAGTTTCAATACATTGCGCGTAAACTCAATGGCTGCACACTGCATTCCCAGACAGATTCCAAGGAAAGGAATCTTATTCTCGCGTGCGTACCTTACCGCCTCTATTTTGCCTTCAATGCCACGGCCACCAAATCCGGGGGCTACCAAAACGCCATCCAGTCCGGCCAGTTTTTCGTTTACATTTTCTTTGGTGATTTGTTCCGATTGGAGGGATTTGACATGAACCTTGGTTTCGTTGGCCGAACCGCCATGTACAAACGACTCATGAATGGACTTATAGGCATCCTTTAATTCAACATATTTACCTACCAATCCGATGGTGATTTCCTGTTTTGGGTTCTTCAGCCTGCGGATAAAATTTTCCCAGTTTTTTAAGTCCAGTTGTTCCGGAACAGGCGTTTGTGTTTTCCTTAAAACGGCAATATCCAGTTGCTCGTCTTTCATGAGCAAGGGCACATCGTAGATGGTTTCCGCATCAATGGATTCGATTACATTGTTGTGCGAAACATTACAAAACTGGGCTATTTTCCGTTTAATACCATCATTTAAAGGATGTTCGGTACGGCATACGATGATGTCGGGCTGCACTCCCTGTTCCAGCATGGTTTTTACCGAATGCTGTGTGGGTTTGGTTTTCAACTCCCCGGCGGCCTTTAAATAAGGCACCAGCGTGAGATGAATAACAGCACAGTCATTTTCCAACTCCCATTTCATCTGACGAACAGTCTCGATAAACGGAAACGATTCAATGTCGCCAACTGTTCCGCCAATTTCGGTGATTACAAAGTCGTATTTGCCCGTTTCACCTAAAATTTTAATGCATCTTTTAATCTCGTCCGTAATGTGAGGAACCACCTGAACTGTGGTGCCCAGATATTCACCTCGGCGTTCTTTCTCAATCACGTTCTGATAAATTCGTCCGGTGGTAACGTTGTTCGCCTGCGAAGTGGGTGTGTTCGAAAACCTTTCGTAATGGCCAAGGTCGAGGTCGGTTTCGGCACCATCTTCCGTTACATAACACTCACCATGCTCGTAAGGATTTAGTGTTCCCGGATCGATATTGATGTAGGGATCAAGCTTTTGAATGGTGACAGAAAAGCCCCTGCCCTGGAGCAATTTTGCCAATGATGACGAAATGATTCCTTTACCTAAAGAGGAAGAAACACCTCCGGTTACGAAAATGTACTTAACGTGTTTATTCATGTGGTGGATAAAAAATTGATGCCCTAAGAAAGTGCAAATATACTAATCAGGCGGTTTGTGGCAATTGAAATTTTTATTTATTCTTTTTCCGGCTTGTTAGGATGTTTATTGTTGGTTAATAAATAGATAGTTATGTGGTTTACATGTGTTTATAAAAAAACCGGTATTCCCTTAAAGAAATACCGGCTGAATAACCTGTCTGATTTTTTAATAGTAGGTGGGTCTTTTAACCCCGGCCATATTTTTAGCTACGCGAATTACCTGTAAGGCATATCCAAACTCGTTGTCGTACCAGATATACAGCACCACATTTTTCTTGTCTTCCGACACGATGGTTGCCAGGCTGTCGAAAACGCTGGTAGCAGGCTCTCCAATATAATCTGAAGAAACGGCGTCGGCTGAGGTAGAATATTTTATCTGGGCCACCAAATCTCCGGAAAGGGAAGCCTGGCGCATCATCTCGTTGATTTCTTCCTTGGTGGTTTCACGGTTCAGGCTCAAATTAAGCACCACCAACGAGACATTTGGAGTGGGTACCCGAATGGCATTTCCGGTAAGTTTACCCTTGAGGCCGGGGATGATTTTGGTGACTGCCGAGGCTGCACCGGTTTCGGTAATCACCAGATTGAGAGGTGCAGAACGACCTCTGCGTGATTTTTTGTGCATGTTGTCCAGAAGGTTTTGGTCGTTGGTGTAGGAGTGAACCGTCTCCAGATGTCCTTTTTCGATGCCGATTTCACGCTCCAAAACCGATAAAATGGGCGCTGATGCATTGGTAGTACAAGAAGCTGCCGAAAAAATGGTTTCCTCTTTGTAGTTCACCGACTTTTCGTTAACGCCAAACACGATGTTTGGAATATCGCCCTTTCCGGGAGCCGTTAACAAAACTTTGGCAATTCCTTTGGCATTCAGGTGGCGGCTTAGGGTATCCCGGTCGCGGAAAATACCGGTATTATCTATCAGCACGGCATTGTTGATGCCATACTCGGTATAGTCGATGTCTTCCGGATTTGAAGCATTTAGCATCAAAACCTTATGACCGTTGATATAAATGGTTTTGTCGTCGAGATCTTCGATGGCTACGCCTCTGAAAGGCCCATGAACCGAGTCGTGACGGAACAGGGAGGCGCGTTTTGTAATTTGTTCGTCATCGTTGCCACGGGTAACAATGGCACGTACGCGAAGTTGATGTCCGTTGCCCTGGATAATCAGTTCGCGGGCCAGTAAGCGGCCAATGCGTCCAAAACCATAAAGCACTACATCCACCGGATTTTCAAAATTCGGTTTATTGCCGATGTAGTCTTTGAGTTTGAAATTGATAAAGTCTTCTGCATTAACAAATTGGCCCTTTTCTTTGAGCCACTCACCGTTGAGTCTGCCAATATCGAGTTTAGAAGGTCCGACACCACAATGGAGGATGGCCTTGGCCAGCATGAGGGAGTCCTCAATTTCGAGCTGTTTGTCGATGATGTTTTCGACGTAGGAGTGCCGGTACAGAATTAAACTGGCACTTCTGTCGATAAGTTGGCTTCTGAACAGAACCAGTTCAATGGATTTTTCATAAAAAAGTTTGGTAAGTACGCTGATAAATTCATTGGCAATCATTTCCTTTTGAGCCCAATCATTCAGCGATTCTTCGTAATGGCCATTCATGTTTTTTTTTGGTGCCATGTTCATCTTTTTTTGGTAATCAAATGTTGTAATAGCTGTAAAGCAAATGTATAAAAAAAGGTGGTTTTGCAACAAAACCACCTTTTTTATTCTTAAATTTTAATTATTGTCCTAAATACGCCTTTAAGAGTCTGCTTCGTGCGGTATGACGCAGTCGCCGTATGGCTTTTTCTTTAATTTGTCGCACCCTTTCGCGGGTGAGGTCGAATTTGTCGCCAATTTCCTCCAGTGTAAATCCATGGTTCATGCCGATGCCGTAATACATATTGATAACGTCGCGTTCTTTATCGCTTAAAGAGGCCAGCGACCGTTGTATTTCACTTCCCAGACTCTCACGCATTAAAAGCTCATCGGTTTCTTCCGCATCGCGAGGGATGTACATGTCCAGGAAGCTCGTGTCGTCTTCTTCACCCAAAGGTGCATCCATCGAAACATATTTGGTCGCGATTTTCATGGCCGAATTGATCTTGTGATCGGCCACTTCCATTTCCTGGGCGATTTCCGATTCAGAAGGCATACGCTCATATTTTTGCTCCAGCCTTGAGGTGGTTTTCTTAATTTTGTTCAATGAGCCCACCTGGTTTAACGGCAATCTGACAATACGCGATTGTTCGGCAAGAGCCTGTAAAATGGATTGGCGAATCCACCAAACGGCATATGAGATGAATTTAAAGCCACGGGTTTCATCAAAACGTTGTGCTGCTTTAATCAAACCAAGATTGCCTTCGTTGATCATATCCTGCAAACTTAACCCTTGGTTTTGATATTGTTTGGATACCGATACAACAAAACGCAGGTTGGCTTTGGTGAGTTTTTCAAGGGCAATCCGGTCACCTGTTTTGATGCGACGGGCTAAATCTACTTCCTCCTCTGCCGTTATCAACTCCTCTTTTCCAATGTCTTGCAGATATTTGTCGAGGGAAGCAGTATTCCGATTGGTGATCGATTTTGATATTTTAAGTTGTCTCATAGTGCGGATTTGTAATTTGAAGTTTGCTTCAAAATTGGGGACGCAATTTATTAAAAATAAATCTAAATAACAAACATTATTTCATGAATTCGTAAGAAATTCTTGCCCCATTAGGATAAATGCCTTTTAAACGGATAATATTACTCCGCGATTGGTTCAATGCCTCGTCCAGGTTCTGCTGGGTTTTTATTCTAATCCCATTGATTTCGTACAAGATAAGTCCTTTGTTGATACCTCCTTGTTTCAGGATACCATCCTCAAGCCGAATTACTTTTAAACCGGCGGGGATTTGTAAGTGCTCTTTTTCTTCCTGGACAACAGGTTGTAATTCAGCTGACAATTGGGCGCTAAAAAATGAATCGCCTGCCCTGACAATCGCCGTTGTTCCACTTTCATTTTTTAGAACCACTTCGATGGTCTTCAATTTGTTGCCACGATTTACCATGACCTTAATTTTGTTCCCGGGGCTATATTGGGCTATCACTCCCATGAGTGACGAAGTTGTATTGGTGGGTCTTTCATCAATGGACAGTATGACGTCTCCTTTCTGAAGACCGGCTTCGTATGCCCCGCTGCTTTCGACCACACCGTTGATATAGACCCCTTTAACCTCTTTCAGATTCAAATTTTCTGCCAATTCTGCATCCACATCCTGAATCTGAACCCCGATATATGCACGTTGAATTTCACCGTATTCCATCAAATCGTCAACCACCTTACGAACGATGTTTACAGGAATCGCAAATGAATATCCCTCGTAAACCCCTGTATGAGAGGCAATGGCTGCATTGATTCCCACCAGTTCACCCTCCGTATTCACCAAAGCACCCCCGCTATTTCCCCGATTTACCGCCGCATCTGTTTGAATAAATGATTCAATGGCGGATTTTGATCCCAAGATGTTAATATTGCGTGCTTTTGCACTTACAATACCGGCTGTTACCGTGGAGGTGAGGTTAAATGGATTGCCTACGGCCAGTACCCAATCGCCAACCTGAAGAGCGTCCGAATCGCCATAAGTAAGAAACGGCAAATCGTCCCTGTCTACTTTTATTAAGGCCAAATCGGTTGATGGATCGAGCCCGATAATCCGTGCTTCATCCTCATGCCCATCGTTGAACTTGACACTTACTTTGTCTGCACCGTTTACCACATGGTTGTTGGTCACGATATAACCATCAGCCGATATAATCACACCCGAACCAAAGGCAGCGTATACATTCTGCCGTTCAGGATATTGATTAAAATAATCTTTAAACGGGCCAAAAAAATCGTAATAAGAGGTATTGGCAGTTAATATTTCAGATTTTATGTGAACTACTGCATTTAATGACTTGGTGGCTGCTTTCCTGAAATCAGTAGTAGTCTCAGGTAAATAAGATGACTGATGGACGGGTATAGATTGCGATTGACTTATCTCCACACCCGAAGGCTGGGTGGACTCAGATTTGGTTTTATTATTCGATTCTGAAAAAAATACCAATAACAAAACCAGGGTTGCACCGGCGGCGCCTCCTAAAAAACTTTTTGTAAACGAACTTAGTTTCATTTTTCTCGTGTATTTTTGCTTGTTAACGTAGATTTGCCTACTGAAATTATTTTTTAAAGGTTAATAAATGTTAAGGCGCACCTTGTTTTTCTAATTAAATATTTTAGTGATTATGAATCTACCGTTTTATAAATTTCATGGCAATGGCAACGATTTTATTTTGGTTGACAGCCTGTCTCAATCGGTCAAACTGACAGACAGCCAAATCATGAGGGTTTGTCACCGCCGCTTTGGAGTGGGTGCTGATGGTTTAATACTGATTCTTCCATCAGTAGAGCATGCTTTTACCATGAAGTATTTCAATTCGGATGGTTTAGAAGGAACCATGTGTGGCAACGGTGGAAGGTGTGTCGCGGCCTATGCCTTTATGCGTAGATATGCCACCGGCACATTTTCGTTTGATGCAATTGACGGGATTCATCAGGCTGTTGTTGAGCGGGAGATCAAACCTGGTTTCGAGTGGTTTGTCTCTTTGCAGATGCAAGATGTTATGCATGTTGACCGTGATGGAGATGATTTTTTCCTCGATACAGGATCGCCGCATCTGGTAAAATTTGTAAATAATGTCCGCAGCCTGGATGTTTACGCCCTGGGAAAACAGATTCGCTATAAGAAACGTCCTGATATCGGGGGTGTGAATGTCAATTTTGTAGAGGTAAGCCCGGAAGGCCTTTTTGTCCGTACTTACGAAAGGGGTGTGGAGGACGAAACCCTTTCTTGTGGAACGGGTGTCACGGCTTCGGCCATTGCGGCTGGAATAAAGTTTGGTGAAAACAGTTGGAAAATAGAAACCCCCGGCGGACCTTTTTTAGTCGATTTTAAGGTTGAAGAATGGGGGAGAACCCAGATTTGGCTTCGTGGTCCGGCTGAATTGATTTGTAAAGGTGAAGTGGAATTGATCAGTTAAGTGATGGTTGATTCATTTTTAAATAATGAAATGAAAGTTGATTAATGCGATTCGATATGAAAAACATGTTACAGATGAATGGGATCAAACTTCGGGCACCCGAGCCCGATGATGTGGATTTTTTATTCGACCTGGAAAATGACAGCCGTTTGTGGCACTTAAGCAATACCCAGTCTCCTTTTTCCAGGTTCGATCTGGAACAATATGTACTTCAATCGGATAAGGATATCTATTCATCAAGGCAAATCCGCTTCATCATTGAAAAAGTGGATGGTAAAAAGTGTAAAACCATCGGAACAATTGATATTTTTGACTTCGAACCGAAACATAAACGGGCCGGCGTGGGTATAACATTACTCGAAGATGAAAGAGGAAAGGGTTTGGCGGCTATTGCATTGAAAATTCTGATTCGGTATGCCCTTGGATATTTGAAACTCATTCAGCTTTATTGCGAGATTGAAGAAGACAATACCTCCAGTATCAAATTGTTCGAAAAAGCAGGGTTTAAGTTGACCGGCATTAAAAAACAATGGTTAATAAGAGGGATCGCCAGAGTTGATGTTCTTTTTTATCAATTGATAGAGACAGTTAAACCAGGTTAAAATGACATATTATCATCACAGATACGGAAGCAATAAAAAGAAGAAAAGTTTATTCGCGAGAATAATATTATGGTTTATTCTTTTTCTTGTAGTGGCAACTGCAACGGCCTCGTGGTTTATGTATGAAATCGTACTACAACCCAATGTATGGACTCCCTCCGGAGAACCGGTATCCGTATTTATACCCACTGGTGCTGATTTCAATCAGGTGAAATCAATATTGTATGAAAAAGGACTCATTGTTCACAGATCGAATTTCGAGTGGTGGGCTCACAAAATAAACTATCCCGAATTAGTGAAACCGGGTCATTACGTTATTCAAAACAACCTGAGTAATAATGCACTAATCAATATACTCCGGTCCGGAAAACAGGTTCCTATCAGGGTTGTTTTTAACAACCAACGCGATATTTACCAACTGGCCGGCAGGGTTTCGGAACAAATAGAAGCTGATTCAGCCTCCATCGTGGCTTTCCTTACCAATGAGGCTACTTTGCAAAAATTCAACCTGACTAAAGAAACCATTTCATGTCTGTTTATTCCAAATACCTATGAATTTTATTGGAATACCAGTGCAAGCGGTTTTACTAAAAGGATGGAGGAGGAATACCTGACTTTTTGGAACGACGTACGTAAGATGCAAGCCAGGAATATAAATATGACCATCCCACAAGTAATTACACTTGCGAGCATTGTTGAAAAGGAAACCAATAAAAATGATGAAAAAGCCCTGATCGCGGGAGTTTACGTCAACAGGTTGAATGCAGGATGGTTGTTGCAGGCCGATCCAACCCTGGTATACGCGCTCAACGATAAGAATATTCATCGGGTGTTGAATGTGCATAAAGACATCGAATCACCATATAACACTTACAAGAATCAGGGTTTACCCCCGGGACCTATTTGCATTCCATCCATCGCTTCCATCGATGCCGTATTAAATCATAGTCACGAAGAAAACCTGTTTTTTTGTGCAAAAGATGACCTGTCGGGATATCATGTTTTCACCAAATCATATGCACAACACAATCGGAACGCACAGAAATACAGGAAAGCACTTGATGAAATGAAGGTGTTTAAGTAGGAGTTTTCGTATGCTTTATACCACCTCTTCAATCTCAATCTCATTCTTTAAGTAAACCAGCAACGCCTTCACCTCGCTATAACCAAGATTAGTTAGTGCCTGTCGGTATTTTTCCATTTGCATGGAATGTTCAGGGCTCTTTACGCCTGTTTTATAATCGATGATTACCAACTTGTTATCTGATTTTACCACACGGTCGAGCCGGATGATTTCTCCACTATTGAGCAAGAGTTCAGTTTCGTTCCTGCACCAAACGCCGGGAGAGAAATAGGGCTGTAATGTTGGATGTTGAACAAGCTGATATAAAATGGAGGTCAATAATTCGGCTTCCCCTGTAGTATAGTTACCCAATGAGACCCTGAAGTTCACCTGAAATTCAATATCCCGGTGATCGATAATATGGGCCAACAGCTGATGTAGCATGATTCCATAATCACGCCCGGAGGTTTTTATTGCATCAAAAAACAGCGTTTCATCAGGTTTGGTTACCCAACGGTCGTCTTCCCATGGGAAAGAGGACCAGGTGGAGAGTTGGTTTGGAAAGAGGTCTCTGTCATTTTGCAATGAATGACCCGGAAGTTGACCAAATTGGTAGGTAAGCTGGTTTTCGTCAAACAGGTTTTCTTTTTTTAAATACTCAACCAGATAGGAAGCGAGTTTCCCTCTTCTTTTTTCATCGTTGTTGTTTGCCAGGATGAAAAGTGCTTTTTTTGGCCGGGTAAAGGCCACATACAGCACATTCAGAACATCGAGAAGGGAGCGGTTTTGTTCACGCAAATAAACATCCTCTCGATCGATGAGGGAGAGTGCTTTTGTCAGTGGGAATAGTCCTATCTCAAGTTCTTCGGGTTCTGCCAGCCGGATATCCATCCAAAATTCATCTTTTGTGTGTTTTATACGTTCAAGGTCAGTATCCGCAATCACGGCCGTAAAAGCCAATCCTTTTGATTTGTGGACAGTCATTACCTGGATGGCGTCGGTGTTTTCGGGAGAAGCAATGTAATAGTTGTTTTTCTTTTCTTCCCACAGTCGGATCATGCTTTCGATGGATTGAGGCGACTGTTGCAGAAATTCATAGTAATATTGAACAAAAACGTTGACCTTACTCGACTTAAGCAGGTTCCTCCAAACGAAGTCGGCTATTTCTGTGAGCGGCTTTTGGGCCAGTTGGTTATCTGTGATATCAAAGCCAAAAAACTTCAACAAGCATTTGATGGACCCACATTTCAGCGAAATTAGTTCCCTGAGGAATTCATCTGTCTTTGTTTCGGGATGGTTCAGCAACCTCAGGTTTTCGGCGATGGTGGTTTGTGCGATGGCATCGGTGGGATTGGCCAATAGTTGAAAAAAAGCTGACATTACCTGTACTTCAGGAGCATTGGCCACCAGAAGCGATTCTTCTGAAAGGACCTCATAACCCAGCCCAATCAAAAATGCAGCATGCTCCCTCACCGCCTCTTTGGTCCTGCAAAGGATGCCAAGGTCATGCAACGCGTATCCATTTTTCAGCAAATTTTCTACAATTTCCCTTATTTTTTCCTGTTTCAGTGCAACAAGTTCGGCCTTGTTTTCTGCTGTAATCAGGTCCACCCTTACCAAACCTCCCGATTTGTTGTTGCCCGGGATCAATTGTTCGTGATGAGCATATATTTTCGCAATATACTCACCCGATTGGGATTTCAAAAAATCAAAAAACCGGTTGTTAAAGCGGATAATTTCTTCAAGCGAACGCCAGTTGGTATCCAGTTGTATTTCCTGATAGGCATGTATTAACTGGTTCTCACGTTGAGCCGAAAGAGAAGATCCATCGTTTTCATGCAATCTGGGCAGGTTCGCGAACAACTCTACTTCACCATTTCGAAACCTGTAAATGGCTTGTTTGGCATCGCCCACGATCATGTTAAACCGATTGTAAGCCAGCGATTCATCTATTAACGGGAGGAGGTTGTCCCATTGCAGTAGGGAGGTATCCTGAAACTCATCAATCAGGAAATATCGGTATTTTTTGCCAAGCCGTTCGTAAATAAATGGCACTGGTTGCTCAGCTACCTCGTTGTGAACCAATTTATTAAATTCAGAAATGTGTACCTTGCCCGTTTCTTCGGTATAAGCATTCATTACCTGACGCAGTTCATGAACCAGGGCCAGCGTGTAGATTTTTTTACTCAGCAAATAAAACATGAAATAGGGCTCGAACAAATCGATCAGGCACTCAAAATGATGAAGTAGCTGTGATTTGATGGAATCAATCTCTTGTTTCGCAAAGGCGTTGGCTTTGGTCGATGTCCATTTATCTTCGGTTATATTTTTTAATACATTTGCTGTGGCAGGTAGCTTCTCAGCATCAGTACTTTTTACCCGTGCAGCCTTGTTAAAGAAATTATAAATTCCATTGCTGCCTCCGGCCAAATCACCGGGCAAAATACCATGGATATTAAGCAGGTCGAGTGCTGCAAGTGCTTCTTTTTCGATGGTTGCTTTTTGAAGTTCGAGTTTCTCAAGCATTTTTTTGATAAGGATCCAAAGTTCATCCGTTGACAATCCGTCCAGTTTTTTCACCTGAAGAAAACTCTCTTCGCTCAGTTGGCTGGTAATAAATCGGTTGAGCATGTAGGTGGGATCCGCGTTTTTTTCCTCCTCGGCCTGAGTAAGTACGAATTTTACCAAAATCTCTGTAAGAATGGCATCGCTGCCCACTTTGTCGTATAGGCTTTGAACAATCTCAGGGATCATGTCGTTTTGTTCGAGAACCACTTCAAAATTCGGAGGCAGGTTGACTTCGTTGGAGAATGTCCGGATGACTTTATGAATGAAGGAGTCGATGGTACTCACCGAAAAATCCTCGAACCGGTGCAAGATAAACGAAAGCACCTGTTTAGCACTCAAATTAAATTCATTTTCGGGAAGATGTACTTTTTCAAACAACAAAACAATTCTGTCATCCTCTCGCCAATGGCCGTCAACAATGATTTTCAGGGTTTTTATTATCCTGTCTTTCATTTCATGCGCCGCCTTGTTTGTAAACGTGATAGCGAGGATATGCCTGAAATCTTCCGGATGCTTCAAACAAATTTTAAGATATTCGTTTACCAGGGTGGTTGTTTTTCCTGATCCCGCTGAAGATTTATAAACTACAAGTGGCATGATAGGGTATGGGTTTTTATGAATGGATCATCTGTTAAGGAAGGGGTTTGTTGGGAAGGTTTTTTTCTTTCTGATCCTGTTGCTTTAGTCGTTCGCGTTTGCGAGTGTTGATAAAGAATTCAGAGATGTTATTAAATTCTTTTCTGAACACAATACCAACACCCTGCGTGTAGGGTGAAATCTGGTCGTAGGTATTTGAATTATACCAGGAGTTAACATTTGAATGATTAAAAACCTTCAACACCCAACGACCATCCGGGGTGAGTTTATAGCCGATGTTGATGTCACCCACCAGATTAGAAGCGCTTTGCTGGCTTCGGTTATAAGTCATGCCAAAGTTCCCGTCAATCGTCAATCGGTCGTCGAACAATTGTGTGGAAAGAGCCACCTCAAACTCTTCCTGCGAAACGGCATCGCCCGGTTTGTAGTTTACACCAATATCAAACGCATCACTGATTTGCGAAAGCATATTGCTGAGCTGGTTGGCGATGATGCCATAATACGAGCCGGCCAGGTTGATATTTGAAGCGTTGTTAAAACTAAAGGTTCCCAAAACCAGCAAGGAGATCATTTGTTGGTTCATCATGGCTTGGTTGGTGGTGTCGAGCTCGGCAAAAACCATGCGTTGCAAGTCAGGATCCAATTCGGGAATGGTTATTCGGAATTGAATCTCAGGATTGAGCAATTCATGGGTCAGCATAATATAACAATTCACCTGCACCTTATTTTTGTACCCCGCCGTTGAATCCACCTCGATGCCAAGGCTCCGTAAGTTGGTTTTTACCTTATACAATCCTTGGATATTCACATTGGCAGTATATGGGCTTCCAGTCCACGAAATGCGGCCCCCTTTTACCAGGAGAAACCTTTTGTTAACTACATTGCCAATGGTAAAATGGAAAGTTCCGTTATCGACAATATAGTCACCAAATAGATTAAAATCCCCATCTGAGTTAACATCCATCGTTAAGTTCCCACTTCCTCTGGCTTCAATATTTCCCATGTCGGATGGTAAGTCAATGGAAACTCCTGCATCAGTGGTTATCCCCGCATTAATATTGATGTCGAATTTCGACTTCATGCTTCTTTCTGCATCTATTTTATAGATGGCATCGGCCTCAGTTACACTGTCGGGTGAATTAACAAAAACGATGTAGTCTTTATCCGAGATTTCTACCGAATAACTTAATGGCAGGTAGACGAAGGTTCCTTTTTGAGTTCGTGTTGTGATATTCAAGTGTATGTTGTTTGGGCTCCCCTGTAGCGTGATTCTGCCGGAGGCGATGGCTGTCCCGTAATACAACTGGTTCATTCTGTGGGTGGTGTTAAAAAACAACAGCTTATCCGTAGTCACCACCACATCGAATTTCGAATCCCTAAAATGGTCGTGTCGTAATTTCCCGGTAATCTCAGCCTTATTTCCCAGGGTGTCGTACAGCACCAAGTTGTTAAAGTTTAACGCGTTTTCTTCAAATTCAATGCTGTTCGAAAACGAGTATCTCGTGTTGAGATAATTCACAATCAAGCTGGTGCGTTGCAGTTTAGCCGATCCCTTAAACACTGGATTTTTCAAACTTCCGCTAACGGTCAACGAGCCGGAAGTGGTGCCTTCGATCTGGCGAACAAAATCAGACATAAAGGGTTCAAATGCCTTTAGTTTGATGCGGTTAAACCCTATTTTCAGGCTTAAATTGTCTTCTTCCTTAAAAGGATAGTAATATCCATCAGCAGAAAACACTTCTCCAATTCCTGAATTGCCTTCTTTGATGATTTGTGACTTAATAAAAATGGCATTCGTGGTATTGTCCCAAGTGTTCAGTAACCTGGCTTTACCCAAATATTCATTATTAAACCAAAAATCCGTGATGGTCAGGTTTGATACCAGAGTCGGATTATCATTAATCATGGTTAATTGCAACCGTCCGTTTATATAGCCATTTAAATCAACTTGATACGGACTTGTCAGAATATCGAAATTCGATAAATTCCAGTGAACAAATTCGGCTGCCAATGAGTCGGTTTCTACTTTTGGCAATGTTCCGGTGAGTTTAAGTTCAGAATTTCCTCCAATAATATTGAAGTTGTTGAAATCAACTCTGTTATGAGCGATTACTATCAGGTTGGATGTGTCGATCATCCAAAGTGAATCGTTTAATACCACCTGTGTTTCACCCACATGTATATAGGTGGTGTCGTTGAAAGTGGCTATAGTTCCATCGATTTTTCCCTGGTTTTTGAGAAGGGTGTCATTGTTGTTCCAATAAACTCCATAGATAATGGAGTCTTTGCCCATTCTGGCAGAAAGGCTCAGGTCGTCAATCCCAAATACGGTTTTATCGTCGTCGGTACTGTCCTTTAGGATTACCCTTGAGGTGCTATAGTCGATTACCAATTTCTTATGTTGTGTATTGACAACCAGTAGGGTACTATCGAATTTGATACCCTGAAAGCTGAATTTTGAGGCAAAGCCCTTTAAATATATACTGTCATTATCAAAGTTTATTCCAGCTTGAAGGGTGGTTTGTCCTGACAAAATAATCCCTTTAAATATCAGTTCTTCAAATATTTCTGGTTGTTTTATCACGGCATCCACATAGATGTCTTCATCTGATATGGAAAAAGCAGAATCGGTAGTCCCATCAAAATCGTAATAATGATTCAAAAATTCATTCAGGCTGTGGCCAATGGTCGTTAATTTAAAATGCCCTGATGCTATGAAATCTGCTATTTCCGAATAAAGAGCCATTTCAGTATTTCCGTCAGCACGAGTTGACTTTTGTAGTAAAATGCTGTCGATTAAATACTCATCCTTATTGTGGCTGATGGTGGTTTTTTTCAAGCTGATATTGGCAATCAGCCCATCCAGATCAATGCCCTGTGTTTGTGCCTCGATGGTTGAGGCAACCATCAACTGAGGTTCCTTTATAAATCCAAGTTTATTTAAATCCGCTTTCTCAAGTTTAGCCGACAGGTTAACTTTGGTCTGATCAATAGATTGTATGTCAGCATGTGCTTCGAGCATCAGGTTGGGATCAATTACCTGAAGTTCGATGAGCGCTGAATCTTCCTGATAGGTCAGCTCGTATTTGATGTGTTGGTAATTGTAATCCAGAAGTTTGGTACTATCCAGAATGCCTGAGGATTTGATATTCAAGTGATTCAGGTTTTTTCCGGAACCTATTGCCTCCAGCTTAAACGTGGTTATTCCCAGCACTTCTTCTATGTCCAATAAGCTCCCTATATTCACCTGGTTACCCTGAGCGGCGAGCGTGAACCCTACGGTATCATCTTCTTGATGGAGAAAGCTAACTTTTGTCCGGATTAACCCTTGGGTTGTCACGATGTTAAGATCTGTCGCGAAGTTTTCGTAATATCCATCAAATGAACCTGTTAGTAATAGTGGCGCATTGGCAGGATAGTAGGATGTAAAATCAACAAATCCGCTTTCAGTAGGGAGCCGGAAAGATTTTAAATCGCCGGTAGTGAGGCTGATCGACAGGCTGTCGCCGTGAATATCCGTGTTGAAAAAATCGGGTAGCCCTTTCATCGAGATATTTCCCGCAATCCGTGTGTTTTGGCCATATTTAATTCTCAACTGCGAGCCTTTTAAATTGGTTACGGTACCTTCTACCTCACCGGTGATGCCGACAATATTTGGCATTTGGTACATGATATCTGCAAAATATCCGATATCAGCCATGTTTACTGTTGAAGGTCTGAATGTCCCGGTCATGAAAACGGAATCAAGGTAGTATTGATAGGTGTCCCATGTTTTGGTGTGTAGCCCGATATCGGCATTGATCTTTGATTCCTGTAAAATGATGATCGACTGGTCGGCAATCAACCCGGTGGAACTCAGATAAAAATCACTACTGAAATCGGTCACTTTAAGGCCGCACTGCTCTGTGGCACTTAACGAAATAATTTTAAAATGGAGAGAATCGTCTGTGACGGAAAAATTCCTGATGCTCAGGTTGATACTATCGACAACAATATTCGAATAATCCATCGAATTTGAAGGAGGTTTCATGGTCACTTCATCAAACAACCGAAAGTGTGAATTTGTCAGTTTCAGGTTTCTGATGAATATCTTAAATGGATTGCCTTGAACAATCGAATCGCCGGGTGTATTTGCACCCGGCAGGCTGGCGATGAACCTGTTCAGGTTCATCAAGCTATCGCCTTGGTAATAACCCATGTTAAAAACAACCCCATCTAATGTTACTGTATTGAAAACAAGTTTGTTATGAATTATGTCAGCAAAAACAGGAAGGGTGGTCAGCTTTTTGGCTCCAATGAGGACATTGCCATGGTCATCTCGAAGTTTTACACCTTCGAGGGAAACCCCGCTAAACAGTTTAATTTGGATTCTTTCAATTTCAAATTGATGGTGTAATTTTATACTCAGGACGTGGGTAATAAGTTTGGCCGATATGGTTTGCACCATGGGGCTTGTGAAAAGCAAGGTTAACGAAGGTGGAATTGCCAGCAGTACCAGCAACAGGTTTAAAGTAAAGTGCCAAATCTTTTTTTTAATACTTTTGCTCACCTGTAAATTATTCAAATGACATATATTTTAGGCATCGAATCATCGTGCGATGACACATCAGCTGCAGTGATAAACAACACCCGGGTGTTATCGAATATAATTGCAAATCAACATGTTCATAGCGCGTATGGTGGTGTTGTCCCTGAATTAGCCTCACGGGCACACCAGCAAAACATAATTCCTGTCGTTGATGTGGCACTGAAGGAGGCAAAGATAAGTAAAAATCAATTGGATGCTATTGCCTTTACTCGTGGACCGGGATTGCTGGGCTCTTTATTGGTGGGCACTTCATTCGCCAAGTCATTTGCCTTGGCGTTGAGAATTCCAGTCATCGAAGTAGATCATTTAAAAGCCCATATATTAAGCCATTTCCTGGAAGATACCTCAGGCGAAAAACAACCAAAATTTCCCTATTTGTGTTTAACGGTTTCTGGTGGACATACCCAAATTGTAAAGGTAACAAGCCCATCTGCTATGGAAATAATAGGTTCCACTATTGATGACGCAGCAGGAGAAGCCTTCGACAAAGCAGCCAAAATTATGGGATTGCCCTATCCGGGAGGGCCTGAAATCGATCGGCTTGCCAAACAGGGGAATCCGTTGGCTTTTAAATTTTCACAGCCCCGAATCGCGGGTCTGGATTACAGTTTCAGTGGCCTTAAAACTGCTTTTTTGTATTTTCTTCGCGACAGCCTGAGAAATGATGCCGCTTTTATTGATGTAAACAAAATGGATTTGGCGGCTTCCATTCAATATACCATCATTGAGATTTTATTGAAGAAACTCAAGCTGGCCGTTGAGCAAACAGGAATTAAAGAAATTGCCATCGCCGGGGGCGTGAGTGCCAATTCAGGTTTACGACAGGCGATGTTGACCCTTGCTGAAACTGAAGGTTGGGAATTGCACATTCCGGCCATGCGTTACACCACCGATAATGCAGCCATGATCGCTGTTGCCGGTTATTTTAAATTCCTGGAAGGCGATTTCGCCGCACAGAACCTTGTTCCTTATGCGCGGAGCAAATTTTAAGCCCGTAATCTATTGGAATATCTTGCAGGATTCTGACTTTAATTCACCATTCCTTACTCCTCCAACGAAATAAACCGGTCTTCCCCCGCCAAAAAGAAAGTCTGACTAAAGGGATCGTAACGCCAATACCGGTCGGTACGTTCTTCAGGAAGGAGCACCCTGTCTAACTCCGTATTTAACAGATAATCAAATGTGTAACCGGCATACACTCTGCCCAGGTCATAAGCAAACTGATACAACATATCGGTACTCATGGGTTCGAGGTTATACATGTAACGTACCTGGTCAGAAAAAACATCATAGTCGAAGGTGCTTTCTACCTGATCCACCAACATATCCGTCGCAAAATAAATGGATGATTTGTTATTGAGTGGAGTTATGTCGAACCATGAGTTGACAAAAACCGCGTTTAACTGATGATCGTGAAAGTAGTTTTGCCCGTATATTTGTGTTTCATCGCGAAACGGGTACAATGTTTCCTCCAGTTCTATCTGGGCAACCGACACCTGAATGACGTTTGAATCCTTCGCGGGAAGCTGATCCATTGTTAAAGCATCATACACATGAAACCCAAACCTGGCAAGTTCATTTTTATATCCCAGCATGTAATTGTCAATAAAACGGGAATCGTTCAGGTCCTTTAGAAACAGGCTGTTTTCGAGTAGTACCTCAGCTTCCCGGTCTTTGTCCACCGGACCCAGTGAATCGAGCATATACAACTTTTGGTTGATTTTAAACAATTGATCCGGTTGAAGGACGATCAGGCTGGTAACATTGGCTTTTTTTGTAAAAGCAACGGCGGTCTTTCGTTCGATGGTGCATGCCTGAATCGACAATGCCAAAACCACGATCACCACGAAAGAGCCAACTATGTTAACTGTTGATTTATCAAGTTTCATATGGCAAAAATAGAAAGTTTATCATGATACTCAACTAACGCAGGTTAGCATGAGATATTTTCTGCAAATATAAAGAAGTGCCATCGTACGAAACTGTTTTCCGGAGAAGTCATCCGTGCGAATAATAATATTATAGAGCCAGATACAATTGAAATGTTTACGCTACGTTTGTAAAATATAATCACTTAAAAATGCAGAAAATTCTTTCAATTGTTTTAGTATTGTTGTTGGTGATGGGGACAAACTCCTGTGATGTGTTAGAACAAGTTGGCGAAACAGAACGCTTTGTGCAATGCGATTTTTCCCTGAACGGTGTCAGGGTGGTAGAAATGGGCGGTATTGATCTGAGAAATGTCAACTCTGCTACTGATTTAGGATTGGGAGATATGATGTCGTTAAGCCAACGGTTTATTAATGGCAATCTTCCGGCAACATTGGAGGTGGACGTGAACGCCAGAAATAACAGCACCAAAGTTGCAGGTATTGCCGGAATGGCATGGAAGGTGTTTCTGGATGAGTCCGAGTTCGTGGGAGGGCAATTTAACCAAAGTATCCAGGTTTTAGCGAACAGTTCCATTAATTTCCCCATCCGAGTGCAGGTTGATTTGATCAAGATGCTCCAATCGGAGTCGCTGCCCAAAATATTAAACCTGATATTTGGAATGCAAGACAACACCAAACTTCGCGAACTTGGCTTGTCGGTCAAGCTCAAACCGGCTTATAAAACCTCTTCAGGTGCTGTAATAGAGTTTCCACTATGGATTACCATTCGTCCATAAAGTTGTATCAGTCTTCGTTTTGCGAGGATTGCAACTTTTTTGAAGTTGAATAACTTATGTTATATTTGTCATTGTATTTAATTAAGCCGAACTCCCTTGTTGGTTTCTTTATTTTATAAAACTTACTGCCATGGAATCCCAACACAATGATATTGAAAGCTTATCAAGAATTCGTGAAATTTTATTTGGTGCACAGATCGAAGGCCTCGAGAACCAACTTTTATTAGTGAAAGAGGAAATCACGCAAACCATCAGGTTAATTGACGAAGAACACCAAAAAAAATACAACCTGCTCCATAAGTTACTAGAAGAACGAACGGAAACGAACAAACAAAAAATTCTCCAATTGCAGGAAAATTTGGAAGGGCTTAAAGATTCCATGAGCCGTGGATTAAGTGAAATAGAGAATGCCTTGAATACCTCGGTGAATAAACTTGAAACGCAGATAAAAGATACTGAAGCCCGGTTTCAACTTCTTATCGACCAAAATTTAGAGTTGATCAACCAAAACAAGCAACGCCACGAAATCATGGAAAACAAGATCAGCACAATTGAAAACACAAAACTGGGAAAGGAAATACTGGCCAGGTGGTTGACTGACTTCGCCAGGGAATTATCAATAAATGATCCGGGAAAGCATGACTGAAAAAGATCATAAAAGTAATTTGTATAGCAGCATTTCGCTCGGTCAGCTTACCGAACTTCGTAAAGCCATCACGGGGCTCGATAGCGAGGACCTGCAGCGATTAAGCAGATTAATACAAGATCCGGAACTTTTTTCCATCGAAATAAGTCAGTTGCTTCCGCTTTCGATAAAAAAAATGTTTGAAAGAGGGGAGGTGGATGAGGAGCAGCTTCGAAAGTTTGTTGAACAGGTACTGCATCAGAGCGTTAAAAGTGATCCGGGCGTTATGGCTACTATACTTTTTCCCATCATGATGCCCGCCATCCGAAAGGCTGTTGCCGAAGATATAAAACGGATGGTCGAAAGTCTGAACACAACGCTGGAGTATGGTTTTTCTCCCAAGCGCATTGGCTGGCGCATGCAAGCCCTGTTCAGCGGGAGGAAATACGCGGAGATCGTTTTATCGAATGCCTATGTTTTTAAGGTAAGCCAGGTATTCCTAATCCACAGAACCACCGGATTGTTGCTGAATCAAGTGCAGGAAACAGAAATAAAGGATGCCAGAAATGCAGATATGGTTTCGTCAATGATGTCAGCTATCAAGGATTTTGTTCAGGATTCGTTTCAAAGGGATGCAGAAGAAAACCTGGATTCCATCAAGGTAGGAAACTTTAATATCTGGATCGAACAAGGACCCTATGCCATTATCGCTGCTATTGTTGAAGGAAACGTACCCGGAAGTTTACGGCTGATTTTGAAAGAAGCCATTGAGGCCATTCATGTAAATTTTAGTTATGAACTGGAACATTTTCAGGGCGATACGGAACCGTTTGTTTTAAAAGACCGCTTTTTACGCACTTGTTTATTAAATGAGAAAAAAGAAATAAAAAGGAAAAAGCCGGTTATCATCTTCATCTTGGTGGCTTTATTACTTGGCGTTTTAGGTTTCTGGACTTATACGCGGGTTGAAACTAAACTCCGGTTTAACCGGATGCTCGATGAACTCGAGGCGACGAAAGGAGTTGTTGTCACGGGTACCGAAAAAAAAGACGGTGTTTATTCGATTACCGGATTATACGATCCGCTCGTAAGCAATTTAAATAATGTTGTAAAGCTACATGGATTTGATTTACACGATGTAAAGCTGAATTTGGAGCCCATGATTTCTCTGGATTATGATTTGGTTTTATTACGCGCTCGAAGGGTACTGATGCCTCCTGAAACCATCGACCTTAGTCTGAAAAGGGATACTTTGATTGCTGAAGGTGCCGCGGATAATGAATGGCTCGAACGGGCCACTTCACTCGTTCTTCATTTACCAGGTATCTACTTTTTCGATATCGCTAAAGTAAATGAAGAAAAAATGCAGCAAACACCTGCCAGACAACTCGTTGAAAAGAGGATACTGGCCATCGAAAACTACTATTTCGTTTTTAGAATCAACGAAGTGAAGCTTGACAGCCTCCAGAAGATTGATTTCGATATTTTGATAAATGAAGCAAAATCTGTTTTGAATTTTCGATTCGATCAGGATTCGGTACCTGTAATAGAAGTGTATTCCCATACCAGTAGGAACGGACATATTGACGCGAATAAAAACGCCGCCAGGTTACGGGCCGAGAAGTTTGTTGATTTAATGTTGCAATCGGGTCTTCCCATCGAAACCCTTGTCCCGAAAGTTATTTTTGTTGAAGATGAAAAAGTGCCTTTCCCTGTCAGGTCGGTTTCTTTTAAAGTAAAATATGTAAATCCGGCAGCCTTATGATTAAAAAGAAAGTATGTATGTTAGGGGCGTTTGCCGTGGGGAAAACGAGTCTTGTACAGCGATTTGTAAATAGTATATTTTCCGGGAAATACCAAACTACCATTGGCGTAAAAATCGATCAAAAGATGGTTTCGCTTGGTGAAACAGAAGTAAATTTATTGCTTTGGGATATTCACGGAGAAGATGATTTTCAAAAAGTGAAAGCAACTTATGTGATGGGTGCTTCGGGCTATTTTATTGTAATGGATGGCACCCGAAACGAGACCTATCAGGTTGGCCTGGAGTTGGAAAAACTTGCTAAGAATGCTGCTCCTCAGGCAAAATGTGTAATACTGATAAATAAATCTGACTTAATTCGCGATTGGGAAATAACTCCCGGACAAATCGAGAAGCTCATTAGCGACGGTTTCAAGGTAATACAAACTAGTGCCAAAGATAACCTCGCCGTAGAAACTGCTTTTACCGAACTTACCAGGATGATGATAAAATAACAGCCCATGCTTAAGCTACTACCCGAATCCATATTAAAATACCTCATCGATAAATTGCCCCCGTTTACCGGAATACTGATGGTTAAAACTACCTTTGAAGGAACCATTTGCGGGTGGTACGGAAAGCCGGATGATTACCTTGATCGCAACCCTGAAATTGGAGAAGATGTGTGTGAGCTGGTGCCCGCGATTTTTGGGATGATTCCCCCCATGATGGTTCCTGTGGTGATGCCGAGGATACAAACCCGCGATCGGTGTGTAGCCGATATCCATATTGTTCAGGATGAGATGACTGATGACTATTGGATATTTTTTGTAAACCAAACCAAAGAAGTTGAAAACATACGTCAGTTGCTTCAACGCTTAAATGAAATTCAGATTAAAACAGGTATCCTGCCTGTTACCAGCATTTTGGATAACCCTTTTGGTAATGTGCATTTGCTCGATTACGTTACTTTTTTAAAGCAGGAAAACGGTTTTTTTATCCTCCTTGGAGAGCGACCCGAATGGTTTAAGGAACTTGCACACCACTTTCCGGTTACTGATCAGCAAATAGCACTGGCAGAATGGTTTCCTTTTATTGATGTTTTCGTTATGGAAGCAGATGATTTTTGGAAAGAGGGAAAGCAAGGCAGTCTGAAGTCAGGTATTTGGAATGAGAATGCAGCGACAGGCAAAACATTTTCACTCAATGCTTTTGCTGTTAACCTGAACGAATTGCATTACCTGTTGATAAAGCCATTGTTTGATGAATATACTGAGGAACAGGATTTGATTCAGCGTGCACGTGAACAAAGCCTTGCTTATGAAAAATTAGCCAAAACTGAACGTAAGTTGCAGGCATTGCTCGATTACAAGGAGAAATTTGTTTCCATCGTTTCGCATGATTTGCGCTCACCGGTTGCATCCGTGCTTTCCATTGCCCAAGTACTCAACTCCGATGCCGAATTCATGGATCACCTCAGTGATTTTAATAGGGAAATGATTAAGAATATTCAGGATGAAATGCACAGACTGCTTGATTACAATGATAAATTATATCATTGGTCGAACCTGGAATTGGGCAATTTTGAATTGGTTACCTCCAGGATACCTCTGGTTGATCTGGTGAAATCGGCTGAACGCACCGCCAAACCCAAACTCAACGAAAAACAAATCCTGTTCAAAACCCGTGTTGACGAGGAACTCCTGGTGGAAGTTGACAAAACACTTTTCTTGCAGGTACTAAATAATTTAATTGGTAACGCTGTTAAGTTTACACCAACAGGTGGGATGATCGAGGTCATGGGTATCAAAAAAGATACCTATGTCGAATTGATTATTCACGACTCGGGTGTTGGAATGTCCGAGTCAGTGATGAATAATCTGTTTCACGGCTTTGTTCGCGAGAGTACGCAGGGCACTCAAGGTGAAAAAGGGACGGGCCTGGGCATGGGGATTGTAAAAAAAATTCTGGATGCCCATAAGGTGACCATCGAGGTGGACTCGACGCCCAACCAGGGCACTTCATTTATTATCTATTTGCCATTGGTATAATTAATTCTATCTCATATGCTTATGAAAACAAGTCACGTCCATTGGTTTTTAATACCCAATTTGATGTTTCGGCTGTTTTATTGTTAACTTTGTGGCAATTGTTATTGTGAATAAATCATGGGTGTTAAAGAAAAATCTTTAGGTTCGCCTGAAACTGTGTCCAAAGAGGAGAATCTACACAATTTAATCTTGTTCAACGATGAGGTAAATTCATTTGATTACGTAATCGATTCGTTGATTGCCGTTTGTGGACACGATTTTTTGCAAGCAGAGAATTGTGCCTTAATTGCTCATTATAAGGGAAAATGCGTGATAAAGAATGGATCGTTGGATACGTTAAAGCCCATGAAACGAGAGTTGGATTTCAGAGATCTGACGGTTGAAATTAACTAAAAGACAAAAATTAGGATATACAAAATACAAAACTATGTGGTCGGTCATCATCATCTTGATATTAGTAGGTTACCTGTTACTTTTGCTTGAAATCCTTGTCATTCCCGGAACGGGAATTGTTGGAATCATTGGTTTTGGCCTGATGGTGGCTGGAATCTGGATCGCTTACCGCGACCAGGGAATGATCGAAGGACACATTGCCCTGACGGCCACTTTGGCAATCAATCTGGTGGGTGTTGTGTTGGCATTGCGCTCAAACACATGGAAAAAAGCCGCACTAACTGCCGAGATCAAAGGAAAAGCAGGCCTCAATGTAGAAGCTGTGGTTGGTGTTGGCGATCGGGGGATGACCATTTCGAGGTGTACACCCGGAGGTACTGCGGAATTTAATAACCGGCTGCTGGAGGTTACAACTCAATCAGAATTTATTGATCCTCAGCGTCAAATAGAAATTATTAAAATTTCAGGAAATAAAATTATTGTTAAACAAATTACTTAATTCACGTTTATGGAAGGAATGTATGTATATGTAGCCCTGGGAGTAGGAGTTATATTTTTATTGTGGATATTGCTCTACTTTATTCCTGTTGGACTGTGGTTCACAGCGTTGGTGTCGGATGTAAGGATATCCTTGTTACAACTGGTACTCATGCGTTGGCGCAAAGTGCCGCCAAGCGTCATCGTCAACAGCCTGATTACTTCAACAAAAGCCGGGCTAAGCTTAAAGCGCGACGACCTGGAAGCCCATTACCTGGCAGGTGGTAGAGTACAAAAAGTAGTTATGGCGCTTATTTCGGCCGAAAAAGCCAACATCGCCCTGGACTTTAAAACCGCCACCGCCATCGATTTGGCAGGCCGTGATGTACTGGAGGCCGTTCAAATGTCGGTAAATCCAAAAGTGATTGACACGAAACGCGTTGCCGCCGTGGCCAAGGATGGTATTCAGTTGATTGCCATGGCCAGAGTAACGGTCCGTGCCAACATTCAGCAACTGGTTGGTGGGGCAGGCGAAGAAACCGTGCTGGCACGTGTTGGCGAAGGAATCGTGTCTTCTATTGGTTCCGCAGCCTCGCATAAATCGGTGCTCGAAAACCCGGATAGCATTTCAAAAGTTGTGCTGAACAAGGGCCTCGACAGTGGAACCGCTTTCGAGATATTATCCATTGACATTGCAGATATCGACATCGGTAAAAATATTGGGGCCGAGTTGCAGATGGATCAGGCGAATGCCGATAAAAATATCGCGCAAGCCAAAGCTGAAGAAAGAAGAGCGATGGCCGTTGCCAACGAGCAGGAAATGAAGGCCAAAGCCCAGGAGGCCAGGGCCATCGTTATTTTAGCCGAAGCCGAAATCCCCAAAGCCATCGCTGAATCATTCCGTTCAGGGAATCTGGGTATCATGGATTATTACAAGTTTAAAAATATCCAGGCCGATACCAGCATGCGTGAATCGATCGCTCAAAACCCCACAATTGAAGGGGAAACTATAAAGTAGCATTTAATCATGTGCCAGGGATATGTTGTCATATCCCTGGTCTCATTACCTTATTTTCAACTGTTTCTACTTATCATTGTGTTTGTGTGCACATCCACTAGCTGTATCTACCATGAATCCTGGCATAGCAAATGATCCATTGCAGAGATTGGAGAAATTGATTTCCAAATCACCAATCAAGTTTTCCACACAGGATATTGAGCTTGTTAGAAAAGCCTTTGCCATTGCCAATAGATACTATGAGCATAAGGAAACACCCAATGGCACACCCTATGTGCTTCGAAACCTCGATATTGCTGAAATAGCAGTGAAGGAAATCGGTCTGGGGCCAACCTCGGCCATCTGCGCCTTGTTACATAGCATCAATATCAATAGCGACTATCCCATTCAATCGATCCGGGATGATTTTGGTGATCATGTGGCTGATATTTTGGTAGGTTTTAATCGGATTTCCAGCCTGGCTACCGAACGTATTTCATTGCAATCAGAAGCATTTCGTACGCTCTTTCTCTCAATGGTCGATGATATGCGCGTCATCCTCATCCGGTTGGCACACCGGTTAAGCGACATTCGTCACCCTGATTGGGTGCAGGAAAAGCAGCAGTCGCTGATGGATGAGATTAAACATTTGTATACACCCATCGCGCACAGGTTAGGATTGTATCATGTAAAAACAGAATTTGAAGAGCGCATCATGCTCTACGAACATCCTGATGTGTACAAGCAAATTGAAGAGAAAATTCAACAAACCAAGTCTAAAAGAGAAGTTTATATCCAGGATTTCCTTCGCCCTATTGAACATGACCTACATAGTGTAGACCTTGATTTCACTATTAAATGGCGGACCAAGTCTATTCCTTCCATCTGGGCAAAGATGAAAAATCAACAGGTTGATTTTGAGGAAGTCTATGATTTATTCGCCATCAGAGTGATTGTAACCAGCAAGCCAAAAAACGAACTTGAAGATTGCTGGAGGGTTTATTCTATAGTAACGAACATTTATCAACCCAATCCAAAACGACTTAGAAATTGGCTATCTTCTCCAAAGGCAACCGGGTATGAGTCGCTTCATACCACCGTTTTAGGTCCAGGTAACCGCTGGGTAGAGGTGCAAATAAGAACCACCAGGATGGATGAAATTGCCGAAAAGGGGCAAGCGGCGCATTGGCAATACAAAGGGGTAATGGACCGAAAAAATACGGAGGATTGGTTGTCGCAGGTACGTGAAATTCTTGAAAATCCACAACTGCCTCTGCACGACAGTTCGTATAGAAGTAATACAATGAACAAACACCAAAGTGTGTTTGTCTTTACTCCAAAAGGCGACCTGAAACAGTTTCCTCTCGGAGCAACCATACTTGATTTTGCCTTTGGCATTCATACCGATGTAGGGGCTACCTGTAAAGGGGCTCGTGTAAATGAAAAAGTGGTACCTATCAGGTATGTACTGCAGAATGGTGATAAAATAGACATTCTCACATCAAAAAACCAAAAGCCAAAACTCGACTGGCTTTCTTTTGTGGCCACAGAAAAAGCCAGATCACGTATCAAACGCACCCTTAAAGAAGAGAAATATAAAGAGGCGGACCTGGGCAGGGAAATTCTGATACGAAAGCTGAAGAATTGGAAAATAAAAAATTCAGATATCCTGATCAATCATTTAGTTAAACATTATAAAGTTGAAACCGGTATCGATCTGTATTATTTATTCGCTACTCAAAAAATCGATCTGGCACAAGTTAAAAATGTAATTCAAAAATTTCTGGAATCGCAACAGGAGGAAAAACCGATCGAAACCTTGCAGGCGGAGCCTAAGCCGGAGGGGAGAAATGCCATGCCTGATGATGACAACAACGATGTTTTATATATTGGTGAGCAACTTAAAAATGTGGATTACCGTTTTGCGAAATGTTGCACACCCATTCCGGGTGATCAGGTATTCGGGTTTATTACCATTCAGGGAGGAATTACCATCCACCGCAAAAGTTGTCCCAACGCGGCCCGCTTGTTCGAGCGATATCAATACCGCGTGCTGGATGTAAAATGGATAAGTTCCTCTGATGCAAAATTTTCAACGGCCAACCTTCGCATCACCGGCAAGGATGAATTGGGCGTGGTGGGTGCTATTACCACAGTGATTACAAATGACCTGCGTGTCAACATGCGGGCAGTGAATTTTCAAACCAAGGGCAAGCTCTTCGATGGGCACATCACGGTGATGGTAAAGGACAATGAGCACCTCAGCCAACTGATACATAAACTTGGCAAAGTCCCCGGTGTGGACAAAGTGGTGAGGATGAAGTAATTATGTACGCATACTTTCCTAATTTGTAAAAGCATTGGAATACTAAACGGTTTTGGAAATTAATAATTGGTATATTTCCCGTTTTTTAGCAAAATCAATTGGATGAAAATGGAACACGATTACGATTATATCATCATTGGAAGTGGTTTTGGTGGATCGGTAAGTGCTTTGAGGCTATCCGAAAAGGGTTATCGGGTTCTTGTAATAGAAAAAGGAAAGTGGTTTCACCAGGACGATTTCGCCAAAACCAACTGGAATTTAGCAAAATGGCTGTGGATTCCCTGTTTGCGATTGTTTGGAATCATGAAGATCAGTATTTTCCGTCATGCAGCCATTCTCTCCGGGACAGGTGTTGGCGGAGGCTCTCTGGTATACGCCAATACTTTACCTCTGCCGAAATCTGCTTTTTATAAATCCGGTAGCTGGAGCAGCCTGGCCGATTGGGAGTCAGAACTGAAACCATATTATACAAAGGCTTTAACCATGTTGGGAGCCTCGAAAAACCCAAAATTTTTTGATGGGGATATTGCCTTGCGGAAACTGGCAAAGGAAATGAATAGGGAAAAACATTTTGAGGCTCCGCAAGTGGCTGTTTTCTTCGGTGCCGAAGGTGAAGAGGTGAGCGACCCTTATTTTGAAGGTAAAGGCCCTTCCCGGTCGGGATGTACTTTTTGTGGAGGATGTATGACCGGTTGTCGCCACAATGCTAAAAATACCCTGGATAAAAACTACCTGTATTTTGCACAGAAACATGGCGCTGAAATACTGGCCGAAAATGAAGTAGTCAATATGGTTCCCCTTGATGGAGCCGATGGATCGACGGGTTACAAAGTCATGGTAAAATCGAGTGTACGACTGTTTGCAATACCGAAAACCTATACCGCGAAAGGAGTGGTCTTTGCAGGGGGTGTTCTTGGTACTGTTAAACTGTTGTTGAAATTAAAGAATAAATCCCTCCCGTTTATTTCCGATAAATTGGGCGATGACATCCGTACCAACAACGAAACATTAATCAGCGTAACCACTTTGGACACCACCCTTGATATGTCGAAAGGAGTAGCCATCGGAAGCATATTGCAAACAGATGATAACAGTCATTTGGAAGTGGTCCGCTATTCAGAGGGCTCTGGTTTTTGGAAACTACTCCATCTCCCGCTAAGTGATGGTTCAAACACCTTTGCGCGTCTGATTAAAATGGTTGGCGTTTTCTTCAAATCGCCTCTGGGTTACTTGAAAGTATATTGGGTAAACAGTTGGTCGAAACATACGGTGGTTCTGCTGTTTATGCAACATCTGGATAGTAAATTAAGGTTCAAAAGAAATGGTCTGGGATGGATGGTTTCTTCCGTGAGTTCCGGTAAAAAACCCAGTCCCAATATCCCCGAATCGGTTGAATTGACTAAAAAATATGCCTCCATTGTCAATGGTAGAGCAACTTCATTTGCCCTGGAAACTTTTGCAGGGATTCCATCTACAGCCCATATTCTGGGTGGTGCTGTCATGGGAAAGGACAGGTCAACAGGCGTGATTGATCAGGCTAACCGGGTATTTGGTTATCAGAATATGTGGGTGGTGGATGGTTCCATGATTTCGGCAAACCCGGGAGTAAATCCATCGCTCTCCATTACAGCCATAGCCGAAAGGGCGATGGATCAAATTCCCACAAAAAAGTAAAACATTGTTTTTCTCTTTTACCAACCTGTAACCGTCACCATGCACAGTAATTTTGTGTACCTTCGACACGGATTATTATACCATGATCACAACATCACCACCATAATAAACAGGAAGGATTAAGTATGATCTTGCCAACCATTTTCACGAAATACAAAACAGGCCTGGTGCTCAGCGGAGGAGCCGTTAAAGGATTTGCTCACCTTGGTGTACTTAAAGCCTTGCGTGAAAAAAACATGTTGCCCGATGTAATTTCAGGAGTGAGTGCAGGAGCCATCGTTGGCGCACTCTTCGCGGATGGATTTGAACCGGAAGAAATCCTGGAATTGTTCAAAAAGAAAAAATTCTTCTCGTTGATCAAATTTAAAATGGCAGAAATGGGTTTTTTAAACATGGCAGACATGGAAAAACTCCTAAAAAGCAACCTTAAAGCCACCACCTTTGAAGAGTTAAAAATACCTTTGTTCATCGGCGCCACCAATATTAAAACTGCTCAAACAACCTATTTTCATGAAGGGAACCTGATGCGTGCTTTATTGGCTTCTTCAAGCATTCCGGTACTTTTTAAGCCGGTCGTAATTGATGGTGAGTTCTACCTGGATGGTGGCATTACCGATAACCTGCCTATCAGCCCGTTGCGAGGAAAATGCAGACAAATGATTGGCGTCCACGTAAATCCGGTTGGAATGGCCTCCGAGATTGATGGGATCATGACCCTGGCTATACGTTCTTTTCACATGAGCATCACGGCCAATGTACCCGAAAAATCAAAAGAACTCAAGTACTTTATCGAACCTGTCAGGTTAAGGGACTATAGCTACTTCGATTTGTCGAAAACCAATGAAATCTTCGAGTTGGGATATCAGGAAGCCTTGCGGGTGCTGAATACATGATAATAGATTATTGAAAAGTAGGCGAAAATAGTTCATATCGTTGTCGAATTGCACAAAGATTGAGGTGTGCGACTGTCCTGGTTCCATCAATTGAATGTCCCTGGATTTCATCACGAGCCATTTTTAATTACAACTCAAACACCTTCCTTTGTGAACACAAATGGTTCCTCCACAATCGGGACACATCCACCTGGCATCCTCCATATTGATAAATTGGCCCAAACCTACTTTCCTGATGTTTTCCAGATTTTCAAGCATGCTCATTTGGTATTTGATCCGATATCGCTTGTCGAGTTGTTTTAACCGGGTGCATGGATATTTTCTGCAATCATAACAGAACATGCTCTCTGTTTCCTTTAATAACTCACAGTTTTTGATTACACATTTTCCACACGAAGGGGATTTGTATCGGTTATCTCCCCAACAACCATGACATTGGTTTTTTACCCTGAGATACGCCATGCAAATGCCACAATTCATTCCACATGGTGCTATTAGTGAGGTCTCCATGTTCATTAAATTTGAAATAAAAGTAATAAAGAGTTGTCAATTTAATATTTTTCCTGATATAATTAATTACAATTAATTGATTGGTATGAGACGGCGAATAATCAGTTGTGAATAGATAAAATACTACTTTTGATTCAAATAACTTCATCAATATGATCTTAACCCTTTTTATCGTTTCTGGCCTGTTTTTAATCGGAGGAACTATTTTTTTTCGCAAACACAAAGCCATCCTGGGTTGGATGTTCGTGATGTTGGGCTTTTTTGGATTGGTGCTGGCCACCATCGTCAAGTGGCTGTATCCGAACGTGATGTAATCTGATTTTAATCTTATCACAGATAAAATCCTTTTGCCGGGAGTTTATTCCGGATTAATAGTTTCTTCTTCAAGGCTAAACCACTTCCTGATTCTTTCGTCACAGGTGGTGATTTCATGTATATGCTGAAACTCGTTGGTGCGCTGGTCGTAGGTATAGTCATTTGACCAGGAAGTGTAATTGGCTGTAATTTGATTCACCGCATCAATGATGAACTCAAGTTCTTCATCGGTCATGGTGGGATGAAGCGAAACACGCACGAATCCGGGTTTTTCACTTAAATTGCCACTGTTGATTTTCTCTACGATGCGTTGTGATTCCTCAGGGGAAACGTTTAACAAAAAATGACCATAGGTTCCCGCGCAGGCACAACCACCGCGCACCTGAACACCAAACTGGTCGTTCAGGAGTTTTACAATCAGGTTGAAGTGCATCTTTTCGGACCAAAAGGAGAAAATTCCCAGCCGTTCAGGGTCGTTTTCAGCCAGGATATGGATGCCCGGAATTAAGGAAAATCCTTCAAAAGCCCTTTTCACCAACTGGCTTTCCCTTTCTCTCATACATTGGGTGTTGAGTTGATTTTTTAGTTCAATGGCCAATGCGATTCTGATGGCTTGTAAAAATCCGGGAGTACCACCATCTTCCCTTAACTCGATGTCATCATAATATTTGTGTCCGCCCCAGGGATTGGTCCACTCAACGGTGCCTCCGCCCGGATGATCAGGAACCTGACAATGATAAATGTGTTTGTTAAAAACTACGACACCCGAACTGCCAGGCCCGCCCAAAAATTTATGTGGCGAAAAAAAGATGGCGTCCAATGCCTGTTTTGTATTCCCTGGATGCATGTTGATGTCTACGTAAGGTGCCGATCCCGCGAAGTCGATGAAAACCAACCCGCCATGTTCGTGCATAATTTCGGCCAGTTCGTAATAGGGTGGCTCTACTCCGGTGACATTTGAACACGCTGTAAATGAACCTATTTTCATCTTGCGATGGGCGTATTTATCTAACTGTTTGCGCAGTTCGTCTGGAACTAAATTGTTGCCTTCATCGGGTTGCAACACCACCACATCGGCAATGGTTTCGATCCATGAAGTGTGGTTACTGTGGTGTTCCATGTGGGTAATAAAAACCACAGGTCGGTCCTCGTCGGCTATACATTCCTTGCCAAGCGGAATCACAGAGCAGCTTCTTAAACCCAGTATCCGCTGCAACTTGTTGATGACGGAAGTCATCCCAAAACCTGCCGTGATAATCACATCGTCCTGGTTGGCGCCCACATGCTTTTTAATTGTCTCATGTGCTTTGTGGTAAGCCTTGGTCATTAAGGAGGCCGTTTCGGTGGTCCCCGTATGGGTGTTGGCCACAAAAGGGCCAATCTGGTTGGCTATCTTTTCTTCGATGGGACGGTACAAACGGCCACTGGCAATCCAATCAGCGTAAATCATTTTCTTTTTTCCAAAAGGCGTTTCAATCATTAAATCATCGCCTATGATGTGCTTCCTGAATGCCGCGAAATGCGCTTTTAAGTCCTTCTGACAATTACTCATCATCTTCCATTTTCTAGTTCCATTGACAACCCGGGGGGGATAAAGATTGCACACCTTTCTAAGGAAGGTTAGCCAAAATCTGATTGACTACAAAATTACGCTATTAATTTGTATCATCGAGTTTGGTAGAGTTCTTCATTCGATTTTTTACAAGTCAAAACCAGCGTTTAGTTAAAAATAAATATATTCGCCCTAAAATAGTGAAATGGAAACACCACAACAGAAAATACTGATATTGGGAATTGGAAATTTGCTGATGGGCGATGAAGGAATCGGGGTTCAGGCGATTCAATATTTGCAAAATCAGCCCTGGCCTGCACATGTAGATCTGCTTGATGGAGGTACTGGTGGGTTTTACATTTTATCATTGCTTGAGGCATATAAAAAGATCATCATGATTGATGCCACCATGGACAATGACCCTCCCGGAACATTAAAACTGATTGAACCAACTTTTGCATCCGATTTCCCAAAAGTCCTGAGTTCGCACGATATTGGACTAAAAGACCTGATCGAATCAGCCGTCCTGTTGAACCACCTGCCCAGGATATTTCTTATCACGGTTACCATCGCAGAGCTTCAGGAACTCACCCTGGATTTATCGCCCGAAATAGAAGCCGCCATTCCGCTAATACACCAAAAGATAAATAACATATTGGCTGTCAAATAATTTAGAATTATTCTAAATTTTCAAAAAAAGGCAAAAAATCTCCTTTCGTGATTTAAGTTGTTATTAAATAACAATACATTTACAGTAATTAATTGTTTTGATAGTCAGATATCCCATTTTATTGTTACAAACATGTGCCTGGCAATTCCCGGAAAAATTATATCAATCGACGAAAGCATATCTGAATTACGGATGGCAAAAGTAAATATTTCCGGCAGTGAGGTTGATGCGTGTGTTGAGTGGCTGCCTGAAGCCGGGATAGGGGATTACGTTGTAGTACATGTTGGGATGGCCATTGCAAAAGTGGACGAGGCCGATGCAATAGAAGCTTTTGCAATATTTGATGAGATGGCTGAGCTTCTCCTGAATGAAGAAGTGCTGGGGAAGAACCCATAAGTGCTGATAAAAGATGAAAACGAAACCTGAAAGGTGTTTCTTTAGGTTTCTCATAATATTATTGTAAGGAAATTCATTTACATTGTATTAATACGCATCTTAATCTGTTTAGCTATGATCGACAAAAAACCCACCGTTTACGAAGAAGTGTTGGCAGCAGGCTATTCGCGCCGCGATTTCCTCAAGTTTTGCGGCACCATGGCCGCCATGCTTGGTCTAAGTGCCAGTGGCGCTTCTCAAATTGCCAAAGCACTCGAAACCAAATCACGAATCCCTGTACTATGGATGCATTTTCAGGAATGTACTTGTTGCAGTGAATCGTTTATCAGGTCGTCGCATCCAATTGTCGCCGACATCTTACTCGACAAGATTTCTCTGGATTATACTGAGACCTTAATGGCTGCCTCGGGTCACCAGGCAGAAAAATCACTTCATGACACCATGGAAAAATACCATGGTCAGTACCTGATGATGGTAGAAGGTTCTATTCCTACAGGCGATGAAGCTTATTGCTGCATTGGAGGCAGAAGTGCTTATGATATTGTAAATGAAGTGGCCGAAGGGGCCAAGGCCATCGTCGCGTGGGGCAATTGTGCCTCAGCTGGTTGCGTTCAGGCTGCTTCTCCAAATCCAACGGGAGCCAGACCGGTGCATAAAGTCATCAAAGGGAAACCCATTATTAATGTACAGGGTTGCCCACCCATTGCCGAGGTGATGGCTGGCGTAATTGTGCATTTGCTTACCTTCGACCGCATTCCTCAGCTGGATGGATTGGGCAGGCCGATGGCATTTTATTCACGAAGGGTGCATGACACCTGTTACCGCAGACCCAATTATGATGCCGGTTTGTTCGTCGAGTCGTTTGATGATGAAAATGCCAAAAGAGGGTAT
This sequence comes from Bacteroidetes bacterium HGW-Bacteroidetes-16, assembly GCA_002840975.1. Lineage (GTDB taxonomy): Bacteria > Bacteroidota > Bacteroidia > Bacteroidales > F082 > UBA6244. The sequence continues at coordinate 53,347 of PHDN01000006.1, forward strand.
TGTTTATACAAAATGGGTTGTCGTGGACCAAATACCTATAATTCATGTGGGGTTATTAAATGGAACAATGGTGTCAGTTATCCTATCCAGTCGGGCCATCCTTGCATAGGATGCAGTGAAGCCAGTTTTTGGGATAATGGCCCATTCTATAAACACCTGCAAAGTTTCCCGGGATTTGGTATTGAATCTACAGCCGATACCATCGGAGTGGGGCTGGGGATAGCTACCGGAGCCGGAATCGTGGCGCATGCCATTTCGACTAACATCCGCAAACGGAAACATACGAACAAAGGTGAAGTGAAAGCAGATATTGAAAACCCGAAAATTTAAAGTATTATGGCACAAAGAATAGTTGTCGACCCGATCACACGTATCGAAGGACACTTAAGAATAGAAGCTGAAATCAAGGATGGCGTTATAGTGGATGCTTACAGTTCAGGAACCATGGTTCGGGGAATTGAACTCATCCTGAAAGGACGCGATCCACGAGATGCATGGGCATTTACAGAAAGAGTTTGCGGCGTTTGCACTACCGTACACGCCCTCGCCTCGGTAAGAACCGTTGAAAATGCCCTGGGTATTACCGTTCCGCCCAATGCCGATGTAATCCGTAACCTGATGTTCTGTGCTCAATATATGCAGGACCACGTGGTGCATTTCTATCACCTCCATGCCCTCGACTGGGTAGACGTGGTCTCTGCCCTCCAGGCCGATCCTGCTGCCACCTCGCAGCTGGCTCAAAGTATTTCGAGCTGGCCCAACAGCTCGCCTGGGTATTTTTCGGATGTTCAGAAGCGAATTAAAAAATTCGTTGATAGCGGCCAATTGGGCATTTTTGCCAATGGTTACTGGGGACATCCGGGTTATAAACTTCCTGCCGAAGCCAACCTGATGGCGGTGGCACATTATCTGGAAGCACTGGAGTGGCAAAAGGAAATCGTTAAAGTTCACACCATCTTTGGCGGAAAAAATCCACATCCCAATTACCTGGTAGGAGGTGTGCCTTGTGCAATTAATATCGATGACAGCAATGCGCTGAATGCCGAACGGCTGGCTTATGTAGGTACCTTGTTCGATCAGGCATACGACTTTATTGAGCAGGTATATATTCCTGATTTGCTTGCCATCGCCTCCTTTTATAAAAGTGATTGGGGAGCCATTGGCGGAGGGCTGTCAAATTATATGGCTTACGGCGATTTGCCTACCAATGGCTATGCAGATGTGGGCAGCTTTAAATTCCCGCGTGGTATCATCATGAACCGCAACCTGAATGAAGTAATTCCGATTGATGGTACCGATCCCGAGCAGATCAAAGAGCAAATTGCGCATTCATGGTATGATTATTCTGACAATGATCCTTCCGGTAAGCATCCATGGAATGGAGAGACCAATCTTAACTATACAGGGCCAAGACCTCCTTATGAGTATCTGGATGTGGATAATAAATACAGCTGGTTGAAGACCCCCAGATGGAATGGTCATCCAATGGAGGTAGGACCACTTTCTCGCATGCTGGTGGGTTATGCCTCAGGCAAGGATGAATTCAAAGAGGTAATTACCTATGCGCTTCAAAAACTGGATGTACCTGTAACTGCCTTGTTCTCTACCTTAGGGCGTACTGCCGCCCGTGGACTTGAAACCAAGCTGGTAGCCGGATGGTCAAGAGAGTTCTATCAGCAATTGCTCGCCAATATTAAAAATGGCGATACCCGGACTTTTGTTGCCGATAAATGGAAACCAGAGACCTGGCCATCAGAAGCCCAAGGAGTTGGTATGACGGAGGCCCCAAGAGGAGCATTGGCGCACTGGATAAAAATCAAGGACAAGCTCATCGACAATTATCAACTGGTGGTACCAAGTACATGGAATGCTTCCCCACGTGATGCCAACGGAAACCGATCTGCTTACGAAGCCTCTTTAATTGGCACCCCCATCGCAGATCCGGAAAATCCCCTGGAAATTCTGAGGACAATTCATTCTTTCGATCCCTGCCTGGCCTGTGCCGTGCACCTTTACGATCACAATGGAAAGTATGTTCATCAAATTCAAACCTTTTAATCTTGGCTTATGGAAACTTTAGTAAGTGAGGAATTAGTCCGAAAAGTATATGTTTGGGAACTTCCCGTAAGGTTATACCATTGGGTCAATGCACTGTGTATTGTAGCTCTGTGCATTACAGGTTTTATTATCGGCAGGCCGCCCGCATTGCAAAGCGCTGCCGAAGCTTCCTTTAGTTATTGGTTTGGAACTGTCAGGTTTATCCATTTCGTCGCGGCTTTTTTATTCTTTTTCAACTTCGTTTTCAGGATATATTGGGGATTTGTTGGAAACAGATATGCCCGTTGGAATAATTATATTCCGCTAAAAAAGAGGCAATGGAGTGAATTTGTAAGTGTTTTAAAAGTGGATATCCTGCAGTTATCCGACAAACCCATTTTGTCTATCGGGCACAATACCCTCGCCAGCCTTACCTATTTTATCTCCTTCCTGGCCTTCGTTTTACAAAGCCTCACAGGGTTTGGTCTGTATGCTGCCATGAGCACTTCCTGGTTTCCTGACCTGTTTTCGTGGATCGTCCCCTTGTTGGGAGGTGATTTCATGACCCGTCAAATCCATCATATTCTCATGTGGTTCTTCATCCTTTTTGGATTGGTCCATGTGTATTTGGTGTTTTATCATGACTACATTGAACGAAATGGGATGACATCTTCAATGATTGGCGGATGGAAATTTATTGATGCGGAAGCACATAAAGCTAAACCTGATAACAAGACAAAATGATACCCGGATAAATAGGTAGTTGACTTATTTTATTGTCATTGATCGATTTGGATATTTATTAAGATCACCACGCGTTTCACACCCTTCATTCATGATTAGCGGGTGTAACGCGTGGTTATTTTTAACGCTTTATTATTGTATGTCAGCTTGTTTATCAGATTAAAACCGGGATAAGAAAGGATGAGGACTTCGTTTCCTGTGGCAATAAAGAGTCTGCCCTTCTCCTGTTCCCAAGCCATATCTTCTATTTCGTTTACGGAAAAATTTATCTGCATTGCGATACCCGTTTCTGAATCCACCTGAAACAGCCCGGATGCTGAATGGATTAGAAATGTGATGTCATCAATGGGAACGACTCGATTGATACTTCCAAAATCGAAAACATGTGTAGAAATTAGTTGGTTTTCATCTGGATCGAAATTCAACATGCGACCTGCATGGTTTATGTTACCGAACAGAAGAACAGTTTCGCTTTCGCCGGATTGGAGACCATAAACCAGTTCGAAATCAATCAGGTACTGATGTTGAAGTGCGCCTGTGGTCCGATAACAGGTGTTCAGCATGGAGGATAAACCTGTCCTGCTTTTATAGGCGATCACCAGTTTTGTTTCGTTAACAACCAGGTTAGTAGGGTAGTAGCTATTGAATATGGAGGTATTAAACACTTCTAATCCCGAGGAGGCGTATGTTGAAATCACCTGCCCTGCTCCGTTACCGAAATATAAAAGTGGTGAGTGGTACTGTACGAAGGTGAATTCAGGATAGGGCAGCTGGGGATCTCTGGACCATTGGAGTTTTAAATCAGAATATGAATAAGCAGATAATATTTCAGGAATGGCAGTTGTTAAGATCAACAAATCAGATTCCCGTGCGGCAATGGCATGCGTGATTTTTCCTATGACGGGAAGTTGTGCCGTTTCTGTCATGTGTTCGTCGTAAACGTAGATACGTGATTTGTTTACATCTTCCTCGGTTACAACGGAAAATCCCTTATAAGCAAAGGGTTTATTCCTCAACTTGATTTCCATGAACTCATGGGTGGTTTTTTGATCATTTTCCACAACCAGGTGAACATAGCAATTCATCGAATCGAAAGCTGCCAGGGCACCTACCGGGACAGTAATCTCAAAATGGCGCATGCTGTCAACGGGATAAATGAATAGTTGCGGTGATACCGGAACAAGGTCTTCATTGTCAATGCTAACGCGAACATAATGTAATGGTGACTTGCTCTCGACGTTAAACTTAACTATAATATTGTCAGGCACTTGAAAAATAGAGGATGCCTCAGGTGCGATAAACGTGATGGCCACCGGAGTTGCTTTTTCAGGTTTTTTACACCCCGCAATTGAGGTGAGCACCACCAAAAAAGAAAAAATAAATCTGTAAAAATGGTTCGTCATAACCTGCGCAAGTTACGCATTTTTATGTACTTTTAATTTTTAAAACCTGAGACATGCTCAATCAACTTGCTACTGACAGAATACTGTTTCTTGATATAGAAACAGTTCCGGGAGTTCCGGATTTCAATCAAATGAGTGATAAAATGAAAATCTTGTGGGAAAAGAAATCCCGCAGGTTACAGACCGAGGAGGGTGAAACTGCCGATGTGCTTTATAACAGGGCAGGAATTTTCGCTGAATTTGGAAAAATCGTCTGCATTTCATGTGGTTGCTTTTCAGGGAAAGAATTCAGGGTCAAATCATTTTTTGGTGACGACGAAAAAATTCTTTTACAGGAATTTGCCGACATGTTGCGGCGCTACTATGACAATAAGGATTCGTTGTTGTGTGCTCATAATGGCAAAGAGTTCGACTTTCCTTACATTGCCCGCAGGATGTTGGTTCTGGGCGTGGAGCTTCCGTCCATTCTGGATATGGCAGGTAAAAAACCTTGGGAAGTTCAACATCTCGACACCATGGAACTATGGAAGTTTGGCGATTATAAACACTATACTTCGCTGGAGTTATTGGCCGCTATATTCGACATTCCCACACCCAAAGATGACATCGACGGCAGCATGGTTGGTAAAGTTTACTGGGAGGAAAAAGACCTGGAGCGCATCGTGACCTATTGCCAAAAAGATGTCATTACCATTGCCCGGCTGTTACGCCGGTACCAAGGGTTGGATTTGATAAAAGATGAAGATATTGTGCTGACTTAGAATGGGCTGCTCATCCCAATTAAGACTTATTATTATGGTTATCAAAAGGGAAAAGCAACCTTGTACTTTTATGGGGTAGCAAGTAAAGTCATAAATCACCTTTCGTGTAAGCACGATATACGTCTTTTCGTCTTCAAATATGCTTTTCCAATCGACCCATTCTTTTCTTAAATTAATTTATCAACATCCTTATCAACCAAAACCATTATTTGTATTTTTGGCTTTATGGAAGATGTCAAGAAAGAGTTCAGGAAATCAGTAGTTCCCAAAAGTTTAACCACGTCAGTGCAACCCGCCTATGAGCATGGCAAAGTGCCACCACAGGCTATCGATCTGGAAGAGGCGGTGCTTGGTGCAATGATGATAGAGAAAGATGCTGTTTCGGCAGTCATCGATATTCTTTCTGCAAAGGTGTTTTATAAGGACAGCCATCAGCGCATTTTTACCGCCATATCTGAATTGTTTGCAGAATCAGAACCAATTGACATCCTTACTGTTACCAATAAGCTAAAAAGTAAGGGTGAGCTTGAAATGGTAGGTGGCCCTTATTTCATCACCATGCTCACCAGCCGGATTGCCTCGGGTGCCAATGTGGAATTTCATGCCAGGATCGTTATGCAGAAGCATATCCAGCGTGAGCTGATTCGCATTTCGTCCGAAACCATCAAGGATGCTTTTGAAGATACTACCGATGTGTTCAACTTGCTCGATAAGGCTGAACAAAGTCTTTTTTCTGTTTCGGAAACCAACCTGCGGCGCAATTTCCAGGACATGCCTGCCTTGATACGCCAGGCCATCATCGATATTGAACATGCCAGGGATGGGGAAGGACAGATGCGTGGCGTAGCCTCGGGTTATACTGCACTCGACCGCATCACCTCCGGTTGGCAGAAATCGGATCTGATCATTCTGGCAGCCCGTCCATCCATGGGGAAAACCGCGTTTGCCTTGAACATGGCCAGGAATGTGGCCGTGATGTTCAACAAACCTGTTGCTTTCTTTTCACTTGAGATGTCGGCGGTACAGCTTGTAACGAGGTTAATTTCGAGTGAATCGGAATTGCGTTCTGATAAACTTAAACGTGGTGATCTGGCGAGCTATGAATGGCAGCAATTGACCGATAAAATTTCCAATCTGGTGGATGCCAAGATGTTTATTGATGATACACCGGCCCTTTCGATTTTCGAGTTAAGGGCCAAATGTCGCCGGCTAAAGCAACAGCATGATATACAGATGGTATTTATCGATTATCTGCAGTTGATGACATCCGGTGGTGATAGCCGGGGGAACCGTGAACAGGAAATCAGTCAGATTTCGAGATCCTTGAAAGCATTGGCCAAAGAGCTGGATGTGCCGGTGTTGGCTTTGTCGCAGTTGAGCCGTGCGGTGGAAAACCGTCCGGGACAGTCCAAGAGGCCGATCCTTTCAGACTTACGTGAATCCGGTGCCATTGAGCAAGATGCCGACCTGGTACTTTTTATTTATCGGGCAGAATACTACAAAATCGACGTATTCGAAGACGGCACACCTACCCAGGGCGTTTCGGAAATTATTATTGCCAAGCATAGAAACGGAGCCGTTGGCGATATTAAATTGAAGTTTATTGCCGAGTTTGCCAAGTTTGAAGACTATGGACCCGGGCCGTCTGATGGTGGATACAGGTCGTCGGATGTGAGTGCCGGCATAAAAAGCTTCCCCTCAAAAATGAACGATATGGACGATGATGAGCCATTTTAACCCGATAAATATGAGTATAATGACGATTAAATCAAACATTTTATTACTGACTTCCGCACTGCTTTTTGCAGGTTTTGTCAACACCGCCGTAGCACAAAAAAGTATTGAGCTGAAATACAAGTTGCTACCGGGCGACCAATTTAGCAACAAATCGAATATTGAGCAAACCATCCAGTTTGAAGCCATGGGTCAGAAAGCCACACTGGATCAGGACATGGTTTTTTACATGACTTCCTTTATCGACTCCGTTAAGGATGGGATGATTACCCAGCGAACTGTTTTCGACCACATTGTGGTGGATCAACAGATTTTTGGGATGCAAATCAAATACGACTCCCAGGATAGCAGCACTTTCGACTCACCTATGGGCGCGGAATTTGCAACCCAGATGAATAAAATGATTGGGGCCGCGGTTATTTCCGTGATGAACGAAAGGGGCCAGGTTGACCGCATGGATGTTTCGGCTCTTGGCGATGCCGGTGACATGTCGGGTAATTTGAATTCGGGAAATAATTATGCTGTTTATCCTGATCATAAGGTAAAAGTTGGCGACAATTGGACCGAGCAGATTACGCCTCAGGAATCGAGCAATATGACCGTGAATATGACCTATACCCTCACCAAGTCAACACGGCAACAAGCCATGTTGACGCTCAATGGTACATTGTCAGAGAACCTCACAAATCCGGAAACCAATGGTAAAGTCGATGGCACCATGAAGGGCGAGATGACCATCGACCGGAAAACGGGCATGGTATCTTTATCTAAAATTCAAATGGACATGACCATGCAGATGGAAAAGGATGGAATGACTTTTCCGGCTACCGTGACCAGCTTTATTGATACCGAGATCAAAAAGATAAAATAAACTCAACAGAGTTTTATCCTTCCTGCCCGAGCACAACAGAGTAAATCAGTTTATTCTTAAACCTCAGGCAGGATTTTTTTTGCTTTCTTTTTCGACAGGACCTGTATAAGCCAGGCGATAAGCACCACAATAAGGGAGATAAAATAGATGGAAGTCGTACTGCTCTTGATCACCGAAAATACACTCGAAATTTTTACCAGGGTTGGGTTTATATCAGGATATTGATTCAGTAAAGTTATAAAGCCAATGTTCTCCATATAATCAGCAGCTCCGGAAACAAGTGGTAGCAATGCCAGGAAAAAATAGGGACTTCGTAGTTTGCCCAGCTTGTTCAGAAAAAAGGCAATCACCAAGCAGTAACCGATGGCAAAAAGCAAAGGATAAACCATGTCCACTGGGATTTGGTAAAATAAATAGGCATGTCTGCCTTCCGCTCCCAAAGCGGTAAACAGGTCGGTTACCTCCTTCAGGTTATATCCGGCAGGCATCATATCCAATAATTTTATACCGTGTCCATAAGCCATGGTCATGGGAATGGTCACCACCAACATAAAGGCGTAAACAAGGTTGGTAAGAACGAAGAAAATGAATACTTTTCTTCCCTGTATATGTTTGGCAATAAGGCTTTTCAGGCAGTTCATCTTTAATGATTTTGGTTCCAAATATAAATGAATTTGCATGAATGGAGACTCAGTTAAATTGGAAATTATGGGGCTACTCACGATAAAAATCGGGACTTGAATAACCTACTGTTATACCAATTTTTTATACCGCGTTTGGGTGCTGCACATTTGTCCTTTTAATTACTTAATCTGTAATATGGTATCTCACTATAAACTTCGAATCCAAGTTTTTCTGCTAATTTATACGAGCCTGTGTTTTCTAATCTACATGCCCATATTGGTTCATAATCTTTTTCAATGCAATAATTGATCAAAGCTGAACATGTTAACTGAGCAAATCCTTTTCCATGAAACTCAGGAATTGTCTCAATACCCAATTCTAATTTGTTATCATGAATAAATGCTGAATATGCGGTCGCGGCTAATTTTTTATTACATAATAAACTGAATCCGATTCCATTGTTAATAAAATCATCTGCAGAATCCCAAAAATAAGAAGGGATTACGCTGCCTATCATTTCTTCATATATTTTCTTGTCGGTTTGCACAATCGCACAAGTCGGTGGTAAAATCATTTTCTTATTTACGATATATTTTTCTCGATTAAATTTAAAATTAATTCGTGTATTAAGCTCAATAATCCCAGATACTTTATTTTCTTTATTCTCTGCGGCCTTAATCAATCTGTTACCATAAAGTTCAGAAAGTACTTTATCCCAATCACTTGGATAAGCTTGCATCCATTCATATTTGTCGCGTATCTTGTTTGTGTTCAAGGAATAATCAAGGAATTTATTATTGAAATCAGTATTCTGTGAATCACCAAAAAGCAATGACATCCCGTATGGATGAACCACATAGAATGTTTTTGGGTTTTCAAAGTTGTCAACGTATACTTGTCCTGATATTTTCTTTTCAATCACCGAACGGGCAAATAAGTTGTTAATCCTGACCTGTTTTAAATGATTAGTCAATCGTTCGTAAAATATTTTATCCAATAATTCCATTTTTTATCTCCTTACTATAGAATTTGTAATGGGTTTCTTTGTGTTGTGCTCGACGGTTTATGGTAGGGTGTCGTACGGGATTACGTGGCGATTTCCTATCAAGTTACTAATACTTTTAATGCGAGATGTACCGCTAGATAAACCACTGATTGCCAAATGTTTTATACACGTTGTTACAAGCTGGCCGTTCTTGTCCTCCGATATTCTGTCTTTAATTTTTGCTGCATTGTCTTTCTGTCCGTGTGACGGAGTGGGAAGGGCTGGAAGGCTCTTTGGCAAAATTTGGTTGTAGCGTTGGCTTTGTGTGTTTTGCCAATGTGCCTGACAGCGAAGGGATGGGAGCGTTGGATTGACCATTTTAATTTAATCTATCGTTAATGGTTTTATCATTTCAATTATATTTAGTGGCTGAGCAATAACTTGAACATTATCATTTGTTTTACCTGACTTGAAAATGTTTGCCCAATAATCATAATTCCTTTTACCAGAAAAAGTTGTTTTAGACATACTCCTGTCTTTCCATAGGGGTAAAGCTGAAAGATTAAGCAGGAAGTTTTTTAAATTTGACCAAAGCTGGTCATCAAATTTTTCTTGAAAAAGTGAACTTTCATTATAAAGACGCCCTGTATTGCTAAAATAATTCTTAATAACAGCTTTTGCATATGATAACCATGAAAACATTACTTCTTCTTTACTAATGCGATAAGCAATTAAATGTTCATCAGCAATATCAGCATCCTGACCCTTAATAATTTTATTTTCTATTTGTGACACGCCAATTTTTGGATTAAACTTATTAATGTAAATCGTATCAGCGACAAGATTCAAAAACTGAATACTTTGATTTATTTCAAGTTCTCTTGGATTTAGACCAACATCACTTTTAAAATCAATTGGAGAAGTCAATACTTTTTTACTATCAATAAAAATAGAGAGGAATGTTTTATCAAAAGCACTATATGATATTGGTAAATCTTTTGCTTTTCCCTCTCTGTCAAGATAATCCTTTAATTTATTGTCTGGTGCTTCCGAAATGGAATGTTTAATACTATCAATTATATATTTCTTCAAGTTTGCACTATCACCTTTAAAATAGTCTATTAAGTTTTGTTCAGAAAAATTGAATTCATCTTCTTTTATATTGTGTTTTTCCTGATACTCCTTAATCCTTTCAGTGTATAGCGTATTATTAAGTTGTCGCATAACTGATTTGTTAAATGCAATCTGACTTAACACGCTGCCAGCATTAGTATTGGTTTCAATTAAAACATCAATATCAGGATTAATAAAAAACCGAGTTAGGATTTTTTTGCTACCCAATAATATTTGTGCAACAGCTTTATGCTGACCATCAAATATTTTAATTTTATCATTATCCAAGCGGGCTAAGCACAAATGCAATTGAGGGTTCTTTTTATTAAATTCCTTTATAAGTTTACTTATAGAATTGTTAATACCACGAGGGTTAATTAATTCATCGTGAAAAATATATTCAAGTGGCAATCCAATGAAGCAAGTTTGAATACCAGACAAACAATCTGTAAATATTTCAGAAGAATAAACAGTATTGTCACCAAACTCAGAAAAGCTATATTTTACAACGTTACCCTCCGTTTTAAACTTAAAGTCATATTTGGAGCCACTGTATGCTTTTAGAACATGTTTTAAGGATGCTGATTTTCCTTCCTCATCTTGTGCCTTATCTTGAATTTTCTTCAAGCGGTGAAGAATTTTAGCAATATGTAAATCAGCATCTTGCTTGGATTTATTGCAACTTTCATGAGCTAAAGCAAAATTGTCTTCACTGTCCTTTCCTTTATTAGCCAACGGGATAATATGGTCTATATTGGTGGTGTGAAGTGAAAAATCAATTTTTTCGTCACAAATAAAACAGGTAGAATTCTGGATTTCTGATAACTTTAATGTTAAAGTATCATACTCTGCCTTACTTAATGAACTCAAATATTTAGATGCCATATAAATGTTTTTTAAAAGATTTTTGCGATTGTGGCTGAACCCCCAATAAGAACTTCTTCAACATATTCGATGTTGTAACCATTAACGTCTGACCAATTTGATGTGGCATTGCCAGTCCAATATAAGTCTAATAAATATTTGTTAGCAAACAATAATGCAAGTGGGATATGTTTTAAATATCCAGCAAATAAACTGATTACTTTAAAATTGTGTATACTTGTTTGAACAGTAGTATTAATAGATAATTCATAAATGTTGGCTCCACTTCTAGAATATGCAAAATTTTCAGCATTTGTGCTAGAATTAAAAGCATAAATACAGTCCAAACGTGAAATAGCCGCAGTATTTAACCCTAATCTGATTTGTTCTAAATATAAATCCAACCAAGCCCTGCAATTTGAGCTATCAAGAGATTTTATTGCATTGCCCCAATCACCTGGTAATATTGTATCACCAATGTTGTAATTTTTATAACTAACATGATATAAAGCCATAATGTTTTTTTAGTTTCTATAAAAATCGTTAAAATTACTTACCAAATTCTGTCACCAATTTCATAAAAGTCATGTGCGTGTCTGTCTTGTCGTGAGGAATTAGAGCATATTTCCATGCCTTTTCTTTTCTTGCTTTGTTTATTTCAGTTGCATTTTTGCAATAATTGATTGCTGCTTCCTCTTTCATTTTTACAATTCTGTCTTCAAGTTCATTTTCTGCTTTAATCTCAATCAAATAAATGGTATTTTCAGTTTCCGCAACAAAGTCAGGAACGTATCTGTCAGAATTATTGTTGTACCAAATATTGAACTGTTTCGATGCAGGTCGAAGCCATTTTATTACTTTATTTTCATTTTCAATTATTTCCGAGAATCTCTTTTCAGGAATTGAATCAAATTTGTATTTGTCGTGACAAGATTTCGTAAAACCGTTGAAAACCTTTGATGTTAATAGTTTTGGACTTACTGTTTCTTTGAAATTCAATATCTCATCGTCTTTTTCCTTTGAATAATTCCAAGGCAAAATTAAACTGTACGGCTCTGCCTCTGGCTTTGATTTAGCGGTAATCTCAATTGTGATATTTGATTTTACTTGTTCATAGATTTTGTTTGCTATCAATTCACGATACATTAAAATTGTATCGCCAAGTGTTTCAGGCTTTTTTAATGATGCTTTAATTGCTGTTACCGCTTGTCCGCAAAGTTTGTATAAAACATCAGAATTATTTTCATAATCAATTTCCGATTTTTTCTTTAGTAATTCCAAGATATTATACTCAGGCAAATCAAGCGTTTGAGCCTGTATTTTAATTTTATCTTGCTTATGGTCGTATATGGTTTCACGTATCAATTCAAATTCCTGCTGCAATATGTTTTCTGAAAACTTTTTGGTATCTAAATTAAAGTCTTTGATAACGCCTTTGTTCTCGGAAATTGTGATTTTAATATTGGGAATAAGAATGTTATTTTTTATAAGGTTGTCAACTGCCGATTTGTATGCTATTTCGGCTTCTTTTGCCATAGTAACTTGTTCTTTAGGTGTTAAATCAGCATGTTCGGTTTTAATTTTCTCCTTAATTTCTGAAATGGCTTTTTCTTTAACCTTTGCATTACTTAATTCATTGGGAGTTTGAATGAGTTTATTTGAAATGGTGTTACGGATTACAGTATTAACAATAACCTTTGCTTTATGCTGTGACTCTGCTTTCTTTCTAATTTCTTTGTCTTTAATCTGAGATATTTTTTTCTCTTCTTCTTCCAGTTCAACTATATCATTTGTTTTTGATTCAACTGTTATCTTCTTTGAGGTTAAGTCAGATTTTGTGAGTTGAATTTTCCCGATTGAATATAAAAGCGAATTTTTGTCTTTTGCTGCATCAACAACTTCCTGAAATTTATCGTGCATCATTATTGAAAGTAAATCTACTTTCTCAACGCCTGTTCGTTTTCCTCCAAATGGCAAACGCAAACCTCTGCCAATAGTTTGTTCAATAAGTGTTAATGCGTTTGCTGCTCTTAGTGGAACAATAGTATATAAATTTGAAACGTCCCAACCTTCTTTCAGCATGTCAACGTGAATAACAATTTCAATGTTGTTGTCAGGTTTTTCAAGGGTTAGCAATTGCTCTACTTGTTCATCTGTTTTACTTGTTGAATCAATTTGTAATGCTTTGCCTTTAAATTCGCCATCATAAAACTCATCAGAAGTAACATATTCAAAAATACTTTTTGCGTGTGTTGTATCTTTACAGGAAACAAGGATTGTAGGTTTTACATTGTTAAAATCATTATCGGCTACATAGTTTTGAATTGCAATTTTTGTATCTCTGTGCATTTGAATAGCATCTTTTAATTTGAGCTTTTCAATTTCATCTTCCTTCATTCCTTTAAAATCAGTATCTGCACGGGTTACAACAGCAGGATTTTTAATATACAAGCCATCTTTCAAAGCATCTGCAAGACCGTATTCAAAAACAACATTTTTAAATTTTTTATTAGGGCTTACTGTTGCATCAATTGGTGTAGCAGTTAATTCAATTCCAAGTATTGGATTAAGTTCATTAAGGGTTTCCATACCTCTATCACCACGATAACGGTGCGATTCATCCATAATAATTACTAAATCCTTTAAATTGACCAAGTAATTGTAATAACTATCACCTAATGTTTCTCTGAACCTTTTTATTTTTGGTGGTAATGTTCTTCCGTCTTTTGTAGTTGTTTTAATATCAGCATTTATTTTCCCGATATTAAACATGTTGATTTGTATGGAATCATCAGAAGCCTTTATACCTTTGGTTTCGTAATCCTCACCAGTAATAATAACCGCATTATTGGCTATTTCGGACAAACCTTTAAAAACATATTTTTCTGCACCTTTATTTCCGAAATCATCTTTTAATTTTTGATAAATAGTAATGTTTGGCGAAAGAATAAAAAAGTTCTTTATCCCTTTTTCCTTAACCAAATAAGTAACAAAAGCACCCATTAAACGTGTTTTGCCAATACCAGTAGCAATAGAAAAACAAACCGATGGAAACCCTCTTTCAAATTCTTCAAATAGCGAACATTCTTTTTTAATCAGCGTTTCCTTTTTCGTTAATACCGTTTTTCCGATCAGGTCTGTTTTAGTCAAAAGATTTTCCAATAATTCCAAACTTAGTTTAAGAGGTTCTCTTAAACTCATTGTATTGCTTATATATTCTGTGCTTTTACTCATATCTAAAATAATAAGTTGGTTTGAGTTGGTTGTGATTTACTGATTTTTGCCGGACTTGGTTTTACTTCAGGTTTAACATACGAAGGAGTAAAAGCAGGTTTATCAGGGTCGGCTGGCATATTAATAATGCCATTGTCTGTGCAATAATCTTCTTTACCAAACTCGCATTTTCCAAGCAAAACAGCAGGGATTTTTTTAATTTCAATTCGAGGGCTAATATCATTACAACCTTCTAAAAAAGCCGTACAGCATATTCGCAAACTTTCATCGGGTTTTAACTCGCTCAAAATTTGTTCAACAACATCAGGCGTTATGGTGTTGGTTGTAGTGAAAATAAAATGATTCTCTGTTGCATAGCCTTGTTTCCAAACTACTGATTCACTTGGGCAATAGGTAAATCCTTCGTGCCGTGCCATTGCTGCTGCAAGCAATTGTGCATTATAGTTTGGATTAATTACCCATTGATTGTATTTATCTTTGTTAAGCAAACTCGGAGCTAATTCATAAAATTTAAAACCACCACCTCCTTTCCATTCTACAATTTTTGATATTCCGCCTTGGTCAGTTCCATCGCAAACAACCTTTAATCTTGGTAAACAATGTGTGTTGCAATGCTCTCCTAATTCAATACCAATCCATCTTCGTCCCATTTTATGAGCAACCGCAGTAGTTGTGCCACTTCCCAAAAAACTATCAAGAACTATATCACCTACATTTGTTGATAGCTGTATAACTCTTTGAATTAAACCTTCTGGTTTGGGCGTAGCAAAAGGTTCATCGTCATTAAATTTCATAACTTCTTGACGAGCATTTCGATTTTCGCCAACTTCCTTATATGGCCAAATTGATTTTGAGACAACACCTTTACCTTCTAGCTCAGAAAGAAATCTTTTAATGCAAGGCTTATTATTGCCTTCTTTCCCGAATGTAATTCTATTATCTCTTATTAATTCATTAAATCTATCTTCAAAATATACCCAAGCTCTTCCTTTTGCAGGATGAACAATTCTGCCAGATGGAGTAGTGATAGCATAAAGTGCTTTATCTGATATTGTTTTTACAGTCATATCTCCAGGAAACCAAGGACCCCTACCATAAATTTTACCAGTAGAATCTACACCATCAAATTCGTCACTATTACAATAAATCGAATTATGTGCATCCGTTCTTTCCAATTTATATGGTCTCCATATATCTTTGTTTTTGGCATATACTAAAATATGGTCATGGTTATCGCTAATCCATTTTGCATCATTTTGGGGTGATGATTTTTTTTCCCAGATTACATTGGTAACAAAGTTTTTTCGACCAAATATTTCATCGCAAAACACCTTTAGATAATGGCTTTCGTCATCATCAATAGAAATCCAAATACTACCATCATTGGCTAATAATTTATAAAGTAATTCTAAACGTGGTTTCATTAAGTTAAGCCAAGTGCTGTGTTCCAATCCATCATCATAATGTTCAAAAGCATTGCCTGTATTGTAAGGTGGATCAATATAGATACACTTGATTTTCCCAATAAAATTCTGTTCAAGAGCTTTCAGAGCAAGAAGATTGTCAGCATGTATCAACATGTTTTCAGTATCAGACTCGCCATAAGATTTTTCAGGGTCTTCAATTAAAACTCTTGGTTCGGGTTTTACCTCTATGTCTTTACCAGGCCAACAAAGTTCAAGTTTTTTATATTTACTATTCATTCAAAAGTTCTGTTTAATTAAAAATGCAAAGTACTAAACTAATTTCAGTTTCTCTTTTCTTTTCTGCCAAAGTTCTGAAATTTGGTCGTTATGATTTTTAAAAATTTTACTATCTAAGTTTGTAGTTGCCCATGATTTTATATTGTAATAATCTAAAACAGGCTTTAACAATCTTGCATTATCTTTAATTTCAATGGTTTTATTTCCAATATTAATTAACTCGATTTTAAAACATTCATTAACACTTTTAACACCAGTGTAGTAAACTATAATAATAAAAAATTGAGATAACATTATTAGCGGAATACTAATCTCAAAAAGCAACCTTACAATATCACTACCACCAATTGAAAAAATCGAAATCAAAAAGGGAATTGAAAATACAAGCATTTTCATTGCATACCTAAAGAGCATTTTTCTCAACGTCTGTTCTGTATGGAAACTGCTTTCATAGGTATTTAATGCTAATTTCTTTACACCATAAGGTATGTCGTCATTATTATAATATCCTTCGGAATTGCAATCAGAATAACACGTCCCAAATGAGTTATCAATTAAATCGCCACGTTTTACTTTTTCAGCCGAATAAAATAAATACTTTGCAACACTGGAAAGACCAATATATCCAATCATTGAAACGTAACTAAGCACTTTTACCAAATCAATAATTGTTTTTGAGCTAATTTTAAATGAGATTAGTGGTTCAACTTTAAGAATTAACCACAGGTAAATAATTGCAATTGCAGAAAATAATAGACAATAAAAAGCCGCTTTTTCAAATTTACTTACAGCTGTGTAATTACTGTCAAATGGTACTATTCTACTCATCTTTATCCTCCTTTATTGTATTTGTGTAATGATGTGATTCGGGACCATACCATATATCTGTTTGTTTCCAAGCTTCATAAAAATATATCCAAGCTATCGTCCATGACATAATTTCCTTTGCCACTAATTTCTGACAATTCCATTTAAAATCATCAGTATGATACAGGCAAAGACTATCTGTGTTTTTGTAGTAATGTGGCGGTTTGTCAACCAGTTTAGGTGTAATTACCCGAACTTTGGGGGATAATTTACCTCTATATTCAACACTTACAGAATAAATCGGCAACTCTGGTTTAATCATTAAATCACCAACAAATATTACTGAATCATTAGTAATATGTTTGGCTCTAAACTGAGGGTATTTTGATTTCATTGCCCCAATTTGTGCAGATACATTTGGTTTTTGCTTATTAAAGAATTTCATCCCCATAAAAACCTTTTGATGCTGATAAACTGTTTCCAACTGTGGTGGAAATACCTGCGGCACTGGAATATTTCAATGTGCCTTCAGTTAAGGATTTTGAAATGTTTTTCGCTTCTTCTTCATCTACTGTTGGGAATTCTTTGCCAAAAATATCTTTCCATATTTTTTTTGCTTCAACTTCGTTTTTGTCGGTATAAAACTTATACGCCTCGTTCAATTTATCTTTTACTTTTTTTGCTTTTTTCAACGAAGATTCATACTCATCATTTGATTTGAATTTATTTGATTGCATATTGTATTCAACATTTTCAAACCATTTTCTTATTCCTTCTTCAAAATTTGTAAAGTTGTTCAGTTTGAAGATATTTATTGCAATTTCCTCAACATGATACGATGGGATTGTTTTACCATTAAAATCTCGATTCCAATATTTTACAACTCTAATTACTTGCTTAAGATTATAGTTTCTCAATTTGTGAGTGTCGTCAAGGTCTTTAGTTAATGATTTAGGATAAGATGTTGTCCAAGTTTTTAAGTCATAATTAGGAATATAATAACCACCACCTGCAATTTCAAAACTGGGTAACACATCAAAGTCTTTGTCACTTAAATGAACGGTTACGCATGGTCTGTTTTGGTTTACCTTGTCTTTATAATCATTCTGCTCATTCAAATAGTTCTTAATTTTAGTTAAAACACTTTGAGGGTTTGGTTTATTCCCATATTCATCCTTCCATTTTTCAAAGTCAAGAACTGCAAATAGGTCAACATCATTTAATGGGCGAATAATTGTATCTCTTTCCCAAGAACCATTAGTAAAACATTCCTTAACATTCAGATTGCTTTCTTTGTCTTTTAAATGACTTGCTAAATTAGACAAGGAATTTTTAATATTTTCCTCTTGTCTGTCAGTTATCGTAACATTATCGACAAGTTTTTTAATTGATTCAAGAAGTGTCATATCTTATTTTTTTAAATTGTGATTTTCATTAATATTCAGGTGTGTGTCAGCAAAAAAAGCATGTGTGTGGCTGCGAAGGGACGGTTGCAGGGAAGGGCAGCCACACTCTTGCTTTTGTGGGCTGGGTTTTCCTTTTTCTTCTTTGATTTTATGCAGCAAAAATTTTATTGTCATTGTGTCGTTGTCTTTTTTTTCGGCTTGCTTGTAACTACGTGCTAACTACCATACTATTGCGTTTAGTTCCGCTATATATGTTATAAAGGTGCCGTTGATGTAGTTCCTTTTGGTATTTATTTAATCTCATTTTCAATATATTACCAATTTTCAATCGTTTATAATTAGTTAAATCGGTTTCTTTCTTCCTCTTTTAAATGGATCATCGGGTGTTTGGTGGGGTAAATCTAGGAATTAATTGTATTGGTTTGATTTTTAGAGTCAATCTTTTGGTGGTTTATTTCTCGGGCGATGGGAGGCAATGTAGATCGATCCTGCTTTTAGAGGTGGTTCTTACTTCAAATGCCAAACATCATTTTATTTCAAGGATGCAATGATCTCCTCCCTTTGTTTTGGATTTAGGGTAAGTATCTCTTTATCATTCTTAGAACCAAGAATTGTTATAATAGCCTTAAGAAATGAGAAATCAATAATCTCTGATATCCTCCTGATAAGCACTGGCCTCAATTCTATCGTTGTCATATCAATATATTTATTGCGAAATCACAAAAGCGATAACTTATAATCGGCTGCCCTTTTTCTCGTCATTAAATCCCTACAATTTTGCTTCGTCTTTCTAAAATGTAGTTGTCTTTCCAGGTGTCTTTTAATTTGCCAATCTTCTCTCTGTGTCCAATAACTCTAAAACCAACACTCTCGTGAAGTTTTACACTGGCGATGTTGTCGGTAAATATGCCTGCCTGCAAAGTCCATATATTGTTAATTTCGCTTTCGGTTACTAGCGTTTTTAAAAGCAGTTTTCCTATGCCTTTTCCTTTGTAACTTTCATCTACATAAACACTTACTTCCGCAACGCCACCATACACACATCTGCTTGAAACAGGACTGAGTGCAGCCCAACCTACGACTTCGTTATTGTACAAAGCAACAAGTCTTGCAAAAGTCAAATGTCCATCGTTCCATTTTTCCCAACCCGGGGCAGTGGTCTCAAAAGTGGCAATGCCTGTTGCAATGCCACTTTCATAAATTTGTTTTACTCTTTCCCAATGCTCATGTAGCATCGGTCTAATTATCACAGCTTCCAATTTCGCAGTTCTTTTTAGTTATAGTAGATGATCTTTCAAAAGTAGCATTTTTACCGTCTTTACCTGTCCATTGTTCCATTTCTTCGGGGGCAGGTCTTGCATTGCAGTTTTTTCATTAGTTATTTTCTTCATAGTAATATGAGTAGTCAATCCCTTTCATAAACATTTCGCGGTCGTTTATTTTGGTGGTGAGCGCTTTTTCCAAAAGTGATTTCAGAACACTACTTTTGGTTGGACTAAGCATCATCGCATTCATGTAATCTACCTTGCTTATTTTACTCCAATCTACGCATTTTTTGAGGCGTTTTTTTAGTATCAAATCCAACCATATTCTGGTGCTTCTGCCAGTACCTTCCATAAAAGGGTGTGCAATGTTTATTTCTACATATTTGTTTGCGATTTCGTCAAATGTAGTTTCGGGCATTGCTTCTATTTGCTTTAATGTGTCGCCTAAAAAGCGTGATACAGCAAATTGAAAACCCCCTTTTGAAATATTTTTTTGTCTGATTTGTCCTGCAAAATCATACAATCCGCCAAACAAATAAGCGTGTATTTGTTGCAAACCTTTGGTTGTACCAACTTCTATGCTGTTGATAAAAGAACTTTCAAACATGGCATACGCTTTTGTTTTGCTTTTTCCGTCTATGCTTTCATCACTGTATGTAAACCATTCAATAAACCGGTTTGCCTTTTTGCCCGGAAATTCTTTGCCTAAGGCAATAATACCGGTGTAATCCAACATATCGGCTAAACGCTGTTTACCATCCGGTGCAAGGAATTTCAACTGGGTAGTGGCACTAACCACTTGACTGTTTTCTTTCTTCAACTTCGCTTTAAGGTATTTCCAATAGTTGCGGGTTTTGGCGTAGTCGTCCTGGTCGGTAAGCAAAGCTACAATATCCAACACACTAAACCACCACTTGGCGTTTTGCTCGTCCCAAACGGCTCGCACTTCGCGGTCGTCAAAAAAACGTATGGATATCTTTGCAATCCTCATCATTTAAATATTATCTATTCTGTCACTCTGTAATTTTCTGTCCAAAGTTATGATAATTTTTTTCTTGTAGTTGCTGTATACTGTGTCGCGTTACAATGACCACCAACGGGCAACAGATACTTTGTGGCAGATATTAAAAGATAAATCTTTCTGTCCGTGACGATTTATATTTCATGCCTCCTGCCTCCGTTCCTCCATGCCTCCATGCCTCCATGCCTCCATGCCTTCGGCAGGTAAATCGGCAGGTAAATCGGCAGGTAAACCGGTAGGTTCACCTACCGTAGGTAGGTAAAGCGGCAGACAAGTGTAACAAAAAAGTTCATTCCTGCCTGCCTTCGGGAGGTTCAGACCGAAACCCGCCATAAAGTATATGTTGTTAGGGGGCGTATTTATTTAGCTAAAACTATTTTTCTTGTAAAATACACATTTTCTGTCCAGAACCTGATGATGTAGATTCCATTGTCCAATTCTGATAATGAGATGGTTTTATCCAATATTCGACCTTTCAATACAATTCTATTATCCGTGTTGATGACTTCATAAGGCCTATTGTGAACGTATTGATAATTGCTAATATGAATTGTCCCTGAAGTAGGATTCGGGTTAATTTCTAGTGGAGTATTATCTTTTCTGATAGTTTCACCTATAGATAAATAGTCGTTTCCTTTATATAGAAAAACAATCCATTTTGCAACACTTGGGTCAAATGCTCCGACGCTTGGTGTATAAGCATAGAATGCTACTCTATATGGATATTCAGCAAATTCATTAACAATTAATAGAGAGTCTATTGAGAGCCAGGCGGAGTCAGCTTTTTGTTTGTATTGAGCCCAGGAGTAATAGTCAGGAATTAACCAACGATCATAATATTGGGCATTCTCCAGAAGTGTAATATGATTGTTGGTTTTTTCGAAAGAGTTTGCTGGGAGAAACTGGTCTGGATAAAAAATTTCACCTTGACCCATCCAAACAATAGTGGCATAAAATAATGTAGAATCTTCATGTATGTAATTAAATTTAATATGACCAAAATCACTTGGGCTAACAAACTCAATACTAAATGGTAAGTTGTAATAGTCGCAACAATCACATAAAGGATAATAAGTAACATTAGCTTCGTTAAATTCGTAGCTTTGAAAATCAAGTTCAAAAATTGCCAGGTTCATAGAATCTTCTTTGATAAATTCATTCTCCGAGTAAAGAATTTGACAAAAAATATTATTATATGAACCAAGTATTGCAATGAAGAGTACTCCTATTAAAATATTTACTTCTTTCATGATATTTTATTTTTTAATTGTATATGCTAGCTCTTTTTAATATGCCCACTAACATCCCCATACCGCCAATTGACGCTATATCTATTATATACGCTTTTTTGTTAAAATCTTTTTCAGTATTCATTTAATCTCATTATCACTATATTATCCAATTTCAACCGTTTGTAATTAGTTTAATCAGTTTCTTTCTTCCTCAAAGTAAATGGTTCATCGGGTGTTTGTGGGGTAAAGCTAGGAATTAAATGTATTGCTTTGATTTTTAGCGTCATTATTTTGGTGATTTATTTTTGGGGAAATGGGTTTTTTGTTTTTGAGAGCTGTATAAAACCGGAGGCGTATGACTATCATGTTACATTTGTTTCCCCAAACAAGAAAAATTCAGTTTACTTCAACCCAATAGTCAAAGTTTTTGGTGAGACCCGTTCGGATGTTGGTCAAATTTCCTAGTTTCGCAAACCACGATTTTAATCGGTAAAATAAATTTGAACTCATTATTTAAAAGGAATCCTATGAAATTGAGAATATCCCTGCTGTTCAGCTTGTTGCTAATCTATTCTGTTCAGATGTCACTGGCATGTACCATCATTGCGGTGGGCAAAAAAGCTTCCGCCGATGGTTCGGTAATCGTATCGCATACAGATGCCGGGCCCGATTGCAGGTTGCATTTTGTTCCGGGTAAGACGTTTAAACCGGGTTCCATGGCCGACGTTCATTTTGGTATGGTGGACCTGGGCCGACCATTGGGAGATTATGGAAAAGTACTGGGAGAAATCCCACAGGTAGCCCAAACCAATGGCTACTTCCAGACGGCCTATCCACAGATGAATGAATATCAGCTGGCCATCGGCGAAAGCACCACCAGTGAGCGTGAGGAGTTAAAACTCGACCTCAACCTCTGCAAACAGATGATGACCGTTGAACAGGCACAGGCTTTTGCTCTTCAGCGTTGCAAAACTGCCGAAGAAGCGCTGGCATTGATTACCCAACTCATGGAAAAATATGGGTTTCTGCCCAGTTGTGTGGGTGAAAGCGAATCGCTGGTGATTGCCGATGTAAACGAGATCTGGGTGTTGGAAATTTTTAGTGTGGGCAACCAATGGACTCCCGAAAGTGGTCAGCCCGGTTGTATTTGGGCGGCACAAAGGGTAGGGGACGACCAGGCCCTGATCATCCCAAACTGGAGTATCATCAAGCAAATCAACCTGGCAGACAAAGCCAACTACCGGGCCTCGTCCAATTATATGCAGGTGGCCATCGACAGTGGATGGTATAATCCCGCTTCGGGACTGCCTTTTATCTGGCAAGAGGCCTACGCACCCATTCCACGCGAGTGGGCTACCTCCCGTTTTTGGCTGTTTTATGCCGGTTTTGCTCCCCACTATGCCAACTGGCCTGACCGTTTTACGAACTCTCCCTGGGAAGGTGAAAATCAGTATACTCAATATGTAGAGCCTTTGTCGCTTTACCCTTTTTCGGTTAAACCCGAGAAAAAGATTTCTGTTCAGGACATCATAGCTTTCCAGCGTTCTACGTTTACCGGAACCATCTATGACAAGGAAAATGCTTCGGTGTGGTATTATCCCAACGAAGCCGGCGAGCTGGTGAAGAGTCCCATCGCCACTCCCTTTCCAACGTTGGAGATGAGGCGGGTGTTGAATATCAACAAAAGACGCAATGTGGCCCGTGCCCGGGGAGAATATGGCATGATTACCCAACTCAGGGGCTGGTTGCCCAATGAAGTGGGCGGCATTTACTGGTTTTATGTGGACAATGCTTACACATCGGCCTATGTGCCCATTTATTCGGGTGTGACCGATGTAGCCGAATGTTACAAGACTTACGATCCTGTTGCCTTTCAGGAGAACAGCATCCGCTGGAATGTGGATTTTGTGGACAATCTGCTGTACCTGCGTTGGCAGGATGCAGTAAAAACTTTGCATGAACGCAGGGATCCGCTGGAAGCCGGTTTCTTTGCAGAGCAATCAAAAGTGGATTCCACTGCGCAGGAATTGATTAAAATAAGCCCCGAAAAAGCAAAGAAATACCTCACCGATCTTACCATTAAAAGAATGGAACAAACTCAGAAATTGTTTCAGGACCTGCGGTTGGAGTTGATCTCAAAATATACTAATAATAAGCAGGGGATATAGATAGAAAATATTCCGGGTGTACTTTTACTTAACCTGAATAATTCACAAAACCGGATTTGTGAATTATTCAGGTTAGTCTTTATTGGTACAAATACCTAAGAAACCTCTTTGTTCTGTTTATCCCCGTCATAATTTATTTTCGCAAAGTCGTTGAAAATGAACTTTTTTACCCTAAATTTACAATCCGTTTTTAATTCTGAAGATGCCATGAAAAAATTCATTTTGTTGGCTCTCACCATGCTCCCTTGTGCATTCAACCTGTTTTCACAGACTTCTGACTTTGTACCTGTCTACGATTCCATGCATGCAAGGTTCCAGGTTTATTATGCTTTTGGTGATTGGAAAGCCATTGATTGGGTTGCCCTCGACAACCGTGTAAAACCAAAAATTATCAGTGCCGGATTAAATAACGATACCAATGCGTTTTATCTGGCATTGCGCGAATATGTGGCTTTGATACCCGACGGACATCTTTCTGTCAGAGGAGATGGATGGGACAACCACAAAACAACTACCCGTTATCAGCAGATTGGAGGAAGTTATGGATTTGCACTCACAGGTCTTGATGATGGTCGGGTTGTGGCCAGTCTGGTAAATCCGGGATCACCTGCTGCCATGGCCGGAATGCAATTTGGGGCGGAATTACTTGAAATAAATGACCGGCCCGTGAGTGAGGTACTGGATACGGTTTCCGTAATTTGGGCGGAAGCAAATCCGGCTTCCATGGAAAGTATAAAACTAAACCAATGCCGGTTTATTGGAAGAGCACCCATTAGTAGTACTATAAAAATAAAGTTTCTAAACAGGGGCAATACAGACCCGGTTACTACAACCCTCACTGCTGTTGATGACAACTATGCTACATTTGACCAAACAACGTTGTTGCCTGTGGATCCCGGACCTGTTATATCCTATGAAATCCTTCAGCCAAGCGGTTTTGGTTATCTGAAACTGACCAGCGAAGGGGGGGATTCTGCAACCCTGGCCGGCATTTATACCGGTTTCAGGGATGCCATCACTCTTTTTAATGCCAGCGATGTTCCGGGATTGATTCTGGATATGCGGATCAACACTGGTGGTGCGGATATGCTGTCGGCTGCCCTCTCCGGATTTTTTTATACCGATACCACCCTGTACGAGCAACAAAGTTTCTTCAATCCCGGAAGCGGCCAGTTTGATATCTGGCCTCTGCCCATTCCTCATTTTAATCCACAAACATTGGGTTCGTATATTAATCCTGCCTATCCCGTGGGAAATTTATTCACTGAACCCCAGGGACTGACCTTTACAAATCCTGTGATGGTGATGGTAGGCCCGCGCTGCATCAGCTCAGGAGAAGGAATCCCTATGATGTTACAGAAGTTGCCCAACAACAAAGTTGTAAGCTTCTATGGTAGCAACGCTTCATTTGGCATGATGGAATGGTGGTCGTACCATTATCTATATCTGCCACCCAACGATTTATATCTTCGATATCCTGTGGGAAGATCTCTGGATAAAGACTTTCAAATCCAGCTCGACAGCGATTCAAACAGGGTAGGAGGGGTAATGCCCGATATTCGTGTACCCATAAATGATACAGTACTGAATCATCTTTATATCGACAGCATCGATGTGGAGTTGAATTATGCCATAAATGAACTATACTCCTGGCTTGGAATGAATGAAACACACCCGGGCGTAGCAAGTCTTTTTTTGGATCCCATTTTTCCCAATCCTGTCACATCCGATGCGACCATTTCGTACCTGCTGGAGGAGTCAACCGATGTTACTATTGTCATTTATGATCTGTGTGGCCGGATGGTAACCACCTTGGTGAATGAATCGCAAATGGCAGGACGATATTCGGTGAAGTGGACTATAGGAGATATCTATTCCGGAATTTATTTTTATAGAATCACCACCCGCAATGGGAGTATCACACGAAAATGCATTGTTCTCTGAAATTTGGAAAAATCACCTCCATGATATGATACAACCACGGGAGCACCATCATTGATGGTACTGAATCGAACCTGTTATTCCAGATTTAACAGCTGCTTTAGTTGTATTAAGTAATTCTCAAATTCATTTTTCCCTGCATCTGTGGCCCGGCATTCGGTATGAGGGTAGTTTCTTTTAAAAGATTTCTTTACCTCTATATAGCCGGATTCCTGGAGTTTTGAGATCTGTACGCTCAGGTTTCCTTTGCTTGCCTGAGTGACTTCGATTAGTTTCATGAAATCAACCCACTCGGCATTGACCAGAAAACTGATTATAGACAACCGAAGTTCCTGATGCAATATGGGATTAAGCTTTGTCATGCTCTGATTTTCGTAAGATAATACCTGGAACAACATAGCCAAAAAGGAAACTCCCGGCGAAAACCAATCCCTGATAAGGTTGATCAACAACAAAAGCACAAACAATAGCACCCAACTCCATCACCAGGCCCCCCAGGAGAAATGGATTAAACTTAGATATACCTCCACTGATGAATGTGGCAGAACCTGCCAGCATTAATATTAAGGCGTGTGGCGGAAGCTGGTGGTGCATGGTATAGGCAATGGAGAAGATCATGGTGAAACCAAATGCACCCCAGGTAAAGGAGGTAATCCGATCGCCAGAGGTTTTTACACCCGATCGTTTACTTTCCTTCATCCCATAAGCGAATGAGATAATTCCACCTATAATTCCCATAGCGGGCCAGACCATCCAAAAATTGGGATGCCCATACAGTAAGTATTCGGCTATGCCGGTCGGGATAAGCAAAATTCCCCACATGATAAAATAAAAGGAATTCCGGTGCAATGACTTCTTGTTCTCTTTGAACATGGTCTCAATAATTTCAATACTCTGGGTTGTTTTCATACGGATTAAGTTTTTAATTAATAATTTTCGACAAATATAAACTAGTTTACAATATAAACCATAAACTGTTTGAAATATTTTTCAACAATTCTGATTATTCTTTCTCGAATCGTCTGTTAATTTTCGTGTTGGATTCTCCAATGGTAATATAATTAGTTATTTTGGTCTTGAATCAATGCTAAATCCTGTTATAAGAAGGAATCATACACAATTGTTTTGAATTGTAATCACGTTGAACTACAATTACTTGGAAAATACGGTAAAAGTCGTATACATTTTGCTTTTCAATATTGTATCTTTGTTACAGGGAAATTAATAATTCCCTTTTGTCTTTCATAGTTGCATGTGTAAAGTATTGGAATTTAGAAATATCACCTAAAAAGAAAGCTAATAATTGTTATAATTCTTTGTTCTAACCAAAAAAGTCTCGCCTTATGAAAAAACTTGTACTCTTTATGTTTAGTTCATTTATGTCCATATGTTTGCTTGGACAATGGACTCCAATTCCCATCGGTACGGCTTCCTCCGAAGCTGTTACAATGGCTGCTTATACCGACACCGTGATGGTTGGTTTCGCAGGCGATGGGATCTTCCGCACCCGTGATTTGGGAAATTCATGGGAGGATATCAGTGGGGATTTGGACAATAAAAACATCAATAGAATTATGCCGGGTCCCTGGCCTTCTCTGTTCGTGTCCACCGACGATGGTCCTTATTTTACTATGGATCAGGTGTCTTATGTAAATACCACGTCTACCGGATTAACCAATACGGATGTTAGCTTATATTATGTTGGGGGTGAATTGGACAACAATGATTTCATAGTTGCGACCAAAGGAGGAGGCTTTTTTACGGGTCCGGAGTTGGATGGACCATGGTCACCAGCTAACAACGGTTTGGTAGGGAACGCTCTATTTATAAACAACATGAGCGGTTATGATATTGGTGACACCAGTACCTATGTTCTGGCTACTGATGGAGGAGTTTATTATTCGAACGATGAGTTTGCCTCCTGGTTCTCAGGTAATAATGGACTTACGGGTAATCAACTTTATGTTACCGGTGTTATGCTGCTTAATACCTTTTCATTTATAACTACCGAAGATGGTGCTTTTTATAGTCTGGATTTTGGCCAAAATTGGGTAAGTGTTATTGAAAACGAAAAATTCAATGTAATGTTATTGCAGGTGAGCCAAAGCGGCGCTTTTACGTTGTTTATTTTGGGAGAAACTGCTTATGTAACCAATGATCTACAGAATTGGATCCCTTTCTCAATTCCCGGAGAAGTCATCTCTGCCGCGGTAACTTCAAGTGAGTTGTTTATTGCAACCGAAGCAATCAAAGCTGATTTCAATTCAACCAGCGGGATATACCGACAACCTATAAGCTGGATTCTTACTGCATTACCGGAAAATGAGGAGGAAACCAATGTTTCATTAAAGCAGAATTATCCAAATCCATTCACAAACTTAACGACCGTCACATATTCATTGTCTAAGGAACAGCTGGTGGATATCAGGGTGTTAGATTTGCTCGGAAGAGAAGTCAAAATGCTTGTGAATTCGGTTCAAGAAGTTGGAAGCCATGAAGTAATCCTGGATGCCAATGACATGTTAAGAGGTATGTACATGGTTGTTTTAAGATCGGAGGAATCGACAGCCACTATAAAAATAATGAAAGAGTAAATCCCATTATTTTTACGCCAACAGCAATGCCAACGCGTGCTTTACGCGCCCTGCTTCAATTAATTTCCTGGCAGTCTGGTGTCTTTTCTCGTTATCCCCGGTGGTGAGTGTAAATTCCGGCAGATCGCGAATAGATGCTATTTCCTGAGCTGAAGGCAGGTCTTCCAGGTTTCCCAGTCGTCCCAGGTCGTTTCCGGTTAAAATCCTGCTCCATCGGATGTGATCAGGTAAGGCATCTACTCCAATTCCGATGGTACTCAGCGGTTTCGGGACAATAAATTTTGAGTTTCCCGAGGTGCGTACATAATAATCACCTCCCATCCGGCCCACCAGATCGATCTTGTCCACGTCGATATCGCCCAGATCATCCAACACTTTTTCATCCAAATGCACAAACAGAATTTCACAAATGACGAGATTACCCGATCCCGCTTTACCGCTGGTTTCAATAATTTCGCGTACTTTACATTCAAATTGCAAGGGCGATTCTTTCACCCTAAATGGTTTCACCAACTTGCTTTGAAGTGGGGTCAACCCCGATTTTTCAAATTCGTTAACTCCTTTTGCATATTCGGTGCTGGCCAGGCTTACCTGATGCACCATGTTGTAAGTCACAGCGTTTATCACCACTTCCGGACGAGCCTTCAAATTTTCGAGTGTATGTTTGGTTGTGTTGTCGCGTCCCCGGCGTGCCGGTGAAAAGATGAGTGTTGTGGGATTGATGCCAAAGGCATTGTAAAAACTAAATGGAGACAAATTGGGATTTCCCAATTCATCCATGGTCGAGGCCAGTGCAATGGGTCGGGGGGCTACTCCGTTTTGTAGCAATTTCGACAGTTGTTGGTTACCCAGAGTATTCGGATCAATTTCTATCATCGCCAATTAATTTGCCGGGAGAATTTTTGTGACGCACTCACCAAAACCGATTCGTACCTTGTCATTTTGGCAATGTCCGCGCATGGTGATGGTGTCATGATCCTGGATAAATTTTCGATCGCCACCCTCGTTCAAGGGGATGGGTTTGGTTCCTTGCCACGAAAGCTCCAGCATCGATCCATACGAATCGGGAGCAGGACCTGAAATCGTACCTGAACCATACATATCACCAATGCGGATGTTACACCCATTCACGGTTTGATGTGCCAGTTGTTGTTTTACGCTCCAGTAAAGATATTTGTAGTTGGAACGGCAGAGCGTTGTTTCAGCTCCATTGTCGGGTGTCAATGAAACCTCTAACTGAATATCATAATTGTCCTTTCCCTCTGATTTTAAATAGGGGAGGACGGGTGGATCTTGTTTAGGTCCCCCGACACGAAATGGTTGTAAGGCTTCCATTGTCACGATCCAAGGCGAAATAACCGACCCAAAACTTTTTGCCAGGAATGGCCCAAGGGGCACATATTCCCATTTTTGAATGTCGCGCGCCGATAAATCGTTGAAAAGTACCATTCCGAAAATATAGTCTTCGGTTTGTTCGATGGAGATGCTTTCGCCCAATTTGGATTCTTTCCCGGTGATAAATGCCATCTCCAATTCGAAATCCACCAGTTTTGATGGACCGAAAACGGGACTTGAGGCTCCATTTATCATGGTTTGTCCTTTGGGTCGGTGAATGTTGGTGCCACTTACCACGATGGAAGAACTTCTCCCATGGTAACCCACGGGCAAGTGTTTCCAGTTGGGAAACAAGGCGTTTGCCGGATCGCGAAACATCACCCCCACATTGGTGGCATGTTCGATGCTGGAATAAAAATCGGTGTAATCGCCAACAGCCACCGGCATTTCCATTATCACCTGATTTATTGGGATCAGGGCCAGATTTCTTGCTTCTTCATCTTGCTGAAGATCAGCATTATTCAATCTAAACAACTCAGACAAGGATTTTCTGATGCCGGACCACATTGGTTTTCCTAAAGCCATCAAAGGATTGAGAACCGGTTGATAAAACACACTTAAATCATCAATTTCCAGGTGATCGAAATAGCCAAAATCAGCTAAAACGCTTAGATCTATAACAGTATCTCCAATGCGGGTGGCGGGTCGGGGGTCACCGTTTTGTGGTCTGATCATGCCAAATGGAAGGTTTTGGATTGGAAAATCACTCCCCTTTGCTACATCAATCCACGACTTCAATTCAGGGTTATTTGGTTCAATCATTGTCAAATTGTGTTATAAAGTGCCTCTGTTTCCCTGCTCCAGTTCGATAGCCTCGAACAATGCTTTAAAATTTCCCTTGCCAAAAGATTTGGCTCCTTTTCTTTGGATAATTTCAAAGAAAAAGGTGGGCCGATCCTGAACGGGTTTGGTAAACAATTGTAATAGATAACCATCTTCATCCCGATCAATGAGTACCCGTTGTTCCATCAATTTTGACATGTCTTCCTCTATTTTTCCTACCCTTTGGGAAACGGTTGTGTAATACGTGTCGGGAACGTGCAGGAAATCAACTCCCCGGTCGCGGTGAGCGCTTACAGTAGCCAGGATGTCATTGGTAGCCATGGCTACATGTTGCGGCCCGGGGCCAATATAAAAGTCAAGGTACTCTTCGATTTGAGATTTTTTCAACCCGGCTGCCGGCTCGTTGATGGGAAATTTTATTCTCAGGTTTTTACTGGCCATCACCTTACTTTTTAAGGCGGTAAACTCGGTTGATATGTCTTTGTCATCAAACGAAATCAACTGGTCGAAACCCATCACGGTGCGGTAAAATCCGGCTACATTGTCCATTTCATTCCAGTCAACGTTTCCAACGATATGGTCCACATAGAGCAATCCGGTGTCTTCCGGTTTATATTCAGGATCCCACTTAATGAACCCAGGTAGAAACGGTCCATGATAATCATTCCGTTCAACGAACACGTGCAGCGTTTCACCATAAGTATATATTGAAGAGGTAACAACTTTGCCATATACATCTTGCATCGTGGCCGGTTCCTGATGGCTGCGTGCACCCCGGCTGGTGGTTTCTGCCCAGGCTTTTGCGGCATCCTCTACATTTAATGCAATCACCTTTACGCCATCGCCGTGTTTTTTGTGGTGTTCTGCCACCGGTGAGTCAGGAACAAGGGTGGCTGTGAGTACAAAGGTGATTTTGCCTTGACGGACAACATAGGAAGTACGGTCTTTTACTCCTGTTTCGAGTCCCGCGTATGCCACCGGTTGGAACCCAAAAGCAGATTGATAATAATGAGCAGCCTGTTTTGCATTGCCAACATAAAATTCCACATAATCAGTTCCCGTAATGGGGAGAAATTCAGCAGTATTTGTCATTTTTATTCAGTTTATTCTATTGTGATCAATTATTTTCTGTGATTTATTCGTGCAGCCAGCTGAGGTAATACTCAGATATCTCCAGATTCAAAGCTGTTTTGGTAAGTTTCAGGGGTTTGAACGTGTCGACCATCACTGCCAACTCATCGGTCGATTTTCTACCAATACTTCGTTCGATGGCGCCCGGGTGCGGTCCATGGGTGATTCCCATAGGATGCAGTGTGATTTGCCCGTGTTCGATATCGTTTCGGCTCATAAAATCACCTGCTACGTAATATAGTACTTCATCCGAATCGATGTTGCTGTGGTGATAAGGGGCTGGCACCGATTGAGGATGATAATCGTAAAGCCTGGGTACAAAAGCACACATCACAAAACCATTGGCTTCAAAGGTTTGGTGGACGGGAGGAGGTTGATGTATTCGGCCCGTAATGGGTTCAAAATCGTGTATGGACAAGGCAAATGGGTAGAGACACCCATCCCAGCCAATGGCATCAAAAGGATGGGTTTTGTAGTGGTATGGAAAGAGTGTTTGCTGTTGCTTGATGATCACCTTGAAATCGCCGGTCTGATGGTGAGTAATCAACTTCTCGGGTGTGCGTATGTCGCGTTCATGAAAAGGGCTATGTTCCAATAGCTGTCCCGATTTGTTTAAATATCTTTTTGGGAAATTCAGCGGCGACATTGATTCGACAATGAACAGCCGGTTGTGTTCGTGAGCAAAGGTAAGTTGGTAAATGGTGCCTCTTGGAATAATCACATGGTCGCCTTCATGAAATGGCAATTCCCCATAGATCGTGTCCAATATGCCGCTTCCTTTGTGGACAAAGATCATCTCATCTGCCTGTGCGTTTTTAAAAAACCAGCCACCCATCGATTTTTTCGGTGCGGCCAGAATAATCTGTACATCATCATTAAAAAGAACAACTTGTCGGCTTTTCAAATAGTCATCCTCTTCGGGCAAGTCAAATCCTTTAAAACTACGGTGTTGCATGTTTTTATCAATAGCAATTTCAGGACTTGCTTCGATAGGCAAATCAATACCAATTACCTGTGTTGGAGGAAACTCATGGTAGATAATGGAGTAGATGTCTGAAAATCCTTCCGATGAAACCAATTCTTCCGCGTAAAGGCTTTCGTCGGGCTTTCTAAAAATGGTATGTCTTTTCGCCGGAATTTGTCCCCTGACCTGATAGTGTGGCATGTTTATTTAGATTTAATTAACAGAATGACAAAAGTATAAAAATATCAGGAAATTCACGCTTCATTTTAATAAAGCTTGCTTTGTTGCAATCGATTGTTAACAAGATTTAACACGAAAGTATACTATTATCATCCCGCAAGGACTCGCTACAGGTTTAAAATATACTGAAAAGTGATATTCCGCATGGGTTCTGCCTTTAAGGGTCTCAGCGAATACATCCTGTTAAGCAGGTTCGAGCTGATGAGGGCAAATTCGTGCCGGATCTTCCATTTATAGCTGATCCGTGCATCAACAATGACATTTCCGTTGTTGTGGTGCTCGTAATAGTTGCGGTACAAGATGGGTTGCATGGTGCCTCCCGTACTGACCGTTGCATCCTCAAAATCGAATATGGCCCTGTCCAGGTTTTCCGTCTTGCTAAAAAATCGCACGCTACTTCCCATACTTAGGTTTTTATACACAAACTCAATATCGGCTTTGAGTGTATGAAGGTAGCGGTATTTTAAAATTCGTTTGGATGGATTAACGCTCGAACTCTCGTATGAGAATTCAGTATGACCGCCCGGATTATAATCATGGGCAAATATATAATCCGGTTGTAGGGTTACCGGCATCACATAAGTATAGCCAAACATGGTGTTGATTTCGTAATATTTGCCAAACCTGGCTTGTCCGTTCACACTGATGTCGATGCCGGTGATTTTTGATTTTCCGGTATTGACAAATTTAAACCCTGCCGGGGCGAAGATATAGGTTGAATCCCAAAACCCAAATAAATATTCAATGGTGTTGTCATATTCCTGATAAAACAAGGCCATGTCGAGATAGCCATAGTAGTTTTTAAATTTAAAACCCTGCTTGATGCCAATTTCTGAGTTCCAGCTGGTTTCGGATTTCAAATCAGGATTGTCGAAGACTCCAAATGAGCCAACGGTAGTGCGGATATACCTTTCGGTGATGGATGGAAACCGGTATCCTTGTCCAAGTGAGGTTCTTAGATAGGTTTCCTGGCCAAGTTTGATGGAGGCTCCAACGCGC
This sequence comes from Bacteroidetes bacterium HGW-Bacteroidetes-16, assembly GCA_002840975.1. GTDB lineage: Bacteria > Bacteroidota > Bacteroidia > Bacteroidales > F082 > UBA6244. The sequence goes on from PHDN01000006.1 coordinate 87,366, forward strand.
AAAATTGGTTTCGTATCGGTGATGGAATCATTTAGTTGGTAATTTTCCATCCTGATTCCTCCTGACAAGTTGAGTGCATCGCCGAATTTTTTTTCAACTTCCATAAAAACAGAAAGATTCCAAAGGTAGTTCAGGGGTGATCCGGAAGCCTCATACATATTCGCGAAGGAACGTGTGTACTGACTCGTGACGCCTCCAATAAAATCGAGGTTACCAAGGTTACTGAAACTTTTGCTAAACTGGTAAGCATTGTAAATATACAACGATTTGGTGCTCTGGTCATTGTTTGCTTTGATGTCGCTGTACAAAACACGGTTCGATAATTCGTGCTTCAACCCCAGTGAAGAATAAAAGTTGATATAAGGATCAAGATAGAATGTGATGTTGTCAGATAGCAGAACAGCTCCCGGATAGGCTCTGTAGAAGTTGACGGTGTCATCAAGCCAGGCAAAGACAGTACTTGCTTTTTTGGCCATGAAATTGCCATTGAGACCAAAATGTAATCCTGTGATTTTGTTCGATCTGCGCCTGAAGTTGAAATTGATTCGTGCTTTGCGGTTTTGCATTTGGTTGTCGTTTATAGGCACGGAGTCGATAACCAGAGGTCCCGGTCTTGGAGCTCCCAGGTAACTTTTATCGGTAGAAAACATGCCACCAATAACCAAATCGGTATGTCCGTTGCCCAGTTGCCGTGAATGCAGAAAACTAACTCCACTGGTATAATTCACACCTTCCCACCACCGGTTTGCAGGAGACTGAGGTGGTGACATCCAACCGACGTATGTTTTTATCTTTGTCTTTGGCTGAATGTCAGGATAGTTGGTGCGAATATAGATGGCTCCACTCAGGGCAGAGGAGCCGGATAACACCGAGGCAGCACCTTTAACCACTTCAATTTGTTTGATGTTTTCAACCGGGATCAACGACCAGTCGGGCTTGCCTGCATCGCCGGATATCACCGGAAGATTGTCGATAAAAACCGCCACTTTGCTGCCCACACCGAAAGTAAACCCACTGCCTCCTCTGATTTGAGGCTCTTCGTCAAGGATGGTCAGACCGGGTACCATATCAAGTATGGTTTCAATAGAAGTGGTATTGCGTGCATCGATTAACCTGGGTTTAATCACCTCGATAGAGACAGTCTGATCTTCCAGCCTCTTGTCAAAACGTCCGGCACGTACCACGACTTCATCGAATTGGGTACTGAAGGGTTCCATCTCCACAACTCTATAAGGGATTTCATTTGCCGTTGCATCCACTTCAATGGTCTGCGATTTCATGCCTGTGAACGAAACAATAAACTGATATTCGCCCGATGCAACTGGTATGGCAAAATATCCGTTAAAATCGCTTACCGAGCCTATGCCCATGTCTTTTTTAAGGTAAATGTTGGCGCCTATGAGCGACTCTTTGGTGTATTTATCAACGACCCTGCCGCTAAATACCCTGTTTTGTTGGCCGGAAACAATGGTGATAAAACCAACCATCATCATGAGCAGAATACCCCTTACCTGCATAAACAGGTTAATGTTTTGCTTGAGATAAAAAAGGCTCGATATGCAATAATTCACCCTTACTATCATGAAGCTAATTGTTAATGAAGGATGATTTTGCGGGTGATTACACGGTTATTATACTGAGCTACCATGATATACAAACCTGAATTGATTTGATCTGTATTGATTTCAATGCGGTTTCCTGACTCGGCTTTTTGGTTGAAGATGACCTGGCCGTTCGTATTTAGGATGCTCAACTGGTAATATCGGGCAGGGAACTTGTCGAGTTGAACATATAGGGTATTACCATATTGAGAAGCAAAAAAATAATGGATGGAATTTTCATCAATGTCACTTGATTTGTACACGAAGGCAAAATCATCATACCAGACTTCACTTCCATCAAGTGCATCAACACCGTCGCCTGAAGTGATCACACTTAAAAAATATTCAGGTATTTCTTCTGAAACATAGTTAAATGGAACCGAAAAGCGTGTCCAGGTAGTTACCACAACGTGAGGAAGTTCATAATATGCGGTGGCAATGAGGTTTGCTTCATCGCCTGGTAATTTCAAATAGCCTTTGTGAAGAACAAATTTCACAGTGCCAAAATCCCCTTCTGCAGGGTTGCACATAAACCATCCGGTTAAACTATCGGGCCGTTGGTCGAAAGCCGTATGAAAGAGGTCGTTTTCGATGTTGGTAAACACGTAACCCAGGTTTGGATTAAAGTCGGAGTGGACTTGTCCGTTGGTGATTGTTCCTGTGGCGACAATGCCAAAGGTGCTCACATTGAAGAGTTTCAAACTGTATTGTCCCGAATGGGCATCTGTACTCTTTTCCCAAACCACGGGAGCTAAAGGGTTTAAATTGATATTGTCGCTGGTTTTTATTGAGCTCCAATGGGTAGGTTCGTCAGTCCCGATACCTACATCCTCCCATGTTTCAAATCCGGGATTGTTTATTTGCTGTTGAGAGAATGCCCCAACACCCATAATAATCGAAACAGCAGTCAAGAGTAAAAATCTGGTCATATTAGGTGCGTTTTAGTGATGATTAAAAAGATAATCCATGAAAAACATCTGATCAATGGTGTTCTTAACAGCAAAGCTAGTATTTTTCCGATACCGGTCAACGGAGAAAAAAGTTCAAATTATTGTATGGTTTCTTTTCTTCCCTGGCGTTTTCCCTGAAAATTCAAAGTGATGCCTAAATATACGTTAAAGCCAAAATAATAGATGCTCATGTCGTTTTTCAAAGGACCTTGCAAAATCCGGTTATCGATGGGATCGTATTCTACCGGGTTGGTAAAATTTGCTACCTGTTCCAGGTGGGTATCATATCCGAACGACAACTCCCCTCCGGCGATCAGCTGATATTTTTTAAGCACAAGAAACTGAAAACCGGCCGTATAGTGATAAATATCGAAATTGGTGGTATTGATTTTGTTCAGGTCATTCAAATTGCCATAATTAACATGCTTTACATTATTAAAATCGGTTCTGAATCCATTCAGAAACAACAGGTCATTTTTTAACCGCCACCGATAAGCTATTGCGAAATTGACAACCTGGTTAGAGGCGTCTGCTACCGAAAGCCAATCTTTGTTTTTCAGTCTGTCATAAACGATTGAGGAGGTAATATCATCTCGTATGGGTGCATCCACCATGCGGTAGGGTTCAATTTTTGAGAAGTATTCCACCGTAAAATAGAGCCTTTTTTCCCCTTTCTTGACGTCATAGATAAAACCGGCAGAAACCGACCTGGGGTATTTGAGACTTGTATTCACATCATTGCCTAACAATCCATTGGTAATCATATACCCATTCAAAAATTCTCCGTTTTCGGGATTGGTGATGTCGCTCACACGCTGTGTACGAAGCGCTTCATTTTTAACTGAGAACAGTGGAAACGATTCAGTAGTGATGTTGAGCCCGAACCTCCATCGATCGGCGACATAGGAAAATCCCAACTTGCCAATTAACCTGATGTGATTAAAACGGTACGATTCGTTGTAGCTGCTTTCGGCAACAAACGAAGGGTTCGGAACTCCATTCACCCAGAGCGTGTCGGAGGGTGAGAAAGCTACTGCCGAGTATTGATTTTTATAATTAAGTTGTGCGATCGAGACAAATAAACTGGCTCCTACTTTAAAATGGCTGGAAATATCATACGAACCTGCCATGCCAATCCAATTGTCGACGAAATTTAACTCATAACCATAGGATGTACTGTAGTTCTCTTTTCCTGAAATTTCGTGCAGGATATCAAGCGGCCGGGAGTTGTAGTAGTTGAGGTTGATATTTTCTTTTAACCGTGTGATGGCAGTAAGTGCAAAACTTAGTTTGCTATCATGGCTTCTGACACTATAGGATAAAAACTGAGGAATTACATTGAAATTTGTTCCATTCATGTGAATACCATCGCCCAGTGCATTTCGATAGGAATAAATTCCCCATGAAAAAAGGCTGGCAGCAAACGAAAGGTTAGATCCTTTTTCAATTTCAGAAATGGTGGCCGGGTTGAAATAAATGGAGGCATTGCCTGCATCTCCTGCCACAACAGCACCAGAAAGAAGCGAAGACTCCGAATTGAAATTCAATGTCCAGTAATGATTCATAAGTTGAGCCTTTACCGGTAAGGCAGTAACAACTCCAAACATCAACAGGAAAATGAAAAGTATAAAACCCGGGTGTTTCAATTGGCCTAATTTTTTGACCAAAGTACGAAAAATGTATGAGACAGGAATTCCCTGAAGGGAATTTAATTGGTTCGTTTTTTGTTCAACTTTCCTGCCTGCCATGCCTCCATGCCTTCGGCAGGTAAACCGGCAGGTAAACTAGCAGGCAGTTAACTTTTAACTTTTAACTTTTAACTTTTAACTTTCCTGCCTATCGTCAGGCAGGTAACTTCCCCTCCCCAACTATTCAATTCCCGAAAAATATTTCATAAACTGAACGCGTTCCCAGGAAGCTGTGTTTTTGGAGTTTTTGATGCTCATGATTCCCCTAAAATCATCAATGGTTTTAAAGTCTTTTTTCTTCATCCATCTTTCAACTTCCATCAGCATGATGTTGATTTCCTTGAATCCCTTTTTGTAAAGCACGGAGGCAATTTGTACTACTCTGGCACCGGCCAATAATTGTTTTATCACAGCAGTCCCATCGTGTACACCGGTAGAGGCGGCTATGTCACATTTCACAACATCCGAAAGCATGGCTACCCAACGAAGAGAGAGCGACAAATCAGAGGGGGAGCTGAATATATTAGAACTTGTTATTTCCAGTTGGTTGATGTCGATGTCGGGTGAGTAAAACCGGTTAAACAGCACCAACCCTTTGATATTGGTCCAACTTAACATGGCCATGGATTTGGCCAGGCTCGTAAAATAATAACTCAGTTTCAGAGCGACAGGAATCTTGACCAGGGATGTGATTTTGTTGGCGATGTCGAAATATACCTTTTCGTTTTCAATGCTGTTTTTTTCCAGGTTGGAGGGTAAAACGAACACGTTGAGTTCCAATGCATCTGCTCCGGCCTGCTCGATACGTACGGCAAAATCCATCCATTCGCTGTCAGAAATACAGTTGATGGAGGCTATAACCGGAATGCTGACTTTCTTCTTACAATCTTTAATCAGGTTCAGATAAATGTTGAGCTCGTTTTCTTTGTGGTAATGGTGGATGTAATCCTGGGCTTCGGGATAGTAATTCGTAAAGTCGCCTTCTTCAAATGTTTTGCTTGAAGTGAAAAGGATTTGTTCTTCGAATAGAGACTTTAATACCACAGCACCGGCTCCGCTTTTTTCGATCTCAATTACGTTGTCAACTGAATTTGTTAATCCTGAACTGCCGACAATAATCGGGTTTTTAAGTTTCAACCCCATGTATGTTGTTTCCAGACTGATCATATTTCGTGACTTTTAAGTGCGATTTATATCGGAAGCGTAAAAATAATAACTTATACACATCATAGTTCAGGATCAGAAAATTAAAATCAATTCTAAATAATACAATGATGCTGATTTGTGCTACTGAAATATTGCGGGGATTCATCTTTCATTAATTTTGCAAAAAAAGCAATTGAAAAGAATACTGATTATACAAACTGCTTCGCTGGGGGATGTCATTTTATGCACACCGGTCATCGAAAAGTTACACCGGTTTTATCCAACGGCCAAAATCGATTTTTTACTTAAGTATGGCTATGAAGAAGTCTTGCGTTATCACCCATATCTTCATCAAATAATCGTTTGGAATAAAAAGGAGAAAAAATATACACATTTAATTGAGTTGATTCGGTTATTTCGCACCAGGCGATACGATTTAATTGTAAACGCACAAAGGTTCGCCTCATCAGGATTAATCACCATTGCATCTCAGGCAATAAGCACGGTAGGATTTAGTAAAAATCCCTTCGCTTTGTTTTTTAATCAAAGGATTAAGCATGTGATTGGGAAACAATCATTTCTGATACACGAAGCGGTGCGTAACCTGAAGCTTATTGAACATATCACCGATGATTCTGTCGATTATCCTGTTAAATTGTATCCCACCCAACTCGATTATGCAAAAGTAAGTCAATACAAAACTCATCGTTATATTACCATCTCTCCCGGTTCATTGTGGTTTACCAAACAGCTACCCAACGATAAATGGATCGGGTTTATAAAAGCAATAGATAAGGATTTGGTTATTTATCTTTTGGGATCAGGAAAGGAGACCAACTTATGTGCCCAAATAATGATGGATTCAGGACATGTAAACAGCCTTAACCTGGCAGGGAAGCTTACCTTTTTGCAATCGGCGGCCTTGATGAAAGATGCAGCCATGAATTATGTGAACGATTCGGCACCCATGCATTTTGCATCGGCCATGAATGCGCCGATCACGGCAGTTTATTGCTCAACCATTCCTGAATTTGGATTTGGCCCGCGATCAGATAATTCCCTGGTAGTACAAACAAGTAAACCTTTAAGCTGCCGTCCCTGTGGTTTGCATGGGTTTCATTCATGTCCGGAGAAGCATTTTGAGTGTGCCACAACCATACTCGTAAAACAATTACTTCAAACACTGCCCACTTAAACGATTCCTTGTTATTTTTGTAGGATGAATTTGCAGGAGGAAATACTTAAATCAGTTGAACTGCTTCGCAAGGGAAAGGTGCTGCTTACTCCAACGGATACAATTTGGGGAATTAGCTGTGATGCCACCAATGCCAAAGCCGTGCAACGAATATTCAAGATCAAGGGACGTGAAGAGAGCAAAAGCATGATCATTTTGCTCGAGACGGTTGAAAAACTTGAGAAATATTTAAAAAACGTTCCGCCTCTTGCATACGACTTACTGGCCAATTCAAGATCGCCACTCACCATTGTTTATTCGGGGGCAAAAAACCTGGCGAAAAATGTCATTGCGAAAGATGGGACTATTGCCATCAGGATTGTGAGCGGTGAGTATTGCGCCGAAGTGCTGAGGCTTCTTGATCGGCCTCTGGTGTCCACTTCGGCTAATCTGGCAGGGCAGCCCACAGCCACACTTTTTGAAGATATCAATCCGGCCATTATCCATCAGGTTGATTATGTAGTGGAAGCCTTCCGCGACAGGGTACGCTCGGTAAAGCCATCTACCATTATAAAGCTCGATGAAAATGGATTGTTTAAAGTGTTGCGCCCCTGAATAACTTGATACAACCGACTTCCATGTTGATGCAATTCTCTTTTTCCGAAAAAAAGTAGCGATAAATTTTATCGGAATACCCTGATTAATCAATTTCAATAGATAGCTGTTTTTTTATGTGCTAAATATCTGTCATCCAGCGAAGAAGAAATTAAATTAAAAAAGAGTTAAAAAAAACCTAAGATTTGTTGACAGGATTGAAAATACATTGTATATTTGCAGTGCTTGTTTTGTTTGTTTTTCATAATTGGGCCCACCCTAAAGACCGCCCGGTCGAGGGTGGGTTTTTTTTTCGTCAGGTTTTTCAGAACAGAATGATTGATGTTGCAAGCATCCGCTTGCGGCCATTTGATAAATCGCATACACACAATAATACCAATTGGAATGATGCTGGTACGATATTGTTTTTAATTGTTATTCAATTTGATAACAGGTTCCTTCTTCACTAAGGTAAGTTTCAGGAAATATTTCGCGGGCTTCGAGAAGTAACGGGTTGAGGTCTTTATAACGGGCTGAGAAGTGGCCGATCAGTAATTTGCCGACTTGTGCTTTTTGTGCTACCAAGGCGGCCTGGCGTGCTGTGGAGTGGAATTTTTCGGTTGCAAGTTGTTCCAGCGTGCTATCAAATGTAGCCTCGTGGTAGATTAAATTCGCATGTTGAATTTCGTTGATGATGGGTTCATAATAGGCCGTATCGGCACAGTAGGCGTAGCTTCTGGTTGAAGGGGCTTCCACTGTGATATCTTCGTGCAATAAGTTTTGCCCCTGGCCTGCATTGAATCCTTCACCCGCTTTTATCGCTTTTATTTGAAGAATGGTGGGCCGATATTGCTCGATAAAGTCTTTTTTTATCTTTCTTCTTTTTGGCTGTTCGGTAAATTTAAATCCCCAGGTGGGGATTCGGTGGTTTACCGGAAAGCATTTTATATTTAACTGTTCATCGTTTATCAAGGGTTCGCTAATAAAATCTTCCAGGGCATAAAACTCAATGGGGAACTTAATCCTGGTGTCCGAAACCCTGAATACTTCCGTAAGGAGGGCATCAAGCGCTGCCGGAGCATAAATAGTTAGTGGCTTCTCTCTTCCAAATAAGTGCAGTGTTGATATTAAACCAAACAGGCCGTAAAAATGATCTCCATGCAAATGACTGATCATTACATGATCCATATTTGTTTGTTTCACATGTAATTGTACAAAGCGGTTCTGGGTGCCTTCTCCACAATCGATCAGGAAGCGCCGGTTTTCATAAGTTACTAATTGGGCCGTAAGGTTGCGGTTGTTAGTGGGGGCGGCTGAACTGTTTCCTAATATGGTGACAGAAAAAGGCTGAAATTTACTCATGAATCAAAATTAATGTTTTACATGACCAGTGGAAGAACAAAGCAAAAAAAAATCCTTCCCGAAACGGGAAGGATTTTGAGCGATAAAAGAATCGGCTTATTTAACCTTGTCAGCTTTTTCTTCTTTTTCAAGATCTGTTTTTAAGTTAGCAAGCACATCCAAGTCACCAAAAGTGGTTTTTTCCAATTTTTCGGTTACTTTTTTCATGGTACGCTGTGTTTTCTGATCTTCAGCTTTTGCGGTTTCTACTTCTTTCACCTTGGCAACTCTTTGATCTTCTTCAAACAACCTTGAGTGCGACAAAATGATCTTTTTGTTTTCTTTCGAAAATTCGATTACCTGGAAATCGATCGATTCATCAGCTTTGATGTTGGATCCGTCTTCTTTTTTTAGATGACGTGTTGGAACAAATCCTTCGACACCATAAGGAAGGGAAACAACAGCACCTTTATCATGAATGGCCGTAACAGTTCCCTGGTGGACAGAATCAAGCGTAAAAACACCTTCAAAAATATCCCATGGATTTTCTTCCAACTGTTTGTGACCCAGGCTTAAACGGCGGTTTTCTTCATCAACATCCAAAACAATTACTTCGATTTCTTCACCAATTTTAGTAAACTCGGCAGGATGTTTGATTTTTTTCGACCAGCTCAAGTCGCTGATATGTATCAGACCATCGACACCTTCTTCAATTTCAACAAATATACCAAAGTTGGTAAAGTTGCGCACGGAAGCCTTGTGTTTCGATCCCACGGGATATCTATCGCGGATACTACTCCACGGATCAGGCATCAGTTGTTTCATGCCCAGTGACATCCTTCTTTCTTCGCGATCGAGCGTCAAAATAACGGCCTCTACTTCGTCTCCTACTTTGAGGAAATCCTGAGCAGTCCGCAGGTGTTGCGACCATGACATTTCACTCACGTGTGTAAGACCTTCAACGCCGGTGGTGATTTCAACGAATGCTCCGTAATCAGCCAACACCACTACTTTACCTTTAATTTTATCACCTACCTTAAGTTCTGTGTCGAGAGAATCCCATGGGTGGGGGGTCAATTGTTTTAATCCAAGTGCAATGCGTTTCTTGTTTTCGTCGAAATCGAGGATCACGACTTTCAGTTTTTGGTCGAGTTCTACCACTTCTTCCGGGTGTTTTATACGTCCCCATGACAAGTCGGTAATATGTACCAAACCATCTACGCCACCCAGGTCGATAAATACCCCATATGAAGTGATGTTTTTGACCGTTCCTTCAAGCACCTGACCTTTTTCGAGTTTGGCTATAATTTCTGAACGCTGTTGTTCGAGTTCGTCCTCAATGAGGGCTTTGTGCGAAACAACTACGTTTTTATAATCGTGATTGATTTTAACCACCTTAAATTCCATGGTTTTGTCAACATAAACATCGTAGTCGCGAATTGGTTTAACATCGATTTGTGAACCTGGTAAAAAGGCTTCGATTCCAAATACATCCACAATTAAACCACCTTTGGTGCGGCATTTAACATAACCGTTGATGATTTCATCGTTATCATGCGCGGTATTGATGCGATCCCATGATTTGAGTGTGCGTGCTTTTTTATGAGAAAGAATCATCTGACCTGTTGAGTCTTCCTGATTTTCAACATAAATATCCACTTTGTCACCTACTTTCAATTTTGGATTGTACCTGAATTCATTGAATGGGACCACGCCGTCGGATTTGTATCCAATGTTGATGACAACTTCGCGTGTGGTGATTCCAACAACGGTACCATCAATCACTTCATGCTCGGTTATTGAGCTTAAGGTATTGCTGTATATGTCCTCCAGTTTTTCACGTTCGGTGAAGGAATAAAGATCTTGTTTTTTTCCAATGGAATCCCAGTCGAATACACCTGGAATCTGGACATGTTTTTCTTTAACTTCATCATGTAAAAGGGTGGTTGTTTCTTCCACTACTTTTTTCGAAACTTTAGCAACTACTTCAACAGGAGTTTCTTCAACTACTTCAACAGGTGTTTCTTCAGTTACTTCAGCAGGTGTTTCTTCAACTACTTCAACTGGAACATCTTCAACAACTTCAATTGGAGCATCTTCAATAACATCTTGTGATTCTGCTTGCGCTTCAGGGGCTGAAGTTTCTTCAACTGCAGCGATTTTTACTTCCGGTTCGGAAGTTTCAGAGAGGTATTTTTCTTCTACTGACATGTAATAATACTTGTGTTTCATTGCCGACCATCCGGTACTTGCGGTTGTGAAACTGGTTAGACATTTGATATTAATGCTTTTATGAATCTGATTCAGATTTCCTGATCAAATCCCGGATACCTTAAAAACGGGCGCAAAATTACAACAATTATTTGAAAACTAAAATTATGCCGGCAAAGATTTTATGCCGGGCTTTTTGTTTTATCTTTGCTCATGCTTTTAAAAGTAGAAAGCAAATATAACACATTGTAATTCAGTATATATAATAGGAGTACGCTATGGCGCTAAACTGCGGAATCATTGGGCTGACCAATACAGGAAAAACAACTATTTTTAATTGCATGTCGAATACCAAGGCTGAAAGCTCGAGTTATGCTTTTAGCGCGACAAAAAGTAACATTGGAGTAGTTGATGTTATCGATCCGAGGTTGGATGCACTTGATGCACTGGAACATTCTGATAGAATAATTCCGGCCTCAGTGGAAATTGTGGATGTTCCGGGTCTGGCCAAAGGTTCAAGCCATGGAGAGGGTGTGGGAAATAAATTTTTGGCTGATATCCAGCAAACGGATGCGATTATTCATGTGTTGCGCTGTTTTGATGATGAAAGCCTGCCTCATATTGAAGGATCTGTGGATCCTGCTCGTGATATGGATATCGTTGATTTTGAACTTCAGGTGCGCGATCTTGATCTCGTAAACCGAAAAATAGTACGTACAGAGAAATTAGTAAAAACAGGTGATAAGGATGCTAAAAAGGCGCTTGAAATTCTGGAAGTTTATAAAAACCACCTCGAAAATTTTGGCAATGCCCGTACTGCACCTGTGAGCGAGGACGATACCTATGTGATACAGGATATGTTGTTGTTAACGGCCAAGCCGGTTATTTATGTGTGTAACGTGGATGCTGCTTCAGCGGTAAGGGGCAATAAGTACGTAGAACAGGTAAAAAAACAACTTGAGGGATCAAACAGCCTTATGTTGGTTATTGCCGGCGAGTTGGAAGCCGAGATTGCTGAATTGGAAGATATGGAAGACAGGAAAGCTTTTTTGGAGGATGCCGGCTTATCAGAACCTGGTGTAAACAAACTGGTTCGTGCGGCCTACGATCAGCTGAATCTTCAGTCTTTTTTTACCGTGGGAGTAAAGGAAATAAGGGCCTGGACTATAAAAAAAGGCATGAAAGCCCCGGCAGCGGCTGGCGTTATTCACAGCGACCTTGAACGGGGATTTATTCGTGCCGAAGTGATGAAGTATGCCGACTACATCCAATACAAAAGTGAAGCAGCGGTTAAGCTGGCGGGTAAATTTCATGTGGAAGGCAAGAATTATGTGGTGGATGATGGTGATATTATGAACATCAGGTTTAATGTTTAATCATTGCACTAAACAATAGAATAAAAGCAGTTCCGTCCAGAACTGCTTTTATTTTTATTACTCATTTTTAAATACCAGCTTGTCTCCTTCAGCATCTACAAGAATATGGTCGCTGCTATTGAGTTTTCCGGCAAGGATCATTTTAGAGAGTTCATTAAGCACTTCGCGTTGGATAACTCTTTTCAGGGGACGGGCACCAAATTGCGGGTCAAAGCCAATGCGGGCCAGCCGGTCTGCTGCATTGTCGGTGAGGCTGATGTGGATGTTGTTTTTTTCCAGCATCTTCTGTACACCTTTAAACTGTAGTGTGACGATATCCCTGATTTCGTTTCTGGTCAATGGTTTAAACATGATGATTTCGTCTACCCGGTTTAAAAACTCGGGACGGATGGTTTGGCGAAGCAGGCTGAAAACTTCTTTACGTGTTTTTTCTTCCACTTCTTCCGTATTGCTCTCGGTTAAACCGGATAGATTTTCCTGGATTATATGTGATCCGATGTTCGAAGTCATAATGATGATCGTATTTTTGAAGTCCACCAAACGACCTTTATTATCTGTCAGTCTTCCGTCATCCAGTACCTGAAGAAGTATGTTAAATACATCCGGATGGGCTTTCTCGATTTCGTCGAGAAGAACCACGGAGTAGGGTTTCCGGCGCACGGCTTCAGTTAGTTGACCGCTTTCATCGTAACCAACATATCCGGGAGGCGCTCCAACAAGTCGCGAAACCGAATGTCGTTCCTGGTATTCCGACATATCAATCCGCACCATGGCGTTTTCGTTGTTAAAGAGGAAATCAGCCAGGGCCTTGGCGAGCTCTGTTTTTCCCACACCGGTTGTACCGAGAAAGATAAAGGAACCGATGGGGCGCTTTTCGTCCTGCAAACCGGCACGGCTGCGGCGGATGGCATCGGCGATCGCGGAGATGGCATCTTCCTGTCCAACCACACGTGTGTGCAACTCGGCTTCCATAGTCAGTAGTTTTTCGCGTTCGCTTTGCAGCATTCTGCTTACCGGTATGCCGGTCCATTTACTCACGATGTCAGCAATATCTTCCGCGCCTACTTCTTCGTTGATGAGTGGTTTGTCACCTTGAAGTGTTACCAGCTGTGCTTTGTAGGCATCGGTATCGGCCTGCGCCTGTTGTAGTTTTCCGTAACGAATCTCAGCAACACGGCCATAATCTCCATCCCTTTCGGCGCGTTCTGCTTCTAGTTTTAAGGACTCGATGTCTATTTTTTTCATCTGGATTTTATCGACCAAATCTTTTTCAGCTTGCCAACGGGCACGCAGGTCAGTACGTACTTCATTCAGATTAGCCAACTCCTTGTTTATGGTTTCCAGCTTGAATTGATCATTTTCGCGTTTGATGGCTTCTTTCTCGATTTCAAGCTGGCGTACCCGGCGGTCTGAGGTCTCCAGTTCTTCGGGCAGTGAGTTGATTTCCAATTTTAATTTGGAAGCCGCTTCATCAATCAGGTCGATGGCCTTGTCGGGCAAAAACCGGTCGGTGATATAGCGTTGCGACAACTCTACGGCTGCCACGATAGCTTCGTCCTTGATCCTAACTTTGTGGTGGTTTTCATAGCGCTCTTTCAATCCCCTAAGAATCGAAATAGCTGAAAAGGTATCAGGCTCATTTATCATCACGATTTGGAACCGGCGTTCCAGGGCCTTATCTTTTTCGAAGAACTTTTGGTATTCTTTTAATGTGGTAGCTCCGATAGCACGCAATTCTCCCCTGGCCAGAGCAGGTTTGAGGATGTTGGCTGCATCCATGGCACCTTCCGATTGCCCGGCTCCAACCAAGGTATGTATTTCGTCGATGAACATGATGATTTCTCCATCAGAATCAATTACCTCTTTCACAACGCTTTTCAGTCGTTCCTCAAATTCCCCTTTATATTTGGCTCCTGCAATCAACGACCCCATATCCAATGAAAAGATCAACTTTGATTTTAAGTTTTCAGGCACGTCGCCATTCACGATGCGGTGCGCCAACCCTTCTGCAATGGCTGTTTTCCCCACTCCCGGCTCGCCAATTAGAATGGGGTTGTTTTTTGTACGACGTGATAGAATTTGAAGCACGCGTCTGATTTCATCATCCCGACCAATGACAGGGTCGAGTTTGCCTGAGTTGGCCAGGTCGTTGAGGTTTTTTCCATAGCGACTCAACGCGTTATACTGGTCTTCAGCACTTTGGCTGTTGGCCGTTGCGCCCTTGCGCAATTGTTTGATGGCTGCAATCAAGTCCTTTTTACTGACCTGATTGTCTTTTAAAAGGGTCTGTGCGGTACTTTTCTCCTCGAGCAGAGCCAGCAAGAGATGTTCGATAGAGATAAATTCATCATTGAATTCTTTGAGGTATTTACGTGCGGAGTTAAGAACCTGGTTGACCTCATTGGAAAAATACGGTTCCCCACCACTCACTTTTGGGAGCGATTCGATGATTTTGACAACAGCTTGTGAAAATACTGGGAAATTAACATTCAATTTCTTGAGCAAAAACGGAGTCACATTTTCATCAGATTCGATGATTCCCTGAAGCAGGTGGATGTTTTCAATGGCTTGATTCTGATGACTTACAGCTATCTCCCGGGCTTTCTGGATGGCCTCTTGCGATTTGATGGTGAATTGATTTAAATTCATTTTATATTTTTTTTCTGAAATAGATTCAAACATTTTTCTTTCTTTTTTGGTGCAACAAATCCGACACCAAATAGAAAAAAAGATTATTTTCGGAAGTTATGGCGTAAAAAATTTTATTTCCTGACAGGATGACTGATTATTAACTGGTTATTTAAAAAATAAAATCAATAAAAGGTCGTTTACTGAATAGTGTTATCTTTGCCGTAGCAGATGACGTAGCTGTGATAATTCTTACTTTATGACAAAAAAAACGTTGGTACTTGGGGGAAGTTTAAAACCTGAGCGTTATTCGAACAAGGCCATCAGGCTGTTGAGCGCCAATAGACATCCGGTTGTCTCCATCGGGCTTAAACCTGGCCGGGTGGGAGAGGTGGTTATCGAGACAGGATTACCCGATTTTAAGGACATCCATACGATTACCATGTACCTGAACCCGTTGAATCAACAACCCTATTATCAGTATGTAATCAACCTGCATCCAAAACGTGTGATTTTTAATCCGGGAACTGAAAATACGGAATTTGCGAGAAAATGCAAAGCTGCTGGAATTGAAGTTGTTGAGCATTGTACCCTGGTGATGCTCGACTCAGGAATTTTCTGAAACGCGTAACCATGAGCCCTGAAAATATATTTTACTACCTTTGCACCGCATTTTTCAACCATTAGCCGGACATTTTATGACCATAAAACGAAGCATATTCAGGGTCTTTCAAGTTGTTTTTAGTTTCGCTGTGGTAATATTTGCCATCTCTGCTAAAGCAGAAGTGTATTGTGAAATTTCCATTGATTCACCAATGCCGGTTTGTCCGGGGACCTATTTTGAATTAAGCGTTTTCGAAGGGCCAAACCAGGTATTCGACTGGCAACGCCAGGAGGGAAGCGGTTTCGTTACGGTAGGTAATGAATCCATATTGGGTCTGCAATTGCAGGATAGTACCACCTTTCGGGTTATTGTTATTGATACCATTACCAACGACACCTGTCCAAGTGAATTGTTTGGAGTTGGTGTTCGTCCACTCATCCAAATTGAATTTTTTCAGCACCAGCTGACTTGTACCAATGGCGATACGACCAACGGTAGAAATGCCAAAGTGGGAGCGACTGCCTCAGGGGCGTTCCAACCTGATGAGTATCACTATTTTTGGGACGTTCTACCCCTTCAACTGGCTCCCGGGGATTCCTCATTGGCTATTGGGCTCAAAGCCCATCAGAACTATGCCATCATGGTAAAGGACAGTTATGGGTGTGCCACGCGCGACACGTTTTATACCAGGGCATACCCGAATCCGGTCATCGAAATATATACCGAGCCTGGTGATACCGTTTACCTTCAAAACCCTTTGGTTACGTATTCGTTTGATAACCTTTCTGTTGACAGTATTCCACTAACCACCCATTCCTGGGAAATTATGGAGGGTGATACTGTTTTCTCTTCGGAATTAGATGAGCCCACCTACAAGTACAACAGTGTTGGTGAATTTTACACCTTTCTTAAAGTCGTAAATCCTCAGGGCTGTGATACCACCTATACGACCCAGGTTACGGTAAAACCTGTAGAGTTGTTTATCCCAAATGTCTTTAGTCCCGGTAATGGAGATGGATCGAACGACAAGTTTGAGATAACAACAGCTGATAACAAAGGAAAAGTTACGGACGAAACTTTAGGGCGTTATTATGAACAGTCGAGGTTGGTTATTTTTAACCGTTTAGGAAGAAAAGTGTTTGAATCAAACAATTATCAAAATGATTGGGAGGGCGATAACCTTCCCGATGGAGTATATTATTATGTTCTTGAATGTCATGGTGCAAAAAGTACAGATATATTTAAGGGTTCAGTCACCATCATCAGAAGTAATTAAAAGGAGAGAACTATGAAAAATTGGATTTGGTTGATGATGTTGTTGTTTTTTATGACATCGTGCGGCAATTCGGGAACGAAAAAGATGAGTACCGATTTGGTTAACAACCCCAGTTCAGCGGAAACATCCGCTAGCGACTCACCACAGATAAAATTTGAAAAAACAGAGCATGATTTTGGCCGGATTATACAAGGCGAAAGGGTGACCTATCAGTTTAAATTCACCAATACAGGTCAATCTGATTTGTTGATTTCGAAGGTCAGCACCAGCTGTGGTTGTACTGTTGGAAAGTACCCGAAATCAACCATTGCCCCAGGCAAGAGTGATTATGTTGAAACCTCCTTCGACAGCGGTGGACGAAAAGGAATTCAAAACAAAACAATTACTGTACTAACCAATACGCAACCCAATATTACTACATTGAGAATTAAGGCTGAAATTGTGATGCCGGAAAATAATTAAACTAAATAAATTTATTCGTTATGAAATTAATGCTTATTTTACTGCAGGCAGCCGAATCATCCGAAAGTAGCTGGATGTCAATGTTGCCCTTGTTTTTAATTTTGATCGTGTTCTATTTTTTCTTCATCCGTCCACAGACAAAAAAGACGAAGGAACAGAAAAAATTCAGAGAAGCACTTCAGAAAGGCCAGAAAGTGGTTACCTTGGGGGGGATCCATGGTAAAATAGTAGAAGTAAACGAAACTACCGTGGTTCTTGATATTAGTGGAGGACAGGTGAAAATTACCGTTGAAAAGAGTGCTATCGTGGTGGACATAACCGAGGTAGGCCAGACAAAGTAGTTTATTTCAATTTTATTGAAACAAAATTAACTTCCCGGAGTATGACCATTCAGGCTCCGGTTTTTTTATGAAGGTACTAACAACAAATACGGTAGGAAAAGAAAAGACCACGGATTATTTTCGCTTTTTCAGGAAAATTAAACGCGATCATTTCATCTTTTTCATGTGTATCGTTATCGCTTCCTTGTTTTGGTTGCTGATCAAACTTTCGGAAGTATATACGGTAACTTATGTTTTTAATGTTAATTACAACCATGTGCCTGTAAAAAAGCGACTTACATCGCTTGTCGACAGTTCACTAACTGCTGATGTAACAGCGCGTGGTTTCGAGTTAATCAACATGGGTTTTGGAAAAGAGACGATCACTTTGTCCATCGACTTGAGAAAATATCAGCTTATCCATGACAAAGGTACTTCCTACTATATTTATACCCAGGAATTAAGAAAACGGCTTGCGGAACAATTGAGAGTTGAAGAATCGAATATCCTGTTTTCTGAAAACAGGGTTGCTTTTGTCCTTGAAGATTTGAAAAGTAAAAAAGTAAGCGTAGTCCCGCGATACACAATTCATTTTAAGGATGAGTTTGGTGCCTACCTTGATGCACGAGTTGTACCCGATCATGTGGAAGTGTTTGGACCGGCAACTGCCCTCGACACTTTATCATCGGTTTACACCCGCGAAAGTATTTTTAACAACATTGAATCCGATTTAAAAGCGAGTTTGCTACTGGAAAATAAGCACCCGGATATATTCAATTACAGCATTAGTAAGGTTTCGTTAGATGTTGATGTGGAGCGTTTTACCGAATCATCACTGGTGGTTCCCATCAATCAGTATGCGGGTTCAATTCCAATAAAGACATTTCCTTCCTCCGTAAAGATATTATATAAAGTAGCCCAAATAGACTTTAACAAGGTTCAGGTAAGTCAGTTTAATGTGTCCTTTGACCTTAGGGAAATAAACTTGAAAGAGACTACAAAATTGCATTTGATAGTTGATAAGCAGCCGGCTTGCGTGTCGAATATCCGAATGGAACCTGTTGACGTGGAATTTTTGATTATAAAGTAGAAATGAAACGCATTGGTTTGACCGGAAACATGGGAAGCGGTAAGTCGACAGTTGCCAGGATTTTCGAGGTGCTGAGGGTTCCGGTATTTTATTCAGATGAAGTGGCACGCCATCTTTATCAAAGAAATGATGTGAAAAAAGAACTGGCACTTTTGTTTCCAGACAATGATTTTTATAAGAATGGAATTTTCCAGAAATCGGAATTGTCCGCGTTGGTGTTCTCTAACCCGGAATCTCTCCAAAAAATTAACCAACTCATCCATCCAATGGTGGAGCAGGAGTTCCAGTTGTGGGTGACTGGTTATAAACATGAACCCTATGTGGTTCAGGAAAGCGCTATCCTATTTGAAAACAGGCTCCAGAGCCGATTTGATAGCATCATCCATGTGGCTGCCGGGGAGGAAACCAGGAAATTCAGGATTATGCAACGTGATCATATAGAAATTGACAGAGTAGAAGCCAGGATGAAGAATCAACTTCCCGAAAGGGAAAAACGCCTGTTGGCTGATTACATCATCGAAAACAATGGAAACCAATTGCTTATTCCCCAGGTGATGACCTTACATCAGGTGTTTTCGGAGAAATAGATCAATACAACACAACCGTATAACCTGCTTCGAGAAACTTCTTTATTATACTTTCATCTCATTAATGTGGCAAACACAGGCTTTTATTGCCGATAGGATGATCAATGAATAGAACTGGATTGATTTCGTCTCATGGTAAATTATTTTAATTTTGTAAAGAGAATTGATAAAATTGAAAGATTTCCCATTACGGGACTAATGTTTAAAATATGGATGATATGGAGGCCATGACACCGGGAATAGGATCACGTGTTTCGCACCCCGAATTTGGTAATGGGGTGATAATTCAGGTTTACAGCGATAGCTATGAGATTACCTTTATGGATTATGGCGTAAAAACGGTGACTAAGTCATTTGACAAGTTGAAAGTGATAGATTTTCACGGTAGCGATACAGACCTGATTAGTTACGAAAAGGTGGAACGGGTATTTCGGCGGTTGTTAACTTCCATCAGCGATATACAGCATCCTGTTCATCTGGGAGATAAATGGAAAGGCGGGAAATTGATCCTCAAACCCGGCAACGAAAGCCTGAAGGAGAAGGAAATTCCAATCGATCAGTTTTTTCATAAGATCGTGATGATCCGTGATCGTGTTCGCGTAATGGAACAAAGAATTAATACCGCTTCAGGTCTTGATGATGAAGAAAAGGTGTCGCTTCAGCAATATATTACCCGCATTTATGGCAGCCTGACCAGTTTTAACGTGCTCTTTGCCGACAAGGAGGACTATTTTGTGGGCGACAAAACTTCCTGATATGCGTCCGGTATATCTGATTGGTTTTATGGGAGCCGGGAAAAGCACCCTGGGTAAACGCCTTGCCTCAAAGTTAGGAGTTGACTTTCTTGACCTGGATATATTGTTTGAAGATAAATACAAGATCAACATCCGGACATTTTTCGAAAAATATGGTGAATCATTATTTCGACAGTTTGAATATGACCTCATCAAATCGACTTTTGAGTTGCAGGATGTGGTGATTTCAACAGGAGGAGGAACCCCTTGTTTTTACGATGCCATGAACCTCATGAAATTGAATGGAACAACTGTTTATATGGAAGCTTCACCCGCCAGACTTGCCAGCCGGTTGATGAATTCAAAGCGCCAACGTCCGCTGGTAGCCGGGAAATCACCTGATGAACTCCTGGAGTTTATCACTGAAAAGCTACTCCAACGGGAATATTGGTATCAGCAGGCTCACCTGAAGGTAGATGCGATCAACCCCGATTTTGAGGTACTGATTAATGATATCAATATACTTGGTAAAGAAAAGTAAGGTAAATTCAAACTTATATTCTCTCCAACAAAACCACGTTTTCCACATGATGTGTTTGGGGAAACATATCCACGGGCTGAGCCTTCACAGCCTGATATTTTGCATTCAGGATAGCAATATCACGCGACTGACTGGCAGGATTACAACTGATGTAGATTATTTTTTTTGGTTCCATCTCAAGGAGTTGGTAAAGAACCCTTTCGTGCATGCCTGCTCTTGGAGGATCAGTAATTACCACATCGGGTTTGCCATGTTTCCTGACAAAGTCACGATCGAGCACCCGGGCCATATCGCCTGCAAAATAGGTCGTATTTTCAATACCATTGATATTTGCATTGATGCGTGCATCCAGAATGGCTTGTTCCACGTATTCAATACCTAATACATGTTTTACCGATCGGGCGATAAAAGCGGCAATCGTTCCTGTTCCGGTGTATAAATCGTACACCAACTCATTTCCAGTGAAACCGGCAAAATCGAAAGCCGCCTGATACAATTTACGTGCCTGCACCGGATTGGTCTGGTAAAATGAGATAGGGCCTACTTTAAATTTTAAATCAGGTTGTCCCGCCACCGGCGCTTCCATTTTTTCCATGATAAACGGATCGCCTTTGTAAAGCTGTACTTCCAGGTCGGTGATGATGTCGTTTACTTTTTCATTTATTACATACATCATGGAGGTAATCTCTGGAAAACGGACCGTGAGGTATTCCAGTAATTCCCTCTTATTCAGGTCATCATATTTGAAAACTACAATCACCATCACGTCGCCGGTGGTTGAAGTTCTGATGATTAAATTGCGGAGCAGCCCTTCACCGGTATGAAGGTTATAAAATGAGAGATCGTGTTCAATGGCGAATTCCTTCACTGCCAACCGGATAGCATTGGAGGGGTCGCACTGCAAATAGCATTTGTCGATGTCAAGCACTTTATTAAACATTCCGGGAAGGTGAAATCCCAATCCCTGGGTGTTGACCGGGCCTCCTTCTTCGGCCGGGGTATCGAGTTGAGTCAGCCATCGACGATCTGTAAACGTAAATTCAAGTTTGTTTCGGTAAAAAAAAGGCTGATCACTGGCAATGATGGGCAAATATTCGTCAACTGCTACTTTTCCGATGCGTTGAAAATGATCTTTTACCTGTTGTTCTTTGAATCTGGATTGCTCTTCATAGCTGATATGTTGCCATTTGCAACCTCCGCACAAACCAAAGTGTGTACATGTGGGTGTGGTTCTGGATTCAGAAAGATGGTGAAAATGAATGGCTTTTCCTTCAAGATAACTTGACCTTTTTCGGGTAATCTGTACATCTACGATATCGCCCGGAGCTGTATAGGGTATAAATACGACCTTCTCGTTGTAGTATGCCAGTGATTTTCCTTCTGCACCGGCTTTCATCACTTCAAGGTTTTCGAGGATTGGCAGCGGTGGCTTTTTTATCCGTCCCATATGGTTATTGTTGGGCGGCAAAGGTAACAAAAAGAAGAGGTTAAAAATTCGGTTTTAAGGAATAGGTTCTGTAATAATCGTCAATAATTTGAACAGCTTCCTCAATGCTGTCAACCAGTTGAAAAATTTCCATGTCTTTTTCAGCCACTTTTCCTTCAGCAAGCATTTTTTCTTTGATCCAATTTAATAATCCTCCCCAGTAGTCTTTGCTAATGAGAACAATAGGAAACTGAATAAGCTTATGTGTCTGGATGAGTGTGATGGCTTCGAACAGTTCATCCATGGTTCCAAAACCACCCGGTAGTACAACGTAACCTTGAGAGTAACGCATAAACATCACTTTACGGGTAAAGAAATAATCGAACTGCAAGAGTTTGTCAGGGTCGATGTATTCGTTGGCCTTTTGTTCGAAAGGAAGGTTGATGTTGAGCCCGACAGATTTTCCGCCGGAAATGTGTGCTCCTTTATTGGCTGCTTCCATGGCGCCCGGGCCGCCACCTGTAATAATGCCAAATCCTTTCTTTGCCAGGAGATAAGCCAATTCTTCAGCCATGTGGTAACATCTGTCACCGGGTTTGGTACGTGCCGATCCAAAAACAGCCACACATGGACCTATTTTGGCCAGGTTTTCGTAACCATCCACCAACTCAGCCATGATTTTAAATACCGACCAACTGTCGTGTGCCCTGATCTCGTTCCAGGGTTTTGATTCTATTTTGTGGTGCAAAGGGGTGAAATCTTCTTCGATCATTGTAAAGGTTATTAAATAGATGACAAAAAACAGGACAAGATACGCAAATTCCAGGTAAATTGTTGTTTAGTATTCACTTTTACATCGTTTTGGTTTAAAATTTATCGGATATTTCTTTTTAGTTCTTCCAAGATAAATGGAGCCGTTCGGCTTTCCGGGTTTAACGCGACTTGTTCAGGAGTGCCTTCACAAATAATCCGGCCTCCGGCACTTCCTCCTTCCGGGCCAATGTCAATAATATGGTCGGCCACTTTGATAACCTCCATGTTGTGTTCAATAATGATAACGGTATTGCCCTTGCCAACCAGTTTGTCGAGTACGCCAAGCAAAACCTTCACATCTTCAAAATGAAGTCCGGTGGTTGGCTCATCCAAAATGTAAAGTGTGTTGCCGGTGTCTTTTTTAGCCAACTCGCCAGCTAATTTTACACGCTGTGCCTCTCCACCTGAAATGGTGGTAGACGATTGTCCCAGGGTAATATATCCCAGTCCGACATCCTGAAGGGTTTTGAGTTTATGTACTATAAACGAAATGTTTTCGAAAAACAGTACCGCCTGATTAATGGTCATGTTCAGCACATCGTTGATTGATTTGCCTTTGAAACGAACCTCCAGGGTTTCCCGGTTATAGCGTTTTCCGTTGCAATCTTCGCACAGCACGTATACATCAGGCAAAAAGTTCATTTCGATGGTTTGTACGCCTGCGCCTTTACATTTTTCGCATCTTCCGCCTTTCACATTGAACGAAAACCTACCGGGTTTGTATCCCCTGATTTTGGCCTCGGGCAGGGTGCCAAACAGTTTCCTGATTTCGTCAAAGACTTTGGTATAGGTAGCCGGATTCGACCGGGGGGTACGTCCTATAGGCGACTGGTCGATTTCGATGACTTTGTCGATGTGGGTAACACCATCGATGCTGACATAAGGCAAGGGGTTTTGCAACGAGTGGTAAAAGTGCCTGCTCAGGATCGGGTACAGGGTTTCGTTGATCAGAGAAGATTTCCCGCTTCCGGAAACGCCTGTAATGCAGATGAGTTTTCCCAATGGGAGGCTCAGGTTTACATGGTTTAGGTTATTACCGGTGGCACCGAAAAGATGAATAAATTTTCCATTGCCGGGTCGGCGTATTTTGGGGATGGGGATAAACCTTTTTCCATTCAGGTAGTCGGCGGTAATGGTGTCGATTTTTTGAATTTCATCAGGAGTTCCTGCCGCCATAATTTCCCCACCGTGCATCCCTGCCCCGGGTCCAATGTCAACAACAAAATCGGCTGCCATGATGGTGTCTTTGTCGTGTTCTACCACGATCACTGAATTGCCAATATCCCTTAAATCCTGCAAGGCTTTAATTAGTTTTTGGTTGTCGCGCTGATGGAGTCCGATGCTGGGTTCATCGAGTATATACAGAACACCGGTAAGCTGTGAGCCAATTTGGGTCGCCAGTCTGATTCGCTGCGATTCTCCTCCCGATAGGCTCTTGGCCGGTCTGAAGAGGTTCAGATAACCAATCCCCACATCCAGTAAAAAATCCAATCGATTGTTGATTTCCCTAAGGATTTCATGTCCGATGATTTGCTGTTTGCTGCTCATGGCGATTTCAACTGTTTCGAGCCATTGTCGCAAATCAACGAGGTCCATCAGGGCCAGTTCGGCAATGTTTTTCCCGTGAATCTTAAAATGCAGTGATTCTTTTTTCAACCGGGCTCCTGCACATTCAAGGCATGGATGTTGATTCATAAATCCATCAGCCCATTGTTTAGTGCTTTGACCGCCTGAATCATTACCGAAATTTTCGATGTATTGTATCGCTCCTTCAAAATTCAAGGTGTAGGATGAGGTGATGCCGAGGTATTCTTTTTTTACCGTAAATGTTTCATTCGAACCGTGAAGTATTACCTGCATGCCTTCGGGTGAAATGTCTTTTATGGGAGTTGAAAGTGTGAATCCGTATTTTAATCCAATGGATTCCAGTTGGTTAAAAAGCCAGTTGGCTTTATATTCTCCAAAAGGTTTTATTCCTCCCCGTTTTATGCTTAGGTTGTTGTCGGGAATAATTTTTTCGAGGTCTACTTCTTTTACCATGCCCAGGCCATTGCAAACAGGGCAGGCGCCATAGGGTGAATTAAAAGAAAAGGAATTGGGTTCGGGTTCATCATAGGACAAACCTGTTACCGGGCACATGAGTTTTCGGCTAAAATGTCGGATAGTATTGGTTTCTGTATCCAGAACGATCATGGAACCTTTGCCCAATTTCATGGTTTGTGTTACGGTGCGACGGATACGTTCTTTATCGGGATTGTGCAGGTCGATGCGGTCTACAACCACTTCAATGTCATGTACTTTGTATCTGTCGAGTTGCATTCCAAACTTGATTTCCTGAACTGTGCCATCGACGCGCACTTTTAAATATCCTTGTTGCCGGACCTGATCGAGCAATTCGCGGTAATGGCCTTTTCTTCCTTTGACCAATGGTGCCAGCACCATCATTTTTTTTCCGTCGAAATGCGTCATGATGAGTGCAGTAATTTCATCTTCCGAATATTGCACCATTTTTTCACCCGATAAGTAGGAATAGGCCTCGCCAGCCCGGGCAAAAAGCAATCGCAAAAAATCGTACACTTCAGTAATTGTTCCAACTGTCGACCTGGGATTCCGGTTTACCGATTTTTGTTCGATGGAAATTACCGGGCTAAGCCCGTTGATTTTATCCACATCGGGTCGTTCCATATTTCCGATAAACTGACGTGCATAGGCTGAGAATGTTTCCATATATCTCCGTTGACCTTCAGCGTATATGGTGTCGAAAGCCAGGGATGATTTACCACTCCCGCTTAGACCTGTAATCACAACAAGCTGGTTGCGTGGAATAACAATGTCAATATTTTTCAGGTTGTGTACACGTGCGCCCAGTACTTCCAGGTATTGATTTTGATATTGATTTTTGTTCTTAGTCATGAACCCTGGCGGTTTAATCCGTTCTTTTTCATCATTAGTTCTTGATGCGTCATATCGTAAGGCGCAAGAGGTATGTCGATATAATAAGTTTTGTTCTTCCTGTTTTTCAGGTAGTTTTCGCGAAGCCATGGATTGAATTGTTTCAACAGCTTGTAGCTGATGTGATGGTCGTTTGCAAAAACAGCCCAATCATCCACTCTCTGGTTTACCATCACTTTTTTTGTAGGAATGTGAACATACACCTCATTATCACTCACAAAAAAACCATAATCCTGAGGGTTTTCTAGAATTAGTTTCATGGCCAGAATGCGATATATATATCTTGATGTTTCATCGCTCAACAGCAAATCGTAAAATGAGGTGGTTTTCTGCCGGTCGATTTGCCGGTTAATTCCATTTTGGCCTGCATTGTACGAAGCGGCTGCAAGTGTCCAGTTTCCGTAGGAGTTGTAGCTGTCGAGCAGGTATGCACAAGCCGCCACAGTGGATTTCACAACGTGATACCTTTCATCCACTTCATCGTCAATCTCCAGCCCATAATCTTTGCCGGTACCTTTTAAAAATTGCCAGAAACCCACTGCCCCTGCCGGAGAAACTACATTGGACAATCCACTTTCGATGATGGCAATATATTTAAGGTCAACTGGCAGGTGGTGGCTTATCAGAATGGAATCGAAAAGAGGAAAATAGCGGCGGCTTTTTTTAATGAGAATGAGAGTTGCCGAATGCCAGTAAGTGTTTACCGTCATCTCCCTGTCGAGTGCTTCACGCACATAGAACAGATCGAGAGGCACCTCCTCCCCCGCGAAAGTCAGGGTGTCGGGGATGGGCAGCGAAACGATGCGGTAGTATTGTTCGTTGTTACCGGGTAGTTGCACTTGTTCGTGATGTGTTACCCTGTTCCATCCAAAAATGAGCAGCCCAATCAGCAGGATAAGTAATATATAGGAGATGTTTTTTTGCATGTGTACACGAAAATAGCTGCCATTTTATGACAAACCGACAAACAGGTTTGATAAGCGCTGCAAAATTAATGAGATTTTTAAGTCAAGTCAGAACGGGCTGATAAAATCTTTAAACAAGGGAGCGATAATATCCTTTTCTGAAAGAATGGGTTGGCTTATTTTCCAATCGATATTCAAGTCCGGATCGTTCCAAAGGATGTTGCCTTCCGATTCTTTGTTATACATGTTGGTGCATTTATAAAAAAAGGTGGTGTTGTCTTCCAGGGTAACAAAACCATGGGCAAATCCCGGAGGAACCCAATACATCCATTTATTTTCCTGGGTAAGTTCGATGGAGGCCCATTTGCCATAGGTGGGTGATGACTTTCTGATATCGACAGCCACGTCCAGCACCGAACCACGTATCACCCTGACCAGCTTGCCCTGGGCAAAGGGAGGTTTTTGAAAATGCAGTCCACGCAGCACATTTTTCTGGGATTTTGATTCGTTGTCCTGTACAAAATTCTGATCGATGCCATGTCGTAAAAACACTTCCTTGTTATACGATTCGAAAAAGTAGCCGCGGTGATCTTCAAAAACGGTTGGCTTTACGATGTATAAGTCTGGTATGTTGGTTTTTATGATTTCCATGGTTCACATTTTATTGCATGGGTAAATATAGTGGAATTATTGCTTCGCGAAAGTGACCGGATGGATTTCTGGTACCAGTGAGGGGAATAGAACACCAATCAAGGCACTCGAAGCATTCGCCCACCCGTGTAGGATCAAGCAGAAATTCCCGGAAATTTGGTCGATCTGTTTTTTAACCTTATGCATGGTTACCCCGGCATGGTTCCTTCATCCGCAAAACTGTAGAATTTATCGTTACCAATGATCAGGTGGTCCAATATATTGATGTCGAGGCTTTTTCCGCCGGAAACAATTTTTTTGGTCAGGTCCATGTCGTTGGGGCTGGGTTGAAGGTTGTTGGATGGATGGTTGTGTGCCAGGATAATCCCGGAAGCATGCTGTTCCAATGCCAGTTGAAATATTTTTTTTGGATCGGCCACTGTTCCGGTAAGGCCGCCTTCGCTTATATTCACTTTTCTGATGACCTTGTTGGCACGATCCAACAGGAGTATCCAGAATTCTTCATGGTATTTATCCGAAAGATCGGCGTAAAGCAGGTTGTAGGCATCCTGACTGGAAGTTATTTTTTGTTTGTCGATAAGCACATCATCTGCACGTCGCCGCCGACCAAGTTCCAATGCCGCGACTATGCTGATGGCTTTGGCCGGGCCAATGCCCTTAAATTTGGTTAAATCGCTGATGCTTAGTCTTGAAAGTTCGGCCAGGTTATTGTCGACGGAGTTTAATATGCGTTTGGAAAGTGCCACAGCTGATTCTTCTGTGCTTCCGCTTCCAATTAAGATGGCTATGAGTTCCGCTTTCGAAAGTTGCCCTTTGCCTTTTAGCATCATTTTTTCTCGCGGACGGTCGTCCTCCGACCATTGGTGGATCGGTATTTTTTCCATAGCAGGTTAGTTTTAAATTCAGGCCATGAAGATAGGAAAAAACAGACGAAAAAAAGCCCGGTTACGAAGTAATCGGGCCTGAAATTTTATTAAGAGCACTCTTTATGAAATGCTGTTAGCGTATCTTGTAATTTTTGACTTTAAATTACCGGCTTTATTCTTGTGAATCATTTTTCTTTTAGCCAGCTTGTCGATCATCGCGTACAATGTGGGCAAGCTCTCAACGGCCTCTGTTTTTTCAGTTAACAACCTGAATCTTCTAATCGCGTTACGCATGGTTTTCGTGTAGTAACGATTGTGAACTCTTCTTACTTCAGTTTGCCTGATCCTTTTAAGCGCTGATAGGTGATTAGCCATAGTGTATTACCTTTTATTATTAATAAATTGGGGCTGCAAAAGTACAACAATATTTAATATAAAAAAATAATCAACTATTTTTTACACTGAATATTGTTAATTAATCGCGTTGCAGCTTTACCTTTCCAGCCAGGGTGGGTTCTTCAAGATTCATGATGTTTTGAATCTCTACTTTGTAAAAGGTATTGGGTTTTAAGCCTGAATCATGAATGACAACGGGCACATAATGCTCTCCAAACCCCGAGGCTGTACCATCGGGAAGAATTTTTTCGACCAGTACACGTTGGGTTTTCCCGACAAAAGTGTCGCGATAGGTCCTTTTCATGTCATCGGCCAGACGGCGAACCATTTCACTACGGCTGGTCTTTGTTTTCCCGGGAATTTGTTCGGGCATGCGTTCGGCCCTTGTTCCTTTTCGTATAGAATACTTAAATGTATGGATATGTCCAAATCCGATTTCTTGAATGGCATCCATTGTCTCCTGAAAATGGGTTTCCGTTTCTCCCGGGAATCCCACAATGACATCCGTGGTGAGGTTAAAGCCGGGATGCAATGTCTTGAGTTGGTTGGCCATCTTTTTAAAAGAAGAAGCTGTGTACATGCGGCGCATTTTCAGTAAAATTTCTTCTGATCCGCTTTGCAGGCAAATATGTAGGTGAGGAGTAAGCTTGGGATGGTCGAAAAGCCTGAAAAAGCTGTCGGTATAGCCATCCGGTTCAATGCTCGAGATGCGCACCCTGAAATCTCCTGGCAGGTCAAGAATGGCTTCCACGAGTTTCTCAAAATCATAATCTCCATAAGAATATCTTCCCAGATTTACCCCGGTAAGAACTACTTCTTTATATCCAAACGCGACCACCTGTCGTATGTTTTCGAAAATTTCTTCCGGAGGACGGCTGGTGGCCCGACCACGTACTTTTGGAATGATACAAAAGGTACAGAAATTATCGCACCCGTCCTGGATTTTTATCAGGCTGCGGGTATGAAAAGTTTCGTCGGCAGGTGCGTAGCTAAACAGGTTGGCTTCGAAGTTGTTTACATCCACCAGTTCGCCATTAAAATGGGCTTCTGCCACAGACAATACCGATGTTTTATGATCGTTATCGACAACATAGTTAATGGCGCTATTCTTTTCCAATTGTTCTTTGTAATTTGTGGCCATACAGCCTGTTACGATGGTAACACCCTCCTGGTTGGTTCGGTGGGCCACCTGGATTTCGCGCCTGGATTTCTGATCGCTTTGGTTAGTAACCGTACAGGTGTTGATTACATACAAGTCGGCCTTTTCATTAAAATCGACCACGCGGTAGTTTTGTTTGGCAAATTCTGAGGCCAGGGCATCGGTTTCGTATAGATTTAAACGGCATCCCAATGTTTTAAAGGCCACTGTTTTTTGTTTATTCATAGAGGCCTTCATTTAATTAACCAGCACACCTTCGATGGAAAGTGGTGCTGCGCTGGTGACGGTTATGGTGGCATATTTACCCACCATTTCGTTTTTATCGCATTGAAAACGGGCAACAATCCGGCCCTCGGTATAAGCCGACAGGTAGCCTTTTTTCCGGTCGTTACCCCTGACCAGTACTTTCAGCGTGCGTCCAACCAATAGCTGATTGTATTCAAGTGTATGCTTCATCATCTCGTTGGTGAGTAGGTGATAGCGCTCTTTTTTCTCTTCTTGCGGAATATCATCGGCCCAACGCGAACTGGCGGCACCAGGTCGGGGGGAATATTGAGCGATATAGGCCATGTTGTATTTGAATTCCCCCATGATCTTCATGGTATTGTTGAATTCTTCCACGGTTTCGCCGGTAAAACCGACAATAATATCGGTAAACAAAGTAGCTTGAGGGATCAGCCGTTTAATGGTATTGACTATTTCGCGGTATTTTCCCATACCATGGTTGCGGTTCATGCGTACCAACATGTTGTCGTCGCCCGATTGTACAGGGAGATGAATTTGCTTGGCGAGACAATCGTACCTGGCCACTACTTCGATGATGTCATCACTCATGTCGCGGGGATGCGGTGAAGTAAAATATACCCAGAAATCTTCATTGGACTGTTGGCCAAATTCGCCAATCATTTTAAGTAATCCGGCAAAGGAGATTTCCGTTCCCTTTTTATCCAGCCCGTAAGAATTTACATTTTGTCCCAGGAGGGTGATGGATTTAAAACCTTTGGCTACCAGGTGTTTGAGCTCGTTGAGTATTTCATCCGAAGGTCGCGAAACTTCCCGTCCACGGGTGTAAGGAACTGCGCAAAAAGTGCAGAACTTGTTGCACCCGTTTTGGATTGGAATAAAGGCTTCGAAGCCAGAACCATATTTGGGTGTGATGTGCCAGAAATCTTCGATGCGTTCATCAGGTTTCTGAGGTGTGATGCCAACATGGGTTGGTTTAAAAGCAGCCGGGTTGAGGCGAAATGCTGCCGGGTTGAGTGCTACCTGGTCGTGAGTTTTTATCAAATCGCTAAGACCGGCATCCAATGTTTGCATGCTGGCAGCACTCACGATACCGTATTGACTGATCATTTCGGGCAATTGCGGCAACTGGCTCATTGGAAACACCAGATCGAACATTTTAAGAAATTTCTGTTTGTCGGCTGGTAGCACACATCCCGAAACAAAGGTGATCAGGTTTTTTCGGTTTTTCCATTTGTTCCATTTAGCCACCATGTTGTAGACTTTGTCGATGCCTTTTTGTCGCACAGAACAGGCGATCACGCCAAGCAAACTGGCTTCTTCTTCTTTATCTGTTGCTTCAAATCCCATTCCTTCGAGCACCTGCTGCACGCGCTCCCCGTCGGAAATATTCATCTGACAACCCAATTGAACTATATGATATTTCATGATGCGATCGCCGGTTAAAAGTAAACTTCCGCATGAAGCTGGTTGTGGGGGAATCCTTTTTTGTCGAGGATATCCATGGCTTCACGGATCATTTTAAAGTTCCCACAAAAATAGCAGATGGTGGCCTTGTCGAAGGTATGTTTTAACAGATAGTCGGTTACACGTCCTGCAAAGTCGCCGGTTTGGTCACCTGATGTACACTGGATATATCGATTTCGGGCATAGTTATCTTTTTCATAACCTTCTGATCCATAACGGACGCCGTGCAACAGGGTGTAGTCAAGCTCAGGATGGCTTTTCACCATGCTGTGGAAGGGGGCGATACCTGTTCCGGAGGAGATGAACAGAAACTGATGTGTAGGAATGAGGGTTTGGTCGAGGCTGAAAAAACCCAGTGGACCTTCTACCTGGAGGTAGGCTCCTGGTTTGGTATCTTTGAGTTTTTTCGATACATCGCCATCATCCACTTCTTTTATAAGTACTTCGAGGAAGGTGTCGTTATTGCCGCTGTAGATAGAGTATTCGCGTTGGTTTAAATCGCCATCGGCACCCAGGAGAATGTGTTGGCCGGCTTCAAATTCGAGTCCGTTGCGTTCCATTTGCATGATATAAGTAGATCCGGTGAGGAACTTGATGGCATGTAGTTTATGTTTACCTTTGGATTGCATGAGTTATATTGTAGTGATATTTAGTGCATTAATAAAATCTATATCTCCGGTATAGCCGGAAATTTTAAGTGTGCAAAGATATGAAAATTTGGGTAGGTGGGTGAGGAGGGGTAAGAAAATGAACCAAAACGAATACGGAGATATTTTAAAAATATCAATTTAAAATTCGGGTAGTTAATCATATAATGTGTAGATTTAACCGCAATAATCCAAACCCCCCGAGGGTTTTGAACCAACTCCCCGAGGGTTTTTAAACCCAAACCCCCCGAGGGTTTTGAACCCTCGGGGGGTTAATAAAGAAGATAATCATGGCAGATACAAAAACGTTATTAAAAGAAAATGCCTCTTACCACATTTACAATCATGCGGTAGGTAGGGATTTGCTGTTTAAATCGGATCGGAATTACCGGTTTTTTCTGCACCAAATAAAAAAATATCTGATCGATCACCTTGATTTTTTTGCTTATTGTCTGATGCCCAATCATTTTCATCTTTTGGTACATGTTAAAGAAAATCAACAGCTTTTATCTGAACTGGATTTTTCCTATAAAATTAGCCGGCAATTTTCACATTGTTTTAACAGTTATGCTCAGGCATTTAACAACGAAAACCACAGGATGGGCAGTTTATTTGCAAATCGATTCAAACGGATTTTGATTGAAAGTGAAGAGCACTTTAAAACCCTGATCATTTATATTCACAACAATCCGGTTAAAGCTGGCTTGGTTAGTTACCCGGAGGATTGGAAATACTCCTCTTACAAAGAAATTTTGTTGAATACAGAAACGATTGTTCAGCGGGATGAGGTTATTAAAAGTTTTGATGATTTGGACAATTTTATTTTTTGTCATAAGCCTTACGTGGGTTTTGAATCCTCGTAAGGCTATGGAAGATGAGGGTTTTGAACCCTCGTAAGGCTTACAATCCGAATTTGTTTTTACCCGTTGAAAATAATCCTTCCGAAATCCCGTTTTGTAGCACGATGCAGCTGAAATCTTATTATCTGGTCATTTTTTTTGTGATTCTTTTCTACCATTCGCTTTCAGCTCAAAGCGATGGCAGAATGGAGAGGAGGCTTCAACATTTGTTTGAAAATGGAAAGCATGAGAAGTGTTATCAGAAGGCCGTCAGATATCACAAAAACAAGCCTGATTCACCCGTTCCCGAGTACTATATTTCAAAGATAAACATTCAGAAATATGCCGATCAACGATCGGCCGACGCTGATGAACTCAGGTTGTTTAGCAGCTACATTGGATACGGCGAATCACTTCCTGCAAAATATTGTAATTGGAGAACTATCGGGATCGATTCGCTGTTGGCCCGCTTCTACCTGGAATTTGATACCTTACACTTATCCGATGGTTATAAAAAAGAACCCAACTATTTCCTGAGCAATTTTCAGGATACCTTGTCTATTTTTACCTATTATTTTCCTTCCTTTCAGGTCAATAAAAAGCCACTCCAACCGGCATTTCAGTCCAGATCGGATTCGTTAAGATGGGAAATTGTCAGTTTTGCTGAAAAGTTTATGGGTGTAAACTATCGGTATTCAGGAGATAAGCCGGAGACTGGTTTCGATTGTTCCGGGTTTACCAGGTACGTATATGAGCACATAGGTGTTGAGCTTCCGCACAATGCCCAAAAACAAAGCGAGTTTGATGGAAGGATTATTACTCTGGCAGAGGCCAAAGCCGGTGATCTGGTTTTCTTTGGATATTCAAACAAAGGAGGTGTCAGGATACGACATGCCGGTATTATTTATTCGGTGGATCGGGGTGAAATAAAAGTGATCCATTGTGCAAGGGGAGGTGTACAGGTCGACTGCAAACTAACCGACTGGGAACTTTACTGGAAAGACAAAGTGTTGTTCGTAAAAACTTTGTCCCCCCTGGACTGAATAACCCTTTGCTCTACGAGGGTTCAAAACCCTCGTAGAGCAAAGGGTACCCTTATTTTATGACCAAAGTACCAAATACCCGGTGGTCATAGGTGATGACCCTGATTAAAAAAGTGCCCTTGGCGGGAAGAAAATAAGTTGGTTTGAGGGGTAAACGGGTGAGGAGTCTGCCTGCAAGATCCCAAATTTCAATCTGTTCAATTTGAACACCTGTCGGATTGATGATCACCTGATCGCCAGAAATTCGGATATTTATTTCATCTACCCTTGTTTCATCCATGCCAACAACCACCTCCAGAAACAGGCTGTCCTCAACGCTACCACAGGCATTGCTTACTTCCACCTGGTAGTTTCCTGTTGTTGAAACGGTGATCACCTGAGTGGTTTCGCCTGTCGACCACAAGTAGAAGCAACCCGGATTACCTGCATCCAGCACCAGTGATTGCCCTGCCAGAATGGTGGTATCATTCCCAAGTTCCACCAGGGGCCATTCATTCACAGATACATATTGGAAGACAGGTTCACTTAAACCACAGTCGTTTACAGCACTCACTTCGACAACATGTAACCCGGGCTCCGTCCAATAATACATCAGGATGGTTGAGTCAGTGTCCTGTACCAAACCGTCAACTTTCCATTGGCACCACGATCCTTCCATTATCATGGTGGTATAGGTGGATTCGGTCAGGTTGCATGCCGCCGTATCGCCTTGGATGGGGGCGGGGGCACCTGGAAATCCGACTACTTGTACAGATAAGAAAGATGTCGTGTTGCCCGTAGTATCGCAGGTAAACTCAATATTGATAATGAAAATTCCGCTTTCGTACCAATATACTTCCAGGGTATCGGCAGAGGTATTTTGCAGGATGCCATCAATAAACCATTGGGTTTCACATCCAATTGGAATATCTGCCGAATATACCATGGTCTCTCCCTGACAGGCTTGTGTCGGTCCGCTGACGATACCGGGAACATCGGGTGGTGGTGGGATGGTATCTGTCAGGCAGATATCCTCAACAAACGGAGAGGCCAATAAAAAGTTGGATAACAGCATGATCATGACCATGATGAAAAAGGAGTGCCTGGATTTATACCTGCTATGATCAATCATGCTACCTGCGTTTGGATAATTTATTTGTAAAGGTATGATGATTAACCATGTTAAGACTCATTATCACACTAAATATGATTTGTGTCTTAGGCAGAAGCCTCTCCCCTAATGCGGTCAGCGGGCGTGCGCCACCATCTTTGTTATGAATTAAATTATATGATAGCTGCTCAGTCTAAAGTGATCGAAACCATTGTATATTTGCGCCATGAAAATCAGGTTTAAAATAGTTGGATTTCTACTTCTCGCGATCCTGTGGTATCAAGGGATGATTGTTAACTCACAGAATACCCTGTTTCTATCTTCATTACAAAATACTCAAAGCGAATCGGTTCCTTCGTATTTTTCGGGCAACACATTCGATCTTTACTGCGTGCCTGTAGAAAGTGTGAACGTGGTTACGTCCATTGTCAACCTGCGCATACCCACCTTTAAAAATCAATCAAACGATTTTTCTGTTAACACCCTCATCTTCGACCTTAAGATGGTGGATGTAGTCAGACATTATCTGGTTGGTTCAAATCAAATCCTACCCGGGTTAACCATCCGCGACCAGATTTATCCCTTCCATTATTTTTGGTAACACGCCTTGCTTTTATTGGGTTTTATTGATTTCGCATCGATAAAATAATTTTATAGTACCGTAAACAGATTCATTCATTGTGTCTTACGGTTTTATCTTAATCATAAATTAAATAAAAAGCAAAATGGATTTAGCATCATCTTTAATAGGACTTGGCTTTGTGTTGGCAGTTATCATCCCGATTGTATGGTCGAACATTGCTCAAAAAAATAAAAAATCGAAATTATTAAACAACTTTCTTAAATTGGCTGAGCAGCAACAGCTAAAAATCACGGTGAGTGATGTTTGGAACGATATCCATTTCATTGGTCTGGATAGTGAAGCTAAAAAGCTGTTTTATCTTAAAAAACAAGAAAATGACGAACAAAGTGTGCTGATTAACTTGTTGGACATTGTAAGCTGTAAGGTGGTTAATATCGGAAGGACCGTGAAAACAAGCAATGGGAGCAGTAAGGTAATCGATCGTCTTGAATTAAAATTTGCTTTTCCAAATGCGAAAATTCCTGAAAAAACGATCGAATTCTATCATGTAGATAAGAATAAGGCTTTTGGATCGGAGCTGCTTCTGATTGAAAAATGGGAAAATCTAATCAAAATGACCATTAAAAAGAAAGAGTCTGCAGCCAGTTAAGCAGTTCGTAATCAGTTAAGAAATCCCATTATTTATTTGAAATCAAGCCTCCCTGATGGTGGTTATGATTTGATGATTAAACGTGGAATTTCTTTCCTGTCTGGTTTTAATTACCCTTTCCTTAAAACTCCAGTTCCAACTGGGGTGGTTCATCTTCCGGTCGCTTCTTTCGCGGAAGCGGAGGCTTGGGAACTTCTACTGGTGGTGTATTGCGTTCTTCCTTAAACTCATCCCTGATAATTTCTTCTTTATTTGTTTCCGTGGATTCTGTCGGGTCAATTTCTGTTTCAACAATCGGGTCTTCCTCCGGCACGATGACCACATCCTCGTCCTCTTCTGTTTCAGGAGGGGAATAAGGAAGCGGTTCTAACAATTTAAATGCTTTTAGGGTATAGTTTGAAAGTCGTTTTCCTTTGGCTTTAAAGCTTTTCACGGCAATAAAGTCGGCCAAAGGCACCACTTCATATTCAAAATGGTCGGTATTGTCTTTTTTTACTTCAAACGAAAGGCGGGGTAAATAATCCAAAGAAACCTTGGTTAACTTTGAACCTTTGCCTTCACTGATAAATAAAAAGGGCTTGTTCGGGCTGCTGTTGTCAGGCACCTGGAAACGTTTTACAAAATATTTGCCTTGTTCCCCATCGTAATAAACAGCACTGATTACCGTGTCGGGATCAAATTTTGTGATAGAGACCATTTCATCATCGAAATGGGTCGACTGATCGTAACCCGTGAGTTTAAACTCACCCGTGGAAAGGATTGTAAGGATTTTTTCGTCTCCTGTAAACGCGCCGATAAAAACCCCGCGTTCATCACTGTTGAGTCGCCTTACCGAATCATCGTACCAAATATTGAGCGCTCCCAGTGTAGAAACACCACCTTCGCGTTGGCTAATGGATTTGATGGCATGTTTAGTGAGCAGGTTTCCGCGTGAGCTTCGTCCTTTGATGGCTAAACTGCTGAATTCAAAATCAAAATGCAGCTTTTTAAGCTTTGGCCTGGGACGTAGGGAAACTTTTACAATTTCGGCTTCCCCATTGGGATTGGCGGTAAAATAAATTACTTTAGATCCTTCGTTACCACTGGTGAGGTCGTATTCCTTGTCACGGGTAATCCCCACCACAGCAAAGCGTTTCACGTAGTAATTGCCCAGTTTTCCATCACGGTACACCATGTTGTAGATCGTACGGTCGTCATTTCTTTTGAATACATCTACATGGATGATGTCTTGTCCGACGAACACTTTTGGCGCTACCTTACATACGATACAGGTTCCGTTTTCGCGCAGCACGATCATGTCATCAATGTCGGAACAGTCGGTAACGAATTCATCTTTTTTCAATGAAGTGCCCACAAATCCACCCGCACGATCTACATACAGTTTCTCGTTGGCTACGGCTACATTGCTGGCGTTGATGGTATCGAAGTTGCGGATTTCGGTTTTGCGTTCTCGTCCTTTGCCATATTTCTTTTTAATCTGTCGGAAATAATTGATGGAATATTCAATCAGGTGTTCCAGGTGGTTTTTTACTTCTTCCATCTCTCCCTCTATGGTCGAAATGGTTTCGTCCGCTTTAAACGAATTGTATTTGGAAATGCGTTTGATTTTTATTTCGGTCAGGCGAAGTAAATCGTCCTCCACTACCGGACGTTTTAATAATGATTTATAGGGGTCAAGTTCATTGTCGATGGTGGTAAGCACACTTTCCCAGGTTTCACAATCTTCGATGGAGAGGTAGATGCGGTTTTCGATGAATATTTTTTCCAGGGAAGCATTGTGCCATTGGTCTTCCAGTTCATCCATCCTGATTTCGAGTTCTGTTTTCAACAATTTAACGGTGAGGTTGGTATCGTTGATCAGAATTTCATTTACGCTGATAAACATGGGTTTATCATTCTTAATCACACAGTTGTTTGGTGAGATAGAGACCTCGCAATTGGTAAAAGCGTAGAGTGCATCGATGGTTTGGTCGGGAGAAACATTGTTGGCCAGGTGAATGACAATTTCTACATCTTCGGCGGTGTTGTCGTCAATTTTCCGGATCTTAATCTTTCCTTTATCGTTGGCAGCAACAATTGATTCGATTAAAGTGGCGGTGGTAGTGGAGAAAGGAATTTCCTTTATCACCAGAGTTTTTTTGTCGATTTGGGCTATTTTAGCCCTGATGCGGACTTTTCCTCCGCGCAACCCTTCGTTGTATTTTGAGACGTCGGCCATACCCCCCGTCAGGAAATCGGGCAGTAACTCGAATTCTTTGCCCTGGAGAAAGGCGATGGAAGCATCAATCAGTTCGTTAAAGTTGTGAGGTAATATTTTCGATGCCAACCCAACCGCGATGCCTTCAACACCCTGGGCCAGCAAGAGTGGGAATTTCACAGGAAGGACAACAGGTTCTTTGTTCCGACCATCGTACGAAGGTTTCCATTGGGTGGTCTTGGGATTGAAAACAACTTCTTTGGCAAATTTCGAAAGTCTGGCTTCGATATACCGGGGTGCGGCAGCCTGGTCACCGGTTAAGGTGTTTCCCCAGTTTCCCTGCATGTCGATTAGCAGTTCCTTCTGTCCCAATTGCACCAATGCATCACCGATGGAAGCATCGCCATGTGGGTGGAACTGCATGGTGTGCCCGATGATGTTGGCTACCTTGTTGTAACGGCCATCGTCCAAACGGCTCATGGCATGTAGTATACGTCGTTGTACCGGTTTTAACCCATCGTTAATTTCCGGCACGGCACGTTCAAGAATTACATAGGAAGCATAATCCAAAAACCAATTTTCGTACATACCGGTTAAGTGGGTGGTACGGTGCCCTTCTTCTTTATACAATTGGTTGGTGCTTTCCTCTTCGTTGATTTCTTCCATCTCACTCATCGACTCATGTCATTTTACATTTCTGTTTTTTTGTCTCCGGCTGATACTGGCATGGCCTTTTTAATTGCTCCGGAATGATTTTTCTGTTCTATTTCCTCAATCGCAACAACAATCCTTCAGCCAATAAAGCTAAAAGTGCGAAGATAATAAATAGCTTCCAAATGGGGCTTTCTTTCTGCAAGGCGTTGATAACTTCTGTATAGCCGGTATCGTCCAATTCTACAATCCTGTAATCTGGTATTTTTGCCGCCTGACAAAGACTATCAATTTGTTGAGGTGTATAACATATTAAGTCCGATTCGTCGCGGCTGTAATTGAAGGCCATAGCCGACAAAATGCTGTCGTTAAGCAGCAAGTTGTAGTAACCTGATGTTTTAATATTCCCATATAGTGAAAGCTGCAATTGACCCTTTTGAACCAATTGTTCCGGAATGAACATTTCATCACTTTCTGATTTTGAAATAGTAACTGGTCGTTCGCCCACGATGTTGTTAGTGAGCTGAAGGTTCAGGTGTTCATCATCGCCCACCGTGTAGAAAAGCCGGGCGGGAGATCCTGACTGAGAGGCAATTCCGGCCATAATGGGGACAAACAACAAGTTGGTCGATAGGTTGCCATAGGTGTTGTCCAACCCCGATGACAACAGATACAACCGGCCTTTGCCTATACGTTTGCGGGCAAGCAAATCGTCGCCATTGAGTAGGGTCACCAGCGATTCTATGCCTGCTTGTGCAGGAAAAAGATACTGTGTATGTTGAAGTATGACAGGCAGGTCGGCATTCTTTGGGATGGAGCCAATGCTGTTTTTAAACAACTCACTGGTTTGTTTGATGGCCGACACTCTTGTTTTCGCAGTGTCCAAAGCAACAAGGCGACCCGATTTTGTTTCCTTGAGCAAGTCTCCTTCGGCGAGGTTGTTGCCCGATATCAACAGCACATGACCACCGTTGTCCATAAATTGAACCAGCTGTGTACTTAATCCGGAGGTAATCTCTTTTAAACTATTGAGAATGATCAGGTTGTATTGATTAAACCTGTTGTAGTTGATGTGTTGAACCGATTCTTGCCGCAAGGCAAACAAACTGTCGCTTCCAAACAATTGACGGAGACCGGGTGAATTTCCATCGTTGCTGATGGCCAGGATATTGATATGAGGCACCACATTGATGGTAAAGAAAAGTTGGTCATCAAAAGTGATGGGATAATCTTCGATTTTTACCTCACCATACTTCCAGCCGGCGCTTTCCGGGGTATAGCTCATGCTCATGTCGATGGAGGTATTGGCAGGTAAATCGACACCGGCTACAGCTTTTTGTTGCCCGTTGACGATGAGGATCACCGGAATTTTTTCGTAATCACTTGTGGAATTGTTTTTTAATCGGATCCAACAAGTGCTTTTGCGTCCCGGGATGAGCAAGGGTTCGGCGAACCACATGCTGTCGACCACCAGGTTGTTTGTGCGGATATTCAGAAGAGGGAAAAACAAATAGCTGATGTTGCTGTCGGCAGGTAAGTCCTGTATATTGGCCGTTTTTTTTTGAAAATCAGAAAAAATCAACCATTGCCTGGAGTCAGGTTCCATGGTTTTTTGTGGAGTACCTGACAGTAACATTTCTGAAAGTGACTTGACTACCGGCGATATTTGTATTTCCGCGATTTTCTGTGCGGCTTCGTCCCGGCTAAGGCTTTTGCTGAACATGCTACCTGAAACATTTTCCCTAACCGTAAACCGTTCCTCCGGTGCCGAACCGGTTACCAGGGCAAGCGCGTCGTGTATTGCATTGTTAAACAGCCGGCCCCGGTTTCCTTCCGACATCATGCTGAATGAATTGTCGATGTACAAAGATTTCTCTCCTGAAACAGCCGGTTTTTGTTTGTCTGCTGATTCAAAAACCGGCTTAGCAAGTAGCATTACAATGAAAAAAATTGCCAGCATCCTCAAAGCCAATACAATGAGGTGCAACAGGTTACGTTGTTTTTTAGTTTCTGTTGTAACCTGTTTCAAAAGTTTTACCTGACTGAAATAAACCTTTTTATGCCGCCTGAAGTTAAACAGGTGAATAGCCAGTGGTATGAGCAAGGCAAGGAGTCCGGTTAAAAATTCAGGATGCTGAAAATACATGCATACGCGTGTTAAGGGGTGCAAAAATACAGATTTGAAATGATTTAATCAGGTTTCGGGATGATCCTTTTCAAACTCTTAAAAGATTGTGCTGTTACATAGGGAAGCCGTAACAAAAAAATCAGGTGGTGATGCTATTTTTTTGATTATTGTCCAGGGAGGTTAAAAGTGCTGCAATACCTTCAATTGGTAAGATGTGATCAGGCTTTGCCAGGTCGATGGCCGATTGTGGCATCATATCAGCCTCAGCTTGTTCGGGTGTTTGCACAATGGTTAAGCCACCAGCTTTTTTAATGGCGAGTAATCCTTCTGATCCATCATTGTTGGCGCCTGTGAGGACAATTCCAATTAATTGATTTCCATAAGCGTAAACGGCTGATTCAAATAGCACGTCGATGGATGGACGGGCGTACCTTATCTTTTCTTCGGTGCT
This sequence comes from Bacteroidetes bacterium HGW-Bacteroidetes-16, assembly GCA_002840975.1. Lineage (GTDB taxonomy): Bacteria > Bacteroidota > Bacteroidia > Bacteroidales > F082 > UBA6244. Next base: position 128,845 of record PHDN01000006.1, read on the forward strand.
AAGTCCGATAGTAAAATTTTCTTCGACAAGCATGTGATAATTTGGAGGAGCAATATAGACTGTTCCCGGCAGGATTGCTTCTTTTTCATCGGCCTCTTTTACTGTCAATTTTGAAATACCATCCAGATATCTGGCCATAAAATTATCAGAATTAGAGCTGATGTGTTGCACAATGAGTATGGGAAACTCAAAACCACCGGGGAGGGCCGTAATAAGCCGTTTGAGGGCGTAAAACCCTCCGGTTGAGGCTCCGATTACGATGGCTTTGTAGTTCATTTTTTAGATATTCAGTAGGAATACTGGCACGGATGAATTATATAATGCGCTTTTTATAGAGTTTTTCGTAGGCGTTTAGCACATCGTATAATCCCGCGTTTTGCGAAAATTGAAGTGTTTCTTTGGAACCCAGGCATAAAAATCCCCCGTTAATCAGGCTTTCGGTAAATAAGGTAAATACCTTGTTTTGAAGTTCGCGGTTAAAGTAAATCAGCACATTGCGGCAAATGATAATATTGACTTCAGCAAACACACTGTCGGTTACCAGGTTATGTTCGGCAAAAACAATATTTTTTTTCAGCGATTGATCGAAAATCACAGAATTGTAGTCGGCCATATAGTAATCAGAAAATGACTGTTTTCCTCCTGCCTGTTGGTAGTTAGCGGTAAACTCCTTGATGCGGTTGATGGGGTAAATTCCTTTCTTCGCAATATCCAGTACGGTTCGATTAAAATCGGTGGCATAAATTTGCACCCGGTCATACAGGCCTTCTTCTTTTAAAACGATAGCAAACGAATATACTTCTTCTCCGGTAGAGCATCCTGCATGCCATACCTTGATGAATGGATAGGTTTTTAAAAGAGGGATTATTTCTGACCTTAAGGCGAGATAAAACTTGGGATCGCGAAACATCTCAGTCACGTTGATCGATAAATCTTTAAGTATTTCCTGAAAAAATGAGGGGTCATAAAGCACTTCGTGCTGCATCTGCGATAAGCTTTTAAAGTGAGACCCGGCAAGTCGGTGAAGAAGCCTTCTTTTTACGTGTGCCCTGCTGTAATTCCTAAAATCATACCCATATTTTTGAAAAATGGCATCCAGTATTAAATCAATTTCGATATTGATCGTTTGGTTAGTATCGTCAGTGAGGTTATTCATTTAGTCTGTTAGGTTATTAGTAAAGATGACCTGACATCTTAATTTGTTAACACGCTATATTTCCCACCTAAAAAGAGATCATGATGATATATTTTTGATTAATACAGCCATACACGTAACAACGAAATCAATTTGTCTTTTTCAACAGGTTTTGAAAGATACTCGTTTGCTCCCGCGGCCAGGCATTTATCCCTGTCTTCTTTCATGGCTTTTGCCGTCAGGGCAATAATGGGCAGTTTTTTATACTCTTTCTCTTTCCTGATGGCCCTCATGGCTTCATAACCATCCATCTCCGGCATCATGATGTCCATTAGAATCAGGTCTACATTGGGTGTGGACTTCAATTTTTCAATTCCTTCGCGTCCATTTTTACCAATAACCACCTTGGCCTGGTAACTTTCGAGTAAGCTGGTAATGGCAAAAACATTGCGCATGTCATCGTCAACAACCAAAATGGTTTTGCCTTCCAGCACATTGTCCTTACCGTGGAACGACTCGATCATCTCCTTTTTTTTCTGTGGCAATTTCGATTCAACCTGATGCAGGAATAGCGTTGTTTCGGCCAACAGACGCTCGAACGAATGGGCACCTTTTAGTATGATGGTTTGAGAATGACTCAGGAGCAAATCGTTTTCATCTTTCGTCAACTCGCGCCCGGTATAAATTACAATAGGTAAATTGGGCGCGATTTGTTGTTCGGTGATGATGTCCAGGAGGTCGAACCCGGTCATGTCCACGAGGCCCAAGTCAAGGATCATACAGTCGAAGCTTTCCTTTTTCAGGTGCTCAATGGCATCTTTTCCGGTAGGAACATCAATGATATCGATGTTGTCGCCTTTCATCAGGTTGATGATGCTGACACGCATGATTTCTTCATCTTCAACAACCAAAAGTCGTTTCACGGGCTTGGAGATCAATACCTCAATTTTGTTGAAAACTGCATCAATGGCCTCTTTTGCCACGGGTTTTGTGAGAAAGCCGATGGCTCCCATTTTTAAAGCGTTGATATTGCGATCGGATGCGGAAATAAAATGCACGGGTATGTGCCGTGTCTTGGGATTGATTTTCAGTTTTTTCATCACCTGGTAACCATCCATGCCCGGCAAACCGATATCGAGAATGATGGCGCTTGGGCGATGATAATCGGCTAAATAGAGGCCTGTTTCGCCATCCAATGCGATGAGTGCTTTAAACTTGTGGTCGTGGGCAAGGGTTAACAGAACGGAAGCAAAATTCTCATCATCCTCGATGATAAGAATCACTCTGTCTTTATCAAAGAGTGTATTCCTGTCATCGTTTACTTGTTGATTTTGTGGTGTAATGTCGGGTTGGTCATTTTCAGGTTCCTCAGGGGTATTGTTCTCCATTTCTGAAGAATTTTCCTCTTTTATATTGATTTCCACATCAGGATTATGTTCGCTTAAAACCAGCTCGAATGGCAGATATAAGGTAAATGTTGAGCCCTCACCGTCTTTGCTTGATAACTGCATCTCGCCTCCCAATAGTTTTGCGAAATTTTTTGAAATACTTAAACCCAATCCGGTGCCACCATAGCGTCGGCTGGTAGTTCCATCAGCTTGTTTAAAAGCCTCAAAAATCAATTCTTGCTTTTCAGCAGGAATGCCGATACCCGTGTCTTGAACCGAGATAGCGATGGAGTTATCAGGTTTGAGTATTGGATTGCTGAATTGAACCGAATCGGCAGGTTTGCTGATGATGAGCCTGATTTCACCTTTCTCGGTAAATTTGATGGCATTGGAGAATAAGTTTTTAACGATCTGTTGTATCCGTTGTACATCTGAGGTAATATATTCCGGGAGATTTTCATCGAGTTGAAGTCCCAATTTCAGGCCTTTTGCATTCATGAGTTCTTCAAACGAGTCGGCGACAAATACCTTTAAATCATTTAGATAGCATCTTTCCAGGTTCACCTCTATTTTTCCGGATTCCACCTTCGACAGGTCGAGAATGTCGTTGATTAAATTAAGTAAGTCGTTTCCAGATGAATGAATTGTTTGTGAAAATTGCAGTTCTTTATCGTCCAAATGTTTTTTGCGATTTTCGGCCATGAGTTGCGACAAAACAATGATGCTGTTGAGGGGGGTGCGCAATTCATGTGACATATTGGCCAGGAATTCAGATTTATAGGTGCTGGCCAATTCCAGGTCATGGGCTTTTAACTCGATGTCCTTTCGGGCATTCTCGAGTTCTTTATTTTTTATTTTAATTGCATCGCGTTGAATTTCAAGTGCTCTTGTTCTTTCTTCAAGTTCTTCATTGGTTACGCGAAGCTCTTCCTGCTGTTCTTGCAGGTGCTCTTCCGAAACTTTAAGTGCGTTGGTCTGCTCTTGAAGTTCTTCGTTGGCTTGCCTGAGTTCTTCCTGTTGAACTTCGAGTTCGTGTGCTTGTTCCTGTGTGCGTGTCAGCAGTTCCAGCACACGCAGGTGCGACTGCAGAGTAACAATAGCCAAGGTGGTATCGTTGATGGCCGTATCGATAAATCGCAGTTGGTCTTCTGATGGTTTATTGATCATGCCGAGTTGCATTACACCAACGGTTTCATCGTTTCTGGAAAACGGAACGATCACCAGGTATCGGGGTATGGTTTCACCAACGCCAAAATTAAATACGGGTGTGTTATCGTATTGTTGATCAGATATCACCAGGCGCTTTCTTTCTAAAAATACCTGGCCCACAATGCCTTCGCCCGGATTAAATGTCAGAACTTTTATTTTGTCTACGTCCTTGATGGCATAGCTGGAAGATAGTTTTAACTGATTCCGCTCCAGCAGATAACACAAGCCGATTTGAGCATCAAGGTATTCACAGAAAAAGCTGATCATGGACTGGGTCAGGCTCTCCATCGACTGGTGACCCTTTAGCCGGCTGTCTAAATTGTTAATCCCGGTTTTAAGCCAGTTCTCCCTTTGCATCTCGATGGCATTTTCCCTTAGGGTTTCAGTCATTTTAAACAAAGCCTTGCCCAGGGTATCATTTTCACTTCTCGGCGTAATGACTGCTGAATAGTCGCCTTTTGCTATCTGGTGGGCCTGATCAACCACCGAACGCAGGCTCTCAATCATTTGGTTGATGGAATGTCCAAGCACATCCTCGGGACTTCGGGTTTCAACTTTTTCACTGTAGTCGCCTTTAGCCATTAACCTGGCTACATTGGCATACGAATTAAGCGAAGTCACCAACCTGTTGAAAGTATTGCGCATCTCGCCCACCTCATTTTTTGGGGCTTTTATACTTTTACTGTCCAACTTGCCGATGGCAACCTCTTTTCCCCAGGATGAAAGTTGTTTGATGGGATTAACGAACCACCTGGTAACCAGCAGTGCGATGAGCAAAACAACCAGAATGGTAATGATAAGCGAAATCTTGGCAATATCGGAAAGTTTGCGGGCATTGGCAAAAGACTCAGCGTGCTCGATTTCTTCAACAAGAGCCCAATTTACACCATAAGGTTCCAGCATATCAATATTGCGATAGATACCAATTACATATTTGCCACGATTGTCTGAATTATAATTTGAAACCTTCTCTTCATCTAATTCTTTATTTTTCAGGTAATTGATATCATCTCTATGAAGCAGATAGTCTTTCCATGATCTGGTTTTGTCATTTTCCACTTTTTTATTAAGTATCTCCGATTCGTCTCCAAAGCGTGTGGTGGAACGCAGGTAGAAGTCTTTACCAATCAGATAGGCCTGACCCGTTTCGCCATACCCGGCCTCTTGTTGTATCATGCGATTGATGCCATCCATGGTGATTTGCAGGGCAATGATGCCAATTTTTTCTCCCTGAGCTGTTTTTACAGGCATGGTGAAAAAACCGGAGATGGTTTGATAACTTGGTTTAAACACTTCGATGTCGCTGAACAAGATATTGCCTGTTTCAAACGATTTCCGCGCGGTTTGGCTCAACAAACTATTTCCTAACTTGTCCTCATAGAGGTTTTTCCCTAAAATACTTTCGCTTTTTACCGAAAACAGTACATTGCCTGAGCGATCGATGAAAAGAAAATTATAAATATCGTTTTCTTCTAATGGTTTTTCAAATTCATCACGCAGTTCTGATGCGATGTCGAGGAACTGAGATGTTTTAACAAACTCTGCTGCCGGCATCCCACTTTGCGTGTACTTATTTTCGAGTTCTTGAAAAAACTGCAGATTTGAGGGCGATGAGCTGGTAATTTCGAGCAAATCGACAGTACTAATGAAATAGGTGTTGATGTACTTTAACCTGAGTTGTGAAGTAGAACTTAATGATTTGTCGCCTACAATGGTGAGACCTTGGTAAGCAACGAGGTAATTAATGTAACTCAACATGACCAAAGGAACCAATGAAATGGCCAAAAACCAAAGCAGCAGCGACTTCCCAACTCCAATATACCGCCATGAGGTGATTGAATTCTTGAGCTTTTCCCAGGATGAAGCTTCGTTGTAGTTTACAAAGTCGTTTTTTTTCATGGGCTATGGTTGGACAGGCATGACAAGTTAATTATTGGGTTATTTTGCGTACTTTATTACGGTAGAATACAACTCGTTAGGGCTAATGGGTTTTGAAATATATGAATCCATTCCCGAAGCCAGGCATTTTTCCTTGTCACCTACCATAGCAAAGGCAGTCATAGCCACGATGGGCGCATGTCCACCATTGATATGCTCATATTCCCTGATCTTTTCAGTGGAAGTGTAGCCATCCATTTCAGGCATCTGTACGTCCATGAGTATGATGTTAAAGCTTTTGGCATTTTCAACATAGGCATTTAATGCTTCCTGCCCGTTTTCTACCAGAGTTACTTTCCATCCCTTTTTGGCGAGAAGTTGCATTACAATTTTTCGGTTAATAATTTGATCTTCGGCTACTAAGATATGAAGTGGCCCGGCCTCTGATTTCCCTGTTTCTTTATCCGTCTTGTGCCCGGGTTTTTCTTTGCCTGGTTTAGCTGTTCCAAACTGCTTCTCGAACAATGCCATGATTTTTGTTTGTAAAACCGGCTTGGTGATAAAGTCATATTTTTCTGTTTTTCTAAGTTTATCTACCTGAATGGATGCTTTAACCTTAGAAAGAAATACCAGATTGAGGTCCTTTTCAGGGAAAGTGGTAGTGAGTCTTTCGGCAATTTGGTCTCCGGTAAGTTTTCCCAGATCGAAATCAACAAAAATAACGGTATAGTCGTTTTTTTCAATCAGGGGAATGGCTTCCTCGAGTGAGCTTGTAAATGTATTGGGAACGCTACAACCATCAAAAATTTTACATAGTACTTTTCCGGCGTTGATGTGGTCGTCGATAATGAGAATGTTCTGCTGATCAAGCGGCGGGTTTATTGGTGTACTGTTACAATCTCTTTCATTAGTCCCCATAATTAAGTTGAGCGAAAATTTGAAAGTACTGCCTTTGCCTTTCTCGCTTTCAGCGGTAATCCTTCCTCCCATTAACGAAACCAGCTTTTGGGAGATGTTCAGTCCCAAGCCTGTCCCTCCATGTGTTCTTGTTGTAGATGCTTCGGCCTGACTGTATGTTTTAAACAACAGGCCCATCGCCTCTTCACTAATTCCAATTCCGGTATCCTTTACTTTGAATTCGAGGCGCAATTGCTCTTCAACATTTTCAATGAGGTTGATTTCTAAACTAACGGTACCTTCCTTGGTGAATTTTACGGCATTGTTTAACAGATTAAGTAAAATCTGCCTCAATCTGAGAGGATCGCCGATGATGATATCAGGAATGTCGTTGTCGATGTCACAAATAAGCTCGTTGTTTTCTTCGAGTGCCTTAATGCTAATGGTGTTGAAGATTTTTTCAACCAAATCGCGCAGGCTGAATTCAATTTCCTCAAGTTCGAGTTTGTCGGCTTCAACTTTTGAAATATCAAGTATGTCATTGATGATGTCGAGCAAGGTTTCTCCAGAGTTCTTGATGTCGTCAAGTCGTTCTTTTTGCAAAACACTCAGGTCGTCATCCATCAGCCCGAGATCTGCCATGCCAATAATACCGTTGAGGGGAGTGCGTATTTCATGGCTCATGGAGGCCAGGAACATACTTTTGGTTACCGTAGCTTGTTCGGCTTGCGATTTGGCAGATTTTAGCTCTTCTACTGTTCTTTCAAGTTTTCGGGTGGTTTCTTCCAGTGCTTGTCGGTGCCGGAAAAACTCAACGAAAGCTTTAATTTTATTTTTTAAGATTTCAAGATCCAAAGGCTTATAAAGATAATCTACAGCTCCCGACTGGTATCCCTGAAAAATATGCTTGCGCTGCTTGTTAATGGCAGTAACAAAAATAATGGGGACATGTTTGGTGCGATCGTTGGCCCGCATAATTTCAGCCGTTTCAAAACCGTCCATCCCTGGCATTTGTACGTCCATGAGTACCAGTGCGAAGTTGTGTTCAAGTAGAAGCCCGAGCGCTTCATTACCGGATCCAGCCTTATAAATGACTAATTCGGGACTTTCAAGAATGCCCTCGAGGGTGATCAGGTTCTCCGGTCGGTCGTCAACCAATAGAATCTTAAATTGACTTTGATCCATAAATAAGAATTAATAAAAATGAGCTATCAAATTATAGACTAGCAAAAATAGTTTTTTTTAAAGACAATTGAAATCTATTGCGCGTCAAAAATGTCCGATGGTATTTGACCTTGGTTTTTTTGATTATTAACACGCCTAAATCAATTTGCTCATATGGTTGTATTTATAAAATTGTCAGGTTAGGTTCTATTGCAAATTTGCTTGTAATCACAAAATGTGCAGAAGTCACTGTTTTCTGTTTGAATAAAAGCCTGGTGTGGGTCGAGCATGTTTTCAATCAGCAGGACCAGGTTGTTTTTAAAATCGCCCAGGGAGTCGATGATGGTAGAATTGTCAGCAAATTTGGGGAATATAAATCCCTGTGAGTGATTTCGCAGGCTGATATTTCCTACGGTAAGATGTTGATTTTCGCGATGATTCTCGTGGTACATCAATGCATACAGCATCAATTGAAAAGCCTTAGGGTAGTCGGGACTTGAGGTTAGTTGCTCAATCTCTTTAATATACAGGTCTTTTTCTAAAACACTACCGGTTTTATAGTCGATAATTCTGATCTCGCCTTCCTCCTGTTTGATATCGACCCGGTCCATTTTTCCCTTCAGGTGAACGTTGCCGTATTGAGTGCTGATAGTAGTTGATACGGTATCTTCGATTCCGAGCAGGAAGCGGGGATCGGCTTCCAGTAAATCACAATCGTCCAAAATGGTTTGCCTGATCATTTTTTTTGTTACCTGCATCATCAACAGGTTTTTACCCCTGATGGGTGAATTCCCTTTATAAAGTTTCCGGTATTCTTCCTCGATAATTCGGTTGATTTCATAAAGGCGATTGCGCAACATGGAAGGTTCTATCAATTTGTTTACAAAAGGCAGATAAATTTGTTCAAGTACACCATGAACAATGGTACCAAAGGTGTTGCTTTCCATTGATTGCTCCATTGTTTCGGGGGGATCAATTTCGAGTATATAACTGAAATAGAAGCGAAGCGGGCATTGAATATAGGCATTAATAGCGGAAGGCGACAATCCTTTTTCGGCCACGAGAAAAAGTTTTGCCATGGGGATTTCTGTTTTTTCCACCACGATTTTATGGTTGTGGTTTTGGGTAGATACAGGAAGGGTTAACTGTTTTGAGCTAAATTGGATAGATGGGTTTAATGGAACCAATTCGGTTTCCAACTGGAGCAAAAAGCGGCTTATATCATTTGAACCCAGTCCTGCAGTGCTTGAATTGTATAAAAAAGTGACATGTTTTGAACGCTGTAGCAACCTGTAAAAGTGATAGGCCGTCACATCCTGGCTGTCTTTTGGCAGTGGCAGGCTAAACTGGTGACGAACATCGAATGGGATAAACGATTCCATTTGGTTGTTGGCAGGAAGCGAACCTTCGTTGGCCGACAAGACCAAAATATTTTCAAAGTCAAGGTTACGGGTTTCGAGGAGCCCCATTACCTGAATTCCTTCCAGAGGCTGCCCGATCAGGTGCACCTGGGTTTTTTTTATGAATTGCAACAACACTTTTAGGGCGGCTTTAAAGGAAAATTTTTCCTTCGATTGCTCTATTTTGCGTTTGAGTGTAGTGGTGACCTGAATAGCCTGCAACAATTGGTTCTGCTCCAATGAAGTGGTCGTTTTGTTCCCCATCACGATCGATTGATAATTTGTCAGCAGTTGGTGATACCGGTTAATTAACTCAGGGCCATCACATCTGGTGATGAGACGGATTAATTGTTCAACTGTTTTAGCTGGTTGGTTGATTAGTATTTTGGATAATTCAGCTCTGCTGATGGAATTCAGATTTCCTGATGTTAATTCATGTACCAGGAATTTGGTAAACCCGGGTTGTTCATTGTTCAATACGGATTGAAGTATCGGGTTTTGAAGAAAATCCAACAAATGCAACGATAAGATCGCTTCTTTTGATTGTTCCAACTGGTTGAGTATTCTGGCCCATTGCTGAAGTATCAATTCAAACTGACTGTTTTTCAGTGGGTAACCCATGGTGATGTTGTACTTTTTTTCCTGATGGTCATGATCAAAAACAGGGGGCAATGCATTTAGCAGTGGAATCAGTAAATTTTCGTTGGCCAGTACGATGGCGATTTCTTTCAGGGGATCATCTTCCTCAAGAGCTCCATTTTGAGGCTTTCTTTCGGTTTCGATATTCTCAATTCGCGTTTTAATCCATTCAGCCGCGTACTTTGTCTGAGCAATCTCTCCCTGAATCCCAATGATTTCCAATTCTTTTTTTTCTGTTGTGAGCAAGCTGTCGATTGGTTCAGGCGGAGTCAGGTTTAACTGTTTGATCGCGTGATGGATAAACCTTCCCGGTTCAGGATTTTCAGGTTGTTTTGATGATCCCGTATAATAGTAGGTGTCCACATCCCACACAAAGGTGACATCAAAAGTTTGGTTCAGTTTTTTGAAGATGGAGGTTTCGGCAGGTGAAAACGCATTCATTCCGGCCACTACGAAATGCCTCCAGGGCCATTCATGTTGCAGGTCATCGAAATTCTCGGCGAGATAACGGTAAATAAGTCCCGGATAGCCTTGCTTTTCTTTTAAAAGAACCAATCGCAATTGCTGATAATAATCCCATAAGGAGCGGTAAAAGTTGAGGTAATTGACTTGCATTTCTGTCAGGGGACTTCCGTCCGGGTTCCATTCCTGAATGGCTTTGTTGGCCGATAAGTGATGGAAAAGCTTCTCAGCATCAGCCATGTTTAAATCCACGTCGTTAAAATCGGAAATGATGATTGAGGACCATGAGAGAAAATCTTCAAGTGGGCGATGGTTTTTTTTGGCAATATTTTTATGTATTAAATAGAGCTCGAGTGCAAGGTTGAACGGGTCGGCACTTGAAAACCCGGAAGCCCGTTGGAAAAACGAATCCAACGAAAAAAATTCAGGCAGCCAAAAGGGCTGTTTGAGCTCACGTTTGAGTATATCCTTTAAGAAGAGGGCCGAACGTTTGTTGGGGACAATTACTGCTGTATTGGCCGATTCTTCTTTAAGACTGATTATCTTCTGTGCTACTGTTTCCAGGAATTTTTTCATTGGGAATCTTGTTTTAGGAATTCTTCAGCGTCAGCGATTTTTTCGGGTGTTCCCATATCAAACCAGTGAGCCGAATTATTTTCAAACCCTACTATCTTATGTTTTAGGGCCATCGCCAACCATGCATCAATAATCGAAAATTTTCCTGAGAAAGGGATTTGTTGAACAAAATTGGGCTCGGTTAACCAAACTCCGTTATATGCAAGTGTTTGATACTGAATCTGCTCTCCTTCAACCCAACGATAGGTTTTTGTATTTAGGTTGGCCCAGCCAGTTAGCTGTTTTTCATCGTCAAACAACAATGCCCTGCCCGAATTACGTCTGCTTACATACAGTGTGGCCTCTGCCTGATGTTGTGTGTGAAACTGCCACAAATCGTATAAATTCACATCGGTTAGTATGTCGGCGTTATGGATGAGGATGGGATGTTTTCCGGCGAAAAATTCGCGGGCTGCCACCAGTGCACCCCCCGTGTCAAGCAGTTGATTGGATTCGTCGCTAAAACTGATGTCTAAACCAAAACCCTCATGCACATCAATGTACTGTTTTATCTGCTTCGCGTGGTGATGCACATTGATCAAAACTTGCTCAATTCCTGCTTTTTTAAGTCGTTCAATGAGTCGTTGCAGCATGGCCATGCCGGCAATTTCTACCAGCGCTTTTGGCTTGTCCAGTGTAAGGTGCCCAAGCCGGGTACCCGTTCCGGCAGCCAATAACATTGCCTTTTTAATCATGTTTTTGTTTGTTAATTTCGAGGTGGTTCAGCACGACAATTACTTGAGGATATTTATTTTGGAGGTGTTGCTGCATTTGTATGGCACCGTACACCGACCGGTGCCGGCCGCCGGTACATCCAAAGTTAACCTGTAAGTGATTGAATCCGCGTTTCAGGTAGTTTTCTACTGAAAGATCGATCAACGAAAAAGCGTGGTTAAGAAATACTTCGGTAATGGGTTGTGCCCGCATGTATTCAGAAATAGCATGATCTTCACCGGTTAAATCCCGTAAAGCGGCTACCCGATGAGGATTGGGTAATCCACGGCAGTCGAAAACAGTTCCGCCCCCGTTACCGGTGAGGTCGATTGGAAGACCTTTCTTCTTGAATGAAAAGCTGTTGATCGTTACGGTCAACTTTTCGGTGTTAGCAATTTCAATCATTGAATATTGTTGGATGATTTGTTCGAGTACCTGCTCTATTTCAGGAAGACTGATGTTGAGCGGATGGTGTTTAAGACGAAACTTCACGGCTGCCGCCGCAAAGGGGATACTTTGCAAAAAATGTGCTTTTCTTTCCACCAAACCACGGAACCCATAGGCACCCATCACCTGCAACAACCTGAAATACACAAAGTGGTTGTAATGATGTTGAACATGATCCGGTTCTTGTGGTGCAACCAGCCGTAGTTGGCTGATGTAGTGATTGTAAAGCGAATCTTTGATGTCCTCCGGCAAGTTGGCTTTTACCTGATGTAACAACGAAACTACATCATAGGGTAGCGGCCCGCGTCTTCCTCCCTGAAAATCTATGTACCATGGCTTATCGTGGTAGATCATGATGTTCCGGGCCTGAAAATCGCGGTAGCAAAAAAAATCAGGTTTCGATTGTGCCAAAACATCAGCAAAATGCTGAAAATCTATCTCCAGCAAGTGTTCATTAAATGCAATGCCCGCTGGTTTTAAAAAGCAATATTTGAAATAATTCAGATCCCAAAGAATCGATTGCCGGTCGAAATCGGGAACCGGATAGGCCAAATCCATGTTCAATCCTTTCACTCCATTGATTTGAAATTGAACTAAATCGGAAAGCGCTTTCTTATAATAATGAATCACTTCTTCCGAAACACCTTTTGAAGCCATGTCAAACAAGGTCTGGTTGCCAAGGTAGGGTAAAATGAAAATGGTTTCAGAGGAATCTGTTGCCAGCACTTCCGGAACCGAAAGCCCCAGGTTTTTAAAATGACGGGTAAACTCCAGTTGTGCCCGGTTTTCCTCAACACAAGGGTTGTAAAAAGCCATGAGAGCGGGAAGATCAGCTCCGTCGAAGACAATGTGGTAATATTGCCTGTCGCTGCCCGATGAAGGCAGCGGCGTTAAGGTGCATGGCTGAATGTACCCTGAGGAATGCAGCAATTTTCTAATCTGAGTGATTGGATCCGGTTTCATATAAGCGTTATCGGTAAAGACAAAAGTACGGTTTTATGTTGTTGTAGATTGAAAATCCCGAATGCTTTGCTGCAAATGTTTAATATCACCCATTCATGACCTATTGTAGTTCGTACTCCTAATTGTTTATTTCGTTGGCACCTCTTATCCTTCACTTTAATCCCTCTTAGAATGGAAATAAATTGCCTCCTCCGCCCATTACTTTGGTTTTAAATCCTAATTTTGTACACAAAACCTATTCTAAATATAATAGCATGGAACATATTGATAAAGCGGTTGAAATTTTAAAAACAGCCATCCTGCTTGAGCGCAAAGGAAAAGCTTTCTATACGCAAGTTGCACGACAAAGTGAAAGCAAATCGGCCAGAAAGATTTTTGAAATGATGGCAGAAGAGGAAGAGGCCCATATTGGGTTTCTCGTCAGGCAATTTAAAAACTATGCCGATCACCATGAATTTCTGGTGAGTGAAACTCCACACGAAGAGGAAGATGGCCACATCGAAATCTTAACCGAACAGATTAAAAAAGAAATTTCAGCCGCCGGTTTTGAGGCTGCTGCCATTTCGGCTGCCATCGACTTTGAAAACCGTGCCATTGAGGTATATTCAGGACGTGCCAGTGAAGCCACCAATCCCAATGAAAAAGCTTTGTACCAAATGTTGGCCAAATGGGAGGGTACGCATCACCAACTGCTCTATCAATTAAACGAAGACCTGAAAGAACAAATTTGGAACGACAATAATTTCTGGCCCTTCTAACAGAGAATAAACCAAAGTAACAACTTTGGCGCCTGATTCAGTATCAGGGGTTAACTATTAATTAGTATAAATTTAGTTTAATGAATACAAAAGACAAAGGATTTACATCCAAATTAGTTCATGCAGGAGGTATCAAAGACCCACTGGGAAGTGCTGTGACACCTATTTACCAAACATCTACCTTTAGTTTTGAAAGCGCCGATCATGGTGCCCGCTGTTTTAGCGGGGAAGAAAAAGGATATATCTATACCCGGTTGGGGAATCCCAACATTGAAGAATTGGAGGTCACCGTTGCCGAATTGGAAAATGGGGCAGGGGGTGTGGCTACTTCTTCCGGAATGGCCGCAGTTAATACTGTTTACATGACCTTTCTGGGTCAGGGTGATCACATAGTCAGCTCCAATGCGGTGTATGGCCCATCACGTGGGATTTTGGAGAAACTGTATCCCAAATTTGGGGTAACCTCAACGTTTGTAGATACCACGCGCATCGAAGAGATTGAAAAAGCCATCCGGCCCAACACGAAATTGCTCTATCTGGAAACTCCTGCGAATCCCACCATGGGAATTACCGATATCAAGGCGGCTTGTAAATTGGCTCACAAGCATCATATCCTGGTTTGCGTTGATAACACATTCTGCAGCCCATATCTGCAACGGCCTTTGGATTTGGGTGCAGACATCGTGTTGCATTCCATGACAAAATTTATCAATGGTCATGCCGATATCGTTGGAGGAATGATCGTTGCCAAAGATCAAAAAGTAGTGAGCGATCTCAAATATGTGATGATGAACATGGGTTTCAACATGGATCCTCATCAAGCCTGGCTAACCCGCCGTGGACTCAAGACCCTTTCCATTCGCATGGACAGAGCCCAGGAAAATTCAAAAAAAGTAGCCGAATACCTGGAGTCACATCCAAAAGTAGCCTGGGTGCTGTATCCCGGACTTAAATCGCATCCACAATATCAGTTGGCTAAAGAGCAAATGGACGGCCCCGGTGCCATGATTTCTTTCGGTGTAGTAGGCGGGCTTGAAGGGGGTAAAAAAGTAATGGACAATGTACACCTGGCATTGCTGGCCGTTTCTTTGGGTGGAATCGAAACATTGATTCAACATCCGGCTTCCATGACTCATTCTAAACTCAGTAAGGAAGCGCGTATGGTAGCGGGTATCTCTGACGAGTTAATTCGTTTCTCGATCGGCATCGAAGACGTGGACGATATCATCGCCGATCTTGATCATGCCCTTTCGATGGTGTAAACCGGTTTGTTGTATTTGCCGTATATAAACCAACTGTGATAGCTTGAAAAATCAGCAGGATTACTTACTGCTGATTTTTTTTTGAATTTATTTTGAAACGTAAAATCGTGCGCTTCATTTGTTAATTCATCCCTTATTATACCTCTTTTATTCATTTGCCCATTAAAGGAATTATAGTACTTTCGTTTTGCTAAAAACATCGTAACATTATTATTAATTACAATGAACTGGTTCCGATTAAACTTGTTGTATTGCGTATTCTTTTTTCTTAATATTGCTCAAGGTCAGCAGGTTGCTGTAGTTTTAAGCGGAGGAGGTGCCAAAGCCTTTTCTCATATTGGGGTGTTGATGGCGCTCGAAGAGAATGACGTTCCGATCGATTATGTTGTTGGTAATTCCATGGGGGCACTTATCGGGGCACTTTATGCATCCGGCTATAGTCCCGTAGAAATTCAGGCCATGCTTACTGATCCGGCTTTTATTAGCCTGAATAAGCTGAACGATGAACGAAAGGTTAGGTTTTATCAACACAAAGAACCCAATGCCTCATTTGCTTCCTTTCCATTTTATATTCAAAATGGCCTGCGTTTTGACATTCCCTTCAAGAGGTATGATTTGCAATACGTTGATTTTAAGATGATGAGCGCCTTTGCTACTGCAACAGCAGCAGCCAACTATCAATTCGACAGCCTGATGGTTCCTTTCAGATGCGTTGCTGCCGACATTGATTCGAGCACTCTGGTTGTCTTTAGAGACGGTAACCTGGCAAAGGCAGTGCGCGCATCCATGACATTTCCACTTTTCATCCGGCCAGTTGAAATTGATGGAAAAATGCTTTTTGACGGTGGTATGTACAACAATTTTCCGGTAGATGTTGCCTTTGAAGAGTTTAATCCCGATTTTATTATCGGAAGCAAAGCGGTCAGAAATTTTTCAAAAGCAAATCCCGACGATCTGGTGTCACTGCTCCAGAATATGCTCATGCAAAAGGCCAATTATACAATCGATTCAGCTGTCGGGTTTCTGATTGAAACCACCTGCGGAAACGAAGGTATTTTTCATTTTTCACGTATCCAGGAATACATTGATAGTGGTTATGTGGCTGCCACTCGCATGATGCCGGAATTAAAGAAAAGGCTGCCTCATTCACATTCAAAAGCGTCAAAAACTGAACTTCGTCAGAAATTTACCGCCAAAAAGCCAAACCCCTATGTGAATAAAGTGAAATTTTTAGGTGTAAATGATGCCCAACAACACTATTTTCAACAGATTTTAGGATTGAAAAAACAGCCGGGCTTTAATCTCGAAACCATTGATTATTTATTTGTGAAGCTACATCGGAATGAAAATGTAAAAAGTGTTTATCCTTCTCTAATCTATTATCCTCATAGCAAGGGAAATGAGTTGGAGTTGGAGATCAACATGGCCGATCCATTGGCAGTCGATATAGGGGGTTATATTTCTTCGTCTGGCGTAAATGAAGGCTATGTTGGGCTGGATTATATGCGATTGGGAAAAACAGCCAAACACTTTTCAACGAGTGCCAACTTTGGAACTTTTTATAACAGCGTTGCGGGATCGGCCCGAATTGAGTTTCCTGCCAAAGTTCCACTTATTATACAGGCTCATTTTTCAACCTCCAGAAAAAATTATTTTAGTAATGCACGCTATTTTTTTGAAGACCAGTTTCCGGCATACATCCTCCTTGACGAAAATTATTTTGAATTGGCAGGGATCGTCCCGGCAAAGCAGAATGGATTATTTACCCTGGGTTTCAGTAACCTGAATTTGAATTTCAGGTATTATCAGGACAACTATTTTTCGCGTAACGATACCTCGGACGTCTCCAACTTTTATTTTGCCACTCCTTTTATTGAATATGAATTTGAAACCCTGAACAGAAAGCAGTTCGCCTCAAGGGGCAGGTACCTGCTGATGGGATTAAATACCTATTTTGGCACTGAACATACCATTCCTGGTAGTAAGAGTGAAGGCTCAATGGAGATAAAACGTGATTTGAATTTTTACAGTCTGGTTGTTCGGTATCAACAATATTGGAAGATAGCTTCCCTCGTAAATATGGGAATTTCCTTTGATTTGGATGTTTCTAACAAGCCCGTCCTGTCGAATTATGTTTCCAGTTTGCTTCTCTCATCGCCCTTTGAACCACTGGAAATAATGAAAACAAAGTTTTTGGAGAGCTACAGGGCACCTTCCTCGGGAGGGTTTGGACTAATCACTATTTTTGAGCTCAACCGGCAATTTGAATTGAGGATAAATGGATATCTTTATGTCCCATACCAAAAGATTTTATTGGCCGATAATGGAAGAACTCCCCTGTTGAGCGAACCCTTTTCTCATCATTATGTGGCGGCATCAACCCAGCTCGTTTATCATCCCCCGATCGGGGTTATTAGTGCCAGCGTTAATTATCTTGATCAGCAGGGACAGAAGTTTGGATTTTTACTCAATTTGGGATATTTGCTGTTTAATAAATCCAGATTTTATCGTTGAAAACAGGCTCGGATACCCCTGAACGAAGCCCTGTTTTTGCATCCTGACACCTGTAGAGCAGGCCGGTTATTAGAATCGGTTTAAACAAACGAATTATAGGTTAAACCTTTAAGGTCGTATGTTTTATTTGCTATTTTTGTCACTTTATAAAACGATATAAAGTTACCTGAACTGAAAACTATGTACCGTAAGCTAATTAGCCCATCGGACTCAAACAATTGATATTAAATGGAAACCAAGATTCAACCTGATCAAAATCCCGAGGGACTCCAAACGACAGAGTTACAAGAGGATATGTCTATTTCGACACCTGTGGTAGTCGACGACACTAAAAATTCACAAATCTCATCCGAAGAAAAACAATGGATTTCGGAAGCTCTTACTATTGATCATCCTTCCCCTATATCAACTTCTCCGGTTGAGAAGGTTACACCACCAAAACCAAAGGAAGTTCAACATCAAGGGCCACAAATAAATGGCTCCGAACGGAGGACTATTGTAAGATTACTCCGGGGCAACTCCGCTACTGTAGATGAATATCTGGATTATACCAGCGAAGAAATCAATTATAACGACCTAAATAAACAGGAACTTGTTGATTTGCTTGAAGATGCGGTACAGGAGGGTGATTTTGAAGTAGTGAAGTCTCAGGTTACAAAAATTAATGCCGCTTTGCGCAAAATTGTTAAAGAGGAACACGATAAGGAACGGCATGAATTTGTTACAAATGGAGGTAAAGAAGAAGAGTTTGTTCCTGTTGAAGATTCATTGGATATCCGTTTTCGTGAAGCATTTAATCAATATAAGCAAAACAAGGCCCGTCATTCAGAGGAAGCTGAAAAAGTAAAAGTTCTTAATCTACAACGTAAGCTCGATTTGCTGGAAGAGTTAAAAGCGCTGATTAACTCTGAAGAAACACTGAAGAAGACGTATGACGAGTTTAAAAATCTTCAGGATACCTGGAAAGAAATTGGCATGGTGCCTGCTGCCGAATTACGCAATTTGTGGCAGAATTATCATTTTTTGGTGGAGAAGTTCTTCGATAAAGTTCGGATAAACAAAGAATTACGTGATCTGGACATGAAAAAGAATATGGAACAGAAAATTGAACTTTGCGAAAAAGCCGAAGAACTTTTGATGGAAAAATCCATTATAAAGTCTTTTAAGTTACTTCAACATTACCATGAAAAATGGCGCGAAGTGGGTCCTGTGCCTTCCGACGTGAAAGAAGATATTTGGGAACGGTTTAAAGGGGCTTCAGATAAGATCAATCAGCGCAGAAAAGATCATTATAAAGAATTACAGGGACAGCAACAGTCGAATTTCAATGCAAAAAGGGCTTTGGTTGAAAAAGCAGAGGAAATATTATCAATCACACCCGAATCGTTAAAAGATTGGCAGAGCAAAACAGATCAGGTAAATGAACTGGTCAGGATGTGGAAGTCCATCGGGAGGGCTCCCAATGAACATAACGATGAGGTGTGGCAGCAATTCAGGGAAAAACTGGATGGATTTTTTACCGCCCGTCGTAATTATCTGAACGAACTTAAAGATCAACAAATAAACAACTACAACCTAAAACTTGATCTGTGTGTACGCGCCGAATCTTTTGCTGAAAGTGAAGATTGGAAAGAGATAACCCGCGAACTCATCAACTTGCAGAAAGAGTGGAAGAAAATTGGACCTGTACCAAGAAAACATTCCGACAAAATCTGGAAAAGGTTTAGGTCAGCCTGTGATCAGTTTTTTGAAAGAAAATCATCGCATTTTAAAAATCAACATGGTTTTGAAGAAGAAAACCTGAAGAAAAAGCAGGAACTGGTTGCTAAAATCGTGGGCTTCGAAATGCAAAACCAAAAATCGGCCGATATGGAAGCCTTGAATGGTTTTCAAAGAGAATGGGTCGAAATTGGTCATGTGCCATTTCAGATGAAAGATAAAATTCAACGCGAATACCGTGAGGCCATCGACAACCTTATGAACAAAATGCATTTGAGTAAATCAGAAGCAATTGTCACGGATTTTAAAACCAGGGTGGAGTCGCTTAAAACAGGCCCTGAGGCCGACCGTAAACTTTATCAGGAACGCAATGCGCTGGCCATCAAAATGAAACGAATCCAGGACGATGTGATGTTGTGGGAAAATAACATTGGGTTCTTTTCTAATTCTAAACAGGCCAATAAACTAAAAATGGAGTTTGAAAATAAAATAGAAAGAGCGAAGCAGGAACTCGCCTTGATGAAGGAACAATTAAGATTGCTTAACTAAAGTGGCAGGAAATATTTTTGGAAATTTTCTACAACTGGCCTCTTTTGGTGAGTCGCATGGTGTGGCCATTGGAGGGGTACTTGATGGTTTTCCTTCGGGAATAACAATTGATCTTGAACAAATTACTTTTGAACTAAATCGCAGACGACCGGGCCAATCGCAATGGGTGAGCAGCCGCAATGAACCTGATGCGGTGGAGTTTTTGTCGGGTATTTATAAGGGTGTATCTTTGGGGACACCCATCGCGTTTATCATTAAGAATACAAACCAACAGCCCGACGACTACGAACATCTGGAAGATGTTTTTCGACCATCACATGCCGACTTTACTTACCAGACAAAATATGGGGTTCGCGATCATCGGGGCGGCGGCCGTGCTTCGGCACGCGAAACCAGTGCCAGGGTAGTAGCCGGGGCACTGGCGAAACAGATGTTGGCAAAAGCAGGCATTACCTTACAGGCATACGTGAATCGGATTGGAGCTGTGGCCATTGATCAACCTTATTATGATCTTGATTTAAGCCAAACAGAAAAGTCACCATTGCGCTGCCCTGATCCTGAAATTTCATCTGCCATGGAAGAGGCTATTTCCATTGCTGCCAAAACAGGTGACACTTTAGGAGGAGAGATCATTTGTATCATCCATCAGGTTCCCGTTGGTTTAGGTGAACCTGTGTTTAATAAGCTGCATGCCGATCTGGCCAGGGCCATCATGGGCATCAACGCGGTAAAGGGTTTCGAAATTGGATCTGGTTTCAAGGCTGCCTCTATGACTGGCTCGGAGCACAATGACCTGTTTGTCGAGGAAAACGAAAAAGTGCATACCCTTACCAACTTTTCGGGAGGTATACAGGGCGGTATTTCCAACGGAGAGGATATCTATTTTCGGGTGGCATTTAAGCCCGTGTCCACATTGATGAAACCGCAGCTATCCATTGACAAAGAAGGAAACCAGGTGGTTGTCCAGGGCAAAGGCCGACATGATGTAACCGTCGTGCCAAGGGCTGTTCCCATCGTTGAAGCCATGGCTGCGTTGGTGATAGCCGATCATTTCCTGATGAACAGGATGGCCCGGTTTTAGTCTGCGGTTGATATTGATTTCTTCCTCACTAGGATATACACAACCAGGAACAGGTGGGATTTTATTAAAACCTCGATAAGAGTAAAAACGACCATCCTAATTGAATCTGTTTTCTATGACTTTTTCCTACAGGATATTTCCCGGTCAACAAAAAAAAAGAGCGGATTTAAAATAAACCCGCTCTTTATTAATTTTGGTATTGACTATTGCAACACAATTTTTTTGACCGTGGTACCTTTTTGGCTGATGATGCTCAGCAAATAAACTCCTTTTGCCTGATCGCCCAAGTCAAAAGTGTTTGAATAGTTCCCGCTGAATGAACCCGGTTGTTCATCGAATATTACCTGTCCGTTGATGTTGGTCAACCTGATTTGCAGTTTATCTGCTTTTTCAGCATCGAAGCTAAGTTTAAGCTGACCGGTGGTTGGATTTGGATAAATTGACAGATTTTCGTAAACAATTGGCTCATCTATTCCAACACCATCGATGGTGTAGGTAATCGACCAACCCGGATTGTTGACGTACGCGTTTGTTCCCCAAGTCATAAAAATGAGGTCGGTTTCCACTTCGATAGGATCGGGAAGAATATTACCTGAAAACTCACCAATAATTTGGCTGTTACCATTATAAATGGTTAGTTTATCTGTAACAGCTTCAGTATTGAACTCGGTGAAATCCAGACGATATTGAACACCTTCAGGGTGTTGGATCATATAAATACAAGTGGCCAGGTCGTTATAATAAAAACTTCCACTTCCGTCGGTAATGGTGCCGGTTGCATCTGCAAAAACTTGTGTGCCTGTGCAATAAGTTGGCAATACACTGGTGTATTCAATATTAAAGCCTTCACCGGTTCCTGTAGTGGTAAAGGTTACCAATACTTCATTTCCGGTGGAAGAAAAATCTTCAAGACTTGGATCATCACCCGAATACTCACCCAATAATGGAGCACTGGTGCTGTTTCCATCATAAATTCTTACTACATCACTTGCTGCAGTGCTAAACTGAACAAAATGAAAATTGATTTTTGTAACAGAATCTTGTTCTGTTTGAGGAGAGATGAGCCATTGAGCGTTCATTCCGGAAGTATAATCTTCAATCGGCCCGCTTCCATCGGTAAATGAGCCGGCAATAAACCCCAGCTCGGTCAATCCATTGGCAATATAGGGATAGTTGGCATCGGCCGGAAAAAAGTTACGGATCATCCCTTGTTGTTGATTGTAACCATTTACATCAGTCAGTGTGTAATATCCGTTCCCGGAACCACTCCAGCCAAAGTTGAAATGGAAATAATCATCATCCTGATATCCATCGCATCCAAAAGCATGTCCGCCTTCACTCGATCGTCCTGAATAGTAAATCGGGCGGCCTGCATCAATTTCGCCTTTTACGTTATTAGTCCATGCCGCGGATGTATAACTTGATTTTTGGATGTATTGAACCGATGGGCTGTACCCAAAATAGGTGGATAAAGCGTAAGGAACATCCTGGCTATAGGCTCCTGAACCATCGGCTGCGAAACCCATGTCAACGCTAACGGCAGCATGGTAACTAATTTCGGCAATCTCCCAAATAAATTTCTGGTTGATGTTGTTTTGCATCCCGTCCCATTCATAGGTAGAAGCACCGTAGTTTACTGATTGAGTACCATAAGGATAAATGTAGTAACTATGTTGCCCACTTCCCTGTAGCGGGTATCTCCAGTAGTGCATGATCATCGACATGGCAGTGGCAACACATCCCACATAAACATGACCACCCGGACCTGCAGCGTCTACAGGGCACATCATATTGTACGGGTTGTCCTGATTCCAGGTCGAGGTAAGCAATGGTTCAACAGCACGGTCGCCGCGGAGATTTAAACCGGATGGCTCATTGGTCATCAAACGCTGCCATGAAGCAGTTGTTTCACTATTGGCTTCCAGGTCGTATTCCTGAACGAATTTAACCTGATCGGCATAATTTTGCATGTAACTTCTGAAATTTTCTTCCTGTAATTCTTTCGAGGGGAATGATCCTGTATAGTTGTATCCCAAAACAGGAACCATGACATCATCCGCTGCAACTACCACCCATCCATCTTCAAAATTGATGACATAATATGCCTGATCAATTAAAAAAGATTCTTTGATACTCAGGTCATGATAGTTTATGGCCTCACCATATTGGTTCGATTTTTCAAAAAAGAAATTTACAGCGACCTGCTCGGCGGTCGACATGGAAATGTTTTTGGCAAATAGACTTGCAGTAAAAGCAACAAGCACAAAAATACCAAGTAAAATTTTTGATTTCATAGTGATCTGATTATTTGATTATAAATATCCCGGGCAAATATACCCTTTTTAAAATTAAGTGTAAGTACAAATCTACTGGAATGACAAAAAAAAGCGTAAAAGGTTGTATGGCCGTCAGATGTTTGCGCAGCTTTATCCATGAACTGAGCCATATTGTATAAAGGGTTTTAGTATTTTTGCAATGATCGTTTCGGGGTGAATGCTAAAATAACCTGATAACAAAATAGCCGGTTACCATTTTGACCCCGAAAGAGAATCTATGGCAATAAAGAAGTCGGAAAATGTAAGGTGTTTCTAAAGAAATAAAGTAGATGTCATCAATCCTTATTACAAATATTAAAGAACTCATTCAAACTGAAGAAACGCCTAAATTAAAGGTAGTTGGCAAACAGATGGCTGAATTGCCAACCATCAGGGATGCCTGGTTATTTATCGATGCAGGGATTATTGCCGGATTTGGATCCATGTCGTCGTTCGACCGGAATTTGTTGGTTGAGCAAACATCTGATTTGCTCGAAATAGATGCTTCCGGGAAAATGGTTTTTCCTTCCTTTGTTGATTCACACACCCACCTGGTCTATCCGGCTTCACGCGAAATAGAATACATTGACAAAATAAAAGGACTTTCCTACGAGGAAATTGCCGCTCGGGGCGGTGGCATTCTTAATACCGCCAGGCGATTGAAAGATATAAGCGAAGAAGCCCTGCTTGAGTCTTCTTTAGCGAGGCTGAAAGAAATTACCCGATATGGGACGGGTGCGGTGGAAATAAAAAGTGGTTATGGTCTTGACCTGGAAGGGGAATTGAAGATGTTACGCGTCATCAGGAAGCTGAAGGAAATTTCGCCGTTAACTATTAAAGCCACCTTTCTGGGTGCACATTCCATCCCATTAGAATACCGTGGTAAACAGGATTACTATGTTGACCTGGTGATTAACGAAATGCTTCCACAGGTGGCTGAGGAACAACTGGCTGATTATGTGGATGTTTTTTGCGACACCGGTTTTTTTACGGTGAGGGATACCGAACGTATCCTGGAAGCCGGTCTAAAGTATGGTTTACAAGGGAAAATTCATGCCAACGAGCTGGATTACAGTGGTGGCATACAGGCTGGAGTAAAATATGGTGCGCTTTCGGTCGATCACCTGGAATACACCGGACAAAAGGAAATTGAAGCCCTGCTTCATTCAGAAACCATGCCTACCGTTCTGCCCGGTGCCGCTTTTTTTCTTGGAATGGTCTATGCACCGGTCAGGAAGATGATTGATGCCGGTCTTCCTGTAGCCCTGGCCAGCGACTTCAATCCGGGATCGGCACCTTCGGGCAACATGCAGTTGATATTGTCCATGGCGAGTATATTATATAAAATGCTTCCGGAGGAAGCCATCAACGCCACCACCATTAATTCGGCTTATGCAATGGGTCTGAGTAGCGAGCTAGGAAGCATCGCCATTGGGAAAAAAGCCAATGTATATATTACCACCTATATTCCATCCTACGAATTTATGCCCTATGCTTTTGGATCGAACAAAGTAGAAACGGTCATTTTAAATGGTGAAATACAGTCGGTTTGATAGGACATGAAAGACAGATAAGTTATTATTTTATAAATCAATTTGAAAAATATGAACGCCTTTAAAGCTTATGATATACGTGGAATTTGGGGAACCGACCTGACACCGGAAATGGTTTTCAGGATCGGATATTTTTACAATCAGGTTTTCCCGGTGAAATCGGTTCTGGTGAGCCGCGACATGCGCTTGTCATCCGACGACATGTTTCAATCGCTTTGCGACGGCTTGCGTGGTGCAGGTGTGGATGTGTTTGATGGAGGATTAACCACTACTCCCATGAATTATTGGGGCAATGGAAAGTATGGATTTGACGGATCAATCATGATCACCGCCTCGCACAACTCACGTGAATATAATGGTTTGAAATTCTCAGGCCCCAATGTCCGTCCGATAGGTTATGCCGATGGGCTCGATCGTTTGGAGGCTTTGGTTGCAGGCTTAGAACCTGTGATCATCCGTTTGCAGGGGCACCTGTATCAAAAAAATTACACGGCCGCTTACCTTCAATTTCTGGAGCACTTTGTTCAACCCTACAACATGATCAATATGGTTGTCGACTGCTCGAATGGCATGGCCGGATTGTTTGCGCAACAGCTATTTGGATATGAAGCCACGTACCTTAACCTGCAACCCGATGGAAATTTTCCTTCGCACCAGCCAAATCCGCTGGAAGCAGAAAACCGTGATGAAATAGTAAAGGCCGTGGTAGAGCTGGGTTGTGATATCGGTGTCATTTTCGACGGCGATGCCGACAGGGTGATGTTCATTGATGAAAAAGCCCGGTTTGTATCCCCTGACCTGATCATCGCTTTGTTGGGAAAATATTTTTTTGGACAACAAAAGGAAACAGGACGGGTGGTTCAGGACATCCGCACTTCAAAAGCGGTGGCTGAGTACCTCAACCGCTATGGGGTTGAAGTAGATATTTGGCGTGTGGGCAGGGCTTTTGGTGCCACCAAACTTAAAGAAGTGGACGGTATCTATGGAGGAGAGCTGGCCGGTCATTATTATTTCAGAGACTTCTATTATTCCGACAGCGGTTTGCTGGCGGCTCTTTTGGTATTGAATATTGTGCGGGAGGCGAAAATGAACGGACAGTCTTTTTCACAAATGATAGACGAAATCTCGGTTTATGCCAATACAGGCGAAGTGAATTTTAAGATCGAAGAAAAAGAGAAAGCCATGGAAGCGGTGGTGAGTTATTTTAAAAATTCTGAGTCCCCGCTGAGGTTGCTCGATTTTGATGGTTACCGGCTCGATTTTCCTGATTGGTGGTTTAATATCAGGCCCTCGAATACAGAGCCTTATTTGCGATTTCTGGCTGAGGCCAAATCGGAAAAGCTACTAAAAACCAAAACAAAGATCATCTACCAAATTTTGAAACAATTTGAATGCTAAGTGATTACCTTTCTAACCGAGTCGATGATCGTTCCATCTACCCATTTGATAACGGCAACGATTTCATCGCCAAGCACTAGTTTCTCCGGTACTCCGCAAATGGCTTCCGCCTCAGCTTTAAGTTCCTCAATTGTTTTCAGCGGCAATCCGCTGTCTTTCACCTTGTCGATTAAATCTTGTCTTAACGGATTGATGGCTATTCCACGCTCTGTAACAATTACATCTATCATTTCACCGGGGGCGCAGATCGTTGTTACCTCATCACGGATAATGGGAATCCGGTCGCGGAACAAGGGGATGGGCAAAATGGTGGTTTTGGCGAAAAGCGTGTTTTGCCAGCCGCCAATGCCATGCAACAAATAGCCATCGCTGTGGGTAACCACGTTGGCATTGTAGTGCACATCTACTTCAGTAGCACCCAAAATGACCACGTCCAGCAGGGAAGCAAAGTTACCTTTGCCGTGGTAATTATAACTGGTGAAAGGAGAGGTGGCTACATGATTGACGTTTTCGCGCATGCTGCGAACACCATCCAGGTCAAAGGTTTGCCCATCGAGGATATAATCTACCAGCCCTTCTTCCAGCATTTCGACAGCATATTTATTGCTTCCGGCCCTGATGAATCGGGCTTTCCAGTTGTTTTTTCTGAGGATGTCACCAAAATAATTTCCAATGGATAAAGCGGTTCCACCGGCTCCTGCCTGGTACGAAAAGCCATCATGAATAAGCCCGGCTGCTTCACAAAATTTGGCAGTGATCTCCGCTATTAACAGTCGATCGGGGCTTTTGGTGATCATGGTGGTTCCGGAAACAATTTTTTCTGAAATGCCCACCTGGTCTACTTTTACCACATAATCAACATAGTTGCCATGGATTTGCCAGGGGATACAAGGAAATGGTATCAGGTTATCGGTTACCACGATTACTTTTTCGGCATATTGCGAGTCGCCTAAGGCAAAGCCGAGTAAGCCGCAGGCTGCATCGCCATTCACGCCATTTGCATTTCCAAAGGCATCAGCCGTGGGTGCCGCGATGACTGCTATGTCGATTTTTACCTCACCATCCTGGATGGCCTGGTAGCGTCCGCCATGCGAACGCAGGACACCCAGTCCGGCCATCTTACCTTCTGAAACAAATTTCCCCAAAGGCCCGTTCATGCTGCCTTCAATCCGGTTGATGGTGCCATCTTCCATATATTTTATAAGCCTTTCCTGACAAGGGAAGGAGGCAGATGGGAACCAACGCAGGTTCTTTATTCCCAGCTCATTTGCAATGTCAAAAATTTGATTGGAGATCAGGTCGCCATTTCTAAAATGATGGTGGGTGGATATGGTCATCCCATCTTTTAACCCGGCATCGATCAGCGCATCTTTTAGTGTGGCCACTACTTTATTGCCATCTTCCGGATAATCCATGCAACTGGCTATTTTAGGTCCGTACTTTCTACCTGTGGGCCGGTATTTTCCTACTCCCTGAAAAGGGATATGTTCTTCTCCGTTAATGATTGTCGGAACCATCCTTCCCACGGCATTCATTACAACATGATCGTATTTTTTCATTGGTTCAGTTTTTAAATACTCTTTTTGTTCAGGGTCATGTTTTGGCTGTTTTACAAAAGCAGGTTGTAAATTGGTTAAGATTGTTGTTCCCAATCTTTTGCCAACTTACCGGTTTCAGTGGCCAGTTGAATGGTGCGTTGAGCACGCTTCACCACCGGGGCATCAATCATTTTTGTTCCCAATGAAACCACTCCTAAACCACGTCTTTCTGCTTCTTTGAATGCCAATACGATTTTTTTTGCTTTATCAATTTCGAGTGGTTCAGGGGCAAAGTTATCGTGTATTACCTGAATCTGTCTTGGGTGAATACAACCCATGCCATCAAATCCCAGCCCTTTGCTGGTTTTTACATTTTCGGCCAAAGCCTCCATATCCGAAACATCCGAAAAAACAGAGTCGATGGGCTGTATGCCTGCCGCACGCGCTGCATTGACTACCATGCTGCGGGCAAAAAACGATTCCTTGCCTTCCCGTGTGCGTTGTGTGCCCAGGTCGGCAGAGTAATCTTCAAGTCCAATGGCCATGGCTGCCACGTTGCTTGCCGAGGTAGCAATATCGTAGGCTTTCATAACGCCTTTGGCACTTTCGATGATGGGCATCAGCCAGATGGGAAAATCCCCCATATCGTGCTTTTTTTTGATCTGATCGATCGTTTCGTTTACAAGGATCAGATCGTCGGGGCTCTCACATTTGGGCAATAAAATTAGATTAGGGTATTGAGGAACAATTGCCTTTAAATCGTCCAATCCTTTCGGGAGTTGGTTGATACGGACCATGCGTTCTGCTCCATAAAAATTCAGGTTACGCAAAGCATTTCTAACCAAAAACCTGGCTTCAACTTTTTTTAATGGTGCTACAGCATCTTCCAGATCAAGAATCAGCCCGTTTGGATGGTGAATGCCTGCATTGATCATGAGATTTGGGCTGTTTCCGGGAAGATACAGTCGCGAAAACCTGAATTGTTCTTTCAAACTGGGGCGGTTGTTGTCTCTTTTTTTTGGAAGCAGGTATTCCTTGTCGGAGTCCACTTTCGACCTGATGGCAGCTTCAATTCGTGCAGCCATTACAAAGTCAAGCGCACCTGTGTCTGATATGTCCAGGTGTGCATGTTCGATTTGAAAAAAATCGAGTATATCTTCAGCCAATTTTCTGATGGACTTTCCGTAAAGTGCCAATACTTTACTCTTAATATCAATGATTTTACCTCCGGAGTCGCGTAACTCAACTGAAACATAACAATCCGACTTGCTTCCCGGATCGTTGTTGCCTGCAAAACCGTAATTATTCATAGATTGATGGTTAAAATATGCCAGCAAAGTTAGTATTGTTTTTGTTATCTTTGCTCTTGGCTCCGGACAAAAAAACTTTCTCACTACTTGCAACTTGATAGTTTCCGGGGCCGTTTTTTTCTATGAAAAAACTAACGCCATATCTGTTGGTATTCGTTCAGCTAAGCAGTCTGCTCTTTCTTTTTGTCAGCGCTCCCATGCTTGCCATCAGTGGTCCGGGGCTGTTGGTTGAGTCCGCAGGGGTTTTCTTTGGGCTTCGTGCCATTTTTGTTATGAAAATAGGCAATTTCCGCATTGCACCACTTATAAAAGTTGGTGCTGTTCTCGTGACTTCCGGGCCTTACAAATACATCCGGCATCCCATGTACCTTGCTCAGGTTGTTGTAGTTGCGCCATTGGTGGTTGACTATTTTTCCTGGGTACGGTTGGCTGTTGTGTTGATATTGATTGTGAACCTGTTGGTTAAGATTCAATATGAAGAAAAGCGCCTTGAAAGCCATTTTACGGGTTATGATGAGTACAGGAAGAATTCGTGGAAACTGATTCCGTTTCTGTATTAACATGATGGTATTTTGAAGAAATTCCAGTCTTTTATACGCGTAACTGTTGTTGTAGGAGCCATTTATCTTACAGGAGCATTGTTACTTCCTTATTTGAAACAACAATGGCTGGCTAACCTGGTTGGTATACACAATCGAAGTTTGATTATTGGGTTGGAGTTTCTGTTGCTGACCCTATTCCCTTACTCGATTTTTATTTATCAAACCAGACTTAGAGCGAAACAATGGATCGAAAATCTGCTTGCCTTTGTTGCTTCCGTTTTACCCATTCAACTTATTATCAACTTCTT
Source organism: Bacteroidetes bacterium HGW-Bacteroidetes-16 (assembly GCA_002840975.1). Taxonomy (GTDB): domain Bacteria; phylum Bacteroidota; class Bacteroidia; order Bacteroidales; family F082; genus UBA6244. The sequence goes on from PHDN01000006.1 coordinate 158,603, forward strand.
CTTGTATTGGACTCATCCCCATGTTTGTTGGGTTCGTGACTGGTCGGACATCGGTCAAACCACCTTCGCGATCGTCATGCTAATGCTTTCGATGGCCGTGCTGTTTTATTTTATTCTCTATTTCAAAAAATGGAGGTGGATGCTGGTTGTGTCATTGATAGCCGTCTTTGTTTTTGATATCCTGTTCAGACAAGGCTGGATTAATATTTGGACGGGATTATATGAATAAGCGTACTCACATGAGTTGAACCACTTTTACAGATAATTAAAGTTGTGTTCATGTCATCAGTAATCGATACGTATTGTTATGAAATGCCATGTAATTTTGTCAGTTCGGCATAATCTGACACGTAAAAATTGCTTTCCGGCCATTGGCATATTATTTGATAAAGTGAAGCCAAATCAAAATTAACAATGAGCTTACCCTACATCGCATCACACAACGAAATGCTGACTTTTTTAAAAGAAGGCCAAAGAACCTACGTGCTACTATTCCGCAAAGGCTCAGAAGCCAGTGATTGCAGTTACCACAACATTGAAAAGGCACTCGATCAAATCAAAAATATTCACCTGGTGGCTGCCGATGTGACGACCGTTAGGGACATTCACGAGCATTACCCGGTGACGTCTGTTCCCTCCTTGCTTGTGTTCGAAGGTCAGCAGTTTGCCAATGTGATTAAAGGATGCAATGATGATGGTTTTTACAAATCGTTGTTCGAGAGTGCCCTGTTTTCAGCGAAAGCGGCCGAAAGCGGAACTCCACAAAAAAGGGTGACCGTTTATTCAACACCCAGTTGTTCCTGGTGCAACACACTAAAAACCCATCTGAAAAAGAATGGCGTCCGGTTCACCGACGTGGACGTATCGCGTGATGAAAAGGCTGCCGAGGCCATGGTGAAACGGAGTGGTCAGCAGGGTGTGCCTCAAACTGATATCAATGGTGAAATGATCATTGGTTTCGACAAAACCCGCATCAATACCTTACTTGGAATTCAATAATTAAGAATCAATCATAAAACAATAAAAAAGATGAAAGAACTTCAGCCTTTAAATGAAAATGTGTTGCTGGATATCAGCGACAGCAAAGCCGAACAAAAAACTGCTTCCGGCATTATTATTCCTGATTCCGCCAAAGAAAAGCCACAGTATGCACCCGTGGTAGCCCTTGGAACCATCGAAAATGCAGCGATTGTTGTTGGCGACATCGTTTTTTATAAAAAATATGCAGGAACCGAGTTTGATTTTGAAGGTAAAAAATACCTGATGATTCCTTACGCCGATTTGTTGGCAAAAATAGTTGAAACCGAGGCTATTTAATCCTGTCGAAAATACCTGGACGGGCTGTACATGAACCATGTATGGCCCGTTTTATTTTTGGAGCTTTTTGAAGGCTTTACCTATTTTATCAATGATGCCCGTGGCTGTGAGGGCTTCCATAGACGTTTTTTTAGCAGCCAGGTCGCCGGCAAGTCCGTGGATATAAACACCCAGAACACAGGCAATTCCCGGTGTATATCCTTGCGCAAGTAAACCGGTAATCAAGCCTGTAAGCACATCTCCGCTACCACCGGTAGCCATTCCCGGATTTCCGGTTGAGTTGAAATAAATGTGGCCATCCGGAAAAGCAATGCTGGTATTGGCTCCTTTCAAAACGATGTATAAACCATATTTCATCGAAAGTTCACGTTGTTTTTCAAGGCGGTCGAAATCATCCTTCCAGGTTCCGAACAGCCGTTCAAATTCTTTGGGATGTGGAGTGAGGATAGTGTTTTTAGGCAAAAACGGGATCCAGGTTTTGTTCATGGCCAGGATGTTGAGTGCATCTGCATCCAACAGCAATGGAACCTGAGCTTGTTGAATAAGCAACTTAATTGCTTTTTGAGATTGTTCCTCGGTGCCGAGTCCCGGGCCAACACCCACAGCGGTATAGGCGTCTATTTTGGGCATTTCTGATAAATAGTATTCATACCTGTCGATACTCAGCATAGCCTCCGGGCAGGCTGTCTGTATGATGGGAGCTCCCCATCGGGGAACATGGGTATGAACAAGCCCGACTCCCGATTTCATGGCGGCCTTTGTGGCGAGGATGGCAGCACCCATTTTGCCAAACCCTCCTGCAATAAGCAACGCATGACCATAAGTACCTTTATGTGAAAACCTCAGTCGTTTTTTCAGGGAAGGAGCTACATCCGCTTTGGTCATAAAAAAATTTCTGGTGCTGGTTTTATTGATGTAGTCATGATGAAGACCTATGTCCAGAAATTCCCAATGTCCGGTATATAGGTCGTTTTCAGGCAGTAAGAACGCCAGTTTGGGAAACTGAAAACTCAGGGTATAGTCGGCTTTTATAATGGCTGTTTTTGGATCGGTATGCCGATCTGCATACAGTCCCGAAGGCATATCCACAGCAACTTTTATGGATTTTAGACTATTGATGTGATGAATTACCCTGGCAGGAAATCCTTCGATGGGCTTCGAGAGTCCTGATCCGAAAATGGCGTCTACAATCTGTTCCTCTTCCTGAATGGCAGGAAGTGCGCTCTCCGGCGTTAGATCTACAATTTTATTGTTTGCACATCCCTTTAGGGCTGTCAGGTTCGTATTAAAATCGGAAGAGCTATGTTCGGAATACCTTATTATATATGTGGTAACGGGATATCCTGCCTTCAACAGCAACCGGGACAAAACCAGTCCGTCGCCTCCATTGTTTCCCAGTCCGCAGAAAATGTGGACGGGTGCATCGGTATAAGGATTGTTTGCTACCCACCAAAAATATAATTCCTCTGCGGCCCTTTCCATCAGGAGAATGGACGTGATGGGTTCGTTTTCTATGGTATAGCGATCGGCTTCCCTGATTTGTTCAATGTTAAAAATTTTCATGGCTCAACCTTTTTTCAAAGCTACAGAAAAATTCGGGAAGTAGGGTTGTATGTGTTAGGATTTCTCAAACTCTATCACCGTAATCTCAGGCAACATGCCAATCCGTCCGGGATATCCGATGGAACCCAATCCGCGGTTTACATAAAGGTAACGGGGATTGGTACTGTCCTGATAAAGGCCGGCCCAAAATTTATACATGTATTGTGCCGGACTCCACTTGATGTCTTTGGTCTCGATTCCAAATTGAAATCCATGAGTATGTCCTGACAAAGAGAGATCCACAGGATAATTTCCCGGAATCACGATTTTTTCCCAATGGGAAGGGTCGTGGGTTAACAGAACACGAAATCCGGCCTTCTCAGCACCGGCCATGGCCTTGTCGATATCGCCCAATTGTGGGAAACGGGGGTTATGCCCCCAGTTTTCAACACCCAGCAGTGCCATTGAATCATCTCCTTTGTTAATGATCACATGTTCGTTGAGCAGTAATTTCCAGCCGATTTTTTGATAAAACCCAAACAACTGATCCATGTTTTCCTGTTTGGCTTCTTCCGTTGGCCAACTCACGTAATTGCCATAATCGTGGTTTCCGAGGATGGTGTAAACACCATGTTTTGCTTTTATTTTTGCCAGGGTATCACCAAAATCGAATGCTTCTTTGGTGGCAAAATTCACCAAATCACCTGTAAAAACAACCAGATCGGCATTGAGGTTATTGATGAGTTCCACTGCATTTTCGAGGGGTTTTTCAGATGACCAGCTTCCCAGGTGCATGTCGGAGATTTGCACGACTTTAAAACCGCGAAACTGATCGGGAAGATTGGGCAGTTTGATAATTTCGCGAACAACCCTGAATTGATATACCCATTTAAACATGCCAATGAACATCGTACTCATCAACAAACCTCCCGATATAAATCCCATGTACTGCAAAAACCGGCTTCTGGTAATTCCTTCTGATGCATTGTCGTCCTTGATGTCCTGCCGGTTTTCTTTTTTTGAGAGGGTGAACACCCTGTCAATAATCCTGACAAAGTCAGCCAGTAAAAGAAACAGGATGGGTAGGATTTTGGCTGTATAAAAAACGAGCATAAAGCCCAATAAATATGTCCTGAAACCATTGCTCCAGTCGATCAATGGAACCAGGGTGGCCCCGACAAGCAAAACCGCCAACAGGATAAGTGGCAGCCAATAAAGAAAGATGATACAAATCCTTAACCAGTTGCGGTAATTAAACACTTGTTTTTTCACCGAGCTCCACAAATAGAGGTCGGCCAGGATGAGCACCACCAAAAAAAGATACTGACCCGAATAGACGGGCATGGTTAAATGCATGACAAAATACCCGGCAACGAGAAGGAGAGGGATTAGAAAATAGCTGAGGTGTAGTTTTTTAAAAGTCTGCCGCATTATTTTAATTAAGTGAACAGCAGCAGAATACGATCCTTATTGCATACTGTTTTCTTTTATAAAGTTGACTAACCCTTTGGCTTTGAAAATATTCATCAGCTTTTCAGGAAGTGCGGCAAAGGTAAAGCTTTTCCTCCCAACGGTGACTACTCCTTTTTCAAAATTAATGTTAATTTCATCTCCGGGCTGATAGGCTTTTACCGCTTCAGGCAGTAAAATGATTGGTAAACCCTGATTTACTGCCGATCGGTAAAAGATCCTGTTGACCGATCCGCAGATGACGGCTTTTACTCCGGCATGGGCCAAACCTACCGCGGGATGTTCGCGCGAGCTTCCACAACCGAAATTATCACCTGCCACGATGATATCATCTGCCCGTACATTTTTGTTGAAGTTAACATCGAAACCAACGAAGAGGTGTTCCATGATTTTTTCGGGTTCAGAACTTAATACGCTGTAGGTGAGGTTTCCTGCAAACATCTGGTCGGTATTCAGGTTGTTGGCATCTGAATAATTCCACACATTGCCCAACCGGCGGTTGTCGTTGTCTTCAATAGATACGGTATTGGTTTGTTCAATGGAGTAGGGGAATTTATCGTTGGATTTTACGCCCCGGGGATCCACAATTTCTCCTGCCAGTGCAGAATAAGCAACTGTTGCGGGTGATGCCAGGTAAACAAAGGACTCTTTGTTACCCATGCGGCCTTTAAAGTTTCGGTTGGCCGTGGATATCACATGGTATCCATCGGCAGGAATGCCCTGGCCTGTTCCCAAACAAGGTCCGCAGGAAGAGGCCAAAACATTGGCGCCGGCTTCGAGCAGGGTTTCGATGAGGCCCTCCTTCATGGCTTTGATATAGATTTCCTGCGAGGCGGGGATCACCAAAAACTGGAATCCCATGGGGATTTTTTTGCCTTTTACAATGTCGGCCACGATTTTTAAATCCTCAAAACGGCCATTGGTACAAGTGCCTACCAGTGCTTCGTGTAGTTTGGTTCCAGCCACTTCCGAAACGGCTTTTACGTTGTCCACGTGATGAGGAGCCGCCACCACAGGGAAAATATCATTGAGGTGAATGGTGATTTCTTTCAGATAGTGAGCTCCTTCGTCAGCCCAAACACCTGTTGTTTTTTCTCCGAGCCAGGCTTTCAGCACTTCATCATATGGGAAAACCGCGTTTTTAGCACCCATCTCAGAGGCCAGGTTGGCGAGGGTCATGCGTTGGTCGATGGACAGGGTTTTTACGCCTTCCCCATGGTATTCAATGGACATATAGTCCGCTCCGCTGGAGCCGATCATGCCAATAATCCACAGTGAGAGGTCCTTTGCATAAACGCCATCGTTGAGTTTTCCGGTTAAGTTGATCTTAATGGATTCGGGCACCCTGAACCAGGTTTCTCCCACTTTCCAAAGGCCTGCAGATTCGGTCCGGTCGATGCCCGCCGCGAATGCGTTGAATGCTCCGGCAGTGCAGGTATGGCTGTCGCTGCCTACGATAATCATCCCCGGTTTGGCATATTCGGCCATAATCTGATGACAAATGCCTTTTCCTGCATCATGAAATTTGGTAATTCCCTGAGACCGGACAATCTCCCTGATGGTTTCGTATTGATTGGCCAGTTTGGAAGTAGTTGGCGGCGCGTTGTGGTCGAGGACAATCAGCAACTGATCAGGATCATTCACTTTTTCACCACCCATTTGTTTAAAGGTGCTGTATATACTTGAGGTATTGTCGTGTGTGAGGATGATGTCGGGGTGTGCGAATACAATGCTGCCTTTGGGCGCATCAAATATCTTTTCTGCAAAAGTTCTTTTTTCCATGGTCTTTGGCATTGAATGTTTCTTGGTCAGATAATTATGATAACAACAATTGGTCACAATTTTTGTCACAAAAATATAGGATTAATCATCAGGTTCAACTGTTAATGGAGGGTGAGGATCTAAATTGAAACCAATCTAAACAGTTTTAGCTTTGTTTGATCATTAGGCTTGGAATCAGATAATTAACGAGATGTTTCGTTTTCGTGGATTACATGATGGTTAAAGGAATATTGCGAAAAAGTGTATCCCGGATGAACATGAACTAAATGAAAATTTAATTTGGAGTTGTCAAACAAAATAGTACTTTTGCAGTCCTGTTTTTGCAACGTGGGAAAGTGGCTGATCCGCCTAAGGCGGATGCTAAACTGACCACAGAGTAACATCGACGACGAAAGAAAAATATTGGAGGGGTGGGTGAGTGGCTGAAACCACCAGTTTGCTAAACTGACGTACGGGAAACTGTACCGGGGGTTCGAATCCCCC